>CAWJNY010000001.1:0-94631 GCA_963844355.1 uncultured Alphaproteobacteria bacterium
CCCTCTTCGGAGGGGGCCTTTTTTTGTTGCGCGAAGCGGATGATCGGGGTGAGGCGGCCGTGCAGCACCAGCTCGACGCCGCGCCCTTCCTTCTTCGGATAGAAAATGACTTGCTCGATGAGGCCGCGCAGCGCCTGGTGCGCTTCCTCGGGCCCTTCCAGCGCTGCGCTCAACTCGATGCGCTTCCGATAGCTGTCGGCCAGTCCGCGGGTGCATGGTGATCAGGTGCGCCGCGTCTATCTCGGCCGGCTCGGTCGTCAGCTGCTCGCGCTCGGCCGAGGCCGCCTTCAGCAGATCCTTGACCTCGACGCGACGTCGGCGCCGGCGGCGATCGCTGAGGCGAGGCGCATCACCTTCACGTCGGCCTCGCGCAGGCGCTTCCTCGGCAGCATGTTAATTTCCCGATGCCGGGCCAGCGCCTGACGGTGGGCGGCGTGATGCGGCGACATATTACGACACCCACCCCGGGCTCCAGCAGCTTGTCGGTCAGTGCGTGGCGACGATGATGCGCCCGCCGCACTCGCCGCATGTCAGCAGACCTGAAAAGAGGCGGCGCGGCCGATGACGCTGTGCTGGGGCTGCATCGACGTGCCTTCAAGCCGGGCCTGCACGGCCGACCAGGTCGCTTTATTGACGATGCGCAGATCTGGCACATCGCACTTCTTCCACACCGATCGCGGATTGGGTCGGGCGACCCGCCGGCGCGTCTCTGGGTCGAGCAGGAAGGTCTGCCGATTGAAAAGGATCGGCCAGCATAGAGGTCGTTATAGAGGATGCCGTTGTGGCGCGTGCGCTGCCCGGTGATGGTCGAGGCGAGCGTGCCGCGAGGGGCCTTTACGCCCTCGGCATTGAGCCGCCGCGCGAGCTATTACCGCGACGGGCGGGTACCGCCGATCTGACCGGGCGGCACGGGGCAGATGCCCCTGCTGTTCGAGCACAAGGCGGAAAATGAATGCGGTGGAGTTCGAGGGTTAAGTGGAACGAGGAATTGCCCTCGACCGCAAGTTTGTTGCTGCGGCCGAGGGTCAATCTTTCGAACCTTAAATCACAGCGAAATTGGCTGCTGAGAGATCCAGGCCGGTTTGAAGATGCGCAAACACAATCGCCGACCCGGAGCCGCTTCCGTCAGCGTCGTAGGACAGATTGCCCGTGGTGCTGTCGTAGGCCAGGAAATCGTTGGAGTTGTCGGGCTTGGCACCCGCGCCGTCCTCAAGGTTCGTACCCCAGATCTTCCCGGGGCTGCTCAATGAGCCCGAGCCCAGCTTGGTGAAGATGGCGTTATCGAGATAAAGCACGTCTTCTCCTGGCTTGAAATCCTTGATCTGATCGATGCTTCCGTCGAGGCGGGTGTCGAACACGAACTTGTCCATCCCGGTACCTCCGGTCAGCGCATCGCTTCCTCCCTTGCCGTAGAGGAAGTCGGCCCCGCCCTTCGCTACGATAGTGTCAGCGCCGGAGGTGCCGATCAGCTTGTTCGAGCTGTCCGTACCGCTAATCAGCGTAGGCTCCGCGGGCGCCGGATCAGTCGCAGCCTGCGACGTCCCGTCATGCTCCGCAATCCATTTGGCCTTTTCAGATGCCAGGAAATCGCGGGCTGCCTTGCCCTGGAGGATGGTGAAGCCCTTGGGGGGCAGCGGATAGTTGGACGGGAACGGCGTGTCCGACAGGTTCAGATAATAGTTCCCCGACGACTGGTTGAGGTTGTCCCACGCTTCCGTCAGCCGCGCCATTCCGTTGTGGGTCGGGTCTTGGACCGCGATGATGGTGTTGACGATATTCAGGTCCGGGTTGTTCTGCGGGTTCTCGGTGTTGAACTTGAACGGCGAGCCATGAATTATTTCCCCGTCCTTGAGATAGTTCTTCATGATGATGATGCTGTCGTCGACGGTCACGACGCCGTGGGCCGACTGTTCGTTGACCGTGCCGAAGGCGCTGAACACGCCATCGAGCAGGCTGTCGCGCAGGGTCCCGGTTTGAGCGAAGTCGTTCTCGATCGCGTCGTCACGAATGTTGGTCATCCGAACGTCCTCGATCAGCCAGCCGTTGGAGCTTCCGTTCGCGACATTCAGCGAATTGTCGGGGATGAAACGGATGCCGTCCCAGGTCCCATTGATGTGGAAGTCGCGGATTGTCGTATTGGGGCTGTTGCTGATCCGGAAACCGGTAGCCATGTGGTTGTAGATGCTCGACCATTCCGCGGTCTGGGAAATCTCTCCCCAGATCTCACCGCCATCGAAAACGATGCCCTTGGAATCGTAAATGTTGATCGCCGGCACGGTTTCATTGGCGGCTACATGCCAATCCGCGGCATCCGCGTTGTAAGTTGTACCTGAGTACGTTCTTAATCCAATACTCTTTATAACCGTAATCGCCAGTCAACGTGTAAGCCATGTTGTTCGTGCTCCAAGCGCGACGTCCCGACGGGCAGGACGCATGCGTCCGCCTTCGCCCAAGTTTCCTGGGACGTCTGATCCAGCGCACGGCGGCAATCGCCTCCGGCCTGGAAACTCTCAGTTTCGGGGCTGCCCCGCGCCCCGGCGGAGATCGTTGGAAAGCGATAGGTTCAGCTCTCGTACGATCGAGAGCCCTTTAGGCGCGGCCGTCGTCGGCCATTTCGCATTTCACGACAATTAGTTTCCAGTGGCTACGGGAAGTCAGGGTGCGGCTCCGCTTTTTCACCCCCCGGTCGTGAATTAATTCGAGGATCGCGGACCTGGGCCGCCGGCGGCCTCCAGCGCACGGTCAGCGCACTGCGGGTAGAGCCCGATTTACGCGGGGGACGAAGGTGGGAATGCAAAGACATGCCAGACGGGCGCCAGGTACCCGCCGAGAACGGTGACCTTCGAGGTCCTGAAGCCAGTCCAGCACTGGAGTTGGTCCGCGTGGCGGTGCTCAGCGGCTATACGACGGTGGCCCAAGGATTGGGTCTCGATTACCCGCCGCTGCTCAAGGAAGCCGGCTTGACTCCTTCCCTGCTTGACCATCCCGAACAGCTTATCTCGGCGGGTGCTGCAATCCATCTGCTGGAGGAAAGCGCCCGGCTTAGCGGTTGCCCCACCTTTGGTCTCAAGATGGCACTCCAGCGCGACGTCGCTGACATGGGCATGATCAGCGTGCTGATGGCCCTGCAGCCGTCGTTAGGCGACGTTATCCGTATTGTGGACTACTACCGGGGCTTCCTCTTGCCGATCATCGCGCTGGACGTCGAGCGACACAGCGATATTGCGGTAATCGTCCTTGATCTGATCCTGTTCCCCGCGGAGCCTCATCGACAGGCGAACGAATTGTTGCTCGGCACCGCCGCGCTTGCCGCACGCGCGGTGATGGGAGAAGATTGGGCGCCCGAGTCAACCCATCTTGCCTATCCAGCGCCTGCAAACAGCGACCTTATAGAATACCAGCGGATGTTCAGGAGCGAGCTGGAGTTCAATGCGAACTTCAACGGGCTGACCGTCACCCGCGCTGATCTGGATACCCCGCGCACCACTGCCAACGTCGGGCTCGCGCATCATGCCGAGTCGCTCGTGGTGGAGGCGCTCCAACCGGTTCAGCAGAGCATCGTCCTCACCGTGCAGGAGACGATCATGCATTTGCTCAGTTCGTCCCAGGCAACGCTGAAGACAACCGCCCATGCGCTCGGACTGCACGAAAGGTCGCTGCAGCGGAGGCTCGACGAAGAGGGCTTTACCTTCCAGGACCTGCTTAACCAGACGCGAAAGCAACTCGCCGTGCGGCTGCTCGCCAACCCGAACACCAAGGTGGCGGAGGTTGCCGAAGCGCTGGGCTATTCCTCAACCGGCAGCTTTTCGCGATGGTATCATGCCACATTCGGCCACCCGCCCACCCACGATCGCTAAGGCTTGCTTTCAGCCACGCTGGGGGGAATATTCCGGCCGGGCCGGACTGCGCAGGCTCGAAACGCAGTGACAGGGGGCCGGCAGGCAGCGAGCTGCGGACCAGGCTGAACCCACACCCGGCGGCGGCGTTGATGATCCCGTGCGCATCGCCACCTACAATGTGAACGGCGTCAACGGCCGCCTGCCGGTGCTGCTGCGAATGGCTGGACGCAGCGCAGCCCCGACGTCGCCTGCCTGCAGGAACTCAAGGCGCCCGGACGAGAAATTCCCGCGCGCGCGCCATCGAGAAGGCAGGCTACGGCGCGATCTGGCACGGCCAGACGAGCTGGAACGGCGTCGCCATCCTCGCCCGCGGCTGCGATCCGGTCGAGACCCGTCGCGGCCTGCCCGGCGATCCCGACGACAGCCACAGCCGCTATATCGAGGCGGCGGTGCAGGGCGCGCTCATCGGCTGCCTTTACCTGCCCAACGGCAATCCGCGGCCGGGGCCGAAGTTCGACTACAAGCTGCGCTGGATCGAGCGGTTCGAGGCGCTCGCGGCGGAGCTCGTCGGCGTCGAAGGCGCCGGTCGTGCTGGCCGGCGATTACAACATCATCCCGACCGATCTCGACGTCTACAAGCCCGAGCGATGGCTCGACGACGCCTTGTTCGCGCCCGAGGCGAAGCAGGCCTATCAGCGCCTGCCTGGGCAGGGCTGGACCGACGCGCTGCGCCGGCTTCACCCGGACGAGCAGATCTTCACCTTCTGGGACTATTTCCGCAACGCTTTCGCCGCGCAACGCCGGGCTCCGGATCGACCATCTCCTGCTGAACAAGCCGGCGGCCAAGCGGCTGCAGTGCTGCCGGGCGTCGACCGTGAAGTACGCGAGCTGGGAGAAGACCAGCGATCACGCACCGGTTTGGGTCGAGCTCGAATGAGCGCGATCGCCCCCATGGAAGCCTTGCTTGCCGAGGAACTGCCGCAGGGCGGCGGCTGGCAGTATGAACCCAAGTGGGACGGCTTCCGCTGCGTCGCCGTCCGCGACGGCGCGCGATGTCGAGCTGTGGTCCAAATCCGGCAAGCCGCTCGGACGCTATTTCCCGGAGATCGCGGCGATGATTGGCCGGCTCAAGGCAAAGCGACTTCGTCATCGACGGCGAATTGCTGATCGTCAGCGACGGGCGCGGTCGCCTTCGACGCACTGCAGCTGCGGCTTCATCCGGCGGCCAGCCGGGTCGCGCAAGCTTGCGGCGGAAACGCCGGCGATGTTCATGGCGTTCGACTGCCTCGCCCTCGGCAAGAAGCTGCTGGGCAGCCGAACCGCTCGCGGAACGGCGCCGGACCGCTCGAGCAGATGCTCGCCAAGGAATCGGAGCCGGCGCTCCTGCTCTCGCCGGCGACGGCCGATCGCGGCGAAGCCATCGGCTGGCTGGAGCGCAGCGGCGGTGCGCTGGACGGCGTGATCGCCAAGCGGATCGACGAGCCTTACCGGCCGGCGAGCGGGCGATGATCAAGGTCAAGCAGCGCCGCATCGGCCGACTGCGTGGTCGGCGGCTTCCGCTACGGCCGGAATGACAAGCTTGTCGCGTCACTGCTGCTCGGTCTCTACGACGACGCCGGCCTGCTGCACCATGTCGGGTTCACCTCTTCCATCGCCGCCAGGGACCGTCCGGCATGGACCGAGGAGCTGGAGGGTCTGATCGAGCCGCCCGGCTTCACCGGCAACGCACCCGGAGGACCCAGCCGCTGGTCGACCGAGCGCACCGGCGAATGGCAGCCGCTCAAGCCCAGGGTCGTGGTGGAGGTGCTCTATGATCAGGTCACCGCCGGCCGCTTCCGCCACGGCACCAGGCTGCTGCGCCGTCGCCCCGACAAGGCGCCCGGGCAATGCACCTGCGAGCAGCTGGCGCCGCCACTGACGCCGGCGCAACTGAAGCAGTTGATGAGGGCCTGATGCTGTTCGACGCCCCGCTCGTGCCCGGCCTCGCCCATTGCGAAGAGCTGATCGGCGGGGACGAGGAAGCGGAGTTGATCCGGGCGATCGAAGGGATCGACCTGTCGCCGTTCCAGTTCCAGGGCTGGACCGGAAAGCGGCTGACCCGCACCTTCGGCTGGCGGTACGACTTCGACGATCGCAGCTTTGCGCCCGCCGAGCCGTTGCCGGAATGGCTCATTCCGCTGCGCGACAAGGCGGCGGCCTTCGGCGGCATCGATCGAGCCGAATTCGTCCATGCGCTGGTCACCCGCTACGATCCCGGCGCCGGCATCGGCTGGCATCGCGACCGCCCCCAGTTCGGCAAGGTGGTGGGTATCACGCTCGCCGGTGCCGCGACCCTTCGCTTCCGGCAGCGCGCCGATTCCGGCTTTCGCCGGGTAAGCCTGGAGCTTGCGCCGCGCTCGGCCTACTTCCTCTCCGGCGAGGTGCGCGAGCAATGGGAGCATAGCATCGCGGCGCATGACCAGCTCCGCTACTCCATCACTTTCCGCACCCTGTCCGAACGGGGCCAGGCGCAAGCCGTCATTGGCTAAATCAGCGCTGTTCGAATCCCGCCAGGCATTCCGCTACCCAGCGGGCAGCGGTCAGCGCGCTGAGGTCGGTCGGGTCGAGCGGCGGATCCCATTCGGTGAGGTCGATGACCCGCACCTTCGGCTGGGCGGCGAGCATCCGCACCGCCGCGAAGAAGTCATGGCTCGACATCCCGCCCGGCCGCGCGCCCGGCGCGCCAGGAAGCTGCGCCGCGGTCGATCACGTCGATATCGCAATCGATCGCGATCGCGTCGCAGTGGCCGACATGGTGCAGCGCGGTGGAAACGGCTTGCGCAATGCCGTCGCGGCGCACTTGGCCCATGGTCACGACCAGATGCCCGCCCTCGATCGCGTCGCGATGCATGGCGGCGCTGATTGGCGAAGGAGGCGAGGCCGATTTGGGCGATATTGCGTCCGGGCAAGCCGTCCTCGCGCAGCGCCCGCACGGGATTGCCGTTGCCAAGGCCGTGGCTCGTGTCGCGCATGTCGAAATGGGCGTCGAGCGTGATCAGCCCGACCTTGTCGAGCGGCAGGCCCAAGCGTGGACTCCCGGCCGCGTGACCGCATTGTTGCCGCCGACCAGCAACGTCAGCTCATGGCGCTCGACGCTCGCCTTGCACGCTGCGACCAGCGAAGGCGTCGCCTCCTCGATCGAAAGGCCGGCGATCGGCACATCGCCATGGTCGGCGACCCGGGTCGCGAGCTCGCGGCCGGTCTCGACATCATAGCATCCGATCCGCCTCAGGGTCGCGCGCAGCAGCCCCGGCGCCAGGTCGCAGCGCCCCGGCGTGACCGAACCGGCATCGAGCGGCGCCCCGATCATCCCGACCGGCGCATCGGCCGCCTTGTCGGCGATCAAATCGGACAGATTGGGCCAGTCGCTGCTCATCCGCTTGACCTAGCAGCTTCGTCCCGCGATTCCACGTGACATGTGGGACCGCCTGATTACCGACTGCCACGTCGCGACGATGGTCGCCCAGCCGGGTAATCCACTCGGCCTGTTCCCCAATGCGGCGATCGGCGTCGCCGACGGCCGCATTGTCCGGGTCGGCAAGCGCACTGAACTGGCCGGGTTCCGGGCCAAAGAGGTCACCCCGCTGCGGCGGCGCCTGGATCACCCCTGGCCTGGTCGACTGCCACACGCATCTGGTGTTCGGCGGCACGCGCGCCAACGAACATGCCATGCGCCGCGCCGGCGCAACCTATGAGGAAATCGCCCAGGCCGGTGGCGGCATCGCCTCGACCGTCGCCGCGACCAAGGCGGCATCCGCCGACGAGCTGCGCGAAACCGCCCGCCGCCGCCTCCATGCGCTGATGCAGGGCGGCGTCACCACCATCGAGATCAAGTCGGGCTACGGTCTCGACACCGCGTCCGAGATGCGCCTGCTCAATGCCGCCCGCGCCATCGGCCGTGACGAGCCGGTCAGGATCGTGACCACTCTGCTCGCTGCCCACGCCTTGCCGCCCGAAGCGAAGGAGGGTCCGTCCCGCGACGCTTATGTGAAGATGATCGCCGAGGAGATGATCCCCGCGGTCGCCAAGGCCGGCATCGCCACCAGCGTCGACGCCTTCTGCGAATCCATCGCCTTCACTCCGCAAGAGGTCGAGCGCGTTTTCACCGCGGCGCGGGCCAATGGCTTCCCCGTTCGCCTTCACGCCGAGCATGTCAGCAACCAGAAGGGTGCCGAACTTGCCGCGCGCTACAAGGCGCTGTCGGCCGACCATCTCGAACATCTCGACGCCGCAGGGGCGAAGGCGATGGCGGCGGCGGGCACGGTTGCGGTGCTGCTGCCGGGCGCCTTCTATGCGCTCAATGAAAAAAAGAAGCCGCCGGTCGACCTGCTGCGCGACGCCGGCGTTCCGATCGCCATCGCCAGCGACTGCAACCCCGGCACCTCGCCGCTCTTGAACCCGCAGCTGGTGATGAACATGGCCTGCACCCTGTTCGGCCTGACGCCCGAGGAGGCGATCGCCGGCATGACCATCAACGCCGCCCGAGCCCTCGGCCTCGCCCATGAAATTGGCTCGATCGAGGCCGGCAAGGCGGCCGACTTCTGCGTGTGGAGGGTCGGGGAGCTGTCGGAATTGGGCTACTGGATCGGGATGCCGGGGCCGGAGCGGCGGATTTTTGGCGGGCAAGGATAGCTGACCGCGCTGCCGTTTCCTATTCGCCCTGCCGCGCCAGGCGATGGGCCATCTCAACAGTCTGGACCACGAACAGCAGGATGAGCACCAACCCTACGCCACCCACGAAGACATCGAACGGTCCCAGCGGGCCAAGGCGCGGGCCGGAATGGCCAAATACGTACATCCCAACGGTAAGGCCGATCAGGATGAGCCGAAGTTCGGTCGGTCCGGCGGCAATGTAGGACAGCTTCAGCTCCCCCACGACACGTGCCGACAGGAAGGCATGGGCCGCAAGCATGTAATAGCCGGCAAGAGCCAGAAGTGCGACATCGAGGCGGATGAATGGGCTGAATCCGAGCCCTGCCAGGATGAGCAGGGCCCCCAGCACGTCCGCACTATGGTCGACAAAATAGCCATAGCGAGGCCGCTCGATCGACCGGAAACGCGCGACACTGCCGTCCAGCAAATCCCCGAACCAATGCAGGACATATCCTGCTACCGAAGCCCAGAGCCAGTTGCGGTTGACGGCGCTGCCCACATATCCGGCACAGATAATCGTCGCGCCGATCAATCCCAGGATCGTCAGCTTGTCAGGCGTGACCCAGTTCGGCAGCCGTGGGCAAATCCAGTTGAGAAGTCGCCTTTCGTGCACGGCAAGCGGATTCTCCTGGATCCGGGTGAGCGGCTTATTCGGGGTCACGTCGGGCTCCATAATTGAGGCTTGCAGAAGGCCATGGCGTAAAGAAACTGTCATTTCAAATCGCCGGCCGGGGAATCTTCTCTTGGCGGAGGGCTTGGGTGCCAGCCGCGCAGGCGCTAGAGGCGGCGCGACATTCCACCGCAGCAGGACGAACCGTGACCTCCGACCGACGCGACAACAGCCGCCATATCCGCGCCCGGAGGGGCTCCGAGATCAAGGCCAGGCACTGGACCACCGAGGCTGCGGTGCGGATGCTGATGAACAATCTCGACGACGAGGTCGCCGAGGATCCGCAGAGCCTGGTCGTCTACGGCGGCATCGGCCGCGCCGCGCGCGATTGGGCGGCTTACGACAAGATCGTCGAGACGCTGGAGCGGCTGGAGGAGGACCAGACGCTGCTGATCCAGTCGGGCAAGCCAGCAGGCGTGTTCCGCACCCACAAGGATGCGCCGCGGGTGCTCCTCGCCAACTCCAACCTGGTCCCCAAATGGGCGACCTGGGAAAAGTTCAACGAATTGGATCGCAAGGGCCTGATGATGTACGGCCAGATGACGGCCGGCAGCTGGATCTACATCGGCAGCCAGGGCATCGTCCAGGGCACCTACGAGACCTTCGCCGAGATGGGCCGCCAGCATTATGGCGGCGACCTCAAGGGCAAATGGATATTGACCGGCGGGCTTGGCGGGATGGGCGGCGCCCAGCCGCTCGCCGCGGTGATGGCCGGGGCGCATTGCATCGCGGTCGAGGTGCAGGAAAGCTCGATCGAGAAGCGCCTCGAGACCCGCTACCTCGACCATCGCGCCACCAGCATCGACCAGGCGCTGGAGATCATCGGCAACGCGTCCGAGCCGACCAGCGTCGGCCTGCTCGGCAACTGCGCGGAGATACTGCCCGAGATGGTCGCGCGCGGCATCCGCCCGGACGCGGTCACCGACCAGACTTCGGCGCATGACCCCGCCAACGGCTATTGCCCGGCCGGCTGGAGCGTCGCCCGGTGGCAGGAAATGCGGGAGCGCGATCCGGGCGCGGTCGCGGCCGCGGCGCGCAAGTCGATGGCGGTGCACGTCGAGGCGATGCTCGCCTTCCGGAAGATGGGTATCCCCACCTTCGACTATGGCAACAACATCCGCCAGGAAGCCTTCGACGAAGGTGTGGAGAACGCCTTCGATTTCCCCGGCTTCGTCCCCGCCTATGTCCGTCCGCTGTTCTGCCGCGGCGTCGGCCCGTTTCGCTGGGCGGCCTTGTCGGGCGATCCCGAGGACATCGCCAGGACCGACGCCAAGGTGAAGGAGCTGATCCCCGACGATGCTCACCTCCACCGCTGGCTCGACATGGCGGCCGAGCGCATCGCCTTCCAGGGGCTTCCGGCGCGCATCTGCTGGGTCGGGCTCGGCCAGCGTCACCGCCTCGGCCTAGCCTTCAACGAGATGGTGCGGAGCGGCGAGCTCAGCGCTCCCGTCGTCATCGGCCGCGACCATCTCGACAGCGGCAGCGTCGCCTCGCCCAACCGCGAGACCGAGGCGATGCGGGACGGATCGGATGCGGTCAGCGACTGGCCGCTCCTCAACGCCCTGCTCAATACGGCCTCGGGCGCGACCTGGGTCTCGCTCCACCATGGCGGCGGCGTCGGCATGGGCTATTCGCAGCACGCCGGCGTGGTAATCGTCGCCGACGGCACCGATGACGCGGCGCGGCGCCTCGAGCGCGTCCTGTGGAACGACCCGGCGACGGGCGTCATGCGCCATGCGGATGCGGGCTATGAGATCGCCATCGAATGCGCGAGGGAGCAGGGCCTCGACCTGCCGATGATCTAACTGGCAGTCACCTCCATCAGATTGTCGTCGCTGTTGCGGTCGACGTAGTAGTTATACGGGTCGACCCCGGCGAAGGCCGGCTTCTTCGCGCTTCGCACCACGATGCGCTGCTCGCCATCGCGGATCGGCTCGCGCTTCATGACGATTACGTCCTTCTGCGCAAAGGCGCCGATGCCCGGCCGCGCCGCGAACAGCCCTACTTCGATCGGCTCGGCCAGCCGGTTTTCGTCTCGGCACCCTTGCCGTCGGCGTAGAATTTCCCGGCGGCGACCGTCATGGTCGTGATCCAGCCATTGCCGTCGCGGCGGACCTGGGCCTCCTTGACCTTGAGATCGTAGATCGTGATCCGCTCGAACAGGTCGGTGATCAGCTGCTGCTGCTCGCGCGTCTTGGCCTCCTTGCGGAACTCGTCGATCAGGTCGACCGACCTTAAATAAGGCGCACCCTTGAACCTGAAGCGGGCGGCGAACCGGCCCAGCGCGCGATTGACCGCATCCTCGCCGATCCGCTCCTGCAGCAGATACATCGCCACCGAGCCCTTGTTGTAATGGACATATTGCTGGTTCTCGACACGCGCGAGCGGCTGCTCCTCGACCGCCTCGCCCTTCCGCCGCGACAGGTAATTGTCGAGCTCATATTTGAGGAAGCGGCGGATCTTGTCCTCGCCGTACAGTCGCTTCATCACCATCAGCGCCGAATATTGGGCGAGCGTCTCGCTGGTCAGCGTGCCGCCCTGCATGTCCGCCCCGATCACCTGGTGCGCCCAATATTGGTGGGCGATCTCGTGGGCGATGACATAGGTGGTGAAGTCGATCTCCTCCGGGTCGTTGGTGTTGGCGACGAAGCCGATCGATTCCGAATAGGGCATCGTACCGGCAAAGGCCTGGGCGAAGCTCGAGTAGCCCGGGAATTCGATGATCCGGGCATAGTTGAACTGGTAGGGTCCGTAATTCGCTCGGTAATAATCAAGCGACGCGGCCATCGCCTTCAACATCTTCGGCACGTTCCAGTCGTGACCGGGGTGGTAGAAGACCGACAGCTTGACGCCGTTGTGGCCCTGGCTCGCCACCTTGTAATCGGCCGACTGGATCGAGAAGAAGTTGAGGATCGGCGCGGGGCTGACGAAACGCGCCGTGCGGCGCCCGCCCCTGGTCATGTCCGACACCTGATTGCCCGGCGCGATCGGCGTCTGGCCGGCGTCGGTGGTAAGGGTGATGTCGGACATCACCCAGTCGGCGTCGACATAATTCTGCCGGGTGGCGTTCATGTCTTCGAGCTTGGCCGGGCGGAGTTCCGCCGGCAGCCCCTGTCGCCGCCGCTGGGTACGGTCGCTGAGCAGCCCCTGCCGGTTCATGCCGATGATCGGCGCGAAGTCGAAATTATTGGCGAAGGTGCCGTTCTCGATGACGTTGGTCGCCTGCCCCTGGGCGCGGAAGCCACGGTGCCAGATGCGCGACACGAAATTAAGCGTTGCGGTCGCGCCCGGCGCCAGCGGCCGGTCGAAGCGGTAGATGCGGTATCCGAACTTCTCGTCGTCGGACGTCAACCGGGCGCCGCCCACTTCGAGCTTCAGATATTCGACGTCGCGGTCGCCCTGCCGAATGTGGATCTCGCTGATCGGCGCACCGGTATCGTTGCGCATCTCATAGCGCCCGGCGGCCTCCAGCTTCCGCTCCTTCGGGAACAATTGCACGTCCAGCGTCACCCTGGTGATCACCGGCCGCGGCAAATTCTCATATTTGAGATATTTGCGCTCATATTGCGCCGAATAAAGCTCGGCTTGGTCCGAGGTCTCGTAGCGGTTGAGCTGCTTGATATTGCGATAGGCGTAGGCGCCGGTTCCAGCCATGGCGACCGCGGCAATGCCGGCGATGGCCAGCGGGCCGGCCGTGGCATGCCGCCCGATCCGTTTGACCCGCGTTTTGAGGCCGAGGTCCGTGCCCCGCGGCCAGATCAGATGGGCCAGAACCGCGAGCAGGATGGCGAAGCACAGCCAGTACAGCTGGAACACCGCCTCCCCGATCCAGAAGCTGCCGGCGCCGACGAAATCGCTGAGCGGCACGGACGGCGTCCGCGCATAGGTGTAGAGCGGGTTGGCATAGCCCAGGTTGCTGAGGAAGATCGTACCGACGAACCAGACGAAGATGATCCCCCAGCCGACATATTTGTTCGGGCTCAGAACCTGCACGGCCACCGACAGGATGGCGATCAGCAGCCCGTCGATCGCCGCCGGAATGATGAACCAGCCGAGATATTCGACGAGGCCTAGCTCGCGCGCCCCCTGGATCAGCTGGTAGGACAAGCCGCTGATCACCGTCGCCAGGTTGACGACCAGCAGCACGATGAAGATCGCGATCATCTTCGGCACCGTCATCACCCAACTCGGGGTCGGCGTCGAATCCAGGATCTCGTTGAGCTTGCGGTCGCGTTCGCGCCACACCAGCTCGCCGCCGTAGAAGGTCGCGACCATCAGCAGGAAGATCCCGGAACCGTTCCGAACCGTGCCGATCGTCGCCGCCAGCGTCGGATAGTCCGACGTGCCGTAGGTCGACTGGCCGAGCCACAGGAAGGCGCCGGTGAAGCCGATCGCCAGCAAGCGACAGGATGATCAGCCCCGGGCTGGTCAGCACCTGCCTGACTTCGGTGCGGAGGCGGGTGACGAACTGGACCCAGCGGGACGGCTGCGCGTCCCGCGCGGTGACCGCTTCGCCGCCCAGGGTCGGCGCGGCCGCGGCGATCCGCTGCTCGCGCGCCGCCTTCTTCGCCAGCCTGCGCAGCTTTCGCCTCGAGGGTGCGCGCTCGGTCATCCTGAACCGCCACACGGTGAGCCCAAGGATCAGCAGGCCGAGGCCGATGGCGATCAGCCGATTGTTGAGCACCACGCCCTCCAGCGGGATCAGCCGGTTGTTCATCTCGGTTTGGGTCCAGTAGCGGGTGACCTCCGCGATGGCTCCGTTTCCGAGCGGCTCCCACAGGGCGAACATCTCCCGATATTCGATCTTCTGGCCGACGATGCTTGAGGTAACCAGATAGCCCATCACCAGGACGACAGCGGCGACATAGGACGCCATCATCGACCGCGTCATCGTCGCCATCCCGAACAGCAGCGCGCTGGTCAGGAAGACGTTGGGCAGCCCGAAGATGACGAAGTTCCAGGCATAATATTCGAACTTCTGCGGCCCGATCGTCTCCGGATCGACCCAGGGCATCAGCGACCCGAGGAACATGCCGAGCGGGATGGCGAGGTAGCCGATTGACGCGACGATCAGCCCGCCGAGGAAGCGGCCGAGGACGATCTGCTTGTCGGTGACGCCGGTCGCCCGGACGATCGGCGCGAAGCCGCTATTGTCGTCGCGGACCAGCGCGTTGGCGACGAATGCGGTGGTCACGAACAGATAGAATTGGACGAAGGCGGCGGTGGCGACGGCGATCGCGAACGGCGCATTCTCATGCACCGTTCCCGGCGTTCCGATGCTGACATTCTCGCTGGCGGTCAGGCCGAACCCGAGCAGGAAGAAGATGGCGATCGACACCCAGAACACCGGGTTGCGAAGCTGGTAACGGATTTCGAATCCGATGATTCCGGCGAGCATGGCTGCTACTCCTGCTCAGGCCGCGCGGCGAAGGTTGGACAGGGTCGAGAAATAAACGTCCTCGAGCCCGCCCTCCACCGGCTCGAAGCCGGCCGGCTGCTTGTCCGACAGCACGTGGATGATGGTGTTGCCGGCGAACAGCCGGGTCGAGATGATTTCGAATTCGGCCTGATGCTGCTCAAGCTCGCTGTGGTCGATGGTCTTCTTCCACACTTTGCCGCGGGTCGAGGCGATCAGGTCGGCCGGCTTGCCTTCCAGCTGCAGCCGCCCGCCCGCCAGCACCGCCATCCGCGGGCAAAGGTCGGCGACATCGTCGACGATATGGGTCGACAGGATGACGACGACATTGTCGCCGATCGCCGCTAGCAGGTTGAGGAAACGGTTGCGCTCTTCCGGGTCGAGGCCGGCGGTCGGCTCATCGACGATGATCAGCTCAGGGTTGCCGATCAGCGCCTGGGCGATTCCGAACCGCTGCCGCATGCCGCCCGAAAAGCCGGCGATCGCCTTGTCGCGCACCGCCCACAAATTGGTCTGATGGAGCAAAGTCTCGACCACCTGCCTGCGCTCGCCCTTGCCGGTGATGCCCTTCAGCACCGCCAGCTGATCGAGCATCGCGTACGCCGAGACCCGGGGATAGACGCCGAAATCCTGCGGCAGATAGCCGAGCCTCCGCCGAAGCGCTTCCGGTTGCGCCAGCACGTCGATATCGCCGAAACGAATGCTGCCCGCGGTCGGCTCCTGCAGGGTCGCGACGGTGCGCATCAGCGTCGACTTGCCCGCGCCGTTAGGGCCCAGCAGGCCGAACATTCCGCGCGGGATGGACAGGCTTACGTCGTCGAGCGCGACCGTGCCATTGGCGTAAGTGTGCGAAAGATTTTGGATTTCCAGCATGTACGCGACCCCCATTCGATGGGTCAGGCGTAGCGAACCCTGATGCGCATGGGCAAGTCCGTGATCGACCGACCGACAAACGACCAAGCGGCGCTGGCCCGTTCCGTGCAAATCTCCTAGACGCGCGGTCCATGACATTGACGCTTGATCCGACCGCCATCGACCTCGCCACCCTTCGCCAGCTCTGGCAGGGCGCGCCCTGCAAGCTCGACAACGCCAGCCTCGACCGCATTGGCGCCTCGGCCTCGTCGGTCGAACGCATCGTCGCCGGCGGCGAGACCGTCTATGGCGTCAACACCGGCTTCGGCCTGCTTGCCAGTACGCGCATCCCTGCCGAGCGGCTGGCCGAGCTGCAGCGCAACCTGATCCTGTCGCACAGTTGCGGGCTCGGCGACGCGCTGCCGCGCCATGTCGTGCGGCTGATGATCGTGCTGAAGCTGCTTGGTCTCGGCCGCGGCTATTCGGGCGTGCGGCAACTGGTGATCGACGCGCTGCAAGGCCTGCTTGACCGTGACGCCATGCCGCTGATCCCCGCCCAGGGCAGCGTCGGTGCAAGCGGCGATCTCGCTCCGCTGGCCCACCTGATCGCCGCGCTGATGGGCGAGGGGCGGATCGACCATCAAGGCGAAATCATGCCCGCCCGCGAAGCGCTCGACCGTCTCGGGATGGAGCCGCTCGAACTGGGCCCCAAGGAGGGCCTCGCCCTGATCAACGGCACCCAGGCGTCGACCGCCATCGCCCTCGATGCCCTGTTCATGGCCGAGCGGGTATTCGGCGCCGCGCTCGCTGCCGGCGCCCTGTCCGTCGATGCGCTGAAAGGCAGCATCAAGCCGTTCGACGCCCGAGTGAGCGAGGTCCGCGGTCAGCCCGGCCAGATCCGCGTCGCAGCCGAGCTCCGCGAACTGCTGGAAGGCAGCGAGATCCTCGCCAGCCACGGCCGCTGCGGCAAGGTGCAGGACCCCTACAGCTTTCGCTGCCAGCCGCAGGTGATGGGCGCCGCGCTCGACCTGCTCGCCAATGCCGCGCGCACCCTGACTATCGAGGCGGGGGCGGTGACCGACAATCCGATCGTGTTCGAAGATGAAGACATCGCCATCAGCGGCGGCAATTTCCACGCCCAGCCGGTTGCCTTCGCCGCCGACACCATCGCCATGGCGCTGTGCGAGGTCGGCTCGCTCAGCGAACGCCGCACCGCGGTGCTGATCGACCCCAAGATGAGCGGGCTGCCTGCATTCCTGACCGACGACGGCGGGGTCAATTCGGGGCTGATGATCCCGCAGGTGACGCAGGCCGCACTGGTCGCGGAGAACCGCAGCCTTGCCTTCCCTTCGAGCGTCGATAGCATTCCGACCAGTGCGGGGCAGGAGGATCATGTCTCGATGGCGCCGATCTCTGCCCGCAAGGCGGCGAGCATCGCCCGCAACGCCGCCGGCATCGTCGCGGTCGAGCTGATCGCCGCCGCGCAAGGCGTCGACTATCACGCGCCGCTCAAGACCAGCGCCAGGCTGCAAGGCATTCACTCCAGGGTGCGGGCGATCAGCCCGCGCCTCGAATCCGATCGCTACTGGGCCGACGAAATGGCCGCGCTGCAGTTGGCGGTGCTGAAGGGCGAATTGACTTCACCATTCAGCATCTAATCCGCCCTACTTCTCTCCCAGCCCTGCCAGGATCTGCGCCGCGGTCATCGGACCGTTGCTGGTCGTGTCGGTATGGCTGGCGATCATCGTTCGGAATTCGATGCTGGCGCGCGGCCCGTTGGCGATGCCCATCTTTTTGGCGGCGGCATCGATCGCGTCGTCCTGCGCCTTGGTCGTCACCGGATTGATCACCATATAATCCCAACTGTCGCCCGAGGTGTGGACATAGATTTGCGATGCCGGCAGGCCCGCGGCCACGGACGCTGCGTCCTGTTGCGCCATCCATTTCAGCAGTGCGACCTGCTTGCCCGGCGCAGCGCGATAGAGCGACACGATATGTTCCGGCGTATCCTGCGCCGATGGCCGGCGTGGCAAATGCGCAAGCAGTCGCGGCCGCAGCCGCGAAAATCATCCCATGTTTCATTATCATGCCCCTTATTCGGCGCCCGCGCGCCGGTGCAGCCTGCCGGCTGGCAGGCTGGCCAAGTCTCCCATGGGGACGCCACAGATGGCGGGATCGGCGCTGTGGCCTTAATCCAAGTTAAGGCGTGGCGCGAGTCCTAGTCGACCCGTTTCCAGTTGGACGATTTGCAGATGAACGCCAGGACGCAGCCCGACACCTTCAGCTGGTCGGGCGAGACCTGCCGGATCTTGCCCGACGCATTCACGTTGCGGTCCGGAACGAACACCTTGGCTCGATAGCTGCTCGGCCCGACCGGGCGGATGTCCTTGATCAGCGTGGCGCCGATCAGCTCGGTCCCGCTGCCGCGCTCGGCACGCGCCTGCTGCTTGGCCGAAGCCTTGACCACCGTGCCGCACAGGGTCGGCCCGCATGGGCGGATGTCGACCTGCAGGTTTCCCTTCTTCCAGCGCCCTTCGATCGGGCTCTGGGCCTCGGCTGCCCCTGCGGCCAGCACCGTGAGCAGCGCGGCAATGATTTCAGCTCTCGTCATGGCAGTCCCACTAGCCGGACAATGTGGCGAGGATGGGTCTCCAAGATTGCCCGGCGATGAACGGCGCCCGCTCGCCTCATCGAAACAATCAATCACCACATCTATTGATAATCATTCTCATTAACGCTAGCGCCCCTTCCACAAAGGGATTTTGCATTGCGTCACGCGTTCCGCGCGGCTTCGGCCGCGATTTTTGTCTTGGGTTCCAGCCCGCTTCTTGCCGCGGCCCGGGACTCGGCCGGCGCGCAGCCCGTCGACGCGACCGACGAGCAGGTACCGGAAGATATCGTCGTGACGGGCGCCCGAACCAAACTGCCGATCACCGCGCTGCCGCTGACGGTCGACATCGTCGGCGGGAAGGAGCTGACCGACCAGGTCGCGATTTCCGGCTCCGTCATCGATGCGGTCGCGGCGAGGCTTCCGGCCTTCTCGCCGACCCGCGAGAAGCTGTCCGGCTCGGGCGAGACGCTGCGCGGCCGCTCGCCGCTCTACGCGATCAACGGCGTTCCCCAGTCGACGCCGATCCGCGACGGCTCGCGCGACGGCTTCACCATCGACCCCTTCTTCATCGACCGGGTCGAGGTGATCTACGGCTCCAACGCGCTCCAGGGCATCGGCGCCACCGGCGGGGTGGTCAACCAGGTCACGGTCGGCGCGCCGGCGCATGGACGGCATCAGCGGGCGAACGCTGATCCAGGCAACCGCCCAGGACGGGCTTCGACGGCGAGGCGCTCGGCGGCAAGGTGGCCGGGCTGGCCGGCTATCGATCGCGGCGCGTTCGACGTCACCGGCGGCGCGGCGTTCGAGCGCCGCGGCGTCTTCCTCGACGGCGACGGCCGCCGCATCGGCATCGACGGCACGCAGGGCGACATCCAGGACAGCGACAGCTGGTCGCTGTTCGGCCGGCTCGGCTACCAGCTACGCCGACCGCCGCGGCTCGAACTGATCGCCAACCGGTTCGAGCTTGAAGGGCGCGGCCACTATGTCGCCGTCGCCGGCAACCGCGCTGACCGACCAGACCACCACCAGCGTCAAGGGCGATCCCGAGGGCGAGCCGCCGTGCCAACCGCGCCGAACTGATCAGCGGCAGCTTCACCGAATCCGACCTGTTCGGCGGGCTCTTGTCGGCCCAGGCCTTCTTCAGCCGCACCCGCGACATCTTCGGCGGCAGCATCACCGGCACGTTCCAGGACCCGGCATCGCGCCCATCGGGACGCCTGTTCGACCAGTCGGTCAACAAGAGCCGCAAGCTCGGCGGCAAGTTGAGCTACGAGCGGACGGTGCCCGGCTTCGACGATCTGACCCTGATCGGCGGGCTCGACTGCTGCACGATCGCACTGCGCAGACCTTGATGCACACCGACCGCGCCTGGGTGCCGGAGACCGACTTCTTCAGCCTCGCACCGTTCGTGCAGGGCAATCTCAAGCTGCTGGATGGGCAAGCTGCGCCTGGCCGGCGGCGTCCGTTATGAAAAGGTGACGCTCAAGGCGCCCGATTTCACCACGCTCGCCTTCTACGGCTCGCGCCAGGTCGACGGCGGCGAAGCCGGCAACTTCCACAAGGCGCTGTTCAACGGCGGCGTGATCGTCGAGCCGGTCGAGGGCCTGCGCGCCTACGCCAGCTATGCCGAAGGCTACACCATCGCCGACGTCGGCCGGATCCTGCGCGGCAATCAACATCGATGGGGTCGACGTCGACAATTTCCTGTCGCTCGAGCCGGTGGTTTCCAACAATCGAGAGCTCGGGACTTGAATGGAAGCGCGGCTGGCTCACCGCCAGCGCGTCCTACTGGTGGTCGTCGTCCAAGCTCGGATCGTTGCTGGTGCGCAATCCGGATGGCATCTTCGACGTGGTTCGGGCAGCCGATCGAAATCGAAGGGCTCGACTTGGCGGTCGACGCGCGAAACGCCGATCGACGGGCTGAAGCTGGGAGCCGCCTATGCGCGCACCCGTGGCGAGACCGACGGCGAACGGCGACGGCGAAGTGGATATCGATCTCGACGGAGCCAACATCTCGCCCGACCGCGTCAACCTCTATGCCGCCTTTGCCCGCGGTGCCGTTCGATGCCCGGCTCGCGGCGCGTTTCTACCTCGAGCGCGAGTTCGACGGACAGCCCGAGGCCAATCGATTTCGAAGGCTATACGCTGGTCGATGCCGCGGCGGGGTACCGGTTCGGCCGCCATCGCGCTTAGTCTCAGCGTCGATGAATCTGCTCGACAAGCACTACATCAGCTATTTCAGCGACACTCGGGCGCCGACCGGTTCGATCACCTCGGACACCACTTACTTCGCCGGGTCGCGGCCGGACTTTCACCCTCGGCCTGACGAGCGGGTTCTAGGATGAAATTGCTGTCCTTCCTTCATCGCTGGACCGGCGGCTTCCTCGGCCTGCTGCTGGTGATCCTCGGGCTCAGCGGCACCATCCTGCTGTGGGAAGGCGAGTGGATTTCGCTGCCCGGCGCGGACGACCCATTCGTCGAGAATGTCCAGGCGATCGGACGGATTGCCGAGCGCGAGGCAGCCGCGGGCGCGATCCGCATCACCTTCGCCAGCGAGGAGATCGGCCTCCATCACATCGCCCGGGACGGCGGAGCGGGCTCCTATGCGGCTCAGGATGGGACCGTGGTCGCGCAATGGTCGAGCCAATGGGAGCGGCCGGAGCTGTGGATCTTCGACCTTCACCACCACCTGTTCTATGGGCATACCGGCGAGCTGGTCGCCGGATGGGCCGGCCTGCTGGGTCTGCTCTTCACCATCACCGGCGCCATCCTCTGGTGGCGGAGCCGGCGTGCGTTCAAGTGGCAGCTGTGGCCCAAGCGGTTTCAGCCCGGCCCGATCGTCAGCCATCACCGCGACATCGGCATCCTCGTCGCTCCGCTGCTGCTGGTCAGCTTCGTCACCGGCACCGGCATGATCTTCGACGATGTCTACAAGAAGCTGCTGGCGCCGCTGGGGACCGGGGTCGAGGCGGGCAAGCCGCCCGAGGCGGGACCGGCCGGGGCTCCAGCGCCGGTCGCCCAGATGCTGGCGACGGCCAAGCAGCGCTACCGCAATGCCGAACTGCGCCGCCTGACCCTGCCGACCAAGCCCGGCCAGCCCTGGTCGGTGCGAATGCGGCAGCCGTTCGAATGGACCCCGAATGGCCGCACGACGCTCTATTTCAATTCGTCGGGCACGCTGCTGCGCGCCGATGACCCGGTGGCCGCAGGCAGGAGTGCGGCCGTGATGGAAACCTTTTATCCGCTGCACTCGGCCAAGGTCGGCGGCCTCGCCTGGAAGCTGCTGATGACCCTGTCCGGCCTTGGCCTCACCCTGCTCGGCTCGCTCGCCACCTGGTCCTTCTGGTTCCGCAAGGCGAAGAAGCGGAAGCGGCCGGGCATCGCCAAGGCCGGGCTGGAAGTTGCCGCCGCCTAGCCTTTCGCTTTTGGGGGCAGCTGCGCCACGATCCTCAGTGGCCCGCCGCTGCCGTCCTTGATCTTGATCGGCAGGGCGATCACCGTCGCGCCCTTGGCCGGCAGCAGGTGCAGGTCCGCGACATTTTCGAACCCGGGGATGTCGGCGCCGAGCAGGATGCGGTGGGCCATGAAGTCCTTCGACTGGCCAGGGTCGAGGCTGGGCGTGTCGAGCCCCACCGCGGCGACCTTGCGCCGTTCGACCAGGAACCGCGCCAGCTCTCCACTCAATCCGGGGAAGTGAAGCTTGGCGACCGCCTGCGGCCCGCGCTCGTCGGTGCCCATGTAGCGTTTCCGGTCGGGCCAATATTTCGAAAAACCGGTGTGGAACAGCAGGATCGCGCCATCGGGCAGCCGGCCATTGACCCGCTCCCATAGCTCCAGGTCGGCCACCGTGAAGCGATAATCGGGGTTGGCTGCACTTTGCTTCGACACATCGATCACCGCAGCCGGCCCGATCAGCCGGTCGAGCGGAATCCGGTCGGTCGTCTGCCCGCCAGCCGCGAAATGGATTGGCGCGTCGAGATAGTCCCGCCATGTTCGGACAGCTGCAGGTTATAGCTGCTGTAGAACCAGCCGCCGGGCGTCGGGCCGTAGGCGGCGACCTCATGGCTGAAACCCTCGGCCGTCGGCCAGAAGGCCGAATCTTCGGCCAGCGCATGGGTCAGGTCGACCCAGCGGCCCTCCGGCTTTGCAGGTCGCTGCGTTGGCCTGGAGCAGGACGCTGTTCCGCACAGCGCAGCGGCAATCATCAGCGCACGGCAGAGCATGAGCAGCCTCCCTGCTGGAAGGCCGCTCTTATCACATCAATCGAGGTCTGCCGCGCTATGCCGCTCGCGGATGAAGCTGGGGTCGTTCTCGACCATGCGGTTGACCTTCCGCCCGCGCTGCACCGCCGGGCGCGCGCCCACCTCCTCGGTCCAGCGCATCACATTCTTGTAACCCTCGAGGCCGAGGAACTCCGACGCACGAGCATAGCCCTGCCCCAGCGCCACGGCGCCGTACCACGGCCAGATCGCCATGTCGGCGATGCTATACTCGTCGCCGGCGGCGAAGCGATGCTCGGCGAAATGGCGGTCGAGCACATCATACTGGCGCTTGGTCTCCATCGCATAGCGGTCGATCGCATATTGGATCTTGACCGGCGCGTAGGCGAAGAAATGGCCAAACCCGCCCCCGAAGAACGGCGCCGACCCCATCTGCCAGAACAGCCAGTTCAGCGCTTCGGTGCGCTGGGCCGGATCCTTGGGCAGGAAGGCATCGAACTTTTCGGCCAGGTAGAGCAGGATCGACCCGCTCTCGAACACGCGCCGGGGATTCCCGCGATCGCTCCGGTCGACCAGCGCCGGGATCTTCGAATTGGGGTTCACCTCGACAAAGCCCGAGCCGAACTGGTCGCCCTCGCCGATGTCGATGTACCAGGCGTCATATTCGGCGCCTGCGTGACCTGCGGCGAGCAGCTCCTCGAGCATGATCGTCACCTTCTGGCCATTGGGCGTGCCGAGCGAATAAAGCTGCAGCGGATGGGTCCCGACCGGCAGTGCCTTGTCATGGGTCGGGCCAGCGATCGGCCGGTTGATGCTGGCGAACTGGCCGCCACTCGGCTGGTCCCACGTCCACCGCTTGGGAACGACATAGTCGGCGGGAAGGGTCGGGAATTCGGTCGTTGGGGCGTCGGCCATGGGCAGTTCCTTGTGTCGCGCGGCCGACGGAAATGGGTATGCGATGTGCAACGGACAAGGGTCGCTTGGGCGACCCGGACTCAATCGACGATCAGCTGCTCGGGATGCTTGTGGAAGCGGCGGACGACCATCGCGATCGCCCAGCCGACAATTCCGCCGACGATCGCCGCGCCGAGGGCATTGGCAATCCATTCGAGCGTCGCTCCGGCCACTCCGCCGCCGACCGCCTCGTACAGCCGGTGAGCGGTGTCGTGGATCGTGTGGGGGACCGCCTCGAGCAGGTGCAGCTCCTCCAGCCCATGGACCAGAATCCCGCCGCCGACCCACAACATCGCCGCGGTGCCGATGAACGACAGGGCGCTGAGTAGCTTGGGGACGACATGGACAAGGCCCAGTCCGAACGCGCGCGACGCGGCGTTTCGCCGCTTGGCCAGGTGAAGGCCGATGTCGTCGAGCTTCACGATCAGGCCGACCACGCCATAGACCGCAACCGTGATGACCACGCCAACCAGCGCGAGCGCCGCCGCCTGCTCGGCGATATGCAGGTCGCCAAGCTCGTTAAGGGCAATTGCCATGATCTCGGCCGACAGGATTAGGTCGGTCCGGATCGCGCCCGACACCTGCCGGTCTTCGAGTTCCTGCGCGGTGTCGGCCTGGAGCAATTCGACCTGATGCTCATGGTCGTGGAGCACCGCTTCCAGAATCTTCTCGGTCGCCTCGAACGCCAGGTAGGCGCCGCCGATCATCAGGATCGGAGTGATCAGCCACGGCAGGAACGCCGACAGGGCAACGCCCGCCGGCAACAGGAACAGCAGTTTGTTGCGGAACGAGCCGAGCGCGATTTTCCAGATGATCGGCAGCTCGCGTTCGGGCGACAGGTTGGTGACGTAGCGCGGGGTCACCGCCGTGTCGTCGATCACCACGCCGGCCGCCTTCACCCCCGCCTTGGCGGTCGCTCCGGCGATGTCGTCGGCGCTGGCCGAGGCCAGCTTCGCGATCAGTGCGACATCGTCGAGTAATGCGATCAGGCCGGACGGCATGGACTTCCCCGTTTAGAATCTCGTCATTGCGAGCGTTAGCGAAGCAATCCAGCCCGGGCTACTGGATTGCGGCCTCGCTCCGCTCCCCGCAATGACGGTTGCTCTGGGAGTGAGTTTCGCGCAGGTGAGCCGAATGCTTGCCATGGATTTCATCAAGGCCAACCGCGAAACGGTCGAGGGCGCGATCCGCGACAAAGGGGTCGACCTCGACCTCGACGCGCTGCTGTCGCTCGAAGCCGAGGCGCGCGCGCTCAAGACCGAGATCGACAATCTCCGCGCCGAGCGGAACGCCATCAGCGCCCGCTTCAAGGACGCCGCGCCGGAGGAAAGGGCGACGCTCGGGGCGGAGGCCAAGGCGGCAGGCGCTCGCGCTGCGGAACTCGAAACGCAGCTGGCCGGCAAGGACGCCGCGCTGAAGGCGATGATGCTGAACCTGCCGGGCATTCCCTATGAGGGCGCACCCGTCGGCCCCGACGAGAGCTTCAACGCCGTCATCCGCACTGAAGGCTCGCCGCCGACCTTCACCTTCGAGCCGCTGGACCATGTCGCGCTGATCGAGCGCAACGATTGGGCCGACCTGTCCCGCATCACCCCCGTCTCCGGCAGCCGCACCTACTGTCTGAAGGGCCGCCTTGCCCTGCTCGAGACCAAGCTGATGGGCTGGGCGCTCGAACGCATCTCCGAGGCCGGCTTCACGCCGATCACGGTCCCCGCCATCGCGCGCGAGCAGGCATTCCTCAATCAGGGCCAGTTTCCCGGCCATGTCGAGGAAACCTATGCGCTGCCCAACGACGACGTCTACCTCGCCGGCACCGCGGAGGTGGCGCTGACCTCGCTCCACTCGGGCGAAATCATCGAGCGCGACAAGCTGCCGATCCGTTACGCCGGCTTCTCCCCCTGCTTCCGCCGCGAGGCGGGCAGCGCCGGCAAGGACGTGCGCGGGCTGCTGAGAGTCCATCAGTTCCTCAAGGTCGAGCAATATGTGATCTGCGAGGCGGACGAGGCGCTGTCGGCGGAATGGCACGCGAAGCTCCTGGCGCTCGCCGAGCAACTGCTGCAGGCGCTCGAAATCCCCTACCAGGTGATCGAGACCTCGACCGGCGACATGGGTCTGGGCAAATACCGCATGAACGATATCGAAAGCTGGGTGCCCTCGCTCGGCAAGTACCGCGAGACCCACAGCTGCTCGACCCTCCACGACTGGCAGGCGCGCCGGGCCAACCTCCGCTACCGCGACGCGGACGGCAAGGTCCGCTTCGCCCACACGCTCAACAACACCGCGCTGGCCTCCCCGCGCATCCTCGTGCCGCTGCTCGAGAACCATCAGACCGCCGACGGCCGCGTCATGCTGCCCCAGGCGATCCGCCACCTCATGGGCGGGGATGAATACCTCTGACCCCCGCGACCATCGCGTGCCCCCCGGCTGGCGCCGCCTGCACGAGGCCGCCTGGCTCGGCAGCCGGGTATGGCGGAGCTTCGGCCACAACGGCCCGCGCGGGCCCGACGACGGCCCGCCGGCACTGGTCATCCCCGGCTTCATCGCCGATGATCGCACCACGCTCGAGCTGAGGCGCGCTCTGGCCGACGCCGGCTATCGGGTCCACCCGTGGAGCTGCGGCTGGAACCTCGGCGCCCGCGCCGACACGGTCGAGCGGCTGATGGCCCGCCTCGACCAGGTCTCGGCCGGCCGGCCGGCACTCATCGTCGGCTGGAGCCTCGGCGGGGTCTTCGCCCGTGAGCTGGCCCGTGCCGCGCCCGGGCGCATCCGCGCCGTCGTCACCCTTGGCAGCCCGTTCAGCCAGGACCCGCACCTCAACAATGTCTGGCGCCTCTACGAATGGGTCGCCGGCCACAAGGTCGACGACCCGCCGATCCCCCGCATTACCGACAAGCCGCCGGTCCCGACCCTTGCGATCTGGTCGCGCCGCGATGGCATCATCGCTCCGGCCGCCGCGCGCGGCGAGCCGGGCGAGACCGACAGGGAGGTCGAGTTCGATTGCACGCACATGGCCTTCGGGGTTTCCCGACGGACCGCTCGGCGCGTAGTGCAGGAAATCAACAACTTCCTGAAATCGCTAACCTAAATCAGCCCATTCTTGTTTCGGCAACGTTTCCAGCCGATATTGAAGCCATGAACAAGTGGGACCGCGCACCGCTGACCCCGATCGCGCACCGCGGCTCGCCGGACGATTTCGCACCGCCGGCCTGGGCCCGTGTGCGCGAGGTGATGTGGCACCTGCCGAGGATGCTCGCCGGCCTCGGCCCGCTCGGCCCGCGCGGCCCGGAGGACGGTCCGCCGGTGCTCGTCATCCCCGGCTTCCTCGCCACCGACCGAACGACGATGGAGCTGCGCCGGGCCCTGGCCCGCGCCGGCTGGCGTTCCTACCCGTGGATGCTGGGCATGAATGGCGGCGCCAAAGCCAACACGATGGACCTGCTCGGCCAGCGGATCGACGCCATCCAGGAAGCGACGGCGCAGCCGGTCCGGCGGACAGGCGAGAACCGCGCTGGCGGCAGGCAGAAGGTCCTGGTCGTCGGCTGGAGCCTCGGCGGCATGTTCGCCCGCGAGCTGGCCTGCCGCATCCCGGACCAGATCCGCGCCGTGGTCACGCTGGGCAGCCCGTTCAGCGGCAACCTCAAGACCAACAACAATGTCCGCGGCTTCTACGAATGGGTCGCCGGCCACGACGTCAATATCCCGCCGTTCGAGCGCTTTGGCGGCAAGCCCCCGGTCCCGACCCTCGCCCTCTGGTCGCGCAAGGACGGCATCGTCGCCCCCGCCGCCGCCCGCGGCCTCGCCCATGAATCCGACAAGGCGGTCGAGATCGACACCCACCACATGGGCTTCGCGGTCTATCGCCCGGCCTTGTCGAAAGTGGTCAGCGAGATCCGCCGGTTCTTGACCGAGGTGGAGGGCGAAGCGCCCAGGATGGGCTCGGCCGGCTTGACCGCTCGCGCGGCACGCTAGCGCGGGCGGAGAGACGACGCCCTAGGGCTCCGACACCACCATATATTGCACGTTCGCGCCGGAATAGACCGGCTGGTACCAGGTCGATCCGCACCGCGAATAGTTGATGCCCACCCGAACCACCGTCACGCATCCGCCCGGCAGCGCATTGTAATAGGCGCCCATCGCCACCGCGGTGGTCGCCGCGATCGCGGCTCCCCGCGCGACCGGATGGTAATTGTCGCCCCAGCCGCCGTCGCAGCAGCCATTGTCGACGTCGATGTTGACGTCGCCGGTGTTGATGTTGCCGGTGTTGACCCGGTTGCCGGAGCGGTTGGCGCTGGTCGTCGACCGGTTGACGTTGGAGCGATTGACGTTGGACCGGCTGGCGCTGGCCGTGCGGTTGACGTTGCTGGTCGGCCGGCTGGCGCTCCTCATCGTGCTTCCGGAGCTGCTGCGGACCTGGCGGTTGGCGGAGCCGGCCGAGGCACCGGAGCGGCCGCCGCCGCCGCGTCCTCCGCCGCGCTGGGCCTCGGCCGCCTCGGCCGCGACGAAGATCAGCAGCGCCGCCATGGCCGCGCTGGTTCCCAGAAGGCGAATTGGCTTCATCATGTCAGTTCCTCCCGCCAATCGATGGCGGCCGCAGTTCGCCCAGCCCGATCGGCTTGGCGCCCGCCGGCGGCGTATAGCTATAGGCCGCGCCTTCCGGCGGCGGCTGGTCGGACCAGCTGTAGACCGCGGAATATTGCGGCATCGCCGGATCGCTCATCTTGGTCAGCACCAGCTTGCACGGCAGCGCCTGCTCGCCCTTGCGGATCCACACCTGCCAGTCGAGGCCCTGCTGGCGCATCGCATAATGCTCGCACATCTGCCCGCCGATCGTTTCCTCGCCGGCGTACATGGCGGAGGTCAGCCCTTCGGCCATGCTCGGCTTGGAGCCCCAGTCGAACAGGTCGGCCAGCGGCACCTCCATGCCGTAGCGATCCTCGGCGATGGTCAGCATCTCCCGGATCGTGCCCGGCGACTGCGCCGTGGCGTAATAGCCCAGGGTCGGCGAGGCGACGGTGAGGGTCTTGCCGTCGAAATAGAGCACCCGCTCGGCCTTGCCCATCTTCGACGTCATGCGGATCCGGTCCGGCCGGCGGGCGACGATGTCGACCGTCCCGCCATATTGCAGCTTCTGGCCGCTGGTCAGCACGTCCTCGGCCGTCACGTCGGCATGGACGTTGACGTTCTGGTGGCCGCGCAGCGCCGCGCCCATCCGGTCGAGCGCCGCCAGCGCCGCGGGCTCGCGCATGTCCTGCGCGCCCGCCGGGGCCGCGGCGAGCGCGAGCGGGATGAGCATGATGGAATATGGGGTTGACCAACTCATGGGGAAGCTCCCGTCTGTACGGAGGCAAACCCTGGACCTAACACAGGTTAATACTATCAGGACTGTCACTGATCATGGACGGGGGTATTTGCCCATGCCGGGCTGGGGCAATTTCCCGAGAAAAGCTGGCCCCGCCTAGGGCGCCGCCACCGCCTTATACTGGTTGCCCAGCTGCCGGTACCATTCCCCGCCGCTGCACCAGTAATAGGACACGCCCTGCTGGATCATCTTCGAGCACCCGCCCGGCAGCGAGGCGTAGCTGTTGCCGATGACATAGGGCTTGCGCGGCGGCTCCGGCGCGGCCGGCGGGGGCGGAGCGGCCGGCGCGGCCTCCCGCACCACCACTTCGCGCTCGATGATCACCGGCTCGCGCTCGACCAGGAAGAAACCGGGGAAGAAGCCGCCGCCATGGTGCCTGCGGCGGTTATGATAATTCCCGCCGACGAACTGCCCGCCGCTATAGCCGCGACGAAACTGTCCGCCGCCATGCTGGGCGGGGAGCATGACCTGCTGGCCAGCCCCCAAGGACTGCTGCGACTGCTGCTGCTGCGCACCGGCTGGGGAGGCGGCAAACGCCAGCAGCGCCGCCGCCGGAAGCAAAAGAAGAGCCTTCATGCCCCCCTCTTACTCCCCTTGACGCCTCATCAACACCCCCACGCCCAACTCAACCCGGCCCAACCCGCCCCGGCCGAAGCGAAGCCGGGAGTTGGTTTGGGCTCGAACACAGCCCACTGGGGGTCGACGTCGAGCGAATGCCCGATGAAGAGCAGATGACGCTGCACGCTCACCTATTCCCAGTCAGCCCGAAAATCCCGCCGATCGGGGCGAACAGCAGGTCGCGGATGCCGCCGCCAAAATTCGGCTGCATCACTCACTCGCCCAATGCTTTCAGCGGCTTGCCGCTTGTGATCGCCGCCTTCCCGGCATAGCCTTCACGTTCCGGGCGTGTTTCGCGCGGGGGGCATAAGGGGGGACTCATGAACCGCAACCATTTCGGCGGCCTGGTGGTGGCCGCTCTCCTGCTGTCGGCCTGCTCGTCAAAGCCGCGCGAGTTCCGGCCGACGCTCGCCGCTCCGGCCGCCGACCCATCCGCACTCGACACGGCCTACGCCGAGTGCCGCCAGCTGCTGGTCGACGGCAAGCTCGATTCGAGCGGCCGGGCCGCCTCCGCCGCTACCGGCGTGGCGGCCGGCGCGACCACCGCCGCGGTCGGTGCCGCCGCCGCCAGCAGCGCCGGGCTCTACGGCGGAATGGCCATCGCCAGCGCCACCGTGGTCCTCCTGCCGGTGGCCCTGATCGGCGGCGCCTTCGGCATGTCCCGGATCAAGCGGGGCAAGAAGGAACGGGCGATCAAGACCGCCATGTCGGGCTGCCTCGCCGAGCGCGGCTTCACCGTCGCCGGCTGGACCAAGGCCGGCAAGCAGCCGAAGGTGGTTGGCGGTCAGGCCCCGGCCGCGGCCAAGTAAGGCAAGAGGCAAAAGCTCGCCCTGCTCGAAGCCCTGTTCGGCAAATATCTGCTCAAGCTGCAGGCGGAGCGGAAGGCGCGGCTGTCACCGTAATCCCACGTTAGAAACCTTTGGGCCCTTCCCATCGCTTTTCTTCCTTGACCCTAATGCCTTTCGGGTCGGTCCTTCAGTCCGATCGATCAACGCCGCAGATGATCTTGCCATATAGTATGCAGTCTCCCTTGGGAGCATTGCGGCCACATTACTATTGGGCCTCACCCTCCCCGCAAGCTTCTCGATGTATTGATGTTCCCGGTTATTCAAGTCACGCAATCGCCAAATTAGCGAGCTGTGTCTGAACAAGCGCAGTAGATTCTCAACGTCAGCTCCGCGTTCGAATTCTGCCCACAGCACAGAATGACATTGATCGAACATAGTAGAAAGTCGTTCGTTAAATAGAAAATGATAGGCGCTGATTAGCCTACTCCTCTGAATGCCGCTTAGCTTTTCACCTCGGTCTAGCATTACGCTAGAAATCTTCACAATCGCTCGGACGCCATTATAAAAATCTTTAGCCTCTCGAGCGCGAGCCAACACGTCATTTAGGAGTTGTTCCAGTTCAACTTCACTCATGTCTTCTCGTGTTGATCGCTCCAAGGCAACCGTGTTCGCAAAACTCGAGTATTTTCGTCGCTTCGCCTGCTCCTCCAATTCCTTGAGCTTTGCAAACAATGAAGCTCCCGTCTCCGTTCGATTGTAGATTATCATTTGAGCATGCAATGCTTGCGGCTCATTTTTTCCTAGTTTGATTACGCTCTCGGCAACCTGTAGTACACGGGCATCATCAAGCGCGTTGTAACAAAGAGCGAGATTTAAGAGTGCGCTACGACGGCGCTCGCGCGTCAACAGCGACAAATCCATGAACTCTAAAACATCTCGCGCCCGCTCGCGTTCGCCGATCATTCTCAGAGCCCTGGCGGCTTGACCCTTTATTATTGTTGCCTCTCTCGCATGATTTTCATCATCCAAATGGCTTGTGATTTCGTCAAACAGAGAGGCTAGGCTTCTATAATGATCTCCCTCCGTAAGTGCGGCAAAATACGAGGAAATCACTCTAAAGGCAGCCGTAATATCATCATCAGTTTGCGTTTCAGCGCGCAGCAACAGGCGCATTAACAGCGCATTTGCATTTACGATCTTGTAACCGTGCTGCAGCGGTTCATGAAACCTCCGACCAGAACTAGAAAACTCCCCAAATTTCCATTCGTCGCCGAAGTATAGCTCAAGTGCCCTTTCGTCTAAGCGTCTTTGATCGTCTGAAGTCATATTGGCACGAATATATTCACGAACCGATCTAGACACGGTCAAAATGCGAACTTCCGCGCCAGGGTCGGTGGGCGCTACTTCGGAGATAGGCAAGGCATCAATTAGGCCCCGATCCAAAAGCTCTGTCGCGTGTGGCGGGAAATAGGGATTCGCGTTATTGAACCGCTTGATGGCATCCAATTGCTCGCCCTGCGGGAATACGGTGAGCGTTTTCAGAAGATCGTAGCTTCGTCTTATATGGGGGTCGTCGGAATCTTTAAGTTCTTCTATGGTACGTATTAATGATTCCGGCGCTCCAGCAACGTGTTCGGTGGGCGCTTCATAATCGGTATTCTGGGCGACAAGATCGTCTAGGCCCACAACCTGTAAGTTTTTGAGAGCAGCATCAAGACGACCTGGAGCTCCATCTGTTATTCTATGCAGCTTAGCTGCATTTTCTGGGCGACTAAGTTGCTTTCCTCCGAGGGGAGAATGGAGGACGTACGTTGCTGTGTCGGCTTCGTCGAGGGTTCTCAGGCGAATAGGAGGCTCGCCTTCGAGCGGTGTCGCGCAACTCCTCATAAAGACCATCGCGTCGGGGCAATAATCCAAAACAACTGTCGCCATTTGCCGGACTTCATGCGGCATGCTCTGACTTGGGCTGGAACCAGATCTGCCGTCCACGTTGTCGAAAACGATGAAAGCGCTCGGCTGTCGTGCGATAAGAGCGCAAAGCTTCTCAAAGGTGGACCCCGTAGTACGCTTTACGCCGTCCAAGAAATCATCGCGGCTTTTAAATTCGCTGAAATCGAAGCGGTACACAGGGCTGTCATCTTTGCCCATCCGTTGGAGTATGGACCACACGAAGCCATCACCACCTAGCCCCCATTCGGCTTGGATCCGAGCTATGCGGCAGTCGCTAAAGTTGCAACACACGCTTCCTGCTCAGGCAATCTTACGCCGCTATGAGCCGGGGCCGGGGCCAATCGAAATCGTATCGTTTGCAGTAAATCAAATTCCGAAGCTTCCGCTGGCGAAATCTCGGTAGGCAGGTCTTCCTCTGGTGAGGTGGTTCTAATAATTTCGTTGCGGCCCGAAGAGGCTTGGATGAATGAGTTTTCCTCGTTCAGTTCGAAGTTTTGATCTGGGATAAATCTCAATTTGCCGCTTGCGTGCCGCTGTAGAATTCGGGGCCATATTGTCAGTGTTCTAATGCCATTCGATATGTCGATCGCCCCGGCGCTATACCCATGAATTCGCTTTTGCTTCTCGCCATAATATTCGAGACCGAAAGACCGATGCGGCCTGAAGTGCGGTGCGAGGCTCGCTTCCGCCTTGCGTGATAGTTTGCGCGTCCGGAACGTGCATGTGTCCAAAAAGGTGAGCATCAAATCTACCCGGCGGGTCAATTTCGCTTTTCCACTGATCCAGGCTTTCAGGATGCAACCACGAGGTAGGATGGTGCGTGACGATCAGTGCAATGTCATGAATTTTGCACCACTTGGCCGGATCGGCGTCGGTAACAGCAATAATTTGCCTGGGGTCAACGTGTAGCTTGTGTTCGTAACTACCATCACCCAATTGCAGCCAAGCACTATTCAAACCTATGATCCAATGCGCGCACCGTCCGATTTGACCGCGCAAGCGACATCACCAGAAATTAGGCCTTCTTTTATTTGAAGTCCCTTTTGGCGCCTTAAATGCTTCTTGAGCCAAGCTTTATAGGCTTCAAATGGCTCTAGAACTGCAGAATACAATTCTGAACCCTCTTCCCAAAAACTTTCTCTTGCTGCGGGCTCGTCCCACCAACGCTTCAGGAGCATCGTCGTGGCTTTGGATTTCGATGGGCGCACGAGATCGTGATTGCCCGGCACGGGCAAAATAGGAGGCTCGCAGCCAAGTTCTTTCAGGACCTCAAGTATTTCGCGGAGAATAATGTCAAGCCTGTCGAACTCTTCTGGCTGACCTTTTTGGGTGAGGTCGCCCGAGAATATTATGAGATCGATTGCGCCGGTCTTGGTTACGAGGGAACGAAGGTCGTTAAAAAGTGCATTTTTAACGGTTGGCCAGAGCCACGTTTGTCCGCTTTGCCCAACATGCAAATCGCTGAGATGCAGCCAAGTGAACACGCGTCCAGACATCGGTACCCCCATCGTATGGAGAGTCCACCAGATGGACTTCGCTGTAACCTCCGAATTCAGGGAATTGCTGCAGCATCATTGTACACAGCCGCGCTAGCAAGCGCTTGCTTCCCCCCGAGCAAATGGAAAGATAAGAAACTGTCAGAAAATGGAAAGTAGATTGTCACGAACTAATTCGTGATGTCGAACGTGTCGGCTGCGCCGCACCTCGGCCGGAATTCGCGTCTCTTCGCCTCGGTTCCCGGCTCGTTGCCATCGCTCTCCTAAGCTCGGACGCTCAGCTTTCATCCCCCATCCTCAGCGCAGCGATAAACGCCTCCTGCGGGATGCTGACACCGATCCATATTCCCGCATCTTGCCTTGCCCTTCTTCTGTTTCTCCAGCAGCTTCCGCTTCCGCGTCGCATCGCCGCCGTAGCATTTCGCGGTCACGTCCTTGCGCATCGCACTGATGGTCTCACGCGCGATGACCTTGCCGCCGATCGCCGCCTGGATCGGGAATTTTGAACAGGTGCCTGGGGATCAGCTCCTTCAGCCGCTCGACCATGCCGCGGCCGCGGGTTTCGGCGCTGGCGCGGTGGACGATCATCGACAGGGCGTCGACCGGCTCCTCGTTGACCAGGATGCTCATCTTGACCAGGTCGCCCTCGCGGGTGCCGATCTGGTGATAGTCGAAGCTGGCATAGCCCTTCGACAGGCTCTTCAGCCGGTCGTAGAAATCGAACACCACCTCGTTGAGCGGAAGCTCATATTTGACCTGCGCCCGGGTGCTCGCCCCGTGGCCGACATAGGTCAGGTCCTTCTGGATGCCGCGCCGGTCCTGGCACAGCTTGAGGACCGCGCCGAGATATTCGTCGGGGACATAGACGGTCGCCTCGATCCACGGCTCCTCGATCATCTCGATCCGGTTGGGGTCGGGCATGTCGGCCGGGTTGTGCAGCTCGATGGTCTGCGCGTCCTCATTCTTCGATTTCGACAGCGCGATGCGATAGACCACCGACGGCGCGGTGGTGATCAGGTCGAGGTCATATTCCCGGGTCAGCCGCTCCTGGATGATCTCCAGGTGCAGCAGGCCGAGGAAGCCGCAGCGGAAGCCGAAGCCGAGCGCCGCGCTGGTCTCCATCTCGAAGCTGAACGAGGCGTCGTTGAGGCGCAGCTTGTAGAGGGAGTCGCGGAGCTTCTCGAAATCGGCCGCGTCGGTCGGAAACAGGCCGCAGAACACCACCGGCTGGACTTCCTTGAACCCCGGCAGCGCCTCCGTCGCGGGCCGCCTGGCGTCGGTGATGGTGTCGCCGACCCGGGCCTCGCTGATCTCCTTGATCTGGGCGGTGATGAAGCCGATCTCGCCCGCGCCCAGCTCGTTCAATTGCTCGATCTTCGGGGTCATGCAGCCGACGCGGTCGACCAGGTGGGTGGTGCCGGCCTGCATGAACTTGATCTGCTGGCCCTTCCGGATCGCGCCGTCCATCACCCGGACCAGCACGACCACGCCGAGGTAGGGGTCGTACCATGAGTCGACCAGCATCGCCTTGAGCGGGGCCGCCGCGTCGCCCTTGGGCGGCGGGATCTTGTCGACGATCGCCTGCAGCACCTCCTCGATGCCGATCCCGGACTTGGCGCTGGCCAGCACCGCCTCCGAGGCGTCGAGGCCGATGATGTCCTCGATCTCGGCGCGGACCTTTTCCGGCTCCGCGGCGGGCAGGTCGATCTTGTTGATCACCGGCACGATCTCATGGTCATGCTCGATCGACTGGTAGACGTTGGCCAGCGTCTGCGCCTCGACCCCCTGGGCCGCGTCGACCACCAGCAGCGCGCCCTCGCAGGCGGCCAGGCTCCGCGACACTTCATAGGCGAAGTCGACGTGGCCGGGCGTGTCCATCAGGTTGAGCTCATAGGTCTCGCCGTCCGCCGCCTTCCACTTCAGCCGCACGGTCTGCGCCTTGATGGTGATCCCGCGCTCCTGCTCGATCTCCATATTGTCGAGCATCTGCCCGCGCACCATTTCGCGCTCGGTGAGGCCGCCGGTGGTCTGGATGAGCCGGTCGGCAAGCGTCGACTTGCCATGGTCGATATGGGCTATGATACTGAAATTGCGGATATTTTTGCGGGGGGTGGTCAAGGTTTCTGCTTCACGCTGTAGGATTTGCGCGGCGCCTAGCATGTGGTGCTTGCACTGTCACTCAATGCCGGCAAATCCCGATCTCGCATCCCGCGCGCATCGATGTTACGGAACCCCATCGATTAATTGACGGGGGGTAATATGCGTCGTCTGACTTTCGCCGCGGCGGCCGCCTACAAGCTGGTCGGCCAGCTGGGCGGCATTCCAACCGGCGCGCCAGCTGCGAGTGGCCAGTAATTATTGAAACGTCGGTGCGGCGGGGCATGGTACCGGCCGCACCGTTCGTCGAGCGACTGCCGCTGTTGATCGAACAGATTTGCATCGCGCGCGCGTCGCACTAGGGTTCGTGGCAAATCCACTGGGGTCATTGGGGAGTTGTTTCATGCGTTTAGCTGATCGTCGTCTTTCGCTGCTTCTTGCCAGCGTTTCGTTGCTGGCCGCCTGCGCGCCAAGCGCCGCCGTAGAGTCCGCCGCCAGCCGCGAGCTGGCAGCCGCGGTTGCACCGGCCGCGCCGGCCCCGGCCGAACCGGCACCGGTGTCGGCTCTGGTCGACCAGGTCGCCATCCCGCACCAGAAGTTCGTGCTCGACAACGGCCTCACGGTCATCGTCCATGAGGACCGCAAGGCGCCCGTGGTAGCGATCAGCACCTGGTACAATGTCGGGTCCAAGGACGAGCCACAGGGCAAGACCGGCTTCGCCCATCTGTTCGAACACATCATGTTCAACGGTTCGGAGAACCTGCCGGGCGACTTCTTCGAATATCTGCAGAAGGTCGGTGCCACCGACTACAACGGCACTACCTGGTTCGACCGCACCAACTATTTCCAGACGGTGCCGCGCGGCGCGCTCGACATGGGGCTGTTCATGGAAAGCGATCGCATGGGCTATTTGCTCGGTGCGGTCACCCAAGAGAAGCTCGATAACCAGATCGGCGTCGTCCAGAACGAGAAGCGCCAGGGCGACAACCGCCCCGGCGGCCTGGTCGATTACGAGGTGCTGGCCAACCTGTTCCCCAACGGCCACCCTTATCAGCATGACACGATCGGTTCGATGGCCGACCTGGATTCCGCCTCGCTACGCGACGTGAAGCAGTGGTTCATCGACAAATATGCGCCCAACAATGCGGTGCTGGTGCTGGCCGGCGACATCAGCGCGGCCGAGGCGCGGCCGCTGGTCGAGAAATATTTCGCGGCCATCCCGCGCGGCCCGGGCAACAATCCGGCCCAAGCCGACGTGCCGACGCTGGCGGCAGCCAAGTCGATCGTCATGAAGGATCGCGTCGCCGCAGTGGAGCTGCAGCGTCATTGGGCGGTGCCCGGCCTGCTGTCGGACCAGCTCGCGGCGCTCGACCTCGGCGGCTCGATCCTCGGCGGCCTAGCAAGCTCACGGCTCGACCGGATCCTGGTGCGTGACGAGAAGCTGGCGGTATCGGTCACCGCGGGAGTTCAGCCGTTTCATCGCCTAGGCATGTTCCAGGTCATCGCAAAGGTGAAACCCGGCGTGGACCCCGCGGTGGTCGACAAGCGGCTGGACGAGATCATGGCCGACTATCTCGCCAACGGTCCGACCGAGGATGAGGTCAAGCGCGCCGCGACCCAGGACGTGGCCGGGAGGATCCGCGGGCTCGAACAGGTCGGCGGCTTCGGCGGCAAGGCGGTCGCCCTCGCCGAGGGTCAGGTCTATGCGGCCGATAGCGAATTCTACAAGAAGACACTCGACGCCTATGCGGCCGTCACTCCGGCGCAAATCAAGGCTGCCATGCAGCAGTGGCTGAGCCGTCCCGCCTTCCACGTCAGGCTCGAACCGGGCGACCGTCCACCTTACGAAGAAGCCAAGGGCCCGAAGAAGGCCAAGGCCGATATACCGAGCAAGAAGACGGTGCGCCCGGTTCCGGCCATCGGCCAGACTCCGCCGCTCGACTTCCCCGACGTGCAGCATATCGTCTTGGCCAATGGCGTGAAGCTGGCCTACGCGCAGCGGACGGCGGTCCCGGTGACCAACCTCGCGCTGTCGTTCGACGCGGGATATGCTGCTGACATCCGTGCCGGGCGCGGCCTGCAGAACCTGACGCTGTCGCTGCTCGAGGAAGGCGCCGACGGTCTCACCAGCCAGCAGATCGCCGAGGAGCAGGAGCGGCTCGGCGCCCAGATCTCGGCGGCGGGCGGAGCTGATCGGTCCAACGTTACGCTGTCGGCATTGTCCGCCAATCTCGGGCCATCGCTCGATCTTTTGGCCGACATCGTCCAGCGTCCGGATTTCAATCCCGCCGAGCTCGACCGGGTGAAGACACAAACGCTGACTGCGATCTCGCAGGCGCAGAAGGAGCCCAACTCAATCGCTGCCCGCGCACTTCCCGCGTTGATCTACGGCGAGGATCATCCTTATGCGACGACCAACCTCGGCGAGGCGGCGGCGGTCACGGCGTTGACCCGCGACGACCTCGTCCGCTTCCACGACAGCTGGCTGCGGCCCGGACAATATGGAGATTTTCGTCGTCTCCAACCTGCCGCTGTCGGAGATCCAGCCGCAGATCGAGGCGCGGTTCGGTAACTGGGCAGCGCCAGCCGCGCCCAGGGGTGTGAAGAATTTCTCCGCTCCGCCGGCACGGCCGACGAAGGCCAGGGTCGTCTTCATCGACCGCCCCGGCTCACCCCAGTCGGTAATCCTCGGCGCTCAGCTGACCCCGGTCGATCCGTTCGGCGACGTGGTGCCGGTAACCAGCGCCAACGATGTGCTCGGGGGCAATTTCCTGTCGCGCATCAACATGGACCTGCGGGAGACCAAGGGCTGGTCATACGGCGTGCGCGGTTCGATCGGGCTCAACATCCATGCGGTCCCCTATCTGATCAGTGCGCCGGTTCAGGCCGACCGGACCGGCAATTCGATCAAGGCGCTGAACGAACAGGTGGCCGGTTTCCTCGGCAAGAAGGGTGTCACCAGGGACGAGCTGGACCGCACCGTAGCCAATTTGTCGCAGCAGCTTCCGGGTCGGTTCGAGACAGGCCCCGCCGTCCTGGGGGCGATGATGTCCAACTCGCTCTATCGCCGGCCGGACAATTATTATGAGCTGCTGGGTGACAAGTATCGGGCGCTGACTCAGGTCAGTCTCGACCAGGCGATGCGTAGCGCGGTTGACCCCAACAGCTTCACCTGGGTGGTGGTCGGCGATGCCGCCAAGGTCAAACCGCAACTCGACAAGCTTGGCATTCCGGTCCAGGTCGTCGAGGCGCGCTGATAGGTTTAACGCCCGGCGGCATTGCCGCCGGGCCATCAGAAAAGGATGCGGGAGTGCGATACCTTGTTGCACTTCCCATCGTCCTCAGCCTGTTGGCCGGTCCTGTTCAGGCGGGAGAGCCAGCAAAGGACGAGGACAAGATCGTCTGCAAGCGGAACGAGACCTATATAACCGGCTCCCGCCTTTCCAGGCCGAAGAAGACCTGCATGAAGGCCTCGGATTGGAAACAAGTCGAGGACGAGAAAAACAGAACCTTGAAGCGGGTCCAGGATGGTCGGGTCAGCCCGGACCAGCCCAGCACGCTCGGTGGCGGGCCCAGCTAGGCAAGCTCAACGTCCCGGTTGCGAGCAGGGCGCCTCATCGACGAGCCGCGTCTTGTTGCGGTGGGCGCCCCAGCGGTCGTTACCGATAGATCGGTCGCGTCGGATCGCCGGGTGGCATGGAAAGGGGTTACCAAATGCCGGTTGTGCGGCCTCGGCCCAGTCCAAAGCGATGCCCTGACCTCTCGCTTCATCCCAGTCGCGTGACATGCCCCATCTTCCGGCCCGGTCGAGCTTCGCCCTTGCCGTAGAGATGCAAGCGAGCACCGGGTTCTGCGAGGATCCCGGACCAGCGCTCGACGTCCGGTCCGATCAGATTTTCCATCGTTGCGCCGGCCGCAACCATCGACGGATCGCCCAGCGGCAGGCCGAGGATGGCGCGCAGGTGCTGCTCGAATTGCGAGGTGTGGGCGCCCTCGATGGTCCAGTGACCGCTGTTGTGCACCCGCGGTGCGATCTCGTTGACGACGGGGCCTTCGGCGCACGCGAAAAACTCGACCGTCAGGACTCCGACATGGACCAGCGCCTCTTCGATCGCTTTGGCGGCCGCCACCGCCTCATCCGCCATGGCCTCAATCTGCGGCCCGGCGGGAACGGTCGAGGTACGCAGAATGCCGCCTTCATGATGATTGCGGGTCAGCGGGAATGCGGAAGTTTCACCGTTGCGACCCCGAGCGAGAATTACGCTGAACTCCGACTCGAAGCTCATCCGGGCCTCCGCGACGGCCGGCTGCCGGCCGATCGACTCCCACGCCGTTGCAGCGTCCTCCGTGCGATGAACCCAGACCTGGCCTTTGCCGTCATAGCCGTATCGCCGGCTCTTCAGCAGGATCGGCGCGCCGAGTTCCTCGAGCGCCGCGATCACATCCCGTTCCCCGTCAACTTCGCGCCAAGCTGCAACGCGCACTCCACAGCTTTCAAGGAAGCGCTTCTCAAATCCGCGATCCTGCGCCACCTCCAGGCTGCGCGTGCCCGGGATTAGCTTGTCGCCGAGCACCGCCAAGCGGCGCGACGGGGATATTTTCGAATTCATAGGTGACGACGTCGCACTCGCCGGCGAAGCGCTTCAGCGCTTCCTCGTCGTCAAATTGCGCGCGGGTGAAACGGGCCGAGACTTCGGCCGCGCAGGGATGCTCGTGCGGGTCGAGGATATGGCATTGGTAGCCGAGCCGGGCCGCGGCCAAGGCCATCATCCGGCCCAGCTGGCCGCCTCCCAATATGCCGATGATGGATCCGGGAGGGAACCTCATTCTGGCTGTTCGGGCACCGCTTCGGTCTGCCGGGACCGCCAGTCGGCCAGGCGGGCAGCCAGCGCCTCGTCCTGGGCGGCGAGCATCGCGGCGGCGAAAAGCGCGGCGTTGATCGCCCCTGCCTTGCCGATTGCCAGCGTGCCCACCGGGATCCCGGCCGGCATCTGCACGATCGACAGCAGGCTATCGATGCCCTTCAGCGCCTTGCTCTCGATCGGGACGCCGAGCACCGGCAACGCGGTCATCGAGGCGGCCATGCCGGGCAGATGGGCGGCGCCGCCTGCGCCGGCGATGATCGCCTTCAGACCCGCGAGACTTGGCCGACTGCGCATAATCGAACAGCCGCTTGCGGAGTGCGATGGGCTGAAACGACGCGCGTTTCATGGGCAACTCCGAGGGCTTCGAGCGTTTCAGACGAATGGCGCATCGTTTCCCAGTCTGAGGTGCTGCCCATGATGACCCCGATCAACGGATCGGCCATTCGAAATTCCTCAACGCCTCCAGGAACTGGAGGCTTAAAGGGCTGTGCCGCGTGGCGCAATCCGGGACAGGGTGCGATTTACAAATCCACATTGTCATCAAATTCGGCTAAGCCTCCGTGGATATTCGGGGGCTGATGCAATGCATGACGTCGCACTGGAAAGGCGCGACCCAGCGCAGCTATTGGAAGAAATCACGCGTTTGCGTGCCGATATCGCGCAGCTGGAATTCAAGGTCGAAGAGTTGGATCGGCTGGCGCACCAGGATCCGCTGGTTCCGCTCGCCAATCGCCGCGGAATGCTGCGCGAACTGGAAATGATGATCGCGCGGCATGAACGTCACGGCACGCCGGTGGCAATGCTGTTCGTGGATTTGAACGACCTCAAGATACTGAACGACCGGTTTGGCCATGTCGGTGGCGATGCCGCGCTGGTGAAGGTTGCCGAAAAGCTGCTTGCCGGAACCCGCGCCAATGATCTGGTCGCCCGACTCGGCGGCGACGAATTTTGCGTATTGCTCGACCATGCCGACGAAAAAAGCGCCCTGGAGACAGCTGAGCGGCTGGTCGACAGCATTGCTCGCGAGGAATTCCTGTTCGAGGGCACACCGCTCCCGCTGTCGGTAGCGATCGGGGTCACGTTGATCGAAAAAGGCGATACCCCGGCCACGATTCTCGCCCGCGCCGACAAGGCGATGTACCGGGTCAAGGCAGCCGCTTAGGCTGCCCGGGACTGTCGTTGCAAACGGCTGCTGCGGCTCAGCGCTCGCTCAGGTAAAAGCGATCCTTGACCGACAAATCGTCGCCGAGCTCGTACACGATCGGCTGGCCGGTCGGAATTTCCAGCCCGACGATGTCGGTATCGGCGATGTTCGACAGATGCTTCTCGAGCGCGCGGAGCGAATTTCCGTGCGCGGAGATCATCACCCGCTCGCCCCGTAGCAGTGACGGCGCGATTTCGGCGTCGTAGTAGGGCAATACGCGGCCGATCGTGTCCTTCAGACTCTCGGTCTCCGGGATGGCGATGCCGGCATATCGGCGATCGCCGGCCACCTGGTACGGGCTGTTGGCCTCCAGCGGCGGAGGAGGGGTATCGAACGATCGGCGCCAGACTTTGACTTGTTCGGCCCCGACCCGGTCGATCATCTCCTGCTTGTTGAGCCCGGTCAGGCCGCCATAGTGGCGCTCATTGAGACGCCAGTCCTTGGTGACCGGCAGCCACAGCGATTTCAATTCGTGCAGCACCAGGTGCAACGTACGAATGGCCCGGGTCTGCAGCGAGGTGAAGCAGCGATCGAACTCGAATCCGCGTTGCGCGAGCAGCTTGCCGGCTTCGCGCGCCTCGGCAATGCCTTGCTCGCTAAGGTCGACGTCCCACCAGCCGGTGAAGCGGTTCTCCAGGTTCCACTGCGACTGGCCGTGACGAAGCAGGACCAGGGTAGGCATCAGGCATCCACCTTCTCGGTCGTCTTGGCCTTCTGCGCCTTGGCCTTCTTCAGCTCGGGCAGAATGGCGTGGAGCGCGTCGAGGCAGGCGCCGGCGAGATATTTCGACCGTTCCGGCGACCAGCCATAGACTTCGTCGGGCAGGTCGAAATTGTCCTTGAACGGCATCTCCAACGTCATCGACACGCAGCCGAAGCGTTCGGCCAGCTGGGTCGTCGACATCGACATATTGGCCCCGCCCGGCGCCGGGATCTCATAGCCCTGGCGGGTCTGGAAGTCGGGTGAAATTCGCTCGAGCGTCTCGCTGAACAGGTGGAACAGTCGGCTCTGGCGTTCGCTGATCGACGGGATGCCCTCGAACCCGGCGAGGAAGTTGGCCGGGATCGCCTCATCGCCGTGCACGTCCATCGCGAAGTCGGGCGGGGTTTGGTCCATCGCAGTTCGCACGCACAGCACTTCCGGGCTCTTCTCGGCCGAAGGCGCATGCCACTCGCGGTTGAGATTGATCCCGGCCGCATTGGTGCGCAGGTGCCCGCGGCGTGATCCGTCCGGGTTCATGTTGGGCACGACGTGAAAGCTGCATTCGCGGCGCAGAACGCGCGAGACGGGGTCGTCGGGGTCGGTAAGCTTCTCCAGCGCACCTTCCATCCACCATTCGGCCATCGTCTCGCCGGGGTGCTGACGAGCGTATAGCCAGACGGTGAGGTCGCCCTCACCCAGCGTCAGGCAATCGATGTCCTGCCCATCGAGGCTCTTGCCCAGGCTGCGGTACTCGACGCCGGGAAGCGCAGCGACGGTCGACACCAGGTCATGGTGCCGCTCCATCGAATAGGGGGCAAAATAGGCGACCCAAACAAGGTCTGTCTCGGGCACGAAGCGGATGGTGAGGACGCCGTCGGCATAGCTGGTGCCCTGGATCCGGGTCCAGTCCTCACGGTCGAGGGAGACGCAGGCCTTATAGTCGGGCCAACCGTCGGGATAGGCAGAGCTGCCGCAATTGACGATCCGCAGGGTCACTTCGCGGCCGCCGGCGCCGGCCAGGCGGAAATGAAACCACTGGTGGAAGTCGCTCATGTGGTCCTTGACGATCTCGAGATCGATGGTGTCGCCCTTTTGACCGACGACGCGGATGTTGCCGGCGTCGAAGGCGCTCGAAATCGTGATGCTCATGGATGTCCCTGATTATCTGGCAAAGTTGCTGTCGCGGCGGCCATAGTGCGATGCGCGCCAATCGGCAAATCCCGGTGAAATCGACCGACGTTGAGCCGCAGCACTGGCGCCGGGGCGACGGCTCGACTAGCCCTCAAGCCATAACCGGCGGTTAATGCCGCGAATTTCGGGAGTGCTTGATGCGTCTGCTTGCCGCCGCCCTGATCGTCATTGCCTCGACCGCCCAGGCCCAGCCGTCCCCCTCGGTCGAGCAGGACATCGCCCGCCGGGTGCGCGCCGACGTCGAGTTCCTGGCGTCCGACCATCTCGAAGGGCGGGATACCGGCTCCAAAGGCTATCTCATCGCGGCCGACTATGTCGCATCGCAGTTCCGGGCGATCGGGCTGGAGCCGGCAGGGGACAAGGGCACCTGGTTCCAGCAGGTGCCTTTCCGCCGCGCCTCCTACGAGAAGCAGCCGGCGCTGACCGTGTCGATCGGAGGACGGCCGGTGACGCTCGACACTGCCAAGGACGCCACCGTCCGCCCCAGCGTGACCGAGAAGGTTCGCCAGTTGTCGGCCGGATTCGTCTTCGTCGGCTATGGCATCAGCGACGCGCGCTACCGCCTCGACGATTATCGGGGGCTCGACCTCAAGGGCAAGATTGCGGTTGCCCTGAACGGGATGCCGAAGGGCCTGCCGAGCGATGTCGGGGCGCATCTCGCCAGCAGCAAGGACCGGTTCGCCGCCGCGGCGGGCGCCATCGGCTTCCTCGAGATCCCGCGCAATGACGGCCAGCGCGGAAGTGGCGTGGCGCGTGGCGGCCGGCCGCTGATCGACTGGGTCGACCAGAGCGGCAAGGCCGGATCGGTTCCGCCGGGTCTGAGGTTGCAGATGTCGGTGTCGAACGAATGGGCAGCGCGCCTGTTTGAAGGCGCTGCCAAGTCGCTCGATGGCGTGCGCAAGGAGGCAAAGGCCAACAGCCGGGTTGGCCCGCGCGGCTTCGTCCTTCGTCCGACGATCAAGATCGAGGCCGAAAGCAAGTGGGAGGATTTTACCAGTCCCGAGGTGGTGGGGCTGCTGAAAGGCTCCGACCCAACGCTGGCGGCCGAACATGTCGTCCTGATGGGCCATCTTGATCATCTCGGCATGCAGGACCGACGCCAAGCCGGGCGAGGATTCCATCTACAATGGCGCGATCGACAATGCGGCCGGCGTTGCGACCATGCTGGAGGCGGCGCGCCAGTTCGCCGCCCAGCCGGTTCGTCCCAATCGGTCGATCCTGTTCGTCGCCAATACCGGGGAGGAGCGGGGCCTGCTCGGCGCGGACTATTATGCCAACCATCCCACCGTCCCGGCCTCGAGTATCGTCGGAGCGGTCGACCTCGACATGCCGATGCTGCTTTACCCGTTCACCGACGTGATCGCCTTTGGCGCGGATCATTCGACGATCGGCGCGATGGTTGCCGAGGCCGGCCGGTCGATGGGCGTCGCGGTCAGTCCGGATCCGATGCCAGAGGAAGCGATCTTCACCCGTTCCGACCATTATATGCTTGTCAGGCGGGGGGTGCCGGCGGTGCTGCTGATGACCGGTCACGCCAATGGCGGCAAAGGTCATTGGGACTCCTTCCTCGGCAAGACCTATCATTCGACCAAGGACGACCTCACTCAGAAAATCGATTGGGCTTCCGGCGCCCGCTACGCATTGCTCAACTACCGCATCGCCAGGGCGATGGCCGACGCTCCAAGCCGTCCGCTGTGGCTCAAGGCCGACTATTTCGGCGATCTGTTCGATCCCGGCGGGCCAAGGGCGGCGCGCTGATGGACCAGCCCGGTGCCGACGCCATCCTCAAGCAGGCGACCGATGCCCTCGGCCGCCGCGATGGCGCCGCGGCCCGCGCACTGCTGCAGCCGCTGACCGGACCAGCGTCGCTGCCGCCCGCGCTATTCCTGCTGGCGCAGGCGTGCCGGATCGACAGCGATCGGGAAGGCGAGCTGGCAGCCATTGACCGGCTGCTGGCGCAACAGCCTCACCATCTCGGCGGATTGCTGATGAAGGGCGCGGCGCTGAGCCGCGCGGGCGACAATGACGCCGCGATGGCGCCCTATCAAAGGGCGCTGGCGATTGCCGAGCAGGCGCGCCGGAACAAGCAGGACCTGCCGCCGATGCTGGCCAGCGAGATCAATCGCGCGGCGCAATGGATCGATCGGCACATCGCCGAACGAGCCGCCCGGATCGACGATTCATTGGCCAAGGGCGGCTTTGGTCCCGGCAAGCGCAGCGAAGCGATCGAAGAGGCGCTGGCGATCCTGCGTGGCGATGTCCCGATCCAGCTGCAGCAGCCAACCAGCTTCTATTTCCCGGGGCTGCCGCAGCGGCCTTTTTACGAACGTGATGAGTTCGGATGGGCCGCCGAACTCGAATCCCGGAGCGATGGGATCAAGGGGGAGCTGGAAGCGCTGCTCCGTTCCCAGGCCGAGGAATTCGAACCCTATGTCGCGGCAGATGCGGACAAATCGGGCGGAACGGCGCCCAATGCCCATCTCGCCGGCGATGCAAGCTGGAGTGCCTATCATTTGCTCAAGGCCGGTGAGCCGGTCACGGGCCATGCCGAGCAGTTCCCGGAGACCCTGGAGGCGCTGGCGCTGGCCCCATTGCCGCGTGTCGCCGGACGCGCCCCGATGGCGCTTTTCTCCCTGCTCAAGCCCGGCGCCCATATCCGTCCTCACCACGGCCTGTTCAACTTCCGTCTGATCTGTCACTTGCCGCTGGTCGTTCCCCCCGCTTGTACGCTCCGCGTCGGCAACCGGCAGCGTGATTGGCGCCAAGGCGAACTGCTGATCTTCGATGACAGCATGGAGCATGAGGCATGGAACCGATCGGACCAGCAGCGCATAATCCTGCTGTTCGAGATCTGGCGGCCGGAGATTGGCGAGAGGGACCGCCAGGCGCTGACACTGGTGCTCGAAGCCGCCAACATCAGCACCGAGGATTGACTTACGAGCGTTCCGCCCATAGGGAGCCGGCGGATTTTCCACTCATTCCACCAATTTCAAAAGACGTAAGGCAGGCGTTCCGGCCATGAAGATTCGCAATTCACTGAAGTCGCTGAAGTCGCGCCATCGCGATTGCCGCGTTATTCGCCGCCGCGGCCGGACTTACGTCATCAACAAGACGAACCGGCGCTTCAAGGCGCGCCAGGGCTAAGTCCCGCACGTCCGCAACAATGCGACGAGCAAGCCTTCGCCCTGTCGGGCGGGGGCTTTTTGCGTGTATTATGCCCCATTGGGAGGCGATTCGGGCGTTTATGTCGACGAAACGACACGTCAGCCCGCGTTAAGCTGGAATGGTCCATAGAAGGGGCCAAGGAGTGAGTGACATGACTCGCACGTGGAAAATTCTTCTGGGAGCCGGCGCCCTGGCGCTGGCCGCGACCGCCGCTTCGGCCGCTTATGCCCAAATCAGCGGCGACCAGGCCACGCCCAAGAACTTCAACTGGGAAATAAAGGACGGCAAGCGGGTGCCCAAGGGCGATCGCCAGTCCAACGCCGACGGCAGCTGGCGCGAGGAAATCCGCCAGGGCAAGTGCGTGACCCTCAAGGAAAAGTCGTCGACGGGTGAATATAAAGAATCCCGCAAGTGCGATCAGTAGGCTGCGCGTAACTCGCTAGCCTGCGCTATTACCGGCTAAATTCTCCAGCCCGGTGCCGCCCTCGGTGCCGGGCTGAACCGTACAGGCGGGAAGTCCGACCTTCTCATTGTCGGTGCAGAGGCGGACCTGGACGCTGTCATTGGCTGCGACGAACAAGGCCCATTGCCGGTCGTCGCTGCAGGTCGCACTCCACATGTCCATGTCCTTGTACCGGGTTACGAAGCCGGTCGAGACGATCTGGCTGCACCTCAGCCCCTGATCGGCAATGGCCCGCTTCAAGCGCGATCGCCCGATCGAGGTCGTTCAAGTCGAACAGTTGCTGCTGCGCGTCGCTCCGCACCATGATGTCGTTCTGCAGCGGCGGGGCGGCCTCCTCGGAGCCGCCGCAGGAGGCGAGCAGGCAGGCAGAAATCAGCAAGACTGCGCAACGGTACATAGACCTCTCCTGTTCGCGGCGGAACGCGCCGATCGTCGATTAGGCTCCGGACCGGCGTTGCTGCAATATGTTGGCGACGGTGTCGGGGTTCGCGCCGTTGGCCAGCGCCACGAAAATTGTGTCGTCACCGGCAATCGTTCCCGCCACTTCCTCCAGGCCGGCGGCATCGAGTGCATTGGCGACCAGGTTGGCGGAGCCCGGCGGGGTTTTCAGCACCAGGATATTTCCCGCTGGAACAATGGCGTCGACCCACTCGGCGAGCAGCCGATCCAGTTTGGCCGCGGCGTGACCGGGCTCGACCTGGTCGGGCATGACGTAGCGGATGATCCCCTCCCGCTTGAGTCTTCACGGCGCCGAGCTCCAGCAGATCACGGCTGACGGTGGCCTGGGTCGCAACAATCCCGGCCATCGACAAGCGAGCCACGACCTCTTCCTGGCTGCCAACGCGAAACTCTCGCAGCCAGTCGGCGATCATCCGCTGGCGCTGTACCTTGCCGGTCATCCGCCGTTCTCCCCGATTACCATCGTGCCGACGCCTTGGTCGGTGAACAATTCGACCAGGATGGCGTGCTCGGCGCGCCCGTCGATCATGTGCGCGCTGCCGACCCCTCCCTCCACCGCCTCGGCGCAGGCGAGCAGCTTGGGAATCATGCCGCCGGTGACACCGTCGTCGGCAATGCGGCGGCGCGCTTCGGCGGCGGTCAGGCGGTGGACCAGGCTGCAGGGATCGGCCGGATTCTCCAGCAGGCCCGGTGCACCGGTCAGATAAATGATCTTCTCCGCCCTCATTGCCACCGCGATGGCCCGGGCAGCGTCGTCGGCGTTGACGTTATACGGCTGCGCCGATGCATCCGCGCCAACCGTCGATACTACCGGTATCAGCCCGTCGTCGTGGAAGTCGTGCAGCAAGGCGCCGCGGACCTTGGTGACGCGCCCGACATAGCCCAGGCGCTCGTCGACCGGCTCGACTTCGAGCAGCCGCCCATCCTCGCCGGCGACCCCGATCGCGACCGGCTCCAGCGCATTGATCGCGGCGACAAGGTCGCGGTTGGTCTTGCCGACGAGCACCATGCGGACGATGTCGAGCGCCTCGGCGTCCGTTACCCTGAGGCCATCGACGCGCTTCACCTCGATCCCCGCCTTGGCCATTTCGACGTCGATCTGCGGACCGCCGCCATGGACCAGAACCGGCCGGATCCCGACGGAGTGGAGCAGCAATATGTCCTTGGCCAGGCTGCGCATGCGCTCGGGATCGGTCATCGGCAGCCCGCCGACCTTGACGATGATGGTCTTGCCGGTGAAGCGCCGGATATAGGGCAGCGCCTCGATCAGGATGCGCGCGGTCTCGTTGGTAGTGATCATGACGTCGCCGCATTTTCCTTGATGTAGCCGGGGCCGAGGTCGACCGAAACGGCACGGCCGGCGCCGCTGCCCAATCCGAGGTCGACCACAATGTCGATCTCATCGCCCTTCATATGGGCGCGCACGGTCTCGGCATCGTGGGCAATTTCAACCCCTGCCTCGGCGACCGTGATGCCGCCGTAGCTAACGCTGGCTGCTTCGGTTTCGAAGTCGACCCCGCAGGATCCGGCCTCGGCCAGCAGCCGGCCCCAATAGGCGTCGCCGCCATACCAGCTGCACTTGATCAGCTGGTTGTTGCCGATCGAGCGGGCAACCAGCCTTGCCTGGGCGTCATTGGCTGCACCGATGACGCGGATAACCACCAGCTTGGTCATTCCTTCCGCATCGCGCGCCATTTGCAGCATCAGTTCCTCGCACAGCTGGCGTACATCATCCTCGAACCGCGCGAGGTCGGCCGGGCGGCCCTTGCGCCCGCTGGCGAACAGCATGACCGTATCGTTGGTCGAGGTGGCGCCGTCCGTGATCAGGCTGTTGAACGTGGCGTCGGCGGCCCGGAACAGGATCGGCTTCAATTCCTCGGGCGACAGCTTGGCGTCGGTGGTGAGAAAGGCGAGCATGGTCGCCATGTTGGGCGCCAGCATGCCGCAACCCTTGGCCATGCCGCCGATGGCATAGCCGTCGCGCACGATCCGGGCCTCCTTCGGCCGCGTATCGGTGGTGAGGATGCCTTTGGCCGCATCGCGATGACCCTCCCGGCTCAGCGTTTCGCCGAGCTGCGGGATGGCGGTCAGGATCTTGCGCATCGGCAGCCGGTATCCGATCAGGCCGGTCGAGCAGACCAGCATGTCGCGCGGATCGCAGCCGATCTCACTCGCCGCGGCGGAGCACATTTCCTCGGCATCGGCGCGGCCCTTGGCGCCGGTGCCGGCATTGGCGTTGCCGCTGTTGACGATCACTCCGCTCGCCATGCCGCCCGACACGTTCAACCGCTCGAGGCTGGCCTCGACCGGCGGTGCCCGAAACTTGTTCTGGGTGAAAACCGCCGCGGCCGGCACCGGCTTGCCGTCGTCGGTGGCCAACAGGCTGACGTCGCGACGTCCGCCGGCCTTGATCCCGGCATGAAGGCCGGACGCGACGAAACCTTCTGCAACGGTAACGCTCATGGATATACTCCCATGTTCGACAGGCCCGCGCGCTCATCGAGGCCGAGCATCAGATTGGCGCACTGGATCATCTGTCCGGCCGCGCCCTTGCCGAGATTGTCGATCGCGGCCAGCGCGACGACGGTGCCCGTGCGATCGTCGTACCGTGCGCTGAGGAAGGCGGCGTTGGATCCGGTCGCCCATTTGGTCTCGGGTGGGGTCTCCCCGACGTGGATGAAGGGCTCTCCCGCATAAACCTCGCGCAGGATGGCTAGCGGTTCCGACGGACCGGTGGCCCGGGCATAGCAGGTGGCGAGGATGCCGCGGCTGGCGGCCATCAGGTGGGGGGTGAACAATATGTTGGCGCCCGACACCATTTGCATTTCCGCCGTGTGTCGATGGCTGGTTAGCCCGTAGGCGCGAAAGCTCCCTTCGACGGCGCAGAAATGGGTGCCCGCACTGGCGGCGCGGCCCGCCCCGCTGACCCCCGAGGCGGCGTCGACGACGATGCCCTGCCGTTCGATCACGCCGGCCTCGACCAGCGGCTTGAGCGCGAGGCTGGCGGCGGTCGGATAGCAGCCGGGCGCAGCGACCAGCTTCGAACCCCTGATCCGGTCGCGAAAGAATTCCGGCAGCCCATAAGTGAACTGGCCGAGCAGGTCGGGCCGGGCATGGGGCTCACCGTACCAGCGCTCGAACTCTTCCGCGCTGTCGAGCCGGAAATCGGCGCCGAGGTCGACCACTGCAATGCCCGGCGCGATCAGCTCGTCGGCCAGCCGCTGGGTTTCGCCATGGGGCAGGGCGGCGAGGATCAGGTCGCAGCCGCTGAGCAGCGCCGGATCCCACGCTTCAAACGCCCTATCGGGGTAGGCGAGCGCCAGGTGCGGATGGACCGCACTGACCTTCTGCCCGGCGTTTGAAGCACCATAGGCAACGCCGACCTCCATCGCCGGGTGGAGGGCGATGAGGCGCATCAATTCGCCGCCGACATAACCGGAGGCGCCAAGGATCGCGGCACGGACCATGCGCGGCCTATGCAAATTTATGCATGAATATGCAATTACTCAATCGCGATATTCAATTTTTACCTTCGCCGCCGCCGCGACCGCGCGGCCCACCGCCTCTTCGACATCGCTACCCTGCGCCAGGGCCACGCCCATTCTGCGGTTCCTGAGCGTATTGGGCTTGGCGAACAGGCGCAGGTCGACCGCCTTGCCGGGCTCGCCTTGGGCCAAAGCTTCGGCCACCCCGGAGAAGCTGAACTCGTGAGATTCGCGGTCGGCGAGGATCACCGCCGAAGCGGAGGGACCAGCCAATTCGATCGTCGGGATCGGCAACCCGAGGATGGCCCGCAGGTGCAGCTCGAACTCGTTGGGATTCTGGCCGATCAAGGTCACCATGCCGGTGTCATGGGGGCGAGGGCTCAATTCGGAAAAGATCGCCCGGTCACCGGCAACGAAGAATTCGACGCCGAAGATCCCATGGCCGCCGAGAGCCGTGACCACCCTTGCCGCCTGGTCCTGGGCGGAGTCCAGTACCCCCTCGTGCATCGCCGCCGGCTGCCAGCTTTCGCGGTAGTCGCCCGATTCCTGGCGATGGCCGATCGGCGGGCAGAACAGGACGCCGTCCTTGGTGGAAACCGTGAGCAGCGTGATCTCATAGTCGAAGGCTATGAATTCCTCGACGATCACCCGCGGCCGGTCGCCCCGCATGTTGGCGACGGCATAATCGAATGCCGTTCCCAGTTCCTCCGCGCTACCGACGACGCTCTGACCCTTGCCGCTTGACGACATCACCGGCTTGACCACGACCGGCAAGCCAATCGTTCTTGCCGCCGCGATCGCTTCCTCCCGCGTTTCTGCGAACAGGTATCGCGACGTGGTGAGGCCAAGCTCGTTGGCGGCGAAATCGCGGATCCCGTCGCGGTTCATGGTGAGCTGCACCGCCTTGGCCGAGGGTACGATGTGCCAGCCTTCGACTTTCCAGTTCCGTCAGCGCCGCCGTGTCGATCGCCTCGATCTCCGGCACGATGTGATCGGGCCGATGCTTCTCGACCGCCGCGCGAAGCGCAGCACCGTCAAGCATCGGGAACACTTCGCGCTCGTCGGCCAGCTGCATCGCCGGGGCATCGTCGTATCGATCGCAGGCAATGACTCGGCAACCGAGCCGCTTGGCGGCGATGGTGAATTCGCGGCCCAGTTCCCCGGAACCGAGCAGCATCAGCGTGGCGAGATACATGGCCGCGCCTTAGCGGGCTTGCGCGGCGAAGGGGAGGCGGCAATGTTCGGCGCGATCTTCAGTCCGGAAAGGACACCTCAATGCGCCGAACTGCCGCCCTTCTGCTTATCCCCCTCCTCGCCGCCGCCCAGCCCCCGACACCGGCAAAACCGAAAACTCCCAGCGAGATCGTCGCTGCGGCGCCGCGCGCCGACTGGCGGGAGATCGCGGCGGAAGACCTGCTGGTTTTCGAGCTCAGGGACGGCAAGAAAGTTGTCATGCAGCTGGCGCCGGAGTTTGCCCCGGTCCATGTCGCCAACATCCGCGCCCTGGCCAAGGCGGGCTGGTGGAACGGATCGGCCATTTACCGCGTGCAGGACAATTATGTCGTCCAGTGGGGCCAGAACGAGAGCGAACGGCCGTTGCCGGCCGGTGTGATTGCCAAGCCGCCGGCGGAATATGCCCGGTCGCTGGCCGGACTGACCGTGACTCCGCTCGGATCGCCCGATGCCTATGCTTCGCGCGCCGGCTTCGTCGGCGGCTGGCCGGTAGCCGTTCACGACGGGGAAGCGCTCGCCAATCTCGCCCATTGCTACGCCATGGTCGGCGTCGGACGCGGCTTGTCGCCGGATACGGGCACCGGCGGCGAGCTGTACACCGTGATCGGCCATGCGCCGCGTCACCTCGACCGCAACATTGCCGCCGTCGGGCGGATCGTCCAGGGGCTTGAACATATGAGCTCGCTGCCGCGCGGGACCGAGGCGCTGGGCTTCTACAAGGAGCGAACGTCGGACGTGCCGATCGTCAATGCCAGGCTCGCTTCCGACCTCCCGCCAGCCGAGCGGCCGCGGTTCGAGTATCTCGCGGGCGACAGCTTCAGCGCCTATCTGAACGCCAGAAAAAACCGGCAGGACGATTTTTTCATTCGTCCTGCCGGCGGGGCAGATCTTTGCAACGTCAACGTGCCGGTGCGGCCGGTCCCGGCGGGCTAGGCAGCGTAAGCCGTCTCCATCAGGCGGTTCTTATGCTGGATGATGATCGGCCGGCTGTGGTGACGCATGCTTGCCTCGGCGAGCGGCAAAGCGGTCGTGCAGAAGGCGCACTCGGCCGACATGCGGCCGATCAGCCACTGGGTGCGCCCGCAACCTGGGCAGTGGTTCACTTCATGTTCGCGATAAACGACATGGTAACCGCGCGCGGCGGGATCATGGGCCATGCCCAGCTCGCTCAGCGTGGAAACAGTAGCCATAAAAACGTTCCTTTCGGAGGCGATGAACGACCGAGATGCAGCACGGTTTCACGCAATTATTTTCTATAGGGCCCTAAGTCCCTCGGCGGGACGGGCGTTAAGTGCTGGAATTGCCGCAATAAAAGCTGCGATTATTGCCAAAATAACTGCGCCCAGCGGGATCAACGAAAGAGCCGCCCAGTCGGGATGGAAGGGGAATTCGAAGATATAGGTGGCGATCAACTTGGAGGCGAGCACTCCCGCGCCAAACGCGGTTAACGCAACCGCCGTCGGACAGGGCGGCGAACTCGATCAGCTGGCTTCGAGCGACTTGTCCGCGAGTCGCGCCGACCAGGCGGAGAAGCACGATGTCGCGGGCGCGCTGACGCCTGGTCGCGACCACCGAGCCCGACAGGACGATCATCCCCATGAGAATGGCGAAGGCGGTGGCGATACGGACCGCACCGTCGACCGATTCGAGCAATGTCTTCACCTCCGCCACGACATCGGCGACGCGGATCGCGCTGACCATCGGCAGCTCCTGGGTCAGCCGCCGCTCGAGCGAGGCTGTCGATCCGCCCTGCGCCGGGGCGATGGTCGCCATCAGCGTATAGGGAGCCGCCTCGAGTGCGCCGGGCGCGAAAATGATCGCGAAGTTGAAGCCGAAGCTGCGCCAGTCGATCTCACGGAAGGAGGCGATCCGCGCCTCGATCGGACGGCCGAGGATGGATACGGTAAGCCGATCGCCGACCTTGAGACCCAGCGCGGTCGCGGCGTCGACGTCGATGCTGACCAAGGGTGGGCCGCGGTAATCTTTCGGCCACCACTCGCCGGCGACGATCCTGTTCGCGGGAGGCAACTCCCGGGCGAACGTCAGCCCGCGATCGCCGCGCAGGATCCACGCGCCTTCGGGGATATCCTTCATGTCGGCCACGCGAACCCCGTTCACGCGCCGTCACCGGACCGCGCAGCGACGGGACAAGCCGCAGCTCCGAACGTGGCACCGTGCTGTCCGCCATTTGCCGGAAGCGTTGTTCCTCGGCGCGGGGGATATCGACCAGGAACAGCGCCGGCGCGCGTTTGGGAATGCTCGTGTCGATCTCGGCAAGGATGCTGGACGCCGTTCCGGCCAGGGTCACCAGCAGCGTGAGGCCGAGTCCGAGCGATACCGCCAGCCGGCCGGTGGCGGCTCCCGGCCGGTCGAGCGCGGCGATGCCTAGCCTGGTGACCGGCCCGCCGAGGTGCTTGGCGCCTCGCGCGATCCGGCGGATCAGCACGCCGCTCAGTGCGAACAGGCCGCAGAGCAAGGCGATGGCCCCGATCCCCATGGCGGCGAATGTCGGATCGCTCGCGCTGCCGACGGCGATGGCCGCGGCAATGGCCAGGGCCACGATCGGCAGCAGATAGGTCCTCCACTTAAGCGGTTCGCCATTGCCGACATCGCCGCGAAGCAGCCTTGCTGGCCTGGTTTCCCCGGCGTTGGCGACCATCCGCCAGCTGGCAGCGAAGCTGATCAGCAGGCCGAACAGCGCGGCTTCGCCCAACGCCAACCATTGCGGGCTGGTATCCGGGGAAATCGGCAACAGCCCTTCGGTGATTTTCGCGACGAGGGCCGGAGCGGCCGCGCCCACTGCCAGTCCTGCCAGGATCGCGGTGACGGCAATCAGACCGATCTCGACCAATAGCATCGTGTCGACCGTGCGCCGGGTCGCGCCGATCAGCTTCAAGATGGCGATCGACGGACGGCGCGAGGCGGCAAAGGCGGCGGCGGCGCTGGACATGCCGAGGCCGCCGATAGCCAGCGCCGAAAGGGCAACCAGCAGCAGCATCTGGCCCAATCGGTCGATGAAGCGGCGAGTCCCCGACCCTGCCTCGTCGCGGGTCGTGGCGCGCCAGCCCGCGGCGGGGAAACGGCGTTGGAAATCCTTGCCGATGGCTTCCCCGTCCGCTCCCTCGGGCAGCAGGATTCGGTAGTTGGTGGTGCTGATGCTGCCCGGCTGGATCAATCCGCTTGCGGCGAGACCGGCCTCGTCGACCACGACGGGCGGAGCCAGCGCGAAGCCGGTCTCGCCCGGCACCTTCTGGATGATCGAAACGATCCGATAGGCGGAGCGGCCAAGCCGGACCTGCTGGCCCAGCTTCAGATCGAGCCGCTCGGCGACCTCGCGGCCTACTCCAACCTCGGCGCCTGCAGGCCGTCGGCCGCCGGCACCCCAGTCGACCGCTCCGGCCAGCCGCCAGTTCGAATCGACACCCGTCAGTTCCACCAGCTGGCTCCGGCCGTCGCTGCCAACCAGCATGGAACGCGTGGTGATGCTCTTCGAGCTTCGGCCAAGCGCGCCGATCGCGTCGCGCTCCTCGGCGCTGGCCTGCCGAGCGGAGGTCGACAGCATCAAATCACCGCCCAGCAGGGCGCGCCCATTGTCGGCAATCGCCCTGTCGATCGACGAGGCGAGGCTGGTGACCGAGGCCAGGCCGGCAATGGCCACGGCCAGGCACAGCCACAGCAGTCCCAGGCCCGACAGGCCACCCCGCAAGTCACGCAGGGCCAGACGGATGGGAAGCTTCATGCGGCCTGGATTTCCGGGGACAGGCGACCGTCGGACATATGGACCGTTCGACCCGCCCGGGCAGCGACCGCCGCGTCGTGGGTGATGACCAGCAGGCCAGCTCCCGCCTTGCCGGCCCGCTCGAACAGCAGGTCGATGATCGCCGCGCCGGTCTTGCTGTCGAGGTTGCCGGTCGGCTCATCGGCCAGCAGCAGCTGGGGCCGCGGCGCCGTTGCTCGAGCGATCGCCACCCGTTGCTGCTCGCCACCGGACAGTTGCGCAGGGTAGTGGGTCAGACGGTGTCCGAGGCCGACTTGCTCGAGCTCGAATGCGGCTCGCCCGCGCGGATCGTCGATCCCGGCCAGCTCCAGGGGTACCGAAACATTCTCAAGGGCGGTCATCGTCGGCAGCAGGTGAAAGGCCTGGAGGATGATTCCGAGCGAGCGCCCTCTCAGCCGGGCCAAATCATCTTCGTTCAAACCGCCGATATCCTGTCCGCCAAGCCTGACATCCCCCGCATCGGCGCGCTCCAGCCCCGCCACGACGGCCATCAGCGAGCTTTTCCCGGAGCCCGAGGGGCCGAGCACGGCGAGGCTCTCGCCGGGTTCGAGCTTCAGGCTGACGCCCTTCAATATCTCGGTCCGGACATCGCCGTCGCCGAGGGTCAGGCGGACGTCGTTCAATTGGATCAGCGGTTCGGTCATGGCTTGAGTAGCTAGGGAGCTTGTTTCGCGGCCACAATGGCCCCAACTTGCCGGCCATGATCCGCCGGTCGATTGCCGCCGCCCTTTTGTCGATGATGTTGATCGGCGCCAGCCCGCCGTCCGCCCCTTCAAAAGACGAACGCCCGCTACTGCTTGCGTTCGGCGACAGCTTGACCGCCGGTTACGGTCTCGATCAGGGGCTTGGCTTCGCGCCGCAGCTGCAGGCGACGCTGCGTCGCCACGGCATCAAGGCGGAGGTGGTCGACGGGGGCGTATCCGGCGATACGACCGATGCCGGCAAGGGGCGGCTCGGGTGGACGCTGGATGGCATGTCCCGCAAGCCGGACCTGGTGATCCTCGAGCTTGGCGCCAACGACATGCTGCGCGGTCTCAATCCGACGCTGACCGAGGCCAATCTCGACGCCATGCTTGCCGAGCTGAACCGTCGGGGGATTCCGGTGCTGGTCGCCGGAATGCGCGCCGCACCGAACCTGGACCCGGGATATATCAAGCGGTTCGAGGCGATCTATCCGAGCCTCGCCGCCACGCCATGGTGCGTCGATCTACCCCTTCTTCCTGGATGGAGTCGCTGCGCAGCAGGGCATGGTGCAGCAGGATGGGATGCATCCCACTTTCGATGGGGTGAAACGCATCGTCACCGGCATTACGCCAACGGTTAAGCAGGCGCTGGCGGAGCGTTAGGCCTCGTCCAGGCCCTCAAGTGAAATCGGCTCGGCAAACTCGGCGCCGATCCGAGTCCCGGCGATCCAGCGGATCAGGGCATTGGCCCGCTCGCGGCCGGGCAGGATCAGCCAGATGCGCGTGCCGACTTCGAAATCGCCGTCGGCCTCGGCCATGAAGCCGGTCTCGGAGATGTTGAGTACCCGCGCTTCAAAGCCTTCGGCGCCGAGTTCGCGAACCCGGGCGCCGATTTCGACCGGATGACGAGCTACCCGCCGCCGGTCGTTCGCGTCACCCGCTTCTTCGATCCGCGCCTTGATCATGCGGAAGCTCATCTCCATGGCCAGCTACTCGAGCGGCCGGACGAAATAAACGCCCATCCGTCCGTCGCGCAGCCAACGCACCTGACCCGCAATCGTGCCGCGGTCAAGCAGTTGAAGCGAAACGCTTTCCCCGATGTGGGCTTCGCCGGTGAAGCGGAGCATCGCGCCCGAAGGCGACAGATTGACGAGGCCGACAATGTGGTTGCGGCCGCGGAACGAAAGAATCGCGGTCTGCGATTCTGTATCGAGCCGCTCTTCCGAACGTTCGTCGAACATCCGCTTGACGGAGCGCGGGATCATGCTGCCGTGGAGCGGGAACCGCGAGCTCATCCGCAATCCTTCGTCATCTCTTGCCTGCAAAGCTTATGCTTCCCAACTGCTTAAGGATTGGTTGGCATGACGGGAAAAGTCGACCGGCTGTGGCCTTGGCGGCCTAGTCCGGCTGGTTCATCCTGTGTATGCCTTGCTATGGTAGCTTGGGCCGACCGGTTGGACGCCGGGCCCATAGGAGCAGGGGTATTTGGACGATGTCGCGTGTGAATCCGTTTGCGTTATTCAGCGTAGCAGTTGCGATGCCGCTCGGCGGCGCCTTGGCGCAGACGACGACCGCGCAGCCCGCCGCGCCCCAGGTTGCCAGGCCGGGATTGCCCGCACCCAAGCCGGTGGATCCGATCGGTCCGCTGCCCGAGGGCGCTCAGCAGGCGCCTCCGGCCGAGGCCGTCCCTCCGCCCCCGCCTCCGCCCCCACCGATCTGGCAGCCGGAGCAGGCGCGGGCGCTGCTCAATTATATCTACAATGTCGGCCGCGAAGGATTGAGCCCGGCCGACTATGACGCCGACGGGCTTATCGCGGCGCTTGGCTCGGGGGATCCTGCGATCCTCGCGCAGGCCGCGACCGACCGCTTCAACAAACTGTCTTCCGATATTGCGCTGGGCCATGTGCGCGGCAGAAGCGCGCGTCGACTGGCATGTCGTCGACAAGGACCTCGATCAAGTTCGCCAGCGCGCCCTGCTCGAGATGGCGTTGCGCGAGAACCGTATCGCCGAGGTGCTGAACGGCCTGCTTCCGAACCATCCGCAATATGCGTCGCTCAAGACGGCGCTTTCGGTCACTCCGCGCAGCGAAGTCCAGAAGATCAACAGGATCAGACTGAACATGGACCGCTGGCGCTGGTTGCCGCGCGATCTCGGCTCGAAATATATTATCGTCAACGTCCCCGCCTTTTACGCCACCCTCGTCGAAGACGGTGTCACGCGGTGGAAGCAGCGGGCGGTGGCAGGCGCGATCAAGACCCCGACCCCGCAAATCTCCGCCCTGGCGACGGGCGTGATCCTCAATCCCTGGTGGGAAGTGCCAAAGAGCATCGAGCCGGAAGTGCGGGGCAAGGCAGGTTATGTCGCGGTCAAGGGCAAGGACGGCAAAGCCCAGCGCTGGCGCCAGCCGCCCGGACCGAGCAATGCGCTTGGCCAGATGAAATTCGTCATGCCCAACGAGCAGGCGATCTACCTCCATGACACCAATGCGCGCAGCCGCTTCAACAACCAGGTTCGCGCGCTGTCGCATGGCTGCGTTCGCACGCAGAACATCCACGATCTGGCCGCCGAGCTCGGCAGCGACGATGCCGGCGAATGGACCCGCGAGAAGATCGATGAGGTGCTTGCGAGCAAGAAGACGGTCGAGGCCAAGTTCGTCAGTCCGGTCCCGGTGTTCATCGTCTATTTCAGCGTCGCGGCGCTGAACGACGGCAATGTCGTCGCCTATAGCGACCTGTACAAGCGCGACGAGCCGGTCATGGCCGCATTGCTCGACCGCGACGGCAAGGGGCCAACGAAAAAGCCGGCCCAGAAGGTCGCAACCAACTAAAAGCGCCCGGGCGTAGCGGGGGAGCGCGACTGCCGGCTGACGGTCGCTCGAGCTCGTTCGACCGGCGCGGCGAATTTGCTTCGTGGCGGCGCCGGCTCAATAAAAAGGCCGCATCGCTGCGGCCATTTCGTTGCGCTCCCGAGGGCAGTTCAGGCAAGCTTGTCGGCGAAGATCAAACGGCCGTCACCGAGCCGATGCATGACGTTCCACTGGTCCTTGCGGCTGAAGGCGAAGCACCCCTGGCTGCGTCCCAGCTTGCCGTGGATGTCGACCATTTCCGGTTCCGCATACCAGGCATTGTGGATCACGATGGCCCGGGATTCGGCATTGCTGTTCGACCAATCGAGGCCGCGAACCTTCATCGAAAGCCCATATTTGCCATGATAGGTGTCCGACGTCATGTAAGCCCCGTTCGACGTGGCTTCCGATCCCGGCTGGTTGGAAAAATGGTCGAGGAAGCCGGTGTGGCCCGGATCCGAACCGTTGCCATGGGCGACGCGAAAGGATTCGACGAAGCCGCTCGGCAGATGGACGACGTGGAAGCGCGGCTCGGCCGATCCGACGACGAAGTCGGCCACGCCGATGAAGTCGCGATGGCGAATCCAGTTGCGCGAATCGAGTGCGGCCTTGGCCTTGGCGAACAATGCCGGGTTGATTCCGCCAGGCGCGGTGAAGGTTCTGGGCGAAGCTGGTACCGGCGCCAACGGGTCGATTGCCGTGGTGACCGGCTTGGGCAGGATCAACGGCGTCAGAATCTGGCTGCTGGCCGCACCGGACAGGAGAAGTCCCCCCGTCCCCGCTGCACCGAGCCTCAACATCTGCCGACAATTCAACGCATTACTCCCCACGCTCTGCATGCCGGCCTTATACGCGTTTAAAGGTTAATCGCCGACAACCATTCCCTCGATCGTTCCCGATTCCGTCTTATGAGGTGAACGGTTCGTCGTGCGGTTCCGAAAACAGCTTCGTCTTGAAATGCTTGGGCACGGCTGCTAAGGGGCCGCCTCCGCACGCGCCACGGGGCACGAGCGACAATATTCATTGCCCAGCGAAATCGAGGCCGGTCTCCCGGTCCGGCGCCGGGTTCGCCCGGTGGTTTTCGGGTAGATTTTTGAAGGAGGCAAGACGGCTTTTATGCAAATCATCGTTCGCGACAACAATGTCGACCAGGCGCTGCGCGCGCTCAAGAAGAAGCTGCAGCGCGAGGGCGTCTATCGCGAGATGAAGCTGCGCCGTCACTACGAAAAGCCGTCCGAGAAGCGCGCCCGCGAGCGTGCCGCCGCGATCCGCCGCGCCCGCAAGCTGGAGCGCAAGCGGATGGAGCGCGAGGGCGCCCGCTAGGTCGGGCGTACCGCCTTTCTTTCCGAATTCCCTTTCCCTGGCCAGTTGCGAGGGTCGCATGTCGGTTTCCCAGGTTCCGCTTCGTCCCATCGCCAAGGGCACGCTGATCAAGCTGTGGCTCGCCGTCGCCGCGCTGGTCGCGCTTGCCTTCGCCGTCGCCTATTATGGGGCAGGCCAGTTCAAGACCGTCTCGGTCGACACGGTAACCGCCGGCAAGGGCCCCAACATCACCGAGATGGACGGGGTCATCATCGAATATACCGGCCGGACGGAGAATGGCACGGTGTTCGATACGACCGAGGGACGAGGCCCGGCACCGTTCCTCGTGATGCAGGTCGTCCCTGGCTTCCGCCAGGCACTGACCCAGATGCAGGAAGGCGGCAGGTACAAGATCGTCATCCCCGGCCGCCTCGCTTATGGATCGAACCCGCCCCAGGGCAGTCCGATCGGCCCCAATGAGGATCTGAGCTTTGACGTTCACATCCTGCAGGTCGCTCGCAACGCCGCCTTGCAATATGGCGGCGCCCAGGGGCAGTGAGCGCTAGCCGCTGCCGGTCGCGCCGCGCCGCTTGTTGGTCGCGCCCCGCGGCTTGTTGGTTTCGCTGAATTTCTCGAGCGCAACCTTGATCGTTGCGACGATCGGGTCGGCCAGCAGCAACCCCAGAATGCCGAACAGCGCCCCGAACAGCAGCTGCGCCGCAAGCACCAGCGCCGGCGCGAGGTCGACCGTGCGCTTGGCGATGTACGGCACGACCAGATAGCCGTCGACATTCTGCACCAGGAAGTAGACGAAAATCGCCCACAGGCCCTCGGTTGAGCCGGCCGAGAAGCCGACCGCGACCATCAGCATGCCCGAGATGATCGCGCCGATATTGGGAATGAAGGCGAGCAGTCCGGTAAGCAGCCCGAGCAGCGCTGCCATCGGCACCCCGCCGGCCCACAACAGGATCCACGTGCCCACCCCTTCGAACACCATGCCGACGATGCGCCCGGCCATCAGCCGGCGCAGCGTGTAGCCCACCTTGTCGCTGATTTCGTAGAACCGCGCGCGGGTTCCGACGCGGCAGCATCCAGGCAACGCCGCGGTCGTACATGCGCGGCTCGATGGCGATGAAGATGCCGATGACGATGATCATCAGCATCGACGCCAGCGGCACCGACCGCCGTGCTGACCGCGGTGGTCAGCCGGCCGACGCCGCCCAACAATCTGCTGGCTGAAGCTTTCCAGGCCCGTGCCGCCTTCGGGCATGAGGCCGATTTCGGCCGCATAGGTCATCAGCCGCTGCCATTGCAGCGCGACGACGCTGCGCAATTGCTCGGCCTGGCCCAGCAGCGTGCTGCCGGCGAAGTAGAAGACCCAGCCGACGAAGGCGAAGCCGGCCAGGGTAACGATCGCCAGCCGCCAGCCGCGCCCGATCGGCAGAAACCGGCCGAGCAGCCGTGCGCCGCCGTCGAGGACGACCGCGAATACCATGCCCGCCGAGGATCAGCAGGATCGGCTGCGACAGCACGATGACCCCAGCAACCAGCAGTGCCATGCCGATCCACACCGCCGCGCGGCGCACTTCCCGGATAATGGTGAGGTCGCTGATGTCCGACGGACCGGGCCGTTCGACGGGGTTTTTCGTGGCCGGCTTGTCGGTCATTCCTCTATTCCTTGGGCGGGCGGAGCGAATTGCCGGCGCGGCCTTCGCGGAACGCTGGCAGCCAGCTCGCCGGATTCAAAGTCGTCGTGCCATCGAGGCTGAAGGTGACGAACTCGGCGCGGCCGCCGATATTCTCCCACGGGACCGGTCCGCCGAGACCATTGTTTGGCGGCCCCAGCAGGAAGCGGCTGTCGGCGCTATGGTCGCGATTGTCGCCCATCAGGAAGACATGGCCGGCCGGGACCTTGCGACGGGCCGAATAGTTGTCACCGTCGGAGCCCGCGAAGTCGTCGATGGTGTCATAGGTGACGCCATTGGGCAGCGTCTCGCGCACGATCGGCAATCGGCAGAATTCGCCGCGAGCCGTCTGAATCAGCCGGTCCGTAAAAATGGTCGAGCGTGCACGGCGCATTGGCGTCGACCGGGACATAGATCGGCGGCCGTACTTCGGCCCTCACCGGCTTGCCGTTGAGGATCAGCCGTCCATCTCGCATCTCGACGGTGTCGCCGGGAAGGCCGATCACCCGCTTGATATAATCCTGGTTGCCGCCCGGCGGCGTGACGATCACCACGTCGCCGCGCTCGGGCAGCGAGCCGAGCACGCGGCCCTCGATGAAGGGCAAGGTGACGCTCCATGGGCTGTTGCCACCGGAAAGATTGCCGATGATCGCGACGGGATTGGGAATGGTCGGCGAAACATAGGACCAGCCATAGGGATATTTGGTCACCACCAGCCGGTCGCCCGTCAGCAGGTTGGGCATCATCGATTCCGACGGGATATAGAAGGGCTTGGCGACGAAGCTGTGGAAAGCCAGCACCGCCAGCAGGACCCAGGCCAGACCCTTGATCTCGCGCCAGATCAGCCTGGCGGCGGCTTTCCTTCCGGGCTCCTTCGCGATTTGGCCGGAACCGCGCCGTCGGGGCGCGGTCACGGGCTCGGGACGCTGCGGACAATCAGGGCTCCATCTTGCGCGCGTAGAGGATGACGAAAGCCTGCGCCCATGGATGGTCGTCGGTCATCGTCAAATGCACCTCGATGGCGTGGCCTGCCGGGGCAAGCGCGTCAAGCCGTGCCTTGGCTCCGCCGGTCAGCTGCAATGTCGGCGCGCCCGAGGGTGCGTTGACCACGCCGATGTCCTTCATGTAGACGCCGCGCTTGAAGCCCGGTGCCGACTGCCTTGGAAAAGGCCTCCTTGGCGGCGAAGCGCTTGGCCAGGGTTCCGGCCATCGTATGCGGGCGACGCGCCGCCTTGGCGCGCTCGGTGTCGGTGAAGACCCGGTTGAGGAAGCGTTCGCCGAAACGGTCGACCGAAGCCTGGATGCGCTCGATGTTGCACAGGTCGGAGCCGATGCCGACGATCATGTATCCCTCTCCCGTCTAGGGAGAGGGAGGGAGGCGCGAAGCGTCGGAAGGGTGAGGGGGTTTTGAACGGTGAATGCGGTCACGCCCTCACCCTCCCACTGCTTTGCAGCGGGCCCCTCCCTCTCCCTCGAGGGGAGAGGGGATTTCACCGCGCCTCGTCCATCAAGGCCCGCATCTGCCGAACACTGTCCTCCAGCCCGATGAAGATCGCCTCGCCGACCAGGAAATGGCCGATGTTGAGCTCGGCAAGCTGCGGGATGGCGGCGACCGGCACGACATTGTCGAACGTCAGCCCATGGCCGGCGTGCGGCTCGATGCCGTTCTTGGCGGCCAGCGCCGCGGCATCGGCAATGCGTTTCAGTTCGGCGGCTCGCTCCTCGCCGTCGACATGGGCGTAGCGGCCGGTGTGAAACTCGACCACCGGCGCGCCCAGCCGCATGGCCGCCGTCGACCTGCGCTTCGCTCGGCTCGATGAACAGGCTGACGCGGATGTTCGCGGCGCCGAGCCGGTCGACGAATAGGCGAGGTGGTTATGCTGGCCGGCGGCGTCGAGCCCGCCTTCGGTGGTCCGCTCCTCGCGCTTCTCCGGCACGATGCAGGCCGCATGCGGGCGATGGGCCAGCGCGATCGCCAGCATTTCCTCGGTCGCCGCCATCTCCAGGTTCAGCGGCAGGTCGATCTCGCGCCATCAGCCGGTCGATGTCCTCGTCGGTAATGTGCCGCCGGTCCTCGCGCAGATGGGCGGTGATGCCGTCGGCGCCCGCCCGGCCGCGGCATGGGCCGCGCGGAGCGGATCGGGATGCCCGCCGCCGCGCGCATTCCGGATCGTCGCGACATGGTCGATGTTGACGCCGAGGCGGAGCCGGCCCGCCCTGTCCTGAGCTTGCCGAAGGTCATGCGGCGCTGCGGCTTCCGGGCTTTACCGCCGGGATCGCGGCCAGTTCGTCGGGCAGGTTGCGTCGCGTCGTAAGTGGGCACGTCGATCCGGATCAGCGGCAAGAACGGCACGCCCAGGTCGACGCTGCCGCCCGAACGGTCGACCAGTGCCGCCGCGGCGACGACCTTGCCGCCGGCTTCCTCGATCGCGGCGATCGCCTCCTGCGACGACAGGCCGGTGGTGACGACGTCCTCGACCATCAGCACGCGCTCGCCGGGCTCGAGGCGAAAAGCCGCGGCGCAGCTCGAAGGTCGCCGTCCGGCCGCTCGACGAACATCGCCGGCTTGCCAAGCGCGCGGCCCATTTCATGGCCGATGATGACCCCGCCCATCGCCGGCGAGACCACGGCATCGATCGGATTCGCGCAGCTCGGCAGGGATCTTCGCCGCCAGCGCCCGTGCCAGCCGCTCGGCCCGCGCGCCGTCCATCAGTACCCGCGCGCATTGCAGGTAGCGCGGGCTGCGCAGCCCCGAGGAGAGGATGAAATGACCTTCGAGCAGCGCGTCCGCGGCGCGGAATTCGGCCAAAATCTCCTCGTCGGTCATCTGCTTCTCCCTCGATTGTCGCGGCCCGAAATAGGCTTGAGCGGTCGCCCCCGCAACCGGCCGCAAAATCCATTCCCGCCACCGGCTTGAGGGACTGGAATGTCGCGCCTATAAGGCCGCCAATTTCGGACCTGCCGGCGCCCGGCGGGACCTTTCTTGCAAGCCGAACTAATCGGGGTGACGATGAAATTGATGGGATGGGCGATTGCCCTTGCGGCAGCCGGACTGACACCCGCAGCGGTCATGGCCCAGGCGACCGAAGCAGCCGCCCCGCCAGTGGCGACGGCCCCGGCTCCGGCTCCTGCCGCGCCCCCGGCCCCGGCCGACCGGCGCCGGTGACCGCTCCGGCGCGATGTCCCCGCCGCTGCGACCCCCGCAGCCCCGGCCATCGATCATGTCGCCCCGACGCCCGGCATCGGCGTGCCGGACGGGCGCATGGGCATCCAGGACCAGGTGACCGAACTGGGTCAGGAGCCGGCCAGCTTCCACAATAATTGGCTGCTGACCCTGTGCGTCGTCATCAGCCTGTTCGTGCTGGCGCTGCTGGTGTGGACCATCGTCACGCTACCGCCGCGGCGCCAACCCGACGCCGTCGCGGACCAGCCACAACACGCTGATCGAGGTGGTCTGGACCCTGGTTCCCGGTGCTGATCCTGGTGGCGATCGCGATCCCCTCGATCCGCCTGATCCGCGCGCAGTACAGCCCGCCGCCCGCCGACCTGACGGTCAAGGTGATCGGCAACCAATGGTACTGGACCTATCAATATCCCGACAACGGCGGGTTCGAGATCGTCTCCAACATGCTCAAGGAGCAGAAGGACGTGAAGCCGGCGACGCGCGTTCCGCACCGACGCCGACGGCCCGCCGCTGCTCGCGGTCGACGAGCGGCTGGTCATCCCGGCCGGCAAGGTGGTCAAGTTCCTCGTCACCTCCAACGACGTGATCCACGCCTTCGCGGTCCCGGCCTTCTGGGCCAAGATCGACGCCAACCCCGGCCGCCTCAACGAGACCTGGGTCAAGGTCGACCGTCCGGGCGTTTATTTCGGCCAGTGCAGCGAGCTGTGCGGCGCGCGCCACGGCTACATGCCGATCGCGGTCGAGGTGGTTCCGGAAGCGACCTTCAATGCCTGGCTCGCCTCCAAGGGCGGCACGCCCAAGGGCGCTGCTCCCAAGCCGTCGAGCCGGGCGCTCCGGCCGCCGCTCCGACTCGCCGAGGTCGCCAAGCGCCGGCCGATCGAGCAGCCGGTCACCAATCAGGCCGCCACGGCCCAGAATTAATTCGAAAGCGGAAACGAGACAGATATGAGCACTATTCCCGCCGACGCGCTTCCGCTGAAGGCCCATGAGGACGCCCATGCGCACATGATGCGGACCATAAGCCGGGCTTCTTCGCCCGCTGGTTCATGTCGACCAACCACAAGGACATCGGCACGCTGTACCTGATCTTCGCGATCGTCGCGGGGATCATCGGCGGCGCCATCTCCGGCATCATGCGCGCCGAGCTGGCCGAGCCGGGCATCCAGGTCCTGACCCAGGGCTGGCCGCTCGGCGCGGGCAGCGCCAATTTCGACGAGGCGCTGCATCACTGGAACGTGCTGATCACCGCCCACGGACTGATCATGGTGTTCTTCATGGTCATGCCGGCGATGATCGGCGGCTTCGGCAACTGGTTCGTGCCGCTGATGATCGGCGCGCCGGACATGGCCTTCCCGCGGATGAACAATATCTCCTTCTGGCTGCTCGTCCCGGCCTTCATCCTGCTGCTCGGCTCTGCCTTCGTCAGCGGCGGCACCGGCCTCGGCGCCGGGACCGGCTGGACGGTCTATGCGCCGCTCTCGACCAGCGGCTCGGCCGGGCCCGGCGGTCGACATGGCGATCTTCTCGCTGCACCTGGCGGGCGCCAGCTCGATCCTCGGCGCGATCAACTTCATCACCACCATCTTCAACATGCGCGCGCCGGGCATGACCCTGCACAAGATGCCGCTGTTCGTCTGGTCGGTGCTGATCACCGCCTTCCTGCTGCTGCTGGCGCTGCCGGTGCTGGCCGGCGCGATCACCATGCTGCTGACCGACCGCAACTTCGGCACGACCTTCTTCGATGCCAGCCGGCGGCGGCGATCCGGTGCTTTACCAGCACCTGTTCTGGTTCTTCGGCCACCCCGAGGTGTACATCATGATCCTGCCGGGCTTCGGCATGGTCAGCCAGGTCATCGCCACCTTCAGCCGCAAGCCGGTGTTCGGCTATCTCGGCATGGCCTACGCCATGGTCGCGATCGGCGTGGTCGGCTTCGTCGTCTGGGCCCACCACATGTTCACCATCGGCATGGACGTGAACACCAAGATGTACTTCACCGCCGCGACGATGATCATCGCGGTCCCGACCGGCGTGAAGATCTTCTACTGGATCGCCACCATGTGGGGCGGCTCGCTGTCAGCTTCGAGACGCCGATGCTGTGGGCGATCGGCTTCATCTTCCTGTTCACCGTCGGCGGCGTGACCGGTGTCGTGCTCGCCAACGGCGGCGTCGATAACTACATGCACGACACTTATTATGTGGTCGCGCACTTCCACTATGTGCTGAGCCTCGGCGCCGTCTTCGCGATCTTCGCCGGCTGGTACTACTGGTTCGGCAAGATGACGGGCAGGATGTACAACGAGCTGCTCGGCAAGCTGCACTTCTTCGTCATGTTCATCGGCGTGAACCTGATCTTCTTCCCGCAGCACTTCCTCGGCCTCGATGGCATGCCGCGCCGCATCCCGGATTATTCGCCGGCCTTTGCGGAGTGGAACCAGCTTTCGACCCTTGGCTATATGGTGATGGCCGCAGGAATGGTGATCTTCTTCGTCAACATGATCTGGTCGCTCGCGGCCGGGAAGAAGGCGCCGGACAATTACTGGGGCGAGGGCGCGACGACGCTCGAATGGACCCTCACCAGCCCGCCGCCCTACCACCAGTTCGAGACGCTGCCGAAGATCGACTAAGGCGCTGAGCGTAGCCACCGTTTTGCGCAGCGAAACGGTGGCAGCTCGAAGTGTCGCCGCAGGTCGGCCGGCGGAACGGCGCAGCCGAACCCGACCGGCGTCACGGATTTACTTCGCGACGGCTTCCGAACGCTAGCAAACATGGGTGCCAGGGCGGGTCACACGAGGAAGCTTGAGCCCGCTTACGACCCATTGTCGACATTCGACGCCCGCGTAACGATCCGCCTAGCGCCCCATTTGAAGGCTGTGGTATGCAGTCGGCATGTATCGCGGCCTGAAAGACCTATTCTATCTGGCACCGCTGTTCCTGGCAGGCGTGCTCCTGCTGGGATCCGCTCAAATGTGGTGGCTGATCGGCAGGAGGGAGGAGCCGACTGCCGCCGATTTTCGCGCGGCCGCCAAGGTCACCGCAATAGGCCTGGGGATGCTTGGCTTTGCGATCCTCGCGACCTTCGCCGTCCGCCTTTTGCGGAGGCTAATGCTTTTCCTTTTCTACTGAACAGCCAGCGTAACAGGCCCGTTAAACTGGATCGGCAGGCGTGGCGAGCAGTTCGGTCGCCCATCCCGGTTTATCGCCAGTGGGAAACTCCTTCTGTGGCATGGGACGCCAAAAGCTGACATGCGCTCCTGCAGCGGCATGTTCTCGCGTGGCAATAATTGTCCGCTTTCCACCGCAGCTTCGACACCAGGCCAAATAGGGGCCTTCCGGGAAGCATCTTCTGAAAGACTCCTGGCCGCTGGAAGTGCGAATAGGCCTCGATGTTGCGGATCTCGTCGGCCAGGTCGGCCGCAAGTCTTGGCTTGCGGCCGAGGTGAGCTTCTTCGAATTTAAATAATGTAGAAATTGGCGGCGGCGAGATTCAAGCCGGGCTGAAGGTGGGCAAAGACAATCGCCGCTCCGGCGCCGCTTCCATCGGCGTCATAGGACAGGTTGCCAGTGCTGCTGTCGTAAATGATGAAATCATTTAAATCATCGGGTTTGGCGCCAGGTCCGTCCTCCAGGTTGGTGCTCATGATCTTCCTGGGATTGACCAAGGAGCCCGAGCCCAGCTTGGTGAAGATGGCATTGTCGAGGTAGAAGGCGTCTTCCCGCGGGTTGAAATCCAGGATCTCGTCGATGCTTCCGTCGAAAGCCGTGTCGAACACGAACTTGTCCTTGCCAGCACCACCGGTCAGCTGGTCGGCTCCACCCCGGCCGCAGAGGTAGTCGGCCCCGGCGCTTGCCAATATTTGGTCGCTCCCGGACGTTCCGTACAGTTTTTCGGATCCGCTCGTTCCCAAAATCATGTTGAGGGGGTCGGGGACCGGCGCCGGCGAGGCATCTGTAGAAGCACTTGGCTCGGGATCCGGATCAGTCGGGGTCTGCGACGCCCCGTCATGCTCCGCCAGCCACTTGGCCTTTTCGGTTGCCAGGAAGTCGCGCGCTGCCTTGCCCTGAAGGATGGTGAAGCCCTTGGGCGGCAGCGGATAGTTGGACGGGAACGGCGTGTCCGACAGGTTCAGATAATAATTGCCAGAGGACTCGGTGAGGTTGGCCCACGCTTCCTTCAGCCTCGCCATTCCGTTGTGGGTCGGGTCCTGGACCGCGATGATGCTATTGAAGATCTGCAGGTCCGGGTTGTTCTCGGGGTGCTCGGTGTTGAACTTGAACGGCGAGCCATGAACCATCACGCCGTCCTTGAGGTAGTCCTTCATGATGATAATGCTGTCGTCGACGGTCAGGACGCCGTGGGACGACTGATCGTTGACCGTCCCGAAGGCGCTGAACACGCCATCCAGCAGACTGTCCCGCAAGGTCCCGGTCTGAGCGAAGTCGTTCTCGATCGCGTCGTCACGGATGTTGGTCATCCGCACGTCCTCGATCAGCCAGCCATGCGAATTGCCGTTTGCGACGTTGAGCAAGTCATCGGGGATGAAGCGGATGCCATCCCAGGTCCCGTCGATGTGGAAATTGCGGATCGTCGTATTGGGGCTGTTGCTGACCCGGAAACCGGTAGCCATGTGGTTGTAGATGGTCGACCACTCCCCGGTCTGGGAAATCTCTCCCCAAATCTCACCGCCATCGAAGACGATGCCCTTGGAATCGTAAATGTTGATCGCCGGAACGGTTTCGTTGGCGGCGATATGCCAGTCCGCGTTCGTCGCATCGATCGCAGTGCCTGACGCGTCGCGAACCCAATACTCTTTATAACCGTAATCACCAGTTAACGTGTAAACCATGTTGTCCGTGCTCCCAACCGCGACGTCCCGCGGGCAGGACGACATGCGCCCGCCTTCGCCCAAGTCCCTTGGGACGTGATCCAGCACGCAGGCGGCAATCGCCACCGTGCTGGAAGCCATTCTGTTTGGGACGCCCCCCGCCCCGCTCGAGAGATCGGACGAAGCGATGAATTCAGCTTCGACCGAACCCTGTTGGCATGTGGGATAATTGCGGCTTTGTAATAAGTTGAAACTGAGCCGCCGGATCCCCGCCTACGAAGAGTTGGTACCAACTCAGTAGCTAATATTCGGTAAAGTTCGGACCATCCCGCTCCGCACCGATTGGCCGCTCCAGTGTCCGCTCGCCGCCGGCATTGTATCTAATGACAATCAGCAAGGGATTGATTGGGTTGCTCAAACCTGAGGGAACCTGATGCCCGCTTTCCACCCATCCCTGCCATTAGGGGAGCGGCTGCTTTCGACCGATTGCTGCTAGTGCGCAGCGGTGCGACTTTGCATCGGTGCGTGGGAGGCCCTGGAATTCACGGCGCTCAAATCAGATCGAAGTGCGCGTTTCCGTGGCCCTCGCCATGACCGTGGAGCGGAGGGAAGAATTCGGCGAGCTGCGCTCCGTATAGGACGTAAGCCTGCCCACTATTCATATCCTCGGGTGCCGTCGGCGCGCCTCCGTCGGGCTCGTCTGCGCCAAGGTCATTCCACGGCGCGCCGACGATCAGGTCGTCGATGCCATCGTCGTCCACATCTCCGACTCCGGAGACGCTCCAGCCGGCACGGTCGTTCGCAACATCTCCCTGGATGACGAACCCGTCGGCGCGGCCGCGGCCCTGCTCGATCCTTCCGAGGTCGATCGTGCGGAAGTCATGCGCCTGGCCGAAGATCACATAGGCTTCGCCCGCGTCGGCACCGCCACCGTCACCGCTTGGCGCACCGACAATGATATCGTCGAAGCCGTCACTGTTGAGATCTCCCGCTCCGGCGACGCTCCAGCCGGCAAGGTCGCCTGCATCGTCGCCCTTGATGGTAAAACCATCCTGCGGCTTCAGCCTGGACAGATCGATGGTGCCGAAATCGTCTGCCTTGCCGAAGATGACATAGGCTTCACCCGCTCCCGTAGCGGCTGTGTTGCCTGCCTTGCCCTCGGCATATGGAGCTCCGACGATGAGGTCGTCCAACCCGTCGCCGTTGACGTCTCCTGCGGCGGAGACGCTCCATCCCGCAAAGTCGAAAGTTCCATCCCCCTGGATGATGAAGCCGGTCTCGGGATCCAGATTGGACAGGTCGATGGCACCGAAGCCAGTCTGCCTGCCGAAGATGACATAGGCCTGGCCGGCATCGGTCCCGCCCTCGTCGCCGTAGGGTGCGCCAAGGATGATGTCGTCGTAACCGTCCCCATTCACATCGCCGGCATCCGAAACGCTGTATCCAAGCTGATCGCCAGGGGAATCGCCGATGATTGCGAAACCGGTTTCGGCGTCGAGGTTTGCCAGGTCGATATTCTCGAAGCCGTCCGCCTTGCCGAAGATGACATAGGCCGCGCCGGTCGCGGCATCGTGGGAAGGGGTGCCGACGATGATGTCGTCGAACCCATCGCCGTTGAAGTCGCCGGCCGAAGCGACCCTTGCGCCGCTATAGTCGTCGAGAGCGAACTCGCCAAAGATCCTGAACCCGTTGGAAGTCGCGCCAAAAAAGAATTCGTCGATAATTTCTATTGGGTCGAATTCAGCTGCCTTGCCGAAGATCACGTAGGCGTTCGGGATCGACCCGTAAACACCACTGCGAACACCATAATGATATCCTCCAACGATAATGTCGTCGAAGCCATCGCCATTGATGTCACCGGCGCCGGAGGCGCTCGGACCCGCCGTCAAGCCGAAACGGTCGCCGTCGATTAAGAAGCCTTCGGATGGCTCGAGGTCGTCCAGATCGACCGTGCCGACGCCGCCCTGCCGACCGTAGATCACATAGGCCCCGTTATTGGCTCCGATAATCAAGTCATCAATGCCGTCACCGTTGACGTCACCGGCCGGGGAAACGCTCAGGCCAAGCTGATTGTGCTCACCTTTTCCAATGACGGCGGATCCCAGGGATCCAATTTCTCCGAGGTCAACCGTGTTGGGCATTGTGAGCAGTCCCGTTGGAGTCGAAAAGAATTCGTACTAAAAACGTTTATTAACGTCTGTCAAATACATGTGTTGCGTGCGATGCGCCGCGACCGCTTCGATTCGCCGGACTGACCGTTAAGGCTGCCGCGGGAGCTGCGCAGTCAAATCCGAGGCGCAAAAAAGGTGCCAACGTCCGCTTCCCACCCCAAAGCCTCCATAAGCCGCAACAATTTCGCTGTCCTACAGCCAGCCGGTCATGACATGGCCAAATCGGCTGTTTCTCATCGTCGATGCCCGAAGGGACGCACGCGCAGCGGCTCGGTGCCGATGTCCATGGCGACCGTGAACATTGCGAACATTCGCCCGGGGCCAGGTAAGTGGCGATGCCTCATAAGGTCACACCGGACAGCCGAAAAGGCGCCCTTCTCCGTGAACTTTGTGAGCTTAAGCCGAATTGGACAGGTGGTTTTTTTCCGCCTTCGTCCGGGACTTTCCTCTCTCGCCCCGACCCCTTATAGGCGCCGCGTGACCAGCGTGCCCCTGCATCACGACCAAAGCCTGCCGGCCGATTGGCGCGACCTTCTCGCGCTGACCAAGCCGCGCGTGATGAGCCTGGTGGTCTTCACCGGCCTCTGCGGCCTGCTCGCCGCGCCGGCTCCGATCCATCCGGTGCTGGGCTTTACCGCGGTGCTGTGCATCGCGCTGGGAGCGGGAGCGGCCGGGGCGCTCAACCAATGGTATGAGGCCGACCTCGATGCCAAGATGAAGCGGACCGCCAATCGGCCTCTGCCCGCCGGACGGATGACCCGCCAGACGGCGCTCCATTTCGGGGTCGGGCTCGCGGTTTTCTCGGTTGTGCTGATGGACCTTGCCGCCAATCATCTGGCGGCGGCGATCCTCGCAATTTCGATCCTGTTCTACGTGCTGGTCTACACCGTCTGGCTGAAGCGGCGGACGGCCCAGAACATCGTGATCGGCGGGGCGGCGGGGGCCTTCCCGCCGCTGATCGGCTGGGTGGCGGTCACCGGCGACGTCACGACCTTGCCGCTGCTTCTGTTCGCGATCATCTTCCTCTGGACCCCGCCCCATTTCTGGGCGCTGTCGCTGTTTGTGCGCAGCGATTACGCCAATGCCGGCGTGCCGATGCTGCCCGTGGTCGCGGGGATCGAAAACACGCGTCTCCAGATCCTCCTTTACACCCTGCCGATGGCCGCGGCGGCCGTCGCCCCCTGGGCACTGGGCCTGACCGGATGGATCTACGGTGCGGCGTCGGTCGCGCTCAACGCCGTCTTCCTTCTGCTGTCCTTCGCGGTGTTCGCCAACAAGGCGGCCGAGCCCAAGGCGATGGGCCCGGAGAAGCGGCTGTTCGCCTTTTCCATTCTCTACCTGTTCGGCCTGTTCGCCGCGCTGGTGGTCGACCGGTGGTTGGTATGATGCCTCGGCCCGAGGACGAAGTGATCCGCAAGCGGCAGCGGGAACGCTCGCGCCTGCTGGCGGTCCTGCTTGGGGCCTTCGTGATCCTGATGTTCGCCATCACCATCGCCAAGATGAGCGTCAACCAGTGACCTCGCTCGCCCAGAGGAACCGTGCAGTCGGCATCAAGGCGGCCTTGTTCGGGCTGGCGATGCTGGCGCTCGCCTTCGCCGCCGTGCCGCTCTACCGGATCTTCTGCCAGGTCACCGGCTTCGGCGGGACGACGATGAAGGCGGAAGGTCCGGCGCCGGGCGCGGTAGCCGGCCAGATCGGCGTTCGCTTCGACGCCAATATCTCACCCACGCTGCCGTGGAAGTTCGAGCCGGAACAGGCGACCGTTCGCATTCAGCCGGGCGCCAAAACCACCATCTTCTACAAGGCGAGCAACTACACGGCGCGCAGAACGACGGGTACCGCCACATTCAACGTCTCCCCGGCCCAGGCCGGCAAATATTTCAGCAAGATCGAATGCTTCTGCTTCACCGAACAGGTGTTGAAGGGCGGCGAGAGCGTGCGCATGCCGGTGGTGTTCTACGTCGACCCCAAGCTGCGCGAAGATCCCGACACGCGCCACATCGACGAGATCACCTTGAGCTACACATTTTATCCGGTGGAAAATCCGGAAATCGGCGGCTAGAGCCGCTGGCAATCACAGGGAAACGAGATTCATGGCCGCGACCAAGAACCACGATTATCACATCCTTCCGCCCGACCAGTGGCCGCTGATCGGTGCCTTTTCCGCGCTCGCTCTGACCGGCGGCGGCGTGATGTGGATGCACGACAACCCCTATGGCAAGTTCGTCTTCCTGCTCGGCCTGTTGGGCGTGCTGACGACGATGTTCACCTGGTGGGGCAACGTCATCCGCGAAAGCCATGAGGGTCATCACACGCCGGTGGTGCAGCTGCACCTGCGCTACGGCATGATCCTGTTCATCGCGTCCGAGGTGATGTTCTTCCTCGCCTGGTTCTGGGCCTTCTTTTCGTCCGCGCTGTTCCCGGCCCCGATCGAAGTGGTCGGAGGGGCAACCCAGGCAATTGCGGATGCGACCACGGTCGCCACCTGGCCGCCCAAGGGCATCGAAGTGCTCGACCCGTTCGGCTTCCCGCTGCTCAACACCTTCATCCTGCTTTGCTCGGGTACAACCGTCACCTGGGCCCACCATTCGCTGATCCACGGCGATCGCGAAGGCCTGAAGAAGGGCCTGTGGTGCACTATCCTGCTCGGCCTGCTGTTCAGCTTCATCCAGGGCTATGAGTACGTCCATGCGCCGTTCGACTTTAAGGGCAACATCTATGGCGCCACCTTCTTCATGGCGACCGGCTTCCATGGTGCCCACGTCATCATCGGCACCATCTTCCTGACGGTCTGCCTGGTCCGGACCTACAAGGGGGACTTCACCCCCAAGCAGCATTTCGGCTTCGAGGCTGCCGCCTGGTATTGGCATTTCGTCGACGTCGTCTGGCTGTTCCTGTTCGTGTCCATCTACGTCTGGGGCGGCTGGGGCGCTCCGACGCACGGGTGATGGGCAAGGGCGGGTGATGAGCGAGGCGCCGGCCCACGGCGCCGCGCCGTCGCTGGCGGCGGCGGCATTCCTGGGGCTCTGCCCGAATTGCGGAGCGCGGACGCTGTTCGCCGGTCTCACCCGCTTCGCGTCCAACTGCCGGGCATGCCGCCTGGACTTTGACAGCTACAATGTCGGCGACGGGCCGGCGGCGTTCCTGATCCTGATCGTCGGGGCGATCACGGCCGTCGGGGCAATACTGCTCGATCAGATCACCGGCCCGCCGTGGTGGGTGCACAGCGTCTGGCTGCCGATCGCCGCCGGCCTGACCATTTTCGGCCTGAGACTGGGCAAGGCTGCGCTGCTCTATCAGGAGCATAGGCACCGCGCGCGGGAGGGGAGGCTGGTCGAGTGATCCGCAAGCTCCCTCTCGTTCCGACCATTCTAGTCGGCTTGGCCGTGGCGGTGATGATCGGTCTCGGCATCTGGCAGCTCGAGCGCCGCGATCAGAAGGGCGCGCTACTGGCCGCCTATCGCAGCGCCGAGGGCAAGCCGCCGATCGGCTGGCCGGTGCTGCCGCCGAAGGAGCCGCTTCCCCTGTTCCGCCACGCTACCGGCAACTGCCTCCAGGTCGTAGGCTACCGGACCGCGGCCGGGCAGAACCGGAAGGGCGAGCCGGGCTATCTGATCATCGCCGACTGCCGCACCGGGGCCGAAGGGCCGGGCCTGGCAGTCGAACTCGGCTGGTCGAAGAATCCCAACGCCGGCCGCGCCTATCGCGGCGGGCTGGTCAGCGGTGTGATCGCGCCCGACAAGCTCAGCCGGATGCGGCTCGTCGCGGCAGAGCCGGGACCCGGATTGATCGCCAGCGCGCCGCCCTCACCGGACACTATCCCGAACAACCATCTGAGTTATGCGCTACAATGGTTCCTGTTCGCCGGCATTGCGCTGCTGATCTACGGCCTGGCGCTCCGCCAGCGATGGCGCAAGGAAGTGGCCAATGGCTGAGCTGACCCGCCTCGCCAACGGAATCACCGTGGCGATCGATCCGATGCCCGGCGCCCAGTCGGCCGCGATCGGTCTGCACGCCTTTGTCGGATCGCGCTCCGAGCCGGACGGCAAGGGCGGCCTCGCCCATCTGGTCGAGCATATAGTGTTCAAGGGCGCTCGCGGCCGCGATGCCCGGGCAATCGCCGAAGCGATCGAGGATGTCGGCGGGTCATTGAACGCCTGGACCTCGCGCGACCAGACCCTGTTCCATGCGCGCACGCTCGCCGCCGACGTCGGCCTGGCGCTCGAGCTGATTGCCGACCTGGTCCGGGCGCCCAAGCTGGACGAGGCGGAGCTGGAGCGGGAGAAGCTGGTCATCCTGTCGGAGCTTGGCGAATGCCTCGATGCCCCCGACGACCTGATTCACGATCGGCTGTTCGAGGCGGCGTTCGGCGACCAGGCTCTGGCGCGGCCGGTGCTGGGCAATGCCGAGAGTATCGCGGGGCTGACGCGCATGGACTGCGTGCAATGGCTGGGCGAGCAATATCGCCCCGAGCGGCTGGTCATCTCGGCCGCGGGCAAGGTCGACCCCGGCCATATCCTGCAGCTTGCAGAGGCCCTGTTTGGCGATCTCGAGGCGAAAGCTCCACCGCCGATCGCGCCGGCGCGATTCCTGGGCGGCACACGGTCCGATCTCCGCTCGGCCGAGCAGACGCATCTGGCACTGGCTTACCCGGGCGTGCCCGCGACGGATCGCATTGCTCCGGCGCTTTCCCTGTTCAGCCAGGCAGTGGGCGGCGGCATGTCGTCTCGCCTGTTCCAGGAGCTGCGCGAGGAGCGCGGTCTCGCCTATTCCGTCTATGCCTGGGCGCAGGGTTTCGCCGACACCGGCCTGTTCGCGATCAACTTGGCGGCGGACAAGGCGCGTGCAACGGAGGCATTGAATCTCGCCCGCGAGACCGTCGAGCGGGCCGCTCAGGAACTCACCCAAGCCGAATTGAACCGGGCCCGGGCGCAAATCGAGGCGGGCATAATGATGGCGTTCGAAACGCCCCAGGGACGGGGGGACGCGATGGCCCGCTCGATCGAGATTTTCGGCCGTATCATGTCGGCCGAGGAGATGTTGGCGGAGTTGCGCGCGGTCGATGTCGCCACTGCGCGCGCGGCCGGCGCGGCGGTGCTCGATGGACCGCGCGCGATCGCCTCGATCGGCGGAAAGCTCGCGCTGGCGGCATGAGCGTCGCGGATCTCAGGACTATCGTTGCCGAGCCTTGGGACGATTGGGGCCTGATCGACAGCGGCAACGGCCAGAAGTGGGAGCGCTATGGCTCTTTCAGCGTCGTCCGGCCCGAGCCGCAGGCAATGTGGGCTCCTGCGCTCGACCAGTGGTCGCCCGACGCGACCTTCGTTCCCGGGTCTGACGAAGAGGGCGGCGGGCGTTGGGTCCGCCACCGCGATCTGCCGCGCGACTGGCCTCTGGCTCGCGGCAATGTCCGCTTCCACGCCAGCCTGACGCCATTCCGGCATCTCGCCTTCTTCCCGGACATGGCGCCGCAATGGGACTGGATGCAGACCAGGGCGCTCGATGCGGACGTGTTGAACCTGTTCGGCTACACCGGAGTGGGTACGCTGCTGCTGTCGGAAGCCGGCTCCCGCCTGGTCCATGTCGATGCGTCGAAGAAATCGGTCGAGGGCGGCCGGGCCAATGCCGTTCTGTCAGGCCTTGCCGAATGTCCGATCCGCTGGATCGTCGACGATGCCGCCAAGTTCACCGCGCGTGAGGTGAGGCGGGGACGGCGATATGACGGCATTTTGCTCGACCCGCCGAAGTTCGGCCGCGGACCCGAGGGCGAGGTGTGGCGGCTGGAGGAGCATCTCGCGCCGCTCCTGGCCGACTGCCGCAAGCTGCTGGATGCCGACAGCCGCTTTCTCGTGCTGACTGTCTATGCGGTGCGCATGTCGGCGCTGGCGATCGGCGAGCTCCTGCGGCAAATCACGGAAGATCTCGGCGGAACGGTCGAGTGCGGCGAAATGGCGGTGCGCGAGGAAGCGCGGGGGTTGCTTCTGCCGACCGCCATCTTTGCCCGCTGGTGCAGCGACTAGGTCGCGTCAGGTCCGGCTGGCGCGGATTGCAGCACCGGTCACGAAGGGGGATCCGGCGACCAGCAGCAGCGCTATCGCCGCCTCCAGCTTGAGCGCGGCACGTTCGCCCTCCCCGGTGGCCGCCGCGCCGAAGATGACCAGCGGCACCGCGAGCGGCAACATCAGCAGCCCGGCCAATGCACCGGCACGCGGCAGTCCGGCAGTCAGTGCGGCCACCGACACCGCCAGGCCGGCCAGGGCCGGTGTCCCCACTGCCAGCGAAAGGAGGCAGCGCGCCAGGGCCGGCCCGTCCAGTCCGACCAGAAAGCTGCCCGGCACCGCGGCGATCAGCAGCAGTGGGCCGAAGGTCAACCAGTGGCCGATCAGCTTGCCCGCTCCGACCGCTTCCTCGGCCGTTCCGGTGAGCGCCAGCTGGTCGAGCACACCGTCGGCCCGGTCGGGCTCGATCAGCCGCTCGACCGGAAGCAGCGCCGCGGTCAGCGCCGCAATCCATAAGGCGCCGCCGCCGATCCGCCCCAGCAGCTCCGCATCCGGCCCCACCGCGAAGGGAACGATGGTTGCAACCAGCAGGAAGAAGGCCACCGGCAGCCAGGCGGAGCCATGCAGGCCGCGGCGAACCTCGCGAGCGATCAACGCTCCGGTCATGTGCCGAGCTCCAGCCGACGCCATTCGCCCGCCATCGCCGAATGGCTCGCCGCCAGCACCGCGCCGCCGGAGCTGCGGTGGGCCGCAATTGCCGCGTCGAACTCCTCCACTCCCTTGCGGTCGAGACCATTGAGCGGCTCGTCGAGCAGCCACAGCGGTGCGCCGCTGGCCATCGCTCGGGCAAGGACCGCTCGCTTGGCTTGCCCGGTCGACAGCAGTCGTACCGGGACATGCGCCAGCTCGCCGAGCCCATAGGCGGCCATAGCCTCCGCCAGCCGAGTGCCGCCCCAAAACGCCAGGGCGCGGCGCAGCGGCAGTTCGCGGTCGAGCGCCAATGCCTCGTCGGCCAAAGCCGCAGTCGCACGCTCGATCCTGCCGGCCGCCGGTTTCAACAGTCCGGCGACCAGTCGGATCAGGCTCGACTTGCCGCTGCCGTTGGGGCCGGCGATGTGGAGCGCTTCACCCGCTTCCAGCCGCAGGTTAAGATCCTCGAACAGCGGCCGGCCGCCCCGCACCAGCGCCAGCGCCTCACCCGTCAGCAGGGGCATCATCCCTGTTCCTCGAGCGCATGCATGTCTTCGTCGGACAAGCCGAAATGATGGCCGACCTCGTGGACCACGATGTGGCGGACGAGATGCTCGAACGGCTCGCCTTCTTCGGCCCATTCGGCGAGTATCGCCTGCCGGAACAGCCGGATCCGGTCGGGCAGTGCGCCCGAAGTCTCGACGCTCTTCTGGCCGATCGGAATCCCCTCATAGACGCCGGTCAGGTCGAGCGGATGGTCGATACCCATTTCGGCCAGCAAGTCATCGTCGGCATATTCGTCGATTTGCAAGACCACATGGCTCAAATGGCCGGCGAACGGCTCTGGCAGCCGCTCAATCGCATCGCGGGCAATCGCCTCGATTTCCTCGGCCGAGGGTGGGTGGTCGAAGCGGCGCGCCATGAGCCAAGGGCATAGAGGCGTTGTAGCCGGTGCGGCAAGCTTGCCCCTTTCTGCTCCTCTCACTACAGGGACCCGATTCCAGGCGTACTTGGTTGCGCACCCGATTCATGCCGATGCTGCGCATCGCTTGATCGGGATGCGGTGCGGAGCGGTGGCCGAGTGGTCGAAGGCGCTCGCCTGGAAAGTGAGTATACGGCAAAACCGTATCGAGGGTTCGAATCCCCTCCCGCTCCGCCATTTCATTGCAGAAAACAGCGAATTTCACTCGGGAATTTCGCTGGTTCCCCTAAACGTTCCCAAAACGAGCGCGTCGCTTAAGCTACCTCATGTGTCAGGCCAGGCTGGGTGGCGTTGTTTCTTTCTCATGGCCGGTTTCGACCCAAAGCTGCCATTAGCCGAGCGCCTGATTTCGATCCATTGCGGACATTGACGGCGGATCGCGTAATAGACTTTGGCGGTGTCGAAGAAATCGGTGAACGTGTTCAGCGCCGGCTTGGGGCTGATATCGAGGCGAGCGGCAAAACGATGTTCGAGCGCGACGCCCGTCCGGCGCAGCAATATCGTCGTGCATCGCGGGCAGCAAAAAGGGGCGGATTGCTGCCGCCCCTTCCTATTCTCCCGCGCAACGGTGCCACGCTGGGATTTTGGCGAACCTCGCTCGTTTAGAACAGTCCGGCCACGCCAAGCTGCTGTCGTGGTCGTTCAGATTGAAGTCGCGGCCTGCAACTCAGATCATCAGCTTGTGATCGAAGTTGCAGGCCTCTTGGGTAGGCTTTAGCCGCCCATGATGTCCCAGCCACCCAGCGAGCTGGGCTCGTAGCCGAGCAGGAACAGATTGTTACCGTTGATGCTGAGTTGCGTGTCCATCACGCCGTCGGCGTTGATATCGACACAACTGACGTAGCAGGTGCCGCCGGCGGTCTGAAACGACAGACCGTCCCAGAGGTCTCCCGAATAGGCGGCGGTGTCGGCTGAGCCGCCGAAACCGAGCATGATTTGGTCGCCTTCGGCAGCGTTGAAGTCGGTGATGACGTCGTACTGCGAGCGATCACCGAAAACGAAGGTATCGGCTCCGCGCCCGCCGGTCAGATAGTCCGTTCCGGTACCGCCCATTATCGTGTCGTTGCCGGCACCCCCGTCGATGGTGTCGGCGCCAGAGGTGCCATTCAGCACCTCGCTTTTGCCTGTTCCTTTGATTTGCATTTCTTTCAACTCCGATTAGGATTGGGATACGCACGGTACGGGACTCGGGCGGGGACTTACGCAAGCGACGCATGATCGAGAGCCCAGCTCTTGGGCTGGGAATTGAACCCCAATCCTTCCCGGATGGTTGACCTATATGGTTAAAGACCCCCCGTAATCCCAGCACGGGACCATCAATTGCATGGGACGGATAGCCCATCGTGAACCCAAATTTTACGGTCAACGCCAAGCCGTTACGGTTGCGCGGTGAATGGCTCCCCAATTGCTGCTTCATTAATTAGTGAGGGCGGAAATCTGGTAAATTTCTAACCCATCCGGACCGCTGCCGGGGTCTTGGGATTGCATGCCATGCGCGCAAAACGAGCGGCAGCGTAGCGCCCAAGGAGTTGGCGCTGTGCAAAAAAAAGGCCGCGGAATGGATCCGCGGCCCTTATCAGTCGGACGGGCACGACCCGCCCTAAGCTCGATTAAACGAAGTCGTACGACGTTGCGAACGGTGTTGGCGCAACGTTGGCCGGGTCGTTGAACGTACCCGTACCATCGACCTTGATCTTGAAATCATCGAACGTCTGGCTCGTTCCGTTGAAGTTGTTGAGGTCGCCGTCCTTGTCCTGAATCGCGACCGAGAATTCGAAGTCGACATCGGGCGTATCCTGGCCCTGGAGCAGGTTGAACCCGCCGATGTCGTAGCTTCCCGACACGTGCTGGACTTGAGCGGCATCGTGATCGCCCTCAGTCTCCCATTCGATGGTGTAGTTGGCCTTGAGGTTGCTGACGAGCACGCTGTAGATGTCATCGGTCGGATCGGCCGGCGTACCGCCCGTTATCGTCGAGGATGAATGAGATGACGACAGCCGATTTATCGGTGCCGGGGATGTTCTGGAGGTCGCCGTCGTTTGTCGTGCCGTTGTCCTCGTTCGTCCGATATTCGATCAGAACGCCGTTCGCGTCGTAGATCTTGCACCCGATGATGTTCGCCTGATCGCCGGTCGCGGTCGGATCGAGCGCGAATGCCCTCGATTCCGCAGATGTGTCGACCTTCCCGGGGTCGATGTCGTAGGCCGTGATCTGCATGGCCGGTCCGGGACTACTCGCAGTGCCCTTGCCTGAGGCCTGGACGATCTCGACCGACGCCTTATTGACTTCGACCGTGCCGTCGAACTTCATGTTGTCGGCGTCGTCGGCCAGGTTCGCATCAAGCCCGACTCCACTGACAGCGGTTGTCACGGGATTGTCGACATAGACGAACCATGCCCCTTCGGCCGGATTGTCGAACGCCTGGTTCGTGTTGCCGATCGTAACCGGCCCGCCACCCTTCGACGTGTTGGTCGTGCCGCTTTGGCTGGTGAACGTCCCGTCGGTGCTCTCCATGGCAGGAGGACCGGGCTCGCCATCCTCACCGTCATTGATATCGAGGTTTGACGCGAACGTCATGAGGCCGCCATCCGGCAGGAAATCGTCGCTCGAGTTGCCTGGCGTACCGTTGTTATTGATGTTCGCCTTGTTGAAAGCGACCGTACCGAACAGGTTCTGGCCCGAAGCCAGATCTTCGAAATTCAGTTCCAGAATTTGCTGCGGCGGAGGCTCATTCACGGTGAAGGTATAGCTGCCCGCGCCGCTGTTGGCCGCGTCGTTGAGTTGAAGGGTGAAGTAAGTCGTCCCAGCTATGCTGTACGTCAGGGTCTTGCCGTCAGCGGACAAGGTTTCGGTATAGCCGGCCAGGTCCGTGTACTTGTCGATTGTGTAGCTCGCAGGCTCATCACCCCCGGCCTTGCCGTTGAGCGAATCCGTGACGAAGCCATCGTCGACCCAGTCGAGCGTCTTGCTTACGATCTGAGCCGTGAAGATCGGCAAATCGTTCTCCACGTTCAGCACGACCGAGTCCGGATTGAGCGTCAACGGATCGAGGTCGAAATCCACGGCCTTGAAGGCAGAGGTGAGGTCGATCGGCAGCAGCTCAAGGTCGTTCTCCGCGCCGCCGTGATCGACTTGGTCGACGAGCGTGAAGACGAAATCGTCGCCCGACGGCGTCAGCGTGGAAAATCGTCGTCGTTCCAACCACACCTTTCAGCGAGCCGGGGGTATCCGCCAGCCGCCCAGACGACGTTCAGGCCTTTCGACAGGACGGCGGCACCGCCGGTAGTCACCACATTGGTGCCGATGATTGCACCGGCCGTGCCACTTGCCGCGGTGTTGAGCGAGAAGGTCAGGTCTTCGTCCGCACCAATGTTGGCCAGCGAGTTGAGCTCGGCCTTGCTGTACGTGACCGTGACGACCTTGGTCTCTGAATCGCCCGCGTCGGGCGTGTTGCCGCCGGTCAGGGCGTCCTCATGGACTTCCTCGCTGATCGTATCGCCATCGGGCCGCGGGGTGTCGTTCTCGACCTCGACCCGGATGGCATTGGAGCCGGTGAAGTCGACCGCGTCGCCGTCGAAGTCGCTGGCGCGGAACGCCGGGGTGACGTTGAGGTCGACCAGCGACAGCTCGCCGCTGCCGTTGGCATGGTCGAGCTGGTCCCTGAGGTCGAAGGTGAAGGTATCGTCGGACGGATCGCCGATCAGCGCATTGTCGTTGCGCGTGATGGTGAAGATGATCCGCTCGTCGGCCGTGCCGGCGTCGGTGACGCCCTGGATGACTCCGCTGACGGTCCGGTAGAATACCTGGTCGCCCTTGGAGAAGACGTTGGCGCCGCTGGTGGTGGTTACAGCCGTGCCGTTGGCGAGCGTCGCGCTGAGACTGAAGAATACCGGCTCGTCGGCGCCATTGGTGACGACGCCCTGCAGATCGGCCTGGTTGAAGCTGATCTCGTCCTGCTCGCCGGCGATGCCGTCGGCGTCGGCCGGAGTTTCGACGTGACCGGTCGACAGGTCGCTTCCTGCAGCGCCGGTCATCGCGTCCTCGTCGACATGCTTGCGGACGAAGTCGCCATCGGGCCGCGGGGTGTCGTTCTCGACCTCGACCCGGATGGCATTGGAGCCGGTGAAGTCGACCGCGTCGCCGTCGAAGTCGCTGGCGCGGAACGCCGGGGTGACGTTGAGGTCGACCAGCGACAGCTCGCCGCTGCCGTTGGCATGGTCGAGCTGGTCCCTGAGGTCGAAGGTGAAGGTATCGTCGGACGGATCGCCGATCAGCGCATTGTCGTTGCGCGTGATGGTGAAGATGATCCGCTCGTCGGCCGTGCCGGCGTCGGTGACGCCCTGGATGACTCCGCTGACGGTCCGGTAGAATACCTGGTCGCCCTTGGAGAAGACGTTGGCGCCGCTGGTGGTGGTCACCGCCGTGCCGTTGGCGAGCGTCGCGCTGAGACTGAAGAATACCGGCTCGTCGGCGCCATTGGTGACGACGCCCTGCAGATCGGCCTGGTTGAAGCTGATCTCGTCCTGCTCGCCGGCGATGCCGTCGGCGTCGGCCGGAGTTTCGACGTGGCCGGTCGACAGGTCGCTTCCTGCAGCGCCGGTCATCGCGTCCTCGTCGACATGCTTGCGGACGAAGTCGCCATCGGGCCGCGGGGTGTCGTTCTCGACCTCGACCCGGATGGCTTCGGAGCCGGTGAAGTCGACCGCGTCGCCGTCGAAGTCGCTGGCGCGGAACGCGGGGGTGACGTTGAGGTCGACCAGCGACAGCTCGCCGCTGCCGTTGGCATGGTCGAGCTGGTCCTTGAGGTCGAAGGTGAAGGTATCGTCGGACGGATCGCCGATCAGCGCATTGTCGTTGCGCGTGATGGTGAAGACGACGCGGGCGGAACCGCCGCTGCCGGCAACACCCTCGATCACGTTGCCGTTGACGTTCCAGAACACCTGCTGGCCCTTGGAGAAGACGTCGGCGCCGCCGATGGCTTTCACCGCCGTGCCGTTGGCGAGCGACAGGTTGAGGCTGAACAGCACCGGCTCGTCGGCGCCGTTGGAAACGACTCCCTGAAGATCGGCTTGGTTGAAGCTGATCTCGTCCTGCTCGCCGGCGATGCCGTCGGCGTCGGCCGGAGTTTCGACGTGGCCGGTCGACAGGTCGCTTCCTGCAGCGCCGGTCATCGCGTCCTCGTCGACATGCTTGCGGACGAAGTCGCCGTCGGGCCGCGGCGTGTCGTTCTCGACCTCGACCCGGATCAGCGTGGACGTTCCGAAATTGACCGGATCATTGTCCGCATCCTTTGCCGAAAAGGCCGGGGTGAGGTTGAGGGACACCAGCGACAGCTCGCCGCTGGCATTGGCATGGTCGAGCTGGTCCCTGAGGTCGAATGTGAACGTATCGTCGGACGGATCGCCGATCACCCCACTGTCGTTGCGCGTGATGGTGAAGATGATCCGCTCGCTGGCAGTGCCGGCGTCGGTGACGCCCTGGATGACGCCGCTGACGGTCCGGTAGAATACCTGGTCGCCTTGCGAGAAGACGTTGGCGCCGCCGACGGTGGTCACCGCCGTGCCGTTGGCGAGCGACGCGTTGAGGCTGAAGATGGCGGGGGAGTCCGTTCCGGAACTGACCGTGGCTGCCAGATCCGCCTGCGAGAACGTCACCTCGTCCTGCTCGCCGGCGATGCCGTCGGCATCGGCCGGAGCCTCGACGTGGCCGGTCGACAGATCGCCTCCGGGAACGCCGGTCATCGCGTCCTCATCGACATGCTTGAGGACGGGGGTTCCGGGCGTCGGCGCATCGTCCTCGACGAACAGCTTGTCGCCGATGGAGGTGGTGCTCGGAATGGTCCGATCCACGTCGACCCGGCCAACGTCCCATGCACCGGCTTCGTTCACGACGTTGAAGCGATTGAAGGCTTCGGCTGTCGTCCAGCTGATCGTGTATTCAACTCCGAAGTTGTTGACGTCGATGTTGTTGCCGGTGATCGTCACTTGGACGCCGGCAACGGTCGTTCCCGATGCGACCTGCGTTCCGCTGGGCGAGACCGCCCAGACCGCGACGATCGCGTTCGCTGCGTTCCTTACCGTCACCGTCGTGACGTTGACGGCTGTGTCGTCCGTCAGCGCGTCGCCGGTCTTGGCAGTGCCGTCGCTGTAGACGTAGCCGAAGCCTTCCTCCTCACCCGCGTTGTTCGTCTTGAAAACATTGATGTCGAGGCTCTTGGTAGCTGCGGGGTTGCCCTGGTCCTGCGAGATGAAGACCCCTGCGCCCGTGACGCCCGGGATATAGCCGGAATATGCAATGCCCTGCTCGAAGCCGCCGCTCGTGGGGTCATTGATCACATGATCGCTGAGCACGCCGGCGTCGGCACCGACAAGGCCTTCTAAGCCGGTGACAAGCGTGAAGACCGCGGTTTCGCCCACAATGTCGAACAATTGATTGTTGACGCCGATCGTCGCATCCTGTCCGCCCTGGCTGGTGTGGATGACGTCGCTGGCGTTGGTCTTCTTCCCGGTAGTATTGTTGACGTCCGGGTTAACGCCGGAGATCAGCACTGCTTCGTTCGCATTGCCGACCGCCACCCAAAGGGATGATTGGGAAGCCAGCTGGTCGAAGTCGAACGATAGCGAGCCGGATGCCCCGATCCTCAGCGCGTCCGTGAAGTTCAGCGCGTCGTCCGGATCCAGGCCATTGTTGTTATGCTCGAGCGGCTCGAAAACGACCATCAGGACCTGGGCGCTCTTATGGTCGGCTGCCTCATTCAAATAGAAGGCGGCAACGACCTCTCCGTCGCCCGCCACGTTGCTGGTCGTAGCGACGCAGAAGTCGCTGCTCGACCCGAAATTGCCGTTGGACCAGAGGAAGACGTTCTGGCCATCGAGCGTCTTCATTCCGACGACCTGCACGCCGACGAGAGTGCCGCCCGAAGCGTTGGCGAAGAAGAGGTCGTTGATCGTCTCGCCCGCGGTTGTCGTCACCAAAACGAAGTTCGACGCGCTCAAGGCGCCGTCGTGATCGCGGGCGTAGATCTTCTGCGCGTCCGTCAGCCCGAGGCTCGCGCCATTCAGGAACGTGTTGAACGCCGTAGGGAAGCCGCCGAGCGACCCTCCGACTTCCGCCGTCAGCGTGACGTTGATCTCGTTGCCATCATCGGTCGAAACTGGCGTCTGCACGCCGGCGGTCTCATCGAGAAGCAGCGGATCGAAGGGCGCGTCGTGCGATCGTTGTCGACGGTGATGGTGATAGCCATGGTCAATACCCCTGCTAGCTGCCGGAACACTCCGGCAGGCTGTGGCCAAGAAGATGCCAAGGCCCCCTATCCACCGGCCCTTTTGCGGGGAGTTGTTTACTTGAATTAGGAAATTACTGTCGACCTAACCTATCGGACTATGCGGATTGCTTGGCTGACTAAACACTTCTGCAGATACTCTTCTACTTAGACTGATAGTCGTAGATTCTATTCATTTCTGAATATGCAATCCGGGGTAGCTGGGGAGGGAAATGTCCGCATCCAAACCAGCCTCAAAATGTTAACTTTCTATATACAGTGCAAAATTAATAGGTATATAGAGAGGCTTGGTTCAGATCGCCGCAACCACCTTCCAGCCCTCTCGCGCGACGACCTGGGGCGTGCGCAATCATGTCGGACTGGGACAAGGCAGGCATGCGTGACCCAGCATATCAAGTGGCAGTGCCAATCGAGTTCGCGTTCCATGCCGACGCGCCACCCGCCCGTAGCGGCGTCATCCTAATGGTCGACGGGGAGCCAGTCGCGGGAAACTCTTGCCCGGCATAAAGTTAATGGCAGCTTTCGACCCATTGCGGTCATTAAATGCTGTCTACTTACGTTTAAAAAGCTGCCTGCAGATCGGCTCCGGTTGTTCGCGGCAGAAATCGGGTCGCCGACCGCTGCGCCAGTAAGCCAGCAGGCCAATGCGGTCGGCAAGTTGCAGAAAACGGGGATCGCGGCGCATGGCCGCGGCTGCAGGAGACGTAATGAATTCGGGCCCCGGAGATCCCGGTTCCTTCAGCCAGATCTGCTCGGTCTCCGCCGGCGTTCGGCCGAGCCGTCGCACATAGAGCTGGTCCGCGATCGCGTAGGCCCCATTTTGGTCGCCGACAATCGCCAATGCTATCATGCAACGGACATTGAGATAGTAGCTGTCAGTCTTGGGGCAGGCCCGTCGTGCAGCGGCGATTGATTTTGACTTCACCGCCGCGGCGAGCGGACCGCTTTCCTGGTAGTCGGGCAGAACCTTCGTCGCCGCAACTTCCCGTTCCAGGCGCACCATCCCCTGGAAGTCTCCAATTGCAACGAGACCGTACAGACGGTTACGGAAATACATCGGCTTAAAGTCTGGCCACCATCGCGCACCTTGCCGATATAGGTCCCGCGCTTCATCAACTTCCCCTGCCGTCTCGAATGTCTTCAGCATCCAGGCGATCTTGGTCGGGAAATAGACATCATGAGTGTGAGCCAATCTGGCCAGGTCCATTAACTCGTCGTAGCGGCCGACATCGCGCATCAGGTGGCTGAGAAAGGTGTTTAAGAAGGGAGCGTCGGGGTCCTTCCTCCTTCCCGCGCGCAGTCGATCCTCACACTCGGCCCGCCGGGTCTCACTGTGCAGCAAGCACCAGTTGCCGTATGTATCGCCGTAGCCCGGCTGCAACTCGATCGCCCGCTCAGCGGCTCGCCGTGCTTCGGAGACGGCCGCGGCCCGCTCCTCGTTTGGAAGCTCACTCAAGGCAAACGCAGTACTGAATGCCATTGCCACCTGGGTCGCTACATAGTCCGGCGACTTTGCCACCGCCCGCTTCGCAATTTGATATGCCTGCAGACTGCCACCGCCGGTTTCGCCCTGGAGGAGTTCCGCCATCAACGCCGGATCTAGCGGACGCCGCCTGTCCATCAGCATCATCGGAAAGCTCCAGGTCAGGCTTCCCGCCATCTGCGCACCGATACGTTCGGGCAATTCAAGCAGTTCGTCGCGACCGACCTCATACTGTCTTGAAAAGACCGTTACCCCATGTGCCGCTTCATCCAGGCGTAACGTCGCCAATATCTTGTCACCCTTTCTGCTGACGTCTCCCGAGATCAGGAAATCCACCGCCGGTTGACCCTCCTGCGGAGCCTTGCTCAGGAGCCGCAGCGGCACCCCACTCTGGGAGAAAGTGTGCGCAATGGAGTCACGCGTTTGCGAAGCCAGTTGGCGCAGCTCGGATTCGGGTGAAGGAGCGGTCAAGGGCAATAGCGCGATTGTCGGTTTCTGAGGCTTGCCCGAGGCATCGATCGCATCCTTGATCCATATTGCGGCACCCACGGCTACCACGAGCAGCAAGAGAGCGGCCGAAGCGAGCCAGAGTTCGATTCCGCGGCGCACGAACGGGTTCGGCGACCGGCTTGGCACGGTGGGCTGGCAGGACCTTTCCCTTGGTCTTCAACCGGCGGTCTACGGCTCGGATGAGCTCCGCAGACCTCGGAACCCGCTTGCCGCCTTTCCAGCCGTCAGATCCAGCGCCTGGTATTGGCGAAATCCCATCGGCGCCATCGACCCATCAATCAGGATCGGAAGCAGTCTTCCCGTATCCCGCCCAACCCCTGCCTCGTCTCTTACCCAAGGCGATTGGATGGCCGCTTTCGACCATGCCACCAGGACGACGTCGGCTTCGCCCAGCGCAGCTTCGATTTCCCCGGCAAACTCTGAGCCGCTATCGATGTGCTGGTCCCACCAGACGTTGTGACCAGCAGCTTCGAGTGTCTTGGCCAGCTTTTCGGCGCAACTGCGGTTTTCGCGTGCATAGCTTGGAAGATGCTCGCCAGGTTCTCCCCTTCGGCGCCCCGAGGTCATTTGTTTAATACGCATTAAATACACGATGCTTAATGTATTTTCACCAAACTCGCTTGTGTGTTAGTTGCATAGCGCGGGGCGAGTGGCGGTTGGCCTGGGCAACCGAAAGGGGGCACCATGAGGGTGCGGTTTTGCCAACAGCCGGTTAGCCTGCTCGCGATAGCAGCGGTCATCGCAATTTACTCCTCGCCAGCCAGTGCCAAAGGCCACCAAAAACAAGCGGATTCGCTTGTTCCGCCGCAGGGTGAGGTATTGGAGGCGACCGAGAGCGATCCCATCCTAACGGTTCCGCCGGAGTCGTTGCCACTGAACGACGAAGAAACCACGACGATTGTCGTCACGGGGTCGCGCATACCTCGACCGAATTTGACCGCGGTCAGTCCAATCACTGTGGTCAGCTACAAGGATGTCGAGTTCCAGGGCGCGACGATGGTTGAGGAATTGCTCAACCGCCTGCCGCAGGTCGCCCCCTCGCAAGGCGCCTTCATTTCGAATGGTTCGACCGGAACCGCGACAGTCGACCTGCGAAACCTGGGGGCCGAGCGGACCCTGGTGCTGATTAACGGACGCCGGCTGGCGCCGGGCGATCCTTTTTCCGCGGAGCCGGACATCAACCTGATTCCCACCACGCTCCTTGAACGAGTGGAGATCCTGACCGGCGGCGCGTCCTCAGTCTACGGATCTGATGCGGTAGCGGGTGTCGTCAACTTCATTCTCAATACCAAGTTGGAGGGATTGCGGATCGACGGTCAGGCCAGTGTCTTCCAGCACAATAATCGTGATGGGTCGGGTCTTGGTGATGCACTCGATGCGCGGGGAATCAATTATCCGAAGGGCAACACCGTCGACGGCGGCCGGCAGGATATCAACATAGCCTATGGCGCCGACTTTCTCGACGCCCGCGCGCATGTGACGGCCTATGGCGGCTATCGTAAGGTTGCTGAACTGAGGCAGGACGAGCGCGATTACAGCGCCTGTTCGGCCGACACCGAGGATGATTTCGAGACGCTCAGGTGCGGCGGATCGCCCGTTTCCTATCCGGGCAATTTCGTCACCAACTTCGCCTTCATGTCGCTTGGGGAGGGCCGGACTTTCAGGTTCGGCGGCACCCCGTTCAATTTCGGCCCCTGGAATTTCTATCAACGGTCGGGGCGCCGTTGGACTGCCGGGGGGTTCGCCGAAGTCGAGGTGAGCGACGCCTTCAATCCTTATTTCGAAGTCATGTACATGAACGACCGGACGCTCGCCCAAATCGCCCCGTCCGGCAATTTCCAGAACACCGATACGATCAATTGCGACAATCCATTGCTGTCGGAGCAGCAAAGGTCACGCGTCTGCTTCGACGGAAATTACTTTGGCCAGAGCGCCCTGTTCGACGACGAAGGAAATCTGGTCGAGATCCAGGGCTCGCCGATCCCGTTTACGGACCCGGTAACCGGCGCGACCTATTTCAAGGGCGTTCTTGGTGTCCTGCGGCGCGCAGTCGAAAGCGGCGGCCGCCAGGAGGACATCCAGCACAAGACCCTTCGGCTGGTGGGCGGATCAAGGGAAATCCATTCCGCGGCGTCACCTATGATGCCAGCTACATCTATACCCGCGCCAAGCTGGAAAGCTCGCACCTGAATGACTTTTCGGTAACCCGCATGGGTCGCTCGCTGGACGTCGTATCGGACCCGGCAAGCGGCAAGCCGGTCTGCCGTTCCCTGCTAACGGGCGAAGACCCTGACTGCGTACCCTGGGATATCTTCGAAATTGGCGCGGCAACCGAGGAAGCAACGGAATATCTCAATTTTCCGTCCCACGCGGCCGGCGCGGTGACCCAGAATGTCGCCAACATCAACGCGACCGTCGATCTTGGCGAATGGGGCATCCGGAGCCCTTGGGTGGAACGAAGCGCCCTCGTTCAACGTCGGTGCGGAATATCGCAAGGACAAGCTCGACTATCAGCCCGACGAAGCAGCTCGAAGTGGCGATCTGGCGGGATCGCCCGAGAGTCCGGTCATTGAGGGATCGACGAGCGTCAAGGAGCTGTTTGCCGAAGCCCGAATTCCATTGCTTACGGATCGGTTGGTCGAGCGGCTGGCGCTCGAAGTCGGTTACCGACTGTCGTGGTATGATGCCGAAGGCGCCAGCTTTTCGACCGATGCCTACAAAGTCGCGCTCGACGCTACGGTCGTCAGCGGAATTCGCTTTCGGGCCAGCCAGCAACGCGCCGTCCGCGCCCCGAACATCATCGAGCTCTTCAGTCCGGCGTTTACGGATTTCTTCTTCATCGATCCGTGCGCGGGCGTTTCGCCGGATGCGACGGTCCAGCAATGTGAGCTTACCGGTCTTTCGCCGGGGCGCTACGGCCAAGTTATTCCGATACCGGAAGAAAGTGGGTTCTTTGCCTATAACGCCATTGGGGGCGGCAACCAGGATCTTCAGCCGGAGATCGCGAGAACGCGCGCCCTGGGCCTGGTCTTCGAGCCGCGCTTTCTTCGTAACTTCAACGCGACCATCGATTGGTGGCAAATTCGACTTCAAAGGGCGCAGTCGCTTATGTCGTCGGCGATACAATCATGGGCAATTGCATCGGGACCGGTGATCCGATCTTTTGCGAGCGAATTCACCGCGATGCCAACGGATCGCTCTGGCTGTCGCCCGGGGGATTTATCGATACGCGCAACTTCAATATCGGCTCGGTCAAGGTCCAGGGAGTTGACGTGGGGGTGAATTACCGGCACGACCTAGGCAGGATCGGCCATGCCAGCCTCGAGTTCACCGGCAGCTATCTTGACAAATATGTCGTCGACAATGGTGGATTGTCGACGCCCTTCGATTGCGCCGGACGATATGGATCTGGGTGCGTCAGGCCCGTTCCCAAATGGCGTCATACCGCGCGGCTGACCTGGGAGGGGCTGTAGGGAATCTCGATCTCCATGAACTGGCGATACACGAGCGAACTGAAGTTCACGCCCTATCCGGACTTCGACCCGGTGCCCGCCCCGAAGGTGCCTGCCCAAAGCTTTTTCGATCTGGCGACCATTTTCCGCGTCGAACCCAATTTTTCGCTGAGGCTCGGAGTGAACAATATCTTCGACCCAGAGCCGCCGCTCGTGGTTTTCTGCGAGGGGTGCAACGGCAACACATTCACGCAGTGGTACGATCCGCTCGGCCGCTATTTCTTCGCAGGCGCCACGATCAACTTTTAGCTCCGTCAGCCGAAAGGCTGAAAGGTTGCAACCTCGGCTCGCTCCCTGTTCACGCGATCGAAGATTCTCCGCCGAGCCGCCATGAAGCGCGGATCCGCCTTGAGCAACGCGAACGGGGGATCGGTAAGCAGGTCCGTTGGAAGTAGGGGGACGTCAGGTAGCCAGCCGGTTTCCAGCGCCGCTTCCAAGTGACGCAGCGCCTCGTCCTTGCGGCCCTGGGCAGCATAGACCCGGGCAAGGTACGCCCGGTTCAGGGCCCACGAAATGCTTGGGCCTTTCGCCTCCCTCAACGATTCCTTGAGGCTCGACTTAGCCGCGGCAAGCAATCGCTCGGCCTCGGCTGGGTTGCCGGAATGACGGAGGGCCACGGCAATCGTCGGCCCAAGCGAGACGACGCCGAACTCCCCGGCTACGGAGTGCGATGCGGCAGGGGAGAACCCCACCGAGCGATACATTTTTACGATTTGTGCCCCCCGGCCCCTGAGGAGGTAAACGCGGCACGCGGCATCCGACATCGGCGATAACTGAAAGAATTGCTTCGGTGTCAAGTTCATCGATTTAATGATGTTCAGGCCCCGCGGGTCATTTCGCCACAGATAGGGCGCGGGCCTTGGAACGTTGAAGCCGGCTTTCTCAACTTCTTCGAAATAGCCCAGTTTCAGCAGGATAAAGGCGAGCGAGTAGCCAAGGATCTCCGCGCCTCTCAGGTGAGAGCGAATTATAAGCTCGAATGCCAATTCGCGCCGATTTCTGAGACATTGCCTTTGGCATTTTCAGTCTCAATAATCGCTGCCATAGCCGCGACCAGCGTCGAACCCAGTTGTTCAAGCCGCTGTCTCTCCCGCTCGCCCTCGGCAAAATTTCCGGCTTCCAGGTGCATCGCAAGCCTGTTGAGGATCGCTGGCCACCAAAGTGGCTCGATTTCTACGATCTTCGAATAGAGTTTTGAGCTTTTCAGAATATTGCTCGTCGGAGCTCAAGCTGTTGGCCAGCCAGTTCATTGCCTCGACGTCGCTTGGATCGAGCTTGATGGCCTTGCGCAGCGCCGCTTGCGCGGTCGGCCCTTTGCCATTGAGCGCGAAGCCAAGCGCGGCGTATCCGGCCGCCAGATTGGGAGCGAGG
>CAWJNY010000002.1:0-26405 GCA_963844355.1 uncultured Alphaproteobacteria bacterium
TCCATTTCAGGGCGCATGACCTCGACCGCAACAAGGCTTGGGCAGCGACCATCGAAGAGGTTTATCCTAATCGCCGACCGCTGCATCCCGCACCAGACGGAAGGCCCAGCAACTGTTCGAGCTTTCCGAGGTCATTGCGGACGTATTAGTTACGTCGAGTTTGGATGCAGAAGGGGAGTATTGTCCCGACGCTGTACTATCGCCAAAGGGTGCATGACGACCAACCTTCGAAAGGCGCGTGAAAAAGGCGAGCTGGCAGAATTCGTTGCCGATCGCCAAGCCCAATATTTGCCTACGACAGATAGCTATTTGCATCTGGAATTTGCCAGCCCGCTTATTTAGCCGAACGCGATGAGCTACATATTGCGCACGGCGCTCAGGGACTACGGTTCGAGAACCCTCAGCCAGAATGACGAGGACGGCATTATCGCCGCGATCTTCGAGGACATTCCCCCGCCTCGAAATACTTCGTCGAGTTCAGGATCGGACCAGACCGGAGGGTCCAACGATTACTCCAACGGCCTTGAGGGCAACTGCGTGTTGCTCAGGGAGCAGGGCTGGCAAGGCCTGATGATGGACGGCGGGGACCACCCCGGGATGGACGTCCGCAAGGAGTTCGTCTCGCCCTTGAACGTCAACAGTCTGTTCCGAAAATACGATGTTCCCCACGACCTCGACATTGTGTCGATCGATGTCGATGGCCAGGACTTCTGGATCTGGATGGCCTGCGAGTATCGGCCTGCTCTGTTCATCATCGAATATAACGTGAACTTCGTCAGCCCGTGGGAATCGTTCACGATCGAGTTCAACCCGCATCACATGTGGGACCGCACCCGCTACTACGGCGCCAGCCTGGGGGCGATGTTGAAACTGGCAAAAGACAAGGGCTACACCCTCGTTTGCGAGAGAACGAACTCAATGCCTTCTTCGTCAGGACCGATCTTCTGTCCAATGCCTCTGACTTCAACCACTTAGTCTACATTGAAGCTGCCGAGCAACATCCCAGCGACAAGAGGAATAGGAGCTGGGTGGCAGTCTAGAGGCCTGCTCTGCCCCTACTTCACCCCATAAGGCATTTCCGTCTGCCAGGCAGTCGTCTCGGCCGCCCGCATGGTTTCCATCGCCACAACCCTGTAGCGCCAGTATGGCCGCCGCGGCCCGCTGCACGGTCGTTAACTTTTTGTCGCACGTGCGACGCGGAAATCGTCGCACGCTTTCCGCTAATGGCGAATTGACTATTGAAAACCAGCCATTAATTGGCTGCTCACACTGCCTGATCGTCTAACGGTAAGACTATGGAACTCTGACTCCGTCAATCGTCGTTCAGATCCACGTCGGGCATCCATTCCCAAGCTAGAGCAGAACCAGCCGGATCAGCCAGGCGACGATCCCGATCGCGGCGACCGATAGCGCCCAGATTAGTACGAACCAGCCCAGGCGCTCGGCTAGAGGTTTCGGCGGCTCGTCGGTCAATGGTGATAGCCTTCAGTTCCGACCTTGCCGCGGAAAACCCAATAGGCCCAGCCGGTATAGGCCAGGATTAGCGGCATAATGACCGCGACGCCGACCAGCATGAAGACCTGGCTTCGCTCGGGTGCGGCGGCATCCCAGATGGTGATGCTGTCGGGCACCACAAAAGGCCACATGCTGACCCCCAACCCGGCCATGCCCAGCGCGAACAGCGCCAGCGCGATCAGGAATGGCCGGTAACGCCGTCGCGCCCGGATGCTCCGATACAGCGCGAAGAAGCAGATTGCGGTCAGCAGCGGGACCTGGCTGACGAACAGCAGGTTGGGCATGGTGAACCAGCGGTCCCAATATTGGCCGGCGAGGAACGGCGTCGCCGCACTGACCGCGCCCATCAGCACTAGCGTCGCAAAGCCCGCGCGCGAGGCGAGCCGGTAGGCGCGCTGCTTCGGCCTCTCCGGTCACTTTCATTGCCAGGAAACAGCTGCCGAGCAGCGTATAGCCGACGACCACGCCGATGCCGGTCAGCAGCGAATAAGGCGAGAGCCAGTCGAGCCAGCCGCCGGCATATGCGCGCCCGTCGACCGTTATCCCTTGCAGCAGCGCGCCCAGGATCATGCCCTGCGACAGCGCGGCGACTAGCGAACCCGCAAAAAAAGCGAAGTCCCAGAAGCGCTCGTGGGCCGGGTCGCGATAGCGATATTCAAAGGCCACCCCGCGGAAGATAAGCCCCAGCAGCATGGCGATGATCAGCGGATAGGTGGCGGGCAGGATGATCGCATAGGCCAGCGGGAACGCCGCCATCAGCCCGCCGCCGCCAAGCACCAGCCAGGTCTCGTTGCCATCCCACACCGGGGCGATGGCGTTCATCGCCTGACTGCGTTCATCGACCCGGCTTGAAAGACGGAAAGAGGATGCCAATGCCGAGATCAAACCCGTCCATGACCACATACATGAAGACGGCGAATGCGATCACGAACGCCCAGATGACCGTCAGGTCCATTGCGCGGCCTCCCGCTCTTCACGCGGCGGCGGGTCGTCGCGGTGATACTCGACCGATGGCGCGGCGTAATCCCGGCGCTGCGGATCGGCGCCGCCGGCTCGGGCTCGCCGGGGCAAGGCGGTTGTTGCCATCAGCTTCAGGATGTACCAGGTGCCGATGCCGAACACCGCGAAATAGACCACCACGAAGGCCAGCAGCGACGTCGCCACCGCCGGCGCGGCCAGCGGGCTGACGCTGTCGGCAGTGCGAAGCAGTCCGTAGACGGTGAATGGCTGCCGCCCGACCTCGGTGGTGATCCAGCCGGCGATGACCGCGACGAAACCTGACGGTCCCATGACCACGGCCGCTTTTTGTAGTGTCGGCCCGTCGAACAGCCGTTGCTTCCATCGCGCCCACAGGCTCCACCAGCCCAATGCCAGCATCAGCAGGCCGATCCCGACCATGATGCGAAACGACCAGAAGACGATCGCTGCCGGCGGCTGCTCGTCGTCCGGGATGGTGTCGAGCCCGGCCAACGGCGCGTTGGGATCATGGTCGAGCAACAGGCTGCCCAGCTTGGGAATGCCTATCGCATAGTCAAGCCGCTGTTCCTTATCGTTGGGCCAGCCGAACAGGTACAACGGTGCGCCTTCGGCATGGCTTTCGTAATGGCCTTCCAGCGCCATCACTTTGGCCGGCTGATGCTCATGGGTATTGAGGCCATGCTGATCGCCGGCGAAAATCTGCACCGGCGTGACCAGCGCCGCCATCCACATCGCCATCGAGAACATGGTCCGGGCATGGTCGTTGGCGCTGTCGCGCAGCAAATGCCAGGCGCCGACCGCTCCAACAACAAAGGCGGTCGTAAGGTAGGCGGCCAGTACCGTGTGGGCGAGGCGATAGGGAAAGCTCGGATTGAAGATGATCGTCAGCCAGTTCTCGCCTGGCAGGAATTGGCCGTTCGGGCCAATCAAGTGGCCTGCGGGCGTCTGCATCCAGCTGTTGGCGCTCAGGATCCAGAAAGCGCTGATGCACGTGCCGATCGCGACCATCAGCGTGGCGAAGAAATGCAGCCGCTTTCCGACCCGATCCATGCCGAACAGCATCACGCCGAGGAACCCGGCTTCGAGAAAGAAGGCGGTCAGCACTTCATAGGCCATAAGCGGACCGATCACCGGACCCACTCTGTCCGAGAAGACCGACCAATTGGTGCCGAACTGGTAGGACATCACGATGCCCGAGACCACGCCCATGGCGAACGCGATGGCGAAGATCCTCAGCCAATATCTAAACAAGTCGAGAAATAGCTGCTGGCCGGTCCTCAGCCAGCGCCATTCAAGCACCGCCAGATAGCTGGCGAGGCCGATCGAGAAGCTCGGAAAAATGAAATGAAAGCTGATCGTGAAGGCGAACTGGATGCGCGCCAGCATTAGCGCGATTGCGTCAGCTTCCATGCAAGGCTCCCAGACTCGGGTGAGGAGCCTATAGCCGCGCCCCTTTACGGCCACAACGCGCCGGAGCATGGTCAGCCCATGAAGATCATCGGTAGCTATGTCAGCCCTTATGTCCGCAAGGTGCTGGTGTGCTTGGAGATCAAGGGCCTCGAGTACGAAGTCGACCCGATCACTCCTTTCTTCGGCAATGATGAGTTCAGGCGCCTAAGCCCGCTGTGCCGTATTCCGGTGCTGATCAACGATGAGCTGGTTCTGACCAATTCCAGCGTGATCGCCGAGTATCTCGACGAGCAATTTCCCGGGCCCTCTCTCCTTCCGAAGGAGCCGAAGGTCCGCGCTCGGGCACGCTGGATCGAGGAATATCGCGGATTCGCGCCTCGGGGACCTGTTCATCTGGGGCCTATTCTATCCGAAGATGGTCCACCCCGCGTCTGGGACGAGCCGGGCGACCAGGCCCGCATCGACAAGACCTTGGCGACCGACCTGCCCGAAGCACTCGACTATCTGGAGGAGCAGCTACGTGACGATGGCTATTTGTTCGGAGATATTGGCCTCGCCGACATCGCTATCGCCAGCTTCTTTCGCAATGGGTCCTACGCGGGCTTCGTTCCCGATGCCGGGCGCTGGCCGAAGACGGCGCGTTTCGTCGCGATGGTTCTGCGCCATCCCGCCTTTCAGCGTCTCCACCAGCTGGAATTGATCCAGCTATCCGCAACGATCGAGGGCCGCCGCCAGGCGTTACTAGACGCCGGCGCGAGGCTCACGGCCGAAACTTATGGGCAGCGTCAGCCGCGCAAGGGCGTAATGCGGCTTTAGTCACGCAAGCGAGAATGCCCGGATGGCGCAAATCCCCCGGACTGCGCCATCCGGACACCAAGGTCCCGCCACGGGACCTTTTTCCAAGGTCAATGCTGAGTCCCCGAGATCCAATGCTCGATACGTGTTTTAAGGGAGCGTTTCGACGGGATGAAGCCGGGCTGCAGATCGGCCCCCACTTCCTCCACCTTGTCATAAAGCATCAGATTGACCGGCATTTTGGGACGAAGTGCCTCGCGGCCCCGCATGATGTCCTCGGCCGCTGCCAGGCTGCGATGGATGTCCTCCGCCGTGAAGGGCTTCATCAGGCAGCCAAGCGCCAGGTCGGGCATCGGAAAGTCCGGCGCCTTGCCGGTGATGAAGAAGCAGGGAATGTCGAAATCACCCATTCGGACCGCGACCGAGAAACCGGTTGTGCCGTTGGCGAGGCGAAGGTCGACCAGCGCCAGGTCGGGCAAATGCTCCTGCGCGGCTGCAACGGCGCTGTCCAGATCGTTGGCGGTGGCGCTTACCCGATAGCGGGGATTGTCCTCGACCAAATATTTAAGCGTCGTCGCCAGCTGGACATCGTCTTCAACGATCAGGATCTTCAGCACGGCCTCAGGCCTCCCTCCAATCCAAGGAAAATCCTTGTCTTGGAAAGACATCGTGCTTGATACCAAGTCAAAGGCGAATCCCCCGTGAACGGGGTTAACGCTGGGTTGGGTGAACGATGCGGCGAGACGAGGGATCCGAATCAAATCGGCCCGGGATTAAGAGCGGTAGAAGATGTGAGCACCGATTTTGTTGACCCGCGTCAGGCGGCGGCCCCACGACGGCGCCACATAATCGGCATGATACCACAGGCAATCTCCGGGCACGCTGTCGACGGCGTTGGCAACCGCCAGCCTGGTAACGCCGAGGGCCTTTTGCCATGCGGCGGAGCTCTGATCGACCGACGGCATATAGCCGCTACGCGGGTTGACGAACGAGAATTGCCAGGGCTGCTTCACGACACCACACCAGCTGGTCGGATATTTCCCCGAAGCAGCGCGGTTCATGATCACCTTGGCCACCGCGAGCTGACCCTCCAGGCTTTCGCCGCGAGCTTCATGATAGACCGCAACAGCGATGCAATTCGCCTCGTCGGTGAGCGGCGAGCCGGCGCTGAACTTGTCGACCAAGGCGTAAAGCGGCCAGCCAGCACGCTGCAGCAGACTTGCCTCCCGGGCAAGGGCAGCATCGCCTGAGACAGGAACGTCCGATGACGCCGTAAGCGGGGTGGTAACCGTCGCCGTGGTCTTCACGACCGCTTGCACGACGGGTAGGTCGTTCACCTGCTGGGCCAGGGCCTGTCCCGAACCACCGACAGTAAGCAACATGGCCGACGCGAACGCAGTAGCGCCGCCGGCACCCAAAAGCTTCTTCAATTCATTCCCTAGATATGGCGGCCGGCCGTCCGTCGATCGCGTTTTTTAAGCAACATAAAGCGTTACTGGCGATCGCGAAGGGCTCGTCCGTCTTGCCCCGGGATCCGGCTTCGCCACTGCGAAGCACCGCGGATCCACCCGCTGATTAATTTGTTGCAGTGCACATAAGCGATCTCGCCGCACGCCACAACCGAGCCAGCGGTGAGTTGAGCTGGTCGCGGGGTGAATGACGGGAACCATGAACAAATTGACAGATTCCTTGGCTTTTTAGCTGGTACTTGCCTTGCAGCAGGTCTCATCGCTAAGCGACCGCGCGAAGGAGCTAGACGTCAAAATGGCCTTCTGGCTGATGAAATCGGAGCCCGGCAGCTACAGCTGGGACGACTTGGTCCGCGACGGCGGCACCATGTGGGACGGGGTACGCAACAACGCCGCGCGGCTGCATCTTCGAGCCATGCAAGCCCGGCGACCAGGCGTTTTTCTATCATAGCATGGATGAGCGGGCGGTGGTGGGCATCATGCGCATCACAGGCCGCGGCCAACCCGACGGTGACGACGGCAGTTGGGTCAAGGTACCGGTCGAGCCGGTTAGACCGCTGCCCACACCGGTCACCCTCGCCCAAATCAAGGGAGAACCAAGGCTGTCCAAGATGGAATTGATCCGCCAATCGCGCCTGTCCGTCGCGCCGGTGCTCCAACAGGAATGGGACCTGATCCTGGAGATGGCGAAGTGAGTAGATTTATTGCCGCAATTGCATTTCTCCTGACCGCCGCTGCTCCCGCATCCAGCAGCGACTGGAAGCTGACCCGGCCGGTTGGGGTCCGGTCCGCATCGGCATGTCCCGCGACCAGGTGACGAAGGCGCTCAAGGCGGAGCTCGAAGGCGACGCCTTCGACAATGACGGCAGCTGCATCGAGCTGTTCCCCGTGCGCGAAGATCTCAAGGGCACCTATTTCATGTTTCTCGACGGCAAGCTCAGCCGGATCTCGGTGGTCGAGGCCGGCAGGATCGGACGCCGCGCGGAATCCACGTTGGCTCGGCTGCCAATGAGGTCCGCGCCGCCTACGGCCGAAAGCTGCAGGCCGAGCCCCATCACTATGTCGATCCGCCGGCAGAATATCTGACGTACTGGCTGAAGCCCAAGATCGGGGGTGTCCGGTTCGAGACCGACGCCGAGCGGAAGGTCCAGACGATCCACGCGGGGAACGATAGCATCCAGCTGATCGAAGGCTGCGCTTGACCGGCCAGCATCCTGCACTTTCGATAACTGCAATGTAGATTAACAAACTGCCATAGCCGCCCGTCCCGACTCCAATCGGCGACCCGTGCGTGTCCCATTACAACGGGGAGGCTTGCCATGAAATCATCTTCGATCGATCTCCATCGGCGCGATCAGTGCGTCGCTAGCCACTGCTGTCCTGTTTGCCCCGGCGATGGCGACGCCCGGCAACGGTTTCGCGCCGTCGCCGATCGTCAACGGGCATTTCGGCACGCTCAACGAGAACACAGCGGGAGACAAGACGGACAAGTGGGGCTGCATCTCAAGACGCTCGACGATACCGACATCGGCGCCGACCGGCTGACGGTGCAGCCGAATGGCTTTAGCGGCTGGCATGCCCATCCGGCGCCAGTATTTGTCACCGTCACTCAGGGCAGCATCGTCTGGGTCGACGGTTCGGACGGGCTTTGCGCCGAGCGCACTTTTACCGCCGGCAAATCATTTATCGAGCGCGCCTATGGGCCGCACGATGTCCGCAATCCCTCGGCTTCGGTCACGGCGGAATACATTGCGATCGTCATAAAGCCGGAAGGGTACGTCGGGCCCGCTTTCCGGATCGACCGGGATGAGCCTAACAACTGCGCGTTCTAGCGGAAGAGACGGAGGCGGCGAGCCGCCTCCCCTTTCCCGACGGCCGCTTTGCTGCGTCGATCGGAAGCAGCCACCGGACGTGCCAATTGACTGCGCCCTGGCCCCGCTTCCTTGCCGATCTTTGGAAACGCCGACCTGCAAAGGGTCAGCGAAACAGTCTGGGCGAAGCCTGATGCTCAGGCTGCTTCCATCTTCCGGGATTGGCGCTTGCGCTCATGCGGGTCGAGGAAGCGCTTGCGGATGCGGATCGCCTTGGGCGTGACTTCGACCAGCTCGTCGTCCTGGATGTAGGCGATGGCCTGTTCCAGCGTCATCCGGCGCGGCGGAGTAAGGCGGATGCCCTCGTCCTTGGGGCCCGAAGCGCGGAAATTGGTCAGCTGCTTAGACTTCAGCGGATTGACCTCGAGGTCCTGCGTCTTGGCATTCTCGCCGATGACCATGCCTTCGTAGAGCATTTCGCCCGGCGTGATGAACAGGATCCCGCGGTCCTCCAGAGCGCTCAACGCATAGGCGACGGCCGGGCCCTGCTCCATCGAGATCAGGACGCCGTTCTGACGCCCGTGATCGGGCCCTTGTACGGTCCATATTTCTCGAACAGCCGGTTCATGATGCCGGTGCCGCGGGTGTCGGACAGGAATTCGCCGTGATATCCGATCAGGCCGCGCGACGGGGCCGAGAAGGTCAGGCGGGTCTTGCCGCCGCCGGACGGGCGCATGTCGGTCATCTCAGCCTTGCGCATCGCCATCTTGTCGATGACCGTGCCCGGAGAATTCGTCATCGACGTCGATCACGACCGTTTCATAGGGCTCTTCGCGGCCGCTGGGCCCATCGCGGAACAGCACCCGCGGGCGGCTGATCGACAGCTCGAAGCCTTCCCGGCGCAGCGTCTCGATCAGGACCCCGAGCTGCAGTTCGCCGCGGCCGGCGACTTCGAACGCTTCGCCGCCCGCAGTCTCGCTAAGCCGGATGGCGACATTGCCCTCGGCTTCACGTTCGAGCCGGTCGCGGATCACCCGGCTCTGGACCTTGTCACCATCCTTGCCGGCAAACGGGCTATCGTTGACTGCGAAGGTCATGCCAGCGTCGGCGGATCGATTCGCGGGCGTGAAGCGGTTCGGCAATCTGCCGGCGTGCCAATGGTGTTGGACACCGTCGCCTTCATCAGCCCGGCGATGGCCACGATGTCGCCCGCCTTGGCGCTGTCGACCGGGACTCGATCGAGGCCCTGGAAGGCGAACAGCTTGGTGACGCGGCCGTCTTCGACCACCTTGCCGTTGACGTCCATCGCGCGAATGGGGTCATTAATGTTGAGGGTGCCGCTCTCGATCCGGCCCGTCAGGATCGGCCGAGGAAATTGTCGCGGTCGAGCAGCGTGGCGAGCATCTTGAACTCGCCTTGCGGATCGAGCTTCGGGGCCGGGACATGCTCGATGATCTTCTCGAACAGCGGCGTCAGGTCGCCCTCGCGAACATCGTCGGTTGGTCCCGCATAGCCGGCGCGGCCGCTAGGCATAGAGCGTCGGGAAATCGAGCTGCTCGTCATTGGCGTCGAGGTTGAGGAACAGCTCGAACACTTCATCGAGCACCTCGGCCGGCGCGCGCGTCGGGCCGGTCGATCTTGTTGACCACCACGATGGGCTTGAGGCCCAGGCTAAGCGCCTTGCCGGTGACGAACTTGGTCTGCGGCATCGGCCCCTCGGCCGCGTCGACCAGCAGGATGACGCCGTCGACCATCGACAGGATCCGCTCGACTTCGGCGCCGAAGTCGGCGTGGCCCGGCGTGTCGACGATGTTGATATGCGTGGTCTCGCCCTGCGTCGCTCCACTCGATCGAGGTGCATTTGGCGAGGATGGTGATGCCCCGCTCCTTTTCCAGCTCGTTCGAATCCATCGCGCGCTCTTCGACACGCTGATTGTCACGAAAAGTGCCCGACTGGCGGAAGAGTTGGTCGACGAGCGTGGTCTTGCCGTGGTCGACGTGGGCGATGATCGCCACGTTCCTAAGGTTCATTATCGATGTCCGTGATAGAGTTGGCGCGCCCCTAGCCGAAATGCTGCGCTGCGGCAATGGCATCCCCGCGCTCGCTCAAGCGTTTCGCCACTGTCGAGTAGGAGAGTGCACATGCCCCGTGGAGACAAGGACGCCTATACGGGCAAGCAGAAGCGCCGGGCCGAGCATATCGCCGAAGGCTATGAGGACCGCGGCGTGTCCAAGAAGGAAGCCGAGAGTCGCGCCTGGGCGACCGTCAACAAGGAGTCCGGCGGCGGCAAGAAGTCGGGCTCCGGCCGCGGCAAGAATGAGAACCGCTCCGCGTCACGCAGTGGGGGCCGGAAAGGCGCAGCCGCGCGGACCAGCGCCAGCCGGTCCGCTGCTGCCAAGAAGGGCTGGGAAACCCGGCGCCGCCGCGGCAACGGAATACGGCTAGCGCGGCAAGCGTTCGAGGATCTCGATCCCGCGCTCCAGAGCCCGCTGTTCGCTGTGCGCCAGCTTGCCGATGCGTCCTTCGAGTGAGCGTCGGCAACCGGGGGCTGATTCATCACTGCCCGCCCAGCTTCGGTCAGCCTGAGTTGCAGTCGCCGTCGGTTGTCGGGATCCGGTTGACGGTCGACAAGATCCGGCGCGGACCAGATGATCGATTGCACGGCTGATCGCCGGCGCGCCGCGCCCGACCCTTGCTGCAACCTGGTTGAGCGTCCCGGGTTCGGTCGCAGCAACTGCCCCAAGCAGGTCACGTTGCTGGCCCATCGCCTTCGCCGCGGCGGTATCCCCGCCAAGCTGTTCGACCAGCCGAGCGAAGCGCGATGCAAGCGCGCTTGGTGACGAATTTCCCCACATGCATTGACGGTATCAAAGATTTCGCATTTGGCAAATTTGCCTATACGCAATCGTCATGGCGACACGTCCGAAGCTTGCCCCGCACCGTATGGATTTTGGGCGTCGTCAGCTTGCTGATGGACCTGTAGCAGCGAAATCTATCATGCGCTGCTGCCAGCCTTCCTGACGGTGACGCTTGGCCTGCCGGTGGTTGCAATGGGCGCGATCGACGGGATCGCGGAGGGCACCGCCAATATCGCCAAGCTGGTCTCGGGCCGGCTCAGCGACCGGCAGCGGCGGCGCAAGCCCTGGATCCTGCTCGGCTATGGGATGGCGGCCTTCTCCAAGCCGCTGTTCCCGTTGGCGCGAGGGAGCGATGCCGGTGCTTGGCGCACGCTTTATCGACCGGATCGGCAAGGGCATTCGCGGTGCGCCTCGCGATGCGATGATCGCCGATGAAACCCCGCCCGATCTGCGCGGCGCGGCCTATGGCCTGAGGCAGGCGCTCGACACGGTCGGCGGCACCCTCGCCCCGCTCGCGGCAATGGCCTGATGCTGCTATTGGCGAATGACATTCGAACGGTATTCTGGATCGCCGCGATCCCGGCATTCCTGTCCTTCCTGTTCGCCTGGGTCATGCTGCGCGAACCCGGACGGCAATGTCGGCGACGACGCCAGACCGAGTGGCGCGGCTGGCGATCGCTCGACATCCGGGTGCGCGGCTGATCGGCGTCGGCTTCCTGTTCGGGCTGGCGCGATTTTCCGAAAGCTTCCTGATCCTGAAAGCGATGGATGTCGGCCTCGCCCCAGCCTGGTCGCCGCTGGCGCTCGCAATGTTCAGCCTCGCCTTTCTCGTCCTGGCCTATCCGGCGGGCGCGCTCAGCGATCGGATGGAGCCGAGATCGGTGCTGCTGGCCGGCATTGCCGTGCTGATCGCCGCCAACCTGTGGCTGGCCCAGGCGACGACGCTCTGGGCCGTGTTCGCCGGCATCGCGCTGTGGGGCGCGCACATGGCGCTGACCCAAGGCATTTTCGCTCGGATGATCGCCGACGCCGCGGCCGAGCATCAGCGCGCGACCAGCTTCGGCGCTTTTTTCTTCGCAAGCGGCATCTGCTGCCCTGCTCGCCAGCCTCGGCGCCGGGCTGCTGTGGGATCGTGGCGGCCCGGCCGAGACCTTCACCGTCGCGGCGGGGGTCGCGGCGCTGGCTGGCGCGATGCTGTGGCTACTGCCCGGCCGCCGCTAGGCTTGCCGGCGTCTGCCGGAACGGCCACATCCGGCCAGCGACTCGGCCCGCGGTCAACGAACTGATTGCACAGGGCCGCCGCGACGTGAAGCGACCAACAGCCCAAGCGTGGTCCAGACCAATAGCTCGTGGACTTCGCCCGAAGCTCGCCGGCATTTTCGCTGATGCCCGGAATCGCCGGAATCGACAAGACCAAGCAGCAGCGGCACCGGCCGTCCTCGGCCCTGCCGGAAACCGCCACCAGGCCGGTGAGCGGCAAGGCGATCAGCAGGATGTAGAACAGGCGATGGGTCCAGACGGCGAAAAATCGCTTCCATCGCGGAATGATCGGACGGATAGGGCGGCGGCGGGTTCATCAGCCGCACTGCAAGCCGGACCAGCGCGAGCAGCAGGATCAGCGCTCCCCATCGTCTTGTGCCAGCCGAACACAAACGAGCCGATCGGGGCCGCGCGGCATATCGTGGAAGGTAAAGCCGATGATCACCTGCATCACGATCAAGAGCGCGGTGATCCAATGGATCCAGATGACGATCCGCCGGTAACGAACCGCCACTGGGCCGCTGGTCTCGGACCATATAATCGCTCATCGGCTTCCCCTTCAGGCAGACTCAGCTTACCGACGCGAATCTCTCGCCTTTTTCCGCCTTGTCGAGCAACAACCGGCTGAAGCTGAAGTCGCTCCCCATCCGATCTTCCTGTTCCTTCAGCCCTTCGACGATCTTCGCCAGTCCCTCAGTGTCGGCCCAGAACATCGGACCCCCGCGGTAGACCGGCCAGCCATAGCCATAGACCCACACCACATCGATGTCGGAAGCGCGCTGGGCCATCCCTTCCTCGAGGATTTTCGCGCCCTCGTTGACCATGGTGTAGAGCGTTCGCTCGACGATCTCCTCATCGTCGATCTGGCGGCGGGTGACGCCCTGCTTCGCCGCGAACTCCTCGATGATCTGCTGGACTACGGGCGACGGCGAAGGCCGGCGCTTGTCGTCATAGTCGTAGAAGCCGGCGCCCTTCTTCTGGCCCCATCGATCGATTGCGCACAGCGCGTCGCGGATATTCTCGATCCGATTGGGGTCGCGGTGCCAGCCGATGTCGACCCCGGCCAGGTCGGCCATCTGGAACGGACCCATCGGCATTCCGAATTCGACATGGACTCGGTCGACCTGCTCCGGCGTGGCGCCTTCCAGCAGCAACTTGGTCGCTTCAACCTGTCGCGGCATCAGCATGCGGTTGCCGATGAAGCCGTGGCAGACCCCGGCGACCACCGCGACCTTCTTGATCTTCTTCGCCAGCTGCATTGCGGTGACCAGCACATCGGGGGCGGTCTTGGCGCCTCGAACGATCTCGAGCAGCTTCATCACATTGGCCGGCGAGAAGAAGTGAAGGCCGACAACATCCTGCGGCCGCGAAGTCGATGCCGCGATCTCGTCGATGTTGAGATAGCTGGTGTTGGACGCGAGGATCGCGCCCGGCTTGGCGATCTTGTCGAGCCGGCCGAACACATCCTTCTTGATGTCCATCTGCTCGAACACCGCCTCGATGATCAGGTCGCAATCGGCCAGCGCCTCGAACTCGAGCGTCTGGCTTGAGCAGCCCTATCGCCTGTTCGACCTGTTCGCCGGTCATCCGCCCCTTGGCCGCGGTTGCTTCGTAATTCTTGCGCATGATGCCGGTGCCGCGATCGAGCGCATCCTGCGCCATTTCGACGATCGTCACGGGGATCCCGGCCGACAGGAAGTTCATCGAAATTCCGCCGCCCATCGTCCCGGCGCCGATCACGCCGACCTTCTTCACCTCGCGCGGACGGGTGTCCTCGGGGATATCCTCGATCTTGGCCGCCTTGCGCTCGGCGAAGAAGAAATATTGCTGCGCCCTCGACTGGGTGCCGGCCATCAATCCCATGAACAGGTTGCGCTCGTCGATAACGCCTTCGGCATAGGGCTTGGCGACCGCTGCCTCGACGGCCTTGATATTGGCTTCCGGCGCCTCGAAGCCGCGGAACTTCTGCGCATTGGCCTTGCGGAATTCGTCGAAGATGGCGGGATTGCCGCGCGCTTCCTGCAGTTTCTCGTCGCGTTCGCTCGACTTGGGCAGCGGACGGATGTCGCGCACTTCCTCGGCCAGCGCGACCGCATGCTGGACGAGTTCGCCCTCGATGATGCGGTCGACCAGCCCCACCGCATAAGCGTCCTTGGCCGAAATCATCGCGCCCGACGTCACATTTCCAGCGCCTTCTGGACGCCGGCGACGCGCGGCAGCCGCTGCGTTCCGCCGGCTCCGGGCAGCAGCCCGAGCTTTACCTCCGGCACGCCCGAACTTGGCGTCGTTAACGGCGATCCGATAGTGGGAGGCCAGCGCAACTTCCAGCCCGCCGCCGAGGGCGGTGCCATGGATCGCCGCGACCACCGGCTTCGAGCAATTTTCGATGATGTCGACCACCTGAGGCAGCACGGCATGACCAGCGGCTTGCCGAACTCGCTGATGTCGGCGCCGGCGAAAAAGGTCTGGCCTTCGCAGCGGATGACGACCGCCTTGATCGCCTCGTCGCCTTCGGCCTCCTCGATCGCCGCGACCAGCCCCTGCCGCACCGCCGCGCCAAGCGCGTTCACCGGCGGATTGTTGGACGTGACGATCAGCACGTCGCCATGGCGGGTGGTCGAAATCGGACTGGTGGTGGCTTGTCGATGACGTCGGTCATTGGTCTTTCCTTCGAAGCTTCGTCGTCGCGGCCGCGAAGGGCCGCTTAAGGTCACAAAGGTCATAAAGTTCACGGATAGGCGCCATTTCAGCACCTCAGCGTGAACTTAAGCCAGAATGAGGTTCGATCCGTTGGCGGCAGCCGGGCGCATGCCGGCCGTTTACCCCGGCGGTCGGGATGTAGGACAGCAAATAGGTCATGTCGTCGTCCGCCCGTAGCTCTGGTGGTTGAAGGGTGCGATGCTGACAGTCCGCCGTCTACCACGATCGCCTGCCCGTTGACATAGCTCGATTCGTCCGAAGCGAGGAAAAGGGCGGCATTGGCGATCTCGACTGGCGCCCCGCCGCGCTTCAGCGGGTTCAAATGGCCGATCTGGTCCTGTTGGCCCTTGGCCCTGGCACGTTCGTAGATCAATTCGGTCATGCCGGTTTCGATCAGGCCCGGGCAGATCGCGTTGACCCGGATATTGGCGCCGGCGAGCTGGGTCGCGGCAACCTTGACCAGGTTGATGACACCGGCCTTCGATGCCGAATAGGCGGGTCCGCCCGCGCCGGAGCGAAGGCCGGCGACGGAGGCGGTGGCGATGATCGAGCCCTTGCCGCGATCCTTCATCGCCGGTGCCGCATATTTCACCGCCAGGAACGGGCCGATCAAATTGACTCGGAGGATCTCGCGCCCAATCGTCGGCATCCTGCTCGAATAGGCTGGCGAAGCCTCCGGAAATGCCCGCATTGGCGAAGAAAATATCGAGCCCGCCATGATCGCGCGACCGTATGGGCGACCAGCGCCTCGACCTGTTCCTCGTCTCCTGCGTCGCATTCGAAGTCGGCGCCGTGGAGGTCGGCCCCGACCACAGTCGCGCCTTCCCGCCGGAACAGTTCGACGGTCGCCTTGCCGATGCCTGACCCGGCGCCGGTGACAATCGCGATTTTGTTCTGGAGCCTGGCCATGAACACTTGCTCTCCTGCGGAGGCGAGGGCCCAGACGCGCCGCGGAGCGGCGCCAATTGGCGCCGGACTGCACCCCTGCCTTCGCAATGAGGAAACTCACAGCCCACTCCGATCGTGCTTCCGCCATCGACGATCATCGTCTGTCCGGTCATGAAGGTCGACGCGGGCGAGGCGAGATAGACCGCCGCGCCAGCAATCTCATGCGGCTCGCCGATGCGACGGAGCGGGGTCGAGCGCGTCACGGCCTTCAGCGTGTCGGGATTCTCCCACAGCGCCCGCGCGAAATCGGTCTTTACCAGGCCCGGGCGCGATGCAGTTGACGCGGACCCCGTCGGGGCCGAACTCGGCTGCCAAGTTGCGCGCCAACTGAAAGTCCGCCGCCTTGGAGATGTTGTAAGCGCCGATCATCGTCGAGCTGGTGAGGCCGCCGATCGAGCTCACGATGATGATCGAGCCCTCCTTCCGCTCAAGCATCTCCGGTGCGACCATCGAAATCAGCCAGTGGTTGGCGATGACATTGTTTTCCAGGATCTTGCGGAACTGCTCGTCGCTGATCCCCGCCATCGGTCCGTAGTAGGGATTGGATGCCGCGTTGCAGACCAGCACGTCGATCCGCCCGAACGCCTTGCGCGTCTCGTCGACGAGGTTCTGCAAGTCATCCTTGCTGGAGATGTTGGCCGCAACCGAAATAGCGCGCCCCCCTCCGTGCTGCGCGTTGATCGCATGGGCAACTTCGTCGCAGGCGTCCTGCTTGCGGCTGGAGATGGCGACCTTGCAGCCATGCTCGGCCAGCGCCGCCGCGATCGCGAGGCCAATTCCGCGCGACGATCCGGTGACGATCGCGACCTTGTCGGTCAGGTCGAACAGGCGGGGACAGTTCATGCTCGAGCCTTCCGGGACCGTTCGTCCCGAGCGCAGTCGAGGGACTCTTGGCGTCGAACGGCGTGTCTCGACTTCGCTCGACACGAACGGATGTTTTTCATGCCACTGCCTGCGCATGCTTGGCATATTCGATCAGGGCGATCGAACGATTGTGCACCTCGTCCGGCCCGTCGGCGAGGCGCAGTGTGCGGATGCCGGCCCAGCTCGCCGCCAGCTGCGTGTCCTGACTGACGCCGGCGCCGCCATGCGCCTGGATCGCGTCGTCGATCACCTTCAGCGCCATGTTCGGCGCCTTCACCTTGATCATCGCGATCTCGGCCTTGGCAGCCTTGTTGCCGGCCTTGTCCATCCGGTCGGCGGCGAGCAGGCACAGCAGGCGCGTCGCGTCGATCTCGATGCGGGCTTCGGCCACGCGCTGCTCCCAGATACTATGGTCGCTCAGGCGCTTGCCGAACGCGACCCGCGACTGCAGCCGCCGGCACATCAGCTCGAGCGCCTCCTCGGCCGCGCCGATGGTGCGCATGCAATGATGGATGCGGCCCGGCCCGAGCCGGCCTTGCGCGATCTCGAACCCCCGCCCCTCGCCGAGCAGCAGGCCGGCAGCTGGCACCCGCACGTCCTCCAGCGATATTTCCATATGACCGTGAGGCGCATCGTCATAGCCGTAGACGGTCAGCGCGCGGTGGACGGTGATGCCGTCCGCATCCAGCGGTACCAGGATCATCGATTGCTGTTGATGCTTGCGCGCCTCGACGTCGGTCTTGCCCATCAGGATGGCGACCTTGCAGCGCGGGTCGCCGGCGCCCGACGACCACCATTTGCGGCCGTTGACGACATAATCGTCGCCGTCGCGCTCGATCCGGCATTCGATGTTGGTCGCATCCGACGAGGCTACGCCGGGCTCGGTCATCAGGAAGGCGGAACGGATTTCGCCGCGCATGAGCGGCGCGAGCCATTGCTCCTTCTGCTCCCGGGTGCCGTAGCGGTGGAGCACTTCCATATTGCCGGTGTCGGGCGCCGAGCAGTTGAACACTTCGGCCGACCAGAGAATTCGGCCCATCTCCTCGGCGCACAGCGCATATTCGAGGTTCGAAAGCTGCTCGCCCTCAAATTCGAAACTCTCGTCGACATGCTGGAGCGCACCGCCGGGCGGCATGAACAAATTCCAAAGCCCCGCGGCCCTCGCCGCGGGTTTCAACTCCTCGATCAGCTGCAGCGGTTGCCAGCGATCGCCGGAATCAATCTCTTTCCTGATAGTCCCCGACTCGCGGGCGGACGTTGGCGTCGATGAACTGGCGGACCTTGTCGCGGAAAAAAGACTGGCGTTCCGTAAGGTCAAAATCCACCGCTTCCTCTCCCGCTTGCCAGGGCTATCCGTCTCGTTCCAAAACGGGCTAGGACTCTGGAGCGCGAAGGGCAAGATTGATGGCCGATTTAGAAGAGTTTCGCGCCGAAACCCGCAGCCTGGCTGGAGGCCAATTGCCCGGCCGAGATGCGCACGCCGATGCGCGGCGAAAAGGACTTGTGCTGGGGCGGCCGCAACTTCCAGTTCCAGTAGCGAGGCACAGAAGCAATGGCTGGATGTCATGGCGTCGCGCGGATGGACCGTGCCCGACTGGCCCAGGGAATATGGCGGTGGTGGCCTGAGCCCGGCGGAAGCCAGGGTTCTCAAGGAGGAGATGCGCGCCCTGGGTTGCCGCCCGCCGCTGACCAGCTTCGGCATTTCGATGCTCGGCCCCGCCCTGCTCAAATATGGCAATGAGGATCAGAAGAAGCACTTCCTGAGCCAGATTGCCCGCGGCGAAATCCGCTGGTGCCAAGGCTATTCGGAGCCGGGCGCGGGCAGCGATCTCGCCGGCCTCCAGACCAAGGCGGAGGACCGGGGCGACCATTATCTCGTCAACGGCCAGAAGGTATGGACCAGCTACGCCGATCAGGCCGATTGGATCTTTTGCCTGGTCCGCACCTCGACCGAGTCCAAGCATGGCGGGATCAGCTTCCTGCTGTTCGACATGGAAAGCCCCGGCGTTTCGACCAAGCCGATCCTGCTGATCAGTGGCTCCTCACCCTTCTGCGAGACCTTCTTCGACGATGTGAAGGTGCCCAAGGACCAGCTGGTCGGCGAGGTCAACAAGGGCTGGGACGTCGCCAAATATCTGCTCGGCCATGAGCGCGAGATGATCAGCGCAATGGGCTTGGGCAGCGGCATTGGGACCGGCGCGTCGGGCGTGATGCTTGGCCCCGTCGCAAAGCCCGAGGACCCGCTGCTTCGCGCCGAGATCGCCGCTTTCGACGTCGACGCGCTGGCGTTCGCGGCGATGAGCGAGCGGTTCCTCGACCAGCTGAAGGCCGGCGAAGCGCACCCTGCCCTACCGTCGATGATGAAATATGCGGGTACGGAGCTCAACAAGCGCCGCAACGAACTGGCCATGGCCGCGGGCGGAAGCGACGCGCTCGAATGGGACACCGAGCGGTCGAAGGGGGGCAAGGCGCCCCGCGACTGGCTTCGTTCCAAAGGCAATTCGATCGAGGGCGGGACCAGCGAGATCCAGCTGGGGATCGTCGCCAAGCATATCCTCCGCCTGCCAGGAGCCTGAGCCGCCATGATGATTCTGACAGACGACCAGCGGCTGCTGCAGGACACGGTTCGTCCCTTCATGGCCGAGGAAGGGGCGATCAAGAAACAGCTGCGTCATTGGCGCGATACCGGTTGCACCGACGGTTTCGGCACCGGGCTATGGAAGCAGTTTGCGGAGCTTGGCCTGACCGGCGTCCTCATTCCCGAGGCCCAGGGAGGAGCCGGCCTGGGCCAGGTCGAGGCCGGCCTGGTGCTGGAGGAGATCGGCCGCAACCTCACCCCCTCTCCGTTTCTCACGACCGCGGTGACAGCCGTTCGTGCCCTTCAAGGGTCGGCCCTGGCCGAGCGCTGGTTCCCGGGCATCCTGGCCGGCGAAACCGTGGCCGCGCTGGCGGTCGACGAAGGCAAGCATCACGATCCGGCCAGCGTCGCGATGGAAGCGAAGCGGCAAGGCAATGGATTCGTTTTGAATGGGGCCAAGCAGTTCGTCGTCCACGGCAATAGCGCCGACATCATCATCGTCGCGGCGCGAACCGCAGGCTCGCCGGGCGAAACCGAGGGGCTGACTCTCTTCGCGGTCGAAAAGGGTGCCGCCGGCCTCGAGGTCGAGAATGTCTCGCTGGCGGACAGCAGCAAGGCGGCCCGGCTCCAGTTCGACAATGTTTCGGTCGACGCCGATGCGGTGGTGGGCGAGGTCGACGGCGGCTGGGCGCCGATAACCCGGGCGCTCAGCGCCGGCCGGGCCGGCGCCGCAGCCGAGCTCGTCGGCGTTGCCGCCGGGGCCAGCGAGATGACATTCGAGTATCTCAAGCAGCGCAAGCAGTTCGGCAGGCTGATCGGCGAGTTCCAGGCGCTGCAGCACCGCGCCGCACACCTCTATGGCGAAATCGAGATCGCCCGATCGGCCGCGCTCAAGGCGGCTCAGCTGCTCGATGCCGGCGACGACAAGGCCGAACTGCTGGTCTCGGTCGCCAAGGCCAAGGCGGCCCGAGCCTCGGCGCTGGCGGTACAGGAGGGGGTGCAGATGCACGGCGGCATCGGCATGACGGACGAGCATGACATCGGGCTTTACATGAAGCGCGACGCCGTCCTGTCGGAGCTATTCGGAAGCCCGCGTTACCACGCCAATCGGGTCGCCGAGCTCAGCGGCTATTAGGGTCGCTCCAGCAGAAAATTGATCCGCGCCGAGGCGATCGGCCGCTCGCGTTCCCCTTGCCAGGCGAAAGCCTCGACATTGGCCATGCGGTTGCCGAGCCGCTCGATCACGGCCTCGGCGTAGGTATCCTGGGCAACGCCGCCGCGCATATAATCGACGGTTACGGTGACGGGCTTCCTGATCACCCGCTCATCGCCCAATGCGCGATCCAGGGTAGTGAATGCGGCAAATTCAAGCAGGCCGGCGATGGCACCGCCATGGAGAAACCCGGGCCGCCCAATCACGTCGTCGTGGAAGGGCATCACCAAGCGCAGGACGCCGTCCTCCACATCGGTTCGAAGCTGCAGGAGCTGGGCATAAGGGGGAAGAGCGTTCACCGCCCCTCCCTAGCGGGGTCACCGCGCGGCGTCAGCCCTTCGTCTTGTAGCCGCAGATAATGCCGAGGATGAACGAGGTGAACAGGGCGAGCTGGACCTTCCCGCCGGGATCGGACCATTGAAAATAATCCGCGCCCCAGCCGAACAGCCACACGAACATCATGGCGGCGATTGCAACCATCGCAACTCAGCACCCTGCCTTGGCCGGATTCACGCACCGGCGTCCCATCTTAGACCATAAGTAGGTAAATATCGGGTAAAGCTTGCCCATCGGCCGGCCTCGCGGCATAGGCCGCCCAATCGCAACCGGAGAAGGCCGAGCCCATGAAAGCGCGCGTGTTCGTCACCCTCAAACCCGGCGTCCTCGATCCGCAGGGCAAGGCGATTCACCATGCATTGGAAGGTCTTGGCTTCGCCGGCGTGCATGAAGTCCGGGCGGGCAAGCTCATCGAGCTGCAGCTGGATGACGATACCAGCGATGAGCAAATTGCGGACATGTGCCGCAGGCTGCTGGCCAACACCGTCATCGAGAATTTCAAGATCGAGCGGCTTACGGCGGCATGAAGAGCGCGGTTCTCGTCTTCCCCGGCTCCAACTGCGACCGCGACCTCGCCGTCGCGATCGAGCAGGTTACCGGCCGTGCTCCGGCGATGGTCTGGCACCGTGAGAGCGAGCTGCCCGAGGGCACCGGCCTGATCGCCATCCCAGGCGGCTTTTCCTACGGCGACTATCTCCGCTCGGGCGCCATGGCCGCCCGCTCGCCGATCATGCGGGCAGTCGCCGAGGAGGCCGGCAGGGGCGTGCCCGTGCTCGGCGTTTGCAACGGGTTCCAGGTGCTGACGGAGGCCGGCCTGCTGCCCGGTGCGCTGATGCGGAATGCCGGGCTGCACTTTGTCTGCCGGGCGGTCGGGCTCAAGGTTGAGAACAGCCAGTCGATTTTCACCGCTCGTTATCACGCGGGCGAAGAAATCCGCGTTCCGGTCGCCCACCATGACGGAAATTACCAGGCGGATGCCGAAACGATCGACCGCCTGGAAGGCGAAGGCCGCATTGCCTTCCGCTATACCGGTGAGGTCAACGGCTCGGCGCGCGGCATCGCCGGAATCCTCAACGCCCAGGGCAATGTGCTCGGCATGATGCCCCACCCCGAACGGGTGGTTGAAGCCGCCCATGGCGGCACCGACGGCAGACGGCTGTTCGAAGGTCTGCTGGAAGCGGTCGCCTGACCGCGTTACACGATCTCCCAACGCGCCCGTAGCTCAGCTGGATAGAGCACGTGCCTTCTAAGCATGAGGTCGCAGGTTCGAATCCTGCCGGGCGCGCCAAAACAATATCAATGACTTACAAACAAAATAGCGCCGATTTATTTAGTAGGTATTTGCGTTGTTTAATCGCCACGTAATCGACAGGACGGGTTTGGGGCATCCCGCGCCGCCGTTACCCCGGACAATGGTGAGCGTCCGCACTGGGAGGAAGACAGTTCGCGGTGTCATCCATTCCAAGCAAAAATACTGAAGGCATCTTTTCCTGCGCTCAGACTAGTGTCTGACATGCATATTTTTTAGGATGCCTAAGATTGGGGCAGCAACTCCTCTGCCCTGGCAATATCAAATATGCCAATGGCTACCATCTTCTTGTTTTGAGCACTGAAGCGCACGGCACTGAATTTCGATCCGCGCCCCCATCTTCAGCCCAGTAGACCGAGACAAGCGCCTTCAAATGCTCGGTTTCATTGAGTTGTGAGGGGGTCCACTCGATTAGCTTCATGCCCTGATTTTTCAGGCCGTCCTGAAACATTTCACACATCATCTGATCGAATGCAGCGACATCGTCATGCCGAAATAATGGAATATCCGGCTCACTTGGGTCGGAAGTTACATCAGCGACCGTGATCGATGCTATTTCCTTTTCGCTGTAGTCCAGGTCGTAAATTCTAAAAATGGCACCTTTCGCACAATCGTCGTAAAGGTCTTCAATATCATCCAATAAGGCGAGTGTATCCGAACCGTTACCGTGTCGAGGAACTCAAAAATCCCCTTGGCTCCGTCGACCATCCTGACGTTTTAAAGGCCATCTCGCATTCTCCAAACGTTGAATATTGCTAGGATGGCATCATTGGGCATGCGGAACTCGGCAGACAAAATCTGAGACCAGATCATCATGGTATCTGGCAAGATGTGAGGGTATTGGATGGGTTGACTGGAAATTCCTTGGCTGACCCGTCACGATAGTAGCCTGCACTCGACAGTGTCCTATAGGTCTGATCAGGGCAGTCCACGCTATGAGTTCAATGATTTGGTTGTGGCTGAAGATTCCGGACTGAGTAGACGTCCCATTTCACCCAAGCCTTGTTCGACCGGCTCGTCGCAGCCCACTTCCCGCTTTCAGCCAACCGGACATAGGGCGCGGAACCGTTTCGGTTGCCCCAGCGGGATCCACTTACTCTGTGCGGCGGCTGGACTGGCCAGCATTAGGGCTATGACCCATCAGAAGCGGTTGAACATCGCGCAGCCCTAAAACGATAGGGCATAGCGATCGAATGAGATTGCCCTTCACGAATGGCGACAAAATCACCCGATCTGGCGACACTCGCCTCGATCGCTCGGCGAGCTTACGCAGTGATTGCTGTTGGGGAGCTGGAACGTTGCGATTTAAAGTGCGGCTGGGCAGCGGTCGGTCTCCAAGGGCGATGGCCCCTGTACTTTTGACCATCCTCCATTTCACGCCTCGTCCGCTCGGCGTTCTCGAAGGAGGTTGAGATGGAGTGGGTATTTGGTCTGGCCGTTTTGGCTCTGCTTTGGTGGCTGTTAGCGCGTTCGAACGGCCAGCCGCTCCTGCCGATGTTTCGATGCTGCCGGAACGGTTCGTTATTTTCGACTTGAAGACCACCGGACTTCGTGCCGAGGAACACGAGATTATCGAAATCGGTGCAATCCGCGTGGATCGAGATGGCGAGAACCATCAGACGTTCCAGGCGCTAGTCAGGCCGAAAAAGCGAGTGTCGAAGAAGATCACCGAGATCACTGGGATCACCAATGAGATGGTCCAAGCGGACGGCATCGAACTTGTCGAAGCGCTTGCTGAATTTCGTGACTTCGTCGGCGACCTGCCGTTGGTCGCCTATAACGCGAAGTTTAATGACGCTTTCCTGCGTGCGGCCTGCGCCGCCACCGCTTCCGACCATTTCGCGAATGAAATCTGTTGCGCACTCAAACTGGCAAGACGTGCATGGCCGCAAAGGAAAAGCTTCCGGCTGTCCGACATCGCCCGGGACGGAAACCTGTCCATGGATGACACCCATCGTGCACTCGGTGACTGTCGGCGAACGATGATCGTCTATGCCGCCGCCGCGAGAGAGGTCGGCACCTACCGCTGACGGCGCAACCTCACGGCTTAGGTTGTCGGGCGGTCTTCCCGCGCTAGCTCGCGAGGTCAGTAATCGCCGCTGCACAGGTGCCGTTTGTGAAGGCAGGCGGATGTTTGCATTTTCCCCTGGTTCAGGCTCCGTTGACGCCCTCCGGATTTGCTGACATTGATCTTCCAGCATCAAGAGAAGGGACTGTTCCCTCGCCAACCTGCCTACTCGGGCAAGGTGGTATCCGCGCAAGCGGGATGTGGCCGGGGCGGCAACTAAAGCGAGCTTACCCAGTCACGACAGTTTCGATCTCGCGAGATGCAACGCGAGGAGAAAAGTCATGTGGGATCTACAAAAGACGCTCAATCACGCCGCCGGCGTCCGAAAGCGCATCGCTCAAGGACTGCCGCCCTTTCACATGATGCCCGAGGAGCGGGCGAAATCCGATGAATGCCATCGTCGGAAAGGGAAGGAGTGACATGACACAGGATGAGCTCCGTCGGATCCGCATGAGCCTGAACATGTCCCAGCGCCAGCTGGCGCGTGCTCTGCGCCTCGGCCCGAACGGTGACCGCACCATCCGGCGCTGGGAGCAGGGCGAATACCCGGTGACCGGCCCGGCAAGCCTCGCACTCGAATACATGGAGAAGGAAAATGGACCGAAAAAGCAAAGAGCAGCTGGAGGCTGAGGCCGGCCGGTTTTACGACGAGCAGCACAAGCGGGGACCGGGCGCGGTCCCCGTCGGTGCCTGCATCGTCGGGCCCGGGAGCAGGGGCGTGATCGGCATCAAATCGCCGGGTGCGGCTGACCCTCCTGCCTCGAAATCGAAGAGCTACAAGACCACCTCCCAGTAGGATGCCGGTCCATACTGGGAGGCCCTTTAGGCCGTTCTTGGCGACATAGTCCCTACCGACGCCAGATCCCGAAAGTTGAGAACCTTGTCCGGGGCGCCGTGTCGCTAACTGGTTACTCGCAGGCGCCGCTTATTTGCTCAGAAGGAAATTGCCAGCATGACGAGGATCACCTTTGATGAAGTTGCCTGTGGTATTTGTGGGGCGAAATGGCCCCAGTTAGTGCTTCACAGCTTGTACATATCCGGATCTACGGACCTCGACCTGCGGGTCCGTGATCCGCGCAATGGAAGGGTAGATTGCTGGCTGCAGGATTGCATGGGATGCGGAATGGTGGCGCCAAATCTCGAAAAGGCCGAACAGGAGGTCAAGGAACTGCTCAGTCCCCCGATTATCTCCGCGCCTTGCGGGACCGCACTGTTCCAGATCCTGCACCGAAGTTTGTCTGCAGATCACTGATTGATGTGTTGCTGCATCAAAATCGTGACGCTTTCGCCAATCTATTGGCCGCCGCATGGGTGGCAGATGATGCGGGACTGGACGACGCGGCGCGGGATTTCCGGACAGAGCCGCAGCGTTGCTCGGGCAGGAGCCGGAACTCGAAAACGAGGAAAAGATCCAGCTTCTGGATGTCTTGAGGAGGGCGGGTCGGTGGGGTGAGGCGTTGACATCTGGCTGAAGAGCTGGCGGAATACTCGATGCTCGATTACCCTCCCGACACAATGGTCGATCACCCTCTCCGCGCAATTGTCGAATACGAGATGAAGTTGATCGGCAGGCGGGGTGAACGCGGTCGCCGCACGGTAGAACAGGCGATCCGGATCGTGAAATCGACCTAGAGTTTGCGGGCGGCCCCGCGAACGATCGTACAAATAAGTCAGTGGAGGTTCGTCTGAAAGGGGCGCCGGAAGTGCCTTCGCTCCCTCTCCTCCTGCATCTGCAACAATCTGTCGTGCTAGGTCGAGGGCGAGGGCGTTGAGTTCGTCGTCGCTGGAGATCCTGATAGTTTCTCGGCCGTCTGGATCTGCTCTTTCGGGATCACTGACGCAATCGATCGGAGGTACGGCACCGGGTCGGCTTGCCGCACCTTCTCGATCGCCGTCTCGCCATGCTCTGGAAGATCGTCGTGCAGCGCCGAATGAAATCTTCTCCGAGCTTGTTTCGACGCCTTTCGGGCGCCCAGGATTACCGGGTTTGAACTGATACTCGATCGGCGGGCGACCGGGTCCGACCAAATAGGTTTCTCCCGAACCTTTCCCGTTCTACGTGAGCCAACCATTGCTCAGCATACCATCTTCCATGGCCAGCAATATGCCCCCTCCGCCCCGACGAGTGAGGTACGCCGCTCCTTACTTGTGGAATTTTCAAGCGTCGGGCGGGCGATCGTCTAGTGGCAGGAATGGGTGGAAAGCGGCCACAAGCCGTCCTCGTGAAATGGGGCTGAACTAGCAAAAATTAGGTTTCAACCACGAATAGCGTTAGCCTGCCCGGGCTGGCCT
>CAWJNY010000003.1:7500-185623 GCA_963844355.1 uncultured Alphaproteobacteria bacterium
AAGCGTATCGCCCGCGTCATAGGCGTTCGACTTGAGATACTGGCCTTCGGCCGCGATGTGCAGCGACTTGAAGATGCCGGCGACTTCCAGGCCGAAAATGTCGTCGCTTTCGGCGGCATAGGTACCGGTGTCGACGAAGCGGACGTCGGTCAGCTGCGAGAAGGGCCGCGCACGATAGCGGGCGGTCTGGTTGACCGAGGGCTGGCCCGAACCGCTGGCCGTCGTTCCCGCATTGTTGGTCTGGAATTCGCGGTGTTGGTAGTTGGCGCCGAAGTGCAGCTGATTGCCGCCCATCAACGGTGCGTAAACCGCGCGAGCTGCGCCGATCCAGCCTTCATTGTCGAGCGTGGCGTCGATCGAGTGCCCGGCCCACAAGCCGGCGTTGAGCCGGATATCGCCCGCCTTGCTGACGTAGCCGAGGTTGACGCCAATTCGACGCGTATTGATGAAGGCGTCGTCAAAGGCCGCGCGTTCGATGAAGCTTGACCAGCGCGAGCTGCTGATCTGCTCGAGGCCGTTGTTGGTCTCCTGGTTGCCGATGGCAATGTTGAACGGCGAATTGGTCGGCGTGTAGGTCAGGATGACGTCGCCGAAACCCACGTTGCCGTTGGCGAAATCGGCCTCAGCCTTGTAGCCGAAACCGCCCGGGATGGTGCCTTCAGCGCCAAGGCGGATGCGACGGGCGCGGGTATTGAAGCCCAGGTTGCGGGTATTGAGGCCGCCATTGGGTTCGTCGTCGGGATTGGAAACGTAGCCGGCATCATATTGCAGCCGTCCGCGGACCTTGAAGCTCCAGCCGGCTTCCTTATCCTCCAGTTGGGGCGTCCCCTTCCAGGATGGCGTCACCTTGGCCTGCGCGGCCTGAATCTGGGCGATCAATTCCTGCAGCGCCTCGACCTGCGCCTTCAACAGTTCGATTTGCGCCTGGGCGGCGTCGAGCTCCCGCGCCTCGGCGATCGCTGCATCCGCGGTGGCATCCGAGGGATCCGGCTGCGCTTCCGGTTCCTGGGCCCAGGCCGCGGTGCTCATGAAGATGGCGCTACCGGCGAGCAGTGCGCGGACAAGATGGTTACGCTTCATTCTATTCCCTTTCCCCCCAACCCCGCCTTCGTCAGCGGGGAGGTCGCGCGCCCCGTGGAGCCGGCGCGCACTTCTTGTGACTGTGACTGCGGCGACGTGCGATTACTTGAGCTCCGCGAACTTGACCGGGGTCATGGTCCGCGCCGCCTGCTGCGACTTGGCGCGAACCGGCGCCGGAGCGGCAACCAGGCCACCGGCCAGCATGTAACCCTTCGGGCCGATCGCGCTCTCCTTGGTCATCTCGGCGACGAAGGCACGGATCGCCGGGATAGCCCGGACGTGCGCATTCTTGACGTAGATGTAGAGCGGGCGGGCGCCCGGATATTTGAACGAGCTGATCGTCGCATAGGTCGGCTGCACGCCGTTGATGGCGACGCCTTTCACCTTCGACGCATTCTCTTCGAGGAAGCTGTAGCCGAAGATGCCGAGCGTGCCCTGGTTGCCGGCCAGCTTCTGGACGATCAGATTGTCGTTTTCGCCAGCCTCAATGTAGGCGCCATCGGTGCGGACCCCGGTGCAAATGGCCTTGAACTTGGCTTCGTCGCTCTTCTTGAGGGCGGCCATCGAGGGGTTGGCTTCGCACGGTGGAGTCAGGATCAGTTCGCCAAGTGCATCACGGGTGCCGGAGGTGGGAGGCGGGCCGTAGACGCGGATCGGCAGTGCCGGAAGCTTGGCGTTGACGTCCTTCCAGGTCTTGGTCTTGTTCGGCTTGCCGAACGGGGTCTTGGCCAGGGCCAGGTAGAGGTCGCGCTGGGTCAAGCCAGCGATCGGCGTGTCCTTGGCGGTCGCCACCGCGACGCCGTCGAGTCCGATCTGGATTTCGGTGACGTCCTTTACGCCGTTGGCGGCGCACTGTTGCGCTTCCTTGGCCTTCATCCGGCGCGAGGCATTGGAAATGTCCGGGAAGCGTTCGCCGACGCCCGAGCAGAATAGCTTGAAGCCCGCTCCGGTGCCGGTCAATTCGATGATCGGCGTGCCGAGCTTAGGATTGGCCCGCGCGACTCGTTCTGCCGCCATCTTGGCGAACGGGTAAACGGTCGAGCTGCCAACAGCGCGAAGGCTGCGCGCGTCGGTCATCGCCGGGATGGAGAGCATCGCCGCCGCCGCGGCGGCATAGAGTGAAGTCTTGGAGGTCATGGTTCACGTCCCTTTGGGCGGGCAAACAAGTCCGCCGACGAAAACGGAACTAGCCCCGGGCGGCGACGCGATGGTGACGGATGTGTTACAATTCCATGACTGCGGCCAAAGGAAAGGGCGGCAGGATCGCTCCCGCCGCCCTCGCTATTGACTTATTTTGTGCGCCTTCAGGCGGCGGGAGCGACCTCTTCGTCACCCTCTGCCGGACGCGGCTTGCGGGTACGGCGGCGCGGCTTGGGCGCCTCTGCTTCAAGCGTTTCCTCCGCTGCGCCAATGGCCGGAGGCAACACGCCTAGCGAGATCCGCTCTTCCGCGTCTTCACGAGCCTCTGGTCCATCGTCCCGCGAGGCGCCATTGGCCTGGAAGTCGCGGCGCTCGCGGCGTTCAAAACGATCGCGACCGCGCTCCCGACCCCGATCGCGCGAAGGCTGCTGACGAGCCTCGACCTCGCCTTCGTCTTCGCCCGATTCACCCTCGGCATTCAGTTCCTCGTCGCCATCGGACTCTCGACTCAAATTCGTCATCGTCGCGGCGCGGTCGGCGCTGCGCCTGCTGCTCTTCGAAACGAGAGCGACTCTCCTCGAGCACGCGGAAATAATGATCCGCGTACTGGAGGTAATATTCGGTTTGGACCCGATCGCCCGCAAGCTGAGCGTCGCGCGCAAGCGTCTTGTATTTCTCCAAGAGTTGCGCCGCGTTGCCGCGCTGGCGGTTGTCCGGCCGGTTGCCGGCGTTGCCGGGCATGCCCTGAGGGCGCTGCCCACCGCGGCCACGACGACGGCCGCCCTGTCGATTATTGATCAACTGGTTTGTTTCCTTGTCGCACTGCGCCGGTCCCCCCGGTCGCGCTGTTCTTCCCTTCAACGGAAGGTATTGCCCCCGTCGCAGGACCGGCCTGCGCTCTAGCGCAAGTCGACCCTCCCTTGCCGTCAACCGCTCGTTAGCGGGAGCGCGGCGATGTCGTCGGAGGTCGGTGGCGGGAGCGCATCATTTTCGTGAGAGCGGTTCCGTCCCTGCCCACCGATGTAATGAGGATAGGCCGAAATTCCAAGCCTTTTTAAGCTTAACCCTTGATAAGCAGCGCACGGGGCCTGGCGCCAAGGTCGTGAGCGACCTCGGGTTGCAAGCCCTCGGCAACGAATAAAGCGGTGACGCGCTCCGCCTGACCAAGGCCGATTTCAATTGCCGCCAGACCGCCGGGCAACAGCAATTTGCCGATCTGCGGCGTCAGCTTGCGATACTCGTCTAAACCTTCGGGCCCGGCGAAGAGCGCCTCATGCGGCTCATATTCTGTAACGCCTGGCCCTGTCTCCGCGTCGTCGGCGACATAGGGTGGGTTGCACAAGATGAGGTCGAATGTCGCCTCTAGGCCCTCGGCCCAATTGCCGAGACGGAAGGTGGCCCGGTCCGTCATGCCCAGCCGCTCCGCGTTGCGCTCCGCATAGTAGAGTGCGCCTTCAGAAGAATCGATGCCTAGCCCGATCGCCTTGGGCCATTCATCAAGAGCGGCGAGCAATAGCGTGCCGGGCCCGGTGCCAAGATCGAGCACTCGGGCCGGGCCCGCCGAACCCGCAAAATATTCGACAGCCGCCGCGATCAACGTCTCACTATCAGGCCGCGGCACCAGCACGCCAGGACCGACCGCCAGGTCGATGGTCCAGAAGGCCCTTTGGCCGGTGATATAGGCTACCGGCTCGCCCTTGCCCCGCCGCTCGACGAATTCGAAAAAGGCGTCGGGCGCCTGGCCATTCGGATTTTGGAGAAGTAGCCGATCGCGGCTGATGCTGAGAGCAGCGGCCATCAGCACCTCGGCATCGAGACGTGGCGTGTCGCTAGTCTTGCTAAGCTGCTCGGTCGCCCGCCCCAGCGCTCGGGAAATGGCGGTCACGCCTCTTCCAAGCTGGCCAGCCGCTCGGCTTCGTCCTCCGCGACCAGCGCGTCGACCAACTCGGCGAGGCCCGGCCCTTCCAGGATCGCGTCGAGCTTGTGAAGCGTGAGGTTGATGCGGTGGTCGGTCACCCGTCCCTGCGGGAAATTATAAGTGCGGATCCGCTCCGACCGGTCGCCCGAGCCGACCATCGACTTGCGCGCACCCGCGCGCTCCGAGGCCAGCCGCTCGCGCTCCAGTTCGAACAGACGCGTCCGCAATACCTTCAGCGCCTTGGCCTTGTTCTTGTGCTGGGACTTCTCGTCCTGCTGGATCACCACGAGCCCGGTTGGCAGGTGGGTAATCCGAACCGCGCTGTCGGTAGTGTTGACCGACTGTCCTCCCGGCCCCGACGATCGATAGACGTCGATGCGCAGATCCTTGTCCTCGATGTGGACATCGACGTCCTCCGCTTCCGGCAACACCGCCACCGTCGCGGCAGAGGTATGGATCCGCCCGCCGCTTTCGGTGACCGGCACGCGCTGGACGCGGTGCACCCCGCTTTCGAACTTGAGCCTGGCGAACACCCCAGCCCCGCTGATCGAGGCAACCGCTTCCTTGTAGCCGCCGACGTCGGCGGACGAGCCGCTAATCAGCTCGAAACGCCAACCCTGTTCCTCGGCAAATCGTTGGTACATGCGGAGCAGGTCGCCGGCGAACAGGGCCGCTTCGTCGCCGCCGGTGCCGGCGCGGACCTCGAGCATCGCAGCGCGCTCGTCGGCGGCGTCCCTCGGCAGCAATTTCAGCGCCAGAGCCCGCTCGGCTTCCGGCAGCTTCACCTTGATCTCCTCGGCCTCGGTCACGGCCATTTCCTTGAGCTCCGCCTCGGCCGTTGCGTCGGCGGCGAGGCCGGTCAGCACCTCCAGCTCGGCGCGCAGCCGACGCACTTCTCGCGCCGCGGCGGCGACCGGCTCGACCTGCGCATATTCCTTGGAGAGGCGGACGAACTCGTCGGGCGACAGATTGGGCGCGGCCATCGCTTCGGCCAGCTCATGCTTCTTCGTCTCGATCGAGACGATACGGTCGAGCGAGATCGTTTTCACGCCCGCAGCGCCCCCGCGAGGTCGTCAATGGGAACCGCTCGCTGATCGCCGGTCCGGAGATCCTTGAGCTGAACTGCCCTGGCCTCGACCTCGCTGTCGCCGATGATGATGGCGAATCGCGCGCCCGAGGTATCCGCCCGCTGCAGCCGCTTCTTGAAATTGCCGCGATAGGCCATTTCGGCGGAAATGCCTGAGCGGCGGAGATCGGCGAGGAGTTGGCGCCCGATCCGCTCTCCCGGCTCGCCTATCGGCACGATCGCAGCGTCGGGTTGCTCTCGTGCCGGCGCGCCGATCATCATCGCCAGCCGCTCGATGCCGGCTGCCCAGCCTACCGCCGGCGTAGGCTGCCCGCCGAGCGTTTCGATCAGCCCGTCGTAGCGGCCGCCGGCCAGCACCGTGCCCTGCGCGCCGAGACGATCGGTAATGAATTCAAATGCGGTGTGGCGATAATAATCGAGCCCGCGCACCAGTCGCGGCGCGCGCTCCCAGGCCACGCCGGCTTCGTCCAATCCCTCGGTCACCCGCTCGAAGAAGTCGGCGGCCTCGCCCGTCAGGAAATCATCGATCGCCGGCGCGCTGTCGATGATGGGCCAGTCCTGGTGAGCCTTGCTGTCGAGGATCCGCAACGGATTGCGCTCCAGCCGGTCGAGGCTTTCCTCGCTAAGCGCTGCGGAATGGGCCGTGAAATGCTCGTAGAGCGAATCGCGCCAGGCGGCGCGAGTTTCAGGATCCCCGAGGGTATTGAGCTTGAGGATAGCCTTCTCGCCCAGCCCGAGTTCCCTGAGCACATGAGCGGCGAAGGCCAGCAGTTCGACGTCCGCCTGCGGCTCGGCCGCACCGATGATCTCGGCGTCGAGTTGATGGAACTGGCGGTATCGGCCCTTTTGCGGCCGCTCGTAGCGAAAGGCGGCGCCATGGGTAGCGACCTTGAGCGGCGCGAACTGCTGCCAGCCCTCGCTCAGATAGGCGCGGCAGATGCCGGCGGTGAACTCCGGCCGAAGCGTGATCGAATCGCCGGAGCGGTCGTCGAACGAATACATTTCCTTTGCCACGACATCGGTCGTCTCGCCCATCGTCCTGGCGAACACCTGGGTCGGCTCGATCAGCGGCACCTCGACCCGCTTGAAGCCGTACAACCGGCGCACGCGGTCGAAGGCGGCGACCACTTCATGGAAGCGGTCGGCCTCTTCTCCAATCAGGCTTTGCGTGCCCCGGACAGGCTGCGGTGTATCGAACTTCGCCATTGCTGAGCGGGCGATAGCGGCTCGTCAGCCGTTCGCCAACCACCACCCCGCTGAGTGCCAATCAGGCGGCCGAATCGCCTTCGATGTCCGGCATTTGCGCAGCTTCCGGCGACAGCCAGCGATAGAGGCCGCCGCCAATCACCGCGCCTACGATCGGCGCGACCCAGAAGATCCACAGCTGCTGCAGCGCGAGGCCGCCGACGACCAGCGCCGGACCGGTGCTCCGCGCCGGGTTTACCGAGGTATTGGTCACCGGGATCGAGATCAGGTGGATCAGGGTCAACGCCAGACCGATGGCCAGCGGCGCAAACCCCGCCGGCGCACGGCTGTGGGTCGAACCCATGATGACCAGCAGGAAGAAGGCGGTCATCACGATTTCGATGACGACGCCGGCCTGCATCGAATAACCGCCCGGCGAATGCGTCTCGACGCCGTTCACCGCCAGCCCATTGGGCTCCAGCACGAAGCTTGGCTGGCCCATGGCGATGAACCAGAGGGTGTAGGCGGCAGCAACCGCGCCGAGCAGCTGAGCGGCGATGTAAATCGGCATTTCCCTGGCGTCGAATCGACCCCCGGCCCAGAGCCCGATCGTTACTGCCGGGTTGAGGTGGCAGCCCGAAATATGGCCGATCGAATAGGCCATGGTGACGACCGTCAGTCCGAAGGCGAGCGAAACGCCGAGCAGGCCGATCCCGACCTCGGGGAAGGCCGCGGCCAGGACCGCGCTGCCGCAGCCACCGAGCACCAGCCAATAGGTGCCGAGCAGCTCCGCCACACCCTTTTTCGCCATGCCGTTCATGGACCCCTCCTTTGCTATCGATCGCATTAGTCTGGGCCCGCGCGATGCGCTTCGCCATCGGGTGCGACCCTAGGGGTGGCGATCAATGGCCCACGGCGCTAAGGGCCGCCCATCATGAAAATCGATCTAATCCCCTCGGGATCCGACGTCCCGCACAGCATCAACGTGCTCATCGAAGTTCCGATCGGCGGCGAGCCGGTCAAATATGAGTTCGACAAGCCGAGCGGCGCGATCTTCGTCGACCGCATCCTGCATACGCCGATGCGCTATCCGTGCAACTACGGCTTCATCCCGCAGACCCTGTGCGACGACGGCGACCCGCTCGACGTGCTGGTGATGACCCGCTGGACCTTGTTCCCCGGCACGGTGATCGCCTGCCGCCCGGTCGGCGTGCTCTACCTGGAGGACGAGGCCGGCGGCGATGAGAAGATCCTCGCGGTGCCGACCACCCGCATCTCGCCCTATTACAAGGACGTTGCCAACTACACCGACCTGCCGCCGATCGTGGTCGAGCAGATTGAGCATTTCTTCACCCACTATAAGGACCTCGAGCCCGAAAAATGGGTGCGGGTCGGCAAGTGGGGCGATGCCGAAGCCGCGCGCCAGGCGGTGCTGGGCGCCATCGAGCTGGCGAAGACCGCGGAGGTTGCCGCCTAGCTCGCGGGCTGCTGCCTCTGCCGCTGGAAGAAGCGGCGGGGGATGAACAGCTTGCGGAAGGTGAGCCCAAAGGTACGGCCGATCGGCTGCAACAAGTCCGCCTGGTAGCTGAGCGGCGTGAAGCCGCTGGCATCGCGCACCTTCGGCCTGGTGTTCAGCACATTATCGACATCGAACCGGATCGAAGTGCCGCGGAAAAAGGGATTCCTGGAAACCAGGTCGAAATTTTCGTTGAGGTTGGCGAACAGCCTGAGGTCGAGGTCGAAATAGGGCGAGAATTCGAGATCGCCGGAGCTGCTTTCGACGGACGTGCCGCTGCGCCAATTGCCCTGCAGCCGAGCGCCATAGCCGTTGTTGTAATAGCCGGTTTCGAACTGAACCTCGTGGCGCGGACGCCCGCCGAGCGAGCTGACCGGTTCGCCGTCGAGATAGTCGAGCTCGGGGATGCCCGGCGCGATGGTGACCTCGTCGACCAGATTGAGTTGATGGGTCAAGGAAAAGGTCAGCCGGCCGCCTTGGCGTCCGCCGCCGAACCGGCCGCCGCCGAAACCGCGAAGGGCTCCTTGGCCGCCGCCGCCCGCAGCCCTATCTCCCGGCCGGGATTCGCCGCCCTCAGCCGGAGGCGAAGTGGGTGCCCCCCCCTGGTTGCCGCCTTGCCCCGCAATCCGCTGCCGGAAAGCCGCAATCGCCGCTTGCGATGGCGGCCTGGATCGCAGCGGCTTGGTGAAATCGAAGCCCCAGCGGAACGCATCCTTGCGCGCTTCCTCGAAGTTGACCGGCCGCAGGTCTATGCGGACCAGGTTGCCATCGGCATCGCGCTCGAAGCGCTCTGGGAATGCGGCCTCCAACGCATCGCTGGCCGCCGGGAAGCTTGCCTGCAAGTCGTCGATCGTCTGGCGGACATATTCGGCGCGCAAGCGCAGATCCGTTTTCTCGAACGGCTGCCAGTTCCCGCCGATCTTCAGCACGTTGCGCGTGTCGGCAAGGAGGTCCTGGGTTGCCTCCGGTAAGGGTCGTCACCAGCACCGTCTCGCCGGTGGCGAAATCGAAGAATGAGACGTTGGGCGTTTCGAGCAGCGGGTCGCCCAGCTGTTGCAGCGACGGCGCCCCCTCCTCGCGGGTCCAACTGACATTGAGGTTGAGGCGCTGGGCCGGCGACCAGTTGAGGCCGGCGCCGACTGAGGTCAGCGTGCCGAAGTCGCTCAATTCGGCGATCGAGGCATTGGCGTTGGCCGTCAGTCGCCCGAGGGATGAGGCGCGCTTGGTGACCGGCAAGTCGAGATTGGCCGAACCCGCCACACTGTGGCGATTCAGGTCGGACTCGATTGTCACGAGCTCGCTGGTGGACTTGCTGTCGATCCCGGTCGAGCCGGCGGCAAGCTTGAAGGTTGCGTTCGCCTCGCCGGCCGGAAGCGCGAACAGCGGGCCGTTCGCAGTCCCATCGATGCCCAGCGTATATCCGTTCGAGCGGCTCCGGTCGCGCGGGAGCATGTCGATCGGACCGAGGTCGCCGAGGGGGTCCAGGGTGGGATCGCCGGCATCGAGCCGTGCCTGGGCGTCGCTAAGGTCCGGACCGTTGTCCGTCCGGCTTACTCTGTGGCTGTATTCCGCATTGCCCGTCGACGACAGGCGCCATTGGCCCTCCTGCCAGTTGAGCGCGGTGCCGAGGGCGAAGCTGTCGCTGGTCGAGCGGCGGGTGAGCGGACCTTCCTCCGGGAACGCGCGGAGGATTTCGACGCCCTCCTCATCGAGCGTGCCGGTCGGCACGCCGAACCGCGATCGGCCCGATGTCCGCTCCGGCCTCGGCGTTTACGGTGGCCGACACGTCGCCCAGGATGGTCCGGTTGTGGGTGCCGGTCAGGCGATAGGTATGGCTTGAACCGACAAGGGTGCGGAAGGGCCGCGGATCGACCTGTTCGGGCTGGCTTGGCACCGGCTGAAGAACGATGTCGCGCTCGTCCTCGAACAATGGCGAATTGCCCTCGACACGCAGGTTAAGCGAGCTGCGCGTTCCCTCCGCGATGATCAGCCGACCTGCTTCCGCCTGTCCGGCGACATAGCCGCCATCGGTCGCACCCCGGCCGCGCAGCTCGACATTGGTCGAATTGAAGCGGCGGCGCAGGACGATGTTCACCACCCTCTGGTCGGCGGCATAGCCATATTTGAGCGCCACTTCCTCGGGCAGGATCTCCATCCGCTCGATCGCTTCGGGCGGCAGGTCGCGGATTTCGCGAAAGCCGGAGATGCGCTGCCCATTGAGCAGGACGATCGGCCGGCCGCCGCCGCGGCCGCGCGCGCTGCCGGTTTGCGAGGCGACGGAATCCAGCAGCTCGCTGATGCTGGTCGCGCCGGTGGCGCGGATGTCGCGGGGATCGAGGACGTTTTCCGGCGGAATGTCGCCGACCACCGAGCCGCGCGGCCTTTGGCCCTGAACGACGATCTCTTCGCCCTCGGCTTCTTCCTCGGGAAGTTCGTCGATGGATTGGGCTGCGGCCGCCGCAGCCGCCGTCGCAGCGTCCTGGGCCCAGGCCGGGAAAGGTGCGGCGGACGACAACAACAGCATGGTGAGGGGTATGCGGCGGGTCATGAACAGTCCCAAAACTCAGGAAAAACTAAAGTGGCTACTCGCTGGCGGGGAAAAGATGAAGCTGTCATGACTGGGTCGGATTGTTCGACGAACGGGGCGCACCTCCATGACCAACCGCAGATCTGCGATCGGCGCGCTGCTGCTTCTTTCGGCTTGCTCCGCTCCTGATTCACCACCGGCGGGACGAGCGGAAACTCGGCTGGCGGGACCCGGTGAAGAATCCGCGCCGGGGCCGGCGGAGCAGGCTGCCGCGGCAACGCTCGCCCGGATCGTGCAAAACGACGTCCGGGTTCATTCCGTGCTGGCGATCGATCCGACCGCACGGGCTCAGGCTCGGCGGATCGACCAATCGCGCCCGCACCGGCCCGCTGGCCGGCAAGCCCGTGCTGATCAAGGACAATATCGAGGTGGCAGGCCCGATCCCGACGACGGCCGGCAGTCTCGCGCTGATCAACAACCTCACCAACCGCGACGCTCCCCTGGTCGCCCGGCTACGCGCCGCGGGAATGGTGATCGTCGGCAAGGCCAACCTCAGCGAGTGGGCCAACATCCGCTCGTCGGACAGTATCTCCGGCTGGAGCGCGGTCGGCGGGCAGACCCGCAATCCTCATGCGCTCGACCGCAACCCGTGCGGCAGTTCGTCGGGATCGGGCGCGGCGGTTGCGGCGGGGATCGTCGACTACGCGATCGGCACCGAGACCAACGGTTCGATCAGCTGCCCGGCTTCGGTCAACGGCGTCGTCGGCTTCAAGCCCAGCGTCGGCCTGGTCAGCCGCACCCACATCGTCCCCATCAGCGTCACCCAGGACACTGCCGGGCCGATGACCCGCACCGTTCGTCAGGCTGCCGAGATCATGAACGCGATCGCCGGACCTGACCCCGCCGACCCGGCCACGACCGAGGCGGACAATCGCAAGGTCGACTATGTCGCCGCGCTCGATGGCGGATCGCTCAAGGGCAAGCGGCTCGGGCTGATGCGTTTCGCCTCGGGCTTCGGCACCGATCCGGCCCTGCAGCGGGCCCTGACGGTCCTTCGCGCCTATGGCGCCGAGATCGTCGAGATCAAGGAATGGGGCGGACCGAAGCGAGCAGCCCAAACAGCTCGAGGTGCTGCTCACCGAGTTCAAGGCGGGCCTTAACGCTTATCTCGCCACCACGCCGCCGACCGTGAAGACCCGCACGCTGGCCGACGTCATTGCCTTCAACAAGGCGACGCCCCGCGAGCTGGCGCTGTTCGGCCAGGACCTGTTCGAGAAAGCGCAGGCGACCAAGGGCCTCGACGATCCGGACTACCGGAAAGCACGCGATTACGGAATTGCCTATGCCGGCGCCAACGGCATCGACCGGCTGCTCAAGACCCACCGGCTGGATGCCCTGATCGGCCCGACGGTGTCTGCCGCCTGGCCGATCGACGCCGTTCACGGCGACCAATATCCGGGGGGCGGTGGCGGTTACCTTGCGGCGATGGCCGGTTATCCGCACCTCACCGTGCCGATGGGCCAGGTGAAGGGGTTGCCCGTCGGCCTGAGCTTCATCGGCCCAAAATGGTCCGACGCACTGATCCTTGCTCTGGGCCATGCCTATGAGACGGCACGAGGGCCTCTGCCGGCACCGCGCTTCCTGCCGTCGATCGAGCAAGCGCCGGAGATTGCGCCGCTGCTGGAACCCGTCAGGCGGTGAGCTTGAGCGCCGCAATGCAGCCGACGATGCCGAGAATGAGGAGCAGGCGAATGGTGGTCGTCGGCTCGTCGAAGAAAGCCATCCCGACCATCACCGTGCCGACCGCGCCGATGCCGCCCCACACCGCATAGGCGGTGCCCATCGGGATGGAACGGGCGGCCAGCTCGAGCAGGCCCATGCTGACGGTGACCGAAACGAGGAAGGCAAGCGTCCAGGGCATATTTCTAAACCCGTCGACGAACCGCAACGCAGTGGTGAAGCCGACTTCGAACAGTCCGCCGAGGATCAGGTAAAACCAGGCCATATTTTCCTCTCTCAGGCGGTTGCTTCCAGCGCAGGATGCTCAACCTTGCGCATGCGTGCGGCGACCAGGCATCCGGCGACAATCAAGCCGGCACCAAGCAAGGTGAAGGATGAGACAGTCTCTCCAAACCGCCACCAGCCGAGCAGCATCGCCCACAGGAAAGCGCTATATTCGGTGGTCGACAGATAGGCGGCGCCGGCCCTTGCGTAGGCCCAGCCGAGCAGCATCAGCGAGCCGATCGCCAGCGCCGCCGCCAGCAGCAGCTCGCCCCAATGGCCGTTGGGGAGTGGCGGCCGGCCCATTACCGGAATCGCGGCGACCAGGACGATCCCGATTACGATATTCTGGAAAAAGGCGATCTCGACCGGCCCCGCATTCTGGGCCTGGCGGCGCATCACGATGATGTTGAAGGCATAGATCACCGCCGATCCGAGGATGGCGAAGCTGCCGAGCAGCGCGGATCGCCCGAGGTCCGCTTGAGACTGGCCGATGAAGATGACCACCACGCCGGCAAAGGCGGCGAGTGAACCCCCGACGGTGCGCCGGCCGACCGGCTCATCGAGGATCAGCGCCGCCAGCACCAGCGCGATCAGCGGCGCGATGAATGTCAACGCCACCGCCTGTGCCATCGGCACCCGCGCCAGGCCCCAGAAGAACAGGATCGCCATCGGCACCATCATCACGCCGCGCAGCAGGTGGAGCCTCAAAGCCGTGGGCCCGGGCCATGCGTTGCGCGTCGCCAGGTAAGGGATGGCCGCTAGTGCGATGCCGATCAGCGAACGCCACAACAACGTCGGATAGGTCCCGATCGCCAGCGTCAGCTGCTTCATCACCATGTCCATGATCGAGAACAGCGCGATTCCGAGGACCGCGACGGCATAGGCCGGAAGCGGGCTGTGCTGCGGGGATCTCAACTATTCAGCCGCGTCGAGTGTCGGGATCTTGAGGCCGGCTTCGATCTCGGCCGCCTTCTGTTCGACCAGCCGGACGATATGATCGACCATCTCACCGTCCCGGACATGATGGTCGGTGACGCCCGACAAATATACCATATGCTTGCCCTGGCCGCCGCCAGTGATGCCGATATCCGTTTCGCGCGCCTCTCCCGGACCGTTGACGACGCAGCCCAGCACCGACAACGACATCGGCGTCTTGATGTGCTGCAACCGCTCCTCGAGCGTCTGGACGGTTCGGATCACGTCGAAGCCCTGCCGCGCGCAACTTGGACAGGAGACGACCCGAACGCCCCGATTGCGGATCCCGAGCGCTTTCAGAATCTCATAACCGACGCGGACTTCCTCCTCCGGCTCGGCCGACAGCGACACCCGGATCGTATCGCCAATCCCGGCCCACAGCAGCGAGCCGATGCCGATCGCCGACTTGACCGTTCCCCCGACAAACCCCCCGGCCTCGGTGATGCCGAGGTGGAGCGGGCAATCGACCTGATCGGCGAGCTGCTGATAGGCGGCAACCGCGAGAAACAGGTCGCTGGCCTTTACCGCCACCTTATATTCGCGGAAGTCATGCTCCTCGAGCAGGCGGATATGGTCGAGCGCGCTTTCGACCAACGCCTCCGGACATGGCTCGCCATATTTCTCGAGCAGGTCCTTCTCGAGGCTGCCGGCATTGACCCCGATTCGGATCGCGCAGCCATTAGCCTTCGCCGCGTTGACCACTTCCTTGACCCGCTCGGCCGAGCCGATATTGCCGGGGTTGATGCGCAGGCAGGCTGCGCCGGCGTCCGCCGCCTCGAGCGCCCGCTTGTAGTGGAAATGGATGTCGGCCACGATCGGCACGTTCGCCGCGCGCACGATCTCCTTCAGCGCGCCGGTCAATTCCACGTCCGGACAGGATACGCGAATGATGTCGGCGCCCGCCTCCTCGCAGCGGCGGATCTGGTCGATCGTCGCCCGTGGGTCGGACGTTGGCGTGTTGGTCATCGTCTGCACCGTAACGGGTGCGTCGCCGCCGACGGCAACGCTGCCGACCATGATCTGGCGCGATTTCCTGCGCTCGATCGTGCGCCACGGACGGATATGGGACATGAGCGGCCATATAGTCGCGCGCGGCATTTCGGCCAACCCGGGGATGGATTCGCCGAAGCCGAGTTGAAGTGATAAACGCGAAGTTAACGAGAGTCGTCGAGCGGGGTGCTGATGGCCGATGTTGCCCAACTGCCGCGCACTGGCCGTGGAGCGGCGCTCCGCGGGCTGCGGCGTCCCCAGCCGAAGCAGCGCTATGTGGCGTTTCTAAGCTACAGCCATCGGGACTCGACGACCGCCGAATGGCTTCACGAGGAGCTTGAGCAGTTCCGGGTGCCGCCAAAGCTGGTCGGCATCCTCACCGAGCATGGTCCGGTGCCGAAGCGTCTTTCGCCCATCTTTCGCGACCGCCATGAGCTGGCCGCCGCCCACGATCTGGGCGAAGAGATTGAGGAAGCGATTGGCGCGTCGCGCTTCCTGATTGTCCTCTGCTCGCCGGCAGCCGCCAAGTCGCGGTGGATCAACGAGGAGATTGCCTGCTTCAAGCGGCTTCACCGCGAGGACCGGATACTCGCCGCCATCGTCGACGGGGAGCCCTTTGCCAGCGACACTCCCGGCCGCGAAAGCGAGGAGTGTTTCCCGGAAGCGTTGCGGGTCGAATATGATAGCCGCGGACGGCCGACCAGCCGCCGCTCCGAGCCCCTGGCCGCAGACCTCCGCGAGACCGGCGACGGCCGTCAGATGGGGCTGCTAAAGATTGCGGCGGGAATGCTGGGCGTCGGGCTCGACGACCTCGCTCAGCGCGAGGCGCATCGCCGGCATCGGCGGCTTTATGCGATTACCGCCGCGTCGGTCGCCGGAATGCTTTTCACCAGCGGTCTCGCCTACACCGCCTTCGATGCCCGGGACGAAGCGCGGGACCAGCGGCGCGAGGCGGAAGGCTTGATCGGCTTCATGCTCGGAGATCTTCGCGCCAAGCTGGAGCCGGTAGGCCGATTGGACGTGCTCGATGCCGTCGGTGCGCGCGCACTCGAATATTTCGAGAAGCAGGACAAGGCAAACCTGTCCGATGAGGCGCTGGCGCAGCAGTGGAAGGCGCTGACTCTGATGGGCCAGATCGCCGAGGCGCGCGGCGACCTGAACGGCGCACTGCGCAGATATCGGGAGGCCTTGGCGGGCACGGCGGAAGCCCTTCGTCGGCATCCGGACGAACCGCAGCGAATGTTCGATCATGCCCAGAGCGTCTATTATGTGGGCTCGATTGCGATGGGCCGCGGCCGGGTAGACGAAGCCGCCAGGCAATTTGCCGAATATCGCGTCTTGGCAAAAAGGATGATCGCGGCGGAGCCCGACAATCCGAAGTGGCAGCTGGAGGGAGTCTATTCTGCCAGCAACCTTGGCATCGTCGAACTGGAGCAGGCCCGTTACGCCGAGGCCGCCCAAACTTTCGAGGCATCGGTCAAGGCAATGGAACGGCTGAGGTCGGACGAGCCGAATAATACCGAATATCTGGCCTTGATGCTGGAGGCGCTCGCCTATCATGGCGATGCCCTCGACAGGGCCGGGCGTCTCGACGACGCGGTTCGCCAGAGACAAAGGCAGCTTCAGGTGCTGGCGCCTTACCTGTCCCAGCCCAAGCCCGATGCCAATCTTCGCCAAAAGGCGATGATCGCGCATCTGCAGCTTTCACGAATGTATTTTGAGCGCGGGGAGCGCCGGCCTGCGTTCGCCCATGCGGCGGATTCCGTTGCCTTGGGAGATGCACTGGTGAGCCTTGACCCGACGAACGCGGATTGGCTGTCCCGCAGCACTCAAACTCGCCTCATGCAGGCGCTGATCCTGTTGAGGGCTGGGCAGCTTGCCGAGGCATCCCAAGCGACCCAGGTAGCATGCGACGCTGCGGGCCGCCTTGTTGCCCGCGACCCCTCGATTGTCGATTGGCGCAGCCGAAGCCGAGATTGCTTGAAATTGCGTGCTGACCTGGCGCTCTCCCATGGAAGCAAGGATGAGGCCATATCCCTTGCCCGCCAGCACCTGGATGCAGTGCAGGCCGAGAAGCCGCATAGCCTGACCGACCGCTTTATTATGCCGCAGGCCCATAAGCTGGTCGGCGACATCTTGTGGCGGACCGGCGATAGAGCGGGCGCCGCCGCAGCCTGGCGCGCGGGGCTTGCGGCCTGGCCGCAGGAAGTCACACCAACGCCGCGCCAACTTGCGGAGCGGGGAGAGATGCTGCGCGGCGTCGGGAACCGCGAAGAAGGGTTGCGGATTGCCGCGCGGCTAGCGGCACTGGGCTATCGTCAATCACTCAGCAATCGAGCGAGAGTCTGAAAGAGGGAGACGGCAAATGGGCGGCAACAATAACCTGGAGAGGATTCCGCATCTCGGGTCGATCGACGTCGAGGTCTATGCCAAACCGAACGGAAAAGGCGGAGTTGACTGGTCGCACATGGTGAAGAGCCACGGGCACAGCAACGGGAATAAGATCCATGCGCCGAAGGGCGGAGGCTATCGGATCAAGTTCGATCTCGACAACTTTACCGACCTCAAAGTCAGGTTCGACGCTTCAAGGCCCTTCTTCTGCAAGGAGGGAACGGTCGATCCCTGCCCGGACAACATCTCAACACGGCAAATCCTGGTCGACAGCTGCGAAGATGACACGTTGATCGTGATCGACTGGAACTATGGCGAGCACGAGCAGGAGCTCCGCTACCAGTTGAATTTCGTGACCGACATCGGGACCCCTGTCGATCCTTACGATCCGATCATCATCAATGGAGGCGGCGGCGTGCAGCCCGGGATCGGGAGCTAGTCTTAGCAGCAATCCCGCCGGCAAATTTCCGCACAATTCGGCTATGGAGCAGCCATGCCGAATCATATCGTGGCCGCATTGTGCGCCTTGTTCGCTCTGTTCAGCTTCGCGACGCCGGCTCATGCCTATTGGGAATATGGGCATGAGACGGTCGCGCGGATCGCATGGCTGCAGATGCGGCCCGATACGCGGGTCAAGGTCGCGGCCCTGCTTCGCCAAGGGCGGTTGCTGGAGACGCCGGACTGTCCCGTGGCGACGATCGAGCAAGCCAGCGTCTGGGCCGATTGCATCAAGCCGCTGGGTGACCGCTTCAGCCATGCCTACAGCTGGCATTATCAGAATGTCGACGTATGCAAGCCGTTCGACCTCAAGGCGGCGTGCAAGGATGGCAATTGCGTCTCGGCCCAGGTCGAGCGCTCCGCACGGCTGGTCGCGGACCGCAGCGTTCCGACGCGCGAGCGGCTGACGGCGCTGGCCTTTCTCGTCCACTTTGTCGGCGACCTGCATCAACCGATGCATGCCGGCGACCATGGCGACCTGGGTGGCAATAAGGTCGCGGCCAACTATGGCGTGATTGGCGGGCGCGCGAACCTGCATGGCATCTGGGACGGTTGGCTGGCGGAACGGGCGATCTCGACACCTCCGGCCGGAGCTGCGGCGCTGCTGTCGCAGCTTGCGCCCACCGACCGGGAGCGGATTGCCGGCGGCACGGTCGAGGATTGGAGCCGGGAGATGTGGGAGAAGTCGGGCAGCCAGGCCTATCGCAGCCTGCTGGGCGATCCATGTGGCGCAGGGCCGGCCGAACGGCCGACGCTGGATGAGACCGAAGTCCGCGCCTTGATTCCGCTAGTCCGCGAAAATGTCGTGGCCGGCGGGCTCCGGCTCGCGCGGCTGCTCGATGATGCGCTCGGACCGGAAGCCAAGGCGCCGGGGCGGAAACCCTAGCGCTTCACGAACCCCGCGATAGCTTGGACGGCGGAAGGAGCGATCGGCAAGGATGGATCGGCGTAGGCCCGCAGGTTGGCCGCACGGTCGTCGCCCTGCGGGATTTTCAGGACATGATTGACACCCGGCAGCAGAACCAGCTTCGCCCCCGGCCGAGCAGCGGCAAGCGCTCTGGCATCCTCGACGGTCACCTGGATGTCCCGATCGCCCTGTACAATCAATAGCGGCACCTTGAGCGAGGCCACCAGCCCGGCCGGGTTCTCGGCGAACAGGTCAATCAACAGGGATTGGACATCGTCGGCAAACAGCTTTCGCAGCGGCGGAGGCAAGGATGCGGCGTCGACCCTCTTGCCGGCCTCGAGCGAAGCGATCGCCGAATTTGCCTCCGCCAGATACGGTGCATTGGCAGGGTTGGCCGCCAGTTGCCCGCGCAGCACGGTGCCGATCTTGCGCCCGACAGTGGCGACGGCGATCACCCCGCAGATGCCATTTGGGTTCTGCGCGGCAGTCAGGGCAACCAGGCCGCCCTCGCTATGGCCGAGCAACCAGACGCATTTTGCGCCCGTCAGGCGGCGGATGCTTGATATCCAGGCACGGGTGTCCTTGGCATAATCGGCCATTGTCACCCGGTTGGCGCTAGCGACCGCCCGTTTGCTGCCAAACATGCCGCGCTTGTCGATCCGGACCGTTGAAACACCTTCCCCGGCCAACGCTTCGGCGAGCTGGCGGTAGGGACCGGCCTTGACCCCAAGAGGACTGTTTCCGTTGCGGTCGGTCGGACCTGACCCGGGAACGATCAGTACGATTTGCGACCCCTCGCCGGCCTCGAGCATCGTTCCGGCAAGTGGGCCGCCGGGACCAGGCGCGGTGACGGCCCGTTCGGTCGGCGAAGCGGTCACGAGGGCTGCAAGAAGAATGACGAGTAAGGGCATCAATCCTCCTTCGGCGGGCGTCCGCGCTTGACGGGTTGCGGGGCATCCAGCTTGACCCCGCGAGCCTTGAGGGCCTCCCTCAGCAGGCATTCGACCTGGGCATTGACCGAGCGGAGGTCTGCGGCGGCCGCGCGTTCGACCGCCGCCCACAGGGCGGGGTCAACCCGTAGAGGGTATGCCTTTCGCTCGCCGCCCACCGATCAGCCTTACTGGTACAGCGTGCCGGTGTTGACGACGGGCTGGGTGTCGCGCTCGCCGCACAACACGACCATGAGGTTCGAAACCATCGCCGCGCGGCGCTCGTCATCCAGTTCGACGACATTCTTCTCGGACAGCATTTCCAGCGCCATCTCGACCATCCCGACCGCTCCTTCGACCAAGGTCTTGCGCGCCGCGACCACCGCTTGCGCCTGCTGGCGGCGAAGCATCGCGCCGGCGATCTCGGTGGCATAGGCGAGATGGGTGAAGCCGCACTCGTCGATGGTGATTCCGGCGACCGCGAGACGGGCGATCAGCTCCTTGCGCAGCTCGGCCCCGACCTCGTCATGATGGCCCCTGAGGGTGACTTCGAGATGCTCGAAATCGTCATAGGGGTAGCGCGAGCCGATCGTCCGGATCGCCGCCTCGACCTGGACTCGGACGAACTCCTTATAGTCGTCGACATCGAACAGTGCCTGGGCGGTGTCGACCACGCGCCACACGATCTGCGCGGCCATCTCGATCGGGTTGCCGCGGAGGTCGTTGACCTTGATCTTGTCGCTGATGAAATTGTTGGCGCGGACCGATACTTTCTTGCGCATCAGCCAGGGCAGGACCCAGCGCAAGCCGGTGGTGCGGTCGGTACCTTTATAGTCGCCGAACAAGGTGATCGCCGCGGCCTGGTTGGGCTGCAGCATATAAAAGCCGCAGGCCACGAAGATCAGCACCAGCGGCGCCAGCACGACGGCGAGGATGTGGGTCAGCGCATTGCTGTCGCCGGCGACTTCGGCGATCCCCCAGATCTGTACCGCGATCGCCAGCAGCAACACTGCAAGCATCATATAGCCGCTCATCGTCGAAGCGACCCGCTCGCGGCTCATATTCAAGCCAATGACATCCGACTCGGTCATCACACCCTCCCTTTAATTGATATCATATTTATATCGTCTGCGGCGCTGGTCAACTGGAATCCGACCGGCTAGGGCCGGGACATGAGCTGGAAACTGGTGATCCATGGCGGATCGGGTTCGATGCGGCCCGGCGGGCTCGCGGCCGGGCTGGACGAGCAGGGCCGCGCCGGCCTCAACGCCGCGCTCGATGCAGGCGAGGCGATCCTGTCGGCGGGCGGAAGCGCGCTGGACTCGGTCGAGGCGGCGGCGCGGGTGCTGGAAGAAGATGCCTGCTTCAACGCCGGCCGCGGCAGCGTGCTGGCCTATGACGGCCATGTCGAGCTGGACGCGGCGATCATGGACGGCCGCGACCGGCGGTGCGGCGCCGTCGCCGGACTGCGCTCGACCCGCGCGCCGATCAGCGCCGCCCGTGCCGTCATGGAGCAGAGCCCGCATGTGCTGATGAGCTATGAAGGGGCCGACGATTTCGCCTGCGAGGCCGGGCCTGGAGCAGGTGCCCAACCGCTGGTTCGTCACCCCGGAACGTCGGCGGCAGCTCGACGAGCTGCTGGCCAAGGGAAGCGGCGCGTTCGACGCCGACATCAAATATGGGACGATCGGCGCGGTGGCGGTCGACGTCGGCGGCCATGTCGCCGCCGCGACCTCGACCGGCGGCCTTACCGCCAAGCGATGGGGCCGGATCGGCGATGCTCCGCTGATCGGCGCCGGCACCTATGCCGACGATCGTGCGGCGGCGGTCAGCGCGACCGGGCTTGGGGAAGTCTTCATTCGCGCCGCGGCGGCCCATGAGCTGTGCGCGCGGTTAAGGATGAGCGGCGCCGGCCTCCAGGAAGCGCTCGACGGAGTATTGGCCGAGGTCAGGGCGCTGGGCGGCAACGGCGGGCTGATCGCGGTGTCGCCATCGGGCGAAGCCGCCTGGGGCTTCACCACGCCCGGCATGTACCGCGGCATGGCCTGGTCCGGCGGCCGGCGGATCGGGATCTACGACGAGGAATCCGAGCGGTAGGGCAGCGCCTGCCGGGCCCATTCCAGCTCCAGCCGCACGGCTTCGCGCTCCGTTTCGAGAAAATCGGCCACCGCTCGCCGGAATCCCGGATCGGGCAGGAAATGGACCGACGTCGTGATCACCGGCTCATACCCCCGCGACAGCTTATGTTCGCCCTGCGCCCCGGCCTGGATCGTCTTGAGGCCGTGCTCGATCACCCATTCGATGGCCTGGTAGTAGCTTAGTTCGAAATGGAGAAACGGCCGATCGTCGATCGCGCCCCAGTAACGGCCGTAGAGCGTGTCGCCGCCGACGAAATTGAGCGCGCCCGCAACCGGCCGCCCGTCGTCGAGCGCCAGGAACATCAGCGCGGCCTCGCCCATGGCGGCGCCCACCCCATCGAAGAAGGAGCGGGTCAGATAGGGCCGGCCCCATTTGCGCGCCCCGGTATGCTGGTAGAAGCGCCACATCGCGTCCCAGTGGATGGGCCGTATCTCCGACCCGCGGAGCACGATGACCTGGAGGCCCTCGACGGCTGCGGCCCGTTCCTTGCGGATCGCCTTGCGCTTGCGGCTCGCAAGGCTGTCGAGAAAATCGTCGAAGCCGGCGTAGCTGCGGTTGAACCAGTGGAACTGAAGGCCGTCCCGCCGAAGCCAGCCTCTTGCTTCCGCCGCGCGTGCTTCCTCGTCCGTCAGGAAGGCGATGTGAGCCGAGGACAGCGAGTTCTGGACCGTCACGGTTTCCAGTGCGGCGAGAAGTGCGTTGCGATCATCGCCCAGCAACCGCGGTCCGACGCAGGGCGTGAAGGGCACGGCCACCTGCAGCTTGGGGTAATAGGACCCGCCCGCCCGCTCCCAGGCATCCGCCCAGCCATGGTCGAACACATATTCGCCCTGGCTGTGGGTCTTGAGATAGGCCGGTGCGGCCGCCGTGACGCCGCCGTCGCGCTCGACCATGATCGGCAGCGCGGTCCAGCCGGTGCCTTGTCCGACGCTGCCCGAGGTTTCCAGCAGGGACAGGAAGGCATGGCCGATGAAGGGATCGGCCGTGCCGACCAGCCGGTCCCATTGCGCGGGCTGCAGGTCGGACACGCCACGGGCGATCCGCGCGACAATCTCAGCTTCCCGGTCGGCCATCGCCTTCCCAGATAAGCGCGTCCGCGTGAATTTCAGCTGTCTGGCGATGCGCCGGGCCGCGGATCGTCCAGCTGTAGAGCCAGCGCTGGCCCCGTTGCCGCTTCGTCCATGTCCGGCCCAGCGCCGCTCGGTCCACCGCCAGGAACTGCGGGGATGCGGCCCGGATGGAGCGCCAACGATCGAATGCCGATGCCTTCTCCGAAATAACCAGTCCACGCCGCAGCTGAGGGGCATTTCGAGCGTACCATTTTCCGACCGAAGGCTCGAAGCTCATCAGTCCGATCGGGCCGGAATAGCCGGCAACCGCGGATGCGACGGCTTCAGAAAGCCGCGGCGCGTTGCCGCCCCGGCATTTGAGCTCGATCAGCATCGGAACCCGGCCCGAGACCAGCTCGAGCAGCTCGGAAAGCAGCGGGATATGCTCATTGCTGTCGAACAGCCGCTGACCGGACAGCATTTGCGCACGGGTCGCTTCCACCGCCAGCCCGGACGCGCACATCCGCCGGAGATCATGGTCGTGAAAGACCATGACCTGACCGTCGCTCGACAGGCGCACATCGCACTCGATGCCCGCGCCCAGGTCCATTGCCGCGCGAAATGCGGCGAGGCTGTTTTCGGGAACGCCCGGCCCGTGGAGCCCGCGATGCGCAAACCCCATGGGCCCTGGATCGAGCGGGTCAGCTTCGGACTTGAACGACCGCATCCACCTCGACCGCGACGCCGAGCGGCAGCACCGGCACGCCGACCGCCGAACGGGCATGGCGCCCGGCCTCGCCGAACACCTGCTGCATCAGCTCCGAGGCGCCATTGGCGACCTTGGGCTGGTCGGTGAAATCGCCGTGGCTGTTGACGAACACGCCGAGCTTGACGATCCGCTCGACCCGGTCGAGCGAGCCCAGCGCGGCCTTGATCTGTGCGAGCAGCATGATGCCGCAGCGGCGGGCCGCCGCCTGTCCTGCCTCCAGGTCCATATTCTCGCCCAGCCGGCCTTTGATCAGGCTGCCGTCCTCGGCGAAGCTGATCTGGCCGGAGATATGCAGCAGGCCGTTGGCCTCGACCGCGGGGACATAGGCCGCAACCGGGGCGGCGGCTTGGGGAAGGGTGATGCCGAGTTCGGCGAGGCGCTGTTCAATGCTCATGGGGATGGCCTGAACACTCCAACGTCCGACAGGTCAACCCCGCGACCCGTCATTGCGAGCAACGCGAAGCAATCCAGGAAAGAGCTGGATTGCCGCGTCGCTGCGCTCCTCGCAATGACGGTCAATCCGTCCGATGCACTGCAAATCCGGCCCAGCTCTGGCTGGTCGGCATCAGCTCCAGCGCGTTGATGTTGACGTGGGGCGGCAAGGTCGCGACCCACCAGATGGTCTCGGCGATATCATCCGCGGTCATGGGAGCCATGTTTGCGTAGAGCGTATCGCTGGCGGCGCCGGTCGCCGCCGGTGCGCACCAGCGTGAACTCGGTCTCGACCATTCCCGGCTCGATCGAGGTGACGCGCACCCCCGTGCCATGCAGGTCGCAGCGCAGGCCAAGCGAGAATTGCCGGACGAAGGCCTTGGTCCCGGCATAAACGCAGCCGCCGCGGTAGGGATAGGTGGCAGCGACCGACGACAGGTTGATGATCCCGCCCTTGCGCTCGATCAGCCCCGGCAGCAGCGTCCGGGTCAGCGCCACCAGCCCGTTGATATTGGTGTCGATCGCCACATCGAGCGGCTCCTGCCCGGCATCCTGCAGGTTGCTCATCGGCGGGGCCAGGCCGGCATTGTTCAGCAGCAGGTCAATCTGCCCGGTAACGCTCCGGCAGGGCCTCGAGCGCCGGCCCGAAGTCGTCCGGGCAGCGCATGTCGAGCATCAGCCGGATGGAAGAAATCGCCGAGTTCCGCCGCCAGCGCATCGAGCCGGTCGCGGCGGCGGCCGGTGCCGACGACCTGCCAGCCCTGGACACGAACTTGCGCGCCGCAGCCGCGCCGATGCCGGCGGTGACGCCGGTGATGAAAATGGTTTTGATCATCGCTGTTGTCAGTCGTTCCAATATCCAGTCGCGAAGCGGTCGGCCAGTCGTCGATCCGGGCATGAGCGTGCTCGGCCGCCGGAACGGCTGGGGCAAGCCTCGGCTCGGCGACCATGTGCAGCCGGTGAATCTCGTGGCGCATGCTTGGCGACCGAAGCGTGATGCACCGGGAGATCGTCGACGAACGCGGTCGCGCCAGCGCCGTAACGCTCGATGATTTCCCTCGCCGGAACGCCCTTGCCGCCGCGGTTGCAGACGACCTCGTGGCGGATGCCATGCTGCGCCAGCTGCTCGACCCGCCAGGGATGCGCTTCGTCGCCCAGATTGGTGAGGATGACGATGTCGGCCATCTCGCCGATGCGGCCGAGCGCCTCGACTGCTCCGGGAACCAGGGTCTGGCGATGCATTTCGCCGCGGAAGAAATCCGTCAGCAGCGGCCAGACCCGGTCCTCGGCGACCAGCTCGCCGGTGCCCCAATGGGTCATCGCTTCGCCGAAATTGCCGGTCTCAAAGGCGAAACGGATGCCATGCGCCTCGCCCAGCCAGGCATCAAAATGGGACACCATGTGCAGCAGCACTTCGTCGCAATCGGTGATCAGCAGCGGCCGCTTCACCGGTCCAGTTCCGAACGCGCCGCAATCAGGGATTCCGGTTTCGTTCCAATGACTTGCGGCGACGGCAACCAGGTCTGGCTCATGCGCTTCGAGAAAGGCGAGCGTGGCCGCGAGCAGGCTCCGTTCGCCGGCCCGGGCGCGAAGCTCGACGGCATCCAGTCCGGTCAGCTCAAGGAACCGCTGCGCACGTCGTTCGTCGGTTAGCGTCGCGGCGAGCGCGGCGAGCGCCAGCGTCTCCGCCTCGTCCGGGTTCATCGTTGTGTGGCTTAACATCGCTTATCTGCGCAGGTTGAACGCTTTGGGGGGTATCGAGTGGCCAAGATCCTGGTTGTCGAGGACAACGCCCTCAACATCAAGTTGTTCTGCGACTTGCTCACCGCGCACGGCCATCAGACCGAGCCGGTCACCGACAGCCGCGAAGCGCTGGAAGCCGCGCGCGCCTTCAAGCCCGACCTGGTCATCACCGATATCCAGCTGCCCCACATCACCGGAATCGAACTGATGCAGCAGCTTCGCGCCGACGAGGAGCTGAAGGACGTGCCGATCATGGCGGTCACCGCCTATGCCGCGGCCGGCGACGACGAGCGCTTCCGCGCCGCGGGCGCGCAGGCCTATGTCTCCAAGCCGATATCGGTGATGCGCTTCGCCGAGACGGTCGACCAGCTGCTCGAAGGCGGCAGGCTGGTGGAGGGGTCGAGCCAGGAAAGCCAGTGAGCCGGGCTGGGCAGGACGATCTGCCGGTTGTGGATCGGCGCGACTTCCGGGGACGGCTCGGCGGTCAGCAGGCTGAAGGCTTCCCCGACCTCCGGCGCGGTCCGGGTGACCGCCGCGATGCCGATCAATTCCCCTTCGACCGGCGAAAACAGCCATTTGTTCTTGCGCTTTGACCTGGGATCGTCGGGCGCGGTGAATTCGTAGAATCCATCGGCAATGGCCAGGCAGCGGTTGGAGAAGCTGCGGCCTTCGGAGCGGAGGTTGAACACCGGCTTGCCGTCCGGCGCCGGCCAGCTCCACCTCCGGATCACCATCTCCAGCCCATTTTGTCCCATGCGCACGATCGGCGCCGGGTCGGTGATGCGGATGTCCGTCGGCGCGAGGTTGGGAATGCCCTCGGGGAAGCTCAGCTGATGCCCGAGCCCGGCGAAAATCTGCCGGATCGCGTCGGTTCCCTTATGCAGGCGGTAGAGGTTGCACACTTCTCGACTCCAAAAGATTTGCGCGGGCGCGACGTGCGCATTCTCCCCTCCCTTGCAGGGAGGGGAGTAGTCGAACAGCGAGCTGACGCTAGCTCTCGTCGGCGATGCGGTGGATTGCCTCGCCGAACAGCGGGGCGATGGTCAGCCGGCGGATCTTGCCGCCTTCGCTCAGCCCTTCGCGGTAGATGGAGTCGGTGACAACCAGCTCGGTCAGCACGCTGGCGGCGACGCGCGCCTCGGCCGCGCCGGACAAGACGCCGTGGCTGCAGTAGGCGATGACTTCGGTCGCGCCCTGTTCCTTGAGGGCCGCCGCGGCGTTGCACAGGGTTCCCGCCGAAATCGACGATGTCGTCGACCAGCACGCAGCAATGGCCCTCGACATCGCCGATGATGTTCATCACTTCGGATTCGCCGGCGCGTTCGCGGCGCTTGTCGACGATCGCCAGCGGCGGCGTTGTCGAGCCGCTTGGCGAGGCTTCTGGCGCGCACCACGCCGCCGACGTCGGGCGACACCACCATCAGATTCCTGTTGGAGTAACGCGCCTGGATGTCCGCGGCCATCACCGGCGCCGCCCACAGATTGTCGGTCGGAATGTCGAAGAAGCCCTGAATCTGGCCGGCATGGAGATCCATCGTCAGCACCCGGTGGGCGCCGGCGACGGTGATCAGATTGGCGACCAGCTTGGCCGAGATCGGCGTGCGCGGACCCGGCTTCCGGTCCTGCCGGGCATAGCCGAAATAAGGGATGACCGCCGTGATCCGCTTGGCCGAAGCGCGTTTCAGCGCGTCGATGCAAATCAGCAGCTCCATCAGATTATCGTTGGTCGGAAAGCTGGTCGACTGGACCACGAACACGTCCTCGCCGCGGACATTCTCCTGGATCTCGACGAACACTTCCTCGTCGGCGAAGCGGCGGACGCTGGCGTCGGTCAGCGGCAGCTCGAGATAATCGGCGATCGCCCGCGCCAGCGGCAGGTTCGAGTTCCCGGCGAGCAATTTCATTGCGAAGCTATCCCCTTGGCCCGAGCAGCCCATAGAAAGGGGGAACGGATAGGGCAAGGTTGCGTAGCTCCTGCGCCGCGCTAAATCAGGAGCCACCGTGACGACGAGCCTCCGCATCGCCCTGGTCCAGCTGAGCCAGCGGGTCGGCGACCTGGCCGGCAATGCCGAGCAGATGCTCGAATGGCGCGCGAAGGCGGCCGCCCAAGGCGCCGAGCTGGTGCTGGTCCCGGAGCTGCAGCTGACCGGCTATCCGCCCGAGGACCTGGTGCTGAAGCCGGAATTCGTCCGGCAGACGATGGAGCCGGCCGAACGGCTGGTCGACGCCACCGTCGACGGCGGCCCTGCCCTGCTGTTCGGCAGCATCCATGCCGAGGACGGCGTCAATTATAATTGCGTCATCCTCGCCGAGGGCGGGCGGATCGTCGGCCGGCGGCTGAAGCACGAGCTGCCCAATTACGGCACGTTCGACGAGAAGCGGGTGTTCGCCCACGGCCCGTTGCCGGAGCCGATCCTGTTCAAGGGCGTGAAGCTGGGCGTGCCGATCTGCGAGGATATCTGGCAGGAGCGGGTGTGCGCCCATCTTGCCCGGCAGGGCGCGGAAATCCTGCTGTCGCCTAACGGCAGCCCCTATGAAATGGACAAGGATGCGCTGCGCCAGCGGATGGTCCGCGAGCGGGTGGTCGAGACCGGATTGCCGCTGGTCTATCTGAACCGCGTCGGCGGCCAGGACGAGCTGGTGTTCGACGGGTCGAGCTTCGTCACCAATGACGACGGTACGATCGCCGTGCAGCTGCCCGACTTCGAGGAGGCGATGGTGCTGACCGACTGGGCGAGGACGCCCAACGGCTGGCGCTGCGAGCCGGGCGGGCAGGCGGCGCTGTCGCCCTATCCCGAGGAAATGTACCGGGCGATGATGCTCGCGCTGCGCGACTATGTCACCGCCAACGGCTTCCCGGGCGTGATCCTGGGCCTCTCCGGCGGGATCGACAGTGCGCTGTCGGCGGCGGTGGCGGTCGATGCGCTGGGCGCGGACAAGGTCCACTGCGTGATGCTGCCGTCGAAATATACCGGCGACGAGAGCCTCGAGGATGCGGCCGAATGCGCCCGGCTGCTCGGCGTACGTCATGACGTCATTCCGATCGTCGCCGGCGTCGGCGCGATGGACGAGATGCTGTCGGGCCTGTTTGCGGGCAGCGAGCCCGGCCTGGCCGAGGAGAATATCCAGTCGCGGCTGCGCATGGTGACCTTGATGGCGCTTTCCAACCGCTTCGGCGCGATGCTGCTGACGACCGGCAACAAGAGCGAGATGTCGGTCGGCTACGCCACGCTCTATGGCGATATGGCGGGCGGCTATTCGGTCCTGAAGGATGCCTACAAGACCACCTGCTTTGCCTTGTCGCGGTGGCGCAACGGCTGCCTGCCCAAGGGCGCCCTGGGCCCCGCCGGGCCGGTGATGCCGCAGCGGGTGATCGACAAGCCGCCGACCGCCGAGCTGCGGCCCGGCCAGAAGGACGAGGACAGCCTGCCGCCCTACGACCTGCTCGACCGGATTCTCGAGGCGCTGGTCGAGCGGGAGATGTCGGTCAAGGAGGCCGCCGCCGCGACCAATGCCGATCTTGCCATCGTCGCCGATATCGAGCGCAAGCTGCTGCGCGCCGAATATAAGCGCCGCCAGGCGCCGCCGGGGGTCAAGCTCGGCTCCCGCAATTTCGGCCGCGACCGGCGCTATCCGATCACCAACGCCTTCCATACCAGCAGATAGGGACAATCATGACGCGCATCCTGACCATCGCCGCCGTGCTGCTCGCCCTGGGCTGTGCCCGGCAGGAAGCGGATGCGCCGGCGGCCGAGGAGAATGCCGCTGCGCCGTCCGCGCCCGCTGCCGCGGAGGTGGTTCCGACCCTTGAAGGGCGGTGGCGGGCGGCGGCGATCGACGGGAAGCCGGTGGCCGGCGCGATGACCGCCAGCTTCGCCGGCGGCAAGGCCAGCATTTCCTCGGGCTGCTTCCGCCGGGCGTGGGACTATACGCAGAAGCGCAACATGGTCGCCTTCACCACCTCGCCGGGCGGGAGTTCGAATTGCGGCGGCCAGGCGCCGGGCACCGACGAGGAAAGCGCCTATGCGGTAATCGACGGCGCCAACATCGCGGTCTTCGGCAAGGGCGGCAAGGAAGCCACGCTGTCGGGCACGGGCGGCACGCTGACGCTGGCGCGCTAGCCTTTGCCGACCGGCGGATGCTAGGGGCTCGCCATGACCGTCGTCACCCGTTTCGCTCCTTCCCCGACCGGCCGCCTGCACGTCGGCAACATCAGGACGGCGCTGCACAATGCGCTATTCGCGCTCAAGCATGGCGGGCGCTTCCTGCTGAGGATCGACGACACCGACCTGGAACGGTCGCGCGAGGAATATGTCGAGGCGATCGCCGCGGACCTGGAGTGGCTGGAGCTCACGCCGGACGCCTCGGTGCGACAGTCGGAGCGCTTCGGGCTATACGAGCGCGAGTTCGAGCGGCTGAAACAGGCCGGCCGGGTCTACGCCTGCTACGAGAGCCCGGACGAACTGGATCTTCGCCGCAAGATATTGCTCGGGCGCGGGCTGCCGCCGGTCTATGAGCGCAAGCCGGACGGCGCGCCGGTCCCGGAGGATGTCGCTCCGCACTGGCGGTTCCGGCTGGATCACGACCAGCCGATCGAGTGGGACGACCTGGTCCGCGGGCACCAGAGGTTCGATCCCAGGCTGATCAGCGACCCCGTCATCCGCCGTGCCGACGGCAGCTGGCTCTACCTGCTGCCGAGCGTGATCGACGACATCGACCTTGGCATCACCCATGTCGTGCGGGGCGAGGACCATGTGTCCAACAGCGCGGTGCAGCTGCAGATGTTCGCCGCGCTGGGCGCCGAGCCGCCGAAGCTCGCCCATGAGGCGCTGCTGGTCGCGGCCGAGGGCAAGCTGTCGAAGCGGCTCGGATCGACCGGCATCGATGCGATGCGCGAGGCGGGCATCGAGCCGTTGGCGCTGTTGTCGCTGCTGGCCCGGCTGGGAACCTCGCAGCCGGTCGAAGCGAAGGCCACCCTCAAGGAGTTGGCGGAAGGCTTCGACTTTGCGACGTTCGGCCGCGCACCCGCCCATTTCGACCTCAATGAGGTCGAGCAGCTCAACGCGAAGCTGCTCCACCAACTCGATTACGAGGATGTCGCCGACCGCCTGCCCGAGGCGATTGGCGAGGCCGAGTGGCTCGTGCTGCGAGGCAACCTCGCCCATCTCGGTGAGGCCGGGGAATGGGTGGGCGTGTTCCACAGCCCGATCGCCCCTCCGGAAGTCGTGCCAGACGACAAGGAATTGATCGTCGAGGCGGCGCGCGCGGCACAGGATGTCGATTGGGCCGGCGACCCGTGGCACGCCCTCACCGACCGGCTCAAGGAAGCGACGGGGCGCAAGGGGCGGGCGCTGTTCCGGCCATTGCGGCTGGCGCTGACCGGACGCGAATCGGGACCCGAAATGGCACCCCTGCTCAAGCTGATCGGCAAGGAGCGCGCAATCGAGCGGCTGACTGCCGCGGCCGCCCCATTGTCCGCTCTACCCGAGCAGCCCTGAGCGAAGCCGGCAGGACCTCTCGCCTGAGCCGGATCTTCTCAAAATGCCCTTGTCAATGTTATGATATGATGTAACATTTGCTGTCTCCAGGAGAGGAGGCAGTTATGCTTGCTTACGCCGCGCAGATTAGCCGGCCCGCCGCCCGCGCCGGCTCCCCCAAGGCACTGACCCTGATCATTGCCGGCCATGCCGTGCTGATCGCGGCAGTGATGACGGCCAAGATGGATGTGGTGAGGGGAACGCCGTTCGACCCGACGACGCTTATCAACGTTCCGATACCTCCCCCTCCGCCGCCGGATCCCCAGGCGAAGCCGGAGCCAAAGCCGCAGGAACCGGTCATTCAGGACACGTCAATCGACCGGACGCCAACCATCGTCGACATGGGCCAGACGACGTCCATCGAGCTCGACCAGGGGCCGACAATTCGGGAACTGATCCCCGATATCGGCGCCGGGCCGACGATCATCCCGGATCCGCCGAGGCACGTCCCGGTCAAGTCCGGGCCCCGCCTGGCTACGGCGGCACATGCGCTGAAGCCGCCCTATCCGAACGACAAGCTTCGCGCCGAGGAAGAGGCCACGCTGAAGCTTCGCCTGACGATCGACGCTCGCGGCCGGGTCACCGCGGTCGATCCGGTTGGCCGTGCGGATCCCAGCTTCCTCGAGGCGGCACGACGTCACATCATCCGCGCCTGGCGCTATAAGCCGGCGACAGAAGATGGGGTGGGAGTGCCAACCACGACCGTGATCAACCTGAGCTTCCGGCTGGAGGAAGCATGAGCATCGCGATCGCCCGCGGTGGGCAGCATCCCGCTGCCCAGTGCCAGGCTGCAAGGGCAGCCGGGGGCTGGCCTCGGGCGATCGCGGCTCCTACATATGCGAGCCATGGCGATCCTACCCCCAATGGTCGGCCCGCGCGCTGCGCTGAGGGACCTTACGGCGTTCATGCGGCAGCGCAGTCGCGAACAGGTCATCGGCGCCTCGCTGGCGGTGCTGGTGACGATCATCATCGTCATCATTTTCTTCGTCGATTCGAAGATCAACACGGCCCCGCCGACGCAGATCGTCTACGTCGAAAATTACGGGCCTGACCGGACCGATGCCGACATCATCGCCGACCAGAAGAAGGCATCGGAGGAGCGGCGCAAGGCCGAGGAAGAAAAGCGACGCCAGTTCCAGGAGCTCGAGAAGAAATTCGGCATTGAGTGACGGTGCTAAGCGATAGGCGAATGATGCTGGAGGCTGCGGGGCTGGGGGAAGCTGCCCGTGGCCGCACCGCTCCCAACCCCAATGTCGGCTGCCTGATCGTCAAGGACGGCGAAGTCGTCGGCAAGGGGGCGACGGCGCCTGGCGGCCGGCCCCATGCCGAAGCGGTCGCGCTGGCGGAAGCCGGCGAGGAAGCCCGGGGCGCGACCCTCTACACAACGCTGGAGCCCTGCGCCCATGCGAGCGAGCGCGGCCCGACCTGCGCGGCGCTGATCCCGGGCTCCGGGATTGCCGAAGTGGTCATCGGCATCAAAGACCCCGATCCGCGCACCGCGGGAGAGGGGATCAAGATGCTCGAGAAGGCCGGGATAGAGGTGAAGGCCGGCATATTCGAGGAGGCTGCGAGGGACAGCCTGTCCGGCTACCTCAGCCGGATCGAGCGCGGCCGGCCGCGCATCACCTTGAAACTGGCCCTGTCGATCGACGGCAAGATCGCGCTGCCTTCAGGCGAATCCAAATGGATCACGGGCGAGGATGCGCGCGCCCATGTCCACCTTGAGCGCGCGCACAGCGACATGATCCTGGTCGGGCGAGGTACCTTTCTGGCGGATTCGCCAAAGCTGGATGTCCGGCTTCCGGGCTTGGAGGACTGGTCGCCGCGCAAGGCGCTGCTGACCCGCGGCGAGGCGGTCGATGGCTGGGAAATCCTTACTTCTCCGCAGGATGTCTATCGACTTCATGACGTCAACGACCTGCTGGTCGAGGGCGGATCGGCCACCGCGACGGCGTTCCTGGCGGCCGACCTGGTCGACCGCATCCTGATCTATCGCGCGCCGATCCTGGTCGGCGAGGGCAAGTCGAGCGTCGGTTACATCGGGCTCGATGCGGTGGCCGACGCCCATGGCCGGTGGAAAGCCGGGGACGGCACCCGGCTTGGCATCGACCGGCTCGAAGTCTACGAGCGGGTGCGGGACTAGGGCGGTCCCTCGACTGCGCTCGGGAGAAACGGAGTTTTTCGCAACTCCCTTCCCCGTCGTGTCGAGCGAAGTCGAGACACGGGAGCACCATGTTCACCGGCATTATCACCGACATCGGCACGGTCCGGAAGGTCGAGCAGAAGGGCGACCTTCGACTGACGATCGGCTGCCGCTATGACCTGGACACGGTCGACCTCGGCGCGTCGATCGCCTGTTCGGGCGCCTGCCTGACGGTAGTCGACAAGGGCGACGACTGGTTCGCGGTCGATGTCAGCCAGGAGACGGTTTCCAAGACCGCGCCGGGCCTGTGGGCGGAGGGAGCAAGACTGAACCTGGAGCGGGCCCTGCGGGTCGGCGACGAGCTCGGCGGACATATCGTCACCGGCCACGTCGATGCGGTGGCGAGCGTGACCAGGGCCGAGGAAGTCGGCGGCAGCGTCGACGTCATCGTCGAGGCGCCGCGAGCGCTGGGCGGCGGCATCGCACCCAAGGGCTCGATTGCGCTCGACGGCGTGTCGCTGACCGTCAACCAGGTGGAGGATGCCGGGCAAACGACCCGCTTTTCCGTCAACCTCATCCCTCACACCGCCGATTACACCACGCTGGGGGGCATCGCCGCGGGGCGGAAGCTCAACCTCGAGATCGACGTACTGGCTCGCTACCTCAATCGGATGACGGAGGCGCGGGATCAAGTTGATCCGGCCGCCCGTTAAAAGCCCGCTTTCGACCCATTGCGGTCATTTGCGGAGAGTGCGAGCGCTACGGCGCAAACAACAGTCGATAGTCGCCACCGAGCAGCCCGAAATAGGTGTAGGCGAAGTCGCCGAGGCTGTGGATCACCATGCCGGGAACGATGGAGCCTGTGCGCCATGCGAGCCAGCCATACAACCAGGACGCCACGAATATGCCTGGCCCCAACACGAGCAGCGTGCCGAGGCCGTGCACGGCATGAACCAGCACGAAAATAACGCTTGTGATCAGAATGGCGCGATGGACGCCGAAACGTTCGAGCCCCCGTTGCATATAGCCGCGGAACGCCGCCTCCTCGACGATACCGCTCACTGCCGCTCCCATGATCGCCACAGAGAAGCGGTACGCCGTGGTGGGATAGGCGCTCAGGTCGGGCGGTTCGCTCGGCCCCATACCAATCCAGACTGCCGTCAGCACCACAAACGCCCCGATGATTGCCGGGGTGGAGAGGAGGTGGTCATCGTTCTGATTCTCAGGCTGCCCTGACCACAGCCGCAGCAGCTTGCGTCGGGGCTGCTTCCAAGGCTGAGGCGGACCTGTACCATTAAGCCATGCGATGAGCAGCGCGAGATAGATAGCTGTTGCAAGCGCCGCCCAGGGCAGGTCTGGCCGAACCTGGGCGTTCATCCGGGCCATCACTGTCCAAGGCAGGATGCCCGCCGCAGCGACGGCGACGCCGATCGCAACAGGCTTGATCAACCCGGAGGCGGTGAGAGCTTCGTCAGGCTGTGAAAGAGTCATTCCCCGGCCCTTGTTACAGGCCAGTGTCTCACATGCGAACGCGCGCGGGAACCGGATCTGAAATGTCCGATTCCCACCCATTGCTGCCATTAGCAAAAGGCCGCCGCTGATATGCAGCGACGGCCAATGCGTGACACGACTAAACAGAACTCACAAGTCGTGGCTAAAACACCCGGACAACATCTGCGTTCCCGAAGCCGCGGCCCATGGCCGATAATGATCCATTGCGGACATTGGCGTCACGATCTTTCAGCTTTGGCTCTGGCACGTTGCCCTTCGTCTGACCGGATCCGTTCAATCTCGTGCTCCTCGCGATTTTCCAGGCCGATGAGTTCATCTCGTGCGGCGGCATTCGCCTGGATCAGCTCGTCGATCTTGGCCTGAAGTGCGGCACCGTCACGGTTCTGCGTGGCTTGGAGGATGGGAAGAAGGAGCAAGGTGACAATGGCAATCGTCAGATGGGCTCCATCAATAAATCGCTCGTCGCCTACGATGTACGACAGCACGCCTAAGACCGCGATCCCGATACAAAGGAAGAGCATTGCGGGCTGACCGGCAAATCGGGAGCAGCCCGTGGTTAAACGGCTGAACAGGCTTGCTCGCTCAGTCACGCCCAGTGGTCGATCGAGTCATGCATCGTCAACTCACCCGTACACCGTTCGGGTCCAAATGCCCCCTCCCGCCAGTGTCTGCTTGAGCACCCATTCCGGCCATTAGGCCAATGGCCGCTTTCGACCCATTGCGGTCATGAGCCTCAGCGCGGCTTGGGCGGCTGGGTTTCCGGTTGTGCCGTCGGGCAGAGCGGCTTGCCGGTCTGCGGGTCGACGCCGGCGCCAACCGGTGCACCTGTCTTCGGGTCCGCTGCAGTTCCGATAGCCTCTGCCGTACAGCGGTCTGCCGACATGTTGGGAAGGCTCCCCCGGGGATTGGAAGAAGTCGGCTCAGGCGCCGGGTTGGCAACTGCGGACGACTGAACTGTTGCGCTAGTCGCCTGAGGCCCCTGTGGTGATTGGGCGCACGCTGCGGTGCCCAAGAAGATGGCTAGTGCACAGGTTGTGGTTTTCATGACCAAACTCCTTGCTCCAAAGTCCGTAAACCCCTTCCTCCGCGACGTAAGGCTTTGAATTATCACCTGAAACCACGAATAGCATCGGTTGTTCCATCAACTCGGCAAAACAAGGTTCCGGCAATCCAACGTGCCGTCTTTCCGTTTGATGCGGTCAGGCACATGGCCGACTGGGCGGGCCGGGGTTGGGCTAGGGCAATTCGACTCCGCGGGTCCGGTAAATACCTGATCCCATTGTCCTTTTACCTCGCCTAAAGCTGTTTTTGGGTATTCGCCCCGCTTCGCTGCCCCTGCGTGAACGCTGGGCCTGACCCGGGCCCCCGGTCGTCCCCCCAACCGGGGGCCATCCTGTTGCCCGCTTTCCACCCATTGCGGACATTGAACGTCACGCTACGCTAGCGACAAGATTACGCGCTGGACGCATCTGCTTTGCGTCCTGTGACCATCCCCTAGGAGCCCTGGCATGACCCCGATCATCACCGCTTTTGAAAGCTCGCCCGATCGCGGCCAGGGGATGGCGCGGGACATGCCGGTTCGCTGGGCATTCGAGGAAGTGGGCCAGCCATACGACGTTCGCCTGGTTTCCTTCAAAGAGATGAAGCAGCCGGCCCATCTTGCGCTTCAGCCCTTCGGGCAGATCCCGACTTATGAGGAAGGCGATCTCGCGCTGTTCGAGTCCGGCGCGATCATTCTCCACATTGCCGAGCGCCATTCCGGCCTGCTGCCCGACGATGGCGATGCCCGGGCGCGGGCAATCGCCTGGATGTTCGCAGCCAAAAGCACGGTCGAGCCGGTGATCGTCGACCGGGAGGTGGTGGAATATCTGGAGGGCGACAAGAGCTGGGCCGAAGAGCGGATGGCCATGGTCAACGACCGCATCCACGACCGGCTGAAGCAGCTTTCAAGCCGGCTCGGCGATGGCGACTGGCTGGACGGGGCATTCAGCGCCGGCGACCTGTTGATGGTCAACGTGCTGCGCCGATTGGGCGGATCGGGGATATTGGAGGAATATCCGAACCTGGCCGCCTATGTCGCCCGCGGCGAGGCGCGGCCCGCGTTCAAGCGCGCGTTCGAGGATCAACTGGCGGTGTTTACGGCCAGGGTAGCCGGCGGATAGCGCCCGCTTCTCGAACGTTCCGGACATTCGCCGGACCTATTGCCTGTGACCCGCCTTCGGCGCAGTCTCCGCCCGAAACGGGGGGAAATATGCGGCCATCAACTCAAATTTTCGCAACGGCCTGTGCCGTTATCCTGACCTCGTGGAGCGGCCGCGCGATTTCGGCTGAAACGTCGAGCACCGATCAGGCCGCCTTTCGCCAGCTGTACGAAGAGCTGGTCGAAACCAACACCACGCTCAGCAGCGGCAGCTGCACGCTCGCCGCGGAGCGAATGGCGGCGCGGCTCAAGGCGGCCGGAATGCCGGACAGCCAGCTGACCCTGTTTTCACATCCCGACCATCCCAGGGAGGGCGGCCTGGTGGCGGTCTATCCGGGCACCTCGACGGCGTTGAAGCCGATCCTGGCAATCGCCCACATCGACGTGGTCGAAGCGAAACGGGAAGACTGGGCGAGGGACCCGTTCACCCTGATCGAGGAAGGCGGCTATTTCTACGGCCGCGGAGTGGCGGACGACAAGGCGATGGCGGCGATTCTGGTCGACTCGCTGATCCGCTTCCAGCAATCGGGCTACAAGCCGAAGCGCACCGTAAAGATTGCGCTGACCTGCGGCGAGGAGACCAACGGCGCCTTCAACGGCATCGAGTGGCTTGCCGCCAACAAGCGCGACCTGATCGACGCGGAATTCGCCCTCAACGAAGGCGGCGGCGGAACGACTGACGGCAAGGGCAAGGTGGTCGAGCAGGCCATGCAGGTCGGCGAGAAGACCTTCGCCACCTACCGGCTCGAAACGCGCAATCCCGGGGGTCACAGCTCGGTCCCGCGCCCGGACAATGCCATCTATCAGCTGGCCCATGCGCTGGTCCGGATCCAGGCGCACGAATTCCCGCTGGAAATGAGCGAGACCACCCGCGCCTACTTCAGGGAGGCGGGCGCGGGGCGCAAGGACGAGATCGGCAGGGCGATGGTCGCACTGGCGGCGAACCCCGAGGACAAGGCGGCCGAGGCCGTCGCCAACCGCGATTCGTTCCTGCATTCCAATCTGCGGACAACCTGCGTCGCGACCATGCTGGACGGGGGACATGCCCGCAATGCCCTGGCGCAGCGGGCCGGCGCCTATGTCAACTGCCGCATTTTCCCCGGCCATCCGGTCGAGGAGATCCGCTCCGAGCTGAGCCGGATTGTCGCCGATCCCGGGGTGGTCGTCACCGTCCTGCCGCCGCTGCGGCCGTCCCCGCCGGCGCCGCCGCTCGACCCCAAGGTAATGGACCCGGCGAAGAAACTGGCGGCGAAATATTTCCCCGGCGTGCCGGTCGTACCGACCATGGCCAACGGCTATACCGATGCCACGTTCCTCGGCGCCGCAGGCATCCCGACCTATGGCGTGCCCGGCCTGTGGGGCGACCCCGACGGCAATGGCGCGCATGGGCTCAACGAGCGGATCGAGGTCCGCTCGGTTTTGGTCGGCCGTGATTATCTGTTCGACCTGATCAAGGCATATTCAAACTAGTCAGACGTCCCTGAAATGTGATTTATTGCCGAATTTTCACCCAGTATCCCTAGATTATCACATCGTGGTGTGATAGCGGCCGGGCCATGTCCACCACTCTGATCGATAAGCTGACTGCCCTGGTCAACTCCGGCGAGGCGAGCCGCAGCGGGCTGGCGCGGGCCGCCGGCCTTCACCCCAACAGTCTGCGCAAGCTTGGCAATTCCGACTGGAACCCGACTGCCGATACGCTGGTGCGCCTGGAGAAATTGCTCGACGGCGGGGTGCAGGAGGTGCTGGTCGGCGCCGAGGCGATCATCGACGAGGCGCGCAACGGGCGGATGTTCATCCTGGTCGACGATGACGATCGGGAGAATGAGGGCGACCTGATCATCCCGGCGCAGATGGCGACTCCGGACGCGATCAACTTCATGGCCCGCCACGGCCGCGGCCTGATCTGCCTCGCGCTCGGCAAGGAGCGGGTCGACCAGCTCGGCCTGGAGCCGATGGCGCGGATCAACCGCACCAGCATGGAAACCGCCTTCACCGTGTCGATCGAGGCGCGCGACGGCGTAACCACCGGCATCAGCGCCGCCGATCGCGCGCGGACCATCGCCGTCGCCATCGACGCCAGCAACGGGCCGGACGCGATCGTGTCGCCCGGCCATGTGTTCCCGCTGGTGGCGCGGCCGGGCGGGGTGCTGGTCCGTGCCGGGCATACCGAGGCGGCGGTCGACGTCGCGCGGCTGGCGGGGCTCAATCCGTCGGGCGTAATCTGCGAGATCATGCGCGAGGACGGGACCATGGCCCGGCTCGACGATCTGATGGAATTCGCCAGGCTCCACGGCCTGAAGATCGGCACGATCCGGGACCTGATCGCCTATCGGTTGAAGAAGGACCATATGGTCGAGCGCGTCGCCGAGACCCGGTTCACTTCGGCCGGCGGCGGGGGCTGGACCGCGCAGGTATTCCGCGACAAGGCCAGCGGCGAGGAGCAGCTCGCGCTGGTCCACGGCCATATCGATCCCGACAGGCCGACGCTGGTCCGCATGCATTCGATCGACCTGTTCGCCGACGTGCTGGGCGAGGCGAGCCCGCGCGCCGGACTGCTGCACGGTGCGATGGGGATGATCGAGGCTGAAGGCGCCGGCGTCATCGTCGCCCTGCACGCCGCGGCTCCGGGCTCGCTCAGCCTGGCGACCAATTTGCGCTCGGGCCAGCCGGCCGAGAGCGGGCCGGCGCTCCGTGCCTACGGCATCGGCGCGCAGATCCTCGCGGCGCTCGGTATCCACGACATGATCCTGCTGTCGAACACGCGCCATACGCCGGTGGGCCTCAGCGCCTATGGGCTGGCAATCGTCGAGGAGCGGTGCATCAAGGGTACGGAGAAATAGCTTGGCGCACATCCTGATCGCCGAGGCGCGATTCTACGAGCATCTGAACGACATGCTGCTGGCGGGCGCGCGGCGGCGCGATCGAGGCGGCGGGGCACAGCCATGAGACGATCACCGTGCCGGGCGCGCTGGAGCTGCCCGGGGCGATCGCGCTGGCGGCGGACAGCGGGGAGTATGACGCCTTTGTCGCGCTGGGCGTCGTGATCCGCGGCGAGACCTATCATTTCGAGATCGTCGCCGGGGAAAGCGCGCGCGGGCTGATGGCGCTGACCCTGGACGGGCTGGCAATCGGCAACGGTATCTTGACCGTCGAGAACGAGGCCCAGGCGATCGTCCGGGCGAACCCCAAGCACGCCAACAAGGGCGGCGGCGCGGCGGAGGCGGCGCTGGCTGTGCTCGGCCTGAAGAAGCGGCTTAGCTGAGAGCCAGCCATACCTCGTTACGGCGCAGCGGGCCGGGGATCATCGGCGAATTGTAGAAGGCATATTCGGGTTCGCCGTCCGACTTCTCGCCGCGCTTGGCGAGCCAGCCGCGCAGGCGATCCTCCTGCTCCCTCAGCAGCTGGTCGGTCCAGCGGCCCGAGAAGCAGACCACCGCCACCTTGCGCGCCGGAAGCTCGACCAGCTCGACCCCGGCAGGCGGGTCGGGGAGTTCCTGGCGGCCGGCCGGCATGACGAAACGGGTCCGCCACGCGCCTTGCAGATCATCGTCGAACAAGGGCGGATCGCTGGCCATCGGGTCGCCGCTATCCTGGATCACCGGGTTCATCATCGCCAGCTCCTCGCCATCCCGGGACTTGGCTGACAGATAATCGGCGAGGATTCGGTGGCCCTGGTCGAGCGCGTCGCGACGCGGGCCTTCGACCACCGTTTCGGCGACAGTCAGCGCCGGATAGTCGCGAATTTGGTGATCGCCGTCGGTCTCCAGCGCGCGATAGTCCGGCTCTCCCTGGGACTTTTCGCGGAAATAGTAGAATGCCGCCCCGCCGAGCAGTGCCGCGCCGACGCCGATACCGGCCATTACCTCCTTGCGCATGTTGGAACCTCCCTTTGCGAGGGAGGAACCGGTCAAGCCGCTTCCTGTTCCCCGAGCGCCGGGTAATCGGTGTAGCCTGCAGCTCCGCCCGCATAGAAGGTGCCGGGATCGCCCGGATTGAGCGGGGCATCGAGCGCGATGCGCTTTACCAGGTCGGGATTGGCGATGAACAGCCGGCCGATGCTGACCGCGTCGGCGTGGCCGTCGGCGATCCGGCCGCGGGCGTCGGTCCAGTCATGGTCACTGTTGATGACGATCCTGCCGGAATAGTGCTGGCGCATTGCCGGACTGACCGGTGCGGTCGGGACGGAACCGGCCGAGGTCGGCTTGTCCGGCTCGCGGAGCTCGATCCAGGGGACGTTCAAATCCTCGAGCGTCCTGGCCAGCTCGGCGAACAGCGGGATCGGATCGGAATCCTCAACGCCCTGGACAAGGATGTTCGGCGAGAAGCGGATTCCGACCCGGTCGATGCCGATCGCACTCCCACTGCCTCGAGCACCTCGCGGACGAAGCGGATCGGTTGTCGATGGAGCCGCCGTATTCATCGCCGCGCAAATTGGCGGAATCGCGCAGGAACTGGTCGACCAGATAGCCATTGGCGCCGTGAACCTGGACTCCGTCGAAGCCGGCAGCCACCGCGTTGCGGGCGGCCTGCGCATAATCGTCGAGGATCCGGCCAATGTCGGCCCGAGTTGCGGCGAGGGCTTCGACATAGGGCTTCTTGCCGTCATAGGTGTGGGCGTAATCGGGTGCGGTGGTGGCCGATGACGAGAGAGGCTGGCCGCCGCCGAGATCGGGGTGAACCAATCGTCCCATGTGCCACAGCTGGGCGACGATGCGGCCGCCGGCACGGTGCACCGCCTCGGTGACCAGCTTCCAGCCGTCGACCTGCGCCCGGTTCCACAGCCCCGGCGCGCCAGGCCAGCCGAGGCCTTCGCGGGTGATGCCGGTGGCCTCGGAGATGATCAGGCCGGCGCTGGCGCGCTGCGCGTAGTAACGGGCCATCAACTCATTGGGTATCGCTTCCCGGCCGGCGCGGGCACGGGTCAGCGGGGCCATCAAAATCCGGTTGGGGAGCTGCAGCGAGCCGAGCTGAAGCGGATTGAAGAGACTGGGCATGGAAGACCTTTCTGCATATGGGCGCTCCCCGGCGCCGCCGCAAAAGATAGTTGCAGATCGATACCAATCAATGCATGAATTGCCGAGCCAACCATAAGCCATGTTTATGGATTCCAGTTCGGCTGGCGCTTCCGTGCTTGCCGCTTTGGCCCTAGGGGGCGGCGGGTGACGCAGCAGAGATCCCAATCGATCGCATTTATCGCGCTGCTGGTCGGCAACCTCGCGCTGGCCTGCGGGCCGTTCCTGGTGCGCAACAGCGGCGTCGGACCGGTTGCGGCCGGATTCTGGCGGTTGGCGCTGGCGCTGCCCTTCCTGTGGGCGATCGCAGCCATGTTCCGGCAGCCGGTGCATTGGCCCAAAAGGTCGCTGACCCTCGCCGTGGCGCTGGCGGCCATGTTCTTCGCGGCCGACCTTGCCGCCTGGCATGCCGGCATCCTGCTGACCAAGCTCGGCAACGCCACCCTGTTCGGCAATATCTCGAGCTTCTTCTTCGCCGCATGGGGTCTGTGGCTGGTGCGCAAGTGGCCTTCCACCCTGCAATCGGCTGGGCTGGGCCTGGCGGCGCTGGGGTGCGGGCTGTTGATGTGGGGCAGCGCCGAGCTGTCCGCGGCGAACTTCCGAGGCGACCTGCTCGCGGTCCTGGCCGGCCTGCTCTACACTTTCTACTTGATCCTGGTCGAACGGACTCGGGGCGAGTTGCAGCCGCTGCCGCTGCTGTTCCTGGCCAGCCTGTTCGGCGCGATCGCCCTGTTGCCCGTCTCATTGGCGATGGGCGAGCGGATCTTCCCGACGACTGGACCGGCCTGATCGCGCTGGCGGTGTGCAGCCAGCTGATCGGCCAGGGGCTGCTGGTCTATGCGCTCGGCCACGTCCCGCCGCTGGTGGTCGGCATCGCCATGTTGACCCAGCCGGCCCTCTCGGCGCTGCTCGGCTGGATCTATTACGGCGAAACGCTGACCGTGCGCGACTGGCTGGGCGCGGCGATGATCGTTGCCGCGCTGATCCTGGTGAAGCTGAAGCCAAAGGGCGAACCCGCCTTGCACGAACCGGTTGCGGCGCCCAATTAGCGGCCATGCCAACGCCATTGGAGTTGCTGCGCCTGAAGCTCGCCCTGCCGGTCGGCGAGAATGCGGCGTTCGACGGCTGGAACGGCAAGGCCGTCGACAGCGCCGCGGCCCAGACCGGCATCGATCCCGCCCAGGCGCGGCTCGCCTTTCCCAAGGAGCAGGCGGCAATGGTCGACGCCTATATCCAGGGGGTCGATGCGGCGATGGAGGCGCATTTCACGCCCGAGAAGATCGCGGCGATGAAAATCCGGGACCGGATCCGCGCGCTGGTCTGGTTTCGGCTGGAGACGATGGCGCCGGCGCGCGAGGCGGTTCGGAGCGGCCTCTCGATCCTGGCAGTGCCGCAAAACCTTCCCATGGCAATCAAAGCCGGCTGGCGCTCGGCCGATCTGATGTGGCGCCTCGCGGGCGACACGGCGACGGACTATAATCACTATACCAAGCGGCTGATCCTGTCGGGCGTCTATGCCTCGACCCTGCTCGCCTGGCTCGACGACCAGACCGAGGGATGGAACGAGACCGGCGCCTTCCTCGACCGGCGCCTGGCCGATGTGATGCGGTTCGAGAAGTGGAAAGCGACATGGACGGGCAATGACCTTCACCGGCCGAGCCTGACGCGATTCCTCGGGCGACTGCGTTATCCGGCTCGGTAGGGCCCATTCTCGTTATTGATAATCAATCGCATCATGCTATGGCCCGGCCATGGCCTCGTTCGCCCGCAACCCATTTCGACTCCTGCTTCCGATCCTGCTGGCCGCAATCTTCACGATGGTCCCGGTCGCGACGGCGCTGGCGGCCGAGCCGGCGGCCGAAGTCCAGACCAGCTGGCGGCTGCTCGACTATATTGCAGTCGACTATCGCGAGGCTGTGAGGGGGGGCCGGATCGTCAACGCGGCCGAGTATCAGGAAATGGAGGAATTCTCCGCTTCGGTCAGGGAGCGCCTTGCCACGCTCCCCGCCAAGCCGGAGCGCGCCAGGCTGGTGGCCGACGCGGACTCGTTGCGCGCGGCAATTGGAAAAAAGGCCGAGCCGCCGGCAATTGCGGCGATGGCCCGAAGCCTCGCATCCGGCCTGCTCGCAGCCTATCCGGTGCCGCTCGCTCCCGCGACCGTTCCAAATCCAGCGCGCGGTGCGGCGCTTTATGCCGAAAATTGCGTGTCGTGCCATGGCGCAAAGGGCGAAGGGCCGAGCGGCGAATTTGCCAAGCTCGACCCGCCGCCAATCGCCTTTGCTGACCGCGAACGAGCCAACGAGCGCAGCATATTCAGCCTTTACCAGGTGGTCTCGCAGGGGCTTGAAGGCACGGCGATGCAAAGCTTTGCTTCGCTCCCCGAAGAAGACCGCTGGGCGCTTGCCTTCCATGCAGGGTCAATGGCCTACCCCGAAACGTCGCGCGGCGAGCAGATCTGGCGTGAAGAGCCGGATGTTCGTCGCCTGATCCCCGACATGGCTGCGCTGTCGGCCATTACCCCCGCAAGCCTTTCCGCCAGGATCGGTCCCGACAAGGCCGGAGCCGTCATCGCCTTTTTGCGCGCCAACCCCGCTGCGCTGGCCGCGGATCGGCCCGGCTCGCTCGACCTGGCGCGCGCCAAACTGCGGCAAAGCCTCGAAGCTTATGGTCGCGGCGACCGAAAATCGGCGACTGAGCTTGCGTTGTCGGCCTATCTCGACGGTTTCGAACCGGTCGAGGCGGTGCTTGCGACGCGCGATGGCACGCTGATGGGCGACGTCGAGCAGGCGATGGCGGGCTTTCGATCGGCCATCGCCCGCGGCGAGCCGGCGCCCCGGCTGCGGCAGCGGCTAGCTCGAAACGGAAGTGTTGCTCGATCAAGCCGAAGCTGCCCTTGCGCCGGAAGCGGCAAGCGAACTCTCGACCTTTCTCGGCGCCTTCGCCATCCTGTTGCGCGAGGGGCTTGAGGCGTTGCTGGTCGTCATCGCGATGATCGCTTTCCTCCGCAAGGCCGAGCGCACCGAGGCACTGCCGTACGTTCACGGCGGTTGGGTCGGCGCGCTGGTCGCTGGCGCGGGCACCTGGGCAGTGGCGACCTATGCGATCGGTATCAGCGGGGCGAGCCGCGAATTGACCGAGGGCTTCGGCTCGCTGCTGGCCGCCGTCATCCTCCTGTCGGTGGGCATCTGGATGCACGGCAAAAGCCAGGCCGCCGAATGGCGACGTTACATCCAGGAGAAGATGCAAGGCGCCCTGTCGCGCGGGTCGGCCTGGTTCCTGTTCGGCCTGTCATTCATCGTCGTCTATCGCGAAGTGTTCGAGACGATCCTGTTCTATGCGGCGCTGTGGACGCCGGACAATGGCGCGACGATTCTCGCCGGCGCGATGACCGCCGTGGCGTTGCTGGCGGCGATCGCCTGGGCGATGCTGCGCTACAGCCGGACGCTGCCGATCGGTCAGTTCTTCCGCTACAGCGCAATGCTGATCGCCATTCTGGCGGTGGTGTTGGCGGGCAAGGGTATCGGCGCGCTTCAAGAAGCCGGGATGATCCCGGTGACGCCGATTCCCGGCTTTCCGCGCATCACCATGCTCGGACTATTCCCGACGGCGCAGGCAATTGCGGCGCAATTGTTGACGATCGGGGCAGTCATTCTGGGCTTCGGCCTCGCAGGCAAGCGCACGCCAGCCACGGTGGCAGCGGAATAAGGGCTGGCCGGCTTCGGGTCTCGCGCTTCTTAAGGATCGCATCACCCGGTCGGCCACCCTTTTTCCTGGTTCCCTATCCGCCCGTGCTGGCCTATCTCGCGGCAGAAGCGACCTATTGGATCGCGGTCGCTTTCGGGCTCGGCTGATCGGCGGATTGGGACAGGAGAATAGCATGGCGGGCGTCAACAAGGTGATTCTGGTCGGCAATCTGGGGGCCGATCCGGAGTCACGTTCGCTCAACAATGGCGGCGAGGTGGTCAACATGCGCATCGCCACTTCGGAAAGCTGGAAGGACCGTGACGGCAACCGTCAGGAGCGGACCGAATGGCACAACGTGGTGATCTTCAACGAAAACCTTGGACGCGTGGCCAAGAGCTATCTGCGCAAGGGCAGCAAAGTCTATCTCGAAGGCCAGATCCAGACCCGCAAATGGCAGGACCAGTCGGGCAACGACAAATATACGACCGAAGTCGTGCTTCAGCGCTTCCGCGGCGAACTGGTGCTGCTCGACAGCCGCGAAGGCGGCTCGGGCGGAGGTTGCGGCGGCGGTGGCGGCTATTCCGACGATTTCGGCGGCGGATCGGGCGGCGGCGGCTCCAAGCCGCAACAGCGCCCCCAGCCGGCGGCGTTCGACACCGACCTGGACGACGACGTTCCGTTCTAAGGAATAAGCAAACGCCCTGTCCCCCGGACAGTGCTGGTTTGAGTGAGCAAACGCCCGTCCCCGGACAGTGCTGGTTTGAGTGAGCAAAGCCTGCGGACAGCGCTGGTCTCACTTACCCAATTTTTCTTTCAGGGCTGCCAGCGCCGCGAAGGGCTGCTCGTCCTCGGTCAGCACGCCCGCTTCCTTGAGCGCTGCGTCGGCGCTGGCGCTGCGCGGATAGGGGTCGAGCGCCAGCGCCAGCGTGTCGGCGATCGCGGCGCCAAGGTCGATCGCCGCGCCGTCGTGGAACATGGTGTCGAGATCGTCCGCGCCGAGCTCGATCTCCTCGTCGGCCGGCTGACTTCGGCTCGGGCACGAAGGCAGCTCGAACGGCTCGTCGACACGGGCCGGGACCGGCTCGCCGGTGGCGACGCAGCGCTGCTCGAGCGACGCCTTGAGCCGGCCGGTGGCGCGGATCGCGTCGCCGTCGCGCGCCAGCACGGCATGGGCGTCGAGCCGGTCGAGCGACAGCAGGCCGAGCCGCTCGGCGATCGCACGCCGCTCGTCGCTCGTCGGCGACGAGGTCGATCCGGTCGCCGTCGCGAATCCGGTCGAGCGGCAGGCGGTGGGCGAAATCGCTCAAGCGACGTGGCCCTCCATCAGCGTCCGCGTCGCTGACGCCGCCGAGCCCTCGTCGAAACGCCGCAGCGCCTCGCGCAAATAGGTCGACGCGCCGCCTCGATTCGGGCGGCTCGTCGCGGTAGATGCTGAAGCGTACGGCATCGTTCCATTCGAGCTCGCCCGCCGCGCGCCCGGCGCCAGCGATCGACCCGGCTGGCCAGCGCGCCGACCATGAAGCGCACCTGCTTGCCGATCGACGGATCGCCGAAGCCAATCTCGCGCATCTGGGCGTCCATGTCGGCGATGAAGCTTTCGGTCAGCGCGACCGAGTGCCGCACGGCGTCCTCGTCGCCGTCCTCGAGCCGCAGGATGGCCAGCGCGGCGAGGCTGGCGAGCACCGCGAATCGCCCGTCGAGCGTGTCGGCGACCCCGCCCTCGACGATACCAGGGCGGGCGCCGCGCCTCGGCGACGACAGCGGCGTAGAGCGCTCCGGCATCGGGCGCTTGGGACGGCGAACATCGGCCATCAACGAGCGCATTGCCTCTTCTCCTTGTGCCGCGCAACGGCTTGCGCCTGTCGCTACGCTCCAGCATATTGAGCCGCGCAGCGCCGCGCGGACAAGCGCGCTTCGCATGGAGAGCAGATAGGTAATGACCAAGCGCAGTGTAAGTTGCGAGTCTGATCGGGTGGCGCTGGCGCTGCTCGGCCGTGCGCGGGAGTCGCGCGACCATAAGGGCTTCGTGCTCGACGACGCTTGACCGACGCGATCCAGGTCGGCGTCGACAACAAGGACATCGGTCACACGGACGCTCGGCCGGCCGACCTTCACCGGCCAGTTCGATCCGAACGACTGGTATTATGTGTCGCGCAACACCGCGACACTTCGCGTTCCGCAATCCGAAGGTGACCGACCAGACCGTGCTTCACATCCGCTTCGACCAGGCCGGCAACGTCGCGTCAGTCGAGAAGACCGGCAAGGAGCTGATCGCCAAGGTCGACCCGACGAACGACACAGACCCCGACGCTGGGCCGCAAGCGCAGCTTCTTCGAGGAGCTGTTCGGCAACATCGGCACCATCTCGCCAGCCGGGCCTGCCGGGCGCGTCGCGGCAGTAGCTGCGCGGACCGCGGTGCCGCCGCCGCTGGCATGCGCGACGCTTGCCGATCTATGCCGCCTAAGCGTCGCGCATGACCGCGACGCCCGCCGGCATGACCTATGCCGATTATCTGCAAGCTCGACACGCTGCTGTCGGCGCAGCAGCCCCTGTCCGACCTGCACGACGAGATGCTGTTCATCGTCATCCACCAGACCAAGGAACTGTGGCTGAAGCAGATGCTGCACGAGCTGGGGCTGGCGATTTCGCTGGTCGGCGAGGATCAGTTCGCCGCAGGCCTACAAGGCGATGGCGCGGGTCAGCCGGATCCAGGCGGTGATGACCTTGTCGTGGGACGTGCTGGCGACCCTGACCCCGGTCGATTATCTCGCGCTTCCGCGACGTGCTCGGCACCTCGTCGGGGTTCCAGTCGGCGCAGTTCCGCGAGCTCGAGTTCCGCCTCGGCCTCAAGGACCCAAGCTTCCTCGACTATCATGCGAAGGCAGCGAGGAGCGCGCACGGCTGAGCGCGGCGCTGGCCGAGCCGAGCCTGTGGGACGAGGCCAATGCCGCGCTGGAGCGCGCCGGCTTCGACCTCGGCGACCGGTCGAGCGCGGCGATCGCCGCGGCCTGGCTCGAGGTCTATCGCGACACCGAGCGCTGGTTCGACCTCTACCAGCTGGCCGAGAAGCTGGTCGACATCGACGATGCGCTGGCCGGCTGGCGGCACAAGCATGTGCTGACGGTCGAGCGGATCATCGGCAACAAGCCCGGCACCGGCGGCTCGGCCGGCGCGGCCTATCTGCGAGCGACGCTGGACAAGCGCGCCTTTCCCGAACTGTGGTCGCTGAGGACCGAGTCTTGTGAGCTTCAAGCCGCTGTTCTCGCAGAGCCTCGGCGCGGCGACCCGGAGCGGCTGCACTTGGCCGCGCACAGCCATCATCTGTGGCCCGACGCCAGCTTCGACGGGCAGGTCGAGTGCTGGGACGACGCCGCGCGCGCTCGCCGACCGCAAGTGGGACAAGGTGATGGGCGAGGTGTGGCCCGAGGCGCAGGGCCATGTCGCGGCCGAGCTGGGCAGCGGCGATCCGTCCGCGATCGTCTTTGCGGCCAACACCCATGATTTCCTCATCCGCCTCGCCGCCGCCTGCCCGCGCCGCGACCGGCGGCGGCTGCGCGTGCTGACCAGCGACGGCGAATTCCATTCGCGCGCGGCGCCAGATTCGCGCGCTGGGCGGAGGACGGCTGGCTCGACGCTCGACAAGGTCGCCGCCGAGCCGTTCGACGACTTTTCCGAGCGCTTCCTCGCCGCGGCGGACGCGGCGAGCCACGACCTGATCCTGGTCAGCCAGGTGCTGTTCGACAGCGGCCGCGATGTTCGACCGGGTCGAGGAGCTGGCCGCGCTGGCCCGGCCCGAGGGGCCGTGGGTCGTGATCGACGGCTATCACGCCTTCATGGCGATCGACGCGCCGTTCGACGGCCAGCGGCCGCGCGTCGGCCTTCTACCTCGGCGGCGGCTATAAATATGCCATGGCCGGCGAGGGCATGGGCGTTCATGCATTGCCCGCCGGGCTTCGGCGCCGCGGCCGCCGCTGACCGGCTGGTTCGCCGAATTCGGCGACCTGACCGCGCCGCCGGGCAGCAGGTCGGCTACGCCAGCGACGCGATGCGCTTCATGGGCGCGACCTTCGATCCGTCGGCGCTGTACCGCTTCAACGCCATCCAGCGGATGCTGCGGCGAGAACGGGCTGACGACGGCCGGATCTCGGCGCAGGTCGCCGGCGCTGCAGGAGCAGCTGCTCGACGCGCTCGCCGGCAACGGCGCTGGGCGAGGCCGAGCTGCTCAATCCGCTCGACGGCGGGCCGCACGCCCGCTTCCTCGCCTTCCGCGATCGCCAGGCGCGCAGCGCTGGTGCGCCGAGCTGATGGCGCAGGATTGCATCACCGACGTGCGCGGCGACGTGCTGCGGATCGGCTTCGGCCTCTATCATGACGAGGACGACGTCGACGCGCTTCGCCGCGCTGGCGCGCGAGCTCGGCTAGCGCTTCAGCCCGCTCGCGCAGCAGGCGTTGGCGTGGCCGCGACCAGCGTCCGGGATCCTCCGTCCCCACACGCCGAAGCGCAGGCCGAGGAACACGTTCATGCCCATCATCGCCCAGGCGCGGACCTCCGTCGCGAGCGCGTCGTCGTCGCGCATCTCGCCCGCTTGGCGGTCGCCTCCTCCAGCCGCGCGGCGATGCGGGCGGCGGTGGTCTCATAATGGGTGCGAAAGCCCGCCGGGTCGACGAACTCGGCCTCGTCGATGATCCGATAGACTTCCTTGTGGTCGGCGACGAAGCGCAGATAGGCCGCCAGCGCCCGCCGCTTCGCGATCGAGCGCGTCGGCCGCGCCTTCGAGCCGGCGCGACATGGTCGCGGACCTGCGCGCGACATGTCGCGGACCAGCGCCGCGAACACCGCCTCCTTGCTGTCGAAATAGGTGTAGAAGGTGCCCAGCGCGACCTTGGCCCGGCTGGTGATGCCGACGATCGAGCTGTCCGGGAAGCCGCGCTCGCCGAATTCGAGCAAGCGCCGCGTCGAGGATCTTGCGCAGGGTCTTTTCGCCGCGCGCCGTGCGCGGCGCCTTGCCCTCGCTGGCCGCGAGAGACGCGTTCGCCGCCACGGATCGCATCCGGCTACCGCCGCCGACGCCCGGACTTGTCCACTACTGCCCCCATCGATCTGCTCATTCACATAAGTTGAAAGTTGGTTCAACTTTCATTATGCATCGAGTCAAGGCAGCGATCGGGAATGTCCGGCTACGCCAGTGACCAGGATCAATGGGGAGGAATTTCACATGACTACCGGACCGATTTCGCGCGCGCCGCTGCTGCTGGCCGGCGTCGGCATCGCGCTTGCGCTGCCGACGCCCGCATTTGCGCAGGACCAGCGACGCCAGGTCGACAGCCGAAGCGACTGCGCCGCAGCGCCGACCAGGCCGAAGACCCGGCTGCGGAAGCCGACAGCGGCGACATCGTCGTCACCGCCCGCCGCCGCGCCGAGAACGCTGCAGGACGTGCCGATCGCGGTCACCGCTTATTCGGGCGAGCAGCTCGAGCGCGCAGGGCGCGCTCGACATCACCGACATCGGCGACACCACGCCCAACGTCACGCTCGAAACCTCGCGCGGCACCAACTCGACCCTGACCGCCTTCATCCGCGGCGTCGGCCAGCAGGATCCGGTCGCCGGCTTCGAAGCGGGCGTCGGCATCTATCTCGACGACGTCTATCTCAACCGCCCGCAGGCCGCGGTGCTCGACATCTACGACGTCGAGCGGATCGAGGTGCTGCGCGGGCCGCAGGGCACGCTCTACGGCCGCAACACGATCGGCGGCGCGATCAAATATGTCACCCGCCGCCTGCCCGACGAGCCCGAGCTGCAGCGTCCGCGGCAACGCTCGGCACCTACGACCAGGCCGACCTGGTCGTCAGCGGCGAGCACGCCGGTCGGCGACGGCGTTGCGCGTCGGCGGCGTCGGTCGCGCGGCTGACGCCGCGACGGCTTCGGCAAGAACCTCACCACCGGCGACGACAATTACAACAAGGACGTCTGGGCCGGCCGCGGCACGGTCGAGGTCGACCACGAGCGACAACGTCTTCGTCCGCCTCGCCGGGCGACTATACCAAGGACAACAGCAACCCGCGCGGCGGCCACCGGCTGATCCCCGGCCTGCTCTCGCGGCGCGCCGGTGCTCGACGACGTGTTCGACACCCGCGGCGGGCTCGATCGATCCCGAGCAGGAGGTCGAGGCCTACGGCGGCGTCGCTGTCACGCCGAGATCGAGCTCGACCGACGCGCTGACGCTCCGCAGCATCACCGCCTAGCGCAAGGACGACAGCAGCACCCCGATCGACTTCGACGCGCTGCCCGCGGTCGACGTCGACGTGCCCGGCCATCTACCGCAACCAGCAGTTCAGCCAGGAATTCCAGCTGCTGTTCGACAGCGGCCCGCTCAACGGCGCTGGTCGGCGCCTATTATCTCGACGCCAACGCCGACAACGATCTTCGACGTGCGCCTGTCACCACGGCCGCTGGCCTGCCCGGCTTCACCGCCTCGACCTTCGGCGACGTCGACACCAAGACCTGGGCGGTGTTCGCCGACTTCACCTACGACATCACCGACCAGTTCAGCGTCTCGCTCGGCGGCCGCTACACCAGGGACAAGCGCGACGGCGGACGTGATCCGCGCAGAATCTATCTCGGCGGCGGCTCGCCGGTGTTCGGCGGCGCCGGCATTCCGCTCGGCGCCGCCGACATCCAACTTCGACGGCAAGCGGACGACTTCAAGGAGTTCACGCCGCGCGCCTCGATCAGCTTCAAGCCCGACGACCGACCACAACATCTACGCCAGCTATTCGCAAGGGCTTCAAGGGCGGCGGCTTCGATCCGCGCGGCGTCGGCACCAGCGCGCCCGACCTCGACGGCGACGGCATCCGCGAGCGACGACGAGATCTACGATTTCCTGGCTTCGAGCCCGAGACGGTCGACAGCTACGAGCTCGGCTACAAGGGCATCGCTGCTCGACCGGCGCCTGCGTCTTCGCGCGTCGCCGGCTTCCACGCCGACTACAAGGACGTCCAGATCCCGGGCTCGGTCGGCGTGCATCGATCAACGGCGTGCCGACCTTCAGCGGCGTCACCACCAACGCCGGCAAGGCGCAGCTTCAAGGGCATCGAGTTCGAAGCCAATGCGCGCCGTCGCGCGACGACCTGCGACGGCGGGCGACCGGCTGAACTTCGCCGGCACGCTCGGCTATCTCGACGCCAAGTATCAAGGAGTTCATCACGCAACATCGCCGCGGCACCGGCGCCGGTCGACGTGGCCGACTTCCGCGAGATCCAGAACACGCCGAAATGGACCGGCAGCGGCACGCTCGACTACACCACGCCGCTCGGCGGCGGCGACCTCAACCTCAACACGACCCTTTCCTACCGCAGCAAGACCCAGCAGTTCGAGATCCCCGAGCCCGTATCCTCGACCAGGAGGGCTATGCGCTGCTGGGACGCCAGCCTCGTCTAGACGCGCCCGGACGACCGCTGGACGATCGGCCTGCACGGCAAGAACCTGACCGACAAGCAATATATCACCTCGGGCTACAACTTCCTGGCTGCCAAATCCGTACACCGGCGAGTTATCGTCCACGGCGCTAACCCGGGTCTGCGGCAAGGCTTCCCGGCTGCAACCTTATCCCGGCGCTCGGGCCGCGAAGGCGTGCTCACCGCTTTCTACGGCAATCCGCGGCAGGTCTTCCTGACCCTCGGCTACAAGCTTTGAGGGGCGAAGCGCGGGGCGCGGACTGGCCGGCCCCCGCGATGCGAGCCATGGCATACCGCATTTCAGGAACGGCGCTGGACGTCGCGCGACGGCCTGACCCTCTACGCCCGCGACTATGCCGCCGCGGGCGGCGAGGCGCGGCTGCCGGTCATCTGCCTGCACGGCCTGACCCGCAATTCGAAGGATTTCGAGGATATCGCGCCGATCATCGCGGCATGGGGCCGGCGGGTGATCGTGCCCGACGTGCGCGGCCGCGGCCAGTCGGACCGCGATCCCAACCCGACGCCACTACCAGCCGCAAGATCTATGCCCGCGACGTGATCGAGATGATGGCCGCGCTCGGCATCGAGCGCGCCGTGTTCCTCGGCACGTCGATGGGCGGGCTCATCACCATGACGCTGGCGGCGATCCGGCCCAAGGCGGTCGCCGCGGCCATCCTCAACGACGTCGGCCCGGCGATCGCGCCCGAGGGCATGGCCCGGATCCTGAGCTATGCCGGCAAGAGGGCCGACGGTCGCGCGACTGGAACGATGCCGCCGATTATGTCCGCCGGACCAACGGCATCGCCTTCCCCGATTTCGGCGACGAGGATTGGCACCGGTTCGCGCAGCGGACGTTCCGCGAGGGACACGACGGGCCCGAACTCGATTATGACCCGGCCATCGCCGCTCCCGCTGCGCAAGCCACCGGCGAAGCTGGCCGCGTGGATCGCTGGCCTGGCTGTTCCGCCGGCTGGCGCGCAAGCGGCCGACGCTGCTCATTCGCGGCGAGACTCGTCCGACATCATCTCCAGCGACAATCGCCGACCGGATGCAGCGAATGGCGCCCGCAGATGCAGCGCGTCGACGTGCCGGGCGTGGGCCACGCGCCGATGCTGACCGAACCGGCAGGCGGTTGACGCCATCGACGAAGTTCCTGCGAACGGTGCCTTGACCGCAGGCAATCGGCCGAGAGCGATGACCGGATGAGTGAGCAGCAGGGCAGCGGCCCCATCGCCCGCGGGCCAATGTCGTTCTCGCCCTGCTGCTGCTCGCCTACATCTTCAATTTCCTCGACCGGCAGATCCTCGGCATCCTCGCCGGTCCGATCATCGCCGATCTCAAGCTGACCGATACCGAGTTCGGGGCGATCGGCGGAATTGCCTTCGCCATTCTCTACTCGGTGCTCGGCGTGCCACTGGCGATGCTGGCCGACCGCACCAGCCGCAGCAGGGTGATCGCCGGCGCGGTTGCCGTGTGGAGCGCCTTCACCGCGCTGTGCGGCACCGCCGCCAGCTTCGGCCAGCTGTTCTTCTTCCGGCTGGGCGTCGGTGTCGGCGAAGCCGGCGGCGTGGCGCCCGCCTACGCGCTGATCGCCGATTATTTCCCGCCGCACAGACGGGCCCGGGCGCTGGCCATCTTCTCGCTCGGCATCCCGCTCGGCCTGGCGGCGGGCACGTTGATCGGCGCCTACATCGCGGCCATGGATCGACTGGCGGGCCGCCTTCCTGGTGATGGGCGTCGCCGGGCTGTTGCTCGCGCCGATCATGCTGATCTTCGTGCGCGACCTGCCGCGGCCGGCCCAATCGGCGGCGGGCAGGTGCCGGCTGTCGGCCAGGCCTTCCCGATCATCGCCCGCAAGCCGACCTTCTGGCTGATGGCCGCGGCCGCCTCGTGCAGCTCGCTCGCCGGCTATGGCCTGGCGCTGTGGGTGCCCTCGGTTCTCGAGCGCAGCTTCGGCTTCAGCCTGATCGAGCGCGGCCAATTCCTCGCCTCGATCTTCCTCATCGGCGGGACGACCGGCGTGTTCCTGGGCGGCTGGCTGGCCGACCGGCTCGGCCAGAGCGACCGGCGCTGGTATGCGCCGGTTGCCGGCAATCGCCTGGCTGATCACCGCGCCGACCTTCGCCATCGGCCTGTTGTCGACCGACCCATGGCTGGCCTGGCCGCTGCTGCTGATCCCCAATGCGCTCAATATCCTGTGGCTGGGCCCGGTCACGACGGCGGTCCAGCATCTGGTGGCCCAGCCGATGCGCTCGACCGCCTCGGCCAGCTTCCTGCTGATCAACAATCTGATCGGACTGGGCGTCGGCCCGACGCTGATCGGGGCGCTGTCGGAGCTGTTCAAGGAACGTTACGGCACCGAGGCGCTTCGTTACGCCACGGTCAGCGTACTCGGCTTCTATCTCATTGCCGCTGCCCTGATGCTGCTGGCGGTGCGCCGAATGCGCGACGATTGGGTGGAAGATCACTCCTAGGCCAAGTCTGAACGCCAGCTAAACGGCGGAACGTGCGCCTTTGCGGGCCGTTTTTGGTCCCGAGAGGAGATAATCCATGATGAAGTGGATGCTCGCCGCCGGCGCAGCAGCGTTGGCCGATTACGGCCCCGTTGGCTGCCGAACGGGGCGGCAACAAGGGCGGAGGCCAGGATCATGCCGGCCACGCCCAGAAGTCCGACCGTGGCGGCGGCGGCCAGAAAGCAGGCGCTCAGCGCGGCGGGGGCGATCAAGTCCGCGCCGCCCGCGGCGGCGGAAACCGCGAGCCGCAGGCCGATCGATCGGACCGCGGCGGGGACCGGCAGCAGGCGATGCGCTCCGCCGGAGACGACGATCGCGGACGCGGGCGCGGCCGCGACGACGTTCGGGTCGCGCGTGCCGACGACCGTGGCCGCGGCCGCGGCGGTGATGACGCAAGGGTCGAAAATCGTGGCGGAGACCGCGCCGCCGTTGTCCGGTCCGAGGACAATCGCGGCCGCGGCGAGGGTCAGTTCGCCCGCGTCGACGGCGACCGCGTTTTTCGAGTGCGCGACGTCGATCGCGGGGTCGTCCGGTTCCGCGAGGTCGACGGAGACGACCTGTTCGTGCGCCGGCTGGGGTTCGTAAACGGCTGCCCGCCGGGGCTGGCGAAGAAGCCGGTTGCCTGCATGCCTCCGGGACAGGCGGCGAAGTTCATCGGCCGGCCGCTGGCGGCTGCCTCGCGTTTCGCCGCGCTGGATCCGCTGCCCCGGTCGCTTCAGAGCCTCTATTGGGACGACGATGATTATTATTACCGCTACGGCGGCGGTTATCTCTATCGCGTCGATCGCGATGACGACCTGATCGCGTCGATGCTCCCGCTGTTCGGTGCATCGATGCTCGGTCAGCCGCTGCAGCCCAACTATATGAACAACTATTATCAGCCGTCCTACTTCAACGCCTTTTATCCGAACTCACCGTACGACTGTTATCGCTATGGCTTCGGCTACGTCTATGAGACGGACTGCGCCAGCGGCCTGGTCGAGGACGTCATCCCGACCTACGATTATGGATACGGCGTCGGGCAGATGCTCCCTGCCAGCTACGGCTATTACAATGTGCCCTTCGCCTATCGCAGTTCCTTCGTCGACAATGACGACTATTATTACCGATACGCGCCGGGCTCGATCTACCGGGTCGACCGCAGCACGTCGCTGATCTCGGCGGTGGCGGCATTGCTGACCAACGGCCTGTCGGTCGGCCAGCCCCTCCCGGTGGGGTACAATGCCTACAACGTGCCGTTGTCGTATCCGAGACACTTATTACGACCGGCCGGATGTCTGGTACCGTTATGACAATGGCTACATCTATTCCGGTCGACCCGGGTACTCGCATGGTTCAGTCGGTGGCCTACACCATCGTCTAGGCGGCAGGGTTGATGGATCGCGTTGGCCCCCGAGTTCGTTTCGGGGCCAATTCGCGACATCGGATTATGGGAGAAGAGCAAATGACCAGGAACGCGTTTGCGCTTGCGCTCGCGACGGGGCTTCTCGCCCTGTCCGGCTGCAATCAGACCGACCAGTCGGAAACCGCCAAGGAAGGCGCCGAGGCGGTCAAGCAGGCCGGTGACAAGACCATCGCCGCGGGGCTCGACCAGAAGGGCCGCTTCTTCACGCTTGCCAAAGCGGCCGGGCTGGATGCCACGCTGGCGGGGCCGGGACCCTATACCGTATTCGTCGCCGACGACGCCGCGTTCGACAAGCTGCCCGCAGGCACGGTCGAGACCTGGATGAAGCCCGAGGCCCGGCCCGACCTGACCCGCACCCTTATCGTACCAGATCCTGCCGGGGACCGTCCTGGCCGAGGACATCGGCAAGGCGATCGATGCCGGCAACGGCAAGGCACAGCTGGCGACGATGGGCGGCGGTACGCTGACCGCCACCCGTGAGGGCGACAAGATTATTCTCGCCGATGGCGCCGGCGGCAAGGCGACCATCGTCAAGGCCGACGAGAACTCTTGCCAATGGCGTGATCCACCGGACCGATGCCGTGCTGATGCCCGGCGCGTCCACCTGAAATCGCCCAGCGGCCTGACCGGCTTGGCCGGCGAGCCGCTCGGCATTCCCATTTCCCCCTTCCGCGTCGCCAACGCCTCGCTATAACGAGGTTCAAAGACGCGCGAAGGGGCTGAAATGAAGGCGACGATCGAACGGGCGACCCTCCTCAAGAGCCTGGGCCATGTCCAGTCGGTGGTCGAGCGGCGCAACACCATCCCAATCCTGTCCAACGTGCTGATCGAGGCGAAGGAAGACGGTTCGATCCGCCTGATGGCGACCGACCTCGACCTGCAGGTCGACGAGAGCGTTCCCGCCCAGGTCGGGCAGGGCGGCGCCACCACCGTGTCCGCCCACACCTTCTTCGACATCGTCCGCAAGCTGCCCGAAGGCAGCCAGGTCGAGTTGACGGCGGCGGAGGGCAAGATGCAGGTCATCGCCGGCCGTTCGAGGTTCAATCTGTCGACTCTGCCGCGCGACGACTTCCCGGTGATTGCCGAGGGCGAGCTGCCGACCCGGTTCGAGCTGCCGGCCCAGACGCTGCGGCAGATCATCGACAAGACTCGATTCGCCATCTCAAGCGAAGAAACGCGCTATTATCTGATGGGCATCTTCCTGCACGTCGCCGACGAGAAGTTGAAAGCCGCGGCGACCGACGGCCACCGCCTCGCCCGGGTCACGGTCGACAAGCCCGAGGGCGCCGATGGCATGCCCGATATCATCATCCCCAAGAAATGTGTCGGCGAACTGCGCAAGCTGCTCGACGAAGTGGAAGGCACGGTCGAAATCTCGCTATCGCCGACCAAGGTCCGCTTCGGCCTGGGCAATGCGGTGCTGACCAGCAAGCTGATCGACGGCACCTTCCCCGATTACAACCGGGTCATCCCGACCGCCAACGACAAGCTGCTCAAGCTCGATCCGAAAAGCTTCATGGAAGGCGTCGACCGCGTCGCCACCATCGCCAGCGAAAAGACCCGCGCCGTCAAGATCAACCTCGATCGCGACAAGGTGGTGCTGTCGGTCACCTCTCCCGAAAGCGGCACCGCGACCGAGGAGTTGTCGGCCGACTATGGCTCCGACGGGCTCGAGATCGGCTTCAACGCCCGCTATCTGATGGACATATTGCACGAGATCGATGGCGACACGGTCGAAGTGCACCTGGCGGACGCCGCCGCGCCGACCCTGCTGCGCGAGAATGACAAGGCGGCCGCGCTTTATGTATTGATGCCGATGCGGGTCTAGTCTTGCCGAAATGGGGGAATCAATGAGGTTTTGGCATTTGCCCGGCCTGCTCGCGGCAGTGGGGCCCGCTGCCCTGGGCGCAGTTCCGCCGGCAGCGGCTCCAGCCATCGTCACTCGAGCGCCGGAGGCGACGGCTGCCAGGCCGACCGAAGCGGAGGCGATGGAATTCGTGCGGGCATTTTCGCCGTCAGACTTGCGGCGCAAGGCAGAACTGGCGATTCTCGAGAAGAATTTTCTGCCGGGTCTCCGCGCGTCGGCCGAGACGGCTGCAATGCTCGACGCCTTTCCGCAACTTGGACCGGAGCTCAAAAATGCCTTGGTCGCGCAGCTCGATCTCTACATCGAGGAGTATGATGCGCGCTTCTTCCCGCGTGCCGCGGCGATTGTCCGGGAGTCCCTGTCCCAAGACGATGTCAAAAGCCTGACATCATTCTACAAATCGCCGCTCGGACAGAAAATGCTGATCCTGGCGACCGACCATGTCGACGCCGCTGAATTAGTTGAGCGGGTCGCAAAGGAGCAGCCGATCGACGAGGGGGTGACAACGCGCCAGGCATTTCGGGCCGGCATCCGTACCTTAGGCCAGCTCAATGAAGCCGAGCGGGCGGAGATCCTCGAGCTGAATGGAACGCCGGCCGGCAGGCATTTTGATGCGGTTATGCCGAAATTGTCGGCGCTGCAGACAGAATTGATGAACGATCCGGGACCGCGTTTCACAGCAAGCAGCGAAAAGGCCATGAACGAGGCCTTCAAGCGGGTCACCGGGATGGAACCTGGCGCCTCCGACTAGGAACTGTGAAATGATTTGCCGATTGTGGCGCGGGTGGACGACGCCGGACAATGCCGAGGCCTATGAGCGGATCGTCCGGGGCCAGGTGATACCGGGTATCGAAGCGCGCAAAATCCCGGGTTTCCGGCAAATCGACCTCATGCGATGCGAGCAGGGCGAGGAGGTCGAGTTCCAGACGCTGATGTGGTTCGACAGCCTGGCGTCGATCAAGGCGTTCATGGGCGAGGATTATTCGGTCAGCCATGTTCCGGCCGCTGCCCGGGCGGTGCTCGAGCGGTTCGATAGCCGCGCCGCCCACTATGAGGTCATCGACCGGCGCGAGCAGGACCGCTAAGCGCAGCGGTCCATGACCGCCGTTACCCGCCTGTCCCTCGACAATTTCCGCAATCATCGCGACGCGCTGATCGAAGCGGGCGCTGGATTTGTGCTGCTGAGCGGCTCCAACGGCGCGGGCAAGACCAATGTTCTGGAAGCGGTGTCCCTGCTCACTCCGGGCCGCGGGCTGAGGCAAGTGCCGATCGCCGAGATGGCGCGGACCGATGGTCCCGGCGGGTTTGCCGTGGCGGCCAGGCTCGGCGATGGAACCGAGATCGGCACCGGCACGACGGCAGAGGCCTCCGACCGGCGGCAGGTTCGGATCAACGGCGCAGCGGCATCGGTCAACTCGCTGGGCGAACGGCTGGCAGTGCTGTGGTTGACCCCGGCGATGGATCGCCTGTTTACCGGCAGCCCGGGTGACCGTCGGCGCTTCCTGGATCGGCTTACGCTGGCTTTGGAGCCGGGCCATGCCCATCACGCCGCACGCTACGAAGCGGCGATGCGCGCGCGCAACAAGCTGCTGGCCGAGGAGCAGTGGGATGAAAGCTGGCTGGTGTCGCTCGAAGCGCAGATGGAGGAGCACGGCAACGAAGTCACCCTGGCTCGAGCGAGAACCATCGAGGCGCTGAACCATCCTGCCGGGACCGTTCGCAATGACGATTTCCCGAGCGCAAGACTTTCGCTCGACAAGCAGGCGCCGATGCACCTGGCCGCCCAGTTGTCGGCGACGCGAAAGATTGATGCCGCTGCTCGCCGTGCAACCCATGGGCCCAACAACGAGGATCTGCTCGTGATCTTCGCCGCCAAGGACCAGCCTGCGGCAAAATGTTCCACCGGCGAACAGAAGGCGCTGCTGCTCAATCTGGTGCTGTCGCATGCCGAGGTCGTTTCCGAAAAGCGCGGCGCTCCGCCAATCCTCTTGCTCGATGAAGTCGCTGCGCATCTCGATCCGGACCGTCGGGCCGCGCTGTTCGCCCGCCTGCAAGGCAGCGGCCAGGTCTGGATGACGGCCACCGAGGCCGCACTATTCGACGCGATCGGCTCCGCTGCCAGCCGTTTTCATGTCGAAGCCGGAACAATTTCTCCGGCATGACTGGACTTTTTTAACTTTCCCTCTATATTGCACTGCAACACGAGACGCCTTGCAAGCGGCGTGATCGGTCTCTGAGCCTAAAATCCAGAGGTCCCGGCCCGCGTCTCGACCAGCTTTCATGCTCTCCTATTCACGCGGGGTGCTCAACCAAACCCCGGCGGGTCCGTGCCAGTCAAGGCGCGGACGTTCGCCTTGCATATTGGACTCTTATTTTGACGAAATTTACCGACCTCGGGCTTTCTCAGCCCTTATTGGATGCGCTCGCCGCGAAGAATTATTCGCAGCCGACGCCGATCCAGGCGCAGGCCATCCCAACCGTGCTGACCGGCCGTGACTTGCTGGGCATCGCCCAGACCGGCACCGGCAAGACCGCGGCCTTCATGCTGCCGTCGCTCGACCGACTGGCTAACCCCCGGGTTCACCCGATCGCCAGGCGCGTCCGGATGCTGGTGCTCGCCCCGACCCGCGAGCTTGCCTCGCAGATCGCCGAGAGCGCCCGTACCTATGCCCGCAACATCAACATCACCACCGGCGTCATCTTCGGCGGCACCGCGCCGATGAAGAGCGTGCGCGAAGTCGCGCGCGGTCTCGACGTACTCGTAGCCACGCCCGGCCGCTTGCTCGACCTGGTCGACCAGCGGGCGATCGATCTGTCGCGGCTCGAGATCCTGGTGCTCGACGAGGCCGACCAGATGCTCGACCTCGGCTTCATCCACGCGCTGAAGCGGATCGTCGAGCTGGTGCCGAAGACGCGCCAGACCCTGTTCTTCTCGGCCACCATGCCGAAGGCGATCAAGCAGCTGGCCGACGCCTATCTGACCAACCCGGCCGAAGTGTCGGTCACGCCGGCCGCAACCACGGTCGAGCGCATCGTTCAGAGCGTCACCCATGTGAACCAGGCCGAGAAATCGGCGCTTCTTACCCTGTTCCTGCAAAAGACGGGCACGGAGCGGACGCTGGTGTTCAGCCGGACCAAGCATGGCGCCGACAAGATCGTTCGCCAGCTCGCCGCCGCCGGGATCGCCGCCGCCGCGATCCATGGCAACAAGTCGCAGCCGCAGCGCGAGCGCGCCATTGCCGCCTTCAAGTCCGGCCAGGCGCCGGTGCTGATCGCGACCGACATCGCCGCGCGCGGGATCGATATCCCGGGCGTCGCCCATGTCGTCAATTTCGACCTGCCCGACGTTCCCGAGCAATATGTCCACCGCATCGGCCGCACCGCGCGTGCCGGCGCGGACGGACGCGCGATCGCCTTCTGCAGCCCCGACGAGCGCCTCAACCTGCGCGACATCGAGCGGCTGACCCGCCTCAAGATCGAGGTCGAGCCCTTGCCGCATGGTTTTGTCGAGGCGGCCCAGGCGCTGAAGGCGCTCAAGCTGCCGACGCCGGAGCGCGAAGAGCGTCGCGGCCACGGCCGTGGCGGGTTCGGCGGAGGTCGCCGTGACGGCGGCCATCGCCATGCGCGTGCCGCCGCTCCTCGAGCTGCGATCCAGCCGACCGGGGAGCGCCGGAGAGATGACCAGCGGCGCGACGATCAAAGGCAGGGCGAGTCTCGCCCGGTTCAGGCCGAGCGCAGCGGCCAGCGGCACCCGCAACGAGCCGGCGGCCATCCGGCCCACCGGCCCGATGGCGGCGGCGCCAATCGACCGTTCCGCGGCCGTCGTGGCGGCCCCGGCCGCTTCCAGCGCGCCCAAGGCTGACGCATCTTTCAATGTTGGAAGCCATCTGCCATTCGCGGCGGATGGCTTCCTGCATGCCTGATTTCCAAGCCCTGCGCGCCACCTTGCGCGAACTTCTCTCGCGCGTGCGCGTACCCGCGCGTTAGGACGCGACTTTTGTCACTTTCCACCCTATCTGAGACATATGGCAAGCGATCCCAATCAGAATGAATATGGCGCCGACAGCATCAAGGTCCTCAAGGGCCTGGATGCGGTGCGCAAGCGCCCCGGCATGTACATCGGCGACACCGACGACGGATCGGGCCTCCACCACATGGTGTTCGAGGTCAGCGACAATGCGATCGATGAGGCGCTGGCCGGTCATTGCGACAGGATCCTCATCACCCTGAACCCCGATGGATCGGTCAGCGTCGAAGACAATGGCCGCGGCATCCCGACCGGAATCCATGCCGAAGAGGGCGTGTCGGCGGCCGAGGTCATCATGACCCAGCTCCACGCCGGCGGTAAGTTCGAGAACACCAGCGACGAGAACGCCTACAAGGTGTCGGGCGGCTTGCACGGCGTCGGCGTGTCGGTCGTCAATGCGCTGTCGGAATGGCTCGACCTCACCATCTGGCGCGATGGTGAAGAACATTTCATGCGCTTCCGCCATGGTGACGCCGAGGCGCCGCTGAAGCTCGTCGGGCCGGCCCCGGCTGGCAAGAAGGGCACCAAGGTCACCTTCCTTCCGTCTGCCGAAACCTTCAAGATCACCGAGTTCGACTTCGAGCGGCTCGAACATCGCTACCGCGAGCTCGCCTTCCTCAACTCGGGCGTGCGGCTGGTCCTGGTCGATGCCCGCCATGCCGACCGGGTCGAGCATGAGCTGTTCTACGAGGGCGGGATCGCGGCCTTCGTCAAATATCTCGACCGCGCCAAGACCCCGCTGTTTCCCGATCCGATCGCCATTCATGGGCAGCGCGACGACGTCGGCATCGACGTCGCGCTGGAGTGGAACGACAGCTATTATGAAAACGTCCTGGCGTTCACCAACAACATCCCGCAGCGCGACGGCGGCACCCATTTGGCGGCCTTCCGCGCGGCGCTGACGCGCACGCTCAACAATTATGCCGACAAGTCCGGCATATTGAAGCGCGAGAAGATCAACCTGACCGGCGAAGACATGCGCGAGGGCCTGACCGCCATCGTCTCGGTCAAGCTGCCCGACCCCAAGTTCGGCAGCCAGACCAAGGACAAGCTGGTCAGCTCCGAAGTCAGGCAGCCGCTGGAAAGCCTGATGGCCGACAAGCTGGCCGAATGGCTGGAGGAAAACCCGGCGCATTCCCGATCCATCGTTCAGAAGATCATCGATGCCGCGGCGGCGCGCGAAGCCGCCCGCAAGGCCCGCGAGGCCAGCCGCAAGTCGGTGATGGGTGTCGCCTCGCTGCCCGGCAAGCTGCACGATTGCGCCGAAAAGGACCCGGCTCTGTCCGAGCTGTTCCTGGTCGAGGGTGACTCGGCCGGCGGCTCGGCCAAGCAGGGCCGCGACAGCAAATATCAGGCGATCCTGCCGCTGCGCGGCAAGATCCTCAACGTCGAGCGCGCCCGTTTCGACCGGATGCTGGGCTCGAAGGAGATCGGCACGATCATCCAGGCGCTGGGCACCGGCATCGGCCGCGAGGAATTCAATCTCGAGAAGCTGCGCTATCACAAGATCGTGATCATGACCGACGCCGACGTCGACGGCGCCCATATCCGCACTTTGCTTTTGACCTTCTTCTACCGGCAGATGCCTGAGCTGATCGAGAAGGGGCATCTGATGATAGCCCAGCCGCCGCTGTACAAAGTCAGCCGCGGCCGCTCCGAAGTCTATCTCAAGGACGACGCCGCACTCGACGATTATCTCGAGGCGCAGGGACTTGAAGGACTGGTACTCGAAGGCGCCGAGGGCTCGCGTTCCGGCCGCGACCTCAAGACGTTGGTCGACCATGCCCGCCGAATCCGCACCCTGATGCGTTATGCGCCAAAGCGCTACGACCCGGGGATGCTCGAGGCGCTGGCCATCAACGGCGCGCTCGATCCGGCCGCCGACCGCAACAAGCGGGCCGCAGTGGCCACTCGGGTCGGGGAATGGCTCGGTCGCGGCGACCTGGAGGCCCAGTGGTCGGGAGAACTGGCCAGCGAGGGCGGCTATCTGTTCAAGCGACTGTGGCGCGGCGTTACCGACGTCACCATCATCGACGACAGCTTCATCGCCTCCGCCGAGGCGCGCAAGTTGCACGCCATCGCCATGGAACAGGCCGAGACCTACGCGGAGCCGGCCGTGCTCAAGACGCTCAAGAAATCGGCTGCCCCGGAAGCAGCTGCTCCCGCCGAGGAGGGCGAAGGGGGCGAAGCCGAAGAACAGGAAACCAAGGGCAAGACGGTGCCGATCACCCGACCGACGGAGCTGCTCGACGCGGTGCTTGCCGCCGGGCGCAAGGGCCTCAGCATCCAGCGCTATAAGGGATTGGGCGAAATGAACGCCGAGCAATTGTGGGAAACCACGCTCGATCCGTCCAACCGCTCTCTGCTGCGGGTCGAGGCCGACCAGGCCGACGTTGCCGACGAGATTTTCACTCGGCTGATGGGCGACGTAGTCGAGCCACGCCGCGAATTCATCCAGGAGAATGCCCTCTCCGTCGCCAACCTCGACGTGTGAGGAACCGCCCGAGCAAGCTTCGGTTGGCAGCGCAATGACCTCCGCCTCAACCATCACCGTCGCCAGCTATAATATGCGCAAGGCGATTGGGACCGACCGACGGCGGCGGCCGGATCGGGTGCTGCACGTGCTCCAGGAAATCGATGCCGACGTGGTCGCGCTGCAGGAGGCCGACAAGCGCGTCGGCGGGCGGGGCGCCGCAGTGTCGCACGAACTGATCGATGACCATGGACTGTATAAGCCGGTGCCGATCCGGGCCCGCCATCGGCGCACGCTGGAGGGCCTGCCCGGCGGCAAGCAGGCCGAGCGGCTGTTCAAGATCAATACCCGCAATCTCGGCTGGCATGGCAATGCCTTGCTCGTGAAACGTCATGTCGACGTGATGGACGTCGCCGCGCTCGATCTGCCGATGCTGGAGCCGCGCGGTGCAATTCTGGCGGAGCTCCTGATCGGCGACCGGCCGCTCCGGGTGGTCGGCATGCATCTCGATCTCTCCGGTCTGTGGCGACGGCGGCAAATGCGCACGATCCTCGAGGCGATCCACAAGCGGCCGCAAAAGATGCCCACCATCTTGATGGGCGACACCAACGAATGGCGCGATGCCGGGGCCTGCCTCCAGGAATTGAACGGCAGCTACCGGGTCGCGCCGACCGGACCGAGCTTCCATTCGCGCCGGCCGATCGCGGCGCTCGACCGGATCATCGTCGATCACCGCCTCGCCATCGAGGCCGCTGGAGTTCATGCCAGCGCGGAAGCGCGCAAGGCCAGCGACCATCTGCCCATCTGGGCGCGGGTGGCGCTTTGAAATTATGCTGGAAATGTAGGAATTGATTTGGCAGCCGGGCACTCGCTCTTTGAACGGTCTCGGCAGCCTGGCGAATTATTTCGATCAGCCATGGCCACCGTGAACATTTGTGAACATTGGCGGCCTAGCCCGCCGCCATCTTGCGCTGCCGCCGGCGCTGGATCGACGAGCCGATTCCCATCGCCTCGCGATATTTGACGACGGTGCGGCGGGCAGCGTCCATGCCGCGGTCCTTGAGCATCGCCGCAATGGCATCGTCGCTCAGCACTTCGCCTTCATCGTCGATGATCGCCTTGATCGCCGCCTTGACCGCCTCGGCCGCGGCACCTTCGCCGCTTTCCGAGGCAACCCCTGACCCGAAGAAATATTTGAGTTCGAACATGCCCCGGTCGCAGGCCAGATATTTGTTCGACGTCACCCGGCTGACGGTCGATTCATGCATCTCGATCGCCTCCGCGATCCTGGCCAGGGTCAGGGGCCGCATCGCCGAAACCCCATGTTCGAAGAATCCATGCTGCTGCTTGACGATCTCGCTCGCCACCTTGACGATCGTCCGGGCTCGCTGATCGAGCGCCTTCACCAGCCAGTTGGCGCTGGCGAGGCATTCGCCAAGCCAGGCCTTCGATGCCTTGTCCTGCGGGCCGCTCTTCAATTCCGCATGATAGCGTCGGTTGACCAGAACCCTCGGCAATGCCGCATTGTTGAGCTCGACGATCCAGCCGCCTTTCGATCGGCGGACGAATATATCGGGCGTAATTGCCTCTGGCTCCTTGGAGACGAAGCGGCAGCCGGGCTTGGGATCGTAGGCGCGCAGCTCCCGAACCATGTCCGCGAGATCTTCCTCATCCACTCCGCAAATGCGGCGAAGGTCGGCCATTCGGCCCTTGGCGAGCAGGTCGAGGTTGGCGATTAGCCGCGCCATCGCCGGATCATGGCGATCGGCCGATTTGGCCTGCAGCGCGATGCATTCCTCCAGGCTTCGCGCGGCGATACCGGCCGGATCCAGCGATTGGACAATCGCCAGCGCCTGCTCGGCTTCCTCGAGGGTTGCTTCGCCTGCCTCGGCGATCAGCCGCAGCGGTGTTTCGAGATATCCGGTTTCCTCCAGCTCATGAACGATCGCCTCGGCCAGCCGGCCGACAGTCCCGCCGGTGCCGTGGAGCTGGGCGAGCAGGTGCTCGGCAAGGCCGGCATCACCGCCTTCCAGCCGATCGAAATCGAACGCATCTTCGCCGCCACCGCCGCCACCGCCGCCACCGACGTCCGCGAAACTGTCCGTCTCCAGCGCGGCCTCGCGCCAATCCATGTCGACCGGGGAATCCTCGGTCCCCAGCCGACTGCCGATCAGTTCGTCGGATCCGGTGGGGTCGGCGGCTTCGTCGCCAAATTCGCGATCTTCGCGAACTATCACGCCTTCGCCCGAAGCGCCTTCGCCGGGTCGCGCCTCGAGCAGAGGGTTCTTGGCAAGTTCTTCGGCGATCACCGCCTCGATTTCGAGGTTGCTCAACGCCAGCAGCTTGATCGCCTGTTGTAGCTGCTGGGTCATCACCAGCTGCTGCGAAACGCGAAGATCGATACGCGGGCCGAGCCCCATGGTTACATCGTCCCGCTAGAGCGCAAAGCTCTCGCCGAGGTAGAGCCGCCGCACATTCTCGTCGGCCACCAAGGCCTGAGGCGTACCTTCGAACAGCACCTGACCGTCGTAGATGATGCAGGCACGGTCGACGATATCGAGCGTCTCGCGCACATTGTGGTCGGTGATCAGGACGCCGATATCCCGCTGCTTCAACGCCTTCACCAGCTCGCGGATGTCCGCGATGGAAATCGGATCGATCCCGGCAAATGGCTCGTCGAGCAGCATGATCGATGGTTCGGCCGCCAGGGCCCGCGCAATTTCGCACCGCCGCCGCTCGCCGCCGGATAGCGCCATCGCCGGAGAATCTCGCAAATGGGTAAGGCCGAATTCGCCGAGCAGCCGCTCCAGCTTTTCGGCCCGCGAGTCGCGGTCGGGCTCATCCACCTCGAGCACAGCTACGATATTCTGTTCGACGGTCAGGCCACGGAAGATCGAGGTTTCCTGCGGCAGGTAGCCCAGACCGAGGATCGCGCGGCGGTACATCGGCAACTGGGTGATGTCGCGCCCGTCCAGGTAAATGCGGCCCGCGTCCGGCCTGACCAGCCCCATCACCGAGTAAAAGCTGGTGGTCTTGCCTGCGCCGTTGGGGCCCAGCAAGCCGACCACCTCGCCGCGCTCGACGTGCAGCGAGACGTCGTGAAGCACCGCGCGCTTGTCATAGCTTTTGGCGATCGAGCGAACTTCAAGCCCCCGCACGGTGGTTCCGGGCGGGCCAAGCTGACTATCGAAGAGCGCGGCTTCGTTCATTGCCGGCTGGTGCGTCTGGGTACAGTAAATCGGCCGCTGACTCGCCCTCCGCCTGGCTGGTTTACGCCGCGCAGGCCGCCGTCCATGACCGCGCGGCCGGTGTCCAGATCGATCGTCAGCCGCCCGCCGCTCAGGAAAGACCCGCCCCGTTCCAGCCGGACATTGCCGACCATGGTGATCAAGCCCTCTTCCAGATCGTAGACCGCAAAATCGCCGCGCGCGGTTTCGCTCGGCGAGGTGACGGTCACCCCGCCGCTGGCATCGATACGGTTGATATCGATCCCATCCTGGCTGGCATAGGCGAGCGATAGCCGCGCCGTGCGAAGCGTCAAACTGCCCTGCCGAACGACAACATTGCCTGCGAAGATCGCGCGGTCGGCCCGATCCTGGGCCTCGGCCCGATCGGCGCTTAGATCGACCGGCGCCTTGCTGTCATGGCCCTTGAGCGCGGAAATGCTGTCCTGCGCCGTCGCCAACCCCGATCCGAGCGTCGCGAGTGCAAGTCCTGCCAGAACAAGGATCGACTTGGGTTTCATCGCGTTCATCTGACCGCCCCCTGGACAATTTTCAAGCGCACCCCGCCCTCCAGCCTCACCGTGCGCTCATCCAGGTCGGCACTGAGCCTTCCGGCTTCGAAGCGGCCGAGCGGCATGACGCCGTTGACCTTTCCCGTGGATCTCATGGTGCGCTTGTCGAGGTCGACTGTCACGTCTCGCGTCGCCAACCGATAGCCATCAGGGCCTACCACGCCGATCGGCCCGTGGACCTCCACCATTTCCTGCTCCAGGTCATAGCTGCCCTTGGGGGCGGCGATGCTGAGCGGGCCGCGCGCCAGGTCGAGCCGGGCCCGCATCCCTTCGATTGTCACCACCGGCACATTGCTGGACTGTTGAACTGCCCGGTCGGCAACGATCTGGAACCTTTGCCCCTTATTGTCCTCGCCGGTATAGCGAGCTTTCTCGACCCTCATCCGCTCGCGCGCCTGCTCCACCTCGTTCGTGTCGAGGATGAAGCTGACGTCGCCGCGCCGATCGAACGGAGCGATGGCCAGCAGCACGACGAGCCCGACAATCAGGATCGGCAAGCCGAACTTGACCGCCCGGATGACGGTGTCATGCCGGCTTCCGGGCTCGGCCCAGTGGCGCAATAGCGCATGCCGGCGGTCGGCTGCTTCAGACATCGTCAGCCATCGTGAGCGAAAATGTCGCACTCGGCCCAGCCGGCGAGGTCGAGCAGTGCCCGTGCCGGGATGAATTCGAAGCATGCTTCAGCGAGTTCGGTTCGGTTCTCGCGGGCCAAGCGGACGTCGAGCTGTTCCTTGAGCCGGTGAAGATAGCGCACGTCGCTAGCGGCATATTCGCGCTGGGCGTCGTTGATTTCCGCGGCACCCCAGTCGCTCGTCTGCTGTTGCTTGGATAGGTCGGTCCCGATCAGCTCCTTGACGAGATCCTTCAGGCCATGACGGTCGGTATAGGTACGGATCAGGCGCGACGCCGTCCTCGTGCAATAAAGCGGTGCAGCCATGATACCCAAATAGGCGCGCATGATGGCGACGTCGAAGCGGGCGAAATGATACAGCTTCAGTCGCTCGGGGTCGGCCAGCAGCGCCTTGAGATTGGCCGCCGAATAATCGCTGTCGGGGCCGAAGCGGACCAAATGCTCGTCGCCCGAACCGTCCGACAATTGGACCAGGCACAGCCGATCGCGGCCGGGAATCAGGCCCATGGCCTCCGTATCGACTGCAATCGGCACGCCGGTTGCGAACATGTCGGCGGACGGCAGGTCTTCTTCGTAAAAATGGATCGCCATGACAGTCCCGGTTTTGGTTGGCCGAAACCGCATGAACCGCTGGTGACGACCGGTGGATTTGTTCCCTCTCTAGTCGCAGCAGGGGGCGCGTTGCCAGCCTTAACCATGGAGTCACTAGGATAGCCGCCATTTTTCCTGTAGAGACGGCCCCTGAACGCGGACTCGATCCGCGGGCACGACCGGTTGCGCCGCGGTCCCAGCGCGTTGGTTATTTTCGATGTGGGGCACAAGAGAGTTAGAATTTCCATGGGTTTCGATCGAGGGCGTAAAGGTGACCGTGGTGGTCGCGGCCGTGACAAGCGCGACAGTTTCGGTGGTGGTGGCGGTGAAGAATTCGGGGGCTTCGACCGCGGTCCCAGTGATCGCGGCGGGTTCGGCGGTGGCTTCGGCGATCGCGGTGGGTTCGGCGGCGGCGGCGGCGGCGGCGGTTATCGGGGCGGCGGCGGCGGCGGCGGCATTCGGCGGCGGTGCCGGCGGTGGCTTCCGCGGTGGCGGTGGCGCTGGCGGCGGCTTCCGCGGTGGCGGCGGCGCTGGCGGCGGCATGCCCCCTCAAGTCGTCGGCGAAGGCAAAGGCACGGTCAAATTCTTCAATCCGCAGAAGGGATTCGGATTCATCGTTCGCGATGATGGCGGTGAGGATGTGTTCGTCCACATCTCCGCGGTCGAGCAGGCCAGCCTGACCGACCTGGCCGACGGACAGCCGCTGGAGTTCACCCTGGTCGACCGCGGCGGACGCATTTCGGCGACCAACCTCAGGATCGAAGGCGAGCCGATGGAAGTCGTCCGTTCGTCGGCCCCGCGCGAAGGCGGCGCCGCTGGTGGCGGATTCGGCGGCGGGCCCCAGCGTCAGCTGACTGGTGAGAAAGCCCAGGGCACTGTCAAATTCTTCAATGCCATGAAGGGATTTGGGTTCATCAGCCGCGACGACGGCCAGCCCGACGCCTTCGTGCACATCTCGGCGGTCGAGCGCGCCGGCCTGCCGACCATCAACGAAGGCGACCGGTTCGAGTTCGACATCGAAGTGGACCGCCGCGGCAAGTTCGCCGCAGTGAACCTGCAGCCGTTGAGCGAATAGTCTTCTCCTGAGCGGGGAGATAGAAAGGCCGCCCGGAGCAATCCGGGCGGCTTTTTCATGTCACCATCGCTAGCAGCGTCTCGATCCGGTCGGCCTCGTCCGCCGGCTTGTCGGTGCGGATGCGGCTGATACGCGGAAAGCGCATGGCAAGGCCCGATTTGTGGCGAGTCGAGTTGTGGATCGAATCGAATGCAACCTCGAGCACCAGGCTGCGGTCCACTTCGCGGACCGGGCCGAAACGGTTGACCGTATGATTGCGCACGTAGCGGTCGAGCCATTTGAGCTCCTCGTCGGTAAAGCCGAAATAGGCCTTGCCGACGGGAAGCAGCTCGCCGCCTGAAGTCCAGCAGCCGAACGTGTAGTCGCTATAATAGCTTGATCGCTTGCCGGAACCGCGCTGGGCGTACATCAGCACGCAGTCCGCGGTCAGGGGATCTCGCTTCCACTTGTACCAAAGGCCGGTTCGGCGGCCGGCGACGTAGGCTGAATCGCGGCGTTTGAGCATCATTCCTTCGACGCCCTCGTTGCGGACGCCGAGCCGCATTTCCTCCAGCTCCTCGAAATTGTGAGCCTCGATTAGGTCGGACAGATCGAAACGGTCCGGATCGAGCTGCCGCACGAACGCCTCGAGCCGGGCCCTCCGCTCGGTCCAGGCCAGCGGCCGCAAATCCTCCTGTCCATCAAACAGCATGTCGTAGAGCCGGACGAAGGCCGGATATTGGCCCTGCATCTTCGCGCTGACGGCCTTCCGGCCGAGGCGCTGCTGAAGGGCGTTGAAGCTGGCGGCCGCACCGCCCTGGGCATCTCCCCTGACCAGCAGCTCGCCGTCAAGGACCGCGGGCGTGGCGAATGCTGAGGCAATGTCGGGAAAGCTGCCGCTGATGTCATCACCGGTACGGCTGTAGAGCCGGGTTTGCCCGCCGGCATGGACCAACTGAACCCGGATTCCGTCCCATTTCCATTCCGCCGCAAAGTCGTCGAGCGAAACACGGTTCTCTTCCAGCGGATGGGCAAGCATGAAGGGCCGGAACACCGGCACGTCCTCGGCCGTGGGCTGCGGCGCCCGGCCTTCTCCCCAGTCGAACAGCTCGCGGTAGGGAGGCCTGAGGCCGTGCCACACCTCTTCAACCTGCTCGACGTCGAGCGCAAAGGCGTCGGCCAGCGCCTGCTTTGCAAGCCGCGCCGAAATTCCGACGCGAAGCGCACCGGTGGCGAGCTTGATCAAGGCGAACCGGCCCGAAGCATCAAGGCGATCGAGCATGTCGGCCAGGACCGCCGGCGCATCTGACCGGCTGATGATGCGCAGCCGGTCGACGATGTCCGATAGCCTAAGCGTGCCGTCATCAAGTTCGCAGCGCTCGCCTTCCGGCGAAGGCCACAGCAGCGAGACGGTCTCGGCCATGTCGCCGACATAGTCGCGGCTCATGTAAAGCAGGACCGGATCGACCCGCTCCTCCGCCATGGCCCGGATCTGTGCCGGCTTGACCGCCGGGATGTCGAGCGTGCCGGTCAGTGCGGCGAGCGCGATTCCGCGATCGGGGTCGGGCGTTTCCTTGAGATAATCGCCGATCAGCTTGAGCTTGGAATTGCGCGACCTGGTGTAGGTCAGGTCATCGAGCAGCTGGGAAAAAGCGCGCATTGCCTCGCTAATATGCGCGAGGCGAAATAAAGGTCCGGGCTCGCCTGTCCCCCAGACAGGCTGCGCACGGACCTCCTAGTGCAGGCGAACAGCCAGTGCCGCGAGGATCGATTCGCGATCATGCGCAGCATCATTGCTCATCAGCGCCTCGTCCATATGCTCCAGGCAGGCGCGGGTCGCCGCGACATGGCCTGGCATCAGGGCATGGTGGGCGGCATAGTCGGCCAAGCCTTCGAGCGCGGACAGGCCATGGTCGGCGGCCATGGCGCGGATCGCCTCCATCTTGGCGCAGATGTCGATCGGCTTTAGCCGCGCCATGCGTTCCTCGATCTCGGCGATGCGCTCGCCGATCCGGGCGCGGACGATGTTGAGCGAATCATGATGGCGGCCATGGTGATTCTCCGTTTACGGAGAGAGGTTCGCCCAAAATGGTTAACGGGGAGTCAAAGCGGGCTGGGACCCTTTCGCTTGACAGAATTGGCCCTGGTCGTCATGGAGCCGCGGTTCGGGCGGCGCCTGTGTGGCCCGCCTTCATTTTTTCAGCGCTACAGGATTCTCGCGATGGCCAAGCCGGCAACCATCAAGATCAAGCTGGTCAGCACCGCTGACACGGGCTTTTTCTATGTGACCAAGAAGAACCCGCGCAACCAGACCGAGAAGATGTCGTTCCGCAAGTACGATCCGGTCGCGCGCAAGCACGTCGAGTTCAAGGAAGCCAAGATCAAGTAATCGCCCAAGCGGTTCAATTCGGCCTTGATGAGGCGGTCGGGAATCCGGCCGCCTTATTGCGTTTCGGGCCCTCGCCGCGAGGACCTAACTTCGGTTGTTGGAGCCCTGGGTCCCCAAGCCGCCAGGCCCGCCGACATCCTGGATCTGGCCGATCCGCTTGATTTCAGGCCTGGTCCACGGCCCTGATTTCACGATTTTCTTCGGCACGCACCGCTCCCGCTGCAAATGCGGAGCCGGATTGCACTCCCGCCGTTAAATTCCTGTTAAAGTCGAGAAGCTGGAGCGGGCGAAGGGATTCGAACCCTCGACCCCAACCTTGGCAAGGTTGTGCTCTACCCCTGAGCTACGCCCGCTCGCTCGGCGGACCGGAAGGATGTCCCGGTCGGGTGGAGCGCGCAGCTAGCAACTCCGCTTGGGAGGCGCAACCCCTATCTGCCCGTCTTGCCGCCCGATGCCGAGCGGCCCATATGCGTGGGCCACCAGCCAGAGGAGTAAGGCGTGGCGACACTGGGCATGACCGAGGCGGAGCGAGAGGCTATCGAGCGCTTCCAGCGCGAGGTCGTCGAGCCGTCGATGACCGGTCTCGTCATCCTCGATTTCTGGGCCGATTGGTGCGGACCGTGCAAGCAACTCTCGCCGGTGCTGGAGAAGGTCGCGGCCGACTATGCCGAGAAGGGCGTGCTGCTGGCCAAGATCGACATCGAGCAGGACAAGCTGATCGCTGGCCAGTTCCGCATCCAGTCGATCCCGACTGTCTATGCCATCTTCCAGGGGCAGCCGGTTGCCGACCTCACCAATTACCGCACCGAAGGCCAATTGAAGCGCGTGCTCGATCAGTTGCTCGCGCAACTGCCCGTCAAGGGCACAGCGCAGGACCTTGCCGCTCAGATCGAGCCCCTGATCGCGATGGGCGAAGAGGTTCTCGCCGACGGCGACGCAAGCAGGGCCGAGAACATCTTCTCACAGATCAGGGATATGGATCCCGACAATCCAGCGGCCATTGGGGGTCTTGCCCGAGCGATGATCGAAGGGGGCAAGAAAGAGGAGGCGCGCGAACTGCTGGATGCGGTCGACGACGACCAGGCGAAGCACCCCGCCATCACCCGCGCCCTTGCAGCGCTGGAGGTGTCCGCGGCTCCCGCCATCGATGCGTCCGCGGAGGAAGCCCGCCTGTCGGCGAATCCTGACGACCATGAGGCCCGTTTCGCTGTCGCCCAGGCCCGATTGGCCAGGGGAGACCGCGACAGCGCCGCTGATGAGCTGCTGGAGATAATCGCGCGCGACAAGGACTGGAATGACGGCGCGGCCCGCACAACGATTCCTGCAGATGCTGGAAGCGACGGGGCTTGAAGATCCCTGGGCCCGGGCGCAACGGCGCCGCCTTTCGGCCCTGCTATTCACGTGATGGGCAGCAAGCCGGCACGAATTCCCTTGTTCCCGCTGGCCGGGGCGATCCTCTTTCCGCGATCCCAGCTGCCGCTTCACATCTTCGAACCGCGCTACCGGGAAATGGTGCGGGATGCGCTGGCCGGGCCAGGCAGGATCGGCATGGTGCAGCCGAGCGGCGCGGGCGACCCGCCACCCTTGTTCCATACCGGCTGCCTTGGTGAAATCGTCGCTGCCGAGGAATTGGACGACGGGCGGTTCAACATCGTGCTGCACGGCTCCAATCGATTCCGGCTGATCGCCGAGCGTGATCTTGGTTCTTCCTATCGCCAGGCCGACGTCGATCTGGCCGCCTTCGACGATGGGGAGCCCGAGCCGCTGGCTCTGCTGCAGCGGGCCGAAGTCGAACGCGAAGCGCGGCGGTTTGGCGACGCGTTGGGATTGGCGGTCGATTGGGAGGCGGTCGGCCAGCTCGACGATGAAATGCTGGTCAACGCCATCGCCCAGGTCGCGCCGTTTGACGTCGGGGCCAAGCAGGCGCTGCTCGAGGAGCCGACGCTTGCAGGCCGGGCCGACCTGGTCGTCCAGTTGATGCAGTTCCAGCGGCTCGCCCCGGGCGGCGCGGATGTCGGCCAGACTCTGCAGTGAGTGGGCGCCGCTTGTTTGGGGCCAATTGGGCGACTTTCATCCACTGAGTTAACTTCGCTCGGCAGGCGCGCAACTTATTCTAGATGGGCAGCCCCCGCAGCAGCAGGGGCAAGTCGCCGCTGGTGCCACGAGCTTCGGCCATCAACCGGTCCTTCGACCGGTCCGACACGGTTGATGACGCTCATCCCGATCCGCCGACTTTCGACGCTGTCTTTCCTGGAATCCCGTAGAGACGCGTCAGCCCGTCGGTCGCCAGGCTGACCATGAAGGTGTCGAGGCTGCGCCAACGCTGATAGCGGGTCAGCAATTGGTCGTCGCCCAGGTCGAGCCCGAGCCGTGCGCCCTCGACCAGCACCTGCGCCAGCGCCGCCGCATCGCGATAGCCGACATTGACTCCCTGCCCGGCGATCGGATGCATGCCATGGGCCGCATCGCCGACCAGCGCCAGCCGATGATCGGTGATGCGCGCCGCATGATGGAAGCCGAGCGGATAGGTCGACCTCGGCGCAAGCAGTTCGATCTTGCCCAGGAAGCCGCCCATGGCCGCCTGTGCCTCGGCAGCGAAATCGGCATCGCTGAGCGACATGAAGCCGGCTGCATCCTCCGCCTTCACCGACCAGACGATTGCCGAGCGATGGCCGCCCGACATCGTCCGTCATCGGCAGCAGCGCGAACGGGCCCTGGGGATAGAAGATCTCATAAGCCACATTTTCATTCGACCGCTCGTGGCGCAGCGTCGAAACGATCGCCGAATGGTCATATTTCCAGCGCGCACAACGAATTCCGGCTGCTTCTCGCATCGGTGAATTGCGACCCTCGGCTGCGACAAGCAGCGGGGCGCCGACCACCCGGCCATCCTCCAGCCGCACAATGGCACCATGCTCGCCGCGGATCACTTCGGCCGGCGTGGCCTTCCACATCAGCCAGATATTCGCACCCGCTTCGGCGCGGGCAAGCAGCGCTGCGCGCAAGTGGCGATTTTCATGCATGAAGCCAAGTGGCTCTTCGTCTTCGCCGGGATCGAACGCCAGCCCGCCGGGTTCCAGGCCGTCGGCCACTTCGATCCGCCGGATCGGACATCCGGCCGCAGGGAAATGGTCGCTGATGCCGATGGTGTCGAACATCCGCCGCGAGGAAGACGAAACGGCACTGGTCCGCCCGTCGAACGAAGCATCCTTGCGGGCCTCGGGATCTGCCGGATCGACAATGATCGAGGATAGTCCGCTAAAATCCAGCGCGGCAGCAAGCGCCAACCCGACCAGACCCCCGCCAAGGATGATCACGTCCGCCCGGTCCATGCCTCCTCACTAATCGTCGCATCGGTAAGAGGGAAGCCTTGCCCCCGAGTCCGGCGAAAGGCACAATGGCAAGGCATTGATTGCACCGGGGGAATGACGTCATGGCGACTGCCGCTGCAGCGCGCGCAGAAGAAGGATTTGGGACCGCGACTGGCGGGAGACGCTGGCGGCTTCGATCCGCGGCTTTGTCCGAAGGCCGTCGGCATCGCCTTTATTGGCATGGCGGTCGCGCTTGGCGTCGCACTCGTCACCCATTCGAGCACCGATCCCAGCCTGTCGACTGCCGCCGGCGGGCCCGCCGACCAACTGGCTTGGCTCGTTCGGAGCCTATTCCAGCGATGCGATGCTGTTCCTGTTCGGCCCCGCATCGGCGCTGTTTCTTCCGCTGGTTGCTCTGGTCGGCCTGCGCATGGTGCGCGGGGTGGATACCGGGCCGGATGCGGCGCGCACTGCTCGTCGCGGCGATCGGCGTCGTGCTGATCGGGATCGCGCTGGGCCTCTATGCTGGCTCGGCCGTATCCGGGCCTTCCCGCCGGCTATGGCGGAGCGCTGGGCTTGGCCGGCGCCTATGGCGTGGATGCGGCGGTGCGCTGGTCGGGAATCCGGCCGATCGAGGGGCCGCTGCGCCTGTCGCTGATGGCGATCTTGGCGCTTGGCCGGCTTCGTCGTCGGCTGGCTCGCGCTGGGCATTCGGCCCGAGGAAAAGCAATGGGCGGCCGACAAGCTGCGGCGCGATCCTGCCGCGCCGCGGCCGCGGCCGCGGCGCACGCGCGAAGAGTTGGCACCGAGGACGATGGCGCGGCGACTCCGCCCCGCTCCCGCCCGGCGGTGGCGGTGGCCGATCCGGCGCAGGCCGATTGCGCCGGCCGCCAAGGCCAAACCCGAAGAAAGGCAAGGGCGCGCTCGCCGGGTCAGGCCAGCCTTGCCCTGGGCGACAATTACCAGCTCCCGTCGCTCGATCTGCTCGCCGCGCCGCCCGAGAAGGGCAAGAAGCCAGATCGACCGCGCCGGGCTCGAACGCAACGCCCGGCTGCTGGAGAGCGTGCTCGAGGACTTCCATGTCCGCGGCGACATCGTCGAGGTTCGCCCAGGACCGGTCGTCACCATGTACGAACTGGAGCCAGCCAGCGGCATCAAGGCCAGCCGGGTTATTCAGCTGGCCGACGACATTGCGCGCAACATGTCGGCCCTGTCGGCGCGCGTCGCGACCATCCCGGGCCGCAGCGTGATCGGCATCGAGCTTCCCAACCAGAAGCGCGAAACGGTCTCGCTGTCAGCGAGTTGATCGGCAGCCAGGCGTTCGAGGATCAGAACATGTCCCTGCCGCTGATCCTCGGGAAGAATATCTCGGGCGATCCGGTCATCGCCGACCTGGCGCCGATGCCGCACCTGCTGGTCGCCGGCACGACCGGGTCGGGCAAGTCGGTCGGCCTCAACTGCATGATCCTGTCGCTGCTCTACCGGATGAGCCCCGACGAATGCCGGCTGATCATGATCGATCCCGAAGATGCTCGAGCTCAGCATCTACGACGACATCCCGCACCTGCTTGCGCCGGTCGTGACCGAACCGGGCAAGGCGATCCGCGCGCTCAAATGGACCGTCGAGCAGATGGAGGAGCGCTATCGGATGATGGCCAGCCTCGGCGTTCGCGCAGCTGGCCAGCTTCAACGCCAAGGTGCGCGACGCCAAGGCCAAGGGCTCGCGGCTCGGGCGCCGGGTCCAGACCGGATATGACGCCGACACCGGCCAGCCGGTCTACGAGACCGAAGAGCTGGAATATGAGCTGCTGCCGCAGATCGTCGTGGTGGTCGACGAGCTTGCCGACCTGATGATGACCGCCGGCAAGGAGGTCGAATTCCTGATCCAGCGGCTGGCGCAGAAGGCGCGCGCGGCCGGCATCCACCTGATCATGGCGACTCAGCGCCCGTCGGTCGACGTCATCACCGGCGTGATCAAGGCCAATCTTCCGACCCGCATCAGCTTCCAGGTGACGAGCAAGATCGACAGCCGCACCATCCTTGGCGAGCAGGGGGCCGAGCAGCTGCTGGGCAAGGGCGACATGCTCTACATGCCGGGCGGCAAGCAGATCATGCGGGTCCACGGACCGTTCGTCAGCGACGAGGAGGTGCGCGCGGTCGCCGATCATTGGCGCAAGCAGGGCGTCGCCCGAATATATCCAGGCGGTCACCGAGGAGCCGGAGGACGGCGGCTATCTGTTCGACGGCCAGCCGGTCGGCGAGGACGATCCGGAGACCCAGCTTTACCGCAAGGCGATCCAGATCGTCGCCGAAAGCCAGAAGGCCTCGACCAGCTACCTCCAGCGTCAGCTGCGCGTCGGCTACAACAGCGCCGCGCGGCTGATCGAGCGGATGGAAAAGGACGGGCTGGTCGGACAGCCGGACCATGTCGGCCGCCGCGAGGTGTTGATCGACACCGACGGCCACCCGATCTAGCTGAACGAAGCGGAACCCGGGGGTTCAGGGCGCATTCAAGCCCCAACGCCATAGCCGGCGCCAAATTTTCGGGAGTTTTGTAATGAATTTTGTCAGCAACTTCGCGCGCGCGCTGGTCCCGGTTGCCATTGCCGCGACGCCGCGGCTTCCGGCGCCGGCCGCAGACCTCGGCGCGACCTCAAGGCCGGTCGAGGCCAGCCTCGCCGCGACCCAGTCGATGACCGCCGATTTCCTCCAGACCGACGGCAAGGGCCGGCAGATGGCCGGCACGCTCAGCCTCAAGCGTCCGGGCAAGATTCGCTTCGCCTATGGCGGCGGGGTCAACATGCTGCTGGTCGCGAACGGCAAGACGCTGAGCTTCGTCGATTATGAAGTCGGCCAGAAGTCGAGCTGGCCGATCGCCAAGTCGCCGCTGGCGGTGCTGCTGTCGCCCCAGCCGGACCTGGCCGCATCGCGCGGATCATGCCGAGCGAGCACAGCGAATGTGGTCGTCGTCCGCGCCCGCGATGCCCGCCGCCCCGAGTTCGGCACGCTGGTCCTGGCCTTCGTCCGGGACGGCCGGCGCGCCGGGCGGCCTGCAAGCTCGAAGGCTGGACCGCGATCGACGCGCAGAACAAGAAGACGACGGTCCGCCTGATCGAACCAGCGCTACAATGTCGCGGTGCCCGACAGCGCCTTCACCTACGCCGAGCCGAAGCGCAAAAAAGCGTAGCAAAGGAAAACGGTTAAGCTGGCGACAGCTTCCTTGGACTATAGCGGGTAGAGATCCTGCACATCGCCGGGGTTTCCCCCTGTTACCCGGGCTAAGTGGCGATCACCTTGCGTGACTAACGCTTGGTCGGCCCTTGCTCCATGCCCCCGGAGCAAGGGCCTTTTGGCGTCTCTCCTGGGGCACAGATGCTAAAAGGCCCTCCTTTTCGCCATCAGTTCCGCTAAGCCGCCTGCCGTGACCACGCTCAAGATCGCCTCCTGGAACATCAATTCGGTGCGCGCCCGCGTGCCGATCGTCGAGCGCTTCCTCGACGAGGAGCAGCCCGACATCCTCTGCCTGCAGGAAACCAAGGCGCTGGATCATGGTCTTCCCGGCCGAGCTGTTCCACTCGCGCGGCTATGTCCACCACGAGCTCAACGGCCAGAAGATGCATCACGGCGTCGCCATACTGTCAGCCGCGTGCCGCTGCACGATAGCGGCCGCCACGACTGGCAGGACAATGGCGAGGCGCGCCATGTCGGCGCCCGGCTCGATTGCGGCATTCGGCTCGAGAATGTCTATATCCCGGCCGGCGGCGACATTCCCGACCGCGACCTGAACCCCAAGTTCGGCCAGAAGCTCGACTTCATCGAGCGGATGACCCGCTGGTCGGAAAAGTTGGCTGAGCCGACTTTGATCGTCGGCGATTTCAATGTCGCGCCGCTCGAATGCGACGTGTGGAACCACAAGGCGCTGCTCGACGTCGTCAGCCACACGCCGATCGAGGTCGAGACGCTGGCCCGGCTGCAGGCGGCGCACGACTGGGTCGACCTGGGCCGCAAGTTCATCCCCGCGCCCGAGCGCTGCTTCACCTGGTGGAGCTATCGCGCGCAGGACTGGACCGCCAGCGACCGCGGCCGCCGGCTCGACCATATGTGGGCCTCGCCAAGCCTTGCGCCGCAGGCGACGGCGCACCGGGTGCTGGAGCCGTGCCGCGGCTGGGAGCGGCCGTCGGACCATGTGCCGCTGATCGTCGAGCTCGAGGTGTGAGCGAGCGCTCGCCTCTTGAGCGGGCGATCGCCGCGCTTCGCGCCGGCCGGCCGGTCCGGATCGGCGGCACTGACGGTCCTGTCGGTCGAAACCGGCACGCCAGGCGATGCTCGACCTGCTCGACCCCGACGGCCGCTGCGCCATGTTGCTCAGCGGGCCGCGAGCACGCGGCGCTGGGCCTCGGCAATGAGCGCGATGCGGCCGACGAAAGCGCGGCCGGTCGAAGTGCGCCACTGCGACTGGCTGGACCGCGACGCGGCGCGAGCGCTGGCCGATCCCGGCGCGCGACTTCGACCGGGCGCCGATCGGCCCGTTGCAAGCCGATTCCGGTGGAAGGCCCGCGCTGCGCCAAGGCGGCATTGACGCTGGCCCGCCTCGCCGGGCTGTTGCCCGCCCTATGGCTGGTCGAGGCCGATACCGATGTCGAGGTCGATGCCGCTGCCATCGAGGATCTGGCGGCGGCATGCGGTCGCCAACATCGTCGCGCGGGCCAAACTGCCGCTCGACGATTTGCCCGCCAAGCCAGATGGTCGCGTTCCGCGATCCCGCCAGCGGCGAGGAGCATGTCGCGCTGGTTGTCGGCGCTTTCGGCGGCCGGCCGCCGCTGGTCCGGCTGCACAGCGAATGTTTGACGGGCGATGTATTCGGCAGCCTGAAATGCGATTGCGGGCCCCAGCTCAAGGAGGCGCTCCGGATCCTGGGGGCGGCCGGGGGCGGCATCCTGCTGTACCTCCGTCAGGAAGGGCGCGGCATCGGCCTTGCCAACAAGCTGCGCGCCTATGCCTTCAGGACCGCGGGCTCGACACGGTCGACGCCAATCGCCGGCTCGGTTTCGCCGACGATGAGCGCGACTATGGCATGGCTGCCGCCATGCTTCGCGCGCTGGGAATCGACCGGGTTCGGCTGCTGACAAATAATCCCGGCAAGATGGCCGGGCTGGAGCGCGAAGGGATCGAAGTGGTCGAGCGCGTCGCCCACCATATGGCCGACCAATCCGCACAATGCCGACTATATCGCCACCAAGAAGAAGCGTAGCGGGCACCTCGACTAGTCGTCGAACAGGGCAGATCCCACTCTGATCGCTGTCGCCCCCAGCATCACCGCCGCCGGATAATCGCCGGACATTCCCATGCTGAGACCGGCGACGCCATGACGCCGCGCCAGCTCCGCGAGCAAAGCGAAATAAGGGCCCGATTGCTGGTCCAGCGGCGGCATGCCCATCAGCCCGGCCAGCTTCAACGGCGAAGCGCGGACCTGGCTCAGCAAGTCGGCCAGCCCGTCGATCGCAACCCCTCCTTTTTGCTCCTCCGCTCCGATGTTCACCTGGACATAGACTTGCGGGTACCGACCGATCCGCGTCGCCGGCCTTGAACAGGGCCGCCAGCAGCGACGGCCGGTCGAGCGAATGGATGACGTCGAACAACTTTACGGCTTCATCCGCCTTGTTGCTTTGCAACTGGCCGATCATGTGCAGCGTGAGACCGGAATGCGCGGCGCGAAGGGCAGCCCATTTGTCCGCTGCCTCCTGGACGCGATTCTCGCCGAAATCTGTCACGCCCGCGGCAATCAGCTGACCGATCTCGGCAGCGCTGCGCTGCTTGGTGACCGCGACCAGCGTGATGTCCTCTGGATCCCGCCGCGCCGCCTTGGCCGACCGCGCGAGCTGGTCTCGAACTTTGGCCAGGCGGGTTGCCGCATCGCTCATGCCGCGCGCTATAGGAACCAGTATGGCAGCGAACCAGCCCCAATGGCCGCGCGAATGGCTGATGACCGACGAGCGGCTCGGCGATCGGCTGTGGGAAGCCATCGGGGCCCTCCCCGCCGGAGCTGGGATCGTATTCCGCCACTATGGGACGCCGGCGGATGAGCGGGCTGCGCTGGGGCAACGCTTGGCAAGCGCCTGCCGGGATCGCGGACTGGTGCTGGCGGTCGCCGGCAGTACCCGGCTCGCCAGGTCGCTAGGTGCAACGTTAATTCACAATCCGGCCGGAGACCCGGGCGCCCTCCCGGTTTCCCGATCGGTGCATACGCCGGACGAGGCGGAGACGGCCTGCGGTTCGGCGGCGTCGCTGGTCTTCCTATCGCCGATCTACGCCACAAGCTCCCATCCCGGGCGCAAACCATTGCTCCGCGACACGGCACGACGGATTGTCGCTGCTTGCCCCTTACCCGTCATTGCACTCGGCGGCCTGAACCGTTCGAGGTTCGAGGAGATCAGGGGCGACGGATTCTATGGATGGGCCGGAATTGACGCCTGGCTAGGCGACAGGGTCAGAATTTGAACGCGGTGCCGACATAGACCGCTTTGCTGTCGCGATGCTCCTCGGCCAGCGCGGGAATCTGGTCGCGCTCGACCTTGTAACGCACGCCACCGGTGACAGCGATGTTTCGGCTGATGTTGTAGGAGCCGCCAAGGTCGAGCGACACGCTGTCCGGGCGGGTCAGGTGAGCAATGCGGCTATCGTTGCGCTCGCCACCAACCGCGACGCGGCCGGTAAATTTCTTGAGATTGTAGCTGACGCCGACAAGCGCGGTGTCGCGCGTGCCGATCACCGGATCCGGGCTGCTTGTCCGGGCAACGTCGCCCGCCACTGCGAAACGCTTCCAGCCAACTGCGACGCCAAGGTCATATTGAGCCGGAGTCAGGCTGCTCACAGGCGATGCTACCGCGACCTCGACCGGGCGCGCCGGAGTTGGCGCCCCGCGCGAGCGCAGCGCGACTCGCACCTGCGACGGACGGCCCTTGGCGGCAGCGGCCGGCGTGAATTTATAATCGGCGATCGAAACCGTCCGGCCCGAGAAAATCGCAGCCAGGCGCGGGTCCGCACCGGCCGGAGTGAAGCTTTGAATCTTGTCGAAACTCAAGGAGATAGCTGGCGGCTGCTGCTTGCCGGCGGCGGCCAGGCCAATTGCCGGAGTCATGACTAGAGCGGCCGCAGCCAGCGCAGCTGCCGCCTTCCCCGACGTCATGGACACCCTGTTGAACACAACAAAAGACTCCTGTTGAGGATCGAACATAAGCCTTCGGAGCTGACTTTTCCATGACTGGATTCGATTCCCGCCTGCCCTGTTGCGAAGAGTCCACAAAACTGTCCACAACTGGGTCAGAATTCTCGGTGCTTGCCGAGACCGGCGCAGCATCTATAACGCCCCATGAAGCTGCTTCCACGAAAGAGATTTATGTCCCGCTTGACCATTCCGTTGATTGCCCTCGCCGCCGCACCGCTCGTGGTAACCGGCTGCTCGAAGAACCGGGACATTCCAACCGAGCTGGCGCCGTCGCGGATGACCCAGATTGGCGTCAATAGCTATTTGTGGCGGGCGGCCGTGGACACTCTATCTTTCGCCCCGCTGGTCACTGCGGATTCGAACGGCGGGGTGATCGTCACCGACTGGTACGCCAATCCAAAATCGCCCGGCGAACGGGTCAAGCTGACCGTGTCGATCATCGACCAGGACCTGCAGGGCGGACGCACTGCGAGTCGCGGCCAGCCGCCAGGTTAATCAGAACGGCGTCTGGGTCGACGCGCCGGTCGCGGCCGCCACGGTCCAGAAGCTTGAGGACATCATCCTCACCCGCGCCCGCGATCTGCGCCGCACGACCGTCGGCGGGTAAGGCTATCGAATCATGACCGACCGCTTCGACCCGGCGGTTGCCGACTCGCGCTGGCAGCAGCGCTGGGCGGACGCCCAAAGCTTTCGCGCCGATTCAAATTCGCAAAAGCCAAAGGCCTATGTGCTGGAGATGTTTCCCTACCCGTCGGGGCGCATCCACATGGGCCATGTCCGCAACTACACCATGGGCGACGTGCTGGCCCGCTTCCGCCGGATGCAAGGCTATGAAGTGCTCCACCCGATGGGTTGGGACGCATTCGGCATGCCGGCCGAAAATGCGGCGATGGAGAAGAAGGTCCATCCCGGCAGCTGGACCCGCCAGAATATCGCACCATGCGCCGGCAGCTGCAGCGAATTGGATTTGGGCTCGACTGGAGCCGGGAGCTCGCGACCTGTGAGCCCGAATATTACGGACATGAGCAGGCACTCTTTCTCGACTTGATGGATGCCGGTCTCGTCACCCGCAAGGAGAGCGAGGTTAATTGGGACCCGGTCGACATGACGGTTCTCGCCAATGAGCAGGTGATCGACGGCAGGGGCTGGCGCTCCGGGGCGCCGGTCCAGCGCAAGAAGCTTTCCCAATGGTTCCTCAAGATCACCGACTTCGCCGAGGATTTGCTGGAAGGGCTCGGCTCGCTCGACCAATGGCCCGACAAGGTGCGGTTGATGCAGGAGAATTGGATCGGCAAGAGCCAGGGCCTGCAATTCTGTTTCCGGCTCGCCGTCCAGCTTGCCCGGCGGCGTTTGCGACATCGAAGTATTCACCACGCGGCCGGACACCATCTTCGGAGCCAGCTTCGTCGCCATTTCCCCGGCCACCCGATCGCTACAGCACTCGCTGCCCAGCGGCCGGAGATCGCCGACGTTCGTCGCCAAGGCGCAAGCCGGCGGCACCAGCGCGGCTGAGATCGAGACTGCCGAAAAGCTGGGCTTCGACACCGGGCTGGAGGTCGGTCCATCCGTTCGACGAGAATTGGCGGCTGCCGGTGTGGATCGCCAATTTCGTGCTGATGGAATACGGCACGGGCGCTCTATACGGAGTGCCGGCCCACGACGTGCGTGATTTCGAATTTGCCCGCAAATATGCGCTTCCGATCCTCCGTGTCGTGGCGCCCACTGAGGCCGAAGCTTCGGCGCCCGTCACTGAAGCCGATACCGATCCCGGGGTTGCCGTAAACTCGCGCTTCCTCGACGGGCTGACCACTGGGCAGGCCAAGGCAGAGGTCATTCGCCGGTGCCGAGACCGCGGGCTGGGGCCAGGGCAAGACGCAGTACCGACTCCGCGATTGGGGCGTCTCACGCCAGCGTTATTGGGGCACCCCAATTCCGGTCATTCACTGCGACTCGTGCGGACCGGTCGGCGTGCCGCGCGATCAGTTGCCGGTGGTGTTGCCGGAAGATGTCAGCTTCGACATTCCGGGCAATCCGCTCGATCGTCATCCGACGCTGGGGCATGGTCGATTGCCCCAATTGCGGTGCGCCGGCCCGGCGGGAGACCGACACCCTCGACACCTTCGTCGATTCCAGCTGGTACTTCATCCGCTTTGCAAGCCAGCCGGACGGTCGAGCCATTCGACCGCGCCGAGGCGGAGAAATGGCTGCCGGTAGGACAGTATATCGGCGGGGTGGAGCATGCGATTCTGCATCTGCTTTATGCCCGCTTCTGGACTCGCGCCCTGGAACGAATGGGCAAGATATCCATCAAGGAGCCGTTCAAGGGCCTGTTCACCCAAGGCATGGTGACCCACGAGACCTTTGTCAGCCCCGACGGCCGCTGGCTCAATCCCGACGAGATTGAGGTTCGCGAAGGCGGCATGTTGATCGAGCGCGCCACGGGGGCCCAGATAGCCCGCGGGCGCGTGGAGAAAATGTCCAAGTCAAAGAAGAATACGGTCGATCCGGAGCCGATCCTCGACCGCTATGGCGCGGACGCGGTGCGCTGGTTCATGCTGTCCGATTCTCCCCCAGAGCGCGACCTTGAATGGTCGGAAAGCGGCATCGAGGGCGCGGCCCGGTTCGTTCAGCGCGTGTGGCGGCTTGCGCAATCGCCGGCCGGCAACGACAGCCAGGACCAGGATTTGCTGAAGAAGCTGCATCGGACGATTGCGGCGGTCGGCGAGGCGATCGAGGGTCTGCAGTTCAACAAGTCGGTCGCCGCGCTCTATGAGCTGACCAGTGCGATCGAAAAGGCCAAGCCCTCGGCCGGCCGAGATCATGCGATCCGTACTCTGTTGCTGCTGATCGCACCGGGCGCGCCGCATTTGGCCGAGGAAGCCTGGGCGGCGCGCGGCGAAGTCCGGCATGATCGCGGACATGCCGTGGCCGGAGTTCGATCCGGGGCTGCTGGTCGACGACGAAGTCACCATTGCCGTTCAGATCAATGGCAAGCTTCGGGACACTCTGATTGCCCCGCGCGGGATCAGTCGCGAGGATGCCGAGGTGCTGGCCCTCGCTCTGCCCAAGATTCAATCGCATCTATCGGGCGGCGCCCCACGCAAGGTGATTGTGGTTCCCGACCGGCTGGTCAATATCGTCGCATGATGCGTGCGGCCGCCTTGGCCCTGATGTTGCTGCTCGTCGGGTGCGGCCTCAGCCCGATGTATGCCGGCGGCTCGTCGGGGGTGGTGGGCAGCAGTCTTCGCGCGGTCCAGGTGGCGCCAATTCCGGAGCGTGCAGGCTGGCTGATGCGCAATGCCCTGGTGGACAAGCTGGGTGGCGAGGTGAGCGAGCCCAGCTACCGACTGGAAGTGGAGCTCGACGACGACCTGACGGCATTTGGCATCCGTGGAGACGCTGCGGTCACTCGCGAGCGTCGCACCTTGAGGGCCCGCTATCGACTGGTCGAGTTGTCCTCCGGGTTGGTCGTGCTGGACGCCACCGCAGGCTCCGACGCAGGCATCGACGTGGTCAGTTCCGAATATGCCACCGTCGCCGCCGAGCAGACCGCGCAGGAACGCCTGGCACAGGTTGTCGCCGACCAGATGGTGGCGCGCGTCGCGCTTTTCATGCGCACGACGAAGAATCGATGAAGTCGGTCAAAGGCAGTTTGGGCCGGGCGCTCGATCAGCCGAATTCGAACACCCGCTTCTATCTCTTCCATGGCCCGGACGAGGCCGGTTCGCGGGCACTTGCCGAACGGCTGTTGAGAGGGTTGGGGGCCGAGAAATTCGCCTTGGCTGCCCAGGCCGTCAAATCCGATCCGGCAAGCCTCGCCGACGAGGCCGGCGCGATTTCGCTGTTCGGCGACAAGCGGGCGCTGTGGATCGAACCGGCAGGGGATGAAATCGTAGCCGGCGTGGATGCACTGCTCGATGCGCCTGCCTGCGAGAGCCCGGTCGTCGCTGTTGCGGGCGGCCTGCGCAAGACGTCGGCACTGTTGAAGCTGGCGGAAGCGCATTCGGCAGCGCTGTCCCATATCAGCTACGTCCCGGAAGGTCGTGACTTGGAGAGACTGATCGTCGACCTCGGCCGCGATATTGGTCTTCGGCTATCATCCGACATCGCGCAGCGGATCGCGGCGGCGGCGGCCGGAAACCAGGCTGTGGCTGCTCGGGAGCTGGAGAAGTTTGCGCTGTTTCTCGGCGCCAGTTCTGCAAACCCCGCGGATCTCGATCCTGAGACGGTCGACATTCTGGGCGCAGATGCAGCCGAGGCCGATCTGATGCGACTTGGCGACTTGGCGCTGGCCGGCCGGATGGATGAACTCCTCGACGAGCTGGCGCGGCTGCCGCATGGTGGGTCCGAAGCGATCCCGGTCCTGCGCGCGTTGCAGCGGCGGCTGCTGATGCTGGCTCCGCTACGCGCCCGGATCGAGCGGGGTGACCGGATCGGTGACGTCATGGCGGCAATGGGTAAGGCATTGTTTTGGAAGGATAAACCGCTGGTCGAGCGGCTCCTTGCGACGTGGCCGGCCGAGCGTCTGGCCGAAGCCGCGTCACGGGTGTCGGCCCTGGAACGGCAGATCATGTTGCGTCCCCTTGCCGATGAGGCGGCGCTCGGGGAAACGCTGGTCACACTGGCGCGGGCTGCCGGCCGCGGCCGCTGATCAGATCGGTTCGCCGCTCAGCCGCTGGCAAATGAGATCAAGCTGGTCGAGCGTGCTGTAGTGCAGCGCGACCTGGCCGCCGCTCTTGCCGTGGGTGACTTTGACGCGAAGGCCGAGCAAATCTCCCAGTTGCCGCTCCAGCGCCGCCAAATCGGCGTCGACCGCCCGCCGCGCCGTTCGTTCTGACGCCCGGCCGATGTCGGAGCCCGGCCCGGGCGCGACTTGCTTGGCCAGATGCTCGGCCTGGCGGACCGACAAATCTCCCTCAACGATCTGATTGGCCAGGTTTTCGGGGTCCGGAGCGGTCAAGATCGCCCGCGCGTGACCCATGCTGATATCGCCTCGCAAGAGCATCAGGCGGACTTGCTCGGGCAAGTCGAGCAGCCGCAGCAGATTGGCGACATGACTTCGCGACTTGCCGACCAGCTTGCCGATCATCTCCTGACTATGGCGCGTAGCGGTTGATCAGCTGGCGATAGGCCTCCGCCTCTTCGATTGCGTTGAGATTTTCGCGCTGGATATTTTCGATCAGCGCTACTTCGGCGCTCGACTCGTCGTCGAAGTCACGAATTATCGCGGGAATTTCATGAAGTTGTGCCTTCTGGGCGGCCCGCCAGCGGCGTTCTCCGGCGACCAGCTCATAGCCATCGTCGACTGCCCGGACGATGATCGGCTGCAATACGCCCCGCTCTGCATATCGAGGACGCCAATTCATTGAGCGATCCATCGTCGAAAATCTGCCGCGGCTGAGACGGATTGGGCCGGATCCGCGCGATTTCGATCGTCCCGGATGCCGCTGCCTGGGTCAGGCCGCGGCAGCAGGCGGCGCCTCGTTGATTAGCGCGCTGAGCCCCCTGCCCAAGTCCGGTGGCTTTCTTCATGCGGCCTCCGCCGCTAGCTTGCGGCAGGCGCAGCATGATTTCCCGGGCAAGGCGCATATAGGCCTCCGAGCCGGGGCACTTCAGGTCATAGATCAGCGCCGGCAATCCGTGGCTGGGCGCCTCCGACAGGCGCACGTTGCGCGGCACGACCGTTTCGAACACTGCCGTTCCGAGGCACACCCGCACGTCCTCGGCAACCTGCTGCGACAGATTGTTGCGCCGGTCGAACATCGTCAGCACCACGCCGAGGATCGACAGCTCGGGATTATAGGCCAGCCGGATTCGCTCCACCGTCTGCAACAACTGGCTAAGCCCCTCGAGCGCAAAAAATTCGCACTGCAGCGGCACGAGCAGCTGGCGCGAAGCAACCAGCGCATTGACCGTCAGAAGCCCGAGCGACGGGGGGCAGTCGAGCAGGCAAATGTCCCAGCGGCCCGCCGGCACCTCGTCGAACGCCTGCGCCAGGCGATGCGTGCGGTCCTCCATCCCGACCAGCTCGATCTCGGCACCCGAAAGATCGACCGTTGCCGGCAACAGGTCGAGCCGCGGCACCTTGGTGGCCACCATCGGCATCGACGATCGACGCCTCGCCGAGCAGGACATCATAGGTCGAACGCTCTCGCGAAGCACGGCTGACGCCGAGACCGGTCGAGGCATTGCCCTGGGGGTCAAGATCGACCAGCAACACCCGCCAGCCGATCGCCGCCAGCGCCGTCGCCAGATTGATGGCGGTCGTGGTCTTGCCCACGCCGCCCTTTTGATTGGCGACTGCGACACGAATCATCGCTTCCCCCTCCGCTGAACATGCTCGGCGACGACAATGGCCGATGCGGGATGGGTCCGGCTCGGAACCAGACGAAACTACCCTGCCACGTCCGCGCGCTTCATCCAGTTCCGATTGCGCGCTTTCGCCTTTGGGCAGGACCCATTTCGTCTCGCTGTGGGCCAGATGACACGCCATTCGCGAATAGCTTGTCGAGCCGGGCGACGGCGCGGGCGGTGATGAAGTCGAATTCGCCTGCCAATCTTTCGACCTTGCACTCCGCGACGTCACGTCGGGCAACGCCGAGGTCGGCGACCGCGCGGCGCAGGAATTCGGCCCGAAGCTTGCGCGGCTCATTGAGCGTCATCGGCCGCCCGCCGAGAATGGCGATCACCATGCCCGGGAGGCCCGGCTCCCGATCCAATGTCGCACCAGCTGCCCTGTCCGCGCGCCAAGCCGAGCAGTTGCGCGCCATCGAGGATGTGGCGGTCCCAGAAATCTCCCACGCTGTGCGAGCAATAAGGTTTTGACGCTCGTTCTCGCCTTCACCAGCTCTGCAAATCGTTCGAGCCGCTCGAATGTTTCACGTGAAACATCCCGGCCCGAAGCCTCGGCGATGTCCTCGATCATGCCGCGGCGCGGGCAAGTGCGAAGTGCAACGCCGAAAGAGCGGCGGGGGTAACCCCGGGCACGCGCGACGCCTGATCGAGGTCCGCTGGACCCGCCAAGTCCAGCCGCTCCCGCATTTCATTCGACAAACCCGGGACCTGGGCGAAATCGAAGCTCGCCGGGATGGCCATCGCCCGGTCCCGCAGACGCGTCGCCAGCTCCCTTTCAGCCGGCTCAGGTAAGGGGCATATATCGCGTCATAGATCGCTTCGTCGGTTGCATCTCCATCGGGCATGTGAGCGCGAACGCGCGGTATCAGCTCCTCCCGCCGAACCCATTCCGCCATCGGCTTGCGCGCCGGATCCTCAATCCCCAGCTGATGGCCGCTGACCAGCTCGGCCAGTGCATTCTCGGCTAGCTGCTTCGATTCGAGGCGTCGAGCGCACGCGTTCGGCCTGGTCCGTTGTCGAGCGTGCCATGTCGGAGCGCCATTGGCCCCAACCGCGACACCGCATTGTCGGCCCGCAGGTGCAACCGATACTCCGAACGTGCGGTGAGCATGCGATAGGGCTCGCTCACGCCCTGCAGCGTCAGGTCGTCGAGCATCACTCCGATATAGCTCATGCCCCGATCGAACCGCATTTCCTCCAGGTCAATGGCGACCGCAGCGGCGTTGAGGCCGGCGACCAGGCCCTGCGCGGCCGCCTCTTCATACCCGGTCGTTCCGTTGATCTGGCCTGCAAGGAACAGCCCGCCGACCTCCCGGTGCTGGAGCGTGGGCTCGAGCCGGCGGGGATCGGCGTATTCATACTCGACGGCATAGCCGGGCTGGACCATTTCTGCGCGCTCAAGCCCCTGCACGGTACTGCACCAGCTCCTGCTGCACATCGGCAGGAAGCGAGGTCGAGATCCCGTTGGGGTAAACGAGGTGGGTGTCCAGCCCTTCCGGTTCCAGAAAGATCTGGTGGCCATCGCGATCGCCGAATCGATGAACCTTGTCCTCGATCGACGGGCAATATCGCGGCCCCCGCCCCTCGATCGCTCCGGCGAACAACGGAGATCGATCGAGCCCGTCACGAATGACGTCATGACTTCGCGAGTTGGTCCGGGTGATCGCGCAGGCGAGGTGCGGCTGGAGCGCTGAGCTCGGCGCCAGCGCCATGGTCCACGCCCGACGGTCGCTAGGCTGGATCGTCGTCCGCGCCCAGTCGATGGTCCGCCCATCCAGCCGGGGAGGCGTGCCAGTTTTAAGCCGCCCTTGTGCCAGCCCGAGCTGGCGAACCTGCGCGCCAAGTTCCGCAGCCGACTGCCCGCCCAGGCGGCCGCCGCTCCAACGCTCCTCGCCCCGAAACATGGTCGCGCCGAGAAACGTGCCGGTCGTCAAGACCACCGCCGACGCCTCGATTCCGGTGCCATCGGCAAGCACCGGCACCCTGGACCCGTCCGAGCCCGATCTTGAGTGAGACCGCCTGGCCCGCGATGACGGTCACACCCGCCCTGGCGACCAGCAGTGCCACGGCTTGCCGGTACAGTCGGCGATCGGCCTGGACGCGCGGCCCGCGGACCGCACTGCCTTTGCTGGCGTTGAGCATCCGGCGGTGGATCGCTGCCCGATCCGCAGCGCCGGCCATGATCCCGCCCATAGCGTCAACTTCGCGCACCAGATGGCCCTTGCCGACCCCGCCGATCGAAGGGTTGCAGCTCATCTGGCCCAAGTCGTCGGCTCGGAATGTCAGCAATGCGACGCGCGCGCCGCGGCGCGCCGCGGCGCAGGCCGCCTCGCATCCGGCATGACCGCCGCCGATAACCAGAACGTCAAACATGGCGCCGCCCTTACAGGCGGGGCCCCGTGCCATCTACAATGTTTCACGTGAAACTATTTGCCCAGGCAGAACCGCCCGAACAGGGCATCGAGCAATTCCTCGACACCCGCCCTGCCCGAAATCCTGTCGATCGCCGACCGCGCCACCCGAATCTCCTCGGCAATCAGCACGGGATCACCGAGCCGGGATGCCCGCTCCAACGATTGCTGAGCGTCCGCCAGTAATTCATGCTGTCGGCGGTCCAATGCGAGTTCGTCGCCCTGGGGAAGCAATCGGTCGGCGCGCTCCAGCAATGCTTGGGTCAATTGTCCCAACCCCTCGCCCGTCAAGGAAGAGACCGGCAAACCCTTACCCGCGCTACCCAAGTCGGATTTCGCGGCCACAAGGATTACGCCCGCATGTTCGCGGCGCATTGCCCGGCTCGCCCAAGCCATAACAATATGTCGGCGCGGACCGCCTCGTTCTTCGCCCGGTCGATACCAATCCTCTCGACCTCATCGTCGGAATCCCGGAGCCCGGCCGTGTCGATGAGGACGAAGGGCACACCCGCGACTGCTACCGGGACCTCGATGACGTCACGCGTGGTGCCGGCGACATGAGTAACGATGGCCCTTTCGCTTTGCGCCAACGCATTGACCAAGCTTGATTTTCCGGCATTGGGTGGACCCGCGACGACGACCCGGATGCCATCTCGCAGCGGCTCGACCCGCGGAGCATCCACCAACACTGCCATCTCCTCGGCAATCCGCCCGATGGCAGGCGACAGATCGGCCGAGGCGGCGCCATCCTCCTCGTCGGCATAGTCGATAGCGACTTCCGCCTGAGCAGCCAGGGCAAGCAATTGGTCTCGCCATGCCTCGAGGCGCTTGCGAAGTTCGCCCCCTGCCCGCGCCATGGCCGAGCGCCGCTGCAGCTCCGTCTCCGCCATCAGCAAGTCGGCGAGCCCCTCCGCCTCGGTCAGGTCGATTCGTCCGTTTGCCAGAGCACGCCGAGTAAACTCGCCGGGCTGGGCCAAGCGCATCCCAGGCCGGCCAAGCAACGCCGAGATCAACGCATCGATTGTGGCCCTGCCGCCATGGCATTGATATTCAACGATATTTTCACCAGTCGAGCTATTGGGAGCGTCAACCCGCAAGACCAGTGCCTCGTCGATCAGGGAGTCAGTCCGGGGATCGACCAGTTGCCGCAGGCTGGCGCGGCGCGGCGCGGCCAGCGGGCCGGACAGCGCCTCCGCGGCAGCGAAAGCAGCCGGGCCGCTGGTTCGTACTATGGCGATGGCTGCCGGCGGCCGGCCGCTCGACAGCGCGACAATCGTGTCGGCGTTGCGGGCGTCCATTAGTTGAAGAGGCGATCGAGCCCCACGTGCGGATCGACCCAACCGTCATAGACCATCTTCAACGCCACATAAATGACCACCACCAGGCCGAGATAGGCAATCCAGCGATAGCGCTCGATATATTTGGCGATGATATTGGCCGCGATCCCCATCAAGGCTACCGCGAAAATCAAGCCGACGATCAGGATCCCGGGATGGTCGCGCGCCGCCCCAGCCACTGCCAACACATTGTCGAGGCTCATGCTGACGTCGGCGACGGCAACCGCCCAGGCGGCGCCGGCGAAGCTCTTGGCCGCACGCAGGCCCGAACGCTCGTCGCCTTGAATCTCTTCGGACCCTGGCGAGCATTCGAGCGGAGCTCTCAGGTCGCGCCACATGCGCCAGGCGACCCATAGCAGCAACAGTCCGCCCACCAGGATCAGGCCGATGATCTGCAGCAATTGGGTAACAATCAGGGCGAACAGGACGCGCAGCACCAGCGCCGCGAGCACGCCGATGAAGATGACCTTTTTGCGCTGCTCGGCCGGAAGCCCTGCGGCCAGCGCGCCGACGACAATCGCATTGTCGCCGGCAAGCACCAGATCGATCATCAGCACCTGCATGAAGGCAGCGAACGCCGTCGGCTCGGTGATGTTGGAGAAATCCTTGACGATCGAGGCCCAGATGTCGGCCGGGCCGCCGAATCCCACGGTGGTCGTCGCGGCCGCGGCGGCCATCAGCATTTCGAACATCGTCATCCCCAGATTGCGCTTGCGGCCCAAAGCGGCGGCGCGGCGCTTGGTTCCATTACTGGTTCATCGAGGCGAAGAAGTCCTCGTTGGACTTGGCGTCCTTCATCTTGTCGAGCAGGAACTGCATCGCATCGACCGTTCCCATCTGCATCAGGATGCGGCGCAGCACCCACATCTTGCTGAGTACGGCCTGGTCGACCAGCAATTCTTCCTTGCGGGTGCCGGACTTGCCGACGTCGAGCGACGGGAAGATGCGCTTGTCGCTGACCTTCCGGTCGAGCACGATCTCACTATTGCCGGTGCCCTTGAACTCTTCGAAGATGACCTCGTCCATCTTTGATCCGGTGTCGATCAGCGCGGTGGCGATGATCGACAGCGAGCCGCCTTCCTCGATGTTGCGGGCGGCGCCGAAGAAGCGCTTCGGCCGCTGCAGGGCGTTGGCGTCGACACCGCCGGTCAGCACCTTGCCGGAGCTCGGCACCACCGTGTTGTATGCGCGGCCGAGACGGGTGATCGAGTTGAGCAGGATCACCACGTCCTTCTTGTGCTCGACCAGCCGCTTGGCCTTCTCGATCACCATCTCGGCGACCTGGACGTGGCGCGAGGCGGGCTCGTCGAAGGTCGAGCTAATCACTTCGCCCTTCACGCTGCGCTGCATGTCGGTAACTTCCTCAGGCCGTTCGTCGACCAGCAGGACGAGCAGGAACACCTCGGGGTGGTTGTCGGTGATCGCCTTGGCGATGTTCTGCAGCAGCACGGTCTTGCCGGTGCGCGGCGGAGCGACGATCAGTGCGCGCTGGCCCTTGCCCTGCGGCGCGACGATGTCGATGACCCGCGCCGACTTGTCCTTCTGCGTCGGGTCAACGCTGTCGAGCGTCAGCTTCGAATCCGGATAGAGCGGGGTCAGATTGTCGAAATTGACGCGATGGCGAACCGCCTCGGGGTCGTCGAAGTTGATCTGGGTGACCTTGGTCAGCGCGAAATAGCGCTCACCGTCCTTGGGACCGCGGATTTCGCCTTCGATGGTATCGCCGGTGCGCAGGCCGAAGCGGCGGACGAGGTTCGGCGCGACATAAATATCGTCGGGCCCGGCAAGATAGTTGGCCTCTGGGCTGCGCAGGAAGCCAAATCCGTCATTGAGCACTTCGATCGTGCCCATGCCGTTGATCTCGGCACCGCTTTCGGCGCGGACCTTGAGGATGGAGAACATCAGGTCCTGCTTGCGCATCGTCGACGCGCCTTCGATCCCCATTTCTTCCGCTTGCGCGACAAGATCGGCAGGGGTTTTCTTCTTCAGGTCCTTAAGATGCATGAAAAATAGCTTTCGAACGAAATAAGTAGGAATTTTAACCGTTTGCGGCAGGACGCCGCGAAAGGGGTTGGGCGCATCGGCGAAAAATGGGAAAGTCGGGCCGACGCAGCCGTCTTGGCCAAGGCGTTATGATTGGCCCTTGCTCAAGTCAATATGGGGTTGTCCCCCTAAGCGAAACAAGATCGCCAGGATGCCTACGGGCAACAGTATCCAGAACATCTCGGATGCCAGGACTAGCCACAGCTTTCCGTTTTCCAGGCCACGCAAGAATATCGGCGAAACCTCGACCGGCCGAAACCAGAAAAACATGCGGTCCGAGGTCAGCGGCCAGAAAAAAGCGATTCCCTTCCCTCCGTCGGTGAGCATGTCGGCGGAACCGTGGGAGAGCGCCGACAGGAACAGAAACCACCACCGGCGGGGCCACCCAATAGGTCGGGCCGGAATGGCTGCGGCGACCATTGCAACGACAAGGGCCGCCGCAACCGAGTGACTGGCGCCCCGATGTCCCAGGATGGATTCTACCGGGATGCCGACAAATCGACCCAGGACATCCAGATCGGGAACTACGGCTACAGCTGCCGCGACCAAAGCCAGGCGGGGCGGTACCCGGCCCGGACCCAGGCCCCACGCAGCGATCAAGGGAAGCGCAGCATGGGTCAGGACCGTTGGCATGTCAGAACGGTCGGACGATCACCAGCACGATGATGAAGGCGGTGAGGATGCCCGGCACCTCATTCATCAGCCGAAGCCTCTTGTCATCCAGGTCGCGGTGACCCTTGGCGAGTTTCTTGCCATAGCCGCCGATCCAGCCCTGGTAACCCGTCAGCGAAATGACCAGCAGCAGCTTGGCCGAAAACCAATATTGGCCCCAGATATTCAAATGAACCGCCAGCATCAGGCCGAGCACCCAGACGATCAGCATGGCCGGCATCAGGATGATCGTCCGGGCCTTGTCCTCGCGTTCGATCCAGGCGCGGTCCTCGGCCGAACCCGGAGTGGTCGCCTGGTGATGGATATAATAACGCGGGACAATGAACAGTCCGGCGATCCAGAAGATCACGAAGGTGATGTGCGCCGCCTTCACCCAAAGGTAGGCTGCACCGAGAAAACCCTGAAATTCGGACAGGAACGCCATTATCCCCCCAGGCCCCTCACCAACGACACCAGCTGCTCGACATGCGCGATCGGCGTTGTCTGCTGGATCCCATGGCCCAGATTGAAGATGTGGGGCCGCTCGGCCAAGCCGTCAAGGATACGGCGGACGGCGGCTCGGAGCGCTTCCCCGCCGGCAATCAGCGCCAGCGGGTCGAGATTGCCCTGTACCGGCAGCCCCGCCGGTAATGATCGGGCCGCCCACGCCACGTCGACGGTTTCATCAAGCCCGATCGCATCAACGCCGGTCTCGGCCGCGTAGGCGAGGAGCTTGCCGCCGGCGCCCTTTGGAAATCCGATGATCGGCGTATGTGGATGGCGCTTCTTGAACTCGGTGACGATCCAAGCGGTGCGGGCGATTACCAAATGTTCGAACTGCGCCGGCGAAAGGCTTCCTGCCCAGCTGTCGAACAGCTGTACCGCATCCACCCCCGCCTCGACCTGACCCGATAGATAGTCGACCGTGATGCGCGAGACGATGTCCAGGATAGCGTCCATCTTTGCCGGGTCGGAATAAGCGAGCTGACGGGCCTCGGCCTGCTCGCGGCTGCCTTGTCCGGCAATCATGTAGGTCGCCACCGTCCAGGGCGAGCCGGCGAAGCCGAGAAAAGTCGTCTGGGGCGACAATTGCGCCTTCACCCGCCGCACCGTCTGATAGATTGGATCGAGCCGCTCTATACCCGGTTTGAGATCGCGAATGCGGGCGCCCGACAGGGGTGGAGCAAGCCTGGGCCCCTCGCCGGCGACGAAGGTCAGCTCCATCCCCATGGCGTGGGGAACCACCAGAATGTCCGAAAAGAGGATCGCCCCGTCGAAGGCGAACCGTCGAAGCGGCTGCAAGGTAATCTCGGCCGCAGCCTCGGGATCGTAAGCCAGGTCGAGGAACCCGCCCTTGAGCGCGCGCAGTTCGCGATACTCGGGCAGGTAACGGCCGGCCTGACGCATCAGCCACATGGGCGGAGGATCGCGCCGCTCGCCGCGAAGCACTGCCAGCAGGGGCTTGTCAGCGAGGTCAGGCGAGGCCGGGGCCACCCTCTATTCTCCCTTATATTTATAGAATTAGAATATTGATGGATTAGTTGGCAGGTTGGCAGCGGGATTTAAGCGCGCCTCCCGAATTTGCCAACAGGGCGCGATTCGCTCCGAATCGCGGCTTTTGGACGAGTCGTTGAGCTTCGCTCCCGGGATTCACAGCCTGTGGATAGCCGTTTTCCCCTGTGGACCAAGTCTCGAATGAAGTCGGGGCTGCCGTGGGCCGATTGGAGCCATTGGGTCGTCCCCGGCTTCGCGCTAGAGGATGCAGCGACTTTTCCACAGACTTTTCCCCCGGGGGCACTATGTCATTGATATTGGCCAGCAGCAGCCAAATCCGGCGCGAGATGCTGAAACAAGCCGGCATCATTTTCGACGTTCGCCCACCGCGATTTGACGAAGATCAAGTCAAGCAGACCGGCCGGAAGGCGGATGAGCTGGCTCGCCAACTCGCCGAGGGTAAGGCCACCTCGACCGTGGCCGATCCGGACGATTGGGTGATCGGCAGCGATAGCACGGTCAGTGTCAACGGCGTCCGCTATTCCAAGCCGACCAATCGCCGCCAGGCGACCGCGCATCTGCGTGCGTTCTCCGATCAGACCATGGTGCTGTCCAGCGCGGTGGCGCTTGCAAAGGACGGCGTGATCGACTGGAGCCATGCAGAGACGGCGCGGCTTCGGATCCGGCCGCTGAGCGACCGTTTCATCGAACAATATCTCGATCTTGAGTGGCCCGACGTCGGAGCGTGCGTCGGCGTATTTCGAATGGAGGGCCGCGGCGTCACGCTGTTCGAAGAAGTCGAGGGCAGCCATTTCACCATCCTTGGCATGCCGCTGCATTCCACTCCTTGGCGCCCTGCGTCAGAGGGGAATGATGCCGTCATGACGCCAGCGCCGACTTCGACGAAGGTCGGGGCAGGTTATGCCGAGGTAATTGGCGATCCGATCGACCACAGCCTGTCCCCGCTCATCCACGGCTTTTGGCTCGAGGCGTTGGGTTTGAAGGCGAGTTACAGCCGTCGAAAGGTGAGTCGGGCGGAGTTGCCCGCCTATCTCGCCGAAAAGCGGACCGACGCCGATTGGCTCGGGTCCAACGTAACCATGCCGCTCAAGCTCGATGCCGTGGCCTTGGCGGACGGTGCTGCCGATTGGGCGGTCGCGGCGGGCGCGGCCAATGTACTGATGATGCGCGAGGGGAAATTGATCGCCGCCAACACCGATGTCGGGGCGATTGCCACGCTCCTGTCACGTCTGCATCAGGCCAAGGCGCGGATGGGCAGCGTCGTCCTGCTGGGCAATGGCGGCTCGGCTCGAGCGGCCCTGGTGGCGCTGAAGCTGGTTGGAATCACCAATGTTCGAATCCAGGCGCGCGATCTCGCCAAGGCGACCAAGCTTGCCGTGGAGTTCGGGCTCGACGTCGAACCGGTGCTGTTTACGGCACCCATCACCGGCGATGGGCTGATCAATGCCACGCCGCTTGGCATGGCCGGCCGCGACTGTCTTAACTGCGACCTCGACCGCATGTCCGACCAGGGCTGGGTGTTCGACATGGTCTATGACCCCGCCGAAACCCCCTTGATCGTGGCGGCCAGATCACGCGGCCTGCATACAGTCGATGGTCTCGGCATGCTGGTCGAGCAGGCCGCAACCAGTTTCAAGCTGTTCTTCGGCCAGGAAGCGCCGCGTGACCGCGACGCCGAACTTTGGCACAAGCTCAAACCATGATCACGCTGGCGCTCACCGGGTCGATCGGCATGGGCAAGTCGACCGTCGCGGCGATGTTTGCCGAGGCCGGCGTTCCAACCTTCGATGCCGACGCCGTTGTGCGCGAGCTGCAAGGGCCTGGCGGCCGGCTGGTACCGCTGATCGAGGCGCGCTTCCCCGGCACGACCCGTGAAGGGGCGGTCGATCGAGACGCGTTGTCGGCGGCGGTATTGTCTGACCGCGATGAGCTCGCGGCGCTGGAAGCGATTGTCCACCCCGCCGTCCATCATGAGCGCACCCGGTTCATCGTCGAGCATGGGACTGCTCCGGCGCTTCTGTTCGACATACCCTTGCTGTTCGAGACCGGCGGCAATGAAGCGTTCGACAAGGTGATCGTGGTCTCGGCCGCCACCGAACTGCAGCGCGAGAGGGTGATGGCCCGCGTCGGTATGACCGACAAAAAATTCCGCCAAATCCTGTCTCGGCAAATGCCGGATGAAGAAAAGCGAGCCCGCGCCGACTTTGTCGTCGACACTTCCGGCACGTTGGAAGAAACCCGGACCCAGGTGCGCAATATCCTGTATTGTCTCGGCCTGCCGACGGGTGTTTAAGGAAGCCATGCGCGAAATTGTCTTCGACACGGAGACCACGGGACTTTCTCCCGCGGCCGGCGACCGCATAGTCGAAATCGGCTGCATCGAGATGATCGGCCGGGTCGAAACCGGTCGCCATTTCCACTGCTACTTCAATCCCGATCGGCCAATGCCGAGCGAAGCGCGAAGCCGTCCACGGGCTGTCCGACATCTTCCTGTCGGACAAGCCGCGGTTCTCCGACAAGGTCGAAGAGCTTCTGGAATTCATCGGCGATTCGCCGCTGGTGGCCCACAATGCCAGCTTCGACTTCGGATTTCTCAATCACGAGTTGGAGCGCTGCGGCCGGACGATTGTCTGCATGAGCCGCATGGTCGACACGCTGCTGCTTGCCCGTTCGCGACATCCCGGTGCGAAGCATAGTCTTGACGCGCTGTGCACCCGCTACGGGGTCGATCGCTCGCAGCGCGTCAAGCATGGCGCACTGCTCGACGCGCAACTGCTTTCACAAGTCTATATCGAGCTGACCGGCGGCCGGCAGATCGGGCTCGGCCTGGTTGCCGATGCCCCAGCCGTGGCGACCCGGCAGCCTGGGTCGGCGTCGGCCGTCGATCGGCCGGTTCGGGAGCCGAGACCGCACTTCGCCTCGCTCGCTGAGCTGGCCCGGCATCGCTCGTTCCTGGCCAAGATCGTCAATCCCTTGTGGGATCGATTCCTCGCACCCACGTCGGAACGCGGCGCCGCCTGACTCCGTTCGAGCCTGAGCGGCGGGAGATGAAAGGAGAGCCAAGATGGACATTCGGGTCGCGGGTCATCAGGTGGATACCGGCGAGGCTCTCCGTTCACATGTCTCCGACCGGCTGTCGGCAATCGCCGACCGCTATTTTTCCCGCGCCGTGGCGGCCAACGTCACCTTTGGCCGCGGACCCTATGAGGATTTCACGTGCGACATTGTCGCTCCGGTGAACCAGGGTGTGGTACTGAAATCGTCGAACCGGGCGAATGACGCCCATATCGCGTTCGACGGCGCGGCCGACAAGATCGAGAAGCAGCTTAAGCGTTACATGGACCGGCTGCGCGACCGGCGCGGGGAGGGCGATGGAGCGGCCCTGCCGGAAAGCGCCGGCTACACGATCTTCGCGACGCCGGACGAGGAAGAGCCGGTTCCGCCCGCTCCGGCAATCGTTGCCGAGACCAGGGTCGATATTCCCGAAGCCAGCGTATCGGACGCGGTAATGATGCTCGATCTCAGGAATACCAACGCGCTGATGTTCCGCAATCCGAAGAGCGGCGAATATAATATGGTCTATCGCCGGGATGATGGAACCATCGGCTGGGTCGAACCGTCCGATAAGTGACAAATGATAACAAGCTCGGCTAGTGCGGCCGGAGTCGTTGCCTGCGCGTAACTGCTTGTTCTGGAATCCATGAGATGCAGCTTTCCGATTTTCTCGATTTTGAAGCGATCCGGGTCGATTTGTCGGCGGGCAACAAGCGCCAGCTGCTAAATCAGATTGCCCAGATTGCCGCCGCTCGGCTGGCGCTCGATCCGTCGACCATTGCCAACTCCATCGCCGAGCGGGAGCGCCTCGGTTCGACCGGCTTCGGCGGGGGGGTCGCAATTCCGCACGGGAAGCTGGACCGCCTCGATCGGGTTTACGCCTTGGTAACGCGGCTTGCCGCGCCGATCGATTATAAGGCCGTCGACGGCCAGCCGGTCGACCTCGTATTCCTGCTGCTGTCGCCGCCCGACGCGGGGGCCGAGCATCTCAAGGCGCTAGCGGCGGTCAGCCGGCTCGTTCGACATGGCGGAATTGTCGAGAAGCTACGCGGGGCGCGCACGCGGGATGCCATGGCCGCGGTGCTGATCGGCGCCGAGGAGCGGGATGCGGCCTGAGGGAGTGCCGACCGGCAAGGCGGCGCATTTGCGAGCGCTTGAGTCTCTGTACAACTCGGCACCGATCAATCGGTTGTTTCAGTCGCACATCGTTCTGGCCGAGGCGGGGCGAAGCGAGATTTCCTTCCCGGTCGCGCCCGACAGTTTCCATGCCGCGGGCGCCGCCCATGGCACGTTGTATTTCAAGATGCTCGACGATGCCGCATTTTACGCGGCCAATGGGCTGGTCAGCGACCGCTTTCTGTTGACCACCGCTTTCAATCTGCACTTCACCAAGCCGATGCGCGGCGGCCAGGCGCGCGCAGAGGGTCGTTGGATCTCCGGCAAAAGGCGGGTCTTCGTCGCCGAGGCGCGGATCGTCGATTCCGAGGGCGAGGAATGCGCCAGAGGAACGGGTACCTTCATGCGATCCCGCATCGCGCTGTCGGGCCTTGACGGCTACCGACCAGGTTGATGGCCGAGCGGCTTCCCGCCCATCTCGAAGCAGCTTCTCTAATCCGCCGCGCAGAGACGGTGGGCGGGTTCGGCACGGTATTGAAGCGCGGCGACCCAGACCGCGGATCGCTGGTCGTCGTGGTGACTGCCCGGGGTGCCCATTGGGCTTGCTTCGAACGCTCCCTGTCGGTGGACGGAAGTTATGACTGGCAACGGGTCGGCCCGGTTGCAGGCGCAAATGCCGCGGCGATGGCGGATTGGAGCCAAAAGCGAGTGCGTTTTGATGAAGATTTATGGTTAATCGAACTGGACGTCGCGGAGCCGGAACAATTCATCGTGGAAACCGGCCTTGAAGGTTGACCGGACGGAACGCTTCCGAAATCAGGGGCGAACTATTCCACGCGGGGGGCATCCGCATATCGGCAGTGTAGGCCGGATAGAGGTGCCACGCAGTCGGGGAATCACCCTCGTCGAAGCTGTCTTTATGCAGCACGCCGAGCGGCCGGTTCACCGCCCAAGTGACGGTTTGCATGTTCGTGCCGCTTCGTTCCGCCTTCATGGTGATTGCTGCCCTGTCCGCTTCGTCGGTCGCTCCAGCCCAAGTGAATGCCGGGTCCACTCCGGTAGTTGAGCCCTCGGTCGCCGAGACTGCCCTTCCTTCTGAAATGGAAGTGACCCCGCTACCGCTCGTGGAGGAAAGGGACCCGCTAGCTCCCCTCTCTGCGGATGAGGAGCGGCTCGATGAAGCGACCAAGCCCGGCGCGACCCTGGCGGAAACCGTTGCGACGATGCGCAGCTCGGATGCCGGGAGCAACGAGCTCGAATGCCTCGCCGGCGCGATCTATTTCGAAGCCAAGAGCGAAAGCCTTCAGGGCCAATTGGCGGTCGGCCATGTGATTGCCAACCGCGCCAACTCGGGCCGCTTCCCGTCAAGTTATTGCGGGGTGGTCTACCAGCGCAGTCAGTTCAGCTTCGTCCGAGGGCGTTCGATGCCCCATATCCCGCGCGCCAGCCGCGACTGGCAGGAAGCGGTGGCGATCGCCAAAATCGTCGACGACGAACTCCATCCATCCCCGATGGGCAAGGCGCTGTTCTTCCACGCACGGCGGGTTTCGCCGGGCTGGAGGCTGAATTGAGTCGGCACGCTCGGCAACCACGTCTTCTACCGCTAACGATTTTTTTGATACCAACAGTGCCCGTGCCAATCCCCGATTGGCTGTGGGCACCTTTTGTTCTAACTCTCCGGAATGGCTTCGAGTCCCATTCCCGGTTGTTTCATCGATGAGCCGCCGATCGCCGCGGAAGTGGCCCGCGGTGTCACCCGCCTGTTCTGCCGGCACGACCTGTTTGCGATGTGCGAGGTGCCGCTGCCGAACGGGCGCCGCGCAGACCTGATGGCGATTGGGCCGCGCGGTGAACTGACCATCGTCGAAATCAAGGTCAGCAAGGCCGACCTGCTCGGCGACCAGAAATGGACCGACTATCTGGAATATTGCGACCGCTTCTTCTGGGCGGTGCCGCGTGCGCTGTGCCATTTCCTGGAGGAAGAGCGGTTCCTGCCGGGCGAGGCCGGGCTGTTGGTGGCCGATCGTTATGATGCAGCAGTGATGCGCGAGTCCTCGACCCGTGCGCTTGCCGCAGCCAGGCGCAAGGCCGAGACGTTGCGGTTTGCCCGACGGGCGGCGCGCCGACTTTCGGCGCAGATCGACCCGTCGCTGGGCGCAGACTTTTAGTTGATCACCGGGCCAGCGACCGGCTTCTTCGCCGTCGGTTTGATGGTCTCGATCAGTCGCAGCAGCTGCGGATTGCGCGTGTCGCGCTTGGCGTAATCGCGCGGCGTATAGCCGCTGACCCGATCCGGCCGGTCAGGATTGGCGCCCGCCTTCAGCAGCAGCTCTACCATTCGCGGTTGGCGTTGCTGCACTGCGATGGCCAGCGGGGTCTCACCGCGCCGATTGATCGAATCGACCCTGGCTCCCTTCGCCAACATGTAGCCGGCCGCTTCTGAGAATCCGATGCCGGCCGCAATGATCAGAGGCGTGTCTCCATTAGCGTCGCCCACATTGGGGTCGGCGCCCTTGTTCAGCAGGAAACCGACCCAATCGAGTTCGCGCTTGCGAGTGACGATGTGCAAAGCGGTATCGCCGTTGTAACCGCGATAGCTGGCGACGCGGGATCCGGGTTGGTTGGCCAGCTCGACGGCCTTGCCGGCCTCGCCGTCCTTGACGGCGTTCAGGAAGGCTTCTCCGTCCGACGCATTCATGCCGAGACCCTGTGCCGCAAGGGAAACCGGAACGATCGCAAGCGCCAACGCCAAGCCCGCTTTCGTCCAGCCTCGATGGATGCTCACTTTCGCCTATCCCCGTCTTGATCTCAAAGCTTTGACGGACCAACTGTGATCTGACGATGAATAACGCAATCCCTTTCTGGGAAAAGTCTCTCGAATCTCTCGACCGCGGCGAGTGGGAAGCACTGTGCGACGGGTGCGGCCGCTGCTGTCTCCACAAGCTTGAGGATGAAGAAACCGGTGAGCTGTTTCCGACCAATGTCGCCTGCAAGCTGCTTGATCGGCGCACAGGCCAATGCACCGACTATGCGAACCGGAAAAAACTGGTTCACGACTGCGTGAAGCTTGACCCGCACAAGCTCGACGAGCTGGAGTGGCTGCCCGCGACCTGCGCCTACCGGCTGCGCTGGGAAGACAAGCCGCTGCCGGAATGGCATTATCTGATCTCGGGGAGCCGGGAGACGGTACATGAGGCGGGGCAGTCGACGCGCGGCTGGACAGTCAGCGAGGTCGATGCCGGCGAGTTGGAATGGCATCTTGTCGACAAGCCGCTCTGAGCCGCTGAGCTTGCCGGGCTTGGCCTGGCCCATCGAACTTCGTTCCCATCCTCGCGCCAGGTCGCTGCGCCTGCGGCTCGACGAGGCCCGTGAACTGCTGGTGCTGACCGTTCCCAAGCGAATGAGTCGCCGAGCAGCACTGCAATGGGCCGAACGACAATCGCAGTGGGTCGAAACCCAGCTCAGCCGCATTCAGCCCGGCGAGCCGCTGACGCCCGGAGCGTTCATTCCATTGCAAGGCCGTGACGTCCGTCTTGGCTGGGACGAGGCACTGCCGCGCTTGCCGGTGCTGGCCGGCGATGTGCTGCAATGCGGCGGGCCGATCGAGGCATTCCCCACAAGGATCGAACGCTATCTTCGGGCCGAGGCACGGCGGATTCTCGGCGAAACCACCTTGGCGATGGCGCACAAGGCGGGCGTTACCGTCAGCGCGGTTTCCGTCGGCGACGCCCGAAGCCGTTGGGGCAGTTGCTCGTCAACCGGCGCGATCCGTTACAATTGGCGGATCGCTCTCGCCCCGCCGCACCTGCTCCGCTGGTTGGTTGCGCACGAAGTGGCGCACCGGCGGCACATGAACCACGGACCCGAGTTTCGATGCACTGGAGGCGGAGCTTTACGGCGGCAGTGTCCGTGCCGCGCGCGCCGAACTGAAAGCCCTAGGTCCGCGGCTGAAGCGGGTCGGCCGCGCCATCTGAGGGCTGGCGAGGAGGCGGGCGATCGGCCGGCCTCTCGGGCGGCTGTCGCGGAGGCTGGCGTTCGCCAGGTTGCGGGCGGTTGTCCGGGTTCCGCCGCAGGACCTCGTCAAGCCATTCCTCGGTCTCCACATCCCGCTGGGGCGTGACCAATTCCGGAGCCAGCGGATCGGTGGGTTGGGTTCCGATCGGATTGCCGTCAGCGTCGACCAGCGGTTCGGGATCGACATAATTATAGTCCCAGGCTTCCTCATCGGGCTCCGGTTGCCAGGTCGGCATCTGCGCCTGCGTCTCAAACTGTTCGACCGGGCGCTTGGCGACAGCCACTTTCATGAATGTGGCGAACGCCCGCGCCGGTGCAGTGCCGCCTTGAAGTCCGGCAACCGGCCGAGCATCGTCGCGGCCCATCCAGACGCCAGTGGTCAGGCCGCTGGAAAAGCCAATGAACCAGCCGTCCTTGTTTGACGAAGTGGTGCCGGTTTTGCCGGCAACGGGGCGGCCGATCTGAGCGGCGCGCCCGGTCCCTGACAGGACAGCGGTCTGCAACAGGTCGGTCATCCCCGCGGCGACCCACGGTGCAACCAGCACGCGCTGCTCCTCCGCCTGGCGCTGGTAAAGCAGCCGGCCGTCGGCCGTGACCACCTTGCGGACTGCATAGGGCGGTGTGCCGACGCCCCGGTTCTGAACAGCGGCAAAGGCCCGCGTCATGTCGATCAACCTGACGTCGCTGGTACCCAGCACCATCGACGGGAAGGTCGAAATCTTGCCCGAAATGCCGAAGCGGTGCGCCATGTCGGCAATCGTGCCGAAGCCCAGCGCATCGCCGATCTTGGCGCTGACCGTGTTGATCGACCGGGCAAAGGCCTCGCGCAGGCTGACGGGCCCCAGATGGGTGCGCGTCGAGTTGCGCGGCGTCCAACCGTCGATCGTCACTGGCTCGTCGACAATCGTGTCCTGAGGTTTCATCCCCGATTCCAGCGCGGCCAGATAGACGAACAGCTTGAATGCCGATCCTGGCTGACGTTCGGCCTGCGTTGCACGATTGTAGATTGAATCCACATAGTTGCGCCCGCCGACCATCGCCTTGACCGCGCCGTCGCGATCGAGCGCGACCATCGCGCCCTGCGCGCCGGGGGGCGTGTAACCATTGATCGCTTGGTCGGCCGCCGCCTGCATGCGGGGATCCAGCGTGGTGAAAACGTCAATCGGCTCGCTGGTTTCGTCGATCAACATGTCGAGCTGCGGCAGGGCCCAGTCGGTGAAGTAACGGACGCTGTTCTGCTTGACCGCCGGCTGAACCTTGATTTCCGCAGGATCGATCCCCGCCGCCGAGGCGGCTGGCAGGAAGCCGTTCTTGACCATGGAATTGAGCACAACGCTGGCGCGCCCACGGGCAGCTTCGACGTCGGCGGTGGGGGAATAATTTGATGGAGCCTTGACCAGGCCGGCGATGATCGTGGCCTCGCCCAGTGTCAGGCGCTCCGCGCCGTGACCGAAGAAGGTTCTGCTGGCCGCGTCGATGCCGTAGGCGCCGCCGCCGAAATAAACCCGGTTGAGGTACAGCTCGAGGATCTCGTCCTTGGAGAATTTGCGCTCGAGCGCCAGGGCCAGCACTGCCTCCTTGACCTTGCGGCCGAAGGTTCGGCTGTTGGTCAGAAAGATATTTCGCGCCAGCTGCTGGGTGATGGTCGACCCGCCCTGTCTCCAGCGGCCACTTTCGAAGCGAACCTTGAAAGAACGGGCGACGCCGATCGGATCGACACCGATGTGGCTGCGGAAGCGCTTGTCCTCGACCGCGATCATCGCGGACCGCATGGTCGGCGGAATCGCATCATATTTGAGCCATCGGCCGAAACTGGGCCCAAGCGACACCAGCAGGGTCCCGTCAGCGGCACGCACCCGGACCATCTGGCCGAGATCGGACCGGCGGGACAGCTGTTGGTAATCGGGCAGCGACGCCATCGCCACCGCCACGGCAACGACCAGGCTGATAAGCCCGAGAAAAGCGGCGGCACCCCCCCATTTGAGGGCTGAAACGGCGATTCCCTTGGCTTTGGACGGGGACGGTTGGGCCATTAGGCAGGAATCCCTATTGGCTTCGCACCGACACGACAAGCGTAGCTGGAAAACTGCCGGCTCATGCCGGGCCGGTCCCTCAGCTGGCTTGAATGGCGCGTTAACCTTGTTTCAACGCGCAGCTCATAGCGTCCCTGCAATTATGCGACGCAAGTCCGCCTTTCTTGCCGCTTTAGCGCTGAGTTGCGCCACGGGCCTTGCCATGCCCGCGCTTGCTCAGGATGTCATGGCTCCCTGCCTGTTGTGCAATCCATCCAACGCCGCCGCCGACAGCCGCCCGGAGATGCCGGTCAGCCTGGAAGTCGCGGCACGGCTCGATTTCGACCGGCTCATCCTGGCCGGTGCCGGTGCGGGCAGCGCCGAGCTTAAGCCGGATGGATCCCGTGCGGTGATCGGATCGGTCTCCGCGATCAGCCTTCGCGCTACACTGGGGGAAGTTGCAATTCGCGGCGAGCCGGGTCGCCAGGTTCGCATCGAGTTGCCGCACAGCATTGAGCTCATCGGCTTCAATGGCGGAACAGTCCGCCTCGAATCGATCCGCTCAGACCTGCCTCCCGTAACGAGACTCGATTCGAATGGCCGATTGAATTTCCGATTGGCGGAATGGTCCAGGTGTCGGGCGATACCGACGGCGAGTTCCGCGGCGACGTCCGCGTCAATGTCGAGTATCTCTGAGCCCGCCGAGGCGCATCTCCCCGGATCGGATTAATCCTTAACGGGCCGGAAACCATATCGTTGAGCGAAGCCGAAAGCGGTCAGGGTTAATTGAGCGGTTACCGGATTGGCCAACCATGCCAGCCGCCATCGTTTGAAAACCAAGTGGGGAATAAGAGATGAAGAAATTTGCTCGCATGGCGGCCCTGGCCGCCGCTGCCACGATTGCTGCGACGCCCGCCCTTGCCGTTCCGGTAGGCGTCGAAGTCCCGGCACCGGCCGGCTCGAAGCCACAGGCCAATGTCACCATCACCAAGCCGCTGACCTTGTCTCGCGACCGCGACCTCAACTTCGGCAGCGTCGCAGTCTTCGCCACGGATACCATCTCGATTGACGCCGATACCGGCGCGGTCACTTGCGGCAATACACCGGGCAACCTGACTTGCACCGGCAGCCCCGTGTCGGCCCGTTACCGGGTGACCGGCAACAACAACCACACGGTGACGGTCAACTATTACCCGACGACGATCACCAACGGCACGGACGATCTCACGTTCACGCCGAACGGTCAGACGACAGTCGACCTGGCCAATTCCGGCTCGGTCGGCACGCTGTTCACGGTCGGCGGTGAGATCCTGATCGACCAGAGCGTCTCCGAAGGTCTCTACACCGGTGATATCGAGGTCACCGTCGAATATTAAGGTTATCCCGGTCGCCCATCCATTTGGGCTGCTGAAAGGGGCTGTCGAGCGATCGGCAGCCTTTTTTCATGCGCAGTTTCCCCACATGGTTAGCCGAATAATAACCATTTTGGAGCCATTCTCCTCCAGACCATTTTGGAGGAATTCATGGCTCGCTTTTCGCTCGGTACCATCGGCAAGCTCGCGCTCATCGCGCCGGCGCTCCTGCTCGCACCTTCGGCCCAGGCCGGCGTTGGCGACTTGCTGGTCGCCCCGACCCGTGTCGTGCTCAACGGCAGCCGCGGGACCGAGGTGATCCTCAACAATATCGGCGACGATGTTGCCACCTATCGCATTTCCGCCGAGCTCCGGCGGATGAGCCCGGAGGGCAAGCTCACCGAAATCGATGTTCCGAACGATAAGGAAAAGGCGGCCCAGGATATGATCCTCTATGCGCCGCGCAAGGTGACCCTGCCTCCCAATCAGCCGCAGGCGATTCGGCTGTCGGCCCGGGCGCCGCAAGGGCTTCCGGATGGCGAATATCGGGTTCACATGCTGTTTCGCGCCATTCCCGCGCCGCAGCCCGTTACGGCCCCTGCCAAGGTCGACGGCGTCGCGTTCCAGCTTCGCCCGATTTACGGCGTGACCATTCCGGTGATCGTCCGGCTCGGCAGCCTCGAGGCCAAGGCGGCGCTGAGCAATGTTCGCAAGGTCTCCGACGGCGGAAAACCGGCAATTTCGCTCGATATCAGCCGCTCGGGCAGCCGCTCGACGTTCGGCGAGATTCGAGTCCTCAAGGCCGGTGTTGAAAAGCCGATCGCCATGGCGGCCGGAATTGCCGTCTATACGGAAATCGGTCAACGGTCGGTGACCCTCCCGATCGACCCGGCGCAGGTCGCCAACGCCACTGGCCAGGTGACCGTCCAATATGTCGAACCGACCGACACCGGTCCGGTGACCATCGCCGAAACCAGCGCGGTCCTCCGCTAAGTCCGGCCAGGCGGGGCGCGGGGACCTCCAAAATGCAGCGGCCCACCCGCTGGATGAGCCGCGCCTTCGCGCACGCGGCGCTGGCCTTGGCCGGCGCCGCTGCCGCATGGGGCGCCTCGCCGGTCGGCAAGGCCTGGATCGCGGACCCCGAGGAGCAGTTTCTGCTCGACGTGAATATCCGCCAGCTGCGGCTGGGGGATGGCGTGCGCGCCTACCAAACTCCGGAGGGTACCTGCGTCGTCTTCGGCGACTTCCTGAATGCTCTAGACCTACCGATGAAGATCGACCTGGAGGCAAGGAAAGCTTCGGGCTGGGCGTTCAAGGAAGACAATAGGATTGAAATCGATGTGGCCGGCGGCACGGCTCGACTTCGCCGGGCAGCAGGAAAGGCTGGCGGACGGCTCGGTGCGGGAGACGCCGGAAGGCTGGTGCATCGATTCGGCGGCGCTGGCCCGTTGGTTCAAGCTGGGCGTAAAGCCGCTCACCGGCGGGTCCGTGCTGATGCTCGAATCCGAGGCGAAGCTTCCCGTCGAGCTGGCGATCGAGCGCGAGAAGCGTGCCGCACGGATCAAGCCGGCCGCCATGCCGTTGGAAAATCTGCCCAAGGTCCGCCTGCCTTACCGATTGTGGCGGGCCCCGGCGCTGGATTTCGTGGTCAGCGCCGGGGTCGCCTACCAGGCATCGACCGGAATGCGGGTCGATCGCCACGCGTCCATCATGGCCGCAGGCGAAATCGCTCACTTCTCCTATGAGACGACCCTCACCACCGATCGCAAGGGGCAGCCCCATTCCCTTCGCCTCCGCGCCTATCGCTCGGATCCCGAAGGGGGATTGCTCGGCCCGCTCGATGCAACTCACTTTGCGGTTGGCGACGTGGCGAGCCAGCCAAGCCGGCTGCTCAACGTGTCGAGCGGCCGTGGCGCGGAAATCACCAACCGGCCGCTGTTCAATCCGGTCGCGTTCGACCGCACCCGCTTCGAAGGCGAGCTCCCGGCCGGGTGGGACGCGGAGCTTTATCGCAACGGAGAACTATTAGCATTTAGCCGGTCCAACGGGTCGCAGCGCTATGAGTTCGAGGATGTGCCGCTGGTCTACGGAACCAACCAGTTCGAAATCATCCTTTACGGCCCGCAAGGACAGCAGCGAAGCCGACTTGAGCATCTAAACGTCGATCAGGAACAGGTTCCGCCCGGCCAGACTTGGTACCGGGCGAGCATCAGCCAGCCCGGCAAGGATATGCTGAGCGAGATCGTCGAGCGGGAGAGCGACCAGTTCGAGCGCCTGCCGGGCGATTTCACCCGCCCCGACCTGCAGGCCGCGGTCCAGGTCGACCATGGCGTGGGCAAGCGGACCTCTATTGGCTTGCTTGCGACCATGCTGCTCGCCGGCAACCAGAGGCTGACCTTCGTCGAAGGCTCGGTGCGCCAATCGATCGGGCCAGCGCTGGTCGAAGCGGCGGTCGCGCGCGATTCCAGGGGCGGCATGGCCGGTCGACTTCAGGCGATTGGCCGGATCGGCCCTGCGAATATCAATATCGATGCGCTGCTTGCCGACGATTTCATCGTCAATGGCAAGCGAGAGAAAATCTACCGCGACGCCCGACTTTCGGTCAGCGCCCCGATCAAGATCGGCAGCCAGCAATTCACGACCAATGGCAGCCTGCGCTACGTCGAACAGGGCGAAGGCCAGAAGATGCTGAATGCCGCGGGGCGGCTGTCGGCCAATTTCAACGGCTTCAACCTCGCCACCCAGGCCGATTGGAGCCACCGAATGGGCCGAAGTACCGAACAGGACCGATTGGAGGTCGGCCTGATCGGATCCGGTCGGATCAAGGACGTTCGGCTTCGCGGGCAGGCCATTTGGGAATTTCGTCCCGAAAGCCGGTTTCGCACGGCCGAGCTCAGCGCCTACTGGTCGGCATCCGAACAGGCGGACTGGGAAGGGACGATCGCCTATGATGCCGATGTCAAGCGCGGCCGGGCGCGATTGTCCCACATCCGCCGCTTCAGCAGCCTCGCCGCCGCGGCATCGATCGAAGGCGGCACCGACGGCACCTTCGCCGCCGGCCTCAATCTCAATTTCTCGCTGAACTCCTCGCGCGGCGGGATGAAGTTCACCAGCCAGCGGCTGGCCGCCAGCGGCAGCGTCGAGGCCCGTGTCTATCGCGATCTCAACGACAATGGAGCGCGGGATCATGGCGAACCGTGGGAAAAGGGTGCCTTGATCACCACCGGCAGCCGGGTGTCGGAGGATCCAACCAACCAGAAAGGCATGGTGCGGGTCGGCGGACTGCAGCCACATCGTCCGATCGCCGTCGGCATCGACACCGAAAGTCTTGCCGACCCGTCGCTGACGCCGAAAAAGGCGTTGCAGGTGATCGTGCCCAGGCCCGGCGTCGCCGCCCAGATCGAAATCGGCCTGGTGGGAGCCGGCGATATCGAAGGCGTGCTGGTCAAGGACGACGGCAGCGGTTTTGAAGGGCTCGACGTCGAGCTTGTCGATGCCTCCGGAAACGCCGTTGCCACCGCGCGCAGCGACTTCGATGGCTTTTTCCTGTTCGAACGGGTCTCCTATGGCCGCTACAGCTTCCGCCTCAAGTCGGACTCGGCAGAAGTCGCCGGCCTCGAACGCGATATCGCCAGGACTGCGGAGATCAGCGCTGACAAGACGGTCGTGCGGCTGGGCACGATCCGGATCCGGAAGGCGAGCCAGATCGCGATGGCTCGCCAGGCAGCATCAGGCCTCGCGGCCGCAAGCCCGCATTAACCATAAGTCGTGCCAGACGACTTTCTGAGGATTTGAGCTTAGGATCCGGCAATCGGCGGATTGCCTCGCTCTGCTTGCTGGTGCGGTCGAGAAGACTCGAACTTCCACGGGCTTTCGCCCACAACGACCTCAACGTTGCGCGTCTACCAGTTCCGCCACGACCGCACTCGTGAAAAAGCAGCGCCTTTGCCAGCGCTGCCTTGGGTAGGGCGCGGCCTCTAGCAAAGCATCTCCGGGCTGGCAACGGGCATCCTTGCCGAGCGATGCGGCCCAATCTGGAACAATGGTAAACAGCCCGCTAACCATGATGCGCCGGATGGGGTATGACGCCCGGCATGTTGGCCCGCTCATCCTGTTGGCAGTCTCGGCATCCGCCGCTCCATCCGCCGGTCCGCCGGTGACCGAGCGGCTCGCCAGTGACCGGCCGCGGGTCAGCGCGACCGCTAACGCCACAGTCAGCATCAGGATCATTTCCGGCGTCCGCTTCGGATCGAAGTCGATTGTCGGGCGCGGCAGGGGCCGCTCGCCGAACGCTCGGTACTGGCCGATTCCGACGGCCTTGCTAGACCGGCGGAATTACTTGAATTTCAATAGTTTAGCTGGCTGATTCAAGCGTCACGGTCAGCTCGTCCCCGCCCTTGGGGACATCGACCTCCGCGCTATTGAAACTGGCGCTGCTGCGTGGCGCAAGCACCCGTGCCGGCGGTGCAATCGTCCAGCGATGAACGACTTGCCTGGTGTCGCGGTCGCGCAGTTCGGCGCGGATCGGCGGGACATTCTGTTCCTGATCGGTCGGATTGATCACTCGGCCGCTGATCGCCACCAGTTCATTGCCGCTTTGCAGCGGTTGTCGGTCACTGGTGGTGATCATCAGCTGCAGCGGCGTCGTGCCGGCCTGGGCAATGCCTGCCCGTTGCTTCCATTCGGGCGGGGCGAAGAACCAGAAGGCGGCGGCGGCGGCGGCGATCACCAACAGGATGATCAGGACCACCGGCCACCTGCGCCTGGGCTCATCTTCGAGATCGGTGAATAGCCGGGAAATTCTTCCTCGGCGGGATGGTCGGGCTCGGTCTCGCCACGGGCGCGCCATTCGTCGGCAACCGCCGGCGTCTCCGCCATGGCTCCTTCCTCAGCCCCCGTCGCTCCCGCCAATGCCATGGTCGACGCAATCGGTTCCTCGGCAACCGCGCCCCATGGCGAATTCTTCTCATGCGGAATTTCGGTTGTGGCTCGGCGGCGAGTTTCCGTCCGCCTGTGCGGCTGCGGGGGCTTCCATCATCGGCTCCTCGGCCGACTCATGTCGCGGTTGAGGAGGTCCCCCGAAGTCGATGTCGGCTTCGCTCGGCCGGCTCGGCGAGCACCAGCTCGGGATCCTGATGCCAACTATGCTTGCAGGATGCGCAGCGCACTTGCCGTCCCTGTGGCGGAATGGCGTCATCCTTCACCACATATTTGGTGTCGCACGCGGGGCAGGTCAGGATCATATGGGGTCGGAGCCTCCCGGAAGCGGTTAACGCGGTTTAAGCAGCAATGTTCGCGCCTTGGCAAGGCGGGCCGCGTCGTGCCACACGGATAAGTGCGGGGAAGGGAGCGGCATTTTGGCGGCTAGTATCGTCGAGTTCGACCGGGTTGGACTACGCTACGGCACAGGTGCCGAGGTGTTGCGCGACCTTGACTTCCGGTTGAACGAGGGCGGCTTTTATTTCCTGACCGGCCCGTCCGGTGCAGGCAAGACCTCGCTCCTGAAGCTGCTTTACCTCGCTCAGCGCCCGACGCGCGGGCGAATGACCTTGTTTGGCGAGGAATTGAGCAAGGCTCCGCGGGACGCGATGCCGGCGTATCGGCGCCGGATCGGCGTGGTATTCCAGGACTTTCGCCTGATCCGTCACCTCTCCGCGTTCGATAATGTCGCGCTTCCGCTGCGGATCGCAGGCCGAAGCGAGGAGGAAACCGAGGGACCGGTACGCGAGATGCTGGCGTGGGTTGGACTCGCCGACCGCGCCAGCGCCCGACCGCCGACGCTGTCCGGCGGCGAGCAGCAGCGGGTGGCCATCGCTCGTGCCGTGATTGCCCGCCCCGAGCTGGTCATTGCCGACGAGCCGACGGGCAATGTCGATGCCGCCATGGCCGAGCGCATCCTGCACTTGCTGACGGCGATGAACCGGCTGGGGACGACGGTCATCGTCGCCACCCACGACGTCGGGCTTATTGCCGCCACACCCGGCGCGCAGCTGATCCGGCTTGAAAAGGGCGCGCTGGTCGACCCCACGGGCGCGCTCAGGCATCCGCCCCGGACCGCTCCGCGCAACGAGGGCGTGGCGAATGAACCACCCGCTGTTCGTTACCGATGCCGAGCGGCGCCTGATCCCGCCCAGCGGGGTGCGGGGCCCGGTGCCGGTGCTGATCGCCATCATGACCTTCGTCATGGTGGTCGTCGGGGCGGCCGGACTGGCGCTTTCCAATACGGCGTCGGTGGTGAGGTCGGGGGTCGAGCATCGCTATTCCATCCAGATCGCCGATGGCTCGGCCAGGGCGCCGGCGGCCATAGCCGCGGCCCGATCGAGGCCGGAGGTCATGAGCGCCGCCCAGGTTCCGCCAGAGCATTTGCGGCGAACGCTGGAGCGATGGCTGGGGCCCGCCGGGCAGGACGCCGACCTCCCGCTTCCGGCGATGATCGATATCAACCTGAAGCCGGGCACAAATCCCGCTGCGGTCGGCGAGGCGATCGAGCGTGCCGTTCCGGGCGCGCGTTTCATTGCCCACCGCACCAGCCTTGAACCGTTGCTCAAGGCACTTCGCGGCCTGACCCTGCTGGCGCTGGGACTGGTCCTGCTGATCGCCCTCGCCAGCGCGGCCGCAATAGTGCTGGCCGCCCGCGGCGCGCTTGATACCCACCGTGGCACGATCGAGGTGATGCATGGCATCGGCGCCACCGACGACCAGGTCGCGCGGCTGTTCGTTCGGCAGATCGCGATCGACGCGTTGCTGGGCGGGGTCGCCGGCGCGGCCGCAGCAGGTATCATCATTGCGCTGATCCTTGGCGGGGCGAGCACCGCGACCATGCTGGCCGGGACGCCGCCGATCGGCTGGAACGACATGTTGTGGCTCATAACGTTGCCGCTCGCGATCGCTTTACTTGCAACCCAGGTTGCGCGGGGAGCCTTGCTCAGGGCATTGCGCGATCGCCTATGATCGCTCGTTTGCTCGCCTTCGCCGCCATAATTTATGGCCTCGGCTTCGCCCTGTTCTCCGTGACACTGGGGACGCCCGCGGCCGCCGGGACGCCGAAGGTCGACGCAATCGTCGTCATTACCGGGGGCAAGGGACGGATCGAATATGGCGCCAGCCTGCTCGCCAATGACAAAGGCAAGCGGCTGCTGATCGCCGGTGCCGACCCCTCGGTACGCAAGGTCGACCTGGTCGAACGGCTTGGCGGCAAGCAGAGGCTGTTCGACTGCTGCGTCGACCTCGGCTCGGAATTGGTCGACACCCGCTCAAATGCGGAGGAAGCCAGGCGATGGCTCGATCGGCGGCGCTACAAGAGTGTCCGGCTGGTGACCAGCGACTGGCACATGCGACGCGCGCTCTACGAGTTCAATCGGCAGCTCGGCGGCGATGTCGAGATCATTTCGGACGCGGTCCGCACCGAACCCAATTTCATGACGCTGTTCGCCGAATATAATAAATATCGTCCTTCGGCGTCTCAGCGTTTGGCTCGATATCTGATGGATCTTCTCCGCTCGCTGCTCTTCGTCCTGCTCTTCTACCCGGGAACGCTGCTCTATGTTCTGACCGTCATCGCCGTGTCGCCCATCGGCGACGCACCGGTGCAGGCCGTCGTGCATGCCTGGTCGAAGTTCCACCATCGGCTGGTGCGGCACGTGCTGCGCATCCGCATCGAATGGGACGGGGCAGATTCCCGAGGGCGCCTATTTGATCGCGGTCAAGCATCAGTCGATGATGGAGGCGGTCGACACGCTCCATTTTGCCGACACGCCGGTGGTGGTGATGAAGCGCGAGTTGACCACCATCCCATTGTTCGGCTGGGTGACCCGCCGTTACGGGGTGATCGGCGTGGATCGTGACGCAGGGGCAAGCGCGCTTCGGACGATGATGGCCGAGGCCAGGGCGGCGGTGGCCGGCGGCCGGCCCGTGATCATCTTCCCCGAAGGGACCCGCGTCCCCTATGGCGAGTCACCGCCTCTGCAGTCGGGCTTCGCCGGACTTTACCGGGCCTTGGGGCTGCCCGTGGTGCCGGTGGCGCACGACGTTGGACGGCTCTGGCACAAGGGATTCGTCAAGAAGAGCGGCACGGTCCACTTCAAGGTCGGGGACACCATCCCGCCGAGCCTCAAGCGGGGCGAAGTCGAGGCGCGGGTTCACGCCGCGATCAACGCCCTCACCCCCTGAGCCGGACGCCCAGCTTTTCCGCCGCCGCGACGATCTTCTTCGACACATCGGCGATCTCGGCGTCGGTGAAGCTCTTCTCGCCCGGCTGCAACGTGACCTCGACCGCCAGGCTCAAGCCTTGCTCACCCTGATAGCGGTCGAACAGCCGCGCGTCGGTGATCAGCGCCTTGTCGGCGCCGCGGATGGCGCGAACCAGCGCATCGGCGGCAAGGCCGGCCGGCACCAGGAAGGCAAAATCGCGGGTCACGGCCTGCAGCGCCGGAGGCGAGTAGGCCGGTCTGGCATGCTCGCTGGTCCGCGGCGCCGGGATTGCGTCGAGATAGATTTCGGCCGCGACCGTGTCGGCCGGGACGTCCAGCGCCTTGGCCACTCGCGGGTGGAGTTCGCCGAAGGCGGCGAGGATGGTCTTGCCCAGTCCCAGCGTTGCCGAGCGGCCCGGATGCCAGGTGTCGCCCGCGCCCATGGTGAGCTGCAGGCTGGCGACCGGAGCCCCCGCCGCGTCGAGCAATGCCAGCACCTCGGCCTTGGCATCGAACGCGTCGAAGCCCTTGGCCTTGCCCTCCTGCCAGCTGCGCGGCTGCTTTTCGCCGGCCAGCAGGATGCCGACCGTCGGCCGCTCCGCCTCGGCCAGGTAGCGGCGGCCGACTTCGAACAGGCGGATGCTGGCGGCGCCGCGATCGGCGTTGCGGCGCGCGGCGGCGGCCAGGCCGGGGAGCAGGGAGGGCCGCATATGCTTCATTTCCTCGCTGATCGGGTTGGCGAGGATGTGCGGGGCGCCGCCGAACAGATCGGCCTCCTCGGCGCCGATGAAGCTCCAGGTCACCGCCTCGTCGAGCCCGCGCGCCGCCGCGGCCCGGCGCACCTTGCGCTCGACCATTTGCGAACGGGTCGCGGTTGGCTTGGCCACTCCTTCGGCACGCGGCAGCGCGGCAGCGGGAATAGCGTCGTAGCCGACGATGCGCGTGACTTCCTCGACCAGGTCGGCCGGGCCGTCGATATCGCGCCGCCAGCTGGGGACGATCGCGTCGCTGCCCTCCATTCGAAAGCCAAGGCTCTCCAGGACCCTTTGCTGCCGGTCGGCAGGCACTTCGATGCCGCCGAGCTTCGCCGTCCGCTGCGGATCGAAGCGGACCCGCTTCTCGTCCATCGGCGGCCGCCCGGCCCGGGTCACTCGGCTTGCTTCGCCGCCGCAGATGTCGAGGATCAGCCCCGTGAGGATCGCCAGCCCGTCGTCGAGGAAGGCCGGGTCGACGCCGCGCTCGAAGCGGCTGCGCGCGTCGCTGGTGAGCTGCAGCTTCTGCCCGGTGCGGGCGATATTGTCCGGCGTGAAGTAGGCGATTTCGAGCAGCGCCTCGCTGGTCGTTTCACTGACCCCCGAATGCTCGCCGCCCATGATCCCGCCGATGTCGTGGACCTGGGCGTCATCGGCGATCACGGTCATCGTGCCGTCGAGCTCATATTCCTTCTCGTTGAGCGCCAGCACCTGTTCGCCGTCGCGGGCGCGGCGGGCGATGACCGCGCCGTCAAGCTCCCGGACGTCATAGGCGTGGGCCGGGCGGCCGACGTCGAGCATCACATAATTGGTGATGTCCACCAGCGCCGAGATAGGACGTTGCCCGGCCGCCTTGAGGCGCCGCTGCATCCATTCGGGCGAGGCGCCATTGGTCAGGCCGCGCACGGTGCGGCCATAGAAGGCAGGGCAGCCGTCCGCATCCTCGATGCGAATCTCGATCGGATTGTCGAAGCTGCCCTCGATCTGCGGCACGTTGAGCGGCTTGAGCGATCCCAGTCCCGCGGCGGCCAGGTCGCGGGCAATGCCCCTCACGCCCATGCAATCCTGCCGGTTGGGGGTGATCGCCACGTCGAACACCGCATCGTCCAGCCCGGCGTAGTCGGCGAAGCTCGCGCCGATCGGCGCATCGGCGGGAAGCTCGATGATGCCGTCATGGTCCTCGCCCAGCTGCAGTTCGCGGGCCGAGCACATCATGCCGTTGCTCTCGACTCCGCGGATCGCCGCCTTCCTGAGGACGAATTCGCTGCCCGGGACGTAGGTGCCGGGCCCGCCGAACACGCCGACCAGGCCGGCCCGCGCATTGGGCGCGCCGCACACCACTTGCAGCGCTTCGCCGCCTCCGGTGTCGACGGTCAGCACCTGCAGCTTGTCGGCCTGCGGATGGGGTTCGGCGGTCACCACCCTGGCGACCGTGAACGGCTTCAGCGCCTCGGCCGGATTCTCGACTCCCTCGACCTCCAGCCCGATGCGGGTCAGCGTCTCGGCCACCGTCTCCGCCTCGGCGTCGGTGTCCAGATGATCCTTCAGCCACGAAAGGGTGAATTTCATTGAATTTCACCCTTTCGTGCCCCGGACCGCGAGCCGGGGCCCAGATTCAAAGAACGAGTGAATTTCATTGAACTTCACCCTTTTGTGCCCCGGACCGCGAGCCAGGGCCCAAATTCACGGGCCATGTGAACTTCATGCGCCCACTCCCCCGCTCAGCGTCGGCACGTCGAGGAACTTGAAGCCGTAATGCTTCATCCATCTGAGGTCGCCGTCGAAGAAGGCCCGCAAGTCATCCATCCCATATTTGAGCATCGCCAGCCGATCGACGCCGGTCCCGAACGCGAAGCCCTGCCACTCGTCGGGGTCGAGCCCGCAAGCGGCGATGACCCGCGGGTGGACCATGCCGCTGCCCAGCACCTCCATCCATCCTTCGCTGCCGCCGACCACTCGGCGGCCCTTTTCGATCGACCAGCCGACGTCGACCTCGGCGGAGGGCTCGGTGAAGGGGAAATAGCTGGGACGCATGCGAAGCACGATGTCGTCGCGCTCGAAGAAGGCCTTGAGGAAGGTCTCGAGCGTCCATTTCAAATGACCCATGGTGATCGCCTTGTCGATCACCAGTCCTTCGATCTGGTGGAACATCGGCGTGTGGGTCGCATCGCTGTCGGACCGGTAGACGCGCCCGGGGGCGATCACCCGGATTGGCGGCTTTTCGCGCTGCATCGTCCGGATCTGCACCGGGGAGGTATGGGTCCGCAGAACCATCGGCCGCTCATGCTCTCCGGCGACGTAAAATGTGTCGTGCATGGCCCGCGCCGGATGGGTCTCGGGGATGTTCAGCGCGGTGAAGTTATGCCAGTCGTCTTCGATCTCCGGCCCTTCGGCGACCGAGAAACCGAGGTCGGCGAAGATTTCGGTAAGCTCGTCCATCACCTGGCTGACCGGGTGGATCGAGCCCCGCGGACTGTCCGGCGCCGGCAGCGACAGGTCGATCCGCTCGGTCGCCAGCCGCCGCTCCAATTCCTCGCGCTCCAGCGACGATTTCTTCGCCGCGATCGCGTCGGTCACCGCTTCTCGCAGGGCGTGGATCTTTGGCGCCTCCGCCATACGTGCGTCGGCGTCCATCTTTCCCAGCGATTTCAGCAGCTCGGTGATCTCGCCCGATTTGCCGAGTGCGGCGACGCGCACCGCATCCAGCGCCGCAAGGTCTGCGGCGGCTGCGACTTGCTGTTCGAACCGGGCGGCAAGCGGATGAACGGGCACGGAAGATTCCTTGGGCTTTGACGTCGGCGGGCTTAAGCAGGGATTGGGGGGCAAGCGCAAGGAGGGGCAGCATGGTGGATGCGTGGCCGGCACTCGATATCGAACGCAACTCACCGACCTTCGCCGTGCTGCATCTTGCCAGCCAGATGATCGGCAAGCTGCGGGTCGCCCACGCGCCCTGGGCCAATCATGGCTGGCACGCAACTCTCCACCCGACTGCTGAAGGCCTGGCCATTGAGCCGATCGCCGCGCCGGCCGGGAATTTCACGCTGACGCTGGATTTTTGCCGGCACGCGATCGTGCTCCGCGTTGCGGATGGAGAGCGGGACGTGTTGCCGCTCGACCTCGGCAGCGTCGCGGCGCTGCACCGGAATTTGGTCGCGATGCTTGAAGCCCACGGATTGCCGTCGGACTTCCACGGCAAACCCAACGAAATCGCGGATGCCGTGCCCTTTTCCGAAGATGTTGCGCCGCGTTCCTATCGGCCCGACTCCGCCGAGCGTCTTCACTCGGCGCTGGCGCGGATCGTGCCGATCTTCGAGCGTTTCCGCGCCGGCTTCCAGGGCAAGGCGAGCCCGGTTCATTTCTTCTGGGGCAGCTTCGACCTGGCGGTGACCCGCTTTTCAGGCCGGACCGCGCCGAGCCATCCCGGCGGGATCCCCGGGCTGCCGGACCGGATCACGCGCGAAGCCTATAGCCACGAGGTCTCCAGCGCGGGATTCTGGCCTGGCGGGGTCACCGCCGCCGAGCCGATCTTCTACAGCTACTCCTATCCTGAGCCCGAGGGTTTCCGGGACGCCAAGGTCGCTCCGGCCGCTGCCAGCTTCAATGAGACGCTCGGCGAGTTCATCCTGCCCTATGAACAGGTGCGGCGCTCGGCCATGCCGGAAGCGGAGCTGATGGCCTTCCTCCAGTCGAGCTACGACGCCGCCGCCAATTTGGCGCATTGGGATCGCGCGGCGCTCGAACGGGAGGTAGCGGCTCCCTAGCCGGCGCTGCGGCTGCGGAGCGGCGCTGCGCCCGCTAGCCAGCGACGAAGGGGAACGGCGATATCGTCTTCCTCGTCCGGTCGACCGCCAGCATCCGCCCGGCGGGCGGCGTCGCGCGATAAGCGCAGTCGATCCTCGGACAGATCGCGCAGGCGGGACCGACCGGCGTCACCGGCGCCTTCGCCAAATCATAGACATCGGCGCAGCTCAGTCGATCTGCGTGGCGGATGTCGCAACCAAGGCCGATCGCCAGCAGGCTTCCGCCAAGCTCGGTCTTGATCGGCCGCTCAATGGTCCGCGACACGGTGAAGTAGCGCTGCCCGTCGGGCGTTTCAATCAACTGGGTGACGGCCTGGCCGGCACTCTGGAACGCGGCGTGCAGGTTCCATCTGGGGCAGGTGCCGCCGAACCGGGAGAAGGGGAAATTCTCCCCGGCATAGCGCTTGGAGATGTTCCCGGCCGGGTCGACGCGAAGCATGAAGAAGGGCACGCCGCGTGCCCCGGGCCGGCCAAGCGTGGTCAGCCGATGGGCGACCTGCTCGACGTTGGCGCCATATTCGCCGGACAGGCGGTCGATCGAGTAACGATATTGTTCGGCGCTGGCGAGAAACCGGCCGTACGGCATCATGATTGCGCCGGCAGCATAGTTGGCGAGGCTCATGTGGAGCAGCTGCCGCACGCCCTCGTCGGGCGGCGCGGCCTCGGCGACCATCTTGTCCAACAGCGGTGCAAATTCGACCAGCGCCAGCTGATAGGCGAGCCCGAACGTCCGGTTCTCGGGCCGCAGCTGCGAGGAAATCAGGAACAGTCGGCGCTCGCCGTCGAATAGCTGGCTGACGTTGCCCAGTTCGGCTTGCGGCACAACTCGGGCGGATATGCCCCAGGCCTCCTTGAGCCTGCGCCGCATCGGCTCCGCCATCGACAGCGGGTCGCTCAGCGCCCCGCCCAGCGTTTCCGCCGCCTCTTCCAATATCGGATAATGGTTGCGATGCTGCTGGATAAAGTCGCGCACCCAATTTTCCGGCGTGACCAGCGCCCGGGCGTCGCCGGCACTGGCCAGATTGGGGTTTCGGCCGGCCTCCTTCAGCGCCGTGTAAAGCCGCGCAATGGCGTCGGCGATCGATGGCGCATTATTGGCAAGCTCGACCAGCTCATAGCGCGGAACGCCGAGGTCGCTGAGCAATGCATCGGAGAAAATCTCGCCCAGCGCTTCCGGCCCGGTCTTGGCCCCGCCATTGGCCGCAAAGGATCGGACATCGACCTCGTACAGCTCGGCCAGCTTGAGCAGCAGCGCGGCGGTTACCGGCCGCTGGTTGCGCTCGAGATGGTTCAGATAGCTCGGACTGATGCCGAGGCCCGCCGCCATGTCGGTTTGGGACAGGTCATGGTCGCGGCGCAGGCGGCGGAGCCGATGGCCAAGGAACAGCTTGCTCGACATTCGGAAAAGTCTGTCAATTTTGCCCAAGCATCACAAGTCATTTTGTGACAACCGCACTTTTTTTGCCGATGCTTTTCGAGGCGGTCCTGTGTTGGGCTGTGCCAGCAATCCACCGATTCCGCCGAAGGAAGATGGCATGACAAGTTTTGACCAGTGCGTAACTGCCCCGACCGGACGCTTCGACGGAATCGAGCGGCCTTACACCGCCCAAGACGTGTTTCGACTCCGCGGGTCCGTGCCGATCGAGCATAGCCTCGCACGCCGCGGCGCGCTGAAGCTGTGGGAGCTGCTGAAGCGCGACGAGCCGGTCCGGGCGCTGGGGGCGGTCACCGGCAACCAGGCGATGCAGATGGTTCGAGCCGGGCTGGAGGCCATCTACCTGTCCGGCTGGCAGGCCGCCGCCGATGCCAACACCGCGGGCGCCATGTATCCCGACCAGTCGCTGTACCCGGCCAACACCGGGCCGGAGCTGGCGCGGCGGATCAATCGCACGCTACAGCGAGCCGACCAGATCGAGCACGCCGAGGGAGGCGCGACGCGCGACTGGTTCGCGCCGATCGTCGCCGACGCGGAGGCCGGCTTCGGCGGCCCGCTCAACTGTTTCGAGATCATGAAGGCCTACATCGAGGCCGGCGTCGCCGGAGTTCATTTCGAGGACCAGCTGGCGAGCGAAAAGAAATGTGGCCACCTCGGCGGCAAGGTGCTGATCCCGACCCAGGCGGCGATCCGCAACCTCGACGCGGCTCGGCTGGCTGCCGACGTCTGCGGGGTTCCCGCCCTCCTCGTTGCGCGCACCGATGCGGAGAGCGCCAAGCTCATCACCAGCGACGTCGACGAGCGCGATCGCGCCTATCTGACCGGCGAGCGGACCAGCGAAGGCTTCTTCCGCCTCAAGGACGGTACCGGGCTCGACCATTGCATCGCCCGCGGCCTCGCCTTTGCGCCCCACGCCGACCTCTTATGGTGGGAAACCAGCCACCCCAACCTCGATGAGGCGCGCATCTTCGCCGAGGCGGTGCACAAGCAATATCCCGGCAAGCTGCTCGCCTATAATTGCTCGCCCAGCTTCAACTGGCAGGCCAAGCTCGATTCGGCGACCATCGCCAAGTTCCAGCGCGAGCTGGGCGCGATGGGCTACAAGTTCCAGTTCGTCACCCTGGCCGGCTTCCATAGCCTCAACCATGGGATGTTCGAGCTGGCGACGGGCTACCGCGATCGCGGCATGGCGGCTTATTCCGAGCTGCAGCAGGCCGAGTTCGCCAGCGAGGGCGCCGGCTACACCGCCACCCGCCACCAGCGCGAGGTCGGCACCGGCTATTTCGACGCCATCGCCACCGCGATTTCGGCCGGCCAGGCATCGACCGTGGCGCTCACCGAATCCACCGAAGCGGCGCAATTCGCCCATGCTTGAACCAGGGAGAATCGACATGCCTCAGCGTTATTGGGTGATCGGCGGCGAATATCGCGACTGCCGGTTCGACGAGGTCGTTCCCGGAACCGAAGAGATTTCGGGACCCTTCCCCGACGCCTTCAGGGCACGGACGGAATGGCAGCGGCTGACCTTCCGCGACCGTCTTGGCGCCACCACCCGCTACGTCATCGCTCAGGAAGCGATGCACGGATGAGCACGGTCCTCGACCGTCCGCTGGCCGAGGCGGCGCCCTCGTCGCTGCCCGGTGCCGCCGAGATTCTGACCGAACCGGCGCTCGGCTTCATCGCCGAACTGCACGAGCGGTTCGATGACCGGCGGCGCGAGTTGCTGGCGGCCCGGATCGACCGGCAGAAGCGCTTCGACTGCCGGCGAGCTGCCCGACTTTCCCGAGGAGACGCGGCACATCCGCGAAGTCGGAATGGAAGGTCGGCTCCATCCCGCCGGACTTGACCGATCGCCGGGTGGAGATCACCGGCCCGACCAACGCCAAGATGATCATCAACGCGCTGAACAGCGGCGCGAAGGTGTTCATGGCCGATTTCGAGGATGCGACCGCGCCCGCATGGGACGAGCTGGTCCAGGGGCAGATCAACCTGCGCGATCGCTGGCTTGGCAAGCTCGACTACACCGACCCCGATAACGGCAAGCAATATGCGATCGGCGCCGGATCCGGCCGTGTTGGTCGTCCGGCCGCGCGGCTGGCACCTGCCCGAGCGGCATGTCGCCGTCCAGGGCGAGCCGGTGGCCGGCGCGCTGGTCGATTTCGGCCTCTACCTCTGGCACTGCGCCCGCCTCGCGCTCGACGCGGGCTCGGGGCCCTATTTCTACCTGCCCAAGCTGGAGAGCCGTCACGAGGCCGCGCTGTGGAGCGACGTCTTCGAATTTTCCGAGGAATGGCTGGGCTTGGCCCGCGGCACGATCAAGGCGACCGTACTGATCGAAACCCTTCCCGCGGCGTTCGAGATGGACGAGATCCTCTACGAGCTGCGCGACAATATCGTCGGGCTCAATTGCGGCCGGTGGGATTATATCTTCAGCTATATCAAGCGCCTGGGCCGCTCGCCCGACCGGCTGACGCCCGACCGCTCGGCAATGACCATGGACCGCGCCTTCCTCGCCGCCTACTCGCTGCGCCTGGTCGCCACCTGCCACCGCCGAGGTGCCTTCGCCATGGGCGGCATGTCGGCATTCATCCCGGTAAAGGGCGACGAGGCCGCCAACGCGGCGGCGCTCGACAAGGTCCGCGCCGACAAGTTGCGCGAAGTCGCCAACGGCCACGACGGCACCTGGGTCGCCCACCCGGCGCTGGTGCCGGTGGCCATGGAGGCATTTGCCGCCATGAGCGGCCCCAACCAGCTGTCCAAAACTCCTGAACGCATCCCGGGCCGCAACGAGATGCTCGAGTTGCACGAGGGGCCACGCACCGAAGCGGGAGCCCGCGAGAATATTCGCGTTGCCGTCCAATATATCGCCGCGTGGCTAAGCGGGCGAGGCGCGGTGCCCCTCTACAATCTGATGGAAGATGCGGCGACCGCGGAAATATGCCGCGCCCAGCTGTGGCAATGGCTTAGGTTCGAGGCGCCGTTCGACGACGGACGCCGCTTCAGCCTCGACCTGTTCGAAGATTGGCTGGCCGAGGAGTTGGCTGCGCTGGGCGACGTCCCCAACCTCAAGCCCGCTGCCCGCCTGCTCCACGAGCTGGTCACTGCCGACGAGTTCGAAGAGTTTCTGACCCTGCCGGCTTACGAGCTGCTCGACTGACATCGAATGGCCGCTGGCTGCTGCGGCCCGAGAGGAGGGCTTTCCCTCCTCAAGTCCGCGCCGCTCAGCAGCGGATGTCGTAATTATATTGAGGCTGGCCGTATTTATCGACGTAATAGCAATAACCTCGCGTATCGCGATAATATTGGCGGCCGTTGACGACGGCGCCCACAAAGCTGCCGAGCATACCCCCCACTACCGCGCCCGCGCCGGTTCCTATGCCCGGCAGGACCGAACCAGCGACCGCGCCGACGCCGGCCCCGATGACCGCTCCGGTGCCCACCGCCGCAACCTGACGATCCTGGGCCTCGGTTGCGCAGCCACCTAGCGCGAGGCTAGCCGCAGCCGCGGTAGAAAGCAGCAGATGTTTCATTGATGTTCTCCAACAGATGCCCCTGCATTCGGCGGAGTCAGTGCGCTGGAAGACGCTTCGTTCCGGAAACTACCCTGACGATCCACGAACCGTGGTGAAAACGGCGTGGAAGGTTCGAATGGCCTCGCTGGGCGCAACAAAAAGGGCGCCGGGATCATGTCCCGACGCCCTTCCCTGTCTCTTGGCCTGAGTGGTTACGCTGCCTTGGGCAGCGCCGCCTTGGCCTGGGCGATGATCGCGCTGAACGCTTCCGCTTCGTGCATCGCGATGTCGGCCAGGACCTTCCGGTCGAGGTCGATGTTGGCGAGCTTCAGCGCGTGGATGAACTGGCCATAGGTCAGTCCCTCGGCGCGAACCGCCGCGTTGATGCGCTGGATCCACAGGGCGCGGAAGCTCCGCTTCTTCACCTTGCGGTCGCGATAGGCATATTGCCCGGCCTTTTCGACGGCCTGGCGGGCGATGCGGATGGTGTTCTTGCGACGGCCGTAATAGCCCTTCGCATTGTCGAGAATCCGCTTGTGCTTGGCGCGCGTGGTTACGCCGCGTTTGATGCGTGGCATGGTCTATCCGCTCCTAGTTGAGGCCGTAGGGCGCCCAGAGCTTCACCCGGGCGGTGTCCGCCTCGGAGAGAACTTCGGTGCCGCGGTTCTGGCGGATATATTTGGCGTTGTGGCTGATCAGCCGGTGGCGCTTGCCGGCAACGCCGTGCTTCAGCTTGCCGGTCGCCGTGAGCTTGAAGCGCTTTTTGACGCCGCTCTTGGTCTTGAGCTTGGGCATTTTCGTCTCCTTGTTGCGCCAGATGGCGCGACGTTATCGAACTGCCACGGCAGCCCTAACTGGCCGGGCCGTTCGCTCTTCCAATGATCTGGAAAGACGGGCGCCTATAAGGGCGAGGGCCGCTCAAGGCAAGTTAGTCTTCGTCCTTGATCAGCCCGAGCGCCCCGCCGATGCAAAGCCAGCAAACGAACAGCCCGGCGGAGGCAATGAACCCGGCAACGATGACCGCCGGCCAGCGAATCCAGCCGATCGGGATTTGCCAGGCGGCCCATGTCAGGCCGACCAGAATGGCGGCCATGACCAGCATCTTGAGCGAATCGAGCAGCGTAGGTGGAGGGGTGGGGCTCGACTCCTCCGGGTCGTTCGGCAGATAGACCGAAGGCCCCTGCGGATCATAGATCACCAGCTCCCGCTCGCGACCGATCCGGATAATGTCGTCCAGCACCTGGTTGTTGGCGCTCCAGCGGATGTTGAGCACCAGCAGGCTGTCGGTCTGATGGAAGGGCAAGTCGGACCAGGGCCCGTCTTCATCCTGAGTATAGGAGCCGGATTCAAGCAGCTCGGCGAGCCCCTGCTCGGTGTAGCGGCTCCGCTCCTCTTCCGACATGGACGCGATCAGTTCCTCGCCGGGAACCGGCCAGTAGGGATAGAGCCCAACCAGCTCGTCGGCCGCGGCAGCGATGTCCGGGCTAGGCTTGAAGAGGCCCTCTTCCTTGCCGTCGAAATAGCGGTCGATGAGCTGGCCCGCTTCGTCCGGGTCGTCGGTGACCGGCGACTTCCACAGGTAGAGGTCCATGCTCATGGGAAAAGCCTAACATGGCGGGCCGGTGGGGCATACGCTGGGCAGTGCGCTGTGCTAACCATTGCTCGAGCGCGACTCAGAAGAGAGATTTGCGATGGACAGCAATGAGCTCCAGGAACCCGAAGGCGGCCTGACTCCGCATCTGGCGATCGGCGGCGGCCGGGCAGGCGAGGCGATCGAGTTCTACAAGAAGGCCTTCAACGCCACCGAGCTGATGCGCCACGCGGCCGACGACGGCCGGCTGATGCACGCCCATTTGAAGGTCAACGGCGCCTCATTGATGCTCCACGACCATTTTCCCGAGCATCATGGCGGGCAGGAATTGCCGGACCCGGCGGGCGTGATGATCCACCTCCAGGTCCAGGAGCCGGACGTGTGGTGGAACCGCGCTCTCGGTTCCGGCGCCAGCGTGGTGATGGAGCTGGCCGACCAGTTCTGGGGCGACCGCTACGGCCAGATCCGCGATCCGTTCGGCCATCTATGGTCGATCGGCGCCCCGAGCCAGGAACCGCAGGATTGAGGAACCGATACCGTGGGGAATGAGCCGCAGATCCGCGCCTTTTTCGATGAGCCGACCAATACGGTCAGCTATCTTGTGTGGGATTCCGGATCGCGCCGCGGCGTGGCGATCGACCCGGTGCTCGATTTCGATGTCGCCGCGGGAACCGTCGACGATGGCTCTATCGACGAGCTGCTCAAGGCCGCGGAGGATGAAGGAGTCGGCATCGAATGGGTGCTCGAAACCCATATCCATGCCGATCACCTGTCCGGCGCACCGCTGATCAAGGCCCGCACCGGGGCGAGGATCGCGATCGGCGAGCATGTCCGCGAAGTGCAGAACATCTTCCGGCCCTTGTTCGGCGCCGAGGATGTGAAGGCGGAAGGCGCCGATTTCGACCGCTTGCTCGAGGATGGCGAGCGGCTGGCGGTCGGCGGCCTCGAGATCGAGGTGATGCATACGCCGGGGCACACTCCGGCCTGCGTCAGCTATCGCATCGGCGATGCCGTGTTCGTCGGCGACACTTTGTTCATGCCCGACTACGGCACGGCGCGCACCGATTTCCCAGGCGGATGTGCGCGCCAGCTTTACCGATCGATCCGCAGGCTATTGTCCCTGCCGCCGGAGACGCGCCTGTTCATGTGCCACGATTATAAGGCCCCGGGCCGCGACCAATTTGCCTGGGAAACGACGGTAGGGGAGGAACGGCGCAGCAATCGGCACGTGCATGACGGCATCGGCGAGGAGGAGTTCGTAGCGATGCGGGAGGAGCGCGACCTCGGCTTGTGCACTCCCCGGCTGCTGATCCCTTCGATCCAGGTCAATATGCGCGCGGGCCGCTTCCCGCCGGCGGACGAACATGGCGTCCGCTACCTGCGGGTGCCGGTGAAGCTGAAGGAAGGATGCTGCCCATCCGTCTTGGGGTGACTGGCTCGGCAGTTCCACTGATTGCTCGCCGGCAACAATGCTTACAAGAAAGTGGCACAGTTGTCCGCAACGACTGACAAATGCCCGGGAAACCGTGTAATTGGCAGGTGCGTCAGGACAGGCGCCCGATAGGGGGGTATTAGTGCGTATCGACTGCGCTATTGATGCGCCGGAGGCGGTCACCGCAGACGTTGCCATCGTCGGATCGGGCGCGGCCGGTCAGACGGCGGCCCGCAGACTGTTGGCGCGCGGCCGAAGTGTCGTGCTGATCGAGAGCGGTGGCTTCGACCATGACGCAGCGGCGGCCGACCTTAATCGCGGCGATATCGTCGGCCAGCCTTACCATCCCCTCGAACATAGTCGGCTGCGCTTTTTCGGCGGAACGACAGCGATCTGGGGCGGGCGATGCGCCGAATATGACGCGATCGACTTCGAGCGGCGCGACTGGGTGCCGCATAGCGGTTGGCCGTTCGGCGCGGACGAGATCCGCTCCCATCTTGCCGAAGCGCGAGCCTTGCTTGGTGTCGACGGGGTCGATTGCGGAAGGCTGCCGCGACCGCCGCTGATGCAGCGGCTGTCGAGCGAAGAGCTGGACGTGCGCTGGTGGAGCTTCGACCCCAAGTTCGATCGATTCACCATCGACCGGGCAAGGGATTTGCAAGACGATCCGCGTTGCACCCTGCTGGTCAATGCAACGGTGCGCGAGGTGATGCTGGCGAGTGACAAGGGTGCGGTCGAGCGGCTCGACGTGCGCACGCCGTCAGGCCGGACGATCGATGTCCGGGCGCGCCAATATATCCTGGCCGCCGGCGGGATAGAAAATCCGCGCATCCTGCTGGCGTCCAATTCCGTCGTGCCGCACGGCATCGGCAATCATTACGACCTGGTCGGCCGCTACTTCATGGAGCATCCCCATGGCCGGGGCGGCCGCGTCGTCGGCAAGGCCGACTGGCAGTGGTTGTCGGCCTTCGCCAAGCGGCGCGTCAACGGGGTGGAAATATCGCCGGCGATTACTCCAGCGGAACCGCTGCAACGGCGCGAAGGGCTGCTCAACACCGCATTGACCCTCGCCGTCCGGCAGCCGGAGGGCGGCAACCATCCGCTCGCCAAGCGCGCCTATCTCCACCTCAAGCATCGCACCGCGCCGACGCGCACCGGCCGCTCGATGTGGAAAGCGACCAAGCAGCTGGTGCGCGGCTACACCGGTCTCACCGGCCCGTTCCATCCCTGGCTGATGCGCCGTCTGAGCGGGCTCGACCTGGCGATCGTCGTTCGCGCCGAGCAGGCGCCCAATCCCGACAGCAGGATCAAGCTCAACCAGGAACGGGACGCCACCGGAATGCCTCGGGTCACGCTCGACTGGCGCCTGTCGGACATCGATGTGGACAGCGTCACGGGACTGGTGGCGGCGCTCGCCCGGGAATTGCGGCGCCTCGGCCTGGGGACCGTGGAACCGGCGAGTTGGCTGGCCGATACCGACAAGCGCTGGGTCAGCGATGAGCTGGTCAGCGCGCATCCAATCGGCGGCTTCCACCACATGGGCACGACGCGCATGTCCAACGATCCTCGCCGCGGCGTGACCGACGGCTATGGTCGCGTCCATGGTCTGTCCAACCTTCACATCGCCGGAAGCTCGCTGTTCCCGACCGGAGGCTGGGCCAACCCGACCCTCACCATCCTCGCGCTTTCTCTGAGAACTGCGGATCGCATTGCGCAGGAGCTCGAACTCCGCGCGCCCTTCGCTCAGCGCGGTGGATGCTCGCGCCACCATTGGCTAGGAAAAGGCTGGGGATCAACGGCCGCGCCGCGCCTGATGCTCGGCAATGACCGCGCGAGTCACCGCCTGCATCAGGTCCTGGGATGCGCCATCGGTCCTGTTGGGCACGGTCATGATCGCCATGGCATAGGCCGATCCGTCCGGAGCGGTCAGGATGCCGATGTCGTTGATGCCGCCGACCCGACCCTGGAAATTCTGCCCGGTGCCGGTCTTGTGGCTCCACTTCCATCCAGGCTTGAGCGCCGCACGGACGCGCAAGGCGCCGGTCTTGGTCGAGGCCATGATGTTGAGCAGCCGCTGGGTCGAGGCGGGCGACAGCAGCTCGCCCCGCTTGAGGCGGGCCAGCGAAAGCGCCACCGAATGCGGCGCGGCGCCGTCATAAGGATCGGCGATATACCGCTCGAACGACGATTTGCGGACCGAAATCGGAAGGGCGCCGCGTGCCTTGTAGAAGGCATCGCCGACCGAGTAGCTCTGGCTCCAGATCAGGCCGGCAATGCGCGACTGAAGCGCTCGCTCGCCGTCGTAAAAGCGGATCGAGCCGAGGCTCTTGGCGGAAATCATGTCCCGCACCGCTTGCGGGCCGCCCACCGATCGCATCAGCTTGTCGTTGGCGGTATTGTCGCTTTCGGTGATCGCGCTGACCAGCAGCGCCCCAAGCGTGGTGGTGTGGCCGCCATTGCCGAGCACCTTGGCGCGGATCGGCTGGTGGAACAGCGTCAGGTCATTGCGGCCCAGCGAAACCCGGTCGTTGAGGCTGATCCGGCCCTTGTCGACCGCATCCATCGCGGTGATCGCAACCCATAGCTTCGAACAGCTTTGCTGGGGGAAGAGGGCGGTGGCGTTATAGTCGGCCTGCCAGCCTTCCCTGAGCGATACGACCGAAATGCCCGCGTTGCCGTTGAAGGCGCGGCCGAGGGCAGCGAAGCGCTCGCGGAGCGAGGCCGGAGCGATGCGCGGCGGAAGCTGGGGTGCAACGGGCTGGGCACGGACCTGGCTATCCGGGAGCGGTGCCAGCGGATCGCTGCGTTGCGCCTCGGCCAATCCGGCCGACGCGGCAAGCCCAATACCCAACCAGAACCGGCCCGTATGCGACGTCATGGCGTCAGTTACCCCCGAACGAAATACAATTTGCCCAATGCTTTAGGTCAGCTCTGCTGAACCGAAGCTTGCACGCTGGCTAGATTCGCAAATCGACGGCCGATTGCCAAGCCTCAGCGTGGTCCGCCGGGCATGATTGTTGGAACCGGATTACCGAGGAGAGCCGCGGATTCGATTTCGTCGAGCGCCCGATGGGCGGCGATATAGCGCCTGGCACGAGCCACCCACGGCGATGCAAGCGCAGCGCCCGGCAGCCGCATGGTCTCCGCCAGGGCGGCATCCACTTCGCCGGCTTCAAGCCGGGCCAGCGCTCGATCGTAGCGGGCCTGCGGGCGTGGCGACGGCGTATCGGCCCGGTGGAACGTGACGATCGATCCCAGCTCGCGGCGGAATCCCTGCCACCAGCCTTCCTCGGGACCGCCGCCCCGCAGCGCTGGTCCCAGCGACCGATAGTCGGCAATCAGGCTGTCGAGAGCCACGGGATCGCGCGAGGCGGTGACGATGGTCGCCACAGCCGCCTGGTTCTGCCGGCCGAAGCGCTGGACGAGCAGGGGTTCGAGATAACCCAGCGCCACGCCGCGATCGATCGCCCGGCGGGCGGCAAAGGCGACCAGCATCGCATCGGCTCGCCCCGCCGATCCCGCGGCGGCCTGGGCCTGGCTCTCGATCGCCGCCAGCCGGATTTCGATGGTGGCGATCCGCGGCGGCATCCGCCGCGGCCAGCGGCTCGGCGCCTTGCACCGGGCTGGCGGCTGGCGGAGGCTGGCGCACGATTTGCAGCGGCGCTCTCGGCGCTACTCCGAGGAACCGGGCGCCCCTGATCCCACCGGGCAAGGCCCCAGGTCGCCAGCGCCGCGCCGGCGGCCAGCAGCAGCAGTGCCCAGGCGAAGCGGGCAGTCCAGGTCATGCCTTGACGAGCGGGGCCAGCAGTCATTGCGGGGACGATGTGTGGCATAGCCGGGCGGCGAGGGCCAGCAGGCTGTTGTCGCGGGGTTGTTCGGCGACGTCGACCCGTTCCCAGCCGCCGCCGCATTCCGTGGCGGCCGTGGCGCTGATCGCGGCGATCGCCGTATTGCCGCGAGATAGGGCAAGTTGGGCCAGCCGCTGGCCGGCGCGCGGGCTGTGCACCGCGACGACCAGGCCTTCCAGCGGAGGAAGTCGCGGCTCGGCGATCACCGTCGACCGATAGACGATCCGGCGCCCGATCCATGGAACATCGGCGGCGCGATGGTCCTCGCCGGCCAGATGCAGCAGGCGGAGTGACGGCGAAATCTTCTCAAGCAAATCGGCCAAGTCGCTGTTGCCCACGGTTTCGACCTTGAACCCTGCTTCCCGCGCGGCGGCCGCGGTCGTCGCCCCGACCGCGTGAACCGGCAGCGTCGTGAGCCGCTCCAACTCCCCGCCGCCATGTCGCAGCGCATTGGCGCTGGTCAGCAGCAACCCGTCATACTCTCTCGGATCGGGTGCGATCCACGTGACCGGTTCGACGCGGAACAGCGGGCATGTCATCACCTCCAGCCCCAACGCTCGCGCCTGCTCGGCACTGGCCGACAGGCCCGGCTCCGGGCGAAGCAGGAGCAGCTTCCTCATCCGCCCTCGAACAGGCGCCGGATCGACGGCGGCGCCCCGGCCAGCATGCGACCCGCGAGCGCGGCCGGCGCGTCGAGGTCGCCGACTGGAAAACGGGCGGTTTCGGCCCGATGCTCGCTGCCGTCCTCGCTCAAAATCTCACAGCGAAAGGAGATTTCGCCTCCCTCGACCCGCGCCACTGCCGCGACCGGCGAATGGCATGTGCCGCCAAGCGCGCGGCAGAAGGCGCGCTCGGCCAAAACCGCCTGACGCGTCTCGGCGTGGTCGATGGCCTGGAGCAGGGCGACCGTCGCGGCGTCATCCGCCCGGCATTCAATGCCGATTGCGCCTTGCGATGGAGCTGGAATCATCTCGTCCGGTTCGATCGCCGCGCCCACTTCGGAACGCCCAAGCCGATCGAGCCCGGCGGCCGCCAGCAATGTCGCATCGACCTCGCCCGCCGCCAGTTTGGCAAGCCGCGTGTCGACATTGCCGCGAATCGATACGATCTCCAGGTCCGGGCGCAGCCGCTTCAATTGCGCCGCCCGCCGCGGCGAGCTGGTGCCGACCCGCGCCCCCCGCGGCAGTTCGGCAATCGACGCCGCTCCGATCAATCGATCCCGCACGTCGGCTCGCGGCAGAAACGCCGCAATCGTCAGCGTGCTCGGCCGCTCGCTCTCGACATCCTTCATCGAGTGGACCGAACAATGGGTTTCGCCGGCCAGCAGGGCCAGGTCGAGTTCCTTGGTCCACAGCGCCTTGCCGCCGACCTCGGCCAGCGGCCGGTCCTGGATCCGGTCCCCGCTGGTCTTGACGGCGAGGATCTCGACACTCCCGCGATTCCACCCATGCCCCTGCTCCAGGGCGGCCGCGACCATGCGCGCCTGGGCGAGCGCGAGCGGCGATCCGCGGCTGCCGATGATGAAGCGAGAACTGGCCATTGGCACCCGCGCTAGCGCAAAGCCGGCGATTTCAGGCAAAGGCCGAACGCAGATGACACTCATTCTCGCCCTTGAATCCTCGTGCGACGACAGCGCGGTGGCGCTGGTCGGCAGCGATCGGCAGATCCTTGCCCAGGCGGTGGTCGGGCAAAACGACGCGCATCGGCCGTTCGGCGGAGTGGTTCCCGAAATCGCCGCGCGAGCTCATGTCGAGATATTGCCGAGCATGATCCGGCAGGTGCTGCACGAGGCGGATATTGCCATCGGCGAAGTGGATGCGATTGCGGCAACCGCGGGCCCGGGCCTGATCGGCGGGGTGATGGTCGGCCTGCTGGCCGGCAAGGGCCTGGCCCTGTCGGCCGGCAAGCCGCTGATCGCCGTCAACCATCTCGAGGGCCATGCGCTCTCGCCCCGCCTGGTCGATGTAAAGCTTGGTTTTCCCTATCTGCTGCTGCTCGTCAGCGGCGGCCATTGTCAGCTGCTCGAGGTTCGCGGAGTGGGGGATTATCGACGGCTTGCGACGACCATCGACGATGCCGCCGGCGAAGCCTTCGACAAGGCCGCCAAGCTGCTCGATCTGGGCTATCCGGGAGGACCTGCGATCGAGGCGCTGGCGAGGGATGGCGATCCGCAGGCCGTGCCGCTGCCGCGCCCGCTGGTCGGAACCAGGGAACCTCATTTCAGCTTTGCCGGGCTGAAAGCGGCGGTGCAGCGTGCCGTTGCCAGCGGCAAGCATCAGCCGGCGGACGTCGCCGCCAGTTTCCAGCAAGCGGTGGTCGATTGCTTTGTCGATCGGACCCGGCGGGCGTTGGAGCTGTCCGACGCGCCAAGCCTCGTCGTCGCCGGTGGGGTCGCCGCCAACGCGTCGGTCCGATCCGCTCTGAAACAGCTGGCGGCGGACCATGGCCGGCGCTTTTCGGTCCCGCCCGGATGGCTGTGTACCGATAACGCAGCGATGATCGGCTGGGCGGGGGCCGAGCGCTACGCCGAGGGGCTGATCGACCCGCTCGACACGCCGGCGCGGGCGCGCTGGCCGCTCGATCCCGAAGGCGAAAAGGTGAGGGGCGCGGGGGTGAAGGCATGAGCTTCGACAGGCTGGCCGTGATCGGCGGCGGCGCATGGGGCACGGCACTGGCGCAGGTCGCCGCGACAGGCGGGCGAGAAACCATCCTGTGGGCGCTCGAAGAGGACGTCGTAACGGCGGTCAACGAAATCCACGAGAACCCGGTCTATTTGAAAGGCCTGAAGCTCGACCCGGCCATCCGTGCGACGAGCAATTTTTCCGACCTTGCCGAGGCCGATGCCTGGCTGGTTGTGACCCCGGCCCAGCATATGCGAACCGTCCTCGGCCGCGCGCCCCGCCCGAACATGCCGCTGATCCTGTGCTCGAAGGGAATTGAGGAGAAGAGCGGCAAGCTGCTCCACGAGGTCGCGCAGGAGGTCTGCCCAGGCTCTCCGGTCGCGGTGCTGTCCGGCCCGACCTTCGCCCATGAAGTCGCCGCGGGACTCCCCACTGCCGTTACCCTGGCCTGCCAGGACCGCGAACTCGGCGAGGCGCTTCGTGCCCGGATCAACCTGCCGCATTTTCGCACCTATTGCACCGACGATGTCGCCGGGGCGGAGGTCGGCGGCGCGGTCAAAAACGTCCTGGCGATCGCCTGCGGTGTCGCCGAGGGGCGCGGGCTGGGTCAAAACGCCCGCGCGGCCCTGATCGCGCGAGGCTTCGCGGAAATGACCCGCTTCGGCCTGGCCATGGGCGGGCGGCGCGAAACTCTGGCTGGCCTTTCGGGGCTCGGTGACCTGGTGCTGACTTGTTCTTCCACCAGCAGTCGCAATTTCTCGCTCGGCATGGCGATCGGCGAAGGCAGGGACCCATCCGAACTGATGAAGGACCGGCGGACCGTTGCGGAAGGCGCGCATACCGCGCCGGTGCTCGACCGGATCGCCAAGCAGCGCGACATCGACATGCCGCTGGTCGATGCGGTCGCGGCGCTGCTGTTCGGCAAGGCGCGGCTTGGTGAGTTGCTCGAGACGATGCTCAGCCGCCCGCCCGGCCACGAAGAGGATTGATCGGGAGGGTCAGAAGTCGATCGCCACGCCCTTTTTCTCCCAATCGCCGTAGCGGGTGGGATCGGGGCGCTCTTCCTCCCCTTCGGGACGGCTTGGCTCGACCGCCTGAGCTTTGGGCACCGGCGGGGATTTGGACAGATAGGCCGGTGCCTTCACATGCTTTGGCCGTTTCATGTCCCCGCCAATGATGCCTAAAGGGCGCTATGCCAAGTCCCGCCAGAAATTCGCCCGAGGGCCTTGAAGCCAGGAAGGCCGCGCTCCGCATCCTCGATGCGGTGCTTCGTCGCGGCCAGACCATGGACAATGCGGCCCAGGCCACGCGCGGCCTTCCGCCGGCAGATGCTGCTCTCGCCAGCGCGATCGCCGGGGAAACGCTGCGCCGGCTGCCCGACCTCGACGAGCTGATCGACGGTGCGACCCGCCAGCCGCTGGCCGCCGACGCCAAGGCGCGGATGGTGCTGCGCATGGCCCTGGCCCAGAAGGTCGGGCTTGGTACCCCTGACCATGCTCTCGTCGCGACGGCGCTGCCTCTCGTCGATGGCGGCCCGCGGCGCCTGGTTCATGGAATACTTGGAACGCTGCTGCGCAAGGGCATTGCGCCGATCGATGCGCCACGGCTGCCGGTTGCCGTTGAAGATCGCTGGCGCGCGGCGTGGGGCGATGACGTCGTCGAGGCGGCCCGGCGCGCGATTGCCCGCCGTCCGCCGCTCGACCTCAGCTTTGCAAGTGACGAAGCGTGCGCGGCCTTCCCGGATGGAACGACCCTCGCGCCCCGCCATCGCCGACTCGATCACCACGGCTCCGTGGCGGACCTGGCCGGCTACGACGAGGGCAAATGGTGGGTGCAGGACCTTGCCGCTTCGCTTCCGGCACGCCTGATCCCGGCCGGCGCCAGGCGCATGCTCGATGCCTGCGCTGCGCCCGGCGGCAAAACGATGCAATTGGCGGCGGCGGGCCACGACGTAACGGCCCTGGACCGGTCGGAAAGTCGTCTGGCCCGACTTTCCGAAAATCTGCAACGAACCGGTTTGACCGCGCAGACCATCGTCGCCGAGGCATCGGATTATGCGCCCGACGATCCGTTTGATGCCGTGCTGCTCGACGCGCCCTGCTCCGCGACCGGCACATTCCGTCGCCATCCCGAGGTGCTCTATCGAGCCCGGCCCGCCATTATCGAGGAAAGCGCCGAGCTGCAGGCGCGGCTGTTGCGACGCGCTGCCGACTGGGTTCGTCCGGGAGGAAGCCTGGTCTATGCCGTGTGCAGCCTCGAGACCCGGGAAGGCGAGGAAAAAATCGACGAGTTCCTTGCCGCGAGGTCCGACTATCGACTTGAGCCCGCCGCATCGCTGGTGGACGGCGTGGCGCCGCATCCCAGGGGGTGGCTGCGCGTCCTGCCCGGCATGCTGGATGCCGAGGGCGGATTGGACGGCTTCTTTGCCGCGCACCTTGTCCGAAGCGCCTAATACCGCTTAATCAAGCCCATGGCCCCTCCTCTCATCTCTCCGTCGATCCTCTCCGCCGATTTCGCCAGGCTGGGTGAGGAGGTTCGAGCGATCGATGCAGCCGGCGCCGACTGGATCCACATCGACGTCATGGACGGGCATTTCGTGCCCAATTTGACGATCGGCCCGGGCGTGGTGAAGGCGCTTCGGCCGCACTGCGAAAAGCCGTTCGACGTTCATCTGATGATCTCGCCGGTCGACAATTTCCTCGAGGCATTTGCGGAGGCGGGCGCAGACATCATCACCGTCCACCCCGAGGCTGGTCCGCATCTCCACCGCACCGTCCAGCGGATCAAGGCGCTGGGCAGGAAGGCCGGCGTGTCCCTCAACCCGGCGACGCCCGCCAAAATGCTCGACTATGTGCTCGACGAGGTCGACCTGGTGCTGGTGATGACCGTCAATCCCGGCTTCGGCGGGCAGAAGTTTATCGCCTCGCAGCTCAAGAAGATCGAAGCCATCGCCAACCGGGTCGCCAAGGAAAATCTGGTCGTCGACATCGAGGTTGACGGCGGGATTGATGCTGCCACCGCGCCCCAGGCGATCGATGCCGGTGCGACGGTGCTCGTTGCCGGAACCGCCGCCTTCCGCGGCGGGCCTGGCCAATATGCCGCCAACATCGCCGCGCTTCGGGCCCATAATGACCGAAAGCGCGCATGAGCGACGACGTCGTCGGCAGACTGGCCAAAGGCTCCTTGGTTTCGCGGCTGTTCGGCCAGGGGCGCGCGCCGCTGCGGCTTGTGGCGGTGCCGCGCGATCATGTCGTCGGCGACCGCGCTCGAGGCGACACCCTGCTCAGCGGCCGGCTCATCCTTGGCAGTCGAAGAAATCGCCCTGGCAGATATCGACTTCTCCGCGGTGGGCACGCGGGGCCCGCTGGCGCGCAATGTCCAGGGCTTTTCCTGGCTTCGGGATCTCGCTGCCTCGGCCAGCCGTGACAAGGGTGCGCGCTTGGCCGAGGCCATCGCCGGCCGCTGGCTGATCGCCCATGGCACGAGAGTCGATGAGGCCTGGGCGCCCGAGCTGTGGGGCGAACGGATCCTCTTCTGGACCGCCTATGCACCCTACATCCTTTCCAGCCGCGATGCCGGTTATCGCTCGGCGTTGCTCAACACGCTGGCGCGGGGGGCACGGCATCTCGACGCTGACTGCCGACAGGGCGCCGCCGGGCATGCCGCGGATCACCGCCTGGGCCGGCGCCCTGGTTGCGGCGCTTACCGTGCAGGGCGCCTTGTCGCGCCTGTCGCGAGCGGAATCGGGGCTGATGCGGTCGTTGGCCGGCGCGCAATTTGAGGATGGCGGCCTGATGAGCCGCAACCCGCAGGAGCAAATGCTGCTGGTCGACCGGCTGGGCCTGGTCCGCGCCGCCTATTTTGCGGCCAAGCAGACCCAGCCGGATGCGCTGGAGAACGCCGCTTCCGCCGCGCTCGCCGCGCTTCATGGCGTCACCATGGGCGATAATGGCTTGTCGCAGCTGGCAGGGCGGCAATCCCGGCGACCCCGCCCGGCTGGCCGCGCTGGTCGATGGCTGCGGGCTTCGCGCCCGGCCGCTGCGGCAGGCCCGCGGCTGGGGCTATCAGCGCCTTTCCGCGCTCGGCACGATCATCGTCGTCGACGCGGCGCCGCCGCCGCCGCCAGAAGGATGGCCGCCAAGGGCTGCGCCTCGACGCTGGCAATGGAAATGAGCGACGGAGCGCAGCGGCTGGTGGTCAATTGCGGCGGGCCGGGCCTTGTGCCGACGCGCTTGCCGCACGAACTGGTGCTAGGCGCTCCGCTCGACCGCCGCCCATTCCACGTTGGTGCTCGACGATACCAATTCCACCGCGATCCTCCCCGATGGCAAGCTCGGCAAGGGCGTGACCGACGTTGCAGATCGAGCGCAGCGAGGACAATGACTGTTCGCGGATCGAGGCCAGCCACGACGGCTATGTCGAAGGGCTTTGGGCTGTTCCACCAGCGCCGGCTCAGCCTTGGCAACGACGGCAAGGAAGTGCGGGGCGAGGATCGGCTGATCGCCAAGGGCCGCAAGAAGATTCGCGAAGCCGCGCCCTTCGCCATCCGCTTTCATCTCGCGCCCGGCGTCGAGGCGACCATGACCGCCGACGGCATGGGTGCGATCCTCCGCTCGTCGGGGCGCCGCCGTGGAATTTCCGTTGCCGAGGGGCGATGCTTCAGGTCGAGGAAAGCCTGTTCATCGACGGCCGCGGCCAGATGGTGCCAACGCTGCAACTGGTGGTGGTCGGGGAAATATCCGCTATTGGCGGCGAAATCGCCTGGCAGTTCCGCCGCTCAAGCTAGATCTTAAGAGGACCAATCCATGACTGACATCGTGCCCATCCGCAGGGCGCTCATTTCGCTTTCCGACAAGTCCGGGCTCGACGAGCTGGCAGCTGGCCTCGCCAACGCGGGGGTCGAGCTGGTCTCGACCGGTGGAACGGCGGCCAAGCTTCGTGAACTGGGTCACGAGGTCCGCGAAATTGCCGAACTTACCGGCTTTCCCGAGATGATGGACGGGCGGGTCAAGACGCTCCACCCCAAGGTCCATGGCGGCCTTCTCGCGGTGCGCGACAATGCCGACCATGTCGCCGCGATGGAGGAGCACGGGATCGGCGCGATCGACCTGGTCGTGGTCAATCTCTACCCCTTCGAGGCGACCGTGATGCGCGGCGCGGACGCGCGACGAGATCATCGAGAATATCGATATCGGCGGGCCGTCGATGGTCCGTTCCGCGGCCAAGAACCATGAATTTGTCGCGATCGTCACCGACCCCGCCGACTATGCCGAGCTGATCGAGCAGATCGGCCAGCACGGGCGGAACCGACCTCGCCTTCCGGCGCAAGCTGGCGGCCAAGGCCTATGCCCGGACCGCCGCCTATGATTCGATGATCGCCAGCTGGTTCGCCTTTGCCGATCAGCGGCAGGCCTATCCCGACAGCCGCTTCATCGTCGGCCGCAAGGCGATGGACGCTGCGCTACGGCGAAAACCCACACCAGAAGGCGGCGCTCTACCTGCCGTCGGGCCCATCGACGCCCGGGCGTCGCCCAGGCCCGGCAGGTACAGGGCAAGGAGCTGAGCTACAATAATTTGAACGATGCCAATGCCGCGCTGGAGCTCGTCGCCGAATTTCGCGACGGCCCGCCCACGGTCGTGATCGTCAAGCACGCCAACCCCTGCGGCGTCGCCAGCGCGCGACAGCTTGCTCGACGCATGGCAGCAGGCGCTGGCCTGCGACAGCGTTTCGGCCTTCGGCGGCATCGTCGCCGTCAACCGCACGCTCGACGGCGCGACCGCCGAAGCGATCTGCGACATTTTCACCGAAGTGGTCGTTGCGCCCGATGCCGACGAAGCGGCAATTGCCGCATTCGCCCGAAAAAAAAACCTTCGTCTGCTGCTGACTGGCGGCCTGCCGGATCCGGCGCGGGGCGGCCAGACGGTGGCGGTGATCGCCGGCGGACTGCTGATCCAGGACCGCGACAATGGCATGATGACACGCGAGCATGTTGAAGGTGCGTCACCAAGCGCGCAGCCCACCGAGCAGGAACTGAAGGACTGCCTGTTCGCCTGGACGGTAGCCAAGCACGTCAAATCCAACGCCATCGTCTACGCCAAAGATGGCGTCACCGCCGGGCATCGGCGCCGGCCAGATGAACCGGCGCGATTCGGCGCGGATCGCCGCGATCAAGGCGCGCGAAGCGGCCGAGACCCATGGCTGGGCCGAGCCGCGCACGATGGGCTCGGCGGTTGCCTCCGACGCCTTTTTCCCCTTCGCCGACGGTCTGTTGGCGGCGGTCGAAGCGGGTGCAACGGCGGTGATCCAGCCCGGCGGCTCGATCCGCGACGATGAAGTGATTGCCGCCGCCGACGAAGCCGGACTGGCGATGCTGTTCACTGGGATGCGCCACTTTCGCCATTGAGCAGCTCAGCGGGGCGCATCGACGCCCGGTCGAGGGATCGGGCAGCGACAGCTCCTCGATATCCTGCTTTTTCATCCGGAACAGCTCGCGGTCTTCGGGGCCGAAGCCCTTGACCCACAGCACCGCGCCGAACGCGCCGAGGATGGCCGGGATTCCGAACAGCAGCTCGGCCCATTCCGGAAGCAGGATGACCAACTGGCCGACGACGATCGCCGCGCCGCGCCGCCCAGATCAGCGGCCAGCGCCAGCCGGAAACCGGATTGCCCAGGATGTTCGCCAGCAGCCGCGATTTGACGATGGATGCGAAACCCAGCGCCAGCATCAGGGCGATGGCCGGCCCGGTCGCCTGCTACATGGTCGGCCAGCCCAGTCGCGCATCAGCAGGATCAGTCCCACGGCCAGCCCCGCTTCAAGCAGGATCATCGACCAGGCTGATCATCATGTTGCGATGTCGTGCGCAATAGATCAGCGCCGCCTCGCTGACCGCAGCCGTCGCGGCAACCACCTCGGCGGCCAGCAGGAATCCGAGCGCCGCAGTACCCGCGACGAAGCCGGCGCCGACCAGGCCCATCACCGCCTCGCCCGGAATTCCGAGCGCCAGCGCCACCGCGCCCTGCGCGGCGATCACCCAGAATCCGACCTGCCGAACCTGCTTGGCGACCGCCGCATTGTCGCCTTCCGCAAGGTTGCGGCTGATGACCGGCCCCAGGATCGGGATCGAAGCTGGTCTTGAGCTTGGCGGGAAGCGAGGCTACCTGCTGCGCGACATAATAGATGCCGACGATGGCCGGCGAGAAGAACAGGCCGAGCACGGCAATATCGATGCGCCGGGATCCCCATTCGACCGCGTCGGCCGCGGCCACGGGCAGGTTGCGGCGCGCCAGGTGCCACAGCGTGCCCGGATCCGGGCTCCAGCCGTACGGCAGCCCATAGCTTTTGAGGAACGGGATGATCGACGCGATCAGCGCAGCCGACCATCGAGGCGGCATAGGCGATGATCAGTCCATCGCGGGTCGAGATGAAATACCAGGCGAAGGCTGCGATCGAGATGGTCCAGGGCTCGACGATCGCGCGCGCCCTGACCGTCGACGCGACATCATGGCGATAGGCCAGCGCCGCCAGGCAGATGTCGGACCAGGCCAGCGCGAAGACGGTGATCGGCAGCGCCCATTCCATGCCGGTGATCTCGGAGTTGGGGAACATCGCCTGGGGGAAAATGGCGAGAATGGTCATGGCCACCGCCGATCCGATCGCGGCGACCAGCAGCGCGTCCGCAACGACGCAGACATGCGGCTTGTCGGTCTTCGCGAGCTGCTGGGCGAGTCCGCGCTTCAGTCCGAGCGTTGCCAGCTGCGCCGCGAACTCGACGATCAGCACCGCGTAGGCAAAGCGGCCCAGCGCTTCGGGCCCATACATGCGGCCGGCGATGAACAGGAACGGCAGCCGCGCCAGCAGGCGCAGGACGAAACCGAAGAAGTTGATCCGGCCGCCCCGCGCCAGCGCGGCGAGATCGGCCGTTGCCGCCCCCTGTTTTTCGCCGTTCAGTCAATGCGCTGCGCCCCAGTTCGGCCCCCAGCCCACCTCGACATCCAGCGGTACGTCCAGCTTCAGCGCAGGCTCGGCGGCATGGGCCATGACCTTGCGGACCACTGCGGCGGCAGCTTCCTCCTTGCCCTCCGGCACCTCGAACACCAGTTCGTCATGCACCTGCAGCAGCATTCTGACGTCGCTCAAACCGGCTTCGGCCAGCGCCGCATCCATCCGGTTCATCGCCCGCTTGATCAGGTCGGCGCTGGTGCCCTGGATCGGCGCGTTGATGGCGGCGCGCTCGGCTCCTGCGCGGAAGATTGGGGTTCGGCGCGCGGATGTTGGGGAAATGGGTTTTCCGCCCGAACAGGGTTCGGGTGAAGCCATGCTCCCGGACGAAGGCGAGGGTTTCGTCGATATAGGCGCGGATGCCCGGGAAGCGCGTGAAATAGCGGTCGATGATCGCCTTGCCTTCGTCCTTGGGCACGCCGAGCCGACCGGCGAGACCCCAGCTCGAAATGCCGTAGAGGATGGCGAAATTGACCGTCTTGGCCTTGCCACGGGTTTCGCGGTCGACGGTTCCGAACAGCTCCTCGGCGGTCATCGCGTGGATGTCCTCGCCTTTGGAGAAGGCCTCCTTCAATTGCGGCACATCGGCCATGTGAGCCGCGAGGCGGAGCTCGATCTGGCTATAATCGGCGCTCATCAGCACATGGCCGGGCTCGGCGACGAACGCGTCACGGATCTGCCGGCCGGTCTCGGTGCGGATCGGGATGTTCTGCAGGTTCGGCTCGGTCGAGGCAAGGCGGCCGGTCTGTGCTCCCGACAGGCTGTAGCTGGTATGGACCCGGCCGGTATCGCGGTTGATCTGCGCCTGCAGCGCGTCGGTATAGGTCGATTTCAATTTGGTCAGCTGGCGCCAGTCGAGCACCAGCCGGGCCACCTCGACCCCTTCGCCGGCGAGGCGCTCCAGTTCGTTGACGTCGGTCGAATATTGGCCGCTCTTGCCCTTGCGCCCGCCGGCCAGTCCAAGCCGGTCGAACAGCACCTGGCCGAGCTGCTGCGGCGAGCCGATCGTAAACGGCCCTCCCGCCGCCTCATAGACCCGCTGCTCGAGCGCGGCGATGTCGTTGGCGAAGGTCCCGCTAAGCTTGGCCAGATAATCCCGGTCGACCTTGATCCCGCGCCGCTCCATCTTGCCGACCGTGGCGACCAGGGGGCGGTCGACCATCTGATAGACCCGGGTCGAGCCTTCCGCCGCCAGCCGCGGCTTCAGCCTCAGCCACAGGCGCAGGCAGATGTCGGCATCCTCGGCGGCATATTCGGTCGCCGCGTCCAGCGGCACCTTGTCGAAGCTGATCTGCTTGGCGCCGACGCCGCAGACCGATTTGAAGGCGATGCACTCATGGTCGAAATGGGCCTGCGCAAGCTCGTCAAGTCCGTGGTTGGACCGACCGGCGTCCAGGTCGAAACTCATCACCAGCGTGTCGTCGTAAGGGGCGACGTCGATCCCCGCCTTTTGGAACATCACCCAATCATATTTGAGGTTGTGCGCGATCTTGAGGACCGCCGGATCCTCGAACAGCGGCTTGAGCTTGCCCAGCACCAGCTCCGCCGGCAGCTGTTTCGGCGCGTCGGAATAAAGATCGCCGCCGACATGGCCGATCGGGATGTAGCAGGCCTTGTTGGGCTGGGTGGCGAGGCTGATCCCGGCCAGCTTGGCGGTCATATTGTCGAGATTGTCGGTTTCGGTATCGACCGCGACATGGCCCTGGTGCCGCGCCTCCGCGATCCACCGCTCCAGCGCCTCCTCGCTCGTCACAGCCTCATATTGCGTCCGGTCGACGGTAATCTTCTCTTTCTCGGCCGATTTAGGAGCAGGCCGCGACGCCATGACGTCAATCGGGCGGGAGCCACCGCTCGACGCGCCCCCGCCATCGACGCGATTGAGCAGCGACTTGAACCCCATATCCGCGAGGAATTCCTTGAGCGGCTCGGGCGGAATGCCCTTCAAGGCAAGGTCTTCCAGCGGCTCCGGCAGCGGGCTGTCGCAGACCAGTTCGACCAGCCTGCGCGACAGTCGTGCCATGTCCGCATGCTCGATCAAGTTCTGCTTGAGCTTCGGCTTGGTGATCTCCCCGGTCGACGCCAGCACCGTTTCCAGGTCGCCATATTGCTGGATCAGCTGGGACGCGGTCTTGGGACCGATGCCGGGAACGCCCGGCACATTGTCGACGCTGTCGCCCATCAGACGCCAGCACGTCGCCGACCTTGTTCGGCGGCACGCCGAACTTCTCCAGCACATGGGTGCTGTCGATCCGCCGGTCGTTCATCGTGTCGAGCATGTCGACCCGGCCATCGTCGATCAGCTGCATCAGGTCCTTGTCGGAGCTGACGATCGTCACTCTCCAGCCGGCGCGGACGGCAGCATAGGTGTAGCAGGCGATGATGTCGTCGGCCTCCAGCCCATCCTCCTCGATGCAGGGAATGGAAAAGGCGCGGGTGGCGACGCGGATCAGCGGGAATTGCGGGACCAGGTCCTCGGGCGGCGGCGGCCGGTTCGCCTTGTACTGGTCGTACATCTTGTTGCGGTGGGTCTCCTCCGACGCATCGAGGATCACCGCCATATGGCTCGGCCCGTCGGCCTTGTTGAGACCGTCGGCCAGCTTCCACAGCATCGCCGTGTAGCCGTACACGGCCCCGGCCGGCACGCCGTGGCGGTTGGTGAGCGGCGGAAGCCGATGATAGGCGCGGAAGATGTAGCTCGATCCGTCGACGAGGTAGAGGTGAGGCTGCGTTTCGGACATGTGCAGCGGGGATGTAGCAGCGACCTCATGCGCGCGCCATCTTGCAGTCGCCCGATCCGTTCTGTCACAATGGCGACCTGCTATGGCCCGCAATCGGCGGGTGGGAGGCAAGACATGCTCAGCGCCTTGCCGGCATTGCTGGCCGCTGCCGACGAACAAATCGATGCCTTCTGCAAGGCCGGCTATGCCGGCCTCGGCAAGGCACAGTAAAGTGGGTGAAAGATTCGAGCGCCATCGTCAGCCATGGACCAGCGATGAAATCCAGAAGCTCCACCGCCTTGCCGCCAAGGGCATGAGCTTGAAAGCGCTCAGCAAGGCGCTGACCCGCAGCGAGGAATCGATCCAGGTACGGGCCAGGCAGGACGGCCTGAAGGTCAGCAAGCTGCGTTAGTGGAAATGGTGCCAAAGCGGCCGGCATTCGCTCGCTGCGGGCATTTGAAGCATTCCGGCTCGGCTGTAAAAGATCGGACCTTCCCATGGCTTTCGCTCTGGGCCCGAAGGCGAGCCGATTAGGTGAAATGGCGTTTGTCGGCTAGGATGGGCCATCGCCGGCCAAGTTCAGGCATGTTGGCGACTGAGAGACATATTTGCGCTCCCGCTTGCCGGAACGGAGCTGGATCATGGATCTCAATTACCTTTATCGGCGCTATTGCGTTTCCCTTCATCTGGCTTCCCACGCCGCAAGCGATTGTGCGCGTGTCGTGCACCAGAAGCTGGCTGACGGCTATGCTACGCAGATTGCCGCGGCCAAGCTTTACGGCACCGAAGCCCTGTGACGTTCCGCCCGCCCAATCGCGGCGACACTGTGCAGACACTCATACAACCGGCTGCATCGTGCGACCGGCTGGCGCAGTAGTCCGCGCGGCGAGCGTCGATGACCGTCAGATTGGCCGTCATCAGCCACTGGCAGAAGGCAAGCAGGAAGTTCAACCTGCCGCCAACTCTCGATCCAATCGCGAGAAAATGCCAGCTGAATGCCGCGGCCTACCCTTTCTCCCGGTTGATCCTGGGGGTTGCCGGTATGATCGTGGTGTTTTTTCTCATCGCCTGATCGGCGCCCAACCGGGGCTCCCTGCACTGGCCAATCGACCCCACGAAAACCGGCCAATTCTCGCCGCCTAGGGTACCAGCACCGTATCGACCGCCGCTTCGGCCAGTTCCGGATAATCCAGCGTATAGTGCAGCCCGCGGCTTTCCCGCCGCGAAATCCCCGAGCGAACGACCAGGTCGGCGACCTCGAGCAGGTTGCGCAGCTCGATCAGGTCCGGAGTCACCCGGAAATGGCGGTAATAATCGCTTACTTCCTGACGCAGCATGTCGATCCGCCGCTTGGCCCGCTCCAGCCGCTTGGTGGTCCGGACGATCCCGACGAAATTCCACATGAAGCGGCGGATCTCGCCCCAGATTTGCTGGATGACGACCTCTTCGTCGCTGTCGGTCACCCGGCTTTCGTCCCAGGCGCGGATCGCCGGCGGCTCGGCCAGCTGCGCCCAGCCGTCCAGAATGTGTCGAGCCGCTCCTTCCCCGAACACCAGGCACTCGAGCAGGGAGTTGGAAGCCAGGCGGTTGGCGCCGTGCAAGCCCGACTGGGTCACCTCGCCGGCGGCGTACAGTCCCGGCGCGTCGGTACGCCCGTCCATGTCGACCACCACTCCGCCACAGGTATAATGCTGGGCCGGCACGACCGGGATCGGCTCCCTGGTGATGTCGATCCCCAGCCCGATCAGCTTCTCGTAGATATTCGGGAAGTGGGCCTTCACGAACTCGGGGTCGCGATGGCTGATGTCCAGGTGGACATAGTCGAGCCCGTCGCGCTTGATTTCATGGTCGATCGCCCTGGCGACCACGTCGCGCGGGGCAAGCTCGGCGCGCTCGTCATAATCGGGCATGAACCGGCGCCCGGTCTCCGGATGCTTGAGGATCCCGCCTTCGCCACGCACCGCCTCGGTGATCAGGAAATTCTTGACCTCGAGGTTGTAAAGGCAAGTCGGGTGGAACTGCATGAATTCCATGTTCGAGACGCGGCAGCCGGCCCGCCAGGCCATGGCAATACCGTCGCCGGTCGCCCCTCTCGGAGCAGTCGAGAACAGATAGGTTCGGCCTGCCCCGCCCGTGGCCAGAACGGTCGCGCGAGCGGTCAGCGTGTGGACCGCTTCGCTCGCCTTGTCGTAGGCGTAAAGGCCATGCACGGCACCGCTGGTTGAGAATTCGTGGGCGTGGCGGCCAGTGATCAGGTCGATCGCCACCATGTCGGGAATTAGCTGGATGTTGGGGTTGGCCGCGGCGGCCCGCTCCAGCGCCTGCTGTACTGCCCAGCCGGTGGCGTCGGCGACATGGACGATGCGACGGTGGCTGTGTCCGCCTTCCCTTGTCAGGTGAAGCTCGCCATTCTCGGTCGCAAAGGGCACGCCCAGCTCGGCGAGCCGGGCGATTGCCGCCGGCGCTCCGCTCACCACATGTTCGACCACCGCTAGGTTATTGAGCCCGGCCCCGGCGATCATCGTGTCCCGGACATGGGCTTCGAAGCTGTCGCCTTCCTCCAATACCGCCGCGATTCCGCCCTGTGCCCAGCCGGTCGCTCCTTCGTGGAGGCCGCCCTTGGCGATGACGCCGACCTTCAGCCGGGTGGCGAGGTGTAGTGCCGCGGTCAGGCCGGCTGCGCCCGAGCCGACGACCAGCACGTCGAAATTTCGTCCCTCTCCCTTGTGATCGGCGCCGGGGGCCGGGGAGTCGGGCGTGAGCGGAGTTTCCCCCACGCCTAACGCCTCGCCTGCTCGGGCGGGGTATCGGTCTCTCGAGTGAGGCTCAGGAATACATCCTCAAGGTCGGGATCGCGGGTCGACACGTCGACGATCCCAAATCCTTCCTTCTGCAGCGCGTCGAGCACCTCGCCGGCGTTGACCTTGTCCTTGCGGTAGATGATCTCCAGCGTTCTCGGCCCGGTCATCTCGATCTTCTCAAAGCAGGGGGCGTCGGGCGCGCCTTGGAGGTCGCGATCGACCTCGACCACGACCGCCTTGTCCTGCGCCTTGGCGATCAGCTCGCGGGTCGGCTCATTGGCAATCAGCCTGCCATGGTTGATGATCGCGATCCGGTCGCAGAGCTGCTCGGCTTCCTCGAGATAATGGGTCGTCAGGACCACCGTGACGCCCTGCTTGTTCAAACCGCGGACATAATCCCACAGTTGCTGGCGAAGCTCGATGTCGACCCCGGCGGTCGGTTCGTCGAGCACCAGGATCGGCGGCGAATGGACCATCGCCTTGGCCACCAGCAGGCGGCGCTTCATCCCGCCTGACAGGGTCCGGGCATAGGCATCGGCCTTGTCGGTCAGGTGGACCGCGGCCAGCAGTGCGTCGGTGATCCGTTCCGACTTGGGAACGCCATATAGCCCGGCCTGGATTTCCAGCGCTTCGCGCGGAGTGAAGAAAGGATCGAACAAAAGTTCCTGGGGGACGATCCCGATGGAGCGCTTGGCGTTGCGTGGGTGCTTGTCGATATCGAAGCCCCAGACCTCCGCCGTCCCGCTGGACTTCACGACCATCCCGGCAAGGATATTGATCAGCGTCGACTTGCCCGCTCCGTTAGGTCCCAGCAGTCCGAATATTTCCCCCCTGGGGACGCCGAAGGCGATGCCGTCGAGGGCTCGCTTTGGAGCAATCCCCTTGCCTTGATAGGTCTTGGACAGATTGTCGATGCGGATCGCCGGCTCGGCCATGTTGATTCGCATAGCGACGCGAGGGCGGGTGCGAAAGCCGATGTGGGGAATGAAACATTCACCTTACGGAACTTCCCGACTTTTGCGTTAACCAAGGCGTTCCGCCTCTCCGACCTTGCCGGACTTGGCGGCACATATGGTTAAAATAGAACGGTAAATTTCCGGAAACCGGTTGCGTTGAAGGGCTGTTGAGAGCCGGTCCAGCATCTTCAAACCTGCACGATCAACGTGTGGGGAACCAAGAATATGCGCTCGAAAATCCTGCTCGCGGCCCTGGCCGCCACCGCTGCCTTCGCCTCGCCGGCGACTGCACAGACTGTCGACACCGAGCCGGCACAGGCCCGGGGCATCGTCCTGCTTCCGCTGACGCTAACGCATGACACCAATCAGCCGCTCGACTTCGGCACCGTTCTCGCCAGCGCCCTTGCCGGGACGGTCAGCATCGACGCCGATACCGGCGCACGCACCGTTGGCGGGGGCGTAACAGGCATCGCCCTGGACCTCGGTGGGCGCGCGGTTTTCAACGGCGTTGGGACCGAAGGCCAGCAGGTTGAGATCACCCTCAATCCGGTTGCCGCTTTGACCGGCCCCGGCCCTGACATCACTGTCCTCAGCATGGACCTCGACACCTGCAACTGCTCGAGCGAGGTTCGTACCATTGCCGCCGGCAGCGCGGGCGCCTTCCAGGTCGGCGTCGGCGGCAGCTTCGCTATCGCGGCCAACCAGGCAAACGGCGTTTACTCGGGCAATTTTTCGGTGACCGCCGAATATCAGTAAGCGTTTGACCGCTCGATAAGACCCCACTCTTATTGAAGCGGCGGGAGGTGGTTGCTAGGTGCTATGCCTATGCAACCGCCTCCTGAAGTTTTTCGGACCAAGAGCCATCGAGTCCATTGCGACGGCTCCGGTCAGGTCGACGCCGCGCTGGGCCACCCGCGGGTCTATTATCAGATCGATGATGCGATCGGCTTCGTCGACTGCGGCTATTGCGACCGCCGCTTCGTCCTCGAAGGCGGGCCGGCCGACCAGCCCCTGGGTTCCGATAGGCCGGCAAACTCATGAATCCGCGCGATCTCCTCTATCGCAGTCTCGATCCCGCCGAGGCCGCTACGCTCGCGCATAAGCATCTGTCGCGACATGACGATGGCGAGCTCTACCTCCAGCATCGCGTCACCGAGGCGTTCGGCTTCGACGACGGCCGGCTGAAGACCGCCGACTTCCACACCGCTTCCGGCTTCGGCTTGCGCGGCGTGACCGGCGAGACCACTGCCTTTGCCCATGCCAATGAGATCAGCGCCCAGGCAATCGAGCGCGCCGCTCAGACCCTGAAACTCCTCGACCCGGCAACTGGACCGGCCGCCGCCCCGCCGCCCCGGACCAACCGGTCGATGTATGGCGCGGACGATCCGCTGTCGGCGATCCCGTTCGCAAGAAAGGTCGAGCTGTGCCAGGCGATCGACGCCGCCGCCCGGGCCCGCGATCCGCGAGTTGCCCAGGTCAGCGTCGCTCTCTCGGGCAGCTGGTCGGTGGTCGAAATCGTGCGCGCCGACGGTTTCGTCGCGACCGATGTCCGCCCGCTTGTCCGGTTGAACGTCTCGATCATGGCCAAGCAGGGCGATCGCCGGGAAACCGGCAGCTTCGGCCTCGGCGGCCGCTATCTTTACGACCGGCTGCTGGAGCCCGCTACCTGGAACCGGGCGATCGACGAGGCGCTGCGCCAGGCCCTGGTGAATCTCGAAAGCGTGCCGGCACCCGCTGGCGAGATGCAGGTGGTGCTCGGCACCGGTTGGTGCGGCGTGCTGCTGCACGAAGCAGTGGGCCACGGGCTTGAAGGCGACTTCAACCGCAAGGGGACCTCGGCATTCTCGGGACGGCTCGGCGAGCGGGTTGCAGCGCCCGGCGTCACCGTAGTGGACGAAGGCGCCATCGAGCAGCGCCGGGGCAGCCTCAGCATCGACGATGAGGGCACGCCGACCGGCCGCACCGTGCTGATCGAGGACGGCATCCTGAAAGGCTATTTGCAGGACCGTCTCAATGCGCGGCTGATGGGTATGGAGCCGACCGGCAACGGCCGTCGCGAAAGCTTCGCCCATGCGCCGATGCCGCGTATGACCAACACCTTCATGCTCGGCGGCCGGGACGATCCCGGGGAGCTGATCACCCGCGTCAATAACGGCATCTACGCCAAAAGCTTCGCCGGTGGGCAGGTCGACATCACCAGCGGAAAGTTCGTGTTCGGCTGCACCGAGGCCTACCGCATCGAGAACGGGAAGATCGGAGCGCCGATCAAGGGCGCTACCTTGATCGGCGACGGGCCGAGCGTGCTGACCCGCGTCAAGGGAGTCGGCAACGACATGGCGCTCGACGAAGGCGTCGGCATGTGCGGCAAGGGCGGCCAGTCGGTGCCGGCCGGCGTCGGTCAGCCGACCTTGCTGATCGACGGCCTGACGGTGGGCGGAACCGCTGCATGAGCCTCGTCGAGCTGGCATCGCTTTTCCACCTCGATCGAGGCCGAGGTTCTGCGGACGCTGCTGGAGTCGCATGGCCTCCATGCCGTGGTGTTCGACGCCGGGCTCAACAGCGCCGAGGGCGGCGGGCTGGCGACTGCGGCCGGCTGATGGTGCTCGAGGAAGAATTCGAGGAGGCGGCCGCGCTGGTGGCAGCCGGCGCCTAGTCCCGGATCAGGTGCGCAACCGGCCCAAGGTCGAAGCCCGCCTGACTGGCCATTCGGTTCAACTCGGCGCGCGACACGCCATCCTCGCTTCTCGCCACGGCCCACGCCAGCGGCGGAGCGGTTGCCGGACCGGCAGAAGGCGAGCAGCTTGCCCTCGCGGACGGAATTGATCGCCTCGCGCATCGCCTCGATGTCGGACGGACCCATGCCGCGGGCGATCGGCACATGGCGGTAATCGATCCCCGCGGCCTTGGCCGCGGCTTCGATATCGTCGCTCTTCCGGCTGGCCGATGTCCTCAAAGTCGGGGCGATTGTTGACGATCAACGTGACGCCCAGCTGCTTCAGCGCCGGTACGTCCTCGGGCTTGATCTGCCCGGCAACCAGCGTCCTCTCGTCAAGTTGCCGGTGCATCTGTCCGTCTCCATCGCCCGAGCCAGCGCGGCGAGCAGCGACTCGCCGTGGCGTTCCAGCTTGGTATCGCCGATCCCTTCGACCGCTGAAAGCTCTGATCAGCGAAGCGGGTCTCGCGCGCCGCGACCTCGCGCAGGGTCGAATCGTGGAAAATGACATAGGGCGGCACGCCCTGCTCCTTGGCCCGGTCGCGCCGCCAGCCGCGCAGCGCTTCGAACAAGCGGGTCGTGCGGCAGGTCGCCTCGACCGCGCTCGCGACGCGCCGGACACGCGTCGGCGGAACGGCGATCACCAGCTGCTCCTCGCCCTTGAGGATCGGCCTTGCGCCCGGCCCGAAGCTCAGCCCGCCATATTCGTCGGCCGCGCAAGCGCATCGCGGGCCAGCAGCGAGCGGGCAACGGGTCGGACCAGCGCCAGCTCGTCGGCATCCATGATCCCGAACACCGACAGGCGGTGATGGCCGAACTGGCGGACCTTTTCATTGTCGTCGCCGCCCAGCACCGCCGCGAGATGCGCGACGCCGAAGCGCATCTCGGTGCGGAAGGCCGCGCTCAGCAGTTTCTGCGCCACCTCGGTGACGTCGATCGTCGCCGGCGGCTCGAGGCAATTGTCGCAATTGCCGCAGTGCTCGGGCGGGTCCTCGCCGAAAGTGGCGCAGCAGGATCGCGCGGCGGCAGCCGGCGGCCTCGACGAAGGCGGCGAGCGCGTTCAGTCGCTCGCGCTCCTGCGGTCGCCGGGCGGGCTCGACCTCGGTCTCGATCCGGCGGCGGGCGCGGGCGAAATCCTCGGCGCCCCAGAACAGCCAGGCCTCGGCCGGATCGCCGTCGCGCCCGGCGCGGCCGGTTTCCTGATAATAGGCCTCGATCGACTTGGGCACGCCGGCATGGGCGACGAAGCGGACGTCGGGCTTGTCGATGCCCATGCCGAAGGCGATCGTCGCGGCCATCACCATGTCTTCCGACTGGCGACGAAGCCGGCCTGGTTGCGGCTGCGCGGACCTGCGGCTCGAGCCCGGCGTGATAGGGCAGCGCCCGGCGGCCCGGCGCGGCCGAGCTGCTCGGCCAGCTTCTCGGTCGCGTCGCGGCTCGGGGCATAGACGATGCCCGGGCCCGGCTGGTCCGCCGAGCAGCGCCTTGAATTGCCGCGCCGCCGCCGTCGCGCGGGCGGACATGATAGCGGATGTTGGGCCGGTCGAAGCCGGCGACGATCAGCCCGTCCTCGGGAATGCCGAGCTGGACCAGGATGTCGGCGCGGGTGCGGCGTGTCGGCGGTGGCGGTCAGCGCCAGCCGCGGCACGTCGCGATGCTGGTCGAGCAACGGCCGCAGCAGCCGATAGTCGGGGCGGAAGTCGTGCCCCCATTCGCTGACGCAATGCGCCTCGTCGATCGCGAACAGGGCAATGTCCGCTTCCTGCAGCAACTGCGCAAAGCTTTCGGTCGTCGCCCGCTCGGGCGCGACGTAGAGCAGGTCGAGCTGCCCGTCGCGCAGCGCGTCGCGGATTGCGCGCGGGTCCTCGCTGGCGCTGGTCAGCGCGGCGGCGCGGATGCCGAACGCTTTCGGCCGCTGCGCACCTGGTCCTGCATCAGCGCGATCAGCGGGCGAAATGACGATCGGCGGTCCCGCGCCGGGCCAGCGCCGGGAGCTGGTAGCACAGCGACTTGCCCGCCCCGGTCGGCATCACCGCGAGCGTGTGACGCCCCGCCATGGCGCGCGCGACGACCTGTTCCTGCACGCCGCGGAAGTGGGAAAAGCCGAACCGGTCATGGAGAAGCTGATGCAGGGTCGGTCACAGCCGCCCCTATTGCGGTGGCAGGGCCGACGCGCAAGCTTGGCGATGAGTCAGCGACCTGCCAAAGACTGGTCCAATGACCGTGCGCGTGGACATGGGGGTCGGGCCGACGGGCGATCCCGTTTCGATCGATCTGGAAGAGCTGCTGGCGACCCGCCTGCTGGTGCAGGGCAATTCGGGCAGCGGCAAGTCGCACCTGCTGCGCCGCCTGCTCGAAAGGAGCGCCGGGCAGGTGCAGCAGGTGGTGATCGACCCCGAGGGCGATTTCGTCACCCTCGCCGACCGCTACGGCCATGTCGCGGTCGAGGCCGCCGACCATAGTGAGCGCGACATCGCCCGGCTGGCCGGCCGCATCCGCGAGCATCGCGCCTCGGTCGTGCTCAGCCTCGAAGGGCTGGAGGCCGAAGGGCAGATGCGCTGCGCCGCGGCCTTCCTCGGCGGACTGTTCGATGCGCCGCGCGACCATTGGTACCCCGCGCTGGTGGTGGTCGACGAGGCGCAGCTGTTCGCCCCGGCGGGCGGCGGCGAAGTGGCCGAGGAGGTCCGCCGCGCCTCCCTCGGCGCGATGACCAACCTGATGTGCCGCGGCCGCAAGCGCGGGCTGGCCGGGGTGATCGCTACCCAGCGTCTCGCCAAGCTGGCCAAGAATGTCGCGGCCGAGGCGTCGCAATTTCCTGATGGGCCGCACCTTCCTCGACATCGACATGGCCCGCGCCGCCGACCTGCTCGGCATGGAGCGCCGCCAGGCCGAGGCGATCCGCGACCTGCCGCGCGGCACCTTCCTGGCATTGGGCCCGGCCATCTCGCGCCGCCCGATCGCGGTGGCGATCGGCGAGGTCGAGACCAAGGCGAGGTCGATGAGCCCCAAGCTGCTGCCGTTGGATAGTCCGGCGGAAAACCTCCAGGACCTGCTGTTCGCACCCGGCGCTAACGACAATCCAATCGTCGCCCCGGACTTGATCCGGGGTCCGCCTTCCGCCCCTTCCGTCCGAAGCGCTGCTCGAGTCGATGGCGGCCGCCATGCCGGCCCGAGCCGAGCCGCTGCCCGCCAAGTCCGACGACGAAACCGCAACAATCATCGCCGATGTGCTCCGCGCGATCGTCGACGATCCCGACAGCGGCGCCCGCTCCGCCTCGATCCTGTTCCAGGACTTCACTGTCCGCTGCCGAATGGCCGGCCTCGGCAAGCCGCCGCTCGATCTCGCCGAGTTCACCCGGCGCCTGTCGATGGCCCGCGCCGGCATTTTCGACACCGCCGACGACAGCTGGGCTCCGGCACTGGAGGCCGCACGGGCCCTGCCCGACGACATGCTCGGCCCCTTCCTGCTGGTCGCCCGCGCCGCGCGCGAAGGTGCGCCCTGTCCCTCGGACGAGGCGATTGCCTTGAGCTACGGCACCGCCAGCCTGGGCCGCGCCCGCCGGCTCCTCCAGTATATCGAAAGCCGGGAGCTGATCGTCAGCCGCATCGACCTTTCCGGCAAGCGCTCCATCGCCATTCCAAGGCTGGGCTGGAGTACCGCCGCCGCCTGACACCCCTTCAATGGCAGGCCTTGAGCTCGCGCTTCAGCAGCCAATAGTTGACCGGCCAAGCGGCAAGGAAGCCGGCCGGGACGGCCAGCAGGATTCCGCGCCAGAACATCCACGATGCGACCGACGGCGCAGCCATGCCGCCCATATGGTAATCGACGAAGTTCATCACGATCTCCATCACGCCGATCGAAATAACTTCGCCGATCCAGATAATCTTGAGCGCCTGCCACATCCCGACCCGCTGGCCGCGCATTACCGGGATCAGTCCAAGCGTCATTCCGGTCAGATAGGCCAAGGCCGTAGCGAGGGCGATGGTCGCCCAGGGTGACAGGCCAAGGCTGACCCCGATCAGCAGTCCGGCCACCTCGCCGATCACGCAGCCGGTCAGGCAGTGAAGCGTCGCCTGTGCCGAGGTTCTGAGCTTGCTCTCGCCATGGCCATGATGGGCATGGGCAGAAAAATGACGGGCGTGTTCTGACATCACCGTCTCCAACGCTTGAAAATGGAAATCCGAGCAGGAAGATCGGGCCGCGCCCCTGACGGCGCGGCCCTTGCCAAATCAGCAGCTGCAGTTCTTGCAGTTGCACGGATTGCAGCGGCAGCCGGCCTCCGCCGCCCTGTTCTGGATCTTCTTTTCCATGTCGATTCTCCACTTGCCCGGGACTGGGCTCACCCCATATGACCTCCGTACCATGGTACGGAATCAAGTGAAAAATTCGGACACGATCGGCGGGCTTGCGAAGGCCGCCGGCGTCGGCGTCGAAACCATCCGCTATTATCAGCGGCGCGGCCTCCTGCTGGAGCCGCCGCGACCGCCCGGCGAGGTTCGCCGCTATGGCGATGCGGATCTGAGTCGCCTGCGCTTCATCCGGTCGGCCCAGGCAGCGGGCTTCACGCTGGCCGAAATCGGGGAACTGCTCGACCTCGACGCATCCGACGACCGGACCCGGGCTCGCGAGCTCGCGCTATCGCGCGTGTCGGCCCTAGATGAGAAGATCGCCGAACTGAGTGAGGCGCGCGAGGCGCTCGTTGATCTCGCTACGGCCTGCGCCAGTGGCCGGAAGGGGCCGTGCCCCATCCTAAGCGCGTTCGAGCAGAGCGAAGCCAGCGGCTAACCCTCCGCCACCTCCTCCAGCTGCCGCTCCGCCGCCTGCCGCGCCCATAACTCGGCGTAGAGCCCGCCTTTCGCCAGCAGTTCCGCATGCGTGCCGCGCTCGGCCACCCGGCCCGCGTCGAGTACGACGATCTGGTCGGCGCCGACAACGGTCGATAGGCGGTGGGCGATGACGATGGTGGTGCGGTTGCGGGCGACGTCGTTTAACGTCGACTGAATCGCCTCCTCGGTGCGACTGTCGAGCGCGCTGGTTGCTTCGTCGAGGATCAGGATCGGCGGGTCTTTCAGCAAGGTGCGCGCGATCGCCACCCGCTGCTTTTCGCCGCCCGACAGCTTGAGCCCGCGCTCGCCGACCATCGCTTCATAACCATGCGGCAACGCGGCGATGAAGCTGTCGATCGCAGCCCCCCTGGCAGCCCCTTCTATCTCCTCCGGCGTCGCGCCTTCGCGGCCGTAGCCGATATTGTAGCCGATGGTGTCGTTGAACAGCACGGTGTCCTGCGGAACGATGCCGATGGCCGCGCGCAGGCTGTCCTGGCGGATCTTGGCAATGTCCTGCCCGTCGATGGTGATCCGGCCGCCAGTGGGATCGTAGAAGCGGTAGAGCAACCGGGCGAGGGTCGACTTGCCCGCCCCCGACGGCCCGACCACCGCCAGGCTGGTCCCGGCCGGCACGTCGAGCGTCACCCCTTTGAGGATGATCCGCTCCGGCTCGTAACCGAACGCCACTTCCTCGAAGCGGACGTGGCCGTCGGTCACGACCAGCGCTGACGCACCCGGCGCATCGACCACCTCCGCCGGCGTGTCGGTGAGATCGAACATCGCCTCCATGTCGATCAGCCCCTGGCGGATCGAGCGATAAACCCAGCCAAGCATGTCCAGCGGCCGGAACAGCTGCATCAGCAAAGAATTGACCAGCACTACGTCGCCCGGCGTGAACCGCCCCTGGCTCCAGCCCCACACGGTGAACCCCATCGCCCCGGCCATCATGACATTGGTGATCAGGCTCTGGCCGATATTGAGCCAGGCGAGCGATGTCTCGTTCTTGACCGCGGCACGAGAGAAGGCGGCCACTGCCTCGTCATAGCGCTTGGCTTCGCGCTCCTCGGCGCCGAAATATTTGACGGTCTCATAGTTCAGCAGGCTGTCGACCGCGCGGCCGATGGTCCGATTGTCGACCTCGTTCATCTCGCGTTGCAGCTTCGTCCGCCAGTCGGTTACCTGGCGGGTAAAGCCGATATAGAGCGCGACGAACACCAGCGTCGCCCCGACCAACCCCGGCCCGAACTTCAGCCAGAAGATCACGCAGATCGCCACCAGCTCGATGATGGTCGGCGCGATGTTGAACAGCAGGAAATAGAGCATCATGTCGATGCTCTTGGTGCCCCGCTCGACGATCTTGGTCAGGCTTCCGGTGCGCCGTTCGAGATGGAAGCGCAGCGAAAGATTGTGGACGTGGCGGAATACCCGCGCCGACAGCCGCCGGGCGGCATTCTGCCCGACCTTTTCGAACAATGCGTTGCGCAAATTGTCGGCCAGCACGCCGCCGAACCGCGCCCCGGCGTAGGCGACGACCAGCATCATCGCCGCCGTCCACGCCGCCGCTTCGCCGCTCATCGCGTCGACCACCGCCTTGTAGGCGAAGGGCATGGCAAGCGTGATCGCCTTGCCGAGCAGGACCAGCAGCACCGCCGCAACGACGCGCAGCCTCAGCTCTCCGTCGTCCCTCGGCCATAGCATCGGCAGGAAGCGCCACAGGACTGCGAAGCCGCCCTTGGGCTTTTCCAACTCTTGGGCGGCGCTGCTCATCGGCTTGTCAGTTAGGGTCGTCCGCTCGGAACCGCAAACGGATGCGACGAACCGATTGGAACAATGGAATTTTATCCGCCGTTATCGGTCCAAGTCCTGACGGAGAATTGATCATGGGTCCCGGCTTTTATGTAATCGCCATCCTCGGTTGTGCCGACGGATCGGCCGCCTGCACGCCGGTGGCGACCATGCCGACCCGCTACGAAAGCCGCGACTCCTGCCAGGCGGCGACTGCGGATGCGCTTCATTCCAGCGGCGATTTCGATTTTCCGACGCTGCTCGCCCAGTGCCGGCCGGCAGGCGCCCCCGCGGCCGAAGGCACTCCGCGCCGCCTGCCCAAGGGCGCGCTTCGAGGATAGCGGACCATGCCCGATACCGACATCGAACCGATGATCCATGAGGATGAGCTTCCGGGATCGGAGGCACAGCTCGAGCCCAAGCCGGATTGGGAGCCGCGCTATGCTGGCTCGGACCGGCTCAAGGACAAGGTGGCGATCGTCACCGGCGCCGACAGCGGCATCGGCCGGGCGATCGCCGCGCTCTATGCCCGCGAAGGCGCCGACGTCGCCATCTTCTACCTGTGCGAGCATCAGGATGCCGAGAAGACCAAGTCCATCGTCGAAAGCGAGGGTCGTCGTGCGATCCTCGTCCCCGGCGACCTCGGCGATCCCAAATTCGCCGCCGAGGCGATGCAGAAGGTGGTCGACACCTTCGGCCGACTCGACATTCTCGTGAACAATGCCGGCGAGCAGCACGCCGACAAGGACATCAAGGACATCAGCGACGAGCAGCTGCGCCGGACCTTCCAGACCAATATCTTCGCCTTCTTCTACCTGGTCCAGGCGGCGCTTCCGCATCTGAAACAAGGCGCGTCGATCATCAACTGCACCTCGGTGGTGAGCTTCAAGGGCAGCGAGGACCTGCTCGACTATTCGGCGACCAAGGGCGCCATCACCGCCTTCACCCGCTCGCTGTCCGCCAATCTGGTCAAGCAGGGCATCCGGGTAAACGCGGTCGCGCCGGGCCCGATCTGGACCCCGCTCAACCCCTCCGGCGGCCAGCCGCCCGAGGACATCCCGGACTTCGGCAAGGATACGCCCCTGGGTCGGCCCGGCCAGCCCAACGAAGTCGCGCCCAGCTTCCTGTTCCTTGCCTGTGACGATGCCAGCTACATGACCGGTCAGGTGCTCCACCCCAACGGCGGGACGATCGTCGGCGGCTGACCGTTATCGGACTCGAGCCTGTCCGTTTTCGGACAATCAAGTCGGAATTTCGCGCTCGCGCTTGGTGAATAATCCCAACACATCGTGGGAATTCCCGCCAATTCATGACAAATCCGCGACCTGCTTACTGAAAAATAAGGATAAATTCCAATTGGCACGCTCCCTGCAATAGAGTTGGCAAGCCCGATCGGGGGCTTGCAAAAGGGAGTAATCAAAATGACCTTCTCGTTCGTCGACAGCCGCCAGCTCGCAGTCAGCCTCGCCGGCGCCTTCATCACCTCGCTGCTGTTCGTCTCGGCCGCCACCTCGCTGCCGATCGCCTGAACATCCACGGCAATAAGGAAGAAGACCCAATGAACGGTCGCTTCATCATCAACCGCAGCCGCGCCAAGGTCATGGGCGTGTGCGCAGGCCTCGCCGACTGGCTCCAGGTCGATGTGCTCATCGTCCGCCTCGGCGTCGTCCTCGCCACGCTCGTCACCGGGCCGGTTGCCGTGCTGCTCTACATCCTGACCGGTTGGCTGGCCAACGAGGACCGCTAGGCGGTCGGTGCCAGCCACCAAAGCCTGTCTTTCTGATTTCGCCTGTGGCACCATTGCTGACGACCCACGTTACGACCGCTAGGAGGCGGCGATGGAACGGCAAGGCGACGAAGTTCATCTCAACGAAACCGAGGCAACCGCCGGCGTGAAGGCACAGGGCGTTCGCTACGTGCTCGGCATCTCGCTGTTGCTGGTCGTGATCGCCATGTCCGCGGTCTGGATCCTCGGCTCCATCCTCTGATGTCCTAAACACCCTCATCGCTGGACAGCGGCGTGAGCGCCCCTGCATGCCGTAACGTCATGGGGGAGCCTCAACTCATGCCTTCTTTCGCACCCTCACGCCTCGGCATCCGGACCGGGCGGGGTTTCCCGACGGCTTCTAATCGAACAATTCCTCGAGGAAGCTCTTGCGGCGCTTGTAGGGCTTTTGCGGGTAGCCGTGGCCATGATGCTGCGGCGGCTGCGAGGCCCAGGGCTGCCCCTGCGGCGGGGACGGAGCGGGCTGGTCGGCTGCTCCGCTCCGTTCGATGATCTTGTCCAGCTCGCCGCGATCCAGCCACACGCCGCGACAAGCGGGGCAATAGTCGATCTCGATCCCCTGCCGCTCGCTCATCACCAGCGTGGTGCCGTCGATCGGGCAGGCCATTGGTCCTTGGGCGGGCATCACTACTCCTCGACTTTTGATTCGGTCCGGACAAAGTGGGGTGCATCATCGGACAGGCAAGGGCGCAAACGTGAAATGCATATCGATCATGGCCGCATTCCTCGTTGCGGGCTGCGCCACGCTTTCGCCGCGCACTCCGGCCGATCTGTGGTTCGACCGGCTGTCCGCTCATTGCGGCCGCGCTTACCAAGGAAGACTGGTGTCGTCCGATCCTGCCGATGCCTCCTTCGCCGGTCAGCGGCTGGTGATGCATGTCCGCCAGTGCCGCGACGACGAAATCAGAATTCCCTTCGAGGTCGGTGACGACCGGTCGCGTACCTGGGTCATCACCCGCACCGCGGCCGGACTCAGGCTGAAGCATGATCATCGTCATCGCGACGGCAGCAGCGATGCGCTCACCATGTACGGCGGCGACAGCCGCGGCCAGGGAACCGCGGTCCGGCAGGAGTTCCCGGCCGACGCAGCTTCGATTGCCCTGTTCACGGCGCAGGGGCGAAGCGTCTCCAACACCAATGTCTGGGCGGTTGAAGTCGGCGATGCCGTCTTCGCCTATGAACTCCGGCGGCCTCCGGGCCCGGCGGAGCGCTTCTTCCGGGTCGAGTTCGACCTGTCACGACCGGTCGCCGCCCCGCCTGCCCCATGGGGCGGCTAGCGGCGGTGGCGATGGCGGGCTAGCATCGCGCTCGATGCCCCCCATCGGAGTCGAGCCATGATCCGTCGCATGATCCCCGCACTTGCCCTGCTTCTCGCCGCCCAGCCGCTCGGCGCGGCGCTTCCGGTCGGTGCCCAGGCGCCCGACTTCCGCACGACCGGAGCTCTGGCGGGCAAACCCTTCAATCTGCATCTCAAGGACCAGCTCCGCCACGGTCCGCTGGTGCTTTACTTCTTTCCGAAGGCCTTCACCCAGGGCTGCACGCTCGAGGCCAAGGCATTTGCCGACGCCATGCCCCAGTTCCGCAAGGCCGGAGCGCGGGTGGTCGGCATGAGCGCCGATGACCTGGATACGTTGAAGCGATTTTCGACCGAGGCTTGCCGGAATGCCTTCCCCGTTGCGACCGCCTCGCCGGCAACGGTCAAGGCTTATGACGTGGTCCTGAAGCAGAAGCCGGAGCTGACCGATCGCACCAGCTATGTCATCGACCGCAAGGGCCGGATCGTGATGGTCCACTCCGAGCTCGACTGGAAGGATCATGTCGCCAAGACTCTGGCCGCGGTACGGTCCCTGAAGCGGTAGCGGGCCGCGAGCTTCATGCAGCGGCTGAATTCCTGCCGCCGCCAGCCGCTCGACTCGCCGATAATAACGAACCAAACCGGCGAGCGAATCGCGCCACGGCCCTGACTCGCTGGCGGGTCGACGCGTCGGCGAAACGAGCGGCCAAAATCTGGAATTTTCATGCGCGCGACCCTTATCGGAAGATAACCGTTTCAGCGACTAAACGCCAAATTTTCCGGGTTAATTTGGGACAGCGTTCATTAACCTCTTCCGTTAAGGGCGGAATGGAGTCACCCTGATTCCTTCCTTTTCGAGGAGGGTGCCTCGTGAGCATGCGATGGATTGGAACGGCGATTGCCGCCGCCTGTTTGGCGGGCGCGGCGCCCACGTGGGCGAGCGAGGCAGCAGCCACGACCTCCAAACAGCAAAAATATCAGCCGGTCGTGATCCACACGTCAGGACTGCCGCTGAAGAAATCAAGCCGTCCGCTAACTCTGGTTCGGCCGGCCAGCCCGGACGTGTTCGGCACCGTGGCGCTGAACGCCGGCGTGACCTTCTATGATTCGCGCTTCCGCCGCGTGGCATCGACCGACGGCGGGGATCCCTTGGTAATGCGCCTGGCCGCTGCCACGGCGGGGCTCGATCCCCTGTCCAAGCTCCAGCTGGTCCAGCAGGAAGTCGGCCGTCACGTTCGCTGGCAGCACGATCTCGACAATATGGGCGTGGCGGACTTTTGGGCCAATGCCGGGGAGACTTTGCGTCGCGGCACCGGAGACAGCGAAGACATCGCGATCGTCAAGATGCAGGTGCTCAAGGCGGCGGGATTCAGCCCCAGGGATCTCTACATCAGCATTGGCCGCCACAATGTCCGCGGTGCACATGTCGTGCTGCTGGCTCGCACCGGCGGCGGTTTCTACGTGCTCGACGACACCAATCATGATCTCATGACTCCGGCGCAGCACGGCCGCTTCACGCCGATCATGACGCTCGGTCAGGGCGTCAGCTGGATTCACGGCCGTCGGGTCGGCGGCAACCGCATCGCCAGCGCCAGCTCCGGCGCAACAGCCGCCAGGGCGAAATAGGGCCTGGACGCGGCCGATACCCTCGAGCGCTTCGTCGCCGCGCAATCGGGCGGGGTGTTCGAGCAGGCCATGGCCGAGCTTCATGCCGGCCGCAAAAGCGGCCACTGGATGTGGTTCATCTTCCCCCAGCACCGCGACCTGGGTCGCAGTGCGACCTCCAAATTCTATGGCCTGGGCGGAGTCGCCGAAGCTCGCGCCTATCTGGCGCATCCCCTGCTCGGGGAGCGGCTGAGAGATTGTTGCCGGGCCATCCTGCCGCATCTCCAGGGCGAGCCTGCCGCGAATATCCTCGGGCCGATCGACGCGCTCAAGCTGCGCTCCTCGATGGAAATCTTCAGCAAAGCGGCACCGGATGATGCCCTGTTCGGTCAGGTCCTCGCCGCAATCCGCTAGCTAGCGCTTGAAATATTGCACCACCGCACGCCCTGTATCGGGTCATGAACGGGCAGCGATAGCGGAGGATTGAGCGCGAGGGTCCGTCGATGCCTCAAGTCAGGGCTTGGACATCTTCCGCGCGACCAGCTTGATCTCCACCAGCCCGTCGTCCGGTACCAGCCGGTCGATATCGATCGCGGTCCAGGCCGGGAAAGGCTCGCGGATATAGCGGTCCTTGACCTTGCGGAATCCATCGAACTGGGCCGGAAGGTCGGTATGGTAGGTGGTGATGTCGACCACCCCGTCGAAGCTGGAACCGGAGCGCCGCAGCACTTCGTCGAGCATTTTCCAGGCGCGGTCATAGGCCACCTCGGCGTCGGCCATGGTTTCGCCCTTGCGCAGCCCGGCCACCACGCCCGACAGCCATACGCGATCGCCGTCGACCACCGCCTCGGCGAAACCCCATTCGGTGAAGAAACGCCGCGCCTCCGGCCGGTCCGGCATGACTACATTTTCCGGCCGCCGGGCGAATGGCGGATTGACCGGCGCTGCCGCGGTGGGCGGCGCATTCTGGGTTGCGGCGCTGGCGGCAGCGGCAAAGATGGTAAGGCTCAGCATTGTTCGCTCCAAACTATCGAATGTGCGCCCTAGCCGGCTAATACACCTGCCGCGATCCGGCTTCGACGGAGGCGTTGGAACGCTCGACCAAGGGCAGAGCTCGGGTTAAGCTCGAGCCCATGAACCGCGCCCATCGCAGCTTCGCCGAATTCTGGCCCTTTTACCTGCGGCAGCATTCGCGGCCGCGCACGCGGGCGCTCCACTATGCCGGAACCACGCTGGTCGTTGCGATTGCCTTGATCGCCCTTGCAACCGGACGCTGGGCGTGGCTGCTGGCCAATTCCGCTGGCGGGCTATGGCTTCGCCTGGATCGCTCACTTCAAGGTGGAGAGGAACCGCCCGGCGACCTTCACCTACCCCCTTTGGTCGCTCGCCGCCGATTTCAAAATGTGGTGGCTGTGGCTGACCGGGCGTCTTGAGGGGGAGCTGGAGAAGGCACTCGGAAAATGAGGTAGCTGCCGGCCGACGGCCTTGATCAGCGGGCCTCGTCGCCGCCTTTGGTCAGCTCCTTGACCAGCTCATGTTCCATGTCGCCGCGGTGGTAGTTGGCATAATAGGCGTTCGACGTCGCGTAGAGGGACTTCAAATATCCAAGGTCCCAGTGAGTGAGCGTCACCGGCACCAGCTGGTCGTCGCGCTTGTCGAGGATGGTGAGGATGGTTGGCGCCCCCGTTTCCGCCGCGCGCCGCGGATCGGTGTCGGCAAAGGCGCGCATCGCGGCGAAATCGGCGACCTGCGTGACGCTGAGGCCGGTCAGGGCGCCGCGCTCCACCATCACCATCGAGGCGACGAACTGCGGCATTGTCCCCGCGCGGACGCGCGATCCGCTATTGGTTCCCTCGTTGATGTATGGGCCGCCGAGCGGGAGTTTCTTCAGGACGGTCCCGTCGGCGCTGAGCAGGCCCTTGATTTGCCAGGCGACCGAGGGGTCTTTCGTTGCGGCGAGCTGGCGCACTTCCTTGCCCGCCATGCCGCTGAAATAGGCTGGGTAGCTCCGGTAAAGCGCCTCGATCGTGCTTGCCTTGTCGATACTGGCGATCAGCACAACGTTTGGCGCGCAATTCCCTTCGGCAGTGCGGATCCCCGCCGCCTGAGCCACCCGCTTCATCCGCTCGGCAACCATCTGGCTTTGCGCCTCCGGCAGACCCATCACGGCCGGGCAGACCGGCGCGTGGAATCTTCCGATCTGGCCGAAGCTCGGAACGTCATCCAGCGCCTTGATGAAGTCGCGAATCCGCTCCCGCTTCACCCGGACGCCTTCAACGACGATTTCTTCGGATTGGGGAACCGAAGCAGCTGATTGGGGGGTGTCGGGAGCGGCTGCCAAGAGAACCGCAAGCAATGCAAAGCCAAACATCGGCATTCTCCGCTTCGCATTTTGCGCCATCCGCAAGCAACAGTCGAGCGAAAGCGGCCAGGCATTCGGATTCGACTCCGGCCGGGCATGCGCGCATCATCGGCATCGCCGGATCACCAATCTTTGCGCAGCGGGAGGACGCGATGGCTGGCGAACTGGCAATTGTGCTGAGCGGTGGCGGCGCCAAGGGCGCCTTTCAGGTCGGCGTGCTTGACGAGCTTATCGTCAACCGCGGGGTCAAGATCGACATCGCCGTCGGCACCTCGACCGGCGCCATTCAGGCGCTTGCCGTGGCGCAGGATGATATTCCCCGGCTGGTGCAATTCTGGTCCTCGCTGCGCAAGAACGGCGACATCTACGTGAAGCGGCCGCTTGGGGTGGCGAGCGCCTTGCTTGGTTCGAAATCCATCTATGACGCGCGTGGTTTGAAGAAGCTGTTGAAGGAAGCTGCGGATGACACCCGGCTTCGCGCGACCGGCAAGAAGCTGCGGCTGGGCGTGGTCAACCTCGGCACCGGAGTGTTCCGGACCATCGACGAGACCGTGCCGGGCGTCCACAACTGGGTTTACGCCAGCTGTGCCATGCCCGTCTTTTTCGAGCCGCTGAAAACTCGCGCCGCCGACGGGACGGAGGAGCAATGGGTCGATGGCGGCGTGCGCGACGTTACGCCGCTCTCATCGGCAATGGACATGAACCCGCGCGGGATCATCGTCGTTCGCGCCTCTCCCAAGCCGGAGCCAGGCCGCGTCCAAACCTATGGCGATCTCATTCAGATCGGCCTGCGTGCGGTCGGAATTTTACAGTCGGAAGTATCGATGAACGACCTCGCCAATGCGACCCTGATCAACGACATGATCGCCGCGCGCGGCGCCCAGTTTCGCGCGCTGGAGGCATTGGGTCTGTCGGCGGAAAAGGCCGCGGCGGTACTCAAGCCGCTCGATTTCCAACTGGCCAAATACCGGTTCGTCCCCAATTGCGTCATCGAGCCCGACAAGGAATATCTCGACACGCTGGAATTCGCTCCTGCCAAGATTGCCGAAGCGATGGAGGCCGGACGCGCCGCGGTTGGCAGGATGTGGGAGTTGATCGAGCCTTTATTGACCTGAAATCAGGCCGCCGGCTCGACATAGACCAGTGCTCGCCGTCCGGATTCGAGCGTCAGTTCCGCCCGGCGGTAATCGCTGCCTTCATATTTGTCCGTCGCTTCAAGCTCCTTGGAGGTCAAAAGGAAGACGACGCCGGGCACTCGGTCGGCCGGGTCGGCGGTCTCGCGGACGACGAGGTGGGTTTTGGTGCCGCTGACTCGGACCGCGTCTGGATCTCGGTCGGCAAGCACCTCCAGCCGATAGCCGAGCAGTGCATCGGGCGAGCCTTCCAGCGGACGCCCGTAGTTGGCGAGCTGGACCTCGCGCAGCTGCAGCGTGCCGTAGGAGAAGAGCGGGATGTTGGCGTTCATTCCTCGACCACGCAGGTGGAATATGTCTCGATCATGGCCATAACAACACCGTCATGCTCGCGGTGCCATTCCTCGCTCCCGTAGAAGCGGGCGACCTGGTTCTCGCGCTCGGCCAGCGAGGGAAATCGGCGGACGAGGTGGAAGCTGACATCGTCGTGCAGCGATGGCCCGGCGCGGACGACTTCGATCCCGAAGCGCTGCAGCATCGGCAGGATCCGTTCCTCGAAGCGTTGCTGGAAAGCGGGTCGGACGGAGGGCCTCAGCGTGTAAACCCGCAATTCGAGGAGGCTACTCATTCAGGCTGCTCCGATCGAACTTGCGCATCGCCGGAATTTCTTCCTCCCAGCCGATTTTCTGGCTCAGCCAGATTTCGTCGCCAGGCGGGTAGCGGTTCGGATCGTCCAGCGTCCCCGTCGTGATGTCCATATGGTCGGGCCGCTCGGATCGGCGATATCCGACCGTGCTGCCGCAGTCTCGGCAGTGGAGCCAGTGAATGCCCGGCGAACTGCTGAAGTCCGCCGGCTCGCCCGACAGCCATTGGAACATGTCCCGATGGAACACCGCCCAGGCGACGTTGGTGCCGCCGCTCGCCCTGCGGCAGTCGGTGCAATGGCACAGCGTGGCGGCCACCGGCTCGCCGGCCACCCGGTAGCGGACTTTGCCGCACAGGCAGCCGCCTTCAGCAGATTTCGATCACCGGCCGACCCCTTCATCACCTTGCCATATCGCTCGTTTGGACGAACGCGAACCATGGTTCATCAACGGCGCCGAATAACAGCACTTATTGCATTTCCTCCGGCAGCTTGAGCACCGCCTCGGCCAGGGCCGTGTCCATATACTCGCGAAGCTCGACCATCTTGCCGCTGCGCATCCGGATTACGAAGCAATAGCGGTTGTTGTAATCCTCGCCCGCCACCGTTTTCACCTCACCGCGGCAAAGCACGACCACCCGGTCGTCCTCGGCGATGATCTCCTCGGCGAAATTGCGGTAGGGCGTAGCGAAATTGGCAAACAGCGGGGGGATCAGCTTGCGCTGTACCGCCTCCTTGCCGTCGAACCGCATCGACCATTTCGACCGGCCTTCGATGATCCATGAGAAGTCGTCGGCCATCAGCTCGAGAAAGGCGGTCGCATCGGCCTCGGCCAGCCCGTCGAAGGCATGGCGTACCGCACGTTTGTTGTCGGCCGCGTTTGGATTGGCAGGCATGCCGCGCTCCCTTGGGGCAAACGGATTGTGTCGCGGGTGACCATAAACGCGCCGCAACCGCCTGGGAACCGCGGGCCGACGACGGGCCGTTGCTTGGCGAGTTGAAAAATGACACACTCGTTTCCGGGAAATCCTTCGCTTGTTGCGAAGGGCTAGGATTTTTGGGGGGAGGACGCATTGCAGCCGGTTCGGCTCGTGCTGTTGTTGCTTACTGGCTCTCGCGAAGGCGAGAACGACTTTCTCGAGTTCCCTTCGGTCGAGGAAGCCATCGTCTATGGCCGCGAGCTGTTCGGTTCGTCGCGGCTGCAGCTTGATGCGATCGAGGATCTGAGCGGCAGGCCTCTGATCGCTTACGACTATCTGAACGACCTTTGCCGACCGCCGCAGTCCATGCCGCAACGAAGGTACGGCTGAACCCCTCATCGGGTCCTAACTCGTTTCCGGGGCGGAGGTTCCCGCGCCGGCTCCGACGCCACCTTGATCCATGCTATGCTGCAAACGCCGAATCGCCCTTAGATCGGGGGAGGCTTCCCCATGGCGAAAACCGCAAAACCGAAATCCGCGAATTCCAAACCATCCGAGCGCAAGCGCATCCTTAACCTGCTGCCGTCGAAAGACACGGAGCTAGACTGGGGTTTTGCCGCGGCAATGGCCGCCGGTCCGCTGGGCGCCGCGCGCGCAGCGCTGCCGGCCAGCATCGACCTGCGCGCGCCATGGTGGGCGATCGGCGACCAGAAGAATACGGGTTCCTGCGTCGGCTGGGCATCGACCGACGGAGTAGCGCGCTACCTGTTCGTCAAGGCCGGACGGCTCGACAAGAATGTCATGCTCTCGCCGCGGTTCACCTGGATGGCGAGCAAGGAAACCGACCATGACGTGGACCGGCCGCAAACCATGCTCGACTGCGCCGGCACCTATCTCAAGTCCGCCTCCGACGTCCTTCGGAAATATGGCGCGGTGACCGACGATCTGGTGCCCTTCGTCCTGTCCGCCGCGATGTACACCGGTGACGAGGACCAGTTCTTCGCAACCGCCGCGACGCGCAAGATCGCTTCCTATTTCAATCTCCAGCGCAACCTGACGGAGTGGAAGAAATGGCTCGCCACGCGCGGCCCGATCCTGGTCGGCCTGAGCGTCGACGACAGTTTCTACGACGCTACCTCGACCGGTGGGAAGCTCGACACCTTCCAGCCCAACACAGCCGCCGGCGGCCATGCGGTGAGCCTGGTCGGCTATCGCGCCGACGGGCGCTTCATCATCCGCAACAGCTGGGGCACCGGCTGGGGCGACAAGGGCTTCGCCTACGCCACGCCGGCCTACATCAACGCCGCCTTCTTCCCCGAGAGCTACGGCATGACCTTATGAGCGGGCGGGGCTAGAACCCCGGCGATGCGGCATCAGCTCACCGAGGCCGAGGACGGGACGGTCGTTTCGGCGCGCATCGGCGATGAGGTCGATCTTCGCCTGCAGGGGATGGCGTCGGGCGGCTACCGCTGGCTGCCCGAACGCCGCTCCGGACGCCACCCTCGAACGGGTCGAACAGGACTTCGCATTCGAAGAGGGCAGCGTCGGCGGCCGCAACGAGACGCGCTTCCGGTTCCGGGTCAAGGCCGCCGGACGGACCACCCTCCAGCTGCGCTACGCCCGGTCGTGGGAGGAGGGCGAGCCGCCGCTCAAGACCTTCGATCTTACCGTCAACTCGGTCTGACCGGGTCACCGTAGAACTGGTCGGTGTTGCGCATGCAGCTGGGTTCGCCGGCCGATCAATAATCGACAGGCCTGATGTTGCAGCGGTGATGCGGATAGATCTTCTGATGCGCCGCGCAATCTTTTTGCGCGTCCGCCGCATCGGCATGCCGGCGTCCATTATAGCGAATATATCCATGCAATTCATGGCTGCAGGTAGCGTAGTAATAATGGTGCGTCGCATAGGCCGCACTGGTCAGGCCGGCGATACCGGCGGCGAAGCACATTGTCCTGACAAGGGCCATCATCGCATCCTCCCTTGGCTGGCGACTGGGAAGGTCGGGCGGACGGCTCGGATTCGGGACCGCGCCCGAACCCTGTCATCATATCACCGCCAGGGGATGGCGGCCACCGCGCGGTGGCGGCCAGAGCGGCGGTCAGCGGCGATCTGCCGACGGGGGCACTACAAAAGTCGTGAAGAGGTGCGACAGTTGCGGGCACGGGCGCAGGGCCTAAGGGGGGTGGAATGACAATGTTCATGATCCAGCGGGCGATCGCCGCTGTGTTCCTGCTGCTCGGCGGCTGGGCGCTGGTCCATCCGGCGAGCGTCATCGCGCTCTGCCTTCGGCCGCCGTACGGGGACGGCGCGGGCATGGCGTTCGCCGTCGGCTGCTTCGGCGCGCAGGCGCTGATCGCCGGCCTGTTCGCGGCGACCACGCGGTTCACCCGCGCGACCTTCGCCGGCTACGGGCTGATGCTGATCGGCTTCCTGGTCTTCGACTATTGGTTCTGGGCGGTCGAGCCGGTCCTGACGACGCTCGGCGCGGCGCTGGACGGGATCGGCAACCTGATCATGATGCTGCTGTGCTGGCTCGGCTGGCGAGGCGCCGAGCGCACGTGAGGGATTGCGCAGCAATCGCGAAGCAGCGCGAAGAGACGGTGAGCCACGGCCGACCGGCGCGCAGCGACCGGATCGACGGCGCGGGATTCACTCCCGCGCCCGCCCGCCGAAAGCAATTCCCATGAGCGCCGTCCGCATCCTGGTCGACGCCGACGCCTGCCCGGTAAAGGACGAGGTCTACAAGGTCGCGTGGCGGCGCGAAGTGCCGGTCAGTGTGGTCAGCAACAGCTGGCTGCGAGTGCCGGACCATCCGCTGATCGAGCGGGTGGTGGTGTCGGACAGGTTCGACGCCGCCGACGACTGGATCACGGAGGCGGCGGACGAGAGGACGGTGGTGATCACCGGCGACATATTGCTCGCCGACCGCTGCCTGAAGAAGGGCGCGACGGTCATCGGCCACAACGGCAAGCCGTTCACCGCGGCGAGCATCGGCGGCGCCATCGCCACGCGGGCGATCATGGCCGATCTGCGCGCCGGGGCCGACGGGTTGACGGGCGGGCCGGCGCCCTTCGCCAGGGCGGACCGCTCGCGGTTCCTGCAGGCGCTGGACGAGGCATTGGTGCGGTTGGCGCGCGCTGGTTGACCCGGTTGCTGGTCTAGCGGTCGCGCCCCGGCGGTGCCGGTGTCGCTTTGATGTCGAGGGTCAATGGCTCGCTTCCCGGGCGTTCCGGCCAGCTGGAGCCGATCGCGTTGCCTTGTCCCTTGGCTCCGGGCAGCGCCCCGCGGACGGCGATCCGGTGCATCCGGCCCTGTTCGACGCGGGGAAAGCGGATCGTCAGCAGCCCGTCCTGCAGGGTCGCCTCCACGGCGGCGGGATCGGGTGCGAACGGCAACTGGATCGACCGCCGGAAGTGGCCCATCGCCCGCTCGGTGAAGAGCGCCCGCTTGCGCGGGTTGTCGTTGGCCTTGTTGACCTCGAGAGTGAGCGTGTCCCCATCGAGACTGACGTCGATCGCGCTCTCCGGTACGCCGGGAACCTCGGCGATCATTTCGATCATGCCGTCGGCCTCGAACGCGTCGATGCGGGGAGCGGCCCTGCCGCCATGACTCATCTTTCGCGGCAGCTCGAGAAACTCATCCTGTTTGCCGGCAGCCTGCGCCTTGAACTGCGAAACCATGGGAATCTCCCCTGCAGTGGAACCCCACCCGAACATCCGTACAGCCATTAAGTGCCCGTTATCACTAATGAATTCAAGCACTAGATAATGAGCTTGCCGACTGACGGATCGAACCTTCTCCCACGTCAGGGCGCGAAATGTCGGCGACCGGATCGGTGGCATGCTGGTGGCCCGGCGAGGATGTTCGCCGTTCCGCCGCCGGCATCCGCGACGGACCCATTTTGCTCATTGTGCCGTTGACCGATCGGATGGATCGCACAGGAAGGAGCCGAAGTTGAAAGCTGCTTTGCTGATCGTCGCCTCTGCCGGCTCGGCCGTCCTGGCCGGATGCTCCACCATCACCGGTGACGCTTCCGACCGGCAAGTGGTTTATGCGTGCAACTACGGCCCCAATCTGACCGTAACCTATGGGCGGTCGTCTGCGCGGATCGAAAGCGCGGACGGAACCGTCACCTTGCGCCAGCGGCCGTCCAACGCGGGCAGCTGGTATAAATCCGCGACCCACTCGCTCCGGGTCAGCGGCGACGAAATCACCTACATCGACCGGCAAATGGCGCCACGGCGGTGCCTCGCAACCTGACGGCCTTCACCGGGGCTCTCATTGCATCCTCCCTTGGCTAGTGACTTTAACCGCCAGGCGGACTGCCCGGATCGGGACCGAGCCCCAATACTCTCGGATTATGAACCACAGCTGGAGGGGGTAAACCGAAGCAGCAGTTCTCGCGCTGACATTTTGTCAAAACTAAGTGATAAGTGAATTCAAGGGACGCGCGTCAGGCTGAGTGCGAGTTGTTCGATGGATACTAGCCCTTTTCTACGAGACATAATCGTACCCAGCTTCGCGCTGCGGAACGGCTCGATCAGTCTGAAGGCGGCCTCGATATTCTACGACCGGATTCTGGTCATCGATGGTTCCATGTTCGAAGTCGAAGTGCCGAACGTCTTTGGCTCTGACTTCGACACGCTTCAGGAAAAGGGGATCATCGAGGTATTGCCAAACAAGCTGCAGTGGCTGCCGGAAATGAAGGACCTGATAGAAGCCACAAAAAGCGTAATGGCGCGCGCCATTTTCACGCCGACTGCCGAAAGCCGCCGGGAAGACCTGTTAGCCCTCGGCGCAAACGGCATCGCTCGCTTGGCGGCGACGCATGTCTCACGCAAGAACCAGGGCGGAAATGCGTCCCCCACACCTTCGGCCATCCCGGCGGAGATTTGCTGGTCCCGCATCCGGCGTCCGAGTTGCGGGAACAACTCGACAATGTGGATCGAGTCCAAGCGCGCCACCGAGGTTGTGTTTCAAAACTTGCCTGTTCCGGACGAGCTGACGCCGTGGGAGGATATTCTCGCATTCAGGCAAGAACATGAAATAGGTGAGTACGCCCTGTCGCTTTACAGGTGGCTTCGCGACGCGTCGACGGAATCAGAATTGACGAGGTCAACCTCGAATTTCGACATGAAATGAATAAGCTTCGTACGGCGCTGAAGGCTCGGGACATGAAAGTATCGCTGGCGAAAACCCGCATGGTCCTTCCATGGTTCGACGCCTTCCACCACGGGATGAAAGCGTTGCTGACTGCCAAGCCGTCTGGCTTGGTAGCGCCCTTCATCGAATTGCAGCAGCGGCGGATCGAGATACTGGACGCCGAAACCCGCGTGCGCGAAAACCCGCTCTACATGATCGCCCATGCGGAACAGCGATTTCAGCAAGCGCCCCCGCGCGCATGAATGCGGGACGGTCCTTGGTCCGGACGATCTCGATCGCCTCCTCCGCCAGCCGCTTCCATTCCGCCAGCTTGCCGGGCAGAATTTGACCCGGGCGATACCTTTGATTTCGTTCATATGTGCCGTTCCTTCGAAAAAGCCACTTTTCGAAGCAGCCACTATGTCACCGGCCCGGTCGTTTGAAATAGGCAACGGGGATTCACTTTCGGGTCACACCCTGTGACATAATGGACTCTTTCCTACGGCCAAATCATATGCATACTGCCTGTGCTCGGGCCGCATTTTTTGCGGCTCGTTTGATTCGTGCGGGGGCCTGTGACCGCGGAAGTCGCCATTTTGAATAAGCTGGCCGTGGCACTGGCGGCCGACAGCGCGGTGACTAGCATGGGCAAATCCAAGAAGGTTTTCAACACCGCCGACAAGCTATTCGAACTCAGTGCAAAACATCCGATCGCCTGCATGATCTTCAGCGGTGGGCAGTTTATGCAGGCTCCCCTGCCTGTCCTAATAAAAGACTTTCGATCCCAAGATGACGATGCGTCGACGGTTGGACAACTGTCCGACAAACTTCTGAAGCATTTTCAGAAGTTTGCCTAATTCGCCCGACACCGTCAAGTCCCGCCCGATCGATGATCTACTTGGAAAATTACGGATTTTCTGAACGACCGTATCCAAGAACAGATTGCTCGGAGGATCGAATCGATTGGCAAACCGACCGAAGAGGGCAGTGAACCGGTAGCACCCGAGAAACTATTTGAAAGCATCTGGGAAAACGCCGTCAAAATGGTCGAGAGGCTTTCGACGGCTTGGCCAGAAGTAAAGTTTTTAGGGGCTTATCCCGCAAGCGCGGACATCCGGCCGATAATCGAGCAAGCTATTGACGGCGCCGATTTAAAGTGCCCGACGAGTTCCGTGCGAGGGTGATGACGTCATCGAAATTGCACTGAAAACCGCTACACCATTTTCGGCATCAACAGGACTCCGTAGTCGCCGGGTTTCAAATCGGCGAGATTTTTCCCACACTTGTCCATATCGATTTGTTTGAGCCTGTGCTTGGCGTGGTCAAGTACCGCGAGATCGAAACAGTGGACATCGGGCGAGAGGGACCGAAGTCCGTGTGATGGCGTTCGCTCAAAGGGAAATGGCAGAGCGATTTTTGTTGGCTTAGATATTTCTCTAAAGCGCAAGCTGACGCAGTTTGCGAGGCGAACGGTCTCTAAGATCGGTGAAACCATCATTGGTGGTCTGACGTTTGCGAATGACGAGGAAAAGGCCGCTCTCGCAGATGCAATCTCGGACGCGGAACGTTCGTTTCTGGACGAGTTCAATTCATCAGGCATGGAAACTATTCGAAGTGAGTCTCAGCGGGCAGTAGAGGAGATGGTCGAGTTCATGCCGAAACAAGACTTGGCTGAATTTGCGGAAGCCTTGGTAAACCTCACTTCACTGCAGCGTCGGGTAAGTGCTGGATTTGAAACGGTCGGCGGCCCGATTGATGTCGCCGTCATTAGCAAGGCCGAGGGTCTGGTTTGGGTAAAGCGCAAACACTATTTCCCTTCCGACCTGAATGCCCGTTTTTTCAACCGCTTAGGAGGCAAAGCCCATGGGTGACCAACGGCTCGATCTGGAAGAGCACAACCGCTACGCCTTCGATGAATGCGGTCGCGACGGACGACCGCCTTCAAAAGAGTTGCAGGCCGCTATTTCAAACTCAAGGAAGCATATCGAAGCCGCATTTAGGCATTCGATGTCCGAGGAGAAGCTCGGCCAACTGAAGGTGAAGGTCAAAGTAGCTAGCTGATACTGGCTATTCCACCGCCGGCAGGTAAATCTCCCCGCCCTCGTCGTGAAAGCGCCTGGACATCTCGGCCATTCCAGCCTCCGCTGAAGCTTGGCGGACAAGGCCGTCCCCTGCTTCCTCCTGCATCCGCGCAAACTCCCGCACTTCCGCACTAATCTTCATCGAGCAGAACTTCGGCCCGCACATCGAGCAGAAATGCGCCGTCTTCGCGCCCTCCGCCGGCAGGGTCT
>CAWJNY010000004.1:0-65754 GCA_963844355.1 uncultured Alphaproteobacteria bacterium
CAACCTCCCCGAGGTCACACGGCGGCTGCTCGATGCGCGGGCGTCGACGCCGTGGAGTCAGCCGACCTCTGCACCAGCTGCAACCCTGAGCTCTTCTTCTCCCACCGCCGCGACCACGGCCGCACGGGCCGACAGGCCGGATTGGTCTTTGCACGATGCCTGAACCCATCCGCGACATCGACGCGGAGGTCGTGCGCGCCAACCTGGAGCGCGTGCGCGAGCGCTGCGGTCCGGACGTCGAGATTCTCGCCGCGACCAAGTACGTGGTCGCCGAGGAGATGGCCACCCTGGCCGAGGCGGGCGCTGACGCTCGTCGGCGAGAACCGCCTTCAGGACCTCGAGGCCAAGCACGAGACGTACGGCGACGCGTTTCACCTGGGACTTCATCGGCAACGTCCAGAGCCGCAAGGTCCGCCGCATCCTGCCTCTGGTGCGACTGATCCACTCCGTCGCCACCGACTCGGTGCTCGAGCAGCTCGAGCGCCACGGCGGCCCGGACACCGAGGTGCTCGTCGAGGTCAACGTCAGCGGCGAGCCGGACAAGGGCGGGGTGGAGCCCGAGGCGCTCGGGGAGTTCATCTCCCGTTGCCCTGTGAGGGTAGCGGGCTGATGACGATGCCGCCGTTCACCGAGGATCCCGAGGGCTCGCGACCGTACTTCGCGCGCCTGGCAGAGCTCGCCGGCGAGCACGGACTCGCGCGTCTCTCGATGGGAACGAGCCAGGACTGGGAGGTCGCGGTGGACGAGGGCGCGACGATCATCCGGCTCGGTACCTCGCTCTATCGATAGACGCACCGTTTGGCTGTCGCCGGGCAGTTCGTTGCTACATAATCCCGGTAAAGGAATCCCGGGACACGACGCGAATTCCGCAGCCGTATGGCACTTCGAGACACCTGGCACCGCGCACTCGTCTATTTCGGCCTCGCTGAGGACCCGGACTACCAGGAGCACGACGTCTACGAGCCCGACACGGTCCCGCACGGTCAGGTCTACGAAGGCGGCGCCGCTCCGCGTTCGGCGACCGTCAGCAGGATCTCCGAGCGCCGCAGCCGGCGCGATGAGATCGACGACATCTTCGCCGACGACGAGCCTCGCCGCCGCGCGCGCCCCCGCCTCTGCAGCCGGTGTGGCAATGGGGGCGCGAACGTCCAGGTCCACCTCGTGACCCCGGGCAGCTTCAACGACGCCCAGGAGGTCGCCGACCACTTCAAGGACGCCGTGCCGGTGATCCTCAACCTGCAGGCAACCGACGGCGAGCTCGCCAAGCGGTTGATCGATTTCGCCTCGGGTCTCACGTACGCGCTCGAGGGCGGCATGCAGAAGATCGCCGAGAAGACCTTCCTGCTCACCCCCCGCAACGTCGAGGTATCCGCCGAAGAGAAGGCACGCCTCGTCGAAAAGGGCTTCTTCAACCAGAGCTGAGGGTCTCCGTTTCGCGGCCGTACCCGCGGCGTGGGCATTGCGCCATGATCCTTGGGTTCGCAGGTGCGGGAAACATGGCGGAGGCTCTCGCCCGCGGCTGGGCTGACGGGGAGCACGGCCCCGACGCGATGCTGTTCTGCGACAACGGGTCCGGCCGGGCGCAGGAGCTCGCCGAGCGACCGGGGGTGAGGCGGTCGCGACGCTGAACGAGCTCGCGCTGCGCTCCGACGCCGTTCTGCTGGCGATCAAGCCAAACGCGCTCGAGATCGTCGTGGAAAAGCTCGACGGCGACTCGCGCGCGATCGCGTCGGTCCTCGGCGCGACCTCCGCTCGACGCCTGCGCGAACTTTCCCCGGACATGCCGGTCGTGCGGACGATGCCGACAGTTGCGACGGAGATCGGCGAGGGCGTGATCTGCCATGCGCCGCTGAGCTCCCGAGGACGGCGAGGTCGGCGCGCGGTTGCTCAACCTCTTCGGTAGCTCGGGCACATGGCCGAGGTCCCCGACGAGCTGATGGACCAGGCGACCGCCGTCATGGGCTGTTCGCCGGCGTATCTCGCGGTCATCGTCCAAACCTGGCTGAGGCCGGTGCCGACGAGGGCTTGGACCCCGATCAGGCGTACGAGCTGGTCATCGAGACCTTCGCCGGCACGATCGAGCTCCTGCGCCACTACGACCCGATCTCGGTCCGCGGCGCGGTCGCGTCGCGCGGCGGCAGCACCGAGGCCGGCCTCGAGGCGCTCGCCGACGCCGGGGCGGCAGACGCGTTCCGGGCGGCGGTACGCGCCTCGATGGCGCGGATGCGCGGATGACGCCTCGTCGCCTTACCCGCGACGACATCGCTGACTACGTCAGCGCGCTGATCTTCGTCTACACGATCCTGATCATCCTCAACATCGCTGCTGAGCTGGATCCAGATGTTCCGGCCGATCCCGTACAACCTCACGGTCCGCGCGGTCACCGGCTTCATCGAGGAGACGACCAACCCTACCTGAAGGTGTTTCGGCCTGGTCCCTCGGATCGGCCCGCTCGACATCAGCCCGATCCTGGCGATCCTGGCGCTGTCGATCGGTCGGCGGGATCGTCGTCGGCCTGATCAGCGGGTGAGCGACCGCGCGGCGCGCGTCCGCGCCTGGCTGTGGATGGTCGTCGTCGCGGCCTGATCGTCGTCGCGATCGACCAGGCGACCAAGGCGGCGGTCGGTATCCTCGCTGGTGCTCGGCGAGAGCACGTGATCTCGCGCTGGGCTTCGACCTCACCCGGGTGACCAACAGCGGCGATCGCCTTCGGCCTGTTCGACGAGGGCGGCGACGCGCTCGTGCTCGCGTTCACCGGCGGTCGCGCTGGCGCTGATCTCGGCTGGTTCGCGGTCGACGCCGCGCGGCCCTGGCTGTGGCTCGGCGTCGGCCTGCTCGTCGGCGGCGCGATCGGCAATCTCATCGACCGGATTCGCCTCGGCGCGGTCACCGACTTCCTCGACCCGCCGCTTTGGCCGGCCTTCAACGTCGCCGACATCGCGATCACGCTCGGGGTGGCCGTGGTCGTGCTCGTCGGCGTTCGCGCCGGCCGACCGGCCCAGCGCCACGGCACCCGCGATGAGCTCCGAACCGCGGATCGTCCTCTTCGACGAGCGCCTGGCGGTGATCGACAAGCCCGCGGGGCTGGTGGTCCACCCGGCTCCCGGGCACCGCGGCGAGACGCTGGTCAGCGTGCTCGGCGAGATGCTCGGCGGCGGCGAGGCGAGCGCGCCCGGGGATCGTCCACCGCCTCGACCGCGACACCTCGGGGCTGATGCTCGTCGCCCGCGACGACGAGGCGCACCGCCGGCTCGGCGGCGATGATCAAGCGCCACGAGGTCGCGCGCACCTACCTGGCGCTGATCGAGGGCCGGCCCGCGCGTCGCGCCGGGGACGATCGACGCGCCGCTCGGCCGCGATCACCGCGCGCCCGAGAAGCGCGCGGTCCGCGGCCGCGGCGCGCGCGACGCGCGCACGCACTTCGAGGTCGTCGAGGTGCTGCCCGGCGACACCCTGGTCGAGGCGCGGCTGGAGACCGGGCGCACGCACCAGATCCGTGCCCACTTCGCAGCGATCGGCCACCCGATCGCCGGCGACCCGCGCTACGGCCACGCCGGACGCCACGGCCTCGAGCGCCAGTTCCTGCACAGCGCCGGCTCGGCTTGAGCATCCGTTCACGGCGAGCGGCTCGAGTTCGAGTCCGAGCTGCCCGAGGACCTGCCGCCGCGCTCGAGCGGGCGCGCCGAGGCGGTGAGGCTCTACACTCCACGCGCGTCCAGTAACCGACCCCCTGGCATGACGAAGGGGCCCTGTCCGGCGCGCACGACAAGCCGGGTCCCCGGAAGCGGCCAGGGAGCCACAACTCGACAACCAAAGGGAGCATCGATGTCCGATTCGGGACTGCAACGACCCGAGCCCGGTCTGCGGGAGCTGCTGCAGGCCGGCCTGCACTTCGGCCACCAGACGCGCCGCTGGAACCCGCGCATGCGCCGCTACATCCACGGCGAGCGCGACGGGATCCACATCATCGACCTGCTGCAGACCGAGCATCTGCTCGCCAGGCGCGCGATTTCGCCGCCGAGGTCGCCGGCAAGGGCGGCGCGGTCCTCTTCGTCGGCACCAAGAAGCAGGCCCGCGACTCGGTCAAGGACTGGGCCGAGCGCTGCGGGATGCCGTACGTCAACCAGCGTTGGCTCGGCGGCCTGCTGACCAACTTCCAGACCATGTCGGCGCGGATCGACCGCCTCCACGAGCTCACACGAGCTCAAGGACGACGGCCGCCTCGAGCTGCTGCCGACCAAGGAGCGGATGTCGATGGAGGCCGAGCTCGAGAAGCTCGAGTACAACCTCGGCGGCGTCCGCGACATGAAGCGGCTGCCCGCAGGCGGCGCTGATCATCGACCTGAAGACCGAGGCGATCGCGGTCGCCGAGGCGACCCGGCTCGGGATCCCGATCCTCGGCCTCGTCGACTCGAACGTCGACCCGATGGGCGTCGCGTTCCCGATCCCGGCAACGACGACTCGATGCGCTCCTGCGAGCTGGTGGTCTGGACCGTCGGCGAGGCGGTCAACAACGCCGCCGACCAACTATCGCGAGGCGGAGGCCAAGCGCCGCGCCGAGGAAGAGGAAAAGCGCCGCCGCGAGGAAGAGGAAAGCGCCGCCGCGAGGAGGAGGAGCGGGCCCGCAAGGAGGCCGAGGAGGCCGCCGCGCAGGCCGGCCGCCCAGGCTCAGGAGGCCGCCGCCCGGCCAGCCCCCGGAGCAGCGCGCAACGGCACCCCAGCATGCCGCCGACCGGCGCCGCCAGCAGCCGCCGCGACCAGCGGCGCCCCAACAGCCCCGGCCGCGCCGGGCGGACGGACCTGATGGCGGTTGGGGCCAAGGACGTCAAGTCCCTGCGCGACCGCACCGGCGCGGCGATGATGGACTGCAAGGCGGCCCTCGAGGAGGCCGGCGGGGACCAGGAGGAGGCGGTCGAGATGCTGCCGCGTCAAGGGCCAGGCCCAGGCGGCCAAGCGCTCGGGCGGGGCGACCAGCGAAGGGGTCGTCGCGCTCCTACATCCACGCCGGCGGCAAGGTCGGCGCCCTGGTCGAGGTCCGTGCGAGACCGACTTCGTCGCCCGCAACGACGACTTCCAGGAGTTCGCCCGCGAGGTCGCGATCCACATCGCCGCGCCGCAAGCCGCAGTACGTCTCCGCCGACGAGATCCCCGATGACGTCTCGCGACGCCGAGCGGGCGCGTGTTCGAGGAGGAAGGCGCGCGGGAAGGGCAAGCCCGACAACGTGGATCGAGCGGGATCGTCGACGGCCAGCTCGCCAAGTGGGCCAAGGACATCGTCCTGCTCGAGCAGGAGCACGTGCAGCAATACGTAGTCTAACCAGGTGCCAGCGGCAACTGTCACATTGCTTTAGTTAATAATGACCGGGGTAAGCAATTGGTGAGCAACTTATCACAAGCAATCCCAACATAACGATGCTGGCCGAATCAGAAAAAAGCCGGTTAAAGACCGAAGAAACTATGGCCCGGAAGAAAAGAAGAAAACCGGAAATTAAGTCCTTATGATAGAAGTTTATTAACGAAAGGAGCCGTTATTTTTCAGCAAGTTTGCGCCTCTTGCCATGGCCAGGACGGCAAAGGCATAGCCTTGGGCAGCAACGACATGGTAGCCCCGCCGCTTTCCCGTTCAAAACGCGTTACCGGCGAAAAAGCAAACGTTATCCGCATATCTACTGCACGGCTTATCCGGACCTGTAGAAGGTAAAACTTATCCGGATGTAATGCCGGCTATGGGCCATAACGACGATGAATGGATTGCGGCTGTTTTAAGTTACGTCCGGAATGACATGTACAACAAAGCGCCCATCGTAAAGCCCGAAGAAGTAAAAGAAATCAGATCTCAAACAACATCACGCCAAAAATACTGGACCTTAGAAGATTTGGAAGCTTCGGCTGAAGTAAAGCTCATTCACTTATCTTAACTTAAACCGAAATTATTAATGGAATTAACCGGGAATTTTTAAATTTTTATCTTTATTTGAGCCACAAGAAGCTTAATCTATTGATTTTAGATTAAGCTTTTTTCTTTTTTAATCAGGTGTTACAATAGAATGTTGCTCAAGTGCATTTTTTCCTGCCTGAATCCGTTAATGTTAGCAGGATAGAGTATATTTACGTCCGGTTTTTCTGCGAGTGGTTTAATACCATTCCTTATTGTTGATTTTGTATTGAAAGAATGGCTGAAAAGCAAAATAAATCTGTTTACCAAAAGGTTGTTAATTTTCTCTGGCGGGGTTTTCTGGTAGGTTTAGCTTTCCTGGTTATTTACGTGGTGTTTGTTTCGGTCAATTTTCTGTATTTATTTGGCTCCTCGCCTGGATTAGAAAAATTAGAAAATCCGAGCAGCGAAATTGCTTCAGAGCTTTATACTGCTGATGGCTTATTAATCGGCAAGTACTTTACCGAAAACCGTAGTCCGGTACCTTATTCAAAAATTTCTCCTTTTATTAATTAAAACCCTGGTAGCCACCGAAGATATTAGGTTTTACCAGCATTCCGGCATTGATGCCCAGGCTTTAGGCTCTATTTTTTATTTTACGCTGCGTGGCGAGAAACGAGGAGGAAGTACCATTACGCAACAATTGGCTAAGAATTTATATAAAACCCGCAACGATGACTCCAGGGGAGCCTTGGGGCATATTCCGGTTTTAAATACTTTAATTAGCAAAACTAAAGAATGGACTTTAGCGGTGCAGCTCGAACGCAATTATACCAAAGAAGAAATAGTAACCATGTACCTGAATACGGTTGATTTTGGTTCTAACTCGTACGGTATAAAAGTAGCTTCCAAAACCTTTTTCAGTACCTCGCCCGATAGTTTAAAGGCCGAAGAAGCCGCCATGATGGTTGGTTTAGTAAATGCCCCGTCGCGCTACAGCCCAAAGTTTAATCCGAAGAATGCCTTGCCAAACGCAATTTTGTAATTGACAAAATGGCCAAGTAAAAATTGTAAGTAAAGCCGCCGCCGATTCCTTAAAAGATCTGCCTATAACTTTAAAGTATAAAGTTGAGAATCATTACGAAGGTCCGGCCACTTACTTCCGGGGGGCAGTAAACGATTTTGTAAAAAAGTGGTGCGAAGAAGAAAATAAAAAAGCTGGTTACGAGAAGTACGATATTTATACCAGTGGTTTAAAAATTTATACCACTATAGATTCCCGCATGCAAGCCTTGGCCGAAGAAGCCGTTGAGGAAAAAATGCGCGATTTGCAAAAGAAATTTAATCGTCATTGGAAAGGTAAAAACCCGTGGGTAGATGAGAAAGATAATGAAATTCCAAACTTTATTGAAACTATTGCGCAAGCGAACTGAATATTACCAGAAACTTAAAGCGCCTTTACGGCAACGACCAGGTTAAAATTAACGAGCTCATGAATACGCCGCGTAAAATGAGGGTTTTTACCTGGCAAAGGCGAAAAAGATACTACCCTAACTCCTTTAGATTCTCTAAGACATTACAAGCGCTACCTGCACGCGGGCATGATGACCATGGACCCGTTTACCGGGCAAATTAAAGCTTGGGTAGGAGGTATAAATTTTAAATATTTTAAATACGATCACGTAAGACAGGCCCGTCGGCAGCCAGGTTCTACTTTTAAGCCCTTTGTATATTTAACCGCCCTGGATAATGGTTATTCGCCCTGCGACCGCATCCGCGACGAGCGGGTAACCATTAATTACGTCGAAAATGGCAAGCCCATGGACTGGAAACCCAACAATGTAACCCGTTCGTATACCGGCATTAACATGACCTTACGGCAAGCCATGGCCCGTTCGGTAAATTCGGTTACGGCGCAGCTTACCGAAAGGTAGGCTGGGACCGGGTGGCCGAATACGCGCACAGACTGGGCATTAACAGGCCATTGCAATCGGTGCCTTCTATTGGTTTAGGTTCGGCGGCGATGTATCGGTGTACGATATGGTAGGCGCTTACGGCACTTTTGTGAATAATGGTTTCCGGAGCGAACCTATGTTTGTAACCCGCATCGAAGACCGGAACGGCAATGTAATTCAGCAGTTTACGCCCAGGCAGAAAGAGGTTATCAGCGAAGAAACCGCTTTTTTGATGGTGCACATGCTTAAAGGCGGTATGGAAGAGCCCGGGGGTACCTCGCAGGCTTTGTGGGAATACGATCTCTGGAAAAACGGCAACGAAATAGGGGGCAAAACCGGCACTACTTCTAATTATTCCGATGGCTGGTACATGGGGGTTACCAAAGATTTGGTTTCCGGCGTATGGGTAGGTGGCGAAGACCGCAGCATCCACTTCCGTACTTCTGCGAACAGGCGAGGGTTCCAAAGTAGCCTTACCCATTTTTGGTTCTTTTATGGAAAAACTGTATAAAAATAAAGACCTGGGTTATAAAATGGGACCGTTTCCGAAAGCTAAGTAAAGTTACCCGAAGGAATTGTACTATTGCCTATTTGCCGTTATTATTCTGCCCTAAGTCTATTCACTTTTACGGAAACTCAATTACTTGGATAATTGAACGAAAGTTCGCCTACGGATATTTAGTGAAATTATAGATTAAAATAATTGTATTAAATATTATATATTTTATATATATTGCTGCTTTCCTATAAGAAAGCAGTTTTTTATTTATAATGTATTGATAATACAGTGAAAACGAATGTTCCTTATCTAACAAAGAAGCAATCCGGCCAGCTTAACAATGGCTTAGCCAAAGAAGTAATAGCCTGGGTTTTAGTAATTGGTTTATTTACCACCTTATTAACCTATTTATATTTGGCCTTACGTTGTTTTAAGCAGCTTGCAAATAGCCGCTCCATGGATAACCGGTGGCTTATTAACCTTAATTCCTGTTGTTCAGCAACACCTGCACGCTTTAAACCTAAGATACGAACAAGAGCTTTTAATTCGGTTTGCTTTTATTGTACCTATGTTTATTTCTGTTTTATTGCTCCTTAATTATTTGGTACCCGTTTTTAAATTACCAGGAATCGCATACCATTACTGGTACTTAAACGAAATTACAATCTATAAAAGAAATCGGAAATAAGTCATGTTGGCTTGCATTTAAAAAACAATGCTTACCAGGGAATCGAAAAAATTAGAACCATCGATCCGCAGTATGTTCCGGATAAAACCAACCCAAATTACTTATACTTTTAATAAAGGAATTATAGGAATAAAAAATCCTTTGCAAAATTATCACCTGGAATAACCATCAAGTTCTCATGAACCAAGAAGGGGCTTCCCTGATAAAAATTAAAAAAATTCTTTTATTCAGGTTTTAATTTTTTTGCAGTGTTTACCCTAAATAATTATAAAATTTAAATAATAATTCTTGGCGGAGATGAAAATTATACATTTTTACAAAATTGTACAATTCTCTATGCCACATTTTGCTCAAAAATCGTTATTATAGTGTATTGTAATTGATTTTAATACAAGTGTGCTATGAGGAAAATGATATCTAAATCAATAATTTTTTTATACGTATTAATTGGTTTAAGTCTGTTCACTTTAAGTGCGCAGGCCCAGCGCGTAGACATTCAGGAATGGCCTAAAGGGCGACTTATACTAACTTCCGGCGACACTTGAGCGGCCCTTTAACTTACCACCGCACCGAAGACATTGTGCGCATTAGTTCCCCAGATGGTTCTATTCAGGCCTTTGCTCCGGTAAATGTGGCTAGCTTTACAGTTTCGGATGGCCGGTTTTCGCAAACTTTTAAACCCTACATGTGGAACCGGGGTAATGACTACAGCGACTACAAAGCCCCGGCTTTTTTTGAACAATTAAACGATGGCCAGTTTAGTTTGGTAAAACGTGAAACCATCGTACGGCGAAATATGAACTCCGGACCCATGTACGCTGGATATGGCCGCTATTACGATCCGTATAGTTATGGCAATTCTACACGTTATGTAGAGCAAGTGCAGGAGCTGTTTACCTGCATACTCCGGATAACAATATTGTAGCTTTACGGAAGCCGAAACGTGATTTAGAAAAATATTTGGTAAAAAGAATAAAGAAATGAAAGCGTTTATTTCGGCCAACAAACTGGATTATGATAACGCCCGTGATTTGGTATTAATCGTGAGTCATTATAATTCGATTATTCAATAATACTTTCAATTTAAGTGCAACAGAAAGGCCGTTCCCAAAAGGAACGGCCTTTCTGTTTATTCCCTTAGGAGTTTTTTTAAAATTTTGGATTGCACATATAAAAAAATGCTCAATAAAGCGCAGAACCATTTTTAGTTTATAAATAAAGATAACTTTTTGTGCTATAAACGAACAGTAACCACACTACATCCGTCCTTAAAACGAAGAGTAAATTTTCTTTTTCTACCACAAAATCCCGTTTGCAGGCTGTATTAACCCTTTTTTTGTTTTGGCACGGCCGTTGGAAATCTGTTTAAAGAAATCAGCTAACTAAATCTGATTATTACAAAAGAAAATCAAACATATAAGCTAAAGAAATAAAAGTATTAAAAAGCTCATTCTATCCTTCGTATTATTTGTGCAATTAGGTTCTGCCATGGCCAACGACAACAAGCCCCGATGGTAGTTCAGGTTAAAAACGAACATGTAAAAATGTTGTAACAAGCTCAGTAACTTTCTACCCCGGTTATTCACTCCATTACTATGACGACCGGGTAGAATAATCTGTAAATGCAATTCCCATTGGTCAATGGTTCGTGTAAACGATAAAGTAGGTTACGTTTACATTTCGAATTAACCTACTTAAAAGCCAAACCTGAACCGAAAACTTTAGCCAAAGGCTAAGCGTTTTTCGCTAAGAAAACTAAAAAGGTGAACCGGTAAGTTCACCTTTTTTTGTTTGCATTAAACAGTTAAATTTAAATATCCATTCCTTTTAATTTGGTACCCACCGATAAACCACTTTGAGCTAAATTGCCGGGCGGTAACCTTTATTTTTGTGAGTGATGCAAAGTAATAGTTGATCAGGCACCTAAACTAGTTATATCTAAAAATCCGCAAACGCGGAATTGAACATAAAGCCTGAAAAGTGAGAACAACTGCTGCCCGGTATCTCGAAAAATTTTTAACTGGGCACACTTTCCCGGTTAACAAGTCTCAGAAAATAATTATTCATTCGGGAAGTAAATACTGTGTAATTATAAATCGACTAAATATTACCTATTGAACATATCCACTACAAAAATTTAAAAATAAGTTGATTAACCTACCGGATCAAGATTGTTCCAGGTGCCTTCGGGCATAATACTTTTAAGCGGGCAAATAACTCTTCGCGGTACCATTTTTCATCGCGAGTGCGCTGCATTACGACGCGGTGCGCCTGGTTTTGTAAGCGTAGGCTTGCATGGCCGCCTGGTTTTAGAGGTGAAATGGCCTGGCGCACAAAAGGCAATTCGCCTAAACCAATCAAGCCTTTACGCCAAGGGTCTTTTCTAAAGCTTGGCTGGTGAGCGTACCGTGTTTCCAACAAAAGCCGGCAAAGACCGCCAATTAATAGCGGCTCGGGTTAAAACTGCAATCGGTTTTTCCGGATTTGGCTCCTAAGCCAAAGTAGTAAACGGATTTTGCCCATCCCATAAACCATGCGCTTTGTACGGCAACAAGTTTACTGTCCATATTTCCCGGCAGTTCTCGCCAATATATGCATGAACTCCGAATTTTTAAAAAAGTTTCGGCTTTGGCGGCGTTTTTCCAGGTGGCAAATAGGCCGTAGCGGTTAAAATTTGGTTTTAAAGAAAAAACCTGACCCTGACCGCTGCCCATTAATTTAAAAAATTGTAATCCTGGAATTGATTTCAATCGGGGAGGAGCAGTACCCATCTGAGCCAAACCCCAGCGAATGCGTTTCGGTTTCAAGCCAAATAAGGTTAAAGTGGTAAACGAGCCGGATGTATCTGTGTGTAAGAATTTGTAAATAGAGAACTTAATAATTAATAACTGTTAAAGAAAAAGGAGCGGTAAACGCTCCTCACTTTATTAATAAGTATATTAGAAATTAATTTTTTTGTTTTCGCCTGGGTGAGCTGGTTCGCCGGTTAAAGTGGCTTTTACCATGCCGTACAGATGTACCAGCGCGCTCGATGGCGCATCCCAAACTCTGCTATCAATGGTTACTTTAATCAATGAAATATTCGGGTCGTCTTTGCCTTCAGGGAGCCAGGCTTTTAAGGGTTCGTGCCACAACTCGTCTATTTTGGCTTTATCTTTCACATTGCGTGTTTACCCGAAACCGAAACGTACGTATTTTTAGCATCATCCATGTAATTAACATTTACATTACGATCCTGTTGTATTTTGTATGTTTTGGCGGAGTCTTCGGCATTGAAAAACCATATATAGCCATCGGATTTATTTCCGGCGGCGCATGGGCCGGCTCCGCAAAGTACCCTCAGTTCCGGCGGAAGTAAACATGGCGGATTCATGTTTTAATTAAATCAACGAGCTTTTCAGCAATACGCCAACTGAACCGAAACCAGCGCCGGTAGAAGTTGATGCTGGCGCAAGGGACGAGGGCTATCGGACCTTCCAGCCCGCGGACCACTTCGCCGAAGGAAACGCCCCGCGGATGCCGGGCCAGCCGGTAGCCACCCTTCGGACCCCGGACGCTGCGGACAATTCCCAGCGCCTTCAGGTCGAGCATGATCAGTTCAAGGAACTTGCGCGGGATCTTCTGGGTGTCGGCGATCTGCTGAAGCGGGATTGATCCCCCGTGGCCCTCTTCGACAAGGTAAAGCAGGGCACGAAGCGCGTATCGCGTCTTCTGGGTGAGCATTTTCCAATTCTGCGGGGTTAGCGCGGCTTAAGCAAGGTGCGCGGCGAAATGCCAGCAAAGGGCGCAGGCGGGCAATCGCCCCTAGCGCTTCGGCCGGTAAGTCTGCTCCTCCGTCGGGAAACTCCGCGTGCGGACCTCGTCGGCATAACGGCCGACCGCCTCGCCGATCTCGCTGGCCAGATCGGCATAGCGCTTGACGAAGCGGGGGGTGCGTTCGAACAGGCCAAGCATGTCCTCGGTGACCAGCACCTGCCCGTCGCATTTGGGCGAGGCGCCGATGCCGATGATCGGGCAGGGGACCGCAGCGGTCACCTTATCGGCGATTTCTTCCATCACGCCTTCGACGACGATGCAGAAGGCGCCGGCCTCGGCCACCGCCTTGGCGTCGGCCAGGATCTTCTTTGCCTCATCGTCGCTCTTGCCCCGCGCGCCATAGCCGCCGAGCACATTGACCGCCTGCGGGGTCAGCCCGACATGGCCGATCACCGGGATGCCGCGATGCGTGAGGAAGTCGATGGTCGGAGCCATCGCCTCCCCTCCCTCCAGCTTGACCGCCGCGCATCCCGTTTCCTTCATGATCCGCGCCGCGCTCTCAAACGCCTGCTGCGGAGAGGCCTCGTACGATCCGAACGGCATGTCGACCGCGACCAGCGCGTGCCACGACCCGCGAACGACCGCGGCCCCGTGGGCGCACATCATCTCGATCGTCACCGGCACTGTCGAAGGCAGTCCGTAGATCACTTGACCCAGGCTGTCGCCGATCAGCAGCATCTCGCAATGCGGGTCGAGCAATTGCGCCATTCGCATGGTGTAGGCGGTCAGCATGACTAGCGGTTGCTCGGTCTTGCCATCCTTCTTGCGGCCACGGATCGCAGGGACGGTCATCCGCTTGCCCGGCACCGGCGTCGGCGTCGCCCGGCTGGTCGCGGTATCGAGGGTGAAGGTCGACATGGCGGCAACTTCTAGCCGTTGTGCAGTGCCGCAACCAGCCCCGCCTCGCAAACGGCCCGCCGACAACCGGGGATATTAATGCGGGCTGCTTCGTAGGCGGCTGCAGCGGGCGGGCCTGACCTCGTCCGTTCCCCCTCAATGGAGAACGAGAATGCGCAAATCGATGATGTTGACCAGCTTCGCGGCGGCTTCGCTGGCGCTAAGCACCAGCGCGGTGCTCGTCGCCCAGCCAACAGATACGCCGGCCTCGGACAATGCCGCTACTCCAGCGGAACCGGCGACGCCGGCCACACCGGCGACCCCGGCCGATCCCGAGGCAGGAACGGCGGCTACACCGGCCGATCCGGCGATCGCTGCCACGCCGGCGACGCCGGCCGCGAAGGAAGACCCGCTGGCTCCAGAAACTTCGGCAACGGCCAGCACGTCCACTGACAAGAATAAGGGCGCCAACAAAAAGGCTGCGAAGAAGCCTCGCTGATGCCCTTCCGGGCGCGCTGTACGCCCCCTGGCGCGCCCGGACCCTTCTCTAGCTTAGCCAGCCGTTCCGCCGGGCGAGCTTCGATGTCTGCCAGAAACCGTAAGCGAGCAGCAGGATGACGACCGGTACAACCAAGTGATCCTCGGGCGTGATTTCGCGCAGCTGCTTGACCAGAAAAAGCCCGGAAAATTGCACCGCCACGGCGAGCAGCGAGCCCAACAGCAGCGGCTCGGCGAAACGGCGTCTTAACAACAGGCCAAAGGCCCCCAACAGTCCGGCAGCGATGGCAACGGCCCAGGCGATGGTCATCCATTGCGGGGTCGCGTCAAACACGGCGCGCTGATCGAGCGGCAAACTTGCCGGATCGATATTTAAGCTGTTGGCGAACAGATAGGCGCCGGCCGCCTCAAACAGCAGGCAGGCAGCTGCGACCAGCCAGTACCATGCAGGCGCAATGGCGGGTTCGGCAGGCGCGGATTGGTCGGTCATTCGGGTCCCCCAGCTATTTGCTCGGTACTCCTGCGCGCCTTGGCGATCGAGGGCAAGCCGCCTTCGCGGGGGAAGCGACCCTAACCTTTGTCATTGTGATGCCGTGCCAATCATGGAACAAGTCACTCCGCCGAAGCCACCAATTGTGTGGGGCGTGGGGGGCCGGCCGTGAAAAGGATTCTACGTTCTAGACTGCCGGAGCGATGGGCGGACGAAGTTCCGTCATGGGTCGTCGAGATCGGGGCCGCGCTAGTTATCACCGGAGTCTTGGCCCTGCTGCGCCTGGCGATCGTGCCGCTAATCGGCGATCGCGCTCCATTTGCCTTTGTGTTCGTCGCCGGGGTGGCAGCGACCGTCCTCGCCGGCTGGCGTAGCGGGCTCATCGCGCTGATCCTGGGCCAGCTGCTTACCTGGTACTTCGTGGTCTATCCGATAGGGACCTTCCGGATCGTCGATCCGGCCCGAGGCTATTCGCTGCTGATCTCGACCATCGCCGAAGCAGCCGTGGTGGCCATTGTCGCGCTCTATCAGCGTGAAGTGGACAAGGCCTGGTCGAGGCGCGAGGAGCAGGTCGACCTGGTGCACCAGGCCCTGGTCGAGATCGACCACCGCACGATCAACAATTATCAGACCGTGCTGGCGCTGGTCCTGGCCCAAGCCAGGCGAGCCGACGCTCCCGTCAAACAGGCGCTGATGCAGGTTGCCGACCGGATCGAGGCGATCGCCATGGCGTCGAAGCACCTGGCGCTGAGCAGCGACAATCTCGACAGGTCCGGATCAGCGAGCATCTCAGCGACCTTTGCGCACAGATCAAGCGCGGCTTGACGCGTCCCGGAGTCAGCCTGGAATGCCATTCCGACGAGCTTAGCCTTCAGCCCGAAAAGGCCATCGCCCTGTCGATCATCGTCAACGAGCTGGTGACGAACGCGCTCAAGCATGCCTTTCCGGACGATCGCCACGGCGCCATCACCGTATTGCTCAAGAAGGAACCCAACCGGTTGCAGCTATCGGTGGCCGACAATGGGGTTGGCATGAAACAAAGCAGCCGGGCCCGCGGCAAAGGCCTGGGCTCCCGGATTATCGATACATTCGTCAAACGGCTCGGGGCGGACTATCAGTCAACCAGCGACGAGGGCGGCACCCGCCACCTTATCTTGGTACCGATGACTGCTTGACGGCCCCCGCATGCCGGGAATCCGCGCCGGCGCCCCGGCTGCGCTCGATCACGTCCCAAATTGCCCTGGCTAGCGAACTGGCGTCGTAAGGCTTCGACACGACCGAATAGCCGAGGGGACCGCCGACCAGATTTTCGCTGAAGCCGGTGGCGAGCAGTACGGGCAACCCAGGATTGTTCCTGGCGATGGTATCGGCCAACTCCAGCCCGCTCATTCCCGGCATCACCACATCGGTCAACACAATATCGAAGGTTCGCGACTTCAACACCTTCAGCGCCTCGGCAGCGTCGATGGCGGTGACGACTTCGCAATGGAGGTCCTCAAGCAGCTCGGCGGCAAAATCGCGAACCTGGAGATTGTCCTCGACCAGCAGAAGCTTGAGGCCAGGCGGCAGCTCAACGGCTTCGTCTTCCACTTTCGTCTCGGCAAGCGGCTGGTCGCTTCGCGGCAGCATGATCCGGAGCGTGGTGCCGACCTGTTCGGTGGAAAGGATGTCGACCCGGCCCGCCGGCCTGGTCGGCGAAGCCGTGGATCTGGGATAGCCCTAGGCCGGTTCCCTTGCCGACTTCCTTCGTGGTGAAAAAAGGTTCGAACACGCGGTTCAGCACCGCGGGGTCGATGCCGCTTCCGGTATCAGCGATCGTGATGCACACCGCCGGCCGGCCTTGGATCTCGCCATCGGAAGTGGAAATGGTCAACTTGCCGCCGTTGACCATCGCATCGCGGGCATTGACGACGGCGTTAAGGAGCGCAGTTTCCAGTTGCGTCGCGTCGACTTCCACCCGGGCGTCCGAGGCTTCGAGGTTCAGCTCGACCGTGATCTTGGAGCCGAGCATTCGCCCGACCATTTCGGCGAATGCGTCAAGCCTGACGCCGACGTCCATCACGATCGGGTTCAGCGCCTGCCGTCGGCCGAAGGCGAGCAGATGGTTGGTCAGGCTGGTCGCGCGGGCGGCAGTTTCGATGATCGACTGCAGATACCGAATCTTCTTCTCTTCGGGCAGATCGCGGTTTTTCAACAGGAAATCGCTGGCACCGGCGATCACCGTCATCAGATTGTTGAAGTCGTGGGCAATGCCTCCGGTCAGCTCGCCAAGCGCCTGAAGCTTTTGCGACTGCGCCAGCGCCTCGCGGGTCGATTCCAGCTCGTCCTGGGCGAACTTCTTCTCGGTGATATCGCGGGTGACCTTGGCGAAACCGATCAGCTTGCCGTCGTCGTCTCGAATCGGGTCGATGATCGCGTGGACCCAGAAGCGGGAACCGTCTTTGCGTAGCCGCCAGCCCTCGGCCTCGAACCGGCCTTCGCGCGCCGCGGCGCGGAGCGCCCGGCCGGGCAGGTCGGAAGAGACGTCCTCGGGTGTGAAGAAGCGCGAGAAATGCTGTCCGATGATCTCCTCGGCCCGATAGCCCTTGAAGCGCTCGGCGCCCGGATTCCAGGTTGCAACCATCCCATTGGGGTCGAGCAGGTAGATGGCATAGTCGGTCACGGACCTGACGAGGAGGCGCATGCGCTGCTCTTCGGACAGGCTCAGGAGATCGGACAATAAGGCATCCTCGACCCGGGCAGGCGGACTCGATCGCCGCGACGCTATAACCCACCCCGAGGCAGATTTTAGGTCCGTGTCCGCAACAATCAAGGGCGGATGGTTAAGGCGGCCGGCGCGATGGCGTTTTGAACGGCCGGGCCGCGCCTAAAGCTCGCCTTGCATCAGCGCGGGGAAGAAGCCCTCGTGGGCGGCGCGGAGGTCGGCGAGGGGAGCATCGAAACCGGGTCCGGTGACGGACTTGCCGCCGGTCTTGCCGATCGGTGCGGCGAAGATGTTCGCACCAGTGGCGGCGGCGACAACCGCATCTGGATCATCGGTCGTCACCAGCATACGGCCCTGGTCTTCGCCAAACAGGACGGCGGCGGGGTTGGGAACGTTGGGCAGGGTCACTTCCGTCCCGATGTTCCCGGCCAGCGCCATTTCGGCAATGGCCACCAATGCGCCGCCGTCGCTGATGTCGTGGGCCGCGTTGACCCGGCCGTCAGCGATCAGCTTGCGGACGAATTCCCCCAAGCGCTTCTCGACTGCCAGGTCGACCGTCGGCGCATCGCCGTCGCGGCGGCCATGGCAGACGTCGAGCCATAGCGACTGTCCTACATGGCTGTTGGAATGGCCGAGCAGGACGAGATGCTCACCCTCCGCCTTGAACCCGATCGTCGCAGCTCTTCGACCAATCGTCGAGCAGGCCGACACCGCCGATGGCGGGCGTAGGCAGGATGGCGCTTCCGCCACCCGTCGCCTTGCTCTCGTTGTAGAGGCTGACGTTGCCGCTGACGATCGGGAAGTCGAGCGCGCGGCAGGCTTCACCCATGCCGCGCAGGCACTCGACGAATTGCGCCATGATCTCGGGCCGCTGGGGGTTGCCGAAGTTGAGGCAGTTGGTCACCGCGAGCGGCCTGGCGCCGACCGCGCACAGATTGCGATAGGCTTCGGCGATGGCCTGCTTTCCGCCCTCATAGGGGTCGGCGTAGCAGTAGCGCGGGGTGCAGTCGGTGGTGATCGCCAGCGCCTTTTGGGTGCCATGGACGCGGACCACCGCGGCGTCGCCGCCCGGCTTCTGGACCGTGTCGGCGCCGACCTGGCTGTCATACTGTTCCCAGATCCAGCGGCGCGAGGCGAGGTTGGGGGAAGCCATGAGCTTCAGCAGGTCCGCGGCGATGTCGGTGCTTTCGGGTACATCCTCGAGCGGATTGATCTGCGCCCAGGCCTTATACTCGTCGCGCGACAGGTGCGGCCGGTCATATTCCGGCGCGTCGTCGGCCAGGGGGCCGAGCGGGATGTCGCACACGACCTCGCCGTTCCATTCGAGGATCATGTGGCCCCCGTCCGGACCAGCTTCAGTCACTTCGCCGATGACCGCGAAGTCGAGCTCCCATTTGTGGAAGATGGCCTCGGCCTCCGCCTCGCGGCCGGGCTTCAGCACCATCAGCATCCGCTCCTGGCTTTCCGACAGCATCATTTCGTAGGGCGTCATGCCTTCCTCGCGGCACGGCACCTGGTTCATGTCGAGCCGAATACCGGCGCCGCCCTTCGACGCCATTTCGACTGAGGAGCTGGTGAGGCCCGCCGCGCCCATGTCCTGGATGGCGACGATCGCGTCGGTCGCCATCAGCTCGAGGCAGGCTTCGATCAGCAACTTCTCCGTGAAGGGATCGCCAACCTGGACGGTCGGTCGCTTCTCGTCCGAGTTTTCGTCGAAATCGGCGCTGGCCATAGTCGCGCCATGGATGCCGTCGCGGCCGGTCTTGGAGCCGACGTAGACGATCGAATTGCCGATGCCGGTCGCGGCCGAATAGAAAATCTTGTCGGTGCTGGCGACGCCGACGGTCATCGCGTTGACCAGGATGTTGCCGTCGTACGCGGGATCGAAATTGACCTCGCCGCCGACGGTGGGGACGCCGACGCAATTGCCGTAGCCGCCGATGCCGCTGACCACGCCGGCGATGAGGTGTCGCATCTTGGGATGGTCGGGGCGCCCGAAGCGCAGCGCGTTCATGTTGGCGACCGGGCGCGCGCCCATGGTGAACACGTCGCGCAGGATGCCGCCGACGCCGGTCGCGGCGCCCTGGTAGGGCTCGATGTATGACGGGTGGTTGTGGCTCTCCATCTTGAAGATCGCTGCTTGCCCGTCGCCGATGTCGATCACGCCCGCGTTTTCTCCCGGACCGCAGATCACCCAAGGAGCTTCCGTAGGCAGCTTCTTCAGGTGGAAGCGCGAGATCTTGTAGCTGCAATGCTCCGACCACATCACCGAGAAGATGCCGAGCTCGACCAGGTTCGGCTCGCGGCCCAGCGCGTGCAGGACGCGGTCATATTCTTCCGGGCTGAGCCCATGCTCGGCGACGATCTCGGGGGTGATGCGGGGGGCGTCCAGAACGGTCATGCGCGGCCCATTAGCGACGATAGGTGCCAAGGGCCAGCCAGTCGGTGAGTCGTCGAATTGCATCCGTAACAAAGCGTGGCGGATAAGCGGGTTGGTCGGGGAACTCGGAGAAGGAGGCCGACATGCCGAAACCTATTCCTGACGGGTATAATAGCGTCACGCCCTATCTGGTGGTCGACGACGCCGAGCGCGCGATCGAATTCTATCGCGATGCCTTCGGCGCGGAGGAGAAATTCCGACTGCCGATGGGCGATAAGATCGGTCATGCCGAAATCAAGATCGGCGACAGCTTCGTGATGCTGGCCGACGAAATCCCCGAGATGGGCCATCTGGGCCCGAATTCGCGCGGCGGCCCGACGTCGAGCATCGTGCTCTATGTCGAGGACGTCGACACGTCGTTCAGACAGGCGCTTGAGGCCGGGGCGAAAGAGGAACGGCCGGTCCAGGACCAGTTCTGGGGCGACCGGATGGGCACGCTGACCGATCCGTTCGGCCACCAGTGGAGCCTCGCCACCCACGTCGAGGACGTGTCCGAAAGCGAAATGAAGTCGCGGATGGAGCAGTTCAGCTCGAAGCAGAAGGAAGCGGAGCTGGCCTAGCCGTCATTGCGAGGAGCGAATGCGACGAAGCAATCCAGTTCGGCTTGAGCTGGATGTGCTTCGCTGCGCTCATCAATACGAGCTGGCGGGCGGCTAGCCCTTACAGGCTCTGGCTGCCCTTGCCCGGCAGGGTCAGGGTGACCGTCGAGGCCGTGGCGTTGCCCTTCAGACAGATAGCCGCCTTCAGCGGTGAGATCGGAGCTGGCCGGCTGGCCTTCGACCGGCGCGGCCGGCTTGAGGTGCGTCTGCGCCTGGCCGTCGCCATGGACGTAGGCGCCCTTGTCCTGCGCCAGCCAGTCGATCTGGACCAGGCTGTTGTCCTTGCAGCGATAGGTCTTGCTGGCGGCGATTGCCGGCGGCAGTTCGACCGGCGCGGCATTGGCCAGCTCACTGGCCATCGGGTCGGGCTGTTCGCCGCCGCGGATGGTTTCGGGTTCGCAGGCGGCCAGGGCCAGCGCGCCCAGGGTGATGAGGGTCATGGTGCGAATCATGGAACCGCCTTTGTCAATCTATGGCCGCCACGTAAAGCGGCAGTTCGTTGCAATAAACCGCCCCTGACGCATAGGTTGTGAGCATGAACCGCGTCCAAAGGGAAGAGCGGATGCAACGCATCCGCATCGGACTGACCGGCCTGGCCTTCGTTTTCCTGCTGGTATTACTCGGCACGGCGATCAGCCGCTCGAGCGGGGATCCGGTGTCCCCGCCGGCGCAGAATGAGCTGCGCCGAGCCCGCCGAGCCGTTGGCGGAAATCGGCGCGGCGCCGGGCATGACGCAAGAAAATGAGAGCGGGGAGACGGCGCCCGCCAACAAACAGTGAATCGACAGGTGGCGGGTGCAATTGGCGGCTTGGTGGGGCTCTCGGCCTCGCTCGCCTGGGCAATCGCCGGACCCGAAGAAAAACTTGGGCCGCAGGTCTGCAGCCGATCGTCCCGCACTGGCGCTTGCTCACCAGCTTGCCGCTGATATTCGGCGAAAGTTTCGGACTGGACGACGGCGGCTCGCCGGCGCTGACCGGCTCGAGCAGCGCTACAAGGTGATGCCGATCGGCGTTGCCGACGCTGCCAGCCTGAAGGGGCACGCGCTTGCTGTTGATGGCGCATCCGCGCGCCCAGCCGGCCGAAGTACTGGTTGAGCTGGACCAATGGGTGAGAGAGGGAGGCCGGGTGCTGCTGCTCGCCGATCCGCAACTCAGTTGGCACAGCAAGCGGCCGCTCGGCGACCGGCTGCGACCACCGCCGGCTTTCGCCGATACAGGACTGCTGCTTGCATTGGGGCCTGACGCTCAGCGGGCCGAGGCCGGACGGACCTGCCGATGCCAGCAACGGCGAGCTGACCATCTTGGCGTCAGCGCCGCGAAAGCGTATTGGCCGCGGCGGCTGCTCGATCGGGAACGCGAGGCTTCGTCGCCCGTTGCGCATCGGTAAGGGCAGGGCGACCGTGATTGCCGACGCGGATTTCCTCAATGCCGATGGGGACGGAGCGCGGCAGGGGGGTCCGAGCCCAACCTCGACTTGCTGATCGACGAGCTGGCGCGGCTGGAATCCCGCTAGCTCCACGAGTTCGAACAATAACAACAGACTTATCCACAGGCTGAGTCTTCAGGAACGATGCAGAGAACAAACCCTTAATGAGGCCGTAAAAAACCGTTGAAAATCCGCCACACGGCATAGAATCCCGTGAAATGGCATCAAAATCCATTGTATCCCGCGATGCCGTTGAGTTACCAACATCGACTGTAGCGCGGGGCAAACCTGTTGAGTCGGATCCAGGTGTCGGGCGCACGCGATGGCGTGCACCCGCCAACGGGTGAGCCATGCCGCGCCGAGGGATAGGCAGTGGCACTAGAGCATCTGTTCCAAGGCAGTGCTTTGAACGCGGTGGACGCGAAAGGTCGCGTCTCCGTGCCCGCCTTCCTTCGCCAGGTCATCGAACGCCGCGGCGATGCCCGCACCATCGTCCTTGCCAAGCATGACGCCTTTACCTGCCTCAGCGCCTACGATCCCGCCTACGCCGCGCTGAAGCATCAGAAACTCGAGCGGCTGCTCGAAAAGCAGGAAACCGATCCCACTGCCGAGCTCGACTACGCGCGCCGGACCATGATGGCGTTCGGCGCCACCGAGGAAGTGCCCTACGACAGTTCTGGCCGGATCATTGTGCCCCCGATGATGCGCCGGAAGGGCCAGATCGACGATCTGGCCCTGTTCATCGGCGTCGGCGAGACGTTCCAGATCTGGAATCCCAAGCTGTTCCTGGCCGATCCCAACGTTCCCGACGACATGAAGGACATCGCCCGCTTCCGGATCGAGGAGCGCGGCCTGTGACCGAACAATGCCCCCCATCTGCCCGTGCTGATTGACGAGGTCGTCGCGGGTCTCGCCATCGTCCCCGGCGAGACCCATGTCGACGGCACGTTCGGGGCTGGCGGCTATACGCGCGCCATGCTCGGGGCGGGGGCGGGACGAGTGATCGGCTTCGATCGCGACCCTGACGCCATCGCGAACGGGCCGGCACTCGTCCCTGATACGCGGCTTACCCTGATCAATGAGCGGTTCAGCCAGATGGACCGCGTGCTCGCCGAACGAGGCCTGCTGCCGATCGACGGGATCGCGCTGGATATCGGCGTCTCGTCGATGCAGCTCGACCAGGCGGAGCGCGGCTTTTCCTTCCAGAAGGACGGGCCGCTCGACATGCGCATGAGCCAGTCGGGCGAGATCCGCCGCCGATTTCCTCAACCATGCCGAAGAGGGCGAGATTGCCCGCGTCCTCAAGGATTATGGGGAGGAGCCGCGCGCCCGCGCGGTTGCCCGCGCCATCGTCGCTGCCCGGCCGTTGACCCGAACGGCCGAGCTGGCGGCGGTGGTGCGGAAGGCTTTGGGCTATCGCCAAGGACAGAAGAGCGACCCCGCAACGCGCACCTTCCAGGCGATCCGCATCCACCTCAACGCAGAGCTTGACGAGCTGGAGCAGGGACTCCGGGCCGCCGAGCGGTCGCTTCGTCCCGGCGGCCGCTTGGCGGTGGTTACCTTCCACAGCCTGGAAGACCGCATCGTCAAGCGCTTCCTCAAGACCCGAAGCGGGGATGTCCCTTCCGGATCGCGCCATCGGCCGATGGTCGCGAAGGGACCGTCGCCGACCTTCGCACAAGTCGCCAAGCCGGTCTCCCCGTCCGAGACCGAGCTGGCCAGAAACCCGCGCGCGCGCTCGGCCCGGCTCCGTACCGCGGTCCGCACCGATGCGCCCGCGTGGGACCAGAAGAAGGCAGCCACCGGGAAGGCAAAGCAATGAGTGCGCGTGGATTTGGATCGGTATTGTGGGCCGGTACGGTCGCCGGTGCCGCGCTAGGGTTTTATCTTGTGTCGCTGAACGTCGCCTCGGAGCGCGCTCAACTGGAGGAAGTCGAGAACAGGATTGCTCTGGCCCAGCGCGACATCCGCCTGCTGCAGACCGAGATCGGAACGCGCGGCCGGCTGGCCCAGCTGGAGCGCTGGAACGTCAAGTTCATCCGCCTGTCGGCACCGACCGCCGACCAGTTCGCCGACGGCGGCTTCCAACTGGCAACCATGGTAGCGCCGCAACGGAAGCCGGCGATCGAGGCGCCGATGGTGCTGGCATCGGTCCCAGTCGAGCAGGCCATTCCGCAACCTGGCCTGGCTGGCGATGTGGCTGACGCTCGGCCCGGCCCGCGCGGGGCGAGCGACATGGTGCATGTCGCAAGCTACAGCGTTCCGCAAAAGCCAGCCGCCACCAAGCTCCAGACGCTCACCCCGCCGCCCGTCAGGCAGCAAGCCGGCAGATCTCAGGCTGGCGAAATCGCCGCCACGATCAAAGTTGCCAGGACGGCCGCTGCGACGAAACCAAGCAAAACCGCGATGGCCGACCCGCTTGCGCCCTTGCCAGGAGCAACGGCCAAGGCCAAAGGCGGCGCGCCCACGGCATCCGCGGGCGGCGCCGGCAAAACTCGCACGCTCAAGGACAGCGATTCCGACAGATGAACGCCCCGACGTCCGCTCTCGTCGCACGGCCCGAGCGGCTCCGTCTAGTCGGGCAGCGCCGGCAAATCCTGGCGCTGATGCACCAGCGGCTGATGTTCGGCATGCTGCTCTATGGCGGCATCATCGCCATCATCGCCCTGCGGCTGATCTGGCTGGCAGCGTTCGGCGATCATGCGGGGCGCAAGGGCGGGCTGGTCGACCTGACGCCTGGACGAGGCGACATCGTCGACCGTGACGGTCATGCGCTCGCCCGGACGATCGATGCCTGGATCGTCGGTCTCCAGCCCGGCAAGGTGATCGGCAACAAGCTCGATCTCGCTCGCAAGCTGGCCGTGCTGATGCCCGAGAAGGACGAAGCGGCATATCTGCAGATGCTGCGCTCGGGCCGAAGCTTCTATTATCTCCGCCGCCGCGCGAGCCCGAGCCTGGTCGCCGCGATCAACGCCCTTGGCGAACCGGGGATGGCGCTGCAGCGCGAGCCCGACCGGCTCTACCCGCAGCTGAGCCTGGCGGCGCACGTCGTCGGCTACACCGATGTCGACGGCAAGGGGAATGCCGGAATCGAGCGGGCGTTCGACGAGCGGTTGCGCGATCCCGCGCAGCGCGGCCAGCCGATCGTGCTCAGCGTTTCGAGCCGAATCCAGCAGGCGCTCGAGCATGAACTGGGCGCAGCTCTGACCCAATACTCTGCGATCGGCGCGGCCGGGGTGATCATGGACATCCATACCGGCGAGGTGCTGGCGATGACCTCATTGCCTCAGCTCAACCCCAACGCGGCCGGTCAGGGGACGCCGGAAGCACGGTTCAATCGCGCTACACTGGGGGTCTATGAGCTCGGCTCGACCTTCAAACCCTTCACCGTCGCCATGGGCATGGACGCCGGCATCATCAAATCGATGGGGCAGATGTACCCCTGCCCCAGGGAGCTGCACGTTTCAGGACGCAAGATCAGTGACACCCATCCCTACAATCGGCCATGCTCGGTCGCCGAGATCATGAAGGAAAGCTCTAACGTCGGCACCGCGCAGATCGCCGACCAGCTGGGCGCGGCGCGGCAGCGCCAGTTCCTGGAGCAAATGGGCTTTATGGACCGAGTGGGGGTCGAGTTGAAGGAACGCGGCCGGACGTTGACGCCCCGCGACTGGAGCCGCACCGACGTCATGACCGTCGGTTTCGGCCACTCGATCGCGGTGACGCCGCTGCACCTCGCCATCGGCTACGCGACCTTGTTCAACGGCGGCATCTATCGGCCGGCGACGCTGATCAAGGTCGACAAGGACCATTCAGCCACCAAGGGCCGCCGCGTTTTCAGCGAAGAAACCAGCTACAAGATGCGCGCGCTGCTGAGGCTGGTCGTCACTCATGGCACCGGCAAGAAGGCTGACGCCCCAGGCTACCGCGTCGGAGGCAAGACCGGCACCGCGGACAAGGTCGTCGGCGGCCGTTATTCCAACAGCCTGGTCATCACCACCTTCGCGGGCGTGTTCCCAATGGACGAGCCGCGCTATGTGATGGTGGTCATGCTCGACGAGCCCAAAGCCACTGCCGAAACCTTCGGCTTCCGTTATGCCGGCTGGAACGTTGCCCCGGTCGTGTCGCAGACGATCAGCCGAATCGCGCCGATGCTCGGCGTACGGCCGGACAAGCGCCGCGAGCCCAACCTGGCCGAGGTGCTGCCCTTCGTTCGCGAGGAACATTGAGGGCATGAAATTGAGCGAACTCGCCGGCGTTGCGAGCAATTCTACCGTGACAGGATTTGCGCTCGACCATCGCAAGGTGGCGGCGGGCAATGTGTTTGGAGCGTTCCGCGGCACCCGCTTCAACGGTGAGGATTTCATCCGCGAGGCGGTGGCGCGAGGGGCGGTGGCGGTGATCGCCCGGCTGGAAGCATTGGTCGAAGGCGTGCCGCACTTGTCGGCCGAAGAACCGCGCAAGCTGTTCGCGGAACTGGCCGCCAAATTCTACGCGCCCTATCCTGGAACGATCGTCGCGGTAACCGGCACCAACGGCAAAACGTCTACCGTCGAGCTGACGCGGCAGTTGTGGCGCATGGCGGGGCACCGATCGGCGTCGATCGGGACGCTGGGGGTTACAACCGCCGACGACCAGGTCTCGACCGGCCTGACGACGCCGGACATCGTTACCTTTCTCAGCAACGTCGCCGGCCTCAAGCGCATGGGGATCAGCCATCTGGCCTATGAGGCTTCCTCGCACGGCCTCGACCAGTATCGCGCCGAGGGCGTATCGGTGAGCGCCGCTGCCTTCACCAACTTTTCCCGCGATCATCTCGATTACCACCCGTCGATGGACTCCTATTTCGCGGCCAAGATGCGGCTGTTCGACGAGGTCGTGGCGGCCGACGGAACGGCCGTGGTGTGGACCGGGGACGCCAAGTCGGCGGAGGTCGTTGACCATGTGAAGCGGCGCGGGCTGAAGTTGCTCACGGTCGGGCCACAGGCGGAAACGATCGAGCTTGTGTCGCGCGCTTCGACCCCCCTAGGCCAACAGTTGCTGCTGCGGCACGACGGCAAGGAGTATAAGCTCAGCCTGCCGCTGATAGGGGCCTACCAAATGAACAATGTGCTGACCGCTGCCGGGCTGGCGCTGGCGACCGGCGGGGATTGGGCGACGACCATGAGCGGCATGGGCCGCGTTTCGCCGGTCCGTGGGCGACTTGAACGGGCGGTGATCAGCCGGGCCGGGGCACCGGTCTATGTCGACTATGCCCATACGCCCGACGCGATCGAGGCCGCGATCGCGGCATTGAGGCCGCATGTGGAAGGAAAGCTGATCACCGTGCTCGGGGCGGGCGGCGACCGGGACCAGGGCAAAAGGCCGGAAATGGGCGAGGTCGCGGCGCGGCTGTCCGACGTAGTGATCGTTACCGACGACAATCCCCGGAGCGAGGATCCGGCCGCAATCCGCCAGGCGATGCTCGCCGGTGCTCCGGATGCGATCGAGGTCGGCGACCGGCGGGCAGCGATCGGCGAGGCGATCGCCATGGCCAAAGCCGGTGACATCGTGCTGGTGGCCGGAAAGGGCCACGAACAGGGACAGATTATGGGAGATCAGGTGCTTCCGTTCGATGACGTCACCGTGGCGCGGGAATGCGCGGCGTGACGGCCAAGGAACTCCCCCTCTGGACTTCGGATGAAATCGCCGGCGCAACTGGGGGTACGCTTCACGGCCACCCGTTCGAGGTCCGTGGCGTCACTTTCGACAGCCGCGAGGTCGAGCATGGCTGGCTGTTCGTCGCGATGCCGGGGACCGTCGCGGACGGCCATGATTATGTCGCCAAGGCCATGGCGGCGGGAGCGGCGGCGGCGCTGGTGTCGCGGCCGGTCGATGGGCCGCATATCCTGGTGCCCGACGTCCCGAAGGCATTGACCGATCTTGCGATTGCCGCCCGCAAACGTTGCAAAGGCACAATATTTGGGGTGACCGGGTCAGTCGGCAAGACCTCGACCAAGGAAGCGCTTTACGTGGCGCTGGAACGCTTCGCCAAGGGCAAGGTGCACCGCTCGGTCAAGAGCTACAACAATCATACCGGCGTGCCCTTGAGCCTCGCCCGAATGCCGCGCGCCAGCGACTTCGCCGTGCTGGAGATGGGCATGAGCGCCGCCGGCGAGGTCGCCGCGCTGACCCGGCTGGTCCGGCCGCACATTGCGATCATCACGACCATCGCCTCGGCCCACATCGAATATCTCGGCTCGATGGAAGCGATTGCCGATGCCAAGGCGGAAATATTCGAAGGGCTGGAACCCGACGGAGTCGCCGTGATCCCCGAGGATTCGCCCTATCGCAACCGGCTGGTGAAGGCGGCCCGCCGATATGCCGGGCGAACCATCACCTTCGGCCATGGCGAGGCGGACGTCACCGCGCTTCATGCGGTCAAGGCGGAAGATGGCGGCAGCCTGGTCACCGCCCGGCTGCTCGAAAGCGAGCTGACCTACACCATCGCCCAGCGCGGCGAGCATTGGGTGATGAACTCGCTGGCGGTATTGGCGGCAATCGAGGCGGCGGGTGCGGACCTGGCCGTCGCCGGCCTGGCGCTGGCCGATATGGGCGGATTGAAGGGCCGCGGCGAGCGGCACCGGCTGGCAATAAACGACGGCCATTACTTGCTGATCGACGAGAGTTACAACGCCAACCCGGCGTCGATGACGGCGACCTTGAAGGCATTGGGCGAAGAACGCGACGCGGACCGGAGGATCGCGGTGCTTGGCCCGATGCGCGAGTTGGGCGAACATGCCGACGAACTCCACGCCGGCCTGGCGCCGGCGGTGCGTGACGCGGGGGTGGACCAGCTGATCCTGGTCGGCGAGGAAATGCGGCCGCTGGACGTTGCGCTGGGCGGTGAAATCACCGTTCACCGGGCATCCGGAGTTGACGACGCCACGACGATTCTCGCCAGGCTGATTCGGCCCGGCGACGCGGTGCTGGTGAAGGCGTCCAACTCAATCGGGCTTGCGAAGCTGGTCGAACGGATGGCAGGGGGCCTGATATTGGCAGACGCTGGCGAAGGGTCCCGGCACTAATGCTCTATATCTTGGCCGAGCAGCTTGGGTTTCCGGGGCTTCTCAACCTTATCCGCTACATCAGTTTCCGCGCCGGCGCGGCGACCGCGACCGCACTGGCCATCGGTCTGTTCCTGGGTCCGGTGTTCATCAACTGGCTGCGGGCCAAGCAGGGCAAGGGTCAGCCGATCCGCGCCGACGGTCCGCAGAGCCATCTCGCCAAGCGCGGCACGCCGACCATGGGCGGGCTGTTGATCCTGATTTCGGTCGGCACCTCGGTGCTGTTATGGATGGACTTGCTCAATCCCTACGTGTGGGCCTGCCTGCTGGTCACTGCCGGGTTCGGCCTGATCGGCTTCCTCGACGACTATGACAAGGTAAAGAAGGCGCATCACGCCGGCCTCAAGGGGCGGACCCGGCTGCTGCTGGAGTTCCTTATCGCCGGCGCCGCCACCTGGATGATGGTCCGCCATTCGGGAACGCAGCTCTACCTGCCGTTCATCCAGGGTGCGGTGATCGATCTCAGCTGGGCCTACATCGCGTTCGGCGCGTTCGTCATCGTCGCCTTCGGCAACGCCGTGAACCTGACCGACGGGCTCGACGGGCTGGCCACCATGCCGGTAATTATCGCCGCGGTCGCTTTCACGCTGATCGCCTATCTGGTCGGCAACGCGGTCTATGCCGAATATCTCGGCATCCCCAACGTCAAGGGCGCGGGCGATTTGACCGTGCTGCTGCTGGCGATCGTCGGCGCGGGGCTGGCGTTCCTGTGGTTCAACGCGCCCCCGGCGGCGGTGTTCATGGGCGACACCGGCAGCCTGGCGCTGGGCGGCGCGCTCGGTGCGGTCGCGGTCGCGACCCACCATGAGTTCGTGCTGGTAATCATCGGCGGACTGTTCGTGCTGGAGGCGGTCAGCGTCATCGTCCAGGTCTTCTGGTTCAAGCGCTACGGCAAGCGCGTCTTCCGCATGGCGCCGATCCACCATCATTTCGAGCATCTGGGCTGGAGCGAGCCGACGGTGGTGATCCGCTTCTGGATCATCAGCTTCATCCTGGCGCTGGCCGGTCTCTCGACCCTCAAGCTCCGGTGATCACGGCCAAGGCCTTCGCCGGAAAACATTATGCCGTCCTGGGGCTTGCCCGCAGCGGGCTGGCGACGGTCGAGGCGCTGCTGGCCAGCGGGGCGAAAGTCACGGCCTGGGACGATAACCCAGACGCACGAGAAAAGCTGTTCTCCCGCGAAGGCGGGAGTCCAGACGCAGCGAGTAGCGCTGCCTCCGGCTGCGGTCTGGGTCCCTGCCTTCGCAGGGAAACAGAATGGGACCTCAGCGAATTCGACGCCATCGTCGTCACGCCCGGCCTGCCGCTCAACCGCCACCCGATCGCGCAGCGCGCTCGCGAGGCGGGCGTCGAGATCATCGGCGATATCGAGCTGTTCGCCCGGGCGCGGGCGGAGCTGCCGCCGCACAAGGTGGTCGGGATCACCGGCACCAACGGCAAGTCGACCACCACTGCGCTGGTCCATCACATCCTCAAGACCGCGGGCGTGCCGACGACGATGGGCGGCAATATCGGCCTGCCGATCCTGGCGCAGGACCCGCTGCCCGAAGGCGGGGTCTATGTGCTGGAGCTGTCGAGTTACCAGCTCGACCTGACCCAGAGCCTCGATTGCGATGTCGCCGTGCTGCTCAACATCACGCCCGACCATCTCGATCGGTATGAGAGTTTCGAGGCCTATTCGGCTTCGAAGAAGCGCCATTTTCGAAATGCAGTCACCGGAGCACCTTGCGCTAGTCAATACGCGGGGCCGCAGCTGATCAAGAAGTCCTCAAAGAATCTGCCGATCCAATTGGGTCGCGATCATCGACGACATTGTGCTGGGCCATCAAGACAGGTGGCCGGCGCTTCAAGGCCCACATAATCTCGAAAATGCGAACGGCTGCCGTTGCGGTTATGTCGGCGCTCTGGAGGTGAGTGGAAGATCGATTAATCGAAGGGCCTCCGCACCTATCCCGGCCTGCCTCACCGAATGGAACGCGTCGCGCGAAAAGGGCGGCGTACTGTTCGTCAACGACAGCAAGGCGACCAACCCGACCGCGACCGCGCCGGCCCTGGCGGCCTTCCCCAAGATCCGCTGGATTCTCGGCGGGCAGGCCAAGACCGACAATCTCGACGAGTGCGCGCCGCATTTCGGCCATGTGCGCAAGGCCTATACCATTGGCGAAGCGGGAGAAATGTTCGCCTCCCTCTTGTCCCCGCATATGGCCGTGGCAGAGTGCGTGACGCTGGACGAGGCGGTTAGGACCGCCGCGTCGGAGGCGGAAGCGGGGGACACGGTGTTGCTGTCGCCGGCCTGCGCTTCCTTCGACCAGTTTCGGGATTATGAGGCGCGGGGCGATGCGTTCCGTAGCCTGGTGGGGGAATTATGAACCAGACGATCACCGGCAGGATCAAGGCCAGCACCGCCTGGGCCGATCCCAGCCGCTACGGCCGGTCGGACCGCTCGCCGGCGGCCCGCTGGTTCTGGGAGATCGACCGCGTACTGCTGCTGATGCTGGCGTTCTGATCGGCATCGGCCTGATCGCGGTCGCGGCGGCCAGCCCGGCGGTGGCGCAGCGCTATTCGGGCGGGTCGGTCCGCATCGACGAGCTTTATTATTTCTATCGCCAGATCATCTGGATCGGCCTGTCGCTGCCGGTGATGATCGCCGATCTCGATGCAGCCGCGCGACAAACTGCGGCGGTTCTCGCTGATCGGCGCGCTGGCCTGCCTCGTCGCACTGGCGCTGGTGCCGTGGCTGGGCACCGAAGTGAACGGCGCCAAGCGCTGGTTCAACCTCGGCATCGGCCTGTTCCAGCCGTCCGAGTTCCTGAAGCCCTTCTTCGTCGTATCGATGGCCTGGTTGCTGAGCCTGCGCGAGAGCTGACAAGTCGCTGCCGATTTTCACCCTCTCGGCGGGGATCATCGCGGTGGTCGCGGTACTGCTGATGCGCCAGCCGGACTTCGGCTCGACCATCATCTTCGCCGCGGTGTGGATCGCGATGCTGGCCATCGCCGGCCTCAACCTGCGCATCCTGATCGGCGCTTGGCATTGCCGGCGTGGTCGGGATCGTGCTGGCCTATTTCTTCTACGACGTGGCGACCGCGCGGATCGACGCCTTCATCTTCGGCGAGGGCGACAATTTCCAGACCGAGAATGCGATGCGCACCCTGACCGCGGGCGGGCTGTTCGGCATGGGCCCGGGGGCGGGCACGCGCAAGTTCGGCCTGCCCGAGCCGCATACCGATTACATCTTCTCGGTTATCGGCGAGGAGTTCGGGCTGATCGCCTGCCTGCCGATTGCCCTGCTGTATCTCGGCATCGTCGCCCGGGTACTGATCAAGCTGCTCGACGAGGAATCAAGCTTCGCAATCCTCGCGGCGGCCGGGCTGGTCATCCAGTTCGGGCTGCAGGCGATGATCAACATGGCGGTCAACGTTCAAATCGCGCCATCCAAGGGCATGACCCTGCCGTTCATCAGCTATGGCGGAAGCTCGATGCTGGCGCTGTCGATCGCGATGGGATTGCTGCTCGCCTTCACGCGGCGAAACCCCTATCTGAGCCGCTCGCCCTACGTGGTGAAATGGGGCGGGGAGAATATCGCTCAATGAATATGACATTGGCGGCCGGGGGCACCGGCGGGCATATGGTTCCGGCCCACGCGCTCGCCGCCGAACTGAAGTCGCGCGGCCATGGCGTGATGCTGGTCACCGACGAGCGCGGGGCGAAGATTCCGGCGCTGTTCGAAGATGTGCCGACCCATATCCTGCCTGCCGGGACGGCTGGGCGGCGGGCCGATCGGGATGATCAGGGCGTCGCTATCGGTGCTGAAGGGCCGCAGGGAGGCCAAGCGGCTGTACCGGCAATATCCGCCCGACGCGGTGGTCGGCTTCGGCGGCTATCCCGCCTTCCCAGCGCTGCTGGCGGCCAATGCGATGGGAATTCCGACCATCCTGCACGAGCAGAATGCGGTGCTGGGCCGGGTCAATCGGCTGCTGGCCGGATCGGCGGCGGCGATCGCCACCGCCTATGCCGAAATCGACCGGCTGAAGCCGTCTCACCGGCGAAAGGTCGAATTGGTCGGTAACCCGGTGCGGGAGTCCGTGGCCCGGCTGGGGACCATGCCCTTTCCCGAGTTCGACGAAACCGCGCCGCTCAAGATATTGATCACCGGCGGAAGCCAGGGCGCGACCGTGCTGGGCCAGGTGGTGCCCGATGCGCTTGGGATGCTGACGCCCAAGCTGCGTCACCGCCTCCAGGTCATGCAACAGTGCCGGCCGGACGACATCGAGGCCGTGCGCAACCGCTATGCCGCGCTCAATATCCCGGCCGAGCTGCTGACCTATATCGAAGACATGCCGGACCGCATCGGCGAGTCGCATCTGGTCATTGCCCGGGCAGGGGCCTCGACCATCGCCGAACTGACCGCCGCCGGACGGCCGGCAATCCTCATCCCGCTGCCGATCGCCACGGACGACCATCAGACCGCCAATGCGCGCGAAATGGCCAAGGCGGGCGGGGCAAGGATGATCCAGCAGACCGAGTTCACGCCGGAAGTGCTGGCCAAGCAGATCGAAGCGATTGCGGGCGATCCGCAAGCGCTCAGCCAATGCCGCCGAACGAGCGCTGTCGGTCGGGCGTCCGCACGCGACGAGCGACCTCGCGGACCTGGTCGAACGGATCGCCGGAGGCGCTTCGCCGCTGATGGTTGGCCGTGCCCAGCCGGCGGCCAGCCGGGCGCCAAGCGGGCTGGGAGTGCCGGCATGAAGGCGATGGGTACCGAGATCGGTACGATCCACTTCGTCGGCATCGGCGGTATCGGCATGTCCGGGATCGCCGAGGTGATGCATCATCTCGGCTACAAGGTGCAGGGCTCGGACCAGAACGAGAGCTATGTCACCGAGGGCCTGAGGAAGGTCGGCATTCCGGTGATGATCGGCCAGGACGCGGATAATCTCGGCGATGCCGCGGTGGTGGTCTGCTCGACCGCGATCCGCGAAGACAATCCCGAGATCAGGGCGGCAGCAGAGCGCCGCCTGCCACGGGTCAAGCCGCGCCGAAATGCTGGCCGAGCTGATGCGAATGCAGTCGACCATCGCCGTCGCCGGCACGCATGGCAAGACGACCACGACATCGATGATCGCGGCGATGCTCGATTCCGGCGGGATCGACCCGACGGTGATCAACGGCGGGATCATCAACGCCTATGGGTCCAATGCCCGGCTCGGCAAATCGGACTGGATGGTGGTCGAGGCCGACGAAAGCGACGGCAGCTTCCTGAGGCTCGACGGGACGATCGCGGTGGTGACCAACATCGATCCGGAACATCTCGAACATTACGGCAGCTTCGACGCGATCAAGGACAGCTTCGTCGAGTTCGTCGAGAATGTGCCGTTCTACGGCCTTGCCGTGATGTGCGTCGATCATCCCGAGGTGCAGGGCGTCTTGTCACGCATCCGCGACCGACGGATCATCACTTATGGCACCTCGGCGCTGGCCGACCTTCGCGCCGACAATATCGCGCCGGAGAATGGCGGCAGCCGTTTCGACGTTTCGGTCCGCCAAGGCGACGGCGAGCGGCGGACCATCGAAGGGGTGTTCGTGCCGATGCCGGGGCGGCACAATGTGCTGAACGCGCTGGCCGCGATTGCGGTGGGGCTCGAGTTCGGCTTCGCCGACGAAGTACTTCAAAACGGGTTCCGCAACTTCAGCGGGGTCAAACGCCGCTTCACCAAGGTCGGGGAAGTCGACGGCGCGACCATCATCGACGATTATGCCCATCATCCGGTCGAAATCCGATCAGTGCTGGATGCGGCGCGGGAAGCGGCGGAAGAGCGGGTCATCGCCGTCGTGCAACCGCATCGCTACACGCGGCTGAGGGATCTGATGGATGATTTCCAGAATGCCTTCAACGACGCCGACGTGGTGTTCGTGACGCCAGTCTATCCCGCTGGCGAGGAGCCGATCGAGGGCGTGGACAGTACTGCGCTGGCGGAGGGCTACGGGCTCGCGGCCATCGCATGGTCAAGACCGTCGACGGCCTGACCGACCTCGCCGCCAACCTGCGCGACCTGGCTGCGGACGGCGATATCGTCATTTGCATGGGCGCTGGCGACATCACCAAATGGGCGGCGGGGCTGGGCCCGGCGATTGCGGCGGCGCGGGCGGCCAAATCCGCCGGCCCGCATGAGGCAGGCGATAAGGGGTGGGCCATGCAGCCTGACCAGGCCGACTCGCGGCCACTGCCGTTAGTTGCAGGGGATAAAGTTCGCGGAAAGCTGAAGGCCGATGCTCCGCTGGCGCCGCTGGTGTGGTTCAAGTCGGGCGGCAACGCGGAATTCCTGTTCGAGCCGGCCGACCGCGACGACCTGATCGAGTTTCTGAAGGGCCTTGATCCCGACACGCCGGTAATGGCGCTTGGCCTCGGTTCCAACATGATCGTTCGCGACGGCGGAGTGCCCGGGCGTCACCGTGCGGCTCGGCAAGGCTTTCTCGAAGATCGAGCGGGTCGATGACGTAACCCTGAAATGCGGCGGCGGGGCCAGCGGGATCCTGGTTTCCTCGACGGCGCGCGATGCCGGCATCGCCGGCATGGAGTTCCTGCGCGGCATTCCCGGGACGGTCGGCGGTTTCGTGCGAATGAACGGCGGCGCCTACGGCCGCGAAGTGCAGGATATATTGGTCGGCTGCACCATCGCGTTGAAAGACGGGACGGTTGAGGAGTGGCCGGCGGAGAAGCTCAATTACAGCTACCGACACAGCGAGCTGCCAGAGGGCGCGATCGTGGTCGAAGCGATCTTCCGCGGCATCCCCGGCGATCCGGTGATGATCGGAACGGAGATGGATCATATTGCCAAGGCCCGCGAGGAATCGCAGCCGCTGCGCAGCCGTACCGGCGGCTCGACCTTCAAGAACCCGCCGGGCCACAAGGCCTGGGCGCTGGTGGATGCGGCGGGCTGCCGCGGCTTACGCCACGGCGATGCGCAAGTGTCGGAGAAGCATTGCAATTTCCTGCTCAATCTCGGTAACGCTAGCAGTGCCGACATCGAGGAGCTGGGCGAGGAAGTCCGGCGCCGCGTGCAGGCGAAGACCAACATCTCCCTCGAATGGGAAATCCAGCGGATCGGAGTGGCGTGAGCGTGGCAGGGGAGCTCGACCGGGACCTCAATATCGTCGTGCTGATGGGCGGCTGGTCGTCCGAGCGTGAAGTGTCGCTGATGAGCGGCGAGGGCGTGGTCAATGCGCTGCGCGAGCGCGGCTTTGCCAACGTCACGTCGGTCGACATGGACCGCAATGTCGCGCAGGTGCTTGCCGGCATCCGGCCTGACGTGGTGTTCAACGCGCTGCACGGCACTCCGGGTGAGGACGGCACTATCCAGGGACTGCTGGACCTGATGCAGATCCCCTACACGCACAGCGGGCTCGAAACCTCGGTCATCGCCATCGACAAGGAACTGACCAAGATGGTGCTGGTCCCGCACGGGATCCGCATGCCGAAGGGCAGGGTGGTCGAGAGCAAGTCGCTCTACGAGGGCGACCCGATGGCCCGGCCTTATGTGCTGAAGCCGGTCAACGAAGGCAGCTCGGTCGGCGTCGCGATCGTTACCGACCAGGGAAATTACGGCCATCCGATCAGCGCCAGGGCGGAAGGCCCCTGGCTCCACTTCGAGCGCCTGCTGGCCGAGCCGTTCATCAAGGGTCGCGAGCTGACGGTGGCAGTCCTGGGCGACGAGGCGATGTGCGTCACCGAATTGAAGCCGGTCCAGGGCTTTTACGACTTTGACGCCAAATATACCGATGGCCTGACCGAGCATGTCTGCCCGGCCGAGATACCGGCCAACGTCGCCACGGAAATGATGGACATGGCGCTGGCCGCGCACCGGCTGCTGGGCTGCAAGGGCGCGTCGCGCTCCGATTTCCGCTGGGACGATACGCAGGGCGAGGCGGGCGTCTACCTGCTCGAGGTCAACACCCAGCCCGGCATGACCCCCCTCAGCCTGGTGCCCGAGCAGGCGCGGCAGAAAGGCATCAGCTATGGCGAACTGGTCGAGCGGATCATCGCCGAAGCATTAGAGGACGCCAAGGTGAGGGAGGTCGCCGAGACGTGAGCGCAGCACATGTCCGGCGGGGGGCGTCGGGCCGGGCAGGATCCCGCAAGGGCGGGCCGCGTGTCGCCGTTCCCAAGAAATTGGCCTCGAAGCTGCCGGTCAAGAAGGCCCAGAGCCAACCGGCTGGCCGGCTGGGCATTCGGCTTGTTCGTCGTGGCGCATGGCCGGAGTGGCACTGGTCGCGCTCGACGTCCCGGCCAAGGTCGGCGTCGCGGCCGGCGAAGCGGTCGGCGACGCCGGCTTTCGGGTCGAAGAGCATCGACGTGCGCGGCATCAAGCGAATGGATCCGCGGCCGGTCTATGAGATTGCGCGGCCGACCAGAAGACGCACGGCCATGCCGCTGCTCGACGTCGCCGCCATCCGCGAGACGGCTGCTCGAATATGGCTGGGTAAAGGATGCGCGCGTGTCGCGCCGATTCCCCGACACGCTGGTGATCGACATCGTCGAGCGCAAGCCGGCCGCCCTGTGGCAGGACGAGGACCGGCTGACCCTGATCGACGCGGAAGGCGTGGTGCTCGACCGCGTGCCGGTCAGCCAGATGCCGGACCTGCCGCTGCTGATCGGCAAGGGCGCCAACGCCCAGAGCCATCGCGCTCGACACGCTGCTCGACGAGGCGCCGCGCTTGAAGCCGCAGCTGGTGTCGGCCACCTGGGTCGGCGGGCGGCGCTGGGATTTGAGCTTCCAGTCGGGCGAGACGGTCGCGCTGCCCGAAGGGCGAAGACCGCGCGCAACCGGCGCTGACCCGATTCGCCAAGGTGGACAAGTCGGCCGGCCTGCTCGGCCGCGGCTATCCTCCGCTTCGACCTTCGCATCCCCGGCAAAATGACCGTCCGCCTGCCGCGCGAGCCGGGCGAGCCGATCGTTCCCGAACCCATTACCGAAGAGTTAGTACCACCAGAATGTCCGCCGATTCCGACCAGCCGCTGATCGCCGCGCTCGACATCGGCTCGTCCAAGGTCAGCGCGCTGATCGTCACCCGCGACCCCGACGGGCGGCTGCGCGTGCTCGGCACCGGCCAGCGCGAGAGCCGCGGGGTCAAGCGCGGCTATGTCACCGACATGGAGGCGAGCGAAGTGGCGGTGCGCGAGGCGGTCGAGATCGCCGAGCGCATGTCCGGCGTTACCATCGATGACGTCTGGGCCAGCTTCGCCGCCGGCGGCCTGGTCAGCGACATCGCCAATGTCGAGGTCGAACTGGGCGGCCACCAGGTCGAGCAGTCGGACATCGACGAGCTGCTGTCGCCGGGCAGGGCGCGATCGACCGCAACGGCCAGGTCGTGCTCCATGCCCATCCGGCGCTTTACACCATCGACGGCGTGGAGGGAGTGCAGCATCCGATCGGGCTGCACGCCGACCGGCTCGGCGTCGACATCCATGTCGTCGCCGCCGACCCGGCGCCGCTTGCGCAACATCGACTATGTCATCCGCTCCGCGCATCTCGGCGTAAGGGCGATCGTCGCCTCGCCGGTGGCTGCGGCCCTCGCCTGCCTCACTCCGGAGGAGCGCGAGCTCGGCGTCGCGCTCGTCGAGCTGGGCGCCGAGGTGACCAATGTTTCGCTTCATGCCGGCGGCATGCTGGTCGGGCTGCGCTCGATTCCGCTGGGCGCCAAGGACATCACCGACGACATCGCCTGCGCGTTCGCCGTGCAGCGGCGCGAGGCCGAGCGGATGAAATGCCGCTTCGGGTCGGCGATGACGTCCCCACGCGACAATCACGAGATGGTCGAGGCGACCCCGATCGGCGGCGACGACGGCGGCGAGCCGCTGCGGATCACGCATGCCCAGCTGATCACCGTCATCCGCCAGCGGACCGAGCAGATCACCAACGAGATCGAGCGGGCGCTCAAGGAGCTTGGCTTCTCGGGGCCGGTCGGCCGGCAGGTGGTGCTGACCGGCGGCGGGGCGGAACTCAAGAATATCGCCGATTACATGCAAGGCGTGCTCGGCCGCGCGGTCCGCGTCGGGCGGCCCAAGACGATCACCGGGCCTGCCCGAAGCGCACAGCGGCCCGGCCTTCTCCACCTTGGTCGGGCTGGCGCAGCTCGCTGCGAGCGGAAGCGGCGACATCCGCGACCTTGCGCTGGTCGGCGTGCGCGACAGGAAGCCGGCGACGGGCATGCTCGGCCGACTGATCTCGGCGATGAGGGGCGGGTTCTAGTTCGGGCGCTTAGCTGATACCGTCGGCGGGGAGGGGCAATCCGATGGCGACCATTGCGACGGCGACGAACGTGACGCGCGCACTGGTGATCCTGCTGCTCGGCGCGGCGGTTTTCCTCAACTACGTCGACCGCGGTGCGATCGCGGTGGCGGCGCCGCTGATGAAGGGCGAACTCGGCCTGACGGCGACCGAGTTCGGGACTCGCGGTCTCGGCCTTTTTCTGGATCTACGCGCCGGTGCAGCTGGTGGTCGGCTGGCTGTGTGACCGCTTCTCGGTTTACCGGTTGATGGCCTGGGGCGTGATTGTCTGGGCGGCAAGTACCCTGCTGATGGGCTTCGTCGGCGGCTTCGTTTCGCTGCTCGTGCTGCGGGTCATGCTCGGCATCGGCGAGAGCATTGCCTTTCCCGGAAGCTCGAAGATCATTGCCCGGCACGTCCCGGCCGAGCAGCGCGGCATGGCCAATGCCGCGGTGGCGACGGGGATTGCCCTGGGCCCGGCGGTCGGCACACTGGCCGGCGGATTAATCGTGGCCTCGCTGGGCTGGCGGGCGATGTTCATCGTCTTCGGTCTGGCGACGCTGATCTGGCTGCTTCCCTGGCAGCGCGTCGTGGTGCGCTGCCTGCGCGACCGCCGATGACGGCAGAGCGGGAGCCGATGGTGCCAATGGGTCGGCTGGTCGGCCGAATGGCCGTTGTGGTCAATGGGCATCGGCCATGCTCGCAGCAATTACTGGCTTCTATTTCCTGCTCGCCTGGCTGCCCCTGTACCTCGTCCAGGAGCGCGGCCTTACGATCGGGGAAATGACGTTGCTGGCGACGCTCGGTTACGCGGCGCAGGCGGTCGCCGCACTGCTGCTGGGCCATATCTCCGACCGCTGGACGCGATCGGGCCGGTCGGAGGCCGCGATCCGGCGCTGGATGATGGTTGCCGGCCAGTTCGTCCTCGGCGCTGCAATCCTCGGTATCGCGCTCAGCCGAAAGCATCGCGACGGTTGGCATATTGCTGTGCGCTCGCGGGGGCGGCATCCGCATCGCTGTCCTCAATCTCTATGCGGTGGCGCAGATGTTCGCCGGCCCGCGAGCCGCCGGCAGCTGGATCGGGTTCCAGAATGCCGTCGGCAATTTTTCCGGGATACTGCGGCCGGTCATCGCCGGGATACTCATCGACAGCACCGGCTATGCCAGTGCCTTCTATCTGGCGGCCGCGATCACAGCATTTGGCGGAATTTGGTGGGTGGTCGGCGTGCCGCGCATCCAACAGGTAAATGTCGATGCAATATTAACCTTGACGGCCAGCCGGGATTTTCTTGCCTGTCCCATATTGAATCAGGGTGAGTCTGACGGGGCACAATCCACGATTTTTTTCGTTGTGCGTTAACTTTTCCGCTTGTCGCGGGAGTTGCAATGATTCATGGATTTCATTGACGGTTCAACGCGCTAGCTGCGCAGGGGAGGGGTTAGTCCATGAGCATTGATTTCATCCGGCCGGAAGTCGACGAACTTCGCCCGAGGATCAGTGTCATCGGAGTCGGCGGAGCGGGCGGAAACGCCATCGCCAACATGATCCGCTCCGACGTCCAGGGCGTCCAGTTCCTGGTCGCCAACACCGACGCGCAGGCGCTCAACGCGTCCGAAGCCGACCAGCGCATCCAGCTTGGGCCTCAAGATCACGCAGGGCCTGGGTGCCGGCTCTCGGCCCGAGATCGGCCGTGCAGCTGCCGAGGAAACGCTGGAGGAGATCGAGCAGGCGCTGGATGGCGCGCATATGTGCTTCATCGCCGCCGGCATGGGCGGCGGTACCGGCACCGGCGCTGCCCCGGTCATTGCCAAGGCCGCTCGCGATCGCGGCATCCTCACCGTCGGCGTCGTCACCAAGCCGTTCGCCTTCGAGGGCTCCCGCCGCATGCGCTCGGCCGACAGCGGCATCGAGGAATTGCAGAAGCACGTCGACACGCTGATCGTCATCCCCAACCAGAACCTGTTCCGCCTCGCCACCTCGGAAACGACCTTCAAGGAAGCGTTCGAGATGGCGGACGAGGTGCTGCAGCAGGGCGTGCGCGGCATCACCGACCTGATGGTCATGCCCGGCCTGATCAACCTCGATTTCGCCGACGTCCGCTCGGTTATGGGCGAAATGGGCAAGGCGATGATGGGCACCGGCGAAGCGTCGGGCGACAACCGGGCGATCGAAGCGGCCGAGAAGGCGATTTCCAACCCGCTGCTGGACGGCGTCAGCATGAAGGGCGCCAAGGGCGTCATTATCTCGATCACCGGCGGCGACGACATGCGCCTGATGGAGGTTGACGAGGCCGCAAGCCACATCAAGGAACTGGTCGACCCCGATGCCAACATCATCTGGGGCTCGGCGTTCAACAACGACCTGGGCGGCAAGATCCGCGTATCGGTTGTTGCCACCGGGATCGAGGCGGAAGCGGCAGCGCAACCGACCCAAGGCAAGGTGTTCACCTTCCCGACCGCGACGCGCCCGGCGGTGACGCCGACTCCCGCGCCTTCGCCGGCTTCGACGATTGCTCCCCAGGCGGAGGAAGATGCGCTCGATCTTGCCGAGGACGACGAGGCGACCGACGAGCTATTGCTGGAGAGCGAAGACATTTTGGCCGACCCGGTTATGGGCACGCCGATCGATCCCCCGGCCGACGAGGAAGAGGCGGAATTCGAACCGGTCGAAGAGAGCCAAGCCGGCCCCGGCGACGGGCACTCTGTTCGAGCGCATGTCGAACATCGCCCGCGGCGCTGCCCAGGCCAAGGTCGAGGACGAACCGATGCCGAGCTTCCGTCGCGAGCCGCTCGACATTCCGCGGTTTCTCAATCGCCAGAACAATCAGTAGCTCTCTGGGTGCAAGGCCCGGCTCGTCGCCGGGCCGCAACGGCTTGGCGCGGCAGTCTTTTCATCGGGCTTTTCAGCAAGCTTCCGGCAAGCTTTGATCAGGCATGGGGAGGACCATGCTGAAGATCGGTTTCACGCGCGTCCGGCTGGGCGCGTTGCTTGCCGCGGCGATGATGACGACTGCTGCCCAGGCGGCCAGTCTGTCCGCAGCGCCAGAGTCCCCGGGCACGGCCCTGTCGCGGCACATTCGCGTGCTGGCCGGCAACCCGCGCGACTTCAACGCATTGATCGGCGCCGGCAGGGCGGCACTCGAGTTGGGCGATGTCCAGTCGGCGGCCGGCTTTTTCGGCCGCGCCGAGGAGGTCAATCCCAATGCGCCGGCGGCCAAGGCCGGGCTTGGTGCCGCAATGGCGCATATGGGCGATGCCGACGGCGCCATTTTCTATTTCGACCAGGCGACGCGCCTCGGCGCTTCAACCTTGGCCATCGCCCTCGACCGCGGCTTGGCCCGCGACCTGAATGGCGACCTTGGCGCGGCGCAGAGCGATTATCGCTTGGCGGTGCAGTCCCTCAACAGCGACGAGGGCCGGCGCCGGCTTGCGCTGAGTTTGGCGATCGGCCGCAATCGAGGCGGGGCGTTGGGCGCCATCCAACCCCTGCTCAACCGGCGCGATCCAGCCGCGCAGCGCGCACGCGCCTTCGTCCTGGCGCTGACCGGAGACCAGGCCGGTGCTGCCCAGGCCATCGAATCGGTAATGCCAGGCGGTTCGGCGCGTTTCGCTCCATTCTTCAGCCTGCTCCCCCATCTTTCCGTGCCGGAGAAAGCGGCGGCGGTTCACCTCGGCATGTTCCCGGACAATGCGGCAGCCAAGGTTGCTGCGGCCCGGGCTGCGGAGCGGCAGCAGCAAATCGCTTCGCAGATTGTCCCTCCAGTAGTGGGCGGACCCGCCTACCCAAACGCCGGCGCAACTCCGACCAGGCCGGTGGCAAGTCCGCCGGTTCGGGTCGCATTGGCCGATCCTCCGCCGGTCGCGCCGCAGCCAAGCTTTTCTCTTCCTTCCCAAACCGCTCCGGCATCGCCGTCTTTTAGTATGCCGTCGGCGAACAGCCCCACGCCGGCGGGCAGCGATGAGGCGCCGGACCAGGTCCAACCTGGTGCTGATCGTTCGGGCGACGCATCGAGCGAAGCCGAAGCCACATCGGGCAACCTGTCGGGAATTCGACAAGCTGTTGGCGACGATCGCCGAGGTGCCGCCGGCAAGTGAGCCCAAGGTAGAAACTGAGAAGCCGGATCCTGTTGCGACCAAAAAGACCGTGGGCAAGAAGGCGGCGGACAGAAAAGCGGCGGACAAGAAAGCCGCTGCCGAGAAAAAGGCACGGGAGGAGAAGCTCGCCAGCGAAAGGAAAGCTCGCGAGGAAGCCGCCAGGCTAGGGATCAAGGGTACCTATTGGGTGCAGCTGGCCGGCGGCTCCAATCAGGACCGAATGGCCAATGAATTCAAGAGGCTCTCCACCAAGGCCGGCAAGCTGCTCAGGTCGCGGGCCGGCTATGTTACCGACGGCAAGAGCTATTACCGACTGCTGGTCGGTCCGTTCGACACCAAGTCGGAAAGCCAGTCATTTGTGAACAAGCTTGAAAAGGAAGGCGTGGACGGCTTTAGCTGGACCCGCACTCCGGCCCAGATCAAGATCGAGAAGCTCTCCAGCAGATGAAATTACGCGAGGACCTTGCCGCGCACCCGTCAAGATCGCGCGGTAGGGCCTTCATCGAGGACGATCGCGGCCCGCGCGGTCCACGTGACGTCTTTCAACGCGACCGCGATCGCATCGTCCATTCGATCGCCTTCCGCCGCCTGCGACACAAGACACAAGTATTCATTGCGCCCGACGGCGACCATTTCAGGGTGCGGCTGACCCATTCGATCGAAGTGGCGCAAATCGGCCGGACCATGGCCCGCGCGCTCGGTCTCAACGAGGATCTGACGGAAACGCTTTGCCTGGCCCATGACCTGGGCCACCCGCCGTTCGGCCATGGCGGCGAGGAGGCACTTCGGCAAAGCCTCGCCGACGCCGGCGGTTTCGACCACAATGGCCATTCGCTCAGGCTGGTGACCTGCCTGGAGAACCCTTACCCTGCGTTCGACGGGCTGAACCTGAGTTGGGAGGCGCTGGAAGGATTGGCCAAGCATAACGGCCCGGTCGCGGCTCCGCAGTGGGCGTTGGCCGAGGCCAACCAGGGGTTCGACCTGGAACTTGGCAGCTGGCCAAGCCTGGAAGCACAGGTGGCGGCAATCGCCGACGACATTGCCTATGACAACCACGATATCGACGACGGCCTGAGATCCGGCATCCTGGATCTCGATGCTTTGATGGAATTGTCCTTCATCCGCCGCCATTGGGACGAAATCGAAGCGCGTTACCCGGGACTCGACCGAGCCAGGAAGCTGAAGGCGCTAGTCCGCGACGGCATTGGCTCGATGGTCGGCGAAGTGCTCGAGGAGACGAGGCGAAGGATCGCCGAGGCCGGGGTTGAGACGATCGACGATGTCCGCGCCGCCGGTGGGCCGATGGTCGGCTTCCCATCGGAGATGGAGGCCGAGGAGCGCGACCTGAAACGCCACCTCGGCACCCAGCTATACGACAGCGCGCCGCTGAGGCCGATCCGGATGGAAGCGCAGCGGATCGTCGGCGACCTCGTCCTTCATTATCGCCAAGAGCCTGGCGCTCTTCCCGAAGGCTGGCAGCGGGGCGAGGGAGAGACGGCGAGGCTCCGCGGTATCGGCGATTATATCGCGGGCATGACCGACCGCTTCGCGATCGCTCGCCATGAGCAGTTAATCGGCCCAGTCAATATTCCTGACCGGTTCTGATCGCCTCACTCGATTGACAGGGCGTTCTGGAGCGAATGCCTTAACCTGCCGTTCAGCCTAGGGCGACGAGCCGACTTTGACCCGCGACGGGCGCTGGCTCGCCCGTTCAATGCCGTTCGTTCTTTCGGGCGAAGGGGTTCAGATCCCCTGAAAGGAGTTACAAGCCATGACCATCATGATCAAAACCCTCGCGCTTGGCGCAGGCTTTGCGGCCCTGGCGGCTGCTGCGCCCGCTGCAGCGCAATATTACCCTCCATACGGAAACGCTTACGGGTACAATAATGTCGCCGCCGGCACCAACGCCGCCGCCCAGCGATGCGCGGCTGCAGTCCAGAACCGGCTTAGCACCCGCGGCAGCACTGGTATCATCGGTCAGCTGTTCGGCGTGAACAACTACAGCAACGCTCGGGTCCTGAGCGTCACCCAGGTCAACCCGCGCCGAAATAGCGTGGTGGTGCGCGGCGTGGCGAGCAGCGGGCGCCTGGCCTACAACCCTTATGGCGTCGGTGCTTACGGGATGCTTGGTTCGAACTACGCACAAGCTGCGGCCGATCTCAGCTTCCGCTGCAACGTCGACTACAACGGCTATATCCGCGACGTCGACATCAATCGCCGCCGATAACTGGAGCAATACTGACAGAGGAAGCGCCGGGTCACCCCGGCGCTTCTTTTTATTTGTCTACGGCCATGTGCGTCACCTGTGACGCATGTCCGCCATCCAAGTTACGGATCTGCGGCTAATTGCTGTTAGTCGTATTATCGACCGCCTCGTTGCCGGCTACATTATCCGCTGCATTCATGTCCGTTGCGTTCATGTCCGTGGCGTTGATGTCCGTGGCGTTCATGTCCATGTTCATGTCCGCATTCATGTCCATGCCCATGTTCAAGTCGTCAGCGGCGTTCAGATCTTCGATATTCTCGATAGCCATGTTGTTTTCCTCGGCGCCGCCGCAGGCGGTCAGCGAGAACGCGACAGCGGCTACCGCAGTGGCCAGAATTCGTCTCGACATTCTTCCTCTCCCTATGGGACCGCCTTCAAACGAACGCTGAAGAAGGGCGTTCCGCCTCACCGGACTCCCAATCCACGTTAATTTTGGGTTATAGGCGATTCCGAGCGTATGGGGGTGTTTCATATGATGCGGGCGGGGATCGCGTTGATTTTGCTGTCGTTCGGTACGGCTGCGGCCGGCGCCGAGACAAATTGGGGCATCCGCGAAGTCGGGAAATCGCCTCCTTCGTCCGAACCCGAACCGGCCGGGACATGGGGTATGTCGACCGGTTCTGCGGGACGCTCGGTGGACATGGGAGACGTCAAGCAGATCGGGCTGCGCTGGGGCCAGGTCACCAGCACCTATCGGTCGCCGGAGCATAATCGCCGAGTCGGCGGCGTCGCCAACAGCTATCATTTGCGGGGCAGGGCGATCGACATTGCCCGCCGGCCGGGAGTCAGCCACTGGCAGGTCGCCGCGGCATATCGCTCGGCGGGCTATTCACTTGCGGAATCGCTCGACGAGGGTGATCACAGCCACTTCGCCTTCGGCTCGCCGGGGCGCAGGAGCGTCCAGTCGCAGGCGCAAATGGTCGCCGTCAAATCCGGCGAGAAGACCGAGTGGCGAGTCATTTATGCACCGCCCTCGCGGGGCCGAGACCGTTCAGCCGACGACAAACTGGCGAGCGCGAATTCGGCGGGCGGCAACTAGGCCGCCCTTCTCGAAGTTGGCGAAGCGGACTTGAACCGCTAGAGCGCGCCGAATTCCTATTGTTCGGTGAGCCAGATTGTCCCTCTACGCCCATTATTCCGCGCTGCTTGACGGCATCCTCGACGACCTGGTCGGGGAGGGGAGCCTGCCGGCAGACATCAACCGCAAGGGGGTCGCCGTCGAACCGCCGCGCGATGTTTCGCACGGCGATCTGACGACCAACGCGGCGATGGTCCTGGCCAAGGGCGCCGGGACAAACCCGCGCGCGCTGGCCGAACTGATCAAGTCCAGGCTGGAGGCGATGCCCACCGTAACCCGCGTCGAGATAGCGGGTCCCGGCTTCATCAACGTCAGGCTGGCCGAGGATGCGTGGCGTGACGAGCTGGAGACAATCCTGTCGGAAGGCGAGCGGTACGGCTTGTCGACCATCGGCAATAACGAGCGGGTCAACGTCGAATATGTCTCGGCCAACCCGACCGGGCCGATGCACATGGGTCATTGCCGCGGCGCGGTGGTCGGCGACGCGCTCGCCCGGCTGCTTGAGGCGGCGGGCTTCCGGGTCACCAAGGAATATTATGTCAACGACGCGGGCTCGCAGGTCGACACGCTCGCCCGCTCGGCGCACCTCCGCTATCGCGAGAAGCTGGGCGAGGAGATCGGCGAGATCCCGGAAGGCCTTTATCCCGGCGACTATCTGAAGCCGGTGGGGGCGATCCTCGCTGCCGAACATGGCGCCAAATATGCCGAGGCGCCCGAGAGCGAGTGGCTGGAGCCGTTCAAGGCGAAGACCGTCGCGGCGATGCTCGACCTCATCCGCCACGACCTCGGCCTGCTCGGCATCCACCATGACATCTTCGCCTCGGAGGCCGAGCTCCAGGCCTCGGGCAGGGTCGAAGAGACGCTTGATAACCTCCGCGCAAAGGGGCTGGTCTATGAGGGCCAGCTGGAGCGGCCGAAGAGCCTCGACCCGCACGACGAGTGGGAACCGGTCGAGCTGACGCTGTTCAAGTCGAGCCAGTTCGGCGACGACCAGGACCGGCCGATGAAGAAGTCCGACGGGTCCTGGACCTATTTCGGCGCCGACGCCGCCTATCATTTCCAGAAGGCGCAAAATGCGGACCATTTGGTCAACATCTGGGGCGCCGACCATGCCGGGACGGTCAAGCGGGTCCAGGCGGCGGTCAAGGCGCTGACCGACGGCCGTGTCGACCTGGACGTCAAGATCATCCAGATGGTCAAGCTGCTGCGCGCCGGCGAACCGATCAAGATGTCGAAGCGCGCGGGCAATTTCGTCACGCTGGCGGATGTGGTGCGCGAGGTCGGCAAGGACGTGGTCCGTTTCATGATGCTGACCAAGCGGACCGACTCCATGCTCGACTTCGACTTCGCCAAGGTGGTCGAAGCGTCGAAGGACAATCCGGTGTTCTACGTCCAATATGCGCATGCGCGGATCAGCTCGCTGCAGCGCAAGGCGGCCGAGGCCGGCCTGTCGCTCGAGACGCAAGCAGATCTCTCCTTGCTGGACGGTGAAGAATTGGCACTAGTCCAGATCGCCGCCCAATATCCGCGCATCGTAGAGGGCGCTGCGCTGGCCCATGAGCCGCATCGAGTGGCCTTCTATCTCTACGACTTGGCGGCCGCACTTCATGCGCTGTGGAACCGCGGCAACGATGATCCGGAAAGGCGCTTTCTGCTTGAAAATAATCCACAACTTTCTCGCGCGCGACTGGAACTGGCGCGCGGAATTGGGCAGATAATCAAGAACGGCCTGGGATTGATGGGTGTGGAGGCCGCCGAGGAGATGCGCTGATGGCGGATGCGGGGGTTTTGAGAGATCCGGGACGCCTTCCCTGGCTCGAACCCTATCGTGCTCCTGCCCGCAAGCAATCGAACCGCCGCTCGGGCGTAACGGCCGCTATCGGTGCGATCGGACTTGCCGGAATTGTCGCGTTTCTAACACGCGACATGATCCCTTTGCCGGTCGAGCAGCCGAATTTGCCGGCGGCCAGCATCGTGTTGCCGGCGCCGGAGGACCTCCAGCCGCAAATCATACTTCCGCCGCTCGATGTGGCACCGAGGCCGGTCGAGGCGAGCGGGGTGCAGCAGGCGACGCCGGCACGGGCCGTCGTCCGATATCCCAAGCGCAAGATCCGCGTCGTCCCGACTGCCGCCGCCTATCGGGAAGTCGTCCAAAAACAGTCAACGGAGCCGTTGGCGCCGGAAGTATCGGAAGCCGCTCTGGCGATCGCCGCCATCCCGCCCCCGGCTGACCCGCCGCGACCCGCGGTCGATCCGTCGGCGCGGGTGGTGCGCGGCAAGACGGTGCAGCTTGGCGTCTATCTCACCGCCCGGCAGGCCGAGGCGGCCTGGCAGCTCGCCGTCCGCGACTATACCTATCTGGTCACCATGCCCAAGAGCATCCAGGCCATCTCGATCCGCTCCAAGCGCTTTTACAGCCTGCAGCTCGGTACGCCGTCGAAGAAGCATGCCAAGCAGCTTTGCAGCAATCTGCTGTCGATCGGCCGCGTCTGCACGGTCGCCTAGCCGTCGAAAAAATCTTACGGCCCTCTCCCAACTTTGGCGTGCGGCTCCTAGAATGGCTGACGAGAATTCGGGAGAGCAGCGAGCATGAGTGACGCGCAGGCCTATGACGGCGAGTCATTGCCGTGGCTGGAAGCGGTCGAGAATGAGGACGGCCCTCGCACGATCTCTGCCCGCAAGATGCTGATCGGACTGATTCTGGTGCTGCTCGCCGCGGCTGTCGTCGCCGGCACGATGTTCTGGCTCGGCCGGCAGGATCCAGCGGTGAGTGGGGCGCCGCAGTTGATCAAGGCTCAGCCTGGCCCGTACAAGGTGAAGCCAAGCGACCCCGGCGGGCTGGATGTCGCCGGCGACAGCGAAACCGCTTATTCGACCAGCGCCGGGGAGGACCCCAACTCGACGCTCGACGTCCGCAAGCTGCCGCAGGACATGACCCCCTTGCCGGTAGAAACTCCGCAGCAGGCCACGCCGCCGAAGAAGATCCCGCCCAAGGAAGTCGAGAAGCCCGCCGCGAACGATGCCGCCAAGCCGGTGCTTCCGGCGGGGCCGACGATCCAGCTTGGCGCCTATGCCTCGACGGTCAAGGCGGATACGGCGTGGAAGCTGCTGTCGGGCCGCTTCCCGCAAGTTGCGGCGCTCAATAAGGTCGTGGTGAGCGCGACCGTGGGCGGAAAGGCGATCTATCGGCTGCGTGCGTCCGGCTCTTCCGAACAAACCAAGGCGGCCTGCGCCGCGCTGAAGGCGGCAGGAGAAAGCTGCCTGCCGGTGAACTGATGCAGGCTGCGATCTACGGTCTTGCCGGGCCGGAGCTAACCCGTGAGGAACGCGACTTCTTCCACGACGCCCGGCCTGCCGGCTATATATTGTTCAAGCGAAATATTGAAACCCGACAACAGTTGCGGGCATTGACGGACGCGATCCGCGATCTCGAAGGTCATGACGAAGTCCCGATCCTGATCGACCAGGAAGGCGGCAGGGTGGCTCGCATGCGGCCGCCCGAATGGCCGGCATTCCCCAGCGGCGAGGCGTTCGACCAGCTCTACCAACTGGCCCCCTCCAGCGCGATCGAGGCCGCCCGGGTCAATGCCAGGGCGCTGGGCCTGATGCTCCACGAAGTTGGGGTCAACGTCGATTGCCTGCCGATGCTGGACGTCCGCCAGCCGGGCGCGACCGATATCGTCGGTGACCGTGCGCTGGGCTCGGAGCCGATGCAGGTGGCGGCCCTGGGCCGGGCGATCCTCGACGGGTTGCGGAGCGCGGGCACGCTGGGGGTCATCAAGCATATTCCGGGCCACGGCCGGGCGCTGGTCGACAGCCACCACGAACTGCCGGTGGTCGAGGCCAGCGAGGATCAGCTCATGGTTGACCTCGAGCCCTTCGAGCGGCTGCGCGAGGCGCCGATGGGAATGACCAGCCACCTCCTCTACACCGCCTGGGACCCCGACCGGCCGGCCTCTCAATCGCCGTTCGTAATCCGGGAGATCATCCGCCAGCGGATCGGCTTCGACGGATTCCTGATGAGCGACGACATCGGCATGGAAGCGCTGGCCGGCAACCACGGCCAGCGGGCCGCGGCGTGCGTCGCCGCGGGTTGTGATGTGGCGCTGCATTGCGACGGCAAGATGGAGAATATGCTGCTGGTCGCCGATGCGGTTGGAGAAATTTCCGCCGGAGGGAGCGTCGCGCTTGGCGCGGGCGATGGCGATGCGCTTCACGCCGGACGACGAAATGGATTTCGCCGCGGCCGTGGCGAAGCGCGACGCACTGCTGGCGCTGGTTTGACTGGCATTGCGAGAGGCCTGGCGACGAAGCAATCCAGTTGCTTCCGTGGATTGCTTCGCTACGCTCGCAATGACGGGGTAGGGTGTGGAAAACGAGGAACTGTTCATTGCGCCGGTGCGCGACGATGAGGCGCTGAACCTCAGCCTCGACGGCTGGGAAGGGCCGCTCGACCTGCTGCTCAATCTCGCTCGGGCGCAGAAGGTCGATCTCCACCAGATCTCGATCCTGGCGCTGGTCGAGCAATATCTCGCCTACATTGAGAGCGCCCGGACGCTGCGGCTGGAAATTGCGGCCGACTACCTCGTGATGGCGGCCTGGCTGGCCTATCTCAAGAGCTGCCTGCTGCTGCCCAAGGATCCGACCGTCGACCCGTCGCCCGAGGAGCTGGCCATGCGCCTGCAGCTGCGCCTGCAGCGGCTCGACGCGATGCGGGACGCTGGCGCGCGGCTGATGGGCCGCGACCGGCTGGGCCGCGACGTATTCGCACAAGGAGCGCCAGAAGGACTGAAGCTCATCCGGAAGTCGGCGTGGCAGGTGACCCCGTTCGAGCTCTATGCGGCCTATGGACGGGTCAAGGCGCGCACCCAGCCGGCGATGCACGTCGTCGCGCACCGCTCGGTGATGACGCTGGAAGATGCGATTCAGCGGGTTGCTGCGTTGCTCGGGCAGGCTCTCGACTGGACGACGCTGGAAGCATTTCTTCCGGCGACCACCGACCCCCAGTATCGCAAGTCGGCATTGGCCAGCAGCTTCGTCGCGGCGCTCGAGCTGGCGCGGCAGGGCCGGTTGCAGCTTGAGCAGGAAGAGCCCTTCTCGGACTTGTTGGTGAAGGCCGCGGCCTGATGGACGAATTCCAGCGCGCCGTCGAAGCGGCCATTTTTGCCTCCGACAGTCCGCTCAGCATCGAAGACATTGCCGGCTATGCCGGTGACGGCGATGTCGAGGCGGCACTGGCGGCGCTGGCGGAACGCTATGCCGGGCATGGCGTCGAGCTGGTCGAGCGCGGCGGCCGGTGGCATTTCCAGACTGCGCCCGACCTCGCGCACATCCTGCGCCGGACCCGCGAAGATTCGCGGCGCCTGTCGCGTGCGGCGACCGAGACGCTGGCAATCATCGCCTATCATGAGCCGGTCAGCCGCGCCGAGATCGAGGCGATTCGCGGCGTGCAGATCAGCAAGGGGACGCTCGACGTGTTGATGGAGGCCGGCTGGGTCCGCACCGCCGGGCGGCGGGAAGCGCCCGGCCGGCCGCTGCTTTATGCCACCACGCCGGACTTCCTGACGCATTTCGGCCTGGGGTCGCGCCGCGATCTTCCCGGGATCGATGACCTGAAGGCCGCCGGCCTGCTGGATCCGCTGGATGAGGCGGTTTTCCAGCTTCAGCTAGAAAATGAAGGCGAGGAAGACTAACTAGCTTCTCAAAGCCTCTTATCGGAGTTTCCTTATGGGCGGTTTCAGCCTTTGGCATATCCTGATCTTCGCGATCATCGTCCTGCTGCTGTTCGGCGGCAACCGTTTCTCCAACATGATGAAGCGACGTCGCCAAAGGTCTGAAAGGCTTCAAGGAAGGCCTCAGCGAGGACGACAAGCCAGCCGATCAGCCCAGGCAGATCCCGCCGCAGCAACAGCAGCAGCCGATCGACATCACGCCCAACCGCGCGGCCGAGCCGACTCAGGCGCCGCCGGCATCGGGCGACGATCAGTCGCGCCCGTAGAAATCTGCTAGAGTCCGCCGATGTTCGGCGTCGATACCTCTGAACTGCTGGTCGTGGCGGTGGTGGCTCTGCTGTTCATCGGGCCCAAGGAATTGCCGCGTGTCATGATGACCATCGGCCGCTGGATCGGCCGCATGCGCGGTTATGCGCGGCACTTCACCGCCGGGATCGACAATGTCATTCGCGAGGCCGAGCTCGAGGAAATGGAAAAGACGTGGCGGGAGCAGAATCTTCGGATAATGGCGCGATTTTCCGGCCGACGGCGAATATCCGGAGCCGGCACCGGTGATGACCTCCCTGCCGCCGCAGGACGTTGAGCCGACGCTGCCACTGGAGGCGCCGTCGGCGCCCGACGAGGATCCGGTACCGCCCAAGGACCGGCCGCTGCCATGATTAGCGACATCGACGACACCAAAGCGCCGCTGCTCGATCATCTGATCGAGCTTCGCCGCCGCTTGCTGTGGTGCGTGGTGGCGATCGCGGCGGGATTCTTCCTCTGTCTATATTTCGCCAAGCCGATCTTCGCGGTGCTGGTCCAGCCCCTGGTCGCGGCGGGCCAGGGCAAGCTTATTTACACCGACATCTTCGAGGCGTTTTTCGTCGAGGTGAAGGTCGCTTTCTTCGCCGCGTTGATGTTCAGCTTTCCAGTCGTGGCGACACAAATCTGGCGGTTTGTCGCGCCCGGCCTCTACGTCAAGGAAAAGAAGGCCTTTCTGCCCTTCCTGATCATGACGCCCTTCTTTTTCGTGGCCGGCGCCAGCTTTGCTTATTTCATCGCCATGCCGTGGGCGCTGAAGTTCCTGCTCGGCTTCGAAGGCGAGGTGGGCGGGGTGACGCAGGAGGCGTTGCCGGCAATCGGCAATTATCTGAATTTCTCGACCCGCTTCCTGTTCGGCTTCGGCGTAGCGTTTCTGCTTCCGGTCCTGTTGATGGTGCTGGAGCGTGCGGGCATCGTCACCCGCGAGCAGCTGGCCGGCTCGCGCCGCTATGCGGTGGTGGTCGCAGCAGGTGTCTCGGCGGTGCTGACGCCCCCCGACGTGGTCTCGATGCTCCTGATGCTGGTCCCGCTCTACGCGCTGTATGAGTTCGCGCTCCTGGCCATCCGGCTGACGCACTGGCGTGCCGCCCGCAAAGCGGCCGCTAGTTCATCAGTTGAGGATGAAAATGTGGGCCCGAAAACGCCACCGGGGGGGGGGAGGGTTGGCGGTTCCGGGCCCATTTCGTCGGATAGCGAGAGCGGGGGGGCAAAAGGTCACTATCCGACCCCTTAAACGCCCTTTTTTCCGACTCGGTTCCCCACCATTCTAAATTATTTTCAACGGTTCGTCGCTTTTTTAACCATAGGGCGGCGGGCGAACGATTTCAGCGATCAGGGAATATCGGAAGCGTCACCGCGTAACGGCCGAGCTTGCGGTCAAGCGGCGATCGCAACTGCCGGGCAAGGCCTTCAACGATCCGCTCGAACTGCGTCTTGGCGATGTCGGCATGATCCAGGTCGGTGACCAGAACGCTTGACGAAATCGCCAAGGTCGCGGTCAGCTCGTCATCGCGCCTCAACGCGATTTCGACATTGTCATCCGGCCGTCGAAGCATCGCATATTCGACGATCTCGGTGATCAGGAAGGCGGCCGCAACAGCTACGTCCTGGGTTGTCGAGGGCGCGTCCAGATCGAGGTCGATTTTCATGCCGCGCGCTTCCACCGGCGCGCTCGAACGGAGGTCGGCCGTCAGCTCGGTCAGCAGCGGGCGCAGTGCGATGCCTCTATTCTCCTCCATCTCCGCATAATGGTGGCGATGAACCACCGACAAGGCGTCCACGCGGCGGCCGATGGCCGAATATGCCGCCTTGGCTTCGGGCCGTTCCGCACTCCGCCCGTGGATGCTGAGCAGGGACGCGACAACCTGCAGATTGTTCTTCACGCGGTGATGGACCTCGCGCACCAGGCGGCGTTGCCCGTCCAGTGCTTCCAGCGCCTCCCGCTCGGCGCCCTCGATCCGGTCGACGGCTCGCTCGAAAGCCAGTGAGACGTCGCGGATTTCGGAAGCGGCGCCGAACTTGGTCGGCAGTTCGAGGCCCTCTTCCCCCGGCTGATACTCCGCGACCGCCGACTGCAGTCGAGCGAGCGGCGTGAGCAGCAGTCGGCGAACGAGGAGCCAGCTGACCAGGGTCGCCGCCATCCACATGAGAAGCGGGAGAACCATCATGATCCGGTCGCGCAGGGTGGTTGTTTCAATCTGGGCAACGGTGCGCACTCGCAACTGACCGGCGCTAACCCGATGAACATGGTCGAGCGTCCGAGTGTCCGGACTGGCGGCGGGTCGCTCGACAACGAGCATTTCGTTGGTGCCGTCGCTGATCGCCAGGCGCTGGATGCCACCGGTCGCTTCGGCCACCGCCTGTTTCACGTCCGCGACGGTGAGCACTCCGGTCGCCATGCCTCCGACGACGCCAACCCGATAGTGGATCAGCTGCTGCGGTGAAACCCAGACCCGGACCGCCCCGGGGGCAACCAGCAGCCTTTCCCGCTCGCCCATGAAGTTGCCGACAGCGCAGATCTCGCGGCCCTGCTCGTCGCGTATTCGAAACCGCTGCGCTACGGCCGGAGAAACGGACAAGGAGCGTGCGGCCGCCGCGCAAGGGTTTGGCCCGCCGGTGCTCATAGCCGCGTTGGCGGCAATGCGCAGCGCCAGGACATTGCGAGCGATCAGGCCCTCGATCGCCTGCGCAGCGTCCCTCCCCTGCTGATCGGAACGTTTGAATCAGGGCTCGTTCGGTTTCCCGTGCATTCTGATCGGCAACCCAGGCGAGCACCAGTCCGAGCGGAAGCAGTGCTGCGGTCAGCAGCAGCAGGAGGATGGCTCCGGTGGGCCAGCGTTCCAATCGGGAAGGCCGGCGCTCCGTCAATTGCTCATCCAGGCGGTTGCCTCAGTCGAGCTTCCGGAGCAGATCCATAAAATCCTTGGGGATCTGCTCGCGCAACATGTCGTCATAGACGGTGCGCAGGGCGCGACCGACCGTTCCGGCCCGATCCTTGCGCGGCTTCCGTTCCGGATGCCTGCTGCCGTCATCGGCTTTGCTGGTCCCACTCAACCTCTCATCCCCCTTGCGCGCAAGCATATGCGCCACAACCTTCCTCAACTCTTTACGCGGCAGGTGCCGACGACGAATTCCACCTAAGCAGCCGGGTAACCGCCCGCTCTATTGCTCACCGACGCCTTTCGTTCAATGCGAAGTTAATGCGTCAAGAGTTGGGAAAGGAAACCAAATGGCCAATCCTTTGTTCCACCCCTCGCAAACTCGGGGCGAAGGGTGTGGCGCTGCTGTTACGCGCTGATCGGTCGGTCGACAGGGTTGCACCGTTTCGAGTGCCCCCCCAATACGGGCACGAAACGGTTGTTTGGGATCAAGGGGAGGTGCGCATAGATGTCGCTTGGCCAGGAACTTTCACCACACTTGCCCTTCCTCCGGCGCTACGCCCGCGCGCTGACCGGAAGCCAGGCGCATGGCGATGCTTTCGTTCGCGCGACCCTGGAGACGATCGTCGCAAAGCCTGATGAATTTCCGCGCGATGTCGATCCGCGGCTCGGGCTCTACCGGACATTTCATGCGATTTGGTCGACCGCCAATATCGAGGAAGGCGAAGAGCCGTCCGAGGCATCGCCGGCGCCGAAGGCATCGCCCAGGCACGGCTGGCACGGATCACGCCCTTGTCCCGCCAGGCGCTGCTGCTGACCAGCCTCGAGGGATTTTCGAGCGAGGACGTCGCCTACCTGATCGACGCCACTCCGGCGGACGTCGAGAATGCTGGTCGCCGAGGCGATGGCCGAGATCGAACGCCAGACCCACGCCGACGTGCTGATCATCGAGGATGAGCCGATCATCGCGATGGACATCGAATCGATCGTCCGCGAGCTCGGCCACAACGTCACCGGCGTCGCGGTGACGCGCGACGAAGCGGTCGCCCAGGCACGCAAGTCGCCGCCGGGCCTGGTGCTGGCCGACATCCAGCTGGCCGACGACAGCTCGCGGCATCGACGCGGTCAAGGACATCCTGGCCGAATTTTCGGTGCCGGTGATCTTCATCACCGCCTTCCCCGAGCGGCTGCTGACCGGGACCCGGCCCGAGCCGACCTACCTGATCACCAAGCCGTTCCAGCGGTCGACGGTGAAGGCGGCGATCAGCCAGGCGCTGTTTTTCGACGCAGCGACGGTTCCGGCCGCCTGAGCTGCCCTCGTCCCGGCCACTTGGTTGGGAACAGGGCGCCGCCCTGCGTCGTTACGCGAGAAACCAACAATTCTTTTTGGGGGAATAATGACGGACGGCACGCCCGAGCGATTGACTGCCACCGAAGCCAGGGCAGGGGCGACCCCGCATGTGACCCGCGTCGTACTGGGCGTCGGCATGTTGCTGGTGATCGGCCTGTTCGCGCTAATATTGTTCATCGCTCGCTAACCCCTACATCAATGTATGGCCACGAAGCCTATCATGACGTTGCGTCGAACGAGTCTGAGGGAAGCGGGGCGGGAACCAGTGAGCGAAGACCAGGATCAACAGGCCGAGGTCGGGGACGCCCCGAGCCGGTGCCGCTGCCCGATGCGGAGTTCAAGGACGAACTGGCGCAGGTCATCCCGCATCTGCGCGCATTCGGCCGCTCGCTGTCCGGAAGCCGCGATCTGGCGGACGATCTGGTCCAGGAGACGCTGCTGAAGGCTTGGGCGGCGCGCAAGCGCTTCCAGGCCGGCACCAACATGCGCGCCTGGACCTTCATCATCCTGCGCAACCTGTTCCTCAGCCAAATGCGCCGCGCACGGTTCAAGGGCGAATGGGACGACGTCACCGCCTCCAAGATCCTGGCCGCGCCGGCCAGTCAGGACCGCCATGTCGAGCTTGGTGATATGCAGCGAGCTCTGCTGCATCTGCCGCAACCGCAGCGCGAGGCTCTGATCCTGGTCGGCGCGGGCGGCTTTGCCTATGAAGAGGCGGCCGAGATTTGCGGCTGTGCGGTCGGCACGATCAAGAGCCGCGTCGCCCGCGGCCGGGTCGCGCTGGAGGCGCTGCTTAGCGGCGGCAAGCTTCCGTCGCGCCGACAGCATAAGACCGATCCCGACAAATCGGTGCTTCAGGAAATCATGGGCGAAGTGGACGAGCTCAGCCGCGACCGCGGCTAGTCAGCAGAAGCTTGCCAAGCAATTCCTCGAGAATGGTGTTCGTGCCTCATCGGACGGCAGCTCGAAGGCGCGGCGAAGCGCGGCCGCCAGCCCAGCCTGGGCTGGCGGAAGGTCAGTCAAGCTCGAAGGGTGCCTCACGCTACCGTCCGTCCTTGATAAAAAGGACCGTTCCATATCCATCGCCGTACAATGCTTGAACGGCTAAGCGGTTTCGCGACTTGTCGAAATCAGCCAAACTACTTCGCATGACGGTGACACTGGCGGCCGGCGAACGCGCCGCGGCACTCGGACGGGCCGAAGCGAATGCGCCGTTCTTGCGCTCGGCCGCGGCGGTTTTTCCGGACATTGCCGCGACCTTTCTCGAGGAAGGCAGCGATGCCGCTGTCGGCAAGGCGCTGGCGATCGGAGGCGAGACGGTCGGCGAGCGCCTTCGCCGGCAGCGCCACGCCTTGGCACTGGCCACTGCGCTTGCCGATCTGAGCGGCGAACGGCCGCTTGAATGGGTGACCGCCACCCTGTCCGACTTTGCCGACGCGGCGATGGACGAGGCTTTGCGCACGGCGATGCTCGAGCGCATGCCGGACGAGGAGCCGCGCGGGCTCGCTATCCTTGCGCTCGGCAAACTGGGCAGCCGCGAACTGAATTATTCGTCCGACGTCGACCTCATCCTGCTGTTCGATCCCGCGACGCTTCCCCGGCGGCCGCGCGACGAACCGGGCGAGGCGGCGGTCCGGTACGGCCGCCGCTTCATCGAGCTGATGCAGCAGCGAACCCATGACGGCTATGTCGCCCGGGTCGATCTGCGGCTTCGCCCGTCGTCGGAGGTGACGCCGATCGTCCTGCCGCTCGGGGCTGCGATCAGCTATTATGAAAGCTCGGCTCTGCCATGGGAACGGGCGGCCTTCATCCGGGCCCGCGCAGCGGCGGGCGATATGGCGCTTGGGCAGTCCTTCCTTGCCGAGATCCGGCCGTTTATCTGGCGGCGGGCGCTGGATTTCGGCGCGATCCAGGAGATCCGCGACATTTCGCTGCGGATCCGCGACCATTTTGCGCAGGGCCAGGCGTTCGGGCCGGGGTTCGATCTGAAACGTGGGCGCGGCGGCATCCGGGAGGCGGAATTCTTCACCCAGGTCCAGCAACTGGTTCATGGCGGACGCGAGCCTGAGCTGCGTTGCCCGGCCACGCTGGCCGCTCTGGCCGCTTTGACCGAGGCCGGGCGGCTGGAGGCGGATGTCGCAGCGACGATCGGCAACGCCTATCGCGCGCTCCGCACGGCCGAGCATCGGGTGCAGATGATCGATGACCGCCAGGAGCACCGCTTGCCGACCGACCCTGCCGCGCTCGCCGCAGTCGCCGGTCTGAGCGGCTGTGAAACGGCCGAAGCATTCCTTTCCGGCCTCGCACCGCACGTCGAGGCGGTCGGGCAGCAGTTCGACGGCCTGGTGTCGCAGCGTGACGAGCGTCTGTCCAATGACCCCGACATTTTGAGGTCGGAACTGGCGGCAATGGGCTTCACGGCTGTCGACGATGCCCAGCGCCGGATCGCCGACTGGCGTTCGGGCCGGTCACGGTCGCTGCGTTCTCCGCCGGCCCGCGCGGCCTTCGAAGCGATGCTGCCGACCCTGATGCGCGGCGGTGGCGGCGGGCCCCGAGCCGGCCCGTGCGATGAATCGCTTCAGCGACATCATCGACAAGCTGTCGAGCGGCGTGAATCTCTACCGGCTGCTCGGCGCGCGGCCGATGCTGGCAGACCTGCTGGCGCTGATCCTGGCCCATGCCGAGCCGCTGGCGGAGCAGCTCGGCGCGGCGGCCGACCTTGCTCGATGGGCTGATCGACGAATTCAGTTTCGCTCCGCCCCCCGACGCACCGACGCTGGTCCGTCGATTCCAGGCGGCTACCGACGGCGAGCCATTCGACATTGCGCTCGACCGGGTGAGGCGGATGGTAGGCGAACGGCGGTTCGCGCTAGGCGTGCAGCTGCTCGCCGCACATCGCGACCCGATCGTGATCGCGGAAGGCTATAGCGATCTCGCCGAGGCGACGATCGTCGCGCTTGACCGACCAGGTGGGACGGGAATTCGCCAGAACCTATGGCACCGTCCCTGGCGGCGAGCTGGTCGTGCTCGGCCTCGGGCGGCTCGGCGGGCGCGCGTTGACCCATGCCAGCGACCTCGATCTCATCTATTTGTTCGATGCGCCTCCCGGAGCCCAGTCGACCGGGCACAAGACGCTGCCGGCCACCGACTATTACAATCGTTTAGCCAGCAGGATCGGGGCCGCGCTGGGAACGCCGACGGCGGCGGGACCGCTTTACGGCGTCGATACGCGCCTTCGCCCGCAAGGGGCTCAAGGGATGCTGGCCGTCAGCCTGGCGTCCTTCGAGGATTATCAGCGGCACGATGCCTGGACGTGGGAGCATATGGCGCTGTGCCGCGCCCGGCCCCTGACCGGTTCGGAGGAAGCGCGGGCGAAGGTGCGCACCCTGATTTGCTCGATTCTCGAAGCACCGGCCGATCCCGCGCGGATCAGGGCCGATGCAGGCGGCCATGCGCGAGGAGATGGCGCGGCACAAGCAGCCGGCCGGGCCGCTCGACATCAAGCTGGGTCCGGGCGGGCTGGTCGACCTGGAATTCGCGGTGCACACGCTGCAGCTCGCCACCCACGTCGGCCTCGACCCGAGGCTGGAAGTGGCGCTGGCGGCACTGGTCGAGAAGGGACTGATCGACGAGGGCGCCGACCCGGACCTGAGACTGCTCAGCCGGATGCTGGTGGTGCTTCGACTGGTCGGTAGCAAGGGGATGGAGCCGGCCGAGGAGTCGCAGCAGCTCGTTGCCACCTTGTGCGGCTATGCCGACTGGCCATCGCTGCTTGCCGCGGCCGATGCGGCGCGGCAGAGGATCGCCGGCCGCTGGGACAAGGTGAGAGGAAGTGAATGATGCTGAACGAAGGCGACAAGGTTCCGACCCTGAAGGCGAAGCTCAGCGACGGGACCGAGCTCGACTTGTCAGCGCCCGGCCAGCCGCTGGTGCTCTATTTCTATCCCAAGGACGATACCTCCGGCTGCACCAGGGAAGCGCAGGATTTCACCGAGCTCGCCGGCGACGTTCGCCAAGGCAGGAGTAAAAGTGGTCGGCCTGTCGCGCGATCCGATGAAGAAGCATGACAAGTTCATCGCCAAATATGAGCTCAAGGTCCCGCTCGCCTCGGACGAGCAGGGGTCGATCAGCGACGCCTTCGGCACCTGGGTCGAAAAGTCGATGTATGGCCGCAAATATATGGGGATGGAGCGGGCGACCTACCTGATCGGCGCGGACGGGAGAGTCCGAAAGGTCTGGCGCAAGGTCAAGGTGCCCGGCCATGCGGCGGAAGTGCTGGAGGCGGCGAACGCCTAGCCGCTTCCGCCGGCTCTGCGTGCTCCACGATATCTTCGGCGGGAAGGTGGAGATAATGCCGGCTGAAGTCGCCGGCCTGCTGGAGCGCGCGCCAGTCGGGAAACTGGATCTGGCGACGCTGGCGGGTGATCAGGCCATCGGCCTCCAGTCCCTTGAGCACCCGGTTGACGTGAACCGGGGTCAGCCCGGTGGTGTCGGCCAGCTGCTCCTGACGTCATCGGCAACTCGAACCCGCCGGATGCGAGGCCCCGGGCTTCAAGCCGCACGGCGAATTCGCACAGGACATGTGCGATCCGTTCGCGCGCATCGCGCCGGCCAACGTTAACCACCCATTCGCGGAAGATCGAGGCTTCGACCAGGGTCGTCTTGATGATCGCGGCGCCGATCGCCGGCCGAGAAAGGGCCAGATCCTGGAGGTCGCTGCGCTTGAGGTCGGCCACCGTACCCCTGGTCAGCATCTGCACCGAATGGTCGGAGACATTGAGGAACATGTTCTGGAGATCGACCGCGTCGCCGGGAATGCAAACCGCGATAATCTGGCGCCGTCCGTCGCCGGTCAGTTTCTGGCGGAAGGCGAAGCCGTCGATCAGCACCGAGCAAGTCACCGGCAGTTCTCCATCGCGGATCAGATAGGTGCCGTGGTCGAGCTTGCGGATCCGCATCGGAGAGATCGAGGATGGACCGGCGATCCGCCTCGTCGAGCGGGCGATGGAAATTCAGCTCCCACAAGAAGCGGTCGAGCGGATGTTGAGGAGGTCACTTGCCGGCTCCCGCGGAGAAACTTAGGGCGGGAGCGCTTGCTATCTCTCTGCCGCCGGAGCCCGTTAGCGCTTTCCAGCGATACAACACCAATACATGTGATGACCCGACGTTCCATATCTTGCGTTAAATAGTTAGATTAAAACATAGGTTTAGATGCATGAGCTTGACATAAACCAGGCCGTGCGCCGCCGAGCGGCGAGCGATCATGGTCGGAGCGGTTGGGTCACCGCCTGAACTCGGGGATCCCGATGTTCAAAATAAGCGAGACGCTTTAAGGGTTTACACCTAACATTTGTTAGAGAAACTTGTCCTTCAAAACGTCATATCCTGCGCTTCGAGCGGGAGTTGTGTAGCGATGATCGAAACCGACAACTATTATCGCCGGCGTATCGAGGAAGAACTGGCGGCGGCCGCGCGATCGGAAGACCCATCGATTTCCCAAATCCATCTGGAAATGGCGCGTCGGTACAGGGACATGCTCAATTCGGAAGCCGACATTGCCAACGGGGCCTCTGCTGTAGCCCATCAGGCGAGCGCGACGACTGCGCAGCCGGGAGACCGCCTTCGACTGATCGGGGACGAATTGGCGATACGCCGTTGGTCATCGCGACTTCGGGAAGGGACTGCCCCCGCCCGCATGGTCGAAGCCGAAGGCCCTGTCGCGGCCATAGCCGCCTGACTTGCCGGGACGGCGCCTGCGGTGCTAGCGGCGCATCTATTCTCTTTTCCGACGGGGACTGCTCGTGGCCGAATTCACCCTGCCCAAGAACAGCAAGATCAAGAAGGGCCGCGCTTACCAGGCCGAAGAGGGCAGGCGGCTGAAGACCTTCAAGGTCTACCGCTACGACCCGGACAGCGGCGCCAATCCCCGGTACGACCGCTATACGATCGACCTCGACAAATGCGGGCCGATGGTCCTCGACGCGATCATCAAGATCAAGAACGAGATCGACCCGACGCTGACCTTCCGCCGCTCCTGCCGCGAGGGGATTTGCGGTTCGTGCGCGATGAACATGGACGGCAAGAACGGCCTCGCCTGCACCACCGCGATCGAGGACATCAAAGGCGAGGTGCAGATCACTCCGCTGCCGCACATGGAAGTGGTCAAGGACCTGGTTCCCGACATGACCCACTTCTACGCCCAATATGCCTCGATCCAGCCCTGGCTGAAGACGGCGACGCCGGAGCCGTCGGGCAAGGAACGACTACAGTCGCCCGACGACCGCGGCCGGCTCGACGGGCTTTACGAGTGCATCCTCTGCGCCTGCTGCTCGACCAGCTGTCCAAGCTATTGGTGGAACTCCGACAAGTTCCTGGGCCCGGCGATCCTGCTCCAGGCCTATCGCTGGCTGGCCGACAGCCGCGACGAGGCGACCGGCGAGCGGCTCGACCAGCTTGAGGACCCGTTCCGGCTCTACCGCTGCCACACCATCATGAACTGCGCCAACGTCTGTCCCAAGGGCCTGAACCCGGCCAAGGCGATCGCCGAGACCAAGAAGCTGATTGCCGAGAGGGCCGCTTGAGCGACCAGCCGGCGCGGCTGCCCAATGGAGCCCGCGAGGATCCCGAAAATCCCGGCTGGTACAGCTGGGGCGACTTTCCGCGCGGATCGTTCGCGGCAATGACCGGGCGGCTGCTGTTCAAGCCGGACGGCGAAGGGCGGGCGCTGACCCGCATATTCCCGACCGAGGTGCTCCTCAACATGGGCGGATCGATCCACGGCGGGGCGGTGATGAGCTTCATCGACATGAGCCTGTTCGCGGGCGGGCGCTGCGCCGGCATGGCGGAGGGTCATTATGTGACCCTCGATTGCTCCACCCGCTTCATCGCGCGCGGGCGCATCGGCATGCCGCTGGACGCCCATGTCCGGCTGTTGAAGCAGACCAGGGGCGGGCTGGTTTTCTTCGAGGGCCATTGCGAGCAGGACGGCGAGATCTGCTACGCCTTTACCGGAACCTTGAAGCGCGTCACGCGCCCCAACTCCCCCGCCATGGATGACGATGGGGCCCGTCGGTAAGGCCTATGCCGCGCTGGTCGCGGCGGGCGAACTGACGAAAGACCCGGACCAGGCAAGGGCCGTCCAGGCGCTGGACCGCTTCGCGCGTGACCTGGCCGCGCGGAAACCGGGCCTGCTGCAGCGCCTGCTTGGGAAGCAGCAGCTGATCTGCGGCATCTACCTGTGGGGTGGGGTCGGGCGCGGCAAATCGATGCTGATGGACCTTGCATTCGACCATATCGCGGTGGAGCCCAAGCGCAGGACCCATTTCCACGCATTCATGCTCGAGGTGCACGAGCGGCTGCGCGAGGCGCGGAAGAGCGAGGAAGGTGACCCGGTCGTCCGCGTCGCTAAGGACATCGCCGACGATGTACGCTTCCTCGCGTTTGACGAAATGATGGTCACCAACAGCGCCGACGCGATGATCATGTCGCGGCTGTTCACCGCGCTGATCGGCGAGGGCGTGGCGATCGTCACCACCTCCAACCGCCCGCCGCGAGATCTCTACAAGGACGGGCTCAACCGCGAGCTGTTTATCCCCTTCATCGACCTCATCGAGGCAAGGATGGACGTACTGCCGCTGAATGGGCCCGTCGATTACCGGCTCGATCGCATGCGCGGCCTGGATACCTGGCTGGTGCCGAACGGCCCGGAAGCAACCGGGAAGCTCAGCGCCGCCTTCTTCCAGCTGACCGACCATCCGGTCGAGGATCGGGCCAAGGTGCCCGCGGAAGAGCTCGACGTCGGGGGCGGGCGGATGCTGCATGTGCCCAAGAGCCTGAAGGGCGTCGCGGTCTTCTCGTTCAGGCGGCTGTGCGGCGAGGCGCGCGGGGCGGCCGATTATCTCGCCATCGCTCGCCGCTTCCATACGGTGATCATCGTCGGCATCCCCGTCCTGTCGCCGCGAAATGCGCAACGAGGCGGCGCGCTTCGTGACCCTGGTCGACGCGCTCTACGAGCACCGGGTCAAGCTACTGGCCGCTGCCGATGCGGAGCCGGGCAGCCTTTACCCGTCCGGCGACGGCCGGTTCGAGTTCGACCGCACCGTCAGCCGCCTCGAGGAAATGCAGAGCGCCGACTATCTTGGCGAGGGGCATGGGTTGCCTGAAGCTGCCTAGAACTTCATCGCCATCGTTATCCCGCCGCCCCTGCGGTCCCCCCACGGCAGCCATTGGACCTGGTCGTTCTTGCGGCTCGTAAGCAGCCAGCCGGCCGCTTCGCCGATGGCGGCTCCGGCAATCACGTCATGTACGAAATGCTTGTCGGCCTTGACTCGCGCGACGCCCACGAAGGCCGCGACCAGATGCGCCGGAACGCCCACTTCCCAGCCGTGACGCTTGTGCAGGGTTGCGGCAGCGGCAAAGCTGGATGAGGTGTGGCCGGAGGGAAAGCTTTTGTGATTGCTTTCGTCGGGGCGTTCCTCGTCGATGACATGCTTGAGGCCCGTCGTGACGGCATAGGTCGCACCCAGGGAGAAGGCCGCCTGTTTCGCGCCCTTCCAGTCATCCTGGACTGCCGGCAGGCCGAGAGCCGTCACGACCAGGACGCCGCGCCCGACATCGCTGGCCGTCGCCCAGTCCGCCTCATTGGCATGGGCTGGCGCAGCAACGAGCAGCGTCGCTGCAGTCAATGCAATGAGCCCATGTCTCATACCCCGACGATACGCCATTGCAGCCGGCTTGCCGAGCGGCGGCGGCGGCCCTAGCGTCCACACAAGCCAGGGAGGGATCAATGCGTCTCATATTCGCCGCTTCACTGCTCGCGCTTTCGACGGCCTCGTTAGGGCAAAGCGCGCCGA
>CAWJNY010000005.1:0-32790 GCA_963844355.1 uncultured Alphaproteobacteria bacterium
AATTGCTGGAATTGCATGTCGTGCTGCCGAACGTGCCGACTGGGACCGGATCGCCGCCCACAAGCCCATATTCCTCGGTAAAATCGTCGGTCAGGTCTGTCGCAATGATGTTGGTCACCACGGCGGCGCGAACCCCCGCTTGTGTCGCCTTTTCCGCCTGATTGACGGTCCACATCAAGCGGCCGACATCGATGATCCCGAGAAGGAAGAGCACGAGCACGGGGAGCACCAGCGCGAACTCCGCGGCGGATGCGCCGTTACGATCATGGGCGAGACGGGCCGGATTTTTCATATGCCCATTACCGCGGACTGACTTGCCGCAGTTACGTTCAGTGCATCGGACCATCCGAACATTCCGAAGAACGATTCATATTCGACGACGGCGAGGACGGTGACGACAGGGACTTCGGCCTTACCCATATAAATGCCGCCTTGAACTTCGGTCCCGTCGAGTGTGGTCGGACATGAGAGAGTCACTTGAACCGACGGCTGCCCGCCGCTCAGCGCCTGCCAGTAGGAGAGGCGTGGAACATCGGAAACGGTCGGATTGGGCTTTCCGAAGCGCACGATGTCCCGCGTACGATTGGTCACGTCCGCGGAAACCGTGCCCCCAGGGCATGCATATTGGCTGAAGCCTTGCCTCGATGCGTATCTCGCTCCGTCGCGAACCGCCTTCACGACGACATGCTCGTCGAGGAAATATTTGCCAAGTTCGAACGACCCGAACATCAGGACGACGAGAAGCGGCAGGACAAGCACCATCTCGGCCGCAGCCGCCCCTTTGTTGCTTGCCCATAGCCTGCCAAGGTTGCCCAGCTTCCTCATCATTTCACCAGATACGGCGTGTCTCGGCGAAGCACCTGTCCGGTAGCGCCGACATTCGCGTTGCCGATCACTTCCATGTAGATCTCGCCTTGAGTTTCGCCGTTGCCACGGCCGTTCATGCCCGGTTCGACGAAGAATATCTCAATCCAGCTGCCGATCTGCGCGGGGGTCGAAGTCCCGTGAAGCGCCCCGCAGTTATCCACGACCGCGACGACGAAAACCCGCCGGTCGCGGGATGGATCGGGCACCGTCGCGTTGCAGACCGGAGCGCCATGCTGCAGGTCGCCGTTGGCCGCTGCAGGCGCCGGGTGTCCGGCCGATCCCGGAATATGATCATTGTCGATTTCCCACCGATAGGTCTCATATCGGGTCCAGGTCTGCCATCCGGCGGGCTGATGACCTGCGTGGTACTTGTCGAAATAATCCTTTCGCGCCCATTCGCCGTTGCCGAGCCGGGCATCCGTTCCCGGGCACGTCACCCCGTAACTCGTATAGTGGCAATTATCCCGCGGCAGACCCATTGCGTCGATGACGCCGTCGGAATCGAGAGCAGCATTGGGATCATAGGTCCCCGGGGCAGCCATCGGACTGAACCGGCGCGCTGCATCCGGCAGATGCCAGCCTGGGATTGTGAATCTTGCAGGCGTTTCCGCCACTTGCGCCCGGTGCGCGGACGACGTCTTTCGTCACGTTCAGTGCAGCGGGACAAGCCCCCGACAGGCAGGGGCTGAGGGTGCCGCCACCGTAATCGTAGATGTCGAACCGCGTGTTCACAGCGGTGATCGCGGGAGTTGGATTGCCGGTATCGACCTCGCCCGTGTTAATGTTCTGGCACGAGAAGGTCGGGTTCTCGAACGCCATGGCCTCCTGCGTCGCGGGTGTGTCGATGCCCCCGACCGACAGATAGCCAAAGCCGCCGGCGGACCACTGATTGCCCTGATTGGCCACCGACCTGATGCCGCGGCCGCGCCAGGTCGAGGCGTCGAACGGCGCTCCGGGCGTGGGATTGCAGATCATCAGCGGCGGGACCTTGCAGATCGCCGACCCGAGGCCCGCCGTTGCCTCCGCGTTGATTTCGCCCGAGCGAAATGCCGCCACGATTGGAGTCAGTGCGTAAACCGCTTCGCGTGAGAACACCTTGACCCTGACGAAATGCGCATCGGCGAAGCGGGTGACGTCGGTAAACCAGTTCGTGTCGGCCTCGGCATCGGCATTGGTCTCGTAGAAGCGGAATTCGGCGGGATCGATGTCGACCGCAAGGCCATCGCCGTCATTTGCGAAGCGGGTGTCATTTTCGATCAGCGCCAGGGCGGCGGCCGCAGCGCGTTCCATCGCCCGCTCCTGGCCGTCGAGCTGGGTGGCGGCCGCAAGTGCGGCCTGATCGGCGGCGTTCTGGAGTTCAGTGTCGAGAGTCGCTACCCGCGCATAATCAAACGCCAGGCCACCCGCCGCGATCAGCGCCACCAGCGAAAGCGCGACGATCGGCGCAACCGCTCCGCTCTTATCGCTCCCAACTCCGAATAGACGCCGTGCCATGCCCTTGCATCCTTAGTTGCCGGTGCCTGACACTGACGAGGTGCTTTCAGTGCGGACAGGCTTGGTCGTGCCCTTGCGGTAGCGGTCGGTCGCCTTCTGCGCCTTTTCGCCGTGATAGCCTGGCTGCGCGCTTCCTTCCGGATAGACCGGATCCGGATCGATCGTCTGCGCCGCCATGTCGTAGCGCAGCGCTTCGCCGAAGCCGGCGTCGACCGGCGTACAGCCGCCCGTGATCACCAGGGCCGAACCGGCCAGCAACATAAACCTACAGCGCATGGCCATAATCCTTCTCCAGCTTGGTGGGATCGAGCGTGGCCATTCCGCCGCCGCCGGCTGGCGGTACCGTTACCGGCATCTCGCCGACCGGGCGGCCGATCGGGCTCGGCTGCGTCGGCGCCAGCGGATTGACGCCAACCCCACCGTCGGTGCGGCCGAGCAGGAACAGGTCGACCTCGTCGGGCGGCGTCGCACGGTCGGTCGGGACCTTCATCGTCGCCGCGCGGACCGGCTTCACCAGCCGCGGCGTGACGATGATCACCAGCTCGGTCTCTTCCTTCTGGAAGTTGGTCGAGCGGAACAAGGTGCCGATGATCGGGATCGATCCCAGGATCGGGAATTGCCTGACCGTGTCCTGGAAGTCGCGGCGGATCAGGCCGGCCAGTGCAAAGCTTTCGCCATCGCGCAGCTCGACCGTGGTCTTGGCCCGGCGGGTCTGCAGGCCCGGGACCCGCAAATTGTTGACGATGACCGAGGAGCTCGGGTCGATCGAGCTGACTTCCGGCGCGACCACCATGTTGATCACTCCGTCGGCCAGCACGGTGGGAGTGAAGGCCAGGCTGACCCCGAACGGCTTGAACTCCACGGTGATCGCGCTGCCGCCATCGTCGCCTGAGCTCTGGGAAACGGGAATCGGGAATTCGCCGCCGGCCAGGAAGCTGGCGGTTTCGCCCGACAGCGCGACCAGCGTCGGCTCGGCCAGCGTGGTGACGACGCCCTTGCGCTCGAGCGCATTCAGAGTCGCTTCGAAGTTGAGCCCCGCGATCCGGAACATGCGGCCGAGAATGCCGAAGCTGTCGACGATCGATCCCAGCGATAACACCGGGTCACCTGGAACCGTTGTCGTCACGCCGCCGACGTTGATCGAGACCGGCGCTCCGGGAGTGAGGCTGGCACCGCCGCCGATCGCGCCCTCGAAGCCATGATTGCCGCTGCCTTCCACGAACATGCCGACGCCGATGTCCTTCAGGGCGCCGCGCTTGATTTCGGAGAAGCGGACTTCGAGCATCACTTGCTGCGACGATCCGATCGAGAGCAGGTTGACGACCTTGCCCGGGGCATAGGATTCGGCGACCTGCACCGCCCGGTCCGCCGCGGGGCCTGAGCTGACGATGCCTTCGAGGACGATCGAGTCATTCGAAATGCGCGCGCCGACGCCCTCGCCCATCAGCTCCGACAATTGCCGCTTCAGGCCGATCACATCGGGTCCGACGGCGACGTCGACCACGGCGATCAGAGAATTGCTTCGGTCGTAGAGGGTCAGGCTGGTGGTCCCCATCTTCTTGCCGAGCACATAGAGCGAGCGGTCGGTCAGCGGCAGGATGTCGGCGATTTCGGGATTGCCGATCAGCGCCTTGGCGAACGGCCGGTCGGAGCGCAGCACCTGGCTCTTGTTGAGCGGCACCGCCAGCTCGCCGGCACGGACCTCGTCCGCTTCGCTGACGGTGATCTGCGCCTGGGCCGGACCGACGGCGCCGAACGCCGCCGCGGCGACGGCGATGGACGCGCCGAGCGCAGCCCCCCTTAAGCTTTTAGCGAACATAGGCCCCCACCTCATAGTCCTTGGTTTCAACACCCCTGGTCACACTGATCGTCGACGTCGGATCGACCACCGGGGCCGACCTGCGAATGACCGGTGCGCGCGGACGAGTCAGGCGAGCGATCCGCGCCCGCCGATCGGCCGGCGGTGGCAGCAGTGCGCTGGCCGATCCCGCGTTGGCGACCGCCGGGCGTGCCCCGGGCGGCAGCGAGCCGTAATAGCTGTAGCGCAGGTCATCGAGGCTGACCGTCTCGACGTTCGGGATATTCTGTTCCTCGCCAGGCTTGCGCAGGACCAAGCTCAGCGTGCCGAGCTGCTGGCCGAGAGCGAGCTTCTGCGCATCGAGCGGGGTCAACTTCCAGGGTCGCATTGCGTGTCGAGCTGGGCTTGCCGTCGGCGCCGCTCGCGTCCTGGCCCATGGCGATGACGCGGATGTTCTGGAGCAGCACGTCGGTGACCTGCTGGCCTTCGCGGCTGGTGCCGTCCCCGCTGATCGGCTGGCGAGTGATCAGCACGTCGACGGTGTCGTTGGGCTTGACGAAGCCGGCGACGCCGGAAACGTCGTTGATGCGTACGGTCGCGGCGCGCATGCCGTCGGGCAGCAGCGCGGCGATCGAGGCGCTCTGCCCTTCGCCCGAAAGATCGGCGGCGAGCAGCGGCTGGTTGACCTGGATCGGCCGAAGCGCGACGCGGCGCTTGCCCATCGGCAGCAGCTCGGCCATCGACTTGTAAACGCCCGGCGGCAGGCTGGTCGCCGGATACTGGACGAACTTGACCTTGTCGGGTGTGACCTCACCGCCATATTCGAGCGGCATCGAAGCGACCGCGACGCGGACCATGCCCTCAGGCGATTGGGCGAGCTGTTTCTCGCGCCCGGTCAAATAAGTGTTGGCAAGAAGGACCGCCACCAGTCCAAGGATGATGGCTACTCCAAGCGCGATCAACGTCTGACGCTTCATCTGCCCAATCCCCCGCAATATTTACGCACTGTACACTACCGGATGGATTCTCGGCCTCCGGAAAAAAGTGGCGGCCGCGCCGGAAGCGCGGCCGCCCACCGACTTAGCAGGTGCCAGAAGTCGGCTGCTCGATGCAGTCCGCCGTATTGTTCATGGCGTTGCCAATGGCGTCGCTCAGAGTCAGCGCCGCAATGGCGATGACCGCGCCGATAATGGCGAGAATCAACGCATATTCCGCAGCCGAGGCGCCGCGGTCGTCGCGAAGCATTTTGATGAAAGTCTTCATTGTCCGTCCCCTTACTGTTGGATCCCCCCGTCCCACTGGGACGAACAGGATTTTGTCGCACGCCAGGGGAGGCGGAGCTGATGTTTCAACGATGGCGAGGAAGATTACTCAACAGCCCCCGCAGTCGTCTTTTCCGCGACCCCCCAGCCGCTTGACCCCGGAAACCTCTGCTTTGCTTAATTTTTTGTCAAGCACGGTGATTTAATTCGCGTTAACGTCCCACGATGCTCGCTACTGCGGTAGACCGCTGGGAAAACTGCCAATTTTGAGCATGCGGCGTCGAAATTGTCCGGATATCTGCCATATTCGCCGAGTCTCGAAATTGGACAGATTCGAGCTGGTCGATGACCGATTATCGAAAGTTAAGGGTGCCTCGGCGGGATCGGGTTCAAGCGAAAAAGTCCCGAGTCGCGCCGAGTCGCGGTTTGCCGGCGAAGGCAAGTCCGAAAAAGCTTCAGTCGAAGAAGGGGCCACTTCCCGGCCATTCCGTTCGTGCTCGAGCGAAGTCGAGACGCGCTGGAATGCCGCCTCACGAACGCCTCAGGCTTCGCTCGGGATGAACGGAAGAGGCGCTACGCCTCGACGCGGTGGCGGAAGGTGACGTTGACCCGCTTCGACATCAGCAAATAGGGCAGCCACAGGCCGACGCTGATCAGCACCTTCTTGACGTTGCCGTCGAGCAGCATGTGCAGCGCCTGGCCGACATCGTTCGGAAGACCCTCGGCGCCGGCGACGACGGTGGCGATGCCGAGCTGCATGGCGATATCGATCGCCCAGATCGCGACCAGCAGGCGCGGGAACAGCGGCACGCGGCGCAGCGCCGCAACGAAGGCGATCGCATAGAGGCTGGTCAGAAGCACGACGTCGAGCGTCATCGCTATATGCAGCGTCGACAGCCATTCGGGCACGCGGCCGCTGAGCGCCGGCATGGCGGCCAGATATTCGAGCGCGCGAACGGGCACGTTGAGCAGCATTCCGACCAGCAGCGAGACCATGATCCCGCTGCTGCCGTATAGAGGGTGACGCTGGGCCTCCGCTCGGTCGACGGTGCGCCAGCGGCCGAGAATGGCGAGCCGCGTGCGCGGCTGAGCAAGACTGTCGCCATCTGCAAACCAGTGCAACGCAAGACCCATCGACACGAGGGGCGCGCCGACCAGAAGGACATAGGGCAGGTAGGTCGACAGGTCGGGCGCGGCATGGATCGGACTGGTCGCGATGCGCAGTGCGCAAGCCGCGAGCGCGACCCCGAACCAGATCGTCATGATGCGACGAAGTCTGGTTTCGATCGAAACCAATAGGGCGGCTGCCTTGGCCTGCAGCCTTTGCTGGACCGTCATGTAAGTTGCTCGCGCGTCAAGGCCTTCGAATGTCATGCAGGCGGCTTAGGGGATTAACCTTACTGTCAGGTAAAAGCCTGGGAGCCCCACTCGTTCCCACCCTCGAGGCGAGTTCCCCTGTATCAGGGCCGGACAAGGGGCCAGCACAACGATGACTTCGCGGACGATTGGCGATAAGTAGTCCTATGGGGCGGGACCGGGCATGGCTGTTCAAGGCGATCGGCATTGCCGTGGTCGCCGCCGCCTGCGCCGTCGCGGTAAGGATTTGGACGGGCTATCCTGGAAACCCCAAAGGCGAAACCAGCCTGACGATTGCGCTGGTCGTCGTGGTCCTCGCGGCGCTTGGGCGGTTCCTCATTTATTTGTGGCGGCTGTGGAGCGCGGGCACCGAACGACCAATCGCCGCCATCCGGGAATCCTTTCCAGCCGCCGCCCGGGAGTTCGTACCAATCGCCATCGGTGTTGCGGTGATTGGCGCCTTCCTGTTTTCGCTGAGCTACCTCAAGTCGATGATCACTGCGATCGTACCGTTCTGGGCTGACGACCTGCTCGCAGCGTCGGACCGCATGCTGTTCGTAGACCCACAGGCAATCGCGCTGACCATCCATCCGATCCTTCCTGCGCTCGGCTTCTTTTACGGCCTATGGCACGCGGCACATCTTGGCGGGATCCTCTGGGTGCTCCACTGGCGTGCCGGCAAAGGCCCGCCATATCTTGGGCTTCATGCTGACCTGGCCGATCGGCATGTTCTTCGCTTATGTCTTTTCGTCGGCCGGTCCGATTTTCACCGGGCAGTTTGATCCATCGGTCGCGCCCGAGTCGTCCAAAGGCCGGCGGCAATCCTGTGGGCAAATTACCAGGCGCGCGGCGCAGTCATCGGCGGCGGCATATCAGCCTTCCCGTCGATGCATGTCGCGATTGCGGCCTGGTTTGCGCTGGTGCTAAAGGCCCGGGGCTTGCCAAGCTGGGGCTCGCATATCTGCTTGGCGTTTTCGGCTGCTCCGTCATTCTCGGCTGGCATTATGTTGTGGATGGCGTGGCCGGGATTGTCATCGCTCTCTTTGCCGATCGCTTGGCCCAGGCCTGGCTACACAACGGCAAGCAGAATGCCCATCACGGGGCGGCCCGCTGCAGCACCGAATTGACCCCGTATTGACTGCCGTCCCGCCCTCGCTCGCCGGCAGGAGGAACCGTTCAGCGGATCGTGGCCGGCGGCCTGACGATCATTGGTTTCATGCTTCTGTCCGCTGGCCCTGTTTGGCCTTGAGACCTGGGCTGCGATGGCTCGGCGCGCTCTTTGACCACTTCCGGTCGATCGTCGAGAAGAATCGGCGTCCTGAAACGTCACAATCACATCCCGTCTTCGGTTGCCGCGTTATGGCAACTTCCGCCAATTCCGTTCCTGCTCGCAGGCGCTGCGCTGGGGGCATGGCTCGTATACTATTGCCGCGACGGCAGCCCCCGACGCAAAGCGCGGCGATAGTGGCTGGCAAAAACGCCTGTTGGCCGCCCCCTATGCGGTAATCTACGACCTTGCCGCCTTGTGCGCCCTCTTTTGGCGTGGGCCGTGGCGCGAGGGAGGATTGTTCGCGAGTTCTCGGCTACCCTCGGGGGCCTCAACATCCTGCCTTTGCTGGCAACGGCCTTTGAACTTGTTCGGGTCTCTGCCTGCGCGAAGACGCAACTCACCAATGAGAAAGGAAGATGCCAATGCCCCACGGGCATCGTCCGCGGTTGATGACCAGGAATCGCATAAAGCTTTTGTGCAAACGTCCAGCACAACACTGCCACCGCTGCCGCCACCGGCGCGTCCAGCGCATAATGATAGCCAAGATAAACAGACCCAAAGAAGGTCATCACCCAAAACAGCGCCGCAACCGGCAGCCACCATGTCCTTCGCGCAGCTAGAGAATCAGATTGTCGCGGTCGCGATGTGCATCGACGGCATGGCGGAAATTCCGCCCCCCTTTAGCGCGACTTTCGCGCTTCATCCCAACTCCAGGTAACGCTGCGAAGCAGCACCAAGTCATCCTTGGCCAAATCTCGAACGAGCTCGCCACGCAGCGGTTGAAATCGTGCGGCCAGATCAGGGTCGGCAAGATGCGCGAACACCGGGCCGGCGGCGGATAATGGAATAGGCGATGACGCGATGCCGCCAATCAGCCAGCTGAGCATCATGGCGGTAGAAGAAGACCGCAGGTGAAACGGCGGCTGGCGAAGGCGGCGATCAGCGCGCCGCTGAAGACCAGTGCGAAACCCCAGATCACCGCATAAAAGAAGGTCCATGCCGACCAGAGAGCGGGCAAGAGCGAATGGGCCAGCCGCCAGGCATCCGCGCCAAATATCAGCCGGTCGGCATCCGCCCAATATTCTTCCCAACCATAACCCACAGCAAACGGGATCGAGGATTTCGCCCAGGTGTAGCCGGCTAGGAACAGCGGGAAAGATCAGCGCCGGAATGACGGCCAGGCCTGCATGGATCGAAGCCGCTGCATACAATCTGAATCGGCCTGTCGGCTCGCAATGGGGCCAGCCGTGCCACCTGCACGAACACCCATAAGAACCGCTAGCAGCGTGACGGCCGCCCAGGCGCAAGATAGGGAGGAACACCAGGGATCCGTCGACGCCTGTCTGTGGCTGATCGCTGCCGCGAGCAGAATCATTGTCGCCGCCAAAAATGCCGGCAGCGCCAATGCCCTTTTGACCGAGATGTCGTCCACTCTCCCCCCGGACCTAACCCGTCCCCGCCGAACGCTGCCACTTCATCCGGCAGACGCAATCCCTCTTTCCGAACCGCGCGGCGACCGGTCCACATGCTCTGGCTCAGCAAATCGCTTCGGCCAGCCATCGACCATCGCGATCTCTGGCGACCAGTCACTCCTCCCGGCTCGCGAACCGCCAGCTGTCGGCGCACATTTCGGCCAGACCTCGCGTTGCGCTCCAGCCGAGCTCCTTTTCGGCCTTGCCGGTGGCGGCATACATTGCCGCGACGTCGCCGCTGCGCCGGCCGGCGCCGACATGCGGTACCTGCGCCCCCGTCGATTCCTCGAACGCCGCGATCAGCTCAAGGACGCTGGTGCCCCGGCCCGTGCCGAGGTTGTGGACCTGCAAGCCCTTGCTTTTCGCCAGCGCTTCCAGGGCCGCGACATGCCCCTCGGCAAGATCGACGACGTGAATATAATCGCGCACGGCCGATCCGTCCGCGGTCGGGATAGTCAGTACCGAAGACCGAAAGGCGGCTCATTTTCCCAAGCGCCGCACGGGTCAGCAGCGGCATCAGATTGTTGGGAATGCCCTTGGGATCCTCCCCGATCAGGCCGGACGGGTGAGCCCCTACCGGATTGAAGTAGCGAAGCACCGAGATGCTCCATGCCGGATCCGAGCGCGCCAGGTCCGCCAGCATCTGCTCGCATATCAGCTTGGCCTGGCCATAGGGATTGACCGCTCCCGTGGGATGATCCTCATCGATCGGCAGCCGCTGCGGCTCACCATAGACCGTCGCGCTGCTGCTGAAGACGAGGGTGCGGACATTTTCGGCCCGCATGGCCTCGAGCAGGGCGATCATTCCGCCGACATTGTTGGCATAGTAGGACAGCGGGTCGGCAACCGATTCCGCGACCGCCTTCAGTGCTGCAAAATGAATCACGGCATCGATGCGATGATCGGCCAGCACCTGGCACACCAGGTCAACGTCGCGAACGTCGCCGGTCACAATCGCGATCGGGCGGCCGGCGATGGCCGAGAGCCTGTCCACCACCGCCGGCGAGCTGTTGCTGAAATTGTCGAGCAGGATCGGTTCATGCCCCGCACCGGCAATCGAGAGCGCGGTGTGGGATCCGATGAACCCGGACCCACCGGTCAGGAGCACTCGCATCGGTAGGCTTCTCCAACAAGCTCAACAGGAACGGAGCTCATTAGCCGCTTCAAGGCGCGATGTCGGCAGTCAATTCAATGATGGCGCCGGCCGAGGCTGGCCCAGGGGCGCCCGGTCCCGGACCCGCAAATAGGCGCGGCACGCGGCGTGGGTGGCGACCGCGCCGGCCGCCCCGGCAATCCCGTCGACCGCATAGTGCCAGCCCAGCGCCACCGACAGCGCCCAGATGTACAGTGCGAACGCGGCGGTGAGGGGGGTCAGCCGGGACTGGTGGCCGCGAAAGACGAGGTAGATCCAGGTCACGGTCGCGATGTGCAGCGACGGCATCGCCGAAATGCCCGCGCCGGCGCCAAGCTCTCCATTGATATGGAAGTTCCACAAATAGCCGGACACCGTCTGGGTGATCTCCGGAATATTGCCGCCAAGCTCCGCGAAACGATCGCCGAGGCCGACGCGCTGGTAGAAAATCGGACCGGCCGACGAAAACAGCAATTGCCCGATCGGCCCGAACAGCGACCACAGCGCGAAATAGGACAGGATCAGGCTGCTGCGCTGAAACGACGGCCGTTGCGCGAACACCCAGACCAGCGACGCCATGATCGCCACCGCCCAGAAGAAACTATACGCCCAGGCGTGGAACGTCAGGTCGATGCCCTGGAACAGGCGCCAGGGATCGGTGCGGAAGATGGCATGATCGATGTCGGCGAACAGCTCGTCGGCCCAGAAGGGCGACACCGCGGTCACCTCGGGCTTGATCCACATGAAGAACAGCATGTCGATGCCCGCCAGCATCATCCCGGCAACGGCGGCCAGCGCGTATGACCTGTTGGCCAGAAGGCGCTGCTTCAGATGGGCGATGGGTTCCTCCACGCCCGCCTTTTTCATCTTGATCAGTTGGACCAGCAGCAAGGCGATGCCGCCGACGAACGCAAAGTTCATCAATCCGATGAAGCGGCCGAAGTAAGGGGGAATTTCGTCATAGCCGGCGACCGGCATCAGAATGAGCGCCACCGCGCCCAGCATCGCCGTCATCACCGCGCTGGGAATGAGCCAGTCGCGCTCGCGCAGGGGACGTTCGGTCGAGTCATGCGGCGGCGAACCTTGGCTGCGACTGCGGCGCCGCCTGGAAGGCAATCGGAGCGGTCAGCTTCCAGCAAAGCCAGGCGCCGGCGGAACCGAGGATCCCGTCGAGCGCATAATGGTAGCCGAAGTGCACCGAGCCCACCCAGATCACCAACCACAGGATGATCGCCGGTACCCGCCAGATGCTTCGCCACGCCAGGATGACAAAGAAGGCGCAGACCGCGAGATGCATCGACGGCATCGCCGAAACGCCGCCGGCGCGATACGCCTCGCGTTGGTCGAAGGCGTTGAGGAGATAGGCCTGGGAACCGAGGATCGGATCATTGCCGGGCAGAATCGCGGCAAGCGAGTGACGCAGCGGGGCGAAATGTTCGCCTAGCGCCGGATCGACCAAGTGGGCGAAAACCGGCCCCACCGAGGAGAAGATGGCGGCGCCGGCCACCCCCACCACGAACCAGGTGGCCATCAGCGACGTATAGGCGCGGATCACCGCCCGCGGCCTGCCCGAAAAGGCATAGATTGGAAGCGCGAGCGCCAGCACGCTTCCCCAGATCAGCGTGTAGAAGGTCACCAGCACCTGCGTCGCCTGGACCCCGATCAGGCGATGCGTCACCCGCCACGGATCGCCGTTGAACAGCAGCGCATCGGCCGCCGTCCAGAATCCGTCCCAATGGTAACCGGTGAACAAGGGGAAGCTGATCTTCGACACGGTGAAGCCGGTCATGAAAATCGGAAATATCGCCGCCGGGAGGATCAGCAGCAGCCATCGTTCGCGGAGCATCGCGACGGCTGCGGAGAACGGCCCCGCGCTGCGCAGGCCGGCGCTGCGAAACCAGGGAACCATCATCCAGATGAGGAGGGCCAAGGACGCCGGTCACCAGGCTGACCCTCACATAATCGCTGAGGATCTTCGTTCCCGTGACCCCGCCGGCAACCGCCAGCGCAAGCGCGATGGCGAACGTCGCCGCGCACAGCGCGCAAGGCAACAACAGGTCGCGCGCAAACTTCATCGGCCGCCGATTCCTCCCAACACCGAACCGGCCTACCGGTATCGTGGTTAAGGGAATGATAAAGCCGTCGTCCGGACGTCGTGAGCCGACCGACGAACGGCTTTCCGTCGGGTCTTGTCGTTTTGTACCCGTTATGACATGCACTCACTCGCTCGGCACATTGCGATTCTCTGGGCGATCGCGGGTAGGACCGGGCTTCTTCTTTGATCGATGCTGGACGCGACTAGGCAACGAATGCCGCTGTTCGCTTTCATCCTGACCGAAATCATTGCCGAGCTGGCGTTGTTCGCGGCGGCGGGCTTCCTGCTGTTCGCGATCGACGACCTTGTCGTCGACGCCATTTATTTCGTTCGCCGGGGGTGGCGCGCGCTGACCGTCTATTCGCGCTTCCCAAGGATGCACGCGGGCGGGTTACCGCCGCCGATGCGGCCGGGCTGGTTCGCCGTACTCATCCCAGCCTGGGACGAGGCCGGAGTGATCGCGCCGATGCTGCGTGCAACTCTCGAACGGTTCGATCACGAGGAATATTGGTTGTTCGTCGGCTATTACCGCAATGATCCGGCAACGCTGGCGGCGATCGGCAGCGTCAAGGATCCGCGGGTGATCGCGGTTGAGATCGACGTCGACGGGCCGACCACCAAGGCCGATTGTCTGAATCGCCTCTACGCCTCGCTGGTCGCCTACGAAGGCGCCGTTGGCCGCGCCGCCAAGGCGGTGGTGCTGCACGATGCGGAAGATGTGGTTCATCCGCTCGAGCTGAAGCTGTTCGACCGATTGGTCGAATATGCCGGGCTGGTCCAGTTGCCGGTGGTGCCGCTGATCGACGCGGGTTCGCGTTGGGTCGGCGGCCATTACGCCGACGAATTCGCCGAGGCGCATATGAAGGAACTGGTCGTGCGCGAAGCGGTCGGCGCGGCAATCCCGCTGGCTGGCGTTGGCTGCGCGATCGAACGGGTCGCCCTGTCGCGCCTCGCCGCGCGCCACGATGGGCGTCCCTTCGCCGGTTCCAGCATGACCGAGGATTATGAGATGGGCCTGCGCCTCGGCGCGATCGGCATCAAGACCATGTTCGTGCGCATCCCGGCGGAGCAAGGCAACCGGGCGGTCGTCGCCAGCCGCGGTCATTTCCCTTCGACCATCTCCGCCGCCGTTCGGCAGAAAGCGCGCTGGATCGGCGGGATTGCCTTTGCCGGTTGGGACGAGCTTGGCTGGCGCGGGGGCGTGGGAGAGCGCTGGATGCGGATGCGCGACCGTCGCGGGCCGCTGGCGGCGCTGCTCCTCCTCGCCGGCTATGCCGCAGCAATTCTATGGGCTCAAGTGGCCTTCGCCGCTTCGCTCGGTGCGCCAGTCTCCGTCCCGGTGTCGGCGACGCTGGCGACATTAATGTGGATCAACGGCTGGCTGCTCGGGTGGCGCCTGATGATGCGGGCTTGCTTCACTGCCGCCGCTTATGGCTGGCGCGAGGGTCTGCGCGCCATCCCGCGCATCTTCATCGCCAACATTGTCTCGGTTCTCGCCGCCCGTCGCGCGCTGCTGCTCCATTCAGCCGGCGGGGCGAAGCAATGGGACAAGACATTCCATATTTTTCCCGCGGAGCTATCCCGATCATGAGCAATTCGATCCGCTTCCTTGGCGTAGCAGTCCTTGCCTGGGCGGCGATCCGCGCAGTCAGCCTTGGTCTCATTCCGGGGATGCAGGCATTTGCGTTCGACGCGAATGCGGCACAGTCACCCGAACCGCTCATACCTCCCATTCCGCCCACCGCGCTGCCGCCGATCGAGCCGGTCACGCCCCGCTACCCGCCGCATCCGCCGAGCACCTACGGGGCGCAAGGCGCTTACCAACCCTATGCCGCCTACCCGCCCTACCCGGCTTATTTGCCGTTCCCCGTATACGTACCGGTTCCGGCGGCATCACGCAGCAGCCCGTCCCAAATAATCTACGTCGACCGACCTCCGTCCGCGCCGGGGGAAGTGAATATCTACGGCGCAGCCCTTCCATTCGCCGATTTAGATCAGCCCGAGCGGGCCTCAGCCATGCCGGTCCCGGCGCGCCAGACGACGCCCTCGTTCGCCGATACCAGGCTGCACCGTGGCCTGGATCGGCTGCAGGTCAGCAGTTGGGCGATGATGCGCGATCAAGCGGCACCGCAGAGCCTTGCCAAGGGCGGCACGCTGGGCGGCAGCCAGGCAGGCGCGAGGCTGCTTTGGCGCTTCAATCCGCAACTGGCGGCGAGCCTCAGAGCAAGCGCGCCGATCAACAGTCAACGTGGCGGCGAGGTAGCGCTCGGCGCCCGCTATCAACCTTTTGCCCATTGGCCGGTCGCGCTGACGCTCGAGCGGCGTCACGCGCTTGGGGATTATGGCGGACGGAGCGGCTTTGCCTTGTTCGCGGAGGGCGGCCTCTATGGCCGCCCGATGCCGTGGCGATCGACCCTCGACGCCTATTTCCAGGGCGGAGTGGTGGACTTCAACAATCCCGACTGGTTCGTTGACGGACAAGTCGCCGTGACCCGCCCGGCCTGGCGCAATCTCTCAGCGGGTCTCGGGGTATGGGGCGGGGCGCAGCCGGGACTCAGCCGCCTGGACATCGGCCCTCGCGGCTCGTTGCACATCGGAAGAGGAATGCGCGTTCATATCGATTACCGCTACAAGCTCCTGGGCAATGCGACGCCGGGCTCGGGTGGCGTGGTGACGATCGCCGGCGACTTCTAAAAACCGGCGGACTGCCTTGGTTTTGCCGCTCATTTGCGGCTAGCGTCCCAACGCGACGCATCATGGACATTTACCTCCCCATCGCCGGCATGTCGGTCAATGCGCTGCTGATCATCGCGCTCGGCGGGCTGGTCGGGCTGCTATCCGGCATGTTCGGGGTCGGTGGCGGCTTCCTTACCACCCCGCTTCTCATCTTCTATGGCATTCCGCCGACCGTCGCGGTGGCCTCCGCGACCACCCAGATTACCGGCGCCAGCGTGTCCGGCGCCCACGCCCATTGGCGCCGCGGCGGGGTCGATTTCAAGATGGGCGCGGTGATGATTGCCGGCGGCGCGGTCGGTAGCCTGGCGGGCGCGGGCTTGTTCCGGCTGCTCCAGTCATCGGGCCAGATCGACCTGGTCATCGGCTTTCTTTATGTCATCCTGCTCGGCGGCATTGGCGGATTGATGCTGAAGGATGCGCTGGTCGCGTTGGGCTGGATCCAGCTGGACGAGACGATCGAACGCCCGCGGCACAACCGCTGGGTCGCCGGTTTGCCGCTGCGTTGGCGATTCTATGCCTCAGGCCTTTACCTGTCGCCGCTGGCGCCGCTGGCGCTGGGGTTCGTCGCCGGCATGATGACCGTCCTGCTGGGGATCGGCGGCGGCTTCATTTTGATTCCGGCCATGATCTACCTGCTTGGCATGGCGGCGCGTGTGGTCGTCGGCACCAGCCTGGTGATGATCCTGGCGGTGAGCGCGGTGACGACCATGATCCACGCCACCACCACCCAGGCGGTCGACATCGTGCTCGCTGCATTGCTGCTGGTCGGCGGCGTGGTCGGCGCCCAATATGGCGCGATCCTCGCCACCCGATTGAAGCCGGACCTGCTGCGTCTCGCGCTGGCGGCGATCATCCTGCTGGTGGCGCTGCGGATGCTGCTCGGCCTGACCTGGCGGCCGGACGAGATTTTCTCGATCGAGTATCTGTGAAGCGCCTGGCTCTCCTTCTCGGCCTGACGCCGATCCTGATGGCCCAGGCCGGGCCCAAGCTGGTGCCCGACATCAGCGCCCGGTCCATCGAGATCCGCTATAGCTTCAGCGGCGCACAGCTGCTGCTGTTCGGAGCGGTTCTCTATCCGGGCGGGCGCGTGCCCAGGGATCCTGCCGACGTCATCGTCGTGCTGAAGGGCCCGGTCGAGCCGATCCTGGTCCGCGAGAAGCAGAAGATCGCCGGCATCTGGATGAACGCCGATTCCAACCGGTTCCGCTCGGCCCCAAGCTATTACGCCGTCGCATCCTCCGCCCCGGTACGCCAGCTGGTCGACGAGCGTACCGCCGCCATCTATGAGCTTGGCCTGCAGGATTTGCAGCTGTCGACCGGCGGCGGTGCGCTTCCGGAAAAGGAGCGGCGGTTCGAGGCGGGCTTGCTCGACTTGAGGAAGCGCGAGGGTCTCTACGCAGAATATCCGCGTGGCGTGGAGATCAGCGAAGGCGTGCTCTACCGGGCGCGCATCACCATTCCCAGCCAGGTGCCGGTCGGCACCTATACCGCCGAAACCTTCCTCGTCGATGACGGAAAGGTGATCGCCGCTGCCACCAGGGAAATCGAAATCGGAAAATCCGGTTTCGAGCGATATGTCGCGCTGGCCGCGCGACGCCATGGCTTCCTTTACGGGTTGGCCGCCGTGCTGCTGTCGCTGGGCCTGGGCTGGGCCGCCGCGATGGCCTTCCGCCGCCGCTTCTAAAAACACCCTCAATTCAATTTTAACCCGGTTCGGCTAACCCGGCTGCAACCGTAATGATTGAACAAGGGCGCCCACGCGTATGACCGATCAACCAAGCCTGAGCCAGTTCCTCGATGAGATGAGCAGCTACACGGATGGCGAAGCCGGGACCAATTCCGTTTCGCGCGATGCCTGTCCGCCGATCGGCCAGGTGCTTGAGATCGCCGGCTCCGGCTCGCGCGTCGTGATGGACGCGACGCGCCTTGGCGAACTGATGACCCATTCCGATCCGTCAATCGCCATGTCCGGCCAGGTCGGCAGCCAAGTGAAGATGAAGGTCGCCCAAAGCTGGCTGGTAGCCAACGTCCGCACCCTGCGCACCGGCGACGAGCCCGGCACGGTCATCGCCAACGTCGATTTCCTCGGCGAAGGCGTGCAGCGCTCCGGCGGCGGCCTCGGCTCCTTCCGCCGCGGCGTTACCCGCTATCCGATCCCCGGCCAGGCGATCCTGCCCGTCACCACCGACGACATGCGCGCGATCTTCGCCGCCGACGACAGCCCGCATGTCGAGATCGGAACGGTTTATCCGACCGACGACATCCGCGGCACGCTCTATGTCGACCCGATGCTGTCGAAGCATTTCGCCATCCTCGGTTCGACCGGTACCGGTAAGTCGACCTCGGTTGCTCTGATCCTGCATCGCATCTCTGAGCTGTCGCCCGAGGGTCATATCGTCATGATCGATCCCCACGGCGAATATTCAGCGGCGTTCAAGAGTTGCGGCGAGCTGTTCAATGTCGACAACCTCCAGCTGCCCTACTGGCTCCTGAATTTTGAAGAGCATTGCGAGGTGTTGCTGACGACCGACGGGGCCGAGCGCAACCGCGACGCCGACATCCTCGCCAAGATCCTGCTCGCCGCACGCACCAGGTCGAAATCGTCCGAACAATATCGGCCAAGGTCACGGTCGATTCGCCGATCCCCTATCTGCTGACCGACCTCAATGCGATCCTGGTCGCCGAAATGGGCAAACTCGACCGGGCTGGCGATACGACGCCGTATCAGCGGATCAAGAACAAGCTCGACGAGCTCCGCGCCGATCCTCGCTACTCCTTCATGTTCTCGGGCATGCTGGTGTCGGACACGATGGGCAGCTTCATCGGCAAGTTGTTCCGCCTGCCGAGCCATGGCCGGCCGATTTCGATCGTGGACGTCTCGGGCGTTCCGTCCGAGGTGACCTCGGTCGTCGTTTCGGTGCTGGCACGCATGGTGTTCGATTATGCCATCTGGTCGCGGACCGAGGCGCAGCGCCCGCTGCTGCTGGTCTGCGAAGAGGCGCACCGCTACGTGCCCAAGGACGAGCATGCTGGTGGCCAGGCGGTTCGCAAGATCCTCGAGCGGATCGCCAAGGAAGGCCGTAAATATGGCGTATCGCTGGGCCTCATCACCCAGCGCCCGTCCGACTTGGCCGAAGGCGTTCTGTCGCAGTGCGGCACGATCATCTCGATGCGCTTGAACAACGATCGCGACCAGGCCTGCGTCCGCGCGGCAATGCCCGAAGGCGCACGCGGCTTCCTCGATGCCATCCCGGCGCTTCGCAATCGCGAATGCATCGTCTGCGGCGAAGGCGTCGCCATTCCGATCCGCGTCCGCTTCGACGACCTCGAGCCGGAAAAACGCCCCGCCTCTTCCGACCCGAGCTTCGCGGCCGCCTGGTGCGAGACCGGCGACGAGGAGGGCATTATCCAGCGCACCGTCAAACGCTGGCGCGGGCACGGGAAGTAAACCGGCTGTCATCCCGGGCTCGACCGGGACCCGCCTTCCAGTTTTGCTCGCTAAAGCCAAGGAAGGCCCTGGCTCGGGGCCGGGCTGACGCTAGCCCTTCGGCTGAGCGGAAGCCGTTGTCCGCGTCCCGATTGCCATCAGCTGCGCCAGCCGTGCCTTGAACCGCTCGAGCTGCTCGCCCTCGAGCAGCGACCGGCTGGCGAATTTGACGCCGAGCGGATTGACCGCGGCGCCGTTGCGATAGACCTCGTAATGGAGGTGGGGGCCGGTCGACAGGCCGCTTGATCCGACATAGCCGATCAACTGGCCCTGGCGGACGAAGCTGCCGGGGTCCGCGACGATCCGGCTCATGTGGCTGTAGCTGCTGCCCATGCCGCCGCCATGGGCCAGTCGAACCTGCTGCCCATAGCCACCCGCCCAGCCGGCGCGGGTGACCCTGTCCGTCGGCGGCCGCGACGATCGGCGCACCATAACGGGCGCCGAAGTCGATCCCGCGATGCATCCGGGCAAAGCGCAGGATCGGGTGGACACGGACGCCGAAGCCCGAGGTGATCCGGCCGCCACCGGCCAGGTCATCGCCGCCACCTGGCGGCCTGCGCCATTGGCGTCGACCCACTCGGCCCGGCCGTTGATGTTCCATTTCATCAGCCGGACGTCGCTCGCGCCTGCCCGCTCGATCGCGGCATAGAGCAACGGCCCTTCCTGGCTTTCGCCGGTCGCCGCCCGGCGATTGGCGACGATCAGGTCGAAGCGGTCGTCGGGGCCGACCTGGCCGCCGACATCGATCTGCGAGCGCCAGCGCGCGTAGATATTCGCCGGCCGCCTGCGGCGAGACACCCGCGGCCCGAAGCGCCCAGTAAAGCCCGTCGCCGACCCGGCCGCGGACCCGAAGCGGGGTCTTGTCGACGGCGATCCGGCTCGTGACGAGTTTCAGGCCTTCGGTCCCGCCGGTCAGCGTCACGTTAAGGTCGAGCCCGGCGCGAAAGCGCGATCCGCTCGATCGGCCGGACCCCGCTCGGGCTCCTGCGGCCAAGCTTGATCGAGAAGCTGGTGCCCGGAATCACTCCCCCCGGAACGGCCGAGGCGATCAGCCGCGCCGCCTCGCCGGCCTCTGCGTAGGAGACGCCGGCCCGCGTCAGCATGCGGCGATGCTGTCGCCGCTGCCAAGCCTGGCGAAGAGTTCGATGAACGGCCGGTCGGGCGCCGGGGAGCAAGGCTCGCACCAGCGCGTTTGGCGCCATTCGCCCGCCGGTGCCGATCCGGCGCCGAGCGGGGCAATGGCGATATCGCGATACTGCTCGGCTTCGGCCGACCCGACCTGATCGGCGGGCGCCGCCGGCAGGGGCTCGAACGGCGCTGGAGCGATGACCGCCACGCTCCCGCAGAGCAGGCTGAGCGTGGCCACACCGCGCCACCAACGCCCGGAAAGCGGCTCTTCGGCGAGGTCGACGATGAGATCGATATCGCGAAGCGCCTGCTGGCGGCGGCCGAAGCCGGCGCGCGAGCGCCGGCGCACGAGCAACCGCCTCCCGCATTCCGCCACTCGGCGCGCATGTCCAACAGCACTGCCCCCGGTTTCCAAGAAGCCGAACCCGCGCGACTTCTCCGCGCGGTTGCCATCGTCATGGTTAAAAGAGGTTAAGGTCCAATAAACGAGCCGCCTCAATTGGCCGCAAAGCCGCTTGCGCTTGCCGCGCGGCTGTGCCAAATTAGCCTCCATGTCCGCCCCGCGTGACGGCCTTGTCCGGGCCATTCTCGGGCCCACCAATACCGGCAAGACCTACTTGGCGATCGAGCGGATGTGCGCCCATTCGTCCGGGGTGATCGGCTTTCCGCTGCGGCTGCTGGCGCGCGAAGTCTACGACCGGGTCGTCAGATCAAGGGCGCGAACCAGGTCGCGCTGATCACCGGCGAGGAGCGGATCGTCCCGCAGGGCGCGCGATATTTCCTGTGCACTGCGGAATAGCATGCCGGTCAGGACGACCGCGACGACCGACCGGAAGGCCGGCCGCAGACTTCGCCTTCGCCGCGATCGACGAGGCGCAGCTCGGCATCGATCCCGAGCGCGGCCATGTCTTCACCGACCGGATGCTCCGCGCCCGCGGCCGCGAGGAAACGCTGATCCTCGGTTCCGAAACGCTCAGGCCGCTGGTCCGCAAGCTGCTGCCCGAAGCGGAGATCGTCAGCCGCCCGCGCTTCTCGACCCTGCGCTATGCCGGCGCGGCCAAGCTCAGCCGGCTGCCGCCGCGCAGCGCGGTCGTCGCCTTCTCCGCCGAGCAGGTTTACGCGCTGGCCGAAATGCTGCGCCGCTTCAAGGGCGGCGCGGCGGTAGTGATGGGGGCGCTGTCGCCCGCCACCCGCAATGCCCAGGTCGCCATGTTCCAGCGCGGCGAGGTCGATTATCTGGTCGCCACGGACGCGATCGGCATGGGCCTCAACATGGACGTCACCCATGTCGCCTTCGCCGGGCTGGAAAAGTTCGATGGCCGCCGCGACCGGCGGCTGACCATCGCCGAAATGGCGCAGATCGCCGGCCGCGCCGGGCGCCACCAGCGCGACGGCAGCTTCGGAACGCTCGGCCTGGGCGGCGAAACCGCGCCGGAACTCAGCGATGAAGAAGTCAACGCGATCGAGGAGCATCGCTTCCGTCCGCTCGACCATCTCTACTGGCGCAGCGCCGACCTCGATTTCACCAGCGTCACCGACCTGATCGCCAGTCTCGAGGCGAAAAGCGACGACCCGCTGCTCCGCCCGCTCCGCTGGCGATCGACCTCGCCGTGCTGAAGCTGCTGGCCGAAGATCCGGCCATCGCCGCGACCAGCGGCAAGCAAGGCGCGCAAGCTGTGGGCGGTGTGCGGCCTGCCCGACTTCCGCAAAGTGGGGCCGATGCATCATGCGCGCATGGTCCGCCGCCTGTTCAGCTATATCGGCGAAGGCGGGCACATCCCGCACGAATGGTTCGCCGCCGAAGTCGCCCGGCTCGAAAATGTTGCCGGCGATATCGAGGCGCTGGCCGACCGGCTCGCCGGCATCCGCAGCTGGGCCTATATCGCCCAGCGCGTCGGACTGGCTGGCCGATCCCGCCAAATGGGCCGAGCGGACGCGCGCGGTCGAGGCGCGGCTGTCAGATGCACTTCACGAACGCCTGACCCAACGGTTCGTCGACCGTCGCACCGCCGTGCTGGTCCGCGACATCGGCGCGCGCGGCGCCGACGCGCTGCCGGTGACCGTTGCCGCCGACGGCGAAGTCAGCGTCGGGCCGGAGCCGATCGGACATCTGGCTGGATTCGAGTTCCGGGTCGATCCGACCGCTCGCCTGGCCGACAAGCGGCTGCTGCTCGCCGCGGCCGAGCGCCGGCTTGGCGACGAGCTCGACCGCCGCGCTGCCGCGCTGTGCGAGGCGCCCGATGCCGAGTTCCGGCTGGTGGAAGAGGCAGGCGGGCTGGCGATCGGCTGGGATGGCCATGTCCTTGCCCGGCTCGCCCCGGGCCGTTCGCTGCTCGAGCCGGCGGTCCGCACCGCCCGCGCGCTCGACCGGCTGTCGGCCGAGCGGCGCACCAGGCTTCGGGCGCGGCTCGAGCAATGGGTCGAGGCCCAGGTCGCGCGGCATCTCCCGGCGCTCAAGGACCTGGCCAAGCGCGGCCGCCGATCCCGACCGCCAGCCCCGGAATTCGCGCGCTCGGCGGCGATGCTGGTCGACGCCGGCGGGCATCTGCCGCGCCGCGTCGATCGCCGCGCAGCTGGCCGCGCTCGACAAGGCCGACCGCCATGCGGTGCACCGGCTGCGGGTCCGGCTCGGCGCGCTCGACGTCTATGTCCAGTCACTGCTCAAGCCCGCCGCGCAGCAATGGCGCGCGGCATTGCTCGCGGTGCGCTCCGGCCAGCCGATGCCGCGCCTGCCGGCAGCCTCTGCGGCAACCCTCGACGGCAGCGCCGACCCGCGCGGCGCCGCGCTGGCCTTCCGCCGCCTCGGCAGCGATTGGCTGCGGATCGACCTGGCCGACCGGCTGGCGACCCACGCCCACCACGTCCGCGCAGCACGGCGGCGAAGATCCGGTCGACCGCGCTCTCGCGACCAGCCTCGGCCTGGATGAGCCGACCGTCCGTCACCTGATGGCCGAAGTCGGCTTCGTCCCGGCCGGCGAGGCCTGGGCGTGGCGCGGCCACCGCCGCCCTCGCCGCCGCGAGCCGCAGGGTCCGCGGCCCGGGTAACGCCTTCGCCGCGCTGGCCGGGCTGAAGCGCTAAGGTTGCGCCTCGACCGCTACCTATTCTTCATCCGGCTGGTGAAAAGCCGCACGCTGGCGCAGGGCCTGATCGAAGCCGGGCACGTCCGCGTCGACGGCAAGCGCGTCGCCAAAGCCGCCGAGGAGGTTCGCGTCGGCTCGGTGGTCGCCCTGCCGCTAAGGGGCCGAGTAAGGGTGTTGCGCGTTACTTCTCTGCCAAGCCGTCGCGGCCCGGCAGCCGAGGCGCGACAGGCCTATGAGGAGATTGACGAGGGAACCGCCGCGACCTAGCGAACGCAGGGAAGAGGGAGCTTTTTCGCCATGACCTACGTCGTCACCGACGCCTGCATTAAATGCAAATATATGGACTGCGTCGAGGTCTGTCCGGTCGACTGTTTCTACGAGGGCGAGAATATGCTCGCCATCAATCCCAACGAATGCATCGATTGCGGCGTCTGCGAGCCCGAATGCCCGGCCGAGGCGATCCTGCCCGACACCGAGAGCGGGCTTGAAAAATGGCTGGAGCTCAACACCAATTTCTCGGCCCAATGGCCCAACGTCACGCGCAAGAACGACCAGACTCCCGCCGATGCCGACGAGCATAAGGGCGAGGAAGGCAAATACGACAAATATTTCTCGCCGGAGCCCGGCAAGGGAGACTGAGCAGGACAGTGACATCGACGCCGCGGATATTGCTGTTGTTTGCAGCGTTCCCCGCCCCAATGGCGGCGATTGGTCAAGAGTTCCGTCACCCAGCCGATCCCGCGCGCCCAATTCATCGCCCAAATGGACAGCCAGTTCCGCGAGATGGATGCCGACAAGAACGGCCAGCTCACTCACGCCGAGATCGAGCAATTTCAGAATCAAGCGGCCCTCGCCGACGCCCAGGCTCGCAATCGCGCCCACTTCGTGCAGCTTGATGCGGACAAGAACGGCTTCCTGAGCCCGGCCGAATTCGCGAAGCTGACCGCCTCCCCAGCGCCCGCGAACGGCCTGCCGATGCTGACGCGCGAGGACAGCAATCGCGACAATCAGATCAGCATGGTCGAGCACCGCACGGCGACGCTCGCCAATTTCGACCGGCTCGATACGGACAAGGACGGGGTGGTCACCGCGGCCGAAATGAAGGCCGGCGGGGTCGCTCCGCGCTAGTCGCGTGCTCAGCAAGACTTCGACGATTTTTTCGGCAGCTTCCTCGGCGCTGAACTGCGTCGTGTCGATCCGCAGCTCGGGCTCTTCGGGTGCCTCATAGGGGCTGTCGATGCCGGTGAAATTGGGCAGCTCGCCGGCGCGGGCCTTGGCGTAGAGACCCTTGACGTCGCGCTTTTCCGCCTCACCCAGCGGCGTGTCGACGAAGATCTCGATGAACTCGCCTTCCGCCATCATTCGCCGCACCATGTCGCGCTCGGCCCGAAACGGGGAGATGAAGGCGGTGAGGACGATCAGGCCCGCGTCGGCCATCAGCTTCGCCACTTCGCCGACGCGGCGGATATTCTCGATCCGGTCGGTCTCGGTGAAGCCCAGATCCTTGTTGAGCCCGTGACGGACATTGTCGCCGTCGAGCAGGAAGGTGTGCCGGCCCATCGCCGCCAGCTTCTTTTCAACCAGGTTGGCGATGGTCGATTTGCCGGCGCCGGACAGGCCGGTGAACCACAGCACCGCCGGCTTCTGGCCCTTCAGCCGGGAATGCGTTTCGCGGCTGACGTCAAGCGCCTGCCAATGGACATTCTCCGCCCGGCGCAGAGCGAAATGGAGCATGCCGGCGGCGACGGTGGCGTTGGTGAGCTTGTCGATCAGGATGAAGCCGCCGAGCGCCCGGTTTGGTGCGCCCCCATGTTCATCGCGATAGGGCTCGAACACCAACGCCCGGTCAGTCGTGACTTCGGCGACACCAATCGCATTCAGCTCAAGCGTTTTCGCGGCCAGCTCTTCCAGCGTGTTGACGTTCAACTGGTGCTTTGGCTGCGCGACGGTCGCGGTGGCGGTCTGGGTGCCGAGCTTCAGCCAATAGCCGCGACCGGCGATCATCGGCTCATCCGCCATCCAGACGATCGTCGCCTCGAACTGGTCGGCGGCGTGGGGCGGGTCCTTGGCGGCGGCGATGACGTCACCGCGCGAGCAGTCGATTTCCTTGGCCAGCGTCAGAGTGACTGATTGGCCAGCGACGGCCTCCTCCAGGTCGCCGTTTCCTTCGCCGCCGCCTGCGGAATCGATCAGCGCAGGCATCGTGACGATCCGCGCAACCTTCGTCATCCGGCCCGACGGCAGGATGCGGACTTCACTGCCGGGGCCGATCCGCCCGCTGGCGACCTGTCCCGCGAACCCGCGGAAATGCTGGTCCGGCCGATTGACCCACTGCACCGGCATTCGAAACGGCTTGGCCTCATCCGCCGCGCTGTCGATCGGCACCGTCTCCAGATGCTCCAGCAAGGCGGGGCCCTGATACCAGGCCATCGTGCTCGCCGGGCGCGGCGACATTGTCCCCGCCCAGCCCCGACACTGGAATGGCGATCCAGTCGCCGATCCCGATCTTGTCGGCGAAAGCGCGATAGTCGGCGACGATCGCGTCGAACAGGTCGCGATCGTAATCGACCAGATCCATCTTGGTCACCGCCAGCACCACGCGGCGGATACCGACCAGATTGGCCAGGATCGAATGGCGGCGGGTCTGTTCGAGCACGCCCTTGCGCGCATCGACCAGCAGCAGGGCGAGGTCGGCGGTCGACGCGCCGGTGACCATATTGCGGGTATATTGCTCATGCCCGGGCGTGTCGGCGACGATGAACTTGCGCTTGTCGGTGGCGAAGAAGCGATAGGCGACGTCGATCGTGATGCCCTGCTCGCGCTCCGCCGCGAGACCGTCGACCAGCAGCGCGAAATCGATCTTCTCGCCCTGGGTGCCGACGCGCTTGCTGTCGGCCTCGAGCGCCGCCATCTGGTCGTCGAAAATCTGCCTGGTCTCGTACAGCAGCCGCCCGATCAGGGTCGACTTGCCGTCATCGACGCTGCCGCAGGTGATGAAGCGCAGCAGTTCCTTGGCTCTTCTGCCGTTCGAGATAGGCGGAGATGTCGCTGGCGATGAGGTCGCGCTCGGCGGCGAGGTGGGAGGGCCATCAGAAGTAACCCTCCTGCTTCTTCTTCTCCATCGAGCCGTCGCCGGCGTCGCGGTCGATGATCCGGCCCTGCCGCTCGCTGGTCGTTGCCAGCAGCATCTCCTGGACCACTTTCTCGATCGTGTTCGCCTCGCTTTCGACTGCGCCGGATAGCGGATAGCAGCCGAGCGTCCGGAACCGCACCGAGCGGGTTTCGACCGCCTCCCCGTCCCGCAACCGAAACCGCTCGTCATCGACCATGAGCAGCAATCCGTCGCGCTCGACGACCGGCCGCGGGGCCGACAGATAGAGCGGGACGATCTCGATGCCCTCGCGCATGATATATTGCCAGACGTCGAGCTCGGTCCAATTGCTGAGCGGGAACACCCGCATCGATTCCCCGGGGTTTTTGCGGACATTGTAGAGCGACCACAGCTCGGGCCGCTGGCGCTTGGGGTCCCAGCGGTGGCTGGCCGAACGGAAGGAGAAGATGCGCTCCTTGGCCCGGCTCTTCTCCTCGTCGCGCCGGGCGCCGCCGAACGCCGCATCGAAGCCATATTTGTCAAGCGCCTGCTTGAGCCCCTCGGTCTTCCACAGGTCGGTGTGGAGCGGTCCATGATCGAACGGGTTGATCTGCCGGGCCTCGGCCTCGGGGTTCTTGTAGACGATGAGGTCAATGCCGTCCTGCCGCGCCACCTTGTCGCGCAGCGCATACATGTCGCGGAACTTCCAGCTGGTGTCGACGTGCAGCAGCGGAAACGGCAGCGGTGCCGGGTAGAAGGCCTTCCTGGCGAGGTGCAGCATCACCGCGCTGTCCTTGCCGATCGAATAGAGCATCACCGGCCGCGCCGCCTCGGCGACGGTTTCGCGCATGATGTGGATGCTCTCGGCCTCGAGCCGGTCGAGATGGGAAAGAGTGACCATTGGCCGCCTCCAAAGCCCGCCGGGCCACCAAAGGTCAAGCGCCTGGTCAACGCGGCCCCGGTTCATACTGCCGCAATCCGGGTTGCGGCAGGTGTCGCGATGGGGGCAGAAGGCCGCAACCATTTGAAGAGGAAACATATGTTCAATCGATTGACGGCGACCTTGATCCTGGCGGCAATCCCCGGCGCCGCGCTGGCGCAGGAGGCAGCCGCCCCCGCCGAGAAGCCAGCCCGTGAGCCGCGAGCAGATCAGCGCCAGGCTCGACACCGATTATGCCGATCTCGACACCAACAAGGACGGCAAGGCCGACGCAGCGGAGATTGAGGCGCGCCTCAAGCGGACCAGCGAGGCCGAGCTGGAGTTGATCAAGAAGGAGCGCGATACCGCCTTCACGCGCTTCGATACGGACGGCAACGGATCGATCAGCCGCGCCGAGTTCGACGCGCGCGCCAAGCTTCCGGCCATCCCCAAGCCCGACGCCAAGCCGTTCCTCGACCGGTTCGACACCAGCAAGGACGGCACCATCAGCAAGGACGAGTTCCGCGCCCCGACGCTGACCAATTTCGACAAGATGGACGCGAACAAGGATGGCACGGTGAGCCCCGCCGAGGGCAAGTCGTCGGCGCCCGCCAAGAAGGTACCGGTCAAGCAGAGCCCGCCGATCGGCCGCTAGACGGCGCGTCGAGCCGCGGGCCTAAAGCGACGTCATCCCCGGGGAGCCAGCATGGCGGCTGAGAGGCAGGTTCGCGACCCTGCGACCCGTCGAACCTGATCCCGTTCACACGGGCGTAGGGAGCGGATGACGGGCCTCCCGCCATCCCTCCGCTTTGGAGATGAACGATGGCCGACATTCCTGCCCGCACCGAACTGAACGTCACCACCGGCCCGATCCGCGGCAGCCGCAAGATCCATGTCGGCCCGCACAGGGTGGCGATGCGGCAGGTCGACCTCGAGCCGTCGTCGGGCGAGCCGCCGGTTACGCTGTACGACACCTCCGGCCCCTACACCGACCCCGCAGCAACAGATCGATATCATGGCAGGCCTGCCCGAGCTTCGGCGCGACTGGATTCGCGGTCGAGGCGATGTCGAGGAGGTCGCGCAGCGCGAGGTGCGGCCCGAGGACAATGGCCAGCTGGGGCCGGATCGCTCGGGCGGGGTCGCGCCCTTCCCCAACGTCCGCCGCCGGGTGCTTCGGGCCAGGCCGGGCGCAAACGTCAGCCAGATGCACTACGCCCGGCAAGGGCATCATCACGCCCGAAATGGAATATGTCGCGGCGCGCGAAAACCTCGGCCGCGAAGCCGCGCTCCATGCCCTCGGACGGCGAGTGACGGCGAAAGCTTCGGCGCGGCGATCCCCGATTACGTCACGCCCGAATTCGTCCGCGACGAGGTGGCGCGCGGCCGGGCGATCATCCCCAACAACATCAACCACCCCGAGACCGAGCCGATGGCGATCGGCCGCAACTTCCTGGTCAAGATCAACGCCAACATCGGCAACTCGCGCGGTCGCGTCCGACGTCGCGCCAGGAAGTCGAGAAGATGGTGTGGGCGATCCGCTGGGGCGCGGACACGGTCATGGACCTGTCGACCGGCCGCAACATCCACGACACGCGCGAATGGATCATCCGCAACTCGCCCGTGCCGATCGGCACCGTCCCCATCTACCAGGCGCTGGAGAAGGTCGGCGGCGTCGCCGAGGACCTCAACTGGGAAATCTACCGCGACACGCTGATCGAGCAGGCCGAGCAGGGCGTCGACTATTTCACCATCCACGCCGGCGTCCGCCTGCCCTACGTGCCGCTGACCGCCAACCGGGTCACCGGCATCGTCAGCCGCGGCGGATCGATCATGGCCAAATGGTGCCTCGCCCATCACCGCGAGAGCTTCCTCTACGAGCGGTTCGACGAGATTTGCGAGATCATGAAGGCCTATGACATCGCCTTCAGCCTCGGCGACGGCCTCCGCCCCGGAAGCATCGCCGACGCCAATGACGAGGCGCAGTTCGCCGAGCTCTACACGCTGGGCGAGCTGACCAAGATCGCCTGGAACGCATGACGTGCAGGTGATGATCGAGGGCCCCGGCCATGTGCCGATGCACAAGATCAAGGAGAATATGGAAAAGCAGCTGGAGGTGTGCGGCGAGGCGCCCTTCTACACGCTGGGGCCGCTGACCACCGACATCGCGCCGGGGTACGACCATATCACCAGCGGCATCGGCGCGGCGATGATCGGCTGGTTCGGGACGGCGATGCTCTGCTACGTCACGCCCAAGGAGCATCTCGGCCTCCCCGACCGCGACGATGTGAAGGTCGGGGTGGTGACCTACAAGCTCGCCGCCCACGCCGCCGACCTCGCCAAGGGCCATCCGGCGGCCAAGGTCCGCGACGATGCGCTGTCAAAGGCGCGGTTCGAATTCCGCTGGCGCGACCAGTTCAACCTGTCGCTCGATCCCGACACCGCCGAGGAATATCACGACCAGACCCTGCCGGCGGAAGGCGCGAAGACCGCCCACTTCTGCTCGATGTGCGGGCCCAAATTCTGCTCGATGAAGATCAGCGCCGAAGTCCGCGAATTTGCCCGCCTAAATCCTCCCCGGAACGGAGGGGGCCAGCCCCGGACTGGATCCGGGGCTGGTGGAGGGGGTCCAGTGCAGGGCCCCGAAGCCGAGCCGAAGGCGGCCGAAGGTCAACCCGGCATGGCCGGAGCCGAGATGTCCGACAAGGACGTCGACGCGGGCTTTGCTCAAATGAGCAAGCGCTTCCACGACGAAGGCGGGGAGATTTACCTGCCAGCGGCGGAGTAGGAAATTTTGGTCGAGGGCACCGATCGCTTTTTTGAGTTTATGTGCAAGCGCGAGAGTTTGCGATTGCGTAAGGAATTTGGCGAGCCGTGGCCTTGGTCCGATGATGACATCCTGAACAGCTACAAGTTTACGAACGTGAAGCGGGAGAATGATCGAACGACGCGTTGGATGCGGGAGCATTGGACAGGGCCCAACGAGCGGAGGCCAGCGGGCGAGATCATCTTCAACTGTGCCCTGTTTCGGTACTTCGGTACCTGGGAGTTCGCGGAGGCTCTTGGTTGGCAACGACAGTGGCAACCCAAGGCCGTCGTTAAGCTTGCGAGGGAGCGCTCAAGCCAAGGCCTACGTGTTTTCACCGGCGCCTACATCATACCGACGCTCGGCTTTCGGGGCGCGAAGAGCGAGGCCGTTGCGCACCACGTCCTAACTCCGCTGTGGGAAGCACGGGAGGGGCTTGGGCGCGTCGCGGTTGGGACACAAAGCTGGCGGGCGACTGCCGAACTCCTGCGAAGTATGCCAGGATTTGGTGGCACCGGTTTCATGGCCAAGGAAGTACTGCAGGATGCGATGCACACGCCGGTCTTGAGGCGGGCGGTTGATCGAAATTCATGGTGCCCAGCTGGACCCGGCGCAAGGCGCGGCCTTAATCGTCTGGCCAGGCGCGATCTGAACGCGTCGGCATCGGAAGCCCAATTACTCGCAGAGATGCGACGATTGTTTGAGTTGGCATCGAAGGCACTTCCGGCTTGGATGCCGACGCTCGAACTACACGACGTGCAATTTCAGCTCTGCGAATTTGACAAATACGAGCGCGTCCGAATGGGCCAAGGCAGACCACGATCGAGGTACGTTCGACCCTAGATTAGGGCTTCTTTTTTTAGAATTTTGGCTGGGGGCGGCAATTTCGCAGGAGATTCGATTGCTGGAGCGGTGGGAGCGCTGGAAGTTTTGGTTAGCCCGGCGAGCCAATTGGAAGCGAACAGGAGTTCAATCACCGTCCCAACCACGACCCCGGCGGTTATCAGGGTGTTTACACGCTGAGCCAGTCGCTCCACTCGCTCTGACAAGGCCTGCAGACTATGGGCCTCGCGAGCGACGTCGGACACCAATCGACTTGAGATCTCGACCTGCGGTTCCTGGTCCTTGCGAACAAACTTTTCTTCGGTTGGCTCCGACAGATCGGTGATCCAAAGGAGGAAAACGTCATCTCCCCGATTTAAGTGTATTGGGGAGGGGCCCGCATTGAACACAGAATAAATTAGGCTTCCCTTGAAGCCTGGGTCCACATGAAAACCAGATATGTTGACCAAGCCGCGGAACTTTGTTCCAGATTTGAGGGATATAAATCCCATCGCATTCTTCGGCATATTCACTCGTTCTTCGGTGAGGAGGAACGCAAATTGCCCTGGAGGTATAACTAATTCACCACCCTTGCGTGGCCATTTCTTTCCAAGAAACGCAACTTCGGTTGGTTCCTTAAGTTGCTTCTTCTTGTTTTTTCGGAGATCGAAGCCGTACGACGGCGTTACATAGAACTCTGCCCCCATCCGCAGCGTATACGCGGAGCAGTCGATCTGCTTTTCTAAAAAGGGCTCGACAACCTTCTGCGCCTGACCTTCGTCGCGCAGCTTGGCGCCGCTCCAAAAGGACACAGTTACCTCTGTGCCATTCTATGGTGGTGATTGACTTCTCCTTAACGGCGCTCAGCCTCGTACGAACCAGCTCATCAAGAGGCCAGCGCTCGGACGCAGCAACCGTCACAGTCGCGGCAATCAAATCTGAGATTGCACCCGTAACCTCTCCTCTGAAGTCAACGGCCTCAATGTGATCCAGCTTCTCGCACGCGGCCGCCATCTTACCAGCGCCGACAACCAGCGAATTAAAGAAGTCTTTGCCTGTGGCGACAGCCAGATCGGTACGGCCGATTAGCTCTGAGGCTCGAATATTCAGGGTGTTCGAGGTCGATAGCGCGATGATGAATGTGTCAACCACGGTGCGCTGCAAGCGGTCCTCGTTGTCGAGCGCGCCGATAAGATTGCCCGCATATTTGGCGAAGTGAAGCGCCATGTGCTTCCACCGCTCGTGCACAGTTAGCCTGACGATCTCACGATGATATTGCTCGTCGTGTTGGTGCTGCTCCCACTGCAGCTCGTTCAGCGTATCAGCATCGAGCGCGCAATGATCAGCTCCGGCCGACATTACGGCAAGCATGTTCATCTCCACCTCCTGCTGTGCAAATGCGCGACTCTGTGATGAGAGTTTGCGGCAACCGCACATTGCGCCATCAACAGGCATGCCACAAGCGGGCATTGGAATCAATCCGATTCCAACCTACGGCATGCACAAGGCCGTTTCGAGCCAACGTTCGCTGAGTTCTGCACGCAACAGGACCGAAAGTGCTTGGTCTGGGCTAAGGCCGGCCTCTGAAATTCGCCTGTCCAAAGCCTCCCGAACCGATTTGGGAGGTGCAGACGCCGTAACTCGTTCGCGGACATCAGCATGCGCTCCATGTCGAAATCTCGCCCGCAACCGTTTAAGGCGGCACAACCTCAACTCTCGGGACAGCAACAGACTAGCCAGAGCGCTGTCCTTGACGTTTAGCGAGGCCGCGTAAGCCTTGAACGTCCTATGCTCATCTCGTGTAAGATAGCCGCCGATCCGAGCCATTTGAGTCCTTCTACTTAGTTGATAGACCGCAGGTCGAACGGAGATGCCGACTTGTCAAATGAGCAGCCGCTGCTCGCTATTTCCTGGCTTCTGAAACCACCTAACCGCTAATCTGTTAGGGCAAAGGCAATTCCTCGAACGGACAGCACC
>CAWJNY010000006.1:0-103764 GCA_963844355.1 uncultured Alphaproteobacteria bacterium
ATGTGCCTGCCGTTCCTGAAAGCTGCCGTCTCGACCGACCATCTTGCCGCCGACGAATGATGAACGGCGGCGCCTGAGCCCCCGGCGCCGCCCGCCCGTTCCGCCGGTTACCGAGCCCGCTGAGCCTGAGGCTGCGACTGGTAGGTTGAAGGCCGCTTCTGCGCCACCATCGGGAAGGTTTCGCCTCCGTGGTAGGTTACGGTTCCGCACATAAGGTCGCCCTTGGCCGAGAGCCTGCCGTCGAACAGGACATCGCCCTCGCGGGAGGCGACGACCATGTGGACGCTGTTGCCGGTCAAGGTGATCTTGCGCAGGACAACGGGAGCGGTCCTCAACGGCGCCAGCGATCCGCCATAGTCAGCGCCGACGAAGCCGATCGACATAAGCCCGAAACTGGGCGTTCCCCGGGGAACCATCAGGAAATCCCAATGGCCATGAAGGTTTGGGGCCTCGCCGCCCGCCTTAGCGGCTCCCGCGTCGCAGTTCACGGCGATCGACGTTGCAGGCTGTGCAGCAACCGCTGCAGGGGCAGCGAAGGCGGCGGCCAGGGCAAGCGTCATCAAGCGTTTCATCTTCATTCTCCATGTTGGACAAGCTTTGGGGCGCGGGTCGCGCCGGCGGCGATCGCCATCGCCTCTCTCCGCCGCATCGACAAGCCGGCATTTCGCCAATAGCTTCCGCTTTTTCGCCAAGTGGGAAGCATGCAGTTCACGCAGCGCCAACGGCCTTTCTGGGGGAGAGGGAGGCCATTCCTGGCCGCGATACCGGTGGGCCTGCTCCTCGGCTTCGCAGGCCCGTTCGGCTCCTACCCGGCCTTCCCAACCGCGACCCGCTACGCATTCTGGCTAGGGCTGACGGCGGCCGGCGCGGTGGCTGCAGTCGCGGCGGACGCCGTGCTGCCCTAACAAGGGTTCGCGCCGGTGCGATCCGGATCGGAGCCCTCGCTCTGGTCTCCGCGTTGCCGATGACCTTCGTCGTGGCGTGGACCATGTCGCTGGTTCAGCCGGGCCGCTTCTTCACGCCCCAGCAACTGCTAGCCCTGTTCTGGGGGGTCGCGGCCGTTCAACTGCTGGTCGTTTACGCGACGACAACCACCGCGCCCACGGCCGATGGCGCTGAGGCACCCGTCCGTGCGCCGGCTCTCCCGGAACCGGGGGCAGAGGCCACTCCTGCGGCCTTCCCGTCCGCCCTGCTAAGCAGACTGCCGCCGGGGATCGGCAGCGACATCATCGCTCTCGAAACGGAGGACCACTATCTTCGCGTGCATGCGGTCGGAGGGAGCGCCCTGATATTGATGCGGATGGCCGATGCGGTAGCCTTGCTCGACCCGCAGCTGGGAGCGCAGGTTCATCGCCGCTGGTGGGTCGCCCAAGCAGCGGTCGCAGGCGTGCGTACGGAGGGGCAGAAGCTTTCCCTCTGCCTGATCGACAACACCCTGGTGCCGGTCGGCAGGACCTTCTCCGCAGCAGCCAGGGAAAGGTTTGCCCATGCCCGCAACATCGGCCCAGGCGGTCAGGCTTCAGCCGCTGGCAAAGGGCCCTCCCTCGGCGGCGCCTAGCTGCGTTACGCCGCAGGCTTAGCCCTGCTTGCCCTGTACGGTTGTGCTCATCCCCCACGAGCCGCACTATATGGACCACGTTCGCTGCTTGCTCCCCATTGTAGAAACAGGTCTGAAACGAGAGGCGGGCCGACGCCCGGAGCCTCTGCAATGGTCCCAAGTGGCTCAGCACCCTCATGAGGTCCGCTTCCCGATTAAATTCCTCGGCAGCAGACGGGCAGCTAACGGCCAGGAGCCGCCGTCAAGCGAGGCGCGGCAATGTCCGCTTTCCACCCAAAGCGGTCATTAGCGTAGGGTCTGTTTTCGACCCGTTGCGAACCTTCGGGACGAAGCTGGGGCCGGCATATTGGTACGTGGTTTGCGCATGTTCGGTGCACCGCGTAGCGCTGACTTGGTGAAACCAAAGCTGCTAACGACCATCCAGGATTATTCCGCAAAGCTTTTCGTCGCCGACGCACTCGCCGGCGTCACAGTGGCGATGGTCGCGCTTCCCTTTAAGCATTGCGATTGCCATCGCATCGGGCGCTGAGCCGGCCGCGGGTCTCGTCACCGCGATCGTCGGCGGCTTTCTGATTTCGGCAATGGGCGGAAGCAGGGTCCAGATCGGCGGACCGACCGGCGCATTCATCGTAGTCGTCTATGGGGTGATCGACAATTCGGGTTCGATGGGCTGCTGCTCGCCACCCTGATGGCCGGCGCCATCCTAATCATTGCCGCTCTGGCCCGGGCGGAAGGTTGATTGCATTGATACCGGAAGCGGTAATCGAAGGCTTCACGATCGGCATTGCATTGATTATCGCGGTCAGCCAGCTCAAGGACTTGTTCGGTCTGTCCATAGCGAGATTGCCTGCCGACTTTCTAGACGCCGTGCCGGCCCTCTGGGCTGCGCGGCATTCGGCGAACATGACGGCTGCCTTGATCGGCATTGCCTCGATTGTTGCGATTGCGCTGCTGCGCAGACGCGCAGGTTTGATCATCGTCATCGCGCTGGCATCGGCCACAGTCGCGCTTCTCGCGCTTCCCGTTGAGACGATTCACTCCCGCTTCGGCAGCCTGCCTAGCGGATTGCCCTTCCCCTCGCTCCCGCCGATCACTTTGGCGCGGATGAGTGAACTCCTTCCTTCCGCCTTTGTCATCGCCTTCCTAGCCGGAGTTAAATCCCTCCTTTCCGCCATTGTCGCAGACCGAATGGTGGGCGGCGCGCACCGATCCAATGCGGAGCTAGTCGCGCAGGGTGCGGCAAATATCGCTTCGCCTTTGTTTGGAGGCCTTCCGGCGACAGGGGCCATCGCTCGGACCGCGGCCAATGTGCGGGCCGGTGGCCGGACGCCAGTCGCTGGCATGGTCCATGCTCTCGCGATATTGGTGTTCGTCGTCGCTGCCGCCCCGCTAGCCGGCTATTTGGCCATGCCGGCATTGGCCGCACTGCTGCTGGTAACTGCCTGGTCAATGAGCGAGCCTCATCGTTGGCGCGAGCATTTCCGCGCACGGCCAGCCGACCGTTTTCTGCTGCTCCTCACCATGGCGCTGACTGTCCTGAGCGACTAACCGTGGCAATAGCGGTCGGAACAGCTGTGGGCTTGGCTCAGCGCCTGATCCGAAAGGATATCGAACCGGCTGAATGGACGCCGCCCGACAGGTAGGCGTCGGTAGCCGCCCCGACGCTAATGGCCGCCTTCCACCAAAGGCAGATTCGGCGCTAGCCGCTGCCTTGGGTGGAAAGCGGACATTCATTCAACCCTTCGCTTGCAGACATCCAATGGTTTGTTTCGTCCGGCCACTCTGCTTGAGAATTCCTCGTCACGGGAGACGCGATACAAGAGCGGTTCCACCACTATACCCGCACGGTTTCCTGGCAAAGGTCGATCCCACGCTCGAATAAAATACTCGACATTGCGCAGGCTCAGCGGAAAGCTGGATGTACATCATGACCATGAGGCGGATGACCTCCAGGTGGTCATGAGTGAACGTAGCGTAACGGGTTTGCGGGCCTGCAGGGGGCAAGGCATGACCCTGGGTTCGGTATGGCTGTTGTTTTTCCAGCATTGTTTCTAATTAAGCTTATTGTAAACGACGGCCTCAAGTAGTTGCCGCGCGCGCTATGTCTATTTCCGCGGCGTGCTCTCAACGGCAAACTACCTTACAAAGTGAAAGTGCGGAACCCGGCGCCAAATACTATGGTAATGCGCACCAGAGCAGCAAAGCGGGAGTTAAAAAGCTGGTATCGAGGGGGAGTTCTCATGATGATCTCAAAATTCGATAGCGTATTTAACTCCGTCAAATCTCCGAAAACCGCGAAGGACTCAGACTATTGTTTGCGAAAAGTGCGTGTAAAAGCGGCGGGGCAAGGGGCTCTTCGCCATCGCCCTGCTCGCCGCCACCGCCCTGCATCCCGGCCCCGCTTACGCGGGCTGAGAACGATGCGGTACGCGTATGGAATGAAAGGGCCATAACCACGCTCACCAACGGCAACCGGCGCCGGCGCTCCAGGCGTCCAGTTTGCGCCACCGGTGGCGTTCATTCATCTGGCGATCGTCCAGGGCGCGGTCTACGACGCCGTCAACGCCATCAAGGGCGGGCACGACCCCTACCTTGAGAGGATTGAAAGCGCCGACCAGCGCTTCCAAGGGCGCGGCGGCGTCGACAGCGGCGTATGATGTCCTGGTCGACCTTATCGACCAGGCGCCTGCGGCGACGGCACTGACCGAAGCAAGGTCTAATCAAAACCTGGCCCGCCTCGATGAGATACGCCAGATCGCTGGCCGAGATCCCGGCAGGCAAGCAAAGGCCAAGGGGATCGAAGTTGGAGCCGCGGCTGCGGCGGCGATGCTGGCCAATCGGACGGTGACGGCCGCTTCGGCGCGCCCGGTTTTCCGGTCCCAGCCGTGCCGGGCCCGGGGAATGGCGCCCTGCCCCCGGTAAACGATCCGAACGCATGGGTGCGCAACGTGCGACCGTTCACTCTGCCGAGCCCGGAATATTTTCACACGTCAGGGCCGCCGCTCGCCCTGACAAGCGGCCAATACGCGACCGAGTTCAATGAGGTGAAGACCTTGGGCCGCGCCAACGAATCTACCGGACGGAAGCTCAGACCTCGCTGGCGTACTGGTCGGCCGCGCACCCGGTTCCCATGCTGTACGCGGCCATGCGCCAGGTGGCGGCCTCGAAGGGACTGACAATCACTGAACAAGCGCGGTTCCACGCCATGACCAGCATGTCAGGGGCGGACAGCCTGATCAATTGCTGGGCAGAAAAGGCTCACTGGGGCTTCTGGCGCCCGACGACTGCGATCCGACTCGCCGATACCGACGGCAACGCTGCGACCGAGGCCGATGCCGCCTGGACCTCACTCCTGTCGGTGCCGCCGTACGCGGACGAGCCATCGGGCGCCAACTGCGTCTTCAGTGGGGTGATGAACGGCGCCAAGGCGTTTTTCGGCAGCGACCAGCGGAGTTCGATATAATAAGCACGGGCATCGGGCCGGTGAACGGCGTGCCGACAGGATCGACGCGGCACTACACAAGCTTCACCGCTGTCATCGCCGACGTCATCGAAGCGCGAATCCTGGGGGCCTTCACTTCCGCAAGGCCGACGTAAACGGTGCCATGCTCGGGCAAAGGGTTGCGGAATATGTAGATGCGAACTTCTTCAACTGCGGCCCGCCTGGCCAGTGCAAGCAGGAAGGACGCGAGTAACGCCGGCGTTGACGCTGGCCTTCGGGAGGTGTCAGCCTAATGCGAACCGGTTATATGGCGATCGGTCTCGCGGCCGTTGTTGGTGTGGTCCCCGCTTCGTTTGCTCAGGCTTCGCGAGTTCTGGATATTGCAAGTCCGCGGGGACCGGGATTGAAGCAGAAGAAAGGCAGACGGATCAGAGGCCCGGGAGCGATAGCGGGCATCTCTCTTGCTGTACCGATCGGCAGGGTCTGCGTGGGTCCTGAGGTCGTGGACGGCGGGCCGAGTTATGTACGTCGGATAACAGCCAAGGAGGGCATGGCAATCGTGGAAGTTTCCGCAACGCCATTCATGCCCGATTTGGCCTCCAGCGAAGCACCTCCCGGAGTCCTATAGGTAGACCGGATCAGCCGGCGGGTTGGTAGGCTCAACAGATTCCTTGCCGTGCAGCGACTGATAATTGACTCCGATCGTCCCAGTCACGAGGTCAGCGACAAGTCGCCCAGAAGTGCAGAGGTTTGGCCTGGCGAAGCGCCTGCTCGACCGGCCAGTCGGCCCTGAGCTTATGCCCGCGGAAATGGATGACGGGCGAAGGCCGAATCGCGCCAGCAATCGATCGCACTGGTCCCGAGGGATCGAGAGCCGCTCGGCGATCAGCCGTACCTGGCGGGCGGTCGATGCAACATTGCTTGCGGACGCGTCCGCCGGTGCCTGGCGGCGTCGAACAGCGCGGTGAAATGAGGACGAACGTCTCGGACGAGACGTGGGCGCACGTTTGCCACTAGTATGACGAAACGTTTGGATGACCGCTAATGACCGCTTTTGGGTCGAAAGCTGCCACCCGGCTAATATCTTGTTTGGGTGGAAAGGCGACTTTCGCGTGGGATTGGCCCCGAGGCCGACCCGGGATCGCCACCTGCCCAGGTTGTGGCGAATTTTGGCGAAGATATAGACGCAATCCGAGATGGCGTGTTCAGGATCAGATCGATGACGAACGGAGGAGGATTTTCCATGGCCGACGACCTTGCTGCTGCCAACGTAAATCGGTCATATCAGCTTGCGGCGTCGAGCATCGCGATCTTCACTTTCCTGCTGTTCTTTCTGTACCCAAAATTCATCAACGGCGACGTTGACGCTTTGCCGTTTCAAGCGACGTTGATCGTGATGGGTGTGGCGACCTTCTCGTTCGCATTTGCCTCATTCTATTACTACGCCGCCTCGCTCGGCGGCCGGATCGACGACGCCGAGCGGGCCCGATATGCCCGTCGAGGCGATCGCGTCTGGCTGCTCGGGTGCATCCTGCTATTCCTGACTCCGAGCCTGATCCTCTTTACGGTTGGGCTTCTGTCCGTCGCCTCGGCCTGGTTCGCACTCTGGTTGGTTTACGTGCTCTTCGTGATCCGCAATTTCCCCCGGGTCCAGGCCGCGCTGAAGAGCTGAGCTCGATCAGACCCCATTTGTTTCGGTAGCCAATGTCTGCGTTGGGTGGAACGCAGACATTACGTTCGGCATGCTCAACTTCCCGCTATGGCATGCCACCACCGGAACAAACTGCCGGAAATCTGCTTTAGTGAAGCACTTGCTAGTTCCGCAACGGAGGTAAGTATGTCCCCTCATTCTACGCTGTTCATCGCCGCGGGCGCGGCGCTGATTGTCGGCTGCGAAACCGTCGAGCGCACGGCTACGGAGGCCGTGGGCAACAATTTTTCAGCAACCCTTACCGGGGCCAATGAAGTGCCGCCTGGCGATCCTGACGGGACTGGCACCGCGAAAATTTCCATCGACGACGTAACCAACCGGATTTGCACGCACCTTGAGGTGCGCGACATCGGCGCGGTCACGGCTGCGCACATCCACCGCGGCAGCGCCGGAGTGAACGGCCCCCCGGTGGTCACGCTCGACGCGCCCGACGACGATGACAGCGATGATTGCGACGATGTTGCGGACGAGCTGGTGGATGAAATCCGGCGGTCGCCAGGGACCTTTTACGTCAATGTCCACACGGCGGACCATCCGGACGGAGCGATCCGAGGTCAGGTCTTCAACGTTCAAGGCTGAACAGGGGCGTCACTGAGAACATTCGCTCTGGCGCGCTCTAAGCCCCGGGAGCGGGCGTTACTCTCTTTCGCCCGATCGCTCGTATGTCCGTATTGGAGGAGGTTTAGGTGGAGAGCGCCCTCCCCGCCACCGCGCTAAACTTCAGCGTCGGATTTCGCTCGTCGGGGAAGTTGCCAGTTCGGACGCACGAAATGGCACGTATAGCCACCGGGATTGTGCTCCAGATAGTCTTGATGGTCCGGTTCTGCTTCCCAGAACTCCCCAGCGGGCGACACTTCCGTAACAACCTTCCCTGGCCACAAACCGGACGCATTCACATCCGCAATCGTGTCTTCTGCCGTCAGCTTTTGCTGGTCGTTTGTATAGAAGATCGCCGAACGATAGCTCGCTCCTCGGTCATTTCCCTGCTGATTGGGTGTGGTTGGGTCATGGATCTGAAAGAAGCGTTCCAGTAGCGTGCGATAGCTAATCTTTGAGGGGTCGAAAATTATCTCGATCGCCTCGGCATGATTGCCGTGATTAAGATACGTCGCGTTTTCAACGTCTCCGCCAGAATAGCCTACGCGGGTCGCTATCACGCCTGGGTAGCGCCGGATCAGATCCTGCATTCCCCAAAAGCAGCCCCCCGCAAGCACTGCTCGCTCTGGCCCCAGATTGGACTGATCCTGTGAAGGCACCATGTTCTCCTCCTATATTGTGTCAGAGGGTCTGTCGCAGCCCTGTAAAGGCTGACGTGCTTTGGCCAATCGCATCGCTATTTCCGAAACAGCTCATTGGCATGTTGCGCAGGTACAAGGACAATTTTGCCGGGCTTTGCGGGCCGAATGCGATCAAGCATTTCATGCGCCGTCCTCGCTTCGTTAAGCGGAAGAACTGTTCCAACGTACGGCCGGATTTGGCCAGCCTCGAAGCGGGCGGTCAACTCATCCAAATAGCGTGTCTCGACATGCACGAGCAGGAAGGTTGCTCGTATGTCCCGCAACTTTGCTTCGCCCGTTGGGGGCGGTGGGACCGCGGAGACCAGCGAACCGCCCGGCTTGACGCAATTGAGCAGCTGCGATTCAGAAGGGCCTCCGACTAGATCGATGGCGGCGTCGGCTTTACCCGCGTACCGAGCGAGTTCAGAGGACAGCGTGACCTCATGAGCTCCAAGGCCGCGCAAATACTCCAGTTGCCCCTCTCGCCCGGATGCAATGACCTGAACGCCGGCGGCGAGTGCCAACATGACGGCGTAGCTTCCAACACTGCCCGCTGCACCTTGGATCAGCGCGGTCTGCCCTGCCGACAGTTTCGCTTCGTCAAATAGCATTTGCCAGGCCGTTACAGCGACGACAGGCGCCGATGCGGCTTCGACAAAATTGAGGTTGCGCGGCTTCCTCGCGATCATGGCAGCCTTGCAGGCGGCGTACTCGGAATATCCTCCGGTAAATCTGTCATTCGTGACCCCGTAGACGTCATCGCCGGGGGAGGTGCCGGTCACACCCCCGCCGACGCTTTCGACAACGCCGGCAATGTCGGAACCCAAAGTGAGCGGCAGCGGCTGCGGAAGAACGCTTTTGCCGCTACGGATCCATCCGTCCCAAGGCCCGACGCCGGCCGCATGCACTCGAACCAGGACCTCGTCCGGTTCGGGGGCCGGAATGGCGACGCTATCTTGGACGATGGCATCCGGCGGCCCGAACTCGTGAACGCGCATCGCAATCATCATGTCGTGGGCTGCCACGTCGCCGCCTTCCCTATTGTTGATGACAGCGGGTGTCATTCTGCGAGCGCGAGCAGCAGAGCCGAGAAGCCCAGCATTGCCAACAGCCCGGTGAAGCCCGGCTGGCCGTGGACCGCTTCCGGCGCCATGGTTTCGACGACCAGCGCGATCAGGGCACCGGCCGCAAAGGCCTCCAACCAGCCGCGCTGGACATCGCCACCTGCGAATAGGACAAAACCGAGCACGGCAGCCACGGCCGAAAGGAGCGTTGCGCCGATCCACAGCAGAAGGACATAACGGCGGCTCCGCCCGGCGTTGCGCATGCCTGCAGAGCTCGACAGACCCTCGGCGAAGTTAGCGAGGGCGAAGGCGCCAATCAGCGCGATTGGCGGCAGCGCCTTGGCACCGCCTGCAACCGCAGCGCCGATAATCAGCGCCTCGGGTACGGCGTCGAGCATTGAGCCGGCGGCGATGGCCAGGCCGCTGCCGGGCATCTCGCTTTCGCTCGGTTGGCGCACGCATTCGCCGCACCTCTTACGCTTCTCCGCCGACCAGCGTCGGAGCATCAGGTTGATGAGGCTGAACGTAGCGGCGCCGGCCAGCGCACCCGAGGCAGCGATCATTGCGGAAACCGCCATCAACGCGGCCGAAATCAAGTAAAGCGATGCGGCTGCGATCAACAAGCCCACACCGACGGCGGTAACCGAGGCGATCGTACGATGCCGCGTCTGCATCCACAACGCGGCCACGGCGCCAGCGATTAGGCCTGACGCGGAGAGCAGGCCGTAAAGGCCCGCCGCCAGCCAGCCGGTCATGGACTGTCGGGCTCGTCGAGCGAGTGAAAGGTCACCCCGTCCACGGCTCTCCTTCCGGCGCGCCGCGAGCAAGCTTGTCGGGGAGCGACTCGCCATTTGGCGTGAACTCAAGCGACACGGAGTTAATGCAATAGCGTTCGCCGGTCGGCGGCGGACCGTCGGGGAAAACGTGCCCTTGATGGCCGCCGCAGCGGGCACAGACGATCTCCGTGCGGACCATTCCATGACTGGTATCGCGAATCTGGCTCAGGTGGCCATCGGCGAAGGGTGACGTGAAGCTCGGCCAGCCTGTGCCGCTCTCGAACTTCGTGCCGCCTGTGAACAGCGGCAACCCGCACAACCGACAGGTGTAAATACCCTCGCGTTTCTCATCAAGGAACACACCGCAGAACGGCGATTCCGTCCCGTGATCGAGCAGAACCCGCCGCTCGTCTTCGTCGAGATCGGCGGCGAGCGCGCGCAGCTCTTCGTCCGTCGGGGGCGTGAGGTCGAACGCCCTGGTCAGGATCGTTGTGTTATCGGTCATCGTTCGTCCTCCACTTCTGAATATTCGATCGCCTCAAACCTCAAAGATATTGTGGGATAGGTCCCCTTTGCGGTGTCTGGTCCGGCAGCTCGACAAAGCGCTCATCCGGATAACACCACCCCCAGCCTTCGGGTGGATCGTATCCCTCGATGATTGGGTGGCGTGTCTGCTGATAGTGCTTACTAGCGTGACGATTTGGGGAGTCGTCGCAACAACCGACATGGCCGCAAGTCCGGCAAAGCCGCAAATGAACCCACGGGTCGCCTGAGACCAGGCACTCCTCGCATCCAAGACTGCCGGGGGTGACTGCGCGAACCGTATCATCATGCACGCAGGCGGGCCTTTCCGCGGGAGTTTCCATGCCCGGGTACGCCTCATTGTTTCCCATCATCACCCTCTCCCTTGGCCTACGGTGCCGGGCAGGAATCTTCGCACCCAACCGGCAAATGCGGCGAGGTACCCCGCAAGACGCTGTGCGGTCGCGTCGTCAATCAGCTTGCCGTCCGGATCGAACTTCTCGTGTGCCTTGAACACGAGCAACTCAGGTTGTGGCATGCAGAAAGAGTTTGTGAATTCGAACGCCTGGCGCAACTGGCTCTGGCCTCGAGCGGAGCCAGTGATGCCGGGCGAGGCGCCAATGATCCCGACAGGTTTTTCGGCAAGCGACGCGCTACCCGGAGGGCGCGAGGCCCAGTCAACCGCGTTCTTCATGACCGCAGGCACGCCGTGATTATATTCGGGCGTCACCATCAAAACGCCGTCGGAAGCCTGGATCGTCGCCTTAAGTGCCGCCACAGCGTCCGGATCGCCCAGCGCTTCGACGTCACCATTGTAGAGCGGTACACCGATCAAATCGAAGATTGCGATGTGCATATCTTCCGGAGCAAGCTCTTTCGCAGCCCGCAGTAGCGACCGGTTGTACGATCCGCTCCTCAAGCTGCCAGCGATGCCAGCGATCCGGAGCGGCTGGTCGCTCACTGCGCTGCCTCCAGCGCCCGCTGGGGCGCAGCGTCGCTAGGCTGCGTCAGGTATGAGTGGACCGCCGCGACCACCTGCGCCCCGTCGCCCGCAGCTGCTGCGACGCGCTTAACTGAGCCGGCGCGAACGTCACCGATAGCGAATACGCCGCGCCGACTTGTTTCCAGCGGCAGCCTGTCAGCGCCTGCATCGACTCCGGTGCGAATGAACCCGCGCTCGTCCAGAGCCACTCCCGCGCCCAGCAGCCAATCCGTGTTCGGATCTGCGCCAATGAATAAGAACAGCTGCCGGGCGGGACGGACCACCTCGGGCTCGGAGGCGCCCGCGCGCCAGCGGATTGCCTCGAGCATGCCTGCCGATCCGTCGAGGCCGGAGATCTCCACGCCCGTTACCACCTCGATGTTGGGTACGCTCTCGATCCGATCGACGAGATAGCTCGACATGGTCGCGCGTAGCGGCCTTCTCGCCAGCATTGTGACCCGGGTTGCGTGCCCGGCAAGGAAGACTGCTGCCTGTCCAGCCGAATTACCGCCACCCACGAGCGCAATCTCTAGTCCTGCAGAGAGCTTTGCCTCAAGTGGCGACGCCCAGTAATGGATCGTCGTCCCCTCGTACTGCTCGATCCCCGCGACGCCGAGCCGCCTGTATCGCGCCCCTGTCGCGATCACGACCGTACGCGCACGAACCTGGCCACCACTCGATAGCGAGAGTCCATGCCATGGTCGCTCGCTATCCCCGCAGTCCATCGATACCACTTCGACGGGAATTGACATCTCTACGCCAAACTTCTGCGCCTGGGAGTAGGAGCGGGCCATCAGCGCCAATCCGGAAATGCCGGTCGGAAAGCCTAGAAAGTTTTCGATGCGCGCTGAAGCACCGGCCTGGCCGCCGAACGAACGGCAGTCGAGCGTCAGCACTGATAATCCTTCCGAACCGGCATAGACAGAAGCTGCAAGGCCAGCTGGACCTGCGCCGACCAGGACGATGTCGTAAATCCGCTCTGGGTCGATTACAAAACTAAGGCCGATGCAGCGGCCGAGCTCCGCCTCGCTCGGATTGCGCAGCAACTCGCCATTTGGGCAGAGCACGATCGGAAGTTCGCTATCTTTGACCGCAAAGCGGTCAACCAGCGTTCGGGCGCAGCTGTCCTCTTCAGGGTCCAGACGGATATGAGGATGCCCGTTGCGGGACAGGAAATTGTCGAGGCGAAGAACATTGCCGTCCTCCGCCCGCCCGATAATCACCGGCCCGCCGGCACCGGTTTCGATGAGGCCAACACGTCGAAGGATTAGCGCGCGCATGATCCTCTCACCGAGTTCCGCCTCTGCGATCAGTAGCGCGCGAAGTTGGTCGGGCAGGATAACCAGAGCCTCGACAGCGCCGATTGCAAAAGCATCAGTCAGTGATGGGCGACCGGAGAGCTGAGCCAGTTCGCCCATGAATGCACCCGATCCATGCGTGACGACGTGCGCATGAGCACCATTGCGCAGCCGTCGCCTGATCTCCACCGTCCCAGCAAGGATGATCGAAAGGCCAAGGCCGCGTTGGCCAACCTTTGCGACGGCGTCGCCGTCGGCGTAGTGTCGAACTTCACCAAAACGGCGTAGCCGATCGACTTCGATGGCTTTGAGCGTCGGGAACATCTGCGGGCGGCGAGTGTCGATGATCGAAGCCGACGGCTGAGCTTCCGGATGATTTACAAATTCGCCCATTACACTTCCTCACTGAGACCACGGCCCCGATCGACATTGAAGCCGCGCCCACTGCCAGTTGCTCGGGTGTTCACTAGACGAACACAGTAAGCGGCTTTCCCTTCTCCAGGACGTAAGTCGCGAGCTCCGATCCTTTACCCTTGCCAACATTCCTCGCCGCGTGGGCGGTTTCAGCTGGAACGAACAGCACATCTCCAGCCTTGAGCGTCACTGGTGGCTGGCCTTCCACCTGATATTCCAGCGTGCCTTCGATCACATAGATGATCTCCTCGCCGGGGTGCTTGTGGGCGGGAAACGCCGCTCCGGGGGCAAAATCGACGCGTGCCTGGAGAACCTCTCGCCCAGCTATGCTGAGGTCATGCCGCTGCAGGTCCGTGCGTGTGCTGCCCGCTGGTCGCGGCGGCGCGGTCTGAGGCGCCCCGGCGCTAGCGACGATCAACATGACTGCCGCCAGGATTAATGGTGATGAGGTCATAACTTGCCTTTCAACGGACAGACTTGAAGGCCGCCCTCAGCTCGTCAACGAACAGCTGGGGCTGTTCCCACGCGGCGAAGTGGCCACCCTTATCCGCCTGATTGTAATAGATCAGCTTGGGGTAAGCCCGCTCAGTCCAGCTTCGCGGGGCCTGATATTGCTCACTTGGGAAGACCGTCACCGCCACCGGCGTCTTGACCCCTTTGGCGTTGAAAAAGCCGCCCTTGTATTCCCAGTAGAGCCGGGACGAGGAGACGCCCGTGTTGGTCAGCCAGTAGAGCGTGATGTTGTCGAGGATCTCGTCCCGAGTTAGTTCGCCGACGGCGCTTGAGGTTCGCCGCAATCCGGCTGTCACCGCCGCTGCCGGCTGCGCATCGGCGTCGTTGTGGTCGAGCAGCCAGGCCGCCAAGAAAACCGGGGAATCCGCGAGCCCGTAAAGAGTCTGCGGGCGGGATCCCATGATCCTGGCGTAATCGACCTGTTTGAAGGTTCGGACCAGCTGGTCAAAGGCGCGCAGCTCGTCGGCGGCCAAACCCGCCGGAGGCCGCGAGCCGGTGTCCAGCGCCTTTTGGACGTCGGCCGGGACGACCGCTGGCATATTGGTGTGGATAGCGAGCAACCCTGGAGGCGCCTGCAGTGCCATTTGATCGACGACGAACGCGCCCCAGTCACCGCCCTGGGCAACATAGCGCTTGTAGCCGAGACGGGCCATCAGCGTGGCCCAGGCCCGCCCCATCCGCTCCGGTCCCCAACCGGTTGCCGTAGGCTTTCCGGAAAAGCCATAGCCAGGCATCGAGGGGATCACTACGTCGAACGCATCCTCAGCTTTGCCGCCGTGCGCGGTTGGATCGGTCAGCGGTCCGATCAGCTTGACCTGTTCGAGGATTGAGCCGGGCCAGCCATGATTGATGACCAGGGGCAGTGCGTTCTGTTCCTTCGACTTGACGTGAATGAAGTGGATATCGAGGCCGTCGATCGTCGTCACGAACTGCGGGTAACTGTTGAGCTTGGCTTCGGCCTTGCGCCAATCGTAATCGGTCGCCCAGTAGCGGGCGAGCGGCTCCATGATCGCAAGCGGCACGCCCTGCGACTGATCCGTGACGGTTTCCTTTTCGGGCCACCGCGTCGCAATGATGCGCCTCTTCATTTCGGCAACCGCATCGTCCGATGCGCGGAACATGAACGGCCTTACCGAGTCTGCTGCTTGCTCACCCGCTACGACGGCGGTTTCGGTCGGTGTTGGTGATGGCGCGGGTCGGGTCACTGTAGGTGCGGTCGTCATGGGCGCTGCTCCTCCTGAAGCCGGCCTAGCCATGCCGGCATCGACCGTGCTGGAGATCGCCAGCATCCAAATCGAGACGGCAAGCTTACCGATCACGGCGGCTCTCCTGATCGGATTGGCAGAATGACGGTCGGCGCCGATCATCGTCGCCCGCTTGCTGGCACTCAGCGCAGGGACTTGAAGGCGGTCCTTAGCTCATCAACGAGGAATTCCGGCTGCTCGAAGGCGGCGAAATGCCCGCCTTTTGGCTGCTGGCCATAATGGATAAGCTTCGGATAGGTCCGCTCCGCCCAGCTGCGCGGCACCGGATAGAGCTCGTCGGGGAACTGACTCACGGCAATGGGAACCGAGACACCGAACGGCTCGAAGAAGTGAACGTTGTTGCGCTCGATGCCGAAACCGGACGAGGTCCGCGGCATCGCCTCCCAATAGAGCCGCGCCCCGGAAATGGCCGTGTTGGTCAGCCATATGATGGTGATGTTGTCGAGTACGTCGTCCCGCGACATACCTTCCGGCTCCCCGTCGAATGTGCGGGCGATCATCTGATAGCTTGAGATGTCATGGTCGAGGAACCAGGCAGCGAGGCCGATCGGGGAATCGGCGATTCCGTACAGCGTCTGCGGGCGGTGACCCATCTGGTTCGCATAGGCGAGCCCGTGGGTGAAAAAGAGATCGAGCCGCTCGTAAGCGCGACGTTCCTCGTCCGAAAGGTCGGCGGGCGGGCCGCTCCCATCGCGCAATGCCTGGTAGATTTCCGGGGGCACGGTCGAAGGCATGTTGGTGTGGATCGCCATCAGTTCCGGAGGCGCCATGACGCCAAGGATCTCAGTCATCAGCGCGCCCCAGTCGCCGCCCTGCGCCAAAAAGCGCGTGTAGCCGAGCCGCTTCATCAGCGTCAGCCACGCCTGGGCAATCCGTGGCGGATTCCAGCCCGGTTCGGTCGGCCTGGCGGAGAAGCCATAACCGGGCATCGACGGGATGACGACGTCGAACGCATCCTCAGCGGTGCCGCCAAAGGCCGTGGGATCGGTGAGCGGCTCGATGATCTTCAATTGCTCGACGATCGAGCCTGGCCAACCGTGAGTGATGATGATCGGAAGCGCTTTGTCGTGCCTGGACTTCACGTGGATGAAGTGAATGTCGAGACCATCGATCTCGGTGATGAAATTCGGGAAGCTGTTCAGCCGCGCTTCGACCTTGCGCCAGTCGTATTCATTCGCCCAATAGTCGGCAAGCTTCTGCATTGTCGCGAGCTGCACGCCCTGAGTGTCATCGTTGACCGTCTCGCGATCGGGCCATCGCGTCGCTTCAATCCGCCGCTTGAGGTCTGCCAGGTCCTCGTCGTTCGCATGGAACTGGAACGGGCGAATTGAAGTATCGCCCGTCGGATGAGCGGCAGCCGCTCCAATGATTGGCCTTTCCGCATCCGGGGTCTTCGTGGTGGGCTGCGGGGCAGGCGTCTTTGCGCTGTCGGGCACCGTCCGAGTCGGGTCGGACATGGCCGTTCTCCTGTTCGAGGTGGCGAATTTACGCCTTCAACTCGGCCGTGGAGAATGCTGGTGCGCTACCGACGGGCGGCCAATGGTGGCCGTGCTCCTTTGCCCACGAGTTGGTCAAACGAAAAAACTAAAATAGGTTAGCCTGTCCGTTCGGTGGCGTCGGGGTCGGCAGTTGGCTCGATTGCTGGACGCCAGGCTAACGGCCGCTTTGAGTCGAAAGCCGCCGTAAAAAACCCCCAGCTCGGAGAGCAGAGTCGGCGGCCGTGTCGGGAGGTGTCTTGCGACAGACGTCTCCAGCCACGTCCGACCAGTTACGGGCACGAGATCGAACCGAATATCGGGCTAACTCCCTACTCAAAGGCCGGGACATATCCCGATTCATCTCTTCTTTTCATGCACATATAACATTCGGCGTTGCTGGGTCATTCCCGCCGAAGGATCCCATGCACATTGCCCCGGCTGACGCTGCTTCAGCCGGGGCATTTCACGAAGCTCCCGTGGAGTTGGTTATATGTTTTATGTAGTCGCATGCCGGTCAACTGAGCCTGAGAGGCAAGCCCTCGGGCAAAGCATCGACTGGGCTTTTCCCCTCGACCCTCTACCCCCGTTTGACGAATTGCTCAGAGACATCGATGAAGCAGAGCGTCAAAGCCTATGCCGCGGCGATCTGCGCCAACCGTCTCTAAAGTAATACCGATAAGCTCTCCGGATCGCTTTTCGTCGCCAGATACACCCCTTTGATTAAAGCCGGCGGGCTGCTGGATCGCAGCCCGATCTACTCGTCTCCGTGGTGGCCGGAACGGGTGGAAAGCGGACGTTTCGTCACCCTCAAGATCGACCCGTCATCAGCGGCCCCTCGGGCGGCGGACGGAACTCAAGCGGCGGCACGGCCGCACCTGGCGACCCCTCCGTCACCTTGGCATAGATGGCGGTCCCGACGGGACTGTAGGTGATGGCCTGAGTCAGCAGGAAGGAGCCGATGATCGCCGATATGCCCCACTTCCAGGCCGGATGTACGCGTCCGCTGCGGCGCAAGTCGGCCCACACCCCGGCGAGCGGGAACAGTAACGTCACGACAAACGTCGCCTCCCACGCCCAAGGCTGCATAAGCGGCAAAGGCAGCAGCCGACCGAAGGCTGGCCCGAGCAGGATCGTCATTCCGCAGAAGTGCAGCCGCCGGTGCCATTCAGTGCGGCGGCGAAGCAGGACGGCGGCAGCGGTCAACCCGCCGAAGGCTAGCAGGGCGACCGGATCAAAAATCAGGAAGTGCAACGGCTGGAAGAAGAAGGGCACCGTGCCGTTGCGCACCATGGCGACGGTCACGACGAGGCCCGAGACAACCATTGCCACCATCCACAGGGCTGCCACCCAGCCGAGCTTGCGGTGCAGGCCAATTCGGCCGGTCGCGACGAAGATGTTCTGAAAGAGGTAGATCCAGACCCAGCCCATGAACAGGACGGCGTGGACGTGAACCCTGATCGGCGAGGCGAAGGTCGACCGGCCCATCGCAAGCTGAAACGAGAAGCCAGCAACGATGATGACCGTCATCACGATCGCCGCGCGAAGAAAGAACCGCTCGTCGCCGACCGAAGGCACGAGCGGCTGCTCGGCTAAAGTGGCCACTTCAGTACCCCCAAGGATGCTCTGTCAGGAGCGCGGGTTTACACTCATGATGACCTGACGCCAATGTCCGCAATGGGTCGAAAGCGGACGCTGACCAACGGGTCAAATCAATCGTTCAGCCGTTTGGCGAAGCTGAGCCAGACGCTCCGCGAATTCTGACGGAACGCGCCCCTGACTGAGTGCCGTGTCGAACTCTTCGACCAAAGCAACTAGTTGTTCCGCTACAGCCTCCATCTCGGATGCCGCACCATCACGATAGTCGCGCGTCGGTTCTTGTTGGTCTGGTGACGTGCTCACAGGATCGGCTTTTCGGACCTGAGAAGCTCAGTTTGCGCCATGATATTGACGACCAGCTTTCGGCTGAGTTCGGCAGCCTTTCTTAAATTCCGGGAATCGGTTTCCAACTCCGAGCGAGCCGCATAACGATCAAGGTCGGCCGCCTTCGAGTGGAGCTTTTCGACGAGCGCGATCAGCCGAGCGGCCGGATCGCCGGCTTCTTGATTGTCAGAGACGAGCTTCAGGAAGGGCGCCCCGGATTGACGCGGATCGGGTCGAGCGAAGAACTGCGGACCGCGAGACCACATTATGGCATCTGCAACGTGGTCGGTAATCAGTTCGATGGCTTCCATCTCTTCATGCGTCGGCATACCCACCGTCCGATGGAGGATGGCGAACGTCCCGATGATGGCGCCGTTGGAGTTTCGGATCGGCGTCGACCAGCACGACCTGAATCCGTGCTTTAGTGCGAGGTCGCGATTTTCGCCCCATACCGGATCCGTCTCGATGTCGATCGAGTAAACGGGGCGACCGAGGTAAGCCGCCGCTGCGCAGGAGCCAGCGCCCAGGCCAATTTCAATGCTGTCACTGGCACGGCAATAGGACGCTGGCACGGTCGGAGCGGCACCATAGGAAAGCCGTCTCCCATCGGGACTCAGCAGGAGGATGCACGTAAACACGTCATCCCCGCCCATCTGCTCGACGATCATGAGATGCCTGTTAAGGACGCCCTCTAGGCTGTCCCCGCGCTCGAACTCGGCAGGAACTTCGCTGCCGCGATCCTGCAGCGATTTACGAAGCGCAGCGGCAAACGGCATCTGCCTCTCCCAAGCGGGCTAGCGACGAAGTGCCAATGCGCGACAGCTTCGCCCTGACATATGGGTAAACTTTTACTTGCCGGGATGGGCGCGAACAAATCCGGTTTAACCCTAAGGACTAACTGGCACTGCTTTGGCTTTGACCGCGGTAAATCTCGCTGATCCGCTAGTGACCGCAATGGGTCGAAATCGGCCATTGGCCGAATGGCCGGAATGGGTGGAAAGCGGACACAGAATTATTTCGATGCAACTTCCGCCTTGTACTTCGCCACCTTGGCGTTGTGCTGCCGCAATGTCTCCTCGTGCGCGGCCTTCGCACTGTCAAATTCGGCTAATGCACGCTCGGCGTCCGCCTGTAGCCAAGCCTTCTTTCGGGCAATTTCTTCTATGTCGCGCTCGTACTCGGCGGCCCTTCGCTCTTGCTCGGCGGCCCTTCGCGCTTGCTCGTCGTCTGTGATCATGACCGGCGTGCCGAGCTCGGTGACGCCGTAGAGCAGCCTGGCAAAGGCCTTGGGTAGCCGGATACAGCCATGAGACGCCGGGTAGCCAGGTAGATTGCCGGCATGCATTGCGACACCCTTCGCGGTGAGCCGCTGCATGTAGGGCATCGGCGCATCGTCATAGGTGCGCGACCGATGCACAATCTCTTTCTGCAAGATGGTGAACACGCCGGTCGGCGTCTCGCGTCCCTCACTGCCGCTCGATATTGTCGAGGCGGCAATGAGTACGCCACCGCGGTACAGCAAGACGCGCTGTCTGGTCAGATCGATCACCAGGAACACGGGTCCGGTCGAAGCGGCCTTCGGCTCCCAGACAAATTGGCCGGGGCTGAGCCGAGCTGCTCTATCTATGACCGAGAGCTTCTGGTGTGTCACCGGGTATGCGGCAGCCGAGGCGGCGACGCACGCTAGAAATCCCAATTCAATCAGCCGTTTCACCAATTACCTCGTTCAGGCGATTCGCTCCCGAACAGGCCCCCGGCTACGGGCTGAGCTTTAGCGTGGCAGGAACGCCGCCACCATAGGGATAGTCATGGATGGAGACTTAGGAGGGGACGGCAGGTTGCCAGCTACCTCGCGGTGTCCAGATGGCCGCTTCCTTATGGCCGCAATGGGTCGAAAGCTGCCATTAGGACAGCTCTACTTATCCCAAGGTCGGGGACCGGTTGGTGCACTGTCGACTGCCCGGCCCGCGCTCCGCGGATGCATCCGGGCTTGCTGGGTCAGCCGCATCGAGCGGGCGCACAGGACGACGGCGCGGCTTTCGCGCTCCCGCATGGCGAGCAATTTGTCGAGCCATCGCCTGCAACGACTTTTCAAACTATATCGCTTCAGCTTCGGTCAGCGATGTGGTCATGTCGAAGACGAGGCGTCTCGCTATTTTCAGGCGCGCTTGGTCGCACATCATGCGTGTGGCCCGAAATTGGCCGCCCGGCCGCCCTGCCGACTTGACGTTACCGGGCGGGTGCGACCCTTAGAACTAAATTAAGCCGGAGCTTGTACCCAATGAGCCCCGCACCTTGTTCCGTTCGGGCCGCGTCTCAGCCGTTGTCATTTGAGAGTGGGGCGCCCTTTGATCGAAATAGAAGTTCAGAACGAGACCTACCAAACACAGCTAACCGTGAAATTCCTTGCTGTGCCACGCATTGGCGAAGGTCTCCGATTGCTAGAACCGGATGGCTTTTGGGCGTCTTACGACGTCTTGGACCTTTGGTATCAAAGAGCCGAATTCGGCGATGTATGGGTACCCTTTTTGCACGTTCGCAAAACGCCCGAGGATCAGGATACGGGTGCGATTTTGCGCATAAAGCCATCTTGATTCTCGGACGGACGCACGCCGGATTCGGATCGCATTCTTTCGGCTTGCCACCCATGGCGGACACTATCTCCCGCCTTGCGTTTCGTCCGCCATTCTTTAGCGTACGTTAACCGAGCCGGGGGGCTTCCAATATGAATGAAGATCAACGCCGGCCGGTCGAGCCCTCGCGCGAAGGCGGCCGCGTTTGGCTGCTGATTGTCATCTGCTCCACGATCGGGCTGCTCGGATTGAGCATGGCAGTCTGGAAAGGCCTGGACGCATCTGCGCGTTTTATCGCCAGCGCGGTTCATCATCCATAAGGGTTAGCGCAATCAGGAAGCCAAGCTGTGCTCCACGGCATTTGCTGCAGTCCGATGAGCGCGTTTGGCCTGCGCCTGTTCAGCAAGATGCCTATAAGTGTCGGCGAGCTCTAATTGGATTTGCCGAGTGTTGTGCGAGTGAGCCCCGGCCGCCGCGTCCCGAGCTTGGGCTTCCAATCGAAGATAATGCTCTGGCGACTGATCTATGTGGTACATAACGCAACCTCAATTCGGCCAACTAACTCTGTCATGCCGCTTAACTTGGGGAGGGAACCCTGGTTCCCGTCGGTCCCCACTGTCCCAAACTGACCGTTGCCAAAAGTGCACACCAATTGCCTGACTGCCCCCCACTCCCGATGCCAGGGCGCAGCCAGCTCGATGAACCCGGAAGCTCAATGGGAGGGCGGCGACTATAACGATTGGGACGATTGAGGACGCGTTGCCGGGAGGTTGCTTCCACCAGTGGAAAGCAACTGGGACGGATGGAAGCGGTGAGAATTGGGGTGGGAAATTAGATGGTTAGCAACGGGACGCTGAGCCTGTGTGTCAATCCGGCGCACCAACGAAAAGCCCGCCACATGGACGTGTGGCGGGCCGGTGGGAGCTTAGGGTGGCGCGTCCTCACCGAGTGCCGAAACGGCGCGCAGCAAAAGTCGTTCCCCTAAACTAACAGTTCCGCCCAAGCTCCAATAGAAGACCAGGAAGCTGCAGTTACGACGTGGGGGTAAACCCGCAACGAGTGATCCTGGGCGTGTCGGCAGATAAGACAAACTGGCCGGGCGTCGACGGCGGCTTTCTCCAATGCGACCGTTAAACCCTTCGCGCCCATTTGCGGAGGCGCTAGCTCAACTCAGGAATACTCCAGATGATCAGGATGCCCTCGATCCGTCGTCGCAGCCGCACCCGTGCCCCGCGAGTATCCCGCCGCAGCAGCCACCATATCCGCCCGCATTGTTGCCGGAGTTGTTGGCGTTCGCCGAGTTGACCCTGATCGCCTGCGGCACGTGGGATACCGGCTGCATAGGCATGGCGCAATTTTCCCAGTCGTTACGGCTCGATTTAACTTTCGCTAAGGTTTCACCCGCTCGCCAAGGTAGTAGGGACCGAATCCGCGTGCCAACTCCGATGTTTAGGAGGGACTGTTCATGGCGGCCTTTCAAGTAACTTGCCACACGCCAGACGAGATGAATGCCGAACGTCGCATCCGGGGGCTTGGGGGACAGGGATGGTGGTTCCCGACCGACGCGGTCATCCAGATGATCGAGAAGCGCCAGCACGAGTTTTGGGTCTCGATCAACCAGCAGCGGGTGGACCTGGTTGTCGGGCGGCACGGCGTAGCCGGCAGGACGTACATTACCACCGGCGAAGGCGAGTTTCCGCCGAACAAGTTGCTGCGCCTTCCGGTGTGTCAGCTTACGGACGGAGGTCGGGAGGCCCCAGCGCGAAGCGGTTGGGCGCCGGTTTCGTAGAGGTGCGTGGGCTTTCTGCGCGCCTTGCCGCCCAATAAGGACAACTACAAACGTGTCTCGGCCGACGGTCCGTCCAATCCCTTGAACCTCGCATGCAGCAGGCAGAACCCTCCCGACGAGAGGAGGCCCACACCGAGCCACAAAAACAACTGCCAGGCGAAGCGCCATGGCGCCGACGACCAGGCAATCGATGAGTTCGACCTGCTCGAAATGCTGGGAACTTCGCCCGTCAGGAGCGCATGCACGACCTGGAAGCCGGCGAACATGACAGAAAGGGCAAAGACGGCCATGCCCGCCAGATATTTCAGCCTCAACCACCATAGCGGCGGCGGACGATATCCGCGGTAGCGCACCGATCTTCGAGGCTCATCCATCGCCGGTTGCTATCCGACCCGGTTCCCGTTTTCCACCCGTTCCCTCGGTTACCTGCGGCGGCAGCCGGCGACGTCCAGCGTCCCCTGGAGTTGATGGCCGATGGCACCAAGCGGCATTGCCACCGTTGCGATCGATCCGCTAACCAACCTCCCATGCAGGATCGGATCGCGGTCATCGGGATGGGTTATGTCGGGTTGCCGCTGTCAGTGGCGCTGGCCCGAAAATTCGACACTGTCGGGTTCGACATCGATCCGCAGCGGATCGAGGAACTCAAGCGAGGGGACGACCGCACTCATGAAGTGTCTGCCGAGACCCTCGCTTCGTCTACCCTGCGCCTGACGACCGACCCAACCGACCTCGCCCAGCGCGACATCTTCATCGTCACCGTGCCAACGCCCATCGACCATGCCAATCGGCCCGATTTCAAAGCGGTGCTGGGCGCATGCCAGCTGGTCGGCGGAGCGATGAGACCGGGCGCGATCGTGGTGTTCGAAAGTACGGTCTATCCCGGGGCGACCGAGGAGATTTGCGGGCCAGCGCTGGAGAAGGCCTCCGGCCTAAAATGCGGGGTCGATTTCAAGCTGGGCTACAGTCCCGAGCGGATCAACCCGGGCGACAGGGAGCGCCCGCTTGAACAGATTATCAAGGTCGTCGCTGGCCAGGATGAGGATACCCTGGCCCGACTGGTCGCCGTCTATGGCGCGATCATCGAAGCAGGTATCCATCAAGCACCCTCGATCAAAGTGGCGGAGGCTGCGAAGGTGATCGAGAACACGCAGCGCGACGTCAACATCGCGCTGATGAACGAAATTTCTAAGATCTGCGACTTGATCGGTATCCGCTCGGCCGACGTGCTTGCCGCTGCGGGCACCAAATGGAATTTCCTCAAGTTCTACCCGGGGCTGGTCGGGGGACACTGCATCGGCGTCGATCCCTATTATCTGACGGCCAAAGCCGAAGAGCTCGGGTATCGCCCGGAGGTCATTCTTTCCGGGCGCCGGATCAACGACAGCATGGGCAGCTATGTCGCCCAGCGATTGATCAAGATGCTGTCGAACGGCGATGTGCCGCTGGGGAAGCTGCGGGTCGGGATCCTCGGCTTGACCTTCAAGGAAAATGTTCCGGACATTCGCAATTCGAAGGTCGTCGATATTTATCGCGAGCTTCGATCCTATGGCATCGACGCCCTGGTTCATGATCCGATGGCAAGGCCCGACGAGGCCGCGCGCGACCATGAGATATACTTATCGCCGATCGAAGCATTCAGCGAGCTGCACGCGCTGATCCTCGCCGTTCCCCACCCGAGCTACGCGGCATTGGACCCGGCGGCGTTGAATTGAATGATTGCCGAGGGCGGCGCCTTTATCGACATCAAAGCCAAGGTGCCCCATGGATTGCTGCGTCCCGACATTGTCCATTGGAGCCTTTGACCGGCTGGAAGAGCTGGCTCGATTGGCCAGCGCTCGGCAGTTCGCTAGTGGAGTTTGCAGCTTAGCTCGGTATCGGCGAATGCTTTGGGAGGATTACAGGAAATGCCGTTGAATCGCGTCGAGAATTCTGTATTGGCGCGCTTGGACTTACCCAAGGTCCTGGTGGCAAAGCCAATAATTTAATTGATTTAATAGGTTGTCCGCTGGCGCCTAGGTGCGGGGGATCCAAATTCGAACGAATCCAGTCTGGGGTGGGTCGTGCTGTTGCCGAAGGCCGTCCGCCTGAAGCTGATCGAAGGGCTTCGAGTATGATTGTTCCGGTAATCCTGAGCGGCGGAAGCGGAACCCGTCTTTGGCCGCTGTCGACAGCCGAGCGACCCAAACAATTCCTCCCGCTCGTCGGCGACGAAAGCCTTTTTCGTCAAACGCTGGGGCGAATTTCGGACCGAAGCGCCTATCATCCTCCGCTAGTGGTGGCCAATGCTGCGCACATGGATCTTTGCCTGGATGAAATGGCAGACCATGTCGGATCCCTACTGATTTTGGAGCCTTGTGCCCGCAACACCGCGGCGGCGATCTTCATGGCCGCCGAGCAAGTGAAGGGCCGGTATGGACCGGGCACGATGATCCTGGTTATGCCAAGCGATCACCTGATTGGCGACCCCGATAGTTTTCATGCGGCGGTTCGCGCCGGCGCTGCTGCAGCCGAGAGCGGACGATTGGTCACTTTTGGAGTTTGCCCCACTGGCCCTGAGACGGGATATGGCTATCTGGAAGCAGGCGCCGCGCTTAGTGAAGCCGAAGGTGCCTTCGAGGTGGCCAAATTCACGGAAAAGCCCGAGTTGGCGACGGCCGAGGAAATGGTCGCTTCTGGCCGTCATTACTGGAACGGCGGCATTTTCCTGTTTCGCGCGGACGCCCTCCTCGCTCAGGCGGCCCGTCATGCGCCAATGATTTACGAGTGGTCGGTTCAGGCGATCACGCAGGCCGAGCGCCGTGGCGTTTGCATCCTGCCCTCGCTGGAAGACCTCGAGGACTGCCCGAATATGTCGATCGACTATGCGGTCATGGAGCGATCCGATCGGGTCGCCATGGTCCCCTTGAAAGCGGCCTGGTCCGACGTTGGCAGCTGGGATGCGCTTGCGGAGCTACACCCGGACAATGCCAACGATCTTTCGGTCATCACCTTGGGTTCGGGAAATTGCTATGTTCGAAGCGATGGCTTAAAAGTCGCGCTGCTCGGGGTCCATGATCTCGTTGTGGTCGTGTCTGGGGATCAGCTATTGATCATGAAAAGGGGCCACTCGCAAAATATTCGACAGTTGGCGGCCAGGGCGGCCGCAGCCTAAAAGCTTCTTTCACCTCGCTCCGCGACAAGGCAGTTACTGGTAAGAAAATCTATGTTGTTACGCCGTGACCTGAATGAAGTGCGAGTATACCGGGCAAAGCGACTGCTTAGTCGCGCGAACCCCCTGTTTCTTGCCATTGTGGTGTTGCCCACCATCGTCGCGACCATCTATTTCGGCATGCTGGCATCCGATGTCTATGTATCGCAATCGCAATTCGTCGTGCGGAGCCCGGACAAGCCCGCTACCTCGGGCCTTGGCGTCTTGTTGAAGAGCGTCGGCTTCTCCAATGCCGGCGATGAGATCTTCATCACCCAGGATTATGTGCGGTCGAGAGATGCGCTTCGATCCCTGAACGAGAATGGCAAGATCGCCCGGGCCTACGGAAGTCCGGACATCTCGGTGTTCAACCGCTTTAATCCTTACGGGTGGAATGGATCGTTCGAAGATCTTTATGAATATTATCGCGGCAAAGTGGGTGTCGAGCACAATACGACATCCTCGATAACCACTCTGACGGTCAGGGCCTTCACCCCACAGGATGCCCGGCGAACCAACCAGGAGCTGCTCGATCTCGCCGAAGGGCTCGTCAACCGGCTCAACAATCGCGGCGAGTTCGACCTTTTGAGCTACGCCCAGCGCGAGACGCGCGAGGCGGACGCCGAAGCGCGCCGCGCCTCGCAGGCGCTCGCCGCGTTTCGCAATACGCAGGGCATCGTCGATCCGGAGCGGCAGGCCACGGTTCAGCTGCAGCTGGTTTCCAAGCTTCAGGACGAAGTGATCGGCTTCGCGCCTGCAGCTTCAACAGCTTCAAGCGCTGGCCCCGGAGAACCCGCAGATACCCCTCTTGCGGACGAGGATTGCCGGCCTCAGCAGGCAGATCAACGCCGAGCTCGGACGGGCGGCCGGCGGTCAACGATCGCTATCGGCGAGTGCGGTTCAGTACCAGCGTCTGGCACTCGATCGTGAATATGCCGACAAGCGGCTGACCGCCGCACTGGCTTCGCTTCAGGAGGCTCGCAACGAGGCGCGGCGCAAGCAGGCCTATGTCGAGCGGATCGTCCAGCCAAACCTGCCCGACGAGGCGCAGGAGCCGCGCCGGCTGCGCGGGATTTTGGCGACGCTGGTCGTCGGTCTCCTGGCCTATGGCATTCTCGTCATGCTGCTTGCCGGGGTCCGGGAACACCGCGACTAATGGCGAGCCAACCGGCCAATACAGGCTTCTGGACGGTCGTGGAGCATCCAGCGGCGTGTGATCGGCGCGCTGCTGATGCGCGAGATACTGACCCGCTACGGCCGGCACAACATCGGCTTCCTGTGGCTGTTCGTCGAGCCGATGCTGTTTACGCTCGGCGTGACCGCGCTGTGGACCGCGACCCGCGCGGTCCACGGCTCGGACCTGCCGATCGTCGCGTTCGCGATCACCGGCTATTCGAGCGTGCTGCTGTGGCGGAACATGCCGTTCCGATGCATCGGCGCGATCGAACCTAACCTGTCGCTGATGTACCACCGCAATGTCCGGCCGATTGGACATTTACGCAGCCCGGCTGCTGCTCGAAGCGGCCGGCGCGACGCATGTCGTTCGTCTTCCTGGTGGTGTTTTTCCACTTCGTCGGGTGGGTCGAACTGCCTGAGGACGTGCTGCAGGTTTTCGGCGGCTGGTTGATGCTGGCCTGGTTCGGTTGCAGCCTGGCGCTCCTGCTCGGCGCCCTGTCGGAGAAGTTCGAGATCGTCGAGAAGCTCTGGCACCCGGCCTCCTACCTGTTGTTTCCGCTGTCGGGCGCGGCCTTCATGGTCGATGCCCTGCCGCCCAAGCGCGCAAGAATTCGTGCTGCTGCTGCCGATGGTTCACGGCGTCGAATATGTCCGCGAAGGCTATTTCGGATCGGACATCCGGCGCATTACGATCTGGCGTATATGGCCTTGTGCAATCTGGTCCTGATGATCTTCGGATTCGCGCAGGAGCGCCGGGCGAGCAACGACGCTGGTGCCCGAATGATTGTCCTGCATGACGTCAGCAAGAACTATCCCACGCGCAGCGGGACGGAGCGCGTGCTGGACGGGGTCAACCTGTCCGTCAACCCGGGCGAACGCGTCGGCATCCTGGGCCGCAACGGCTCCGGCAAATCGACCCTGATCCGGCTGATCAGCGGGGCGGAGTTGCCGACCAGCCGGGCAGGTCGAGCGCTCGATGACCGTGTCCTGGCCGCTGGCCTTTGGCGGAGCTTTCCAGGGAACGCTGACCGGCCTCGACAATCTGCGCTTCATCTGCCGGGTGTACGGGGTCGATGCCGACGACAAGATCGGCTTCGTCGAGGAATTCTCGGAACTTGGCATATATCTTCGCGAGCCGGTGCAGCAGCTATTCGTCGGGCATGCGCGCGCGGCTGGCGTTCGCCATCTCGATGGTCGTCGAATTCGACTGTTTCCTGATCGATGAGATCATCGCGGTCGGCGACGCGCGCTTTCACGAAAAATGCAATTACGAATTGTTCGTCAAGCGAGCCGATCGAGCGATGATCATCGTCTCGCACGATGCCAACTACATTCTGCAGCATTGCCACCGCGCGGCGGTGCTGCTGGACGGCAAGCTCCATCATCCGCCGACGCTGGAGGAGGCCTTCGAGTTCTACTATCGCGAAACCGCCGTGGCAGCATGACGCAATTCGCTCGATGCTGCCGAGTTGGCGCTGCAACCGACCATCTTGGATTTGACGGTCGCGATCCAACGCGCGAAAGCCCTGCTCGATTAAATCGAGCGGGTCCCCCGGCCTCGCGACCTTCAAACCAATAACCGATCCAACAGCAGTCCGAGGAAACAGCTCAATGCTAGCGAGAGCCAAGAGTCTATCGGCGTCCCAGCTTTTAAGCCTGAGCGATCGCGAATTTGTCGAGGAATGCTATCGACAGATATTGCTGCGCGAGCCTGATCCGGATGGAACCGTTCACTATTTGACGCGGCTGGGCCTGGGTGACGATCGGCTTGGCATTGCCGCCGCGATCGCATCATCCGACGAGGCCAGGGAAAAGGCGCGCAGTCGCGCCAGCATCGCTGCCGATATCCTCGGCCTTCACGCCGAACGACTGATTACCGGCGCATGGACGCCATCGCGTCGCGCTGCTGCCGCGAAACGCGTTCGCCGTTACCTGGCCATTCTGTCCGGGCGGCCAGATCCGTCTGGTTCGAACCGAATTGTCAGAAGTCACCAGACCCGTTTTCGGACTATCTCGAAAACGTCATCGAAGATCGGAATATCATAGTGTGCACGTTCAACGAAAATTTCAGGAAACTCTGATGATTTCTTACGCTCAGGCCTCGAGTGACGTGGTCCTCAATCGCGGCTCAGCCAGATTGGGAAAGGGTTTTATATACGACATCGGCGGGTATCATCCCGAGCGGGACAGCGTGACCAAGCATTTCTACGATCAGGGCTGGCACGGCATCAATGTCGAGCCTGGAGCGAATTACTATCCTGACTCATTCGTCTGCGGCCTCCGGCCGACATCCAACTTACAAGTCGCGTCAGCGATCATGGGCGTGCCGACATTTTACGAAATGGACCGGAACTGATCACGCTTGAGAAGATCGTTTTGCAGATCGCAACCGGAACACCGAAAAAGGGAATCATACGTGCCGCTCAAGATCGATGTTAAGGCAGCGAATGGGACGTTTACGAAAGCATGCGCCACCAAGGTACACTTCCTCAAAATTGACTAGAGGGTCATGAAACAGCGGTCCTGAGAGGCGCAGACTTCAAGCGAGCACCGCCCGTGCGATTTTAGTGATCGAGGCGAAGGAGCTCACAACCAACTGACATTCCAACGCATGGTGAATGGGAACATATGTCACTGCAGCGTGGCTACATCGTATGCGTATGCCGATCCCCTTAATCGCAATTACGTGGCGAATGAACACAGGGATCTCGTGCAATATTTGGTCCAGTCGAATCGACAATATGTCGTCCGAACGCATTTGGCAGCGCATGACTTGGGCGTCGCCTGGACGAAGCCAATGAGCGCTATCCTGGGCGATTTCACCTGCTTCGAAGCGCAAGTAGGAGCGACCCGGTGCGGATTTGATCGATTTTCCTATGTGGATTTCACCCGGCAGCCGACGGGAATTCCACGCGTCGTCTTGAAATATATCGAAGCCGGCTATGAATGGGGCAAACTCCACGACGTCGATGTCGTGCCCGTCATCGCCACTGCGAAAGGACTGGTCCCGGTCAGGCCGCTGCCCGGGCAGGATCCGCCGCCGACGACCAGGCGCTATCTTCAGGGGTTCGTCAAAGAAGCGGTGAATGGAACGGCGGCGGCCGCCCATCTCAGGGAAGCGGAATCGAGCTTTCGAGCTGCGCTGATCGAAGCTGGCGCTCCCGCGGCCATGGATGGCCTTGAGGCTGGTGTATCGTCTCTGTTCGCTCAACTGATCCGCGGCGGCGAGGAAGCCGCGCTGAGGATAGATGTCGGGCCCGGGGACGTCATCTTCTTCCCGGCTTATTGGCATGATATCGATCCAATCGTGATCAAGGAGCTTCGCGCGACCGGTGCGAAGACGTTCATCCTCGTTCACGATATTTTGCCGATCACATTCGCCAAATTCTATAAGGCTCCCTGGCGATACCAGTTCGCCGATAATCTGCTGGCTGCCATCCGCAATGCAGACGGGTTGCTTGCCGTGTCGCAACTATTCGGCCGACGGCGTGAAGGGATTTTGCGCGGCAAAGCGGCGCGAGGCTGGATCATGTGGAGGTCATTCACAACGGGTTCGACCATTTGGTGGAGGATGAGGAACTAAGGCAGAGCATCGACCAGGGTACCGATGGCTTGTCAGCCCGCCGGCGGAAATATTTCGAATTCTTCAGTTCGCATCATCCCTATCTGATGGTCGGGACGATTGAGCCGAAGAAGGGGCATGTCCCCACCATCGAGTCATTCGAGACACTTTGGTCGGGCGGCCTCGATCGCAACCTGGTCCTCGTCGGTCGTCGCGGGTGGCTGGACGAACAGGTCCTCAACCGGATCGAAAACTCGCCCTATTTCGGGACCAAGCTCTTCTGGTTCGATGATCTGGACGACGTCGATCTCTACCTGGCCTATCGGGAATCGAGAGCACTGATCTTCTCCTCCTACGCGGAGGGCTTCGGAATACCCATGGTCGAAGCCGCCATGTCGAAGCTTCCGATGATTTGCTACGACACGCCGGTAGCGCGCGAAGTGTCCGGGGAATTCGGCCTGTTCTACTCAAACTTCTCGGAATTTGCGGGATTGATCAATTCGATGGAGAATGACGAAGCTCACGATGAGCAGCGCAAGAAACTCGAGGGCTTCCAATGGCCATCCTGGCGGGAAACCGGCTTTTCACTATTTGAATATTTGAGAACCAGCGCCGGCGAAGGTCCAGCAACAACGCCGTCATCGTAGCGCCCGCCGATCGTGGCGGTCGCGACGGATTCGGCTGATGTGAAGCGAGGTCGGCTCGAGCATTGCGTGTCCGCAAGCGTATCGGGCCGGTCAATTAACGGAAGACCAGGTCATCAATGAAACTGCGTTCTCGCATTCGTGAGGCAGCCGATGCTCTGCGCTGGGCGTCGCTGGATTGGCTCGACCGGCTGATATTCAGTGGTCCTGTAGAGCGGGCCGCGGCTCGCCGGTTTGCAGTGCCAGGAAGGCCGGATGCGACCCCGATCGATCATGTCTATGTCGACGTGTCCGTGATCCACGAACATGATGCCGGCACCGGTATCCAGCGCGTCGTACGATCGCTCCGCGAGCAGTTGCCAGCCGCTGTCGGACGGGATGTCCGCCTGGAATTCGCGATCGTCGGGCGCGACCGCAATGGGTATGTCACGACCAGTGGTGCGCCGTTGCGTGGAGCGCCGGGCTCGCTGTTTTTCGGCCTGGATTTTGCGACGGACTCCGTCTTCCAATTTCGCCACGCCCTGCGGGAATTCAAGCTGGCGGGGGGCCAGCTATGGTTCCTGGTCCATGACATCCTGCCACTCAGCCACCCTCATTGGTTCACCCACGCATCCAGCCTCAAGTATCGACGCTGGCTCAGGATCTGTGCGGCGCTTGCCGACGGCATCCTGTGCGTATCGCCAGTTGTCGCCGGCCAAATCGAACAGCTGCTCTCGGAGCGTTATGGCCGCGTTGACCGGCCGCGCGTGGCAACGATTGAATTAGGATCCGATATCACCGCAGCCGATCGCCAGCTGGCCGCATCCGAGCTGCCGTCGACCGCCGGGCTGGACCAATCGAAATTCACCCGGGCGGCGCTCATCGTCGGCACCCTCGAACCGCGCAAGGGCCACGCCGACATCCTCGCCGCGTTTGAGCTGCTATGGAATGAAGGCCGCGATATCCCGCTCGTCCTGATCGGCCGCAGCGGTTGGGGAACTGCAGATCTCCAAGCTCGGATTCGTCAGCACCCGCAGCTGGGACGCCTGTTGTTTTGGCTGGACGACGTCGACGATCATGCGCTCCACGCGGCCTATCGCCATTGCCGATTGGTGATCGTCCCGTCGCTTGCTGAGGGGTATGGCCTGCCTCTCGATGAAGCGCTCGCCTTGGGTGCGTCGGTGCTTGCCCGCAGCATCCCAGTATTCGCCCGCCATAGCGACGCGGCCGTTACCTTTTTTGCCGAAGACGCCGATGCCACTACAATATCATCCGCAATCATCGAGGCCCATGCGGCCGGCAGGCCGCGCCGGATGCCCCCACTCCGACAATGGGCAGACACGGCAAGCCAAGTCGCGCGACAGATGGGCTGGTAAGCTGCGCGCAATAAAGCGGATACCGAACCCCGCGGGCGACATTTGACACTGGTGATATTGCCGGATTTTGCTTGCGGCCGTTGCATAAATAGCACAATAGGCGCCAGTACTAAGACTTTGATTTCACAGCGAAAGTCTGCCAACTCTAAACTTGGTTACGCAACACAGGAAATAGCTTTCTCTTGGTTGTGGCAGAAGAGCGTAGTAAAAGTTGCTCAAAGCGTCCTTATGCGGCATGAATAAAGTAGATTTTTTCGTGATGTTTCAAGGCAACATTCAACTTATTGATAAATAAGTTATGGTTACGCAAAGAACAAATAGATAATTTGGCATTTATTCGAGTTGCCCAAATGGGCGTTTAGCGCCTGGTATATGATTGCAATCTATCGGAAAATTCATATTGTGGACAGCAGCTCGGCGCTGTAGGTACCGGAATTCGCGACAACAACAGATAAACATGGTGCGAGCGGGTAATGATTCGTGATCGGCGGGCGCGTGGCGCCATATCGAAAAGTCTAGCTCGCCTGGCGCTGGGCCTTGCCGCCGCAGCATCCGTGGCCGGCTGCACTTCGTTCGGAGGAAGCGGTCCAAGCAGTCGAACGGTCGCCGGGTCAGCCGATCGGCCGCTGGCCAATGCAACGATCAACGTCGTTCCGCTCACTGAAGAAGTTGCCCGCCAGCAGCTGGCTGTCGAAAGGGCAATGCGCTTTTCCGATTTGTTTGTGGAAACCGAAGCGATGGGCTCGCTGATCGGCCGTGGTGACGTCGTCGAAATCACGTTGTGGGAAGCGCCCCCCGCGGTGCTGTTCGGGTCGGTGTCGCCAGGGCTGGGATCGGCGGCCGTGGCTTCATCGAACAATATAAACCAGCCCGGTCAGGTGGTCGACGAGAGGGGAATGATCAGCGTCCCGTTCGCGGGATCGATCCGCGCCGCCGGTCGAAGCCCTGCCGAGATCGAGCGGGAAATCGTTTCCCGCCTTCGTGGCAAGGCCAACCAGCCTCAAGCGACCGTTCGGCTGGTGCGCAATCAGGCAACCAACGTCACGGTCGTCGGCGACGTCGCGACCAGCGGCCGGATGCCCCTCACTCCAAAGGGTGAACGGTTGCTCGACGTCCTGGCGAGTGCCGGAGGGGTGAAGCAACCGGTCAGCAAGATGACGATCCAGGTGACGCGCGGCGATCGCATCGCATCGATGCCGCTCGAAGCCGTTATCCGCGACGCGCGGCAGAACATCGTCGTCCAGCCCGACGACGTGGTTACCGCGGTATATCAGCCCTACAGCTTCACCGCCTTCGGAGCGACCGGGAGCAATTCCGAGCTGCCATTCGAAGCGACCGGCATTTCTCTGGCGGAAGCGATGGGCCGCGTCGGCGGCCTTCGCGACGAACGAGCCGACATCAGCGGCGTCTTCCTGTTCCGCCTGGAAGATCCGGCCTCCCTCGGCCAGCAACTGCCCGTCAATCCGCGGCTTACGCCCGACGGGAAATTGCCCGTCATTTATCGGCTCGACATGAAGGATCCGGCGAGCTTTTTCGCCGCCCAGAGCTTTCCCGTTCGGAACAAGGATGTCCTTTATGTATCCAACGCGCCTATGGCCGATCTTCAAAAGTTCATGAACATGGTGTCGTCGATGACTTTTTCGGTCATTGGCGTTAAGAACGCGGTCGATCCCCAGCGATAGAGACGAACCTTGGCCAGCTTACCACTCATCGACGACTCACGGCAGCGCGAAGCCATCCTCCTGAGGGGTCGCGAGGTCATTAGCGCGGAACGCGAATCCCTCGACCTGCTGGAGCATGCGCTCGACGAGAATTTCGTCCAGGCGTGCCTGATGATCCATAGTTGCAGGCGGCAGCTGGTGGTGAGCGGGATGGGCAAGTCCGGTCACATTGCCCGAAAGATCGCCGCCACCTTCGCGGCGACGGGCACCCCCGCGGCCTTCGTCCACCCGGGCGAAGCCTCGCATGGCGATCTCGGGATGCTGACCCGGGGCGACGTTTTGCTGGTTCTCTCCAACTCCGGCAACACGGCGGAGCTGAGGCCGTTGCTGAAATATGCGCGCAATATGGGCGTCTGCGTCATCGGCATCGCGTCCCGTCGCAATTCGCTGGTGATCGATTTCGCCGATATTGCAATCATTTTGCCCGCAGTACGCGAAGCTTGCCAAGTAAACGTCGCGCCGACGACCTCCACCACCATGCAGCTGGCGCTTGGTGATGCCTTGGCGATGACCGTGATGGATCTGCGGGGGATTTCCAGGAACTATCTGCGCGACATCCATCCGGGCGGAACGATCGGGCTGCGCCTTACGCCGGTCTCTGAAATCATGCACGGCCGGGATCGACTGCCGCTGGTCGATCAGGCCGCGGGCATGAGCGACGCTATTTCGATCATGACTTCCGGACGCTTCGGGCTCGCCGGGGTCGTGGACTCTGGCAGACTGCCTGGTCGGGGTCATCACCGATGGCGATCTTCGCCGGCATTTCTCCTCCCTGGCAAGCGCAACCGCGGCCGAGGTCATGACGCGGTCGCCCAAGACATTACCGTCGAACATGATTGCGGCCGACGCGCTGGCCTTCCTCAACGACGCCAAGATCACCTCTGCTTTCATCCTGGATGAAAAGGACGAAGGGCGCCCGGTCGGGATCATCAGCATCCACGACCTGCTCCGCTACGGACTGAATTAGCTCGAAAGCCGATCCGCAGTGCCGCGCTATGCGATCATCATTCCTGCGCGGTACGCATCGACACGTTTCCCCGGCAAGCCGCTGGTCGAACTCCGCGGCGCCTCCGGAGAGACCAGGCCGCTTATCCGGAGAAGCTGGGATGCGGCAATTGCAGTCGCCGGCAAGGATGCGGTGTGGGTTGCGACGGACGACGAGCGGATTGCCGAAGCGGTGGACGCCTTCGGCGGGCGCTTCGTCATGACCTCCAGCTCCTGCCGGAATGGAACCGAGCGATGCGCCGAGGCGGCCGGGCTGTTGCCTGAATGCCCGGACATCATCGTCAACCTGCAGGGTGACGCGCCGCTCACTCCCTCTACGATCGTAAACCCGTTGGTCGACTGCCTGCTCGGCGACGAATCCCGCCGCGATGGCCACGCCCGCCCTGCACTGCTCGCCGTCGACCTATCAGCATCTCGAGGCGGACACGCGCGCGGGCCGCGTTGGCGGGACCACCGTCGTCTTCGACCGAAGCCACCGTGCGCTTTATTTCTCGAAGCGCATCCTGCCCTATCATCCGCCCGAAACGAGCGCTGCCGAGGCGAAGGTCCACCTGCATCTGGGGGTCTACGCTTATCGGCGGCAGGCTTTGCTCGGCTATGCGGCAGCGGACCCTTCGGAACTGGAGCAGATCGAGGGTCTCGAACAGCTTCGCTTTCTCGACTTGGGGCAGGTATACGGATATTGCCGCTCGATCCGCCCGCCTGGGATTGCATCGAACTGAACAACCCCAGCGACGTACCGGTCATCGAAGCGGTTTTGCAGCAGCGCGGCATCGAGTAGGCGGAGACATGGCCAGCAAAACCGTCAGCTTGCCGTCCGGCATCCACTTCGCCAACGACCGGCCATTCGTCCTCATCGGCGGGATGAACGTGATCGAGAGCGAAGAGCTGCTGATCGAGGTCGCCGAGAAATTCGTCGGGGTCACCCGAGAGCTGGCAATCCCGTTCGTATTCAAAGCGTCGTTCGACAAGGCTAATCGCTCCGTCGATCCGCTCCTACCGCGGGCCCGGCATGGAAGCGGGCCTGGCCATGCTCCAGAACCTCAAGCAACGGCTCGGGATTCCGATCCTGACTGATGTGCACGAACCGTCGGCAGGCCGGGCCGGCGGCGGAGGTCGCGGATATCATCCAATTGCCTGCCTTCCTCGCGCGGCAGACCGATTTGGTCGCCGCGATGGCGCGGACCGGCGCGGCGATCAATATCAAGAAACCTCAGTTCCTGGCGCCGGCCGAAATGCGGCACATCATCGAAAAATTCCGCGAAGCCGGCAACGAGCGAGTTCTGCTTTGCGAGCGTGGAACCAGCTTCGGCTACAATAATCTGGTGGTCGACATGCTGGGCGTCGACGAGATGAAGTCGCTGGCCCCAGTCGTTTTCGACGTGACACATGCGCTCCAGCGGCCAGGCGGGCTGCCGGACAGCGCCGGCGGCCGCGGACCACAGGCCGCTCCCCTGGCCCGCGCCGGCCTTGCCGTCGGCATCGCCGGATTGTTCGTCGAAGCCCACCCAGACCCGGCACAGGCACGCTGCGACGGCCCTAGCGCGCTCAAGCTCGACGACCTTCGCGATTTCCTGGCGCAGGCCATGGCGGTTGATCGGGCGGTCAAAGTGCTTGCCCGACCGACGGGGAGCTGAGGCGTGACCCCAGCGTTCCTCCGAATCCCGCCCTTCCCCGGCCACCGCGCCGGGCCGCTCGCCTCGACCCGAGCGGCGCCAGCCATGGGCGATGGGGAAACCCGCGAACTGATCGACCTGCTTCGTCGCGAGCGCGTCGGCGGAAGCTTCTGGGCCCCCTGGCCTTCCTTGCCAGAAGGGCGCGATATTTTGCTGGCCCCGTCGTCCGCGGCCCAGGCGAATGAGATGGCCGCCGTCGTGCATGATGAAGGCATCGCCCGTCGCTGCTTCAGCTTCGCGAATGAGGCTGGCGCTGTTGAAATCGACTCACTCCCCTCCCTCGGCGGCCCCGCCGATCCCTGGCATCTTGCGGAAACCGTGTCCGAGGTCTGGACGGATACCGACGACGAGCTGGCGCTGGTGGCTGCACTGCTCGGAAAATCCGTGCGCGTCTTCCGTGATGGCTCGTTCCATCATTGCGAATTGGTGGAGTTGGTGCGCCGACTGGCTGGTTCCAATGCCTATCATTCCCCGTTCGATGGGCGCCCCATCAGCGCACTCGAAGCGGTCGAGCTGCTTGGCCAGTGGCGACGCCTGATCGACGGCAACCGCGATATTGCCGCGGTTGTCGGCATTGCGAACTGGAAGCGACCGACGGTCGATGGCCTGCTGTGGAACGGGTCCACCGGGCCCCGCTACGCCAAGAGGTTGCCCGCCTCGGTCGGGAGCGGCGATTGCGTGGCCGCGTGGATTGCGCGAAGCTCCCCCGCGGCGCAGGACGAAATAGTTCGCGCGAAGGCCGCGGTCGCCGAAATAGAAGACGGGATGATCCGCGGACCAGGCCTCGGCGCCAATTGCGTCCCGCCCCTTTCGCTGGTGGTCGATCGTAGCGGCATCTACTTCGACCCATCGAAGCCCAGCGACCTGGAACTGATTCTCGAGTCAGCCGAAATCGATGCGAAGCAGCTGGATCGGGCCGCCCGGCTCCGGCGCCGCATCGTCGAGTTCGGCATCAGCAAATATGACAGCGGGCGGCATCCCGGCCGCAAGGCCGCCGGAGAGCGGCAAGTGCTGGTGGTCGGCCAGGTTGAGGATGACCGGTCGGTGATCAGCGGCGGCGGCGGGCAGTCCAACTTGAAATTGCTCGAGCGCGCCCGGCAGTGCGAGCCCGACGCGTGGCTGATCTACCGCCCGCATCCCGACGTCGAGGCCGGTCATCGCAAAGGCCATGTCCCGCAGGAAACCGCCCTCCGCTTCGCCAATGAGGTCGAACGGGCAGGTTCGATCGCCGACCTGATCGACGCGGTTGACGAGGTCCATTGCATCACCTCTCTGGCCGGGTTCGAAGCTTTGCTGCGGGATAAGGCCGTGACTACCCATGGGGTGCCATTCTACGCCGGCTGGGGTTTGACCCGGGACCTCGCGCCAATACCGGCGCGTCGCACCCGACGTCGCTCGATCGACGAGCTAGTCGCAGCAGCATTGATTCTGTATCCGCGCTACATCGATCCGGTAACCCGGCTTCCGTGCCCCCCGGAAGTACTCGTGGAACGGATGGTCAGTGGCGAGGCGCGCATCGCTGCGCCATTCGCCGGGGTAAGAATCCTGCAGGGCAAGCTAAAGCTTGCTTTCAGGCGAATTCGGGAGGCTGCAGCGTGAACAGTAAAATCCGGTCACGCCGTGAATTTCTGTTTCTCCAAGGTCCCCCGGGACCCTTTTTCCGGCTGCTCGGCCAAGCGCTTCGCAAGGCGGGTCTGGGAGTGCACCGCATCAACCTGTCGGGCGGCGACCGCTTCGACTGGCCCTCCGACGTGACCAACTTCCGCGGCACCATGTCATCATGGCCGATATTCTTCGACGGCTTCATGCGGTCGAACAATATCACCGACCTGATCATCTACGGCGACTGCCGCCCGGCGCATCAGGCGGCGGTGCGGATGGCGCGGCTGCGCGGAGTTCGAGTGTTCGTCTTCGAGGAAGGATATATCCGGCCCGACTGGATGACTCTCGAGCGAGACGGAGTAAACGGCCATTCGCCGTTCGACCGCGACCCGGAGCTGATCTTGGCCGCCAGCCGCTGGCTCCCGGAAATTCCGGAGCTGCCGCCGATCACATCGGACTTCCGGCGCAGGGCGCGCGACAGCTACTGGCATTATCACCATGTCGTCACGGGCCGGTTCGATTTTCCCTTCTACCGGACCCACCGCAACCACTCGATCATCGGCGAGGGAATAGGTTGGCTGGTCAAGTTCGCGCGCACCCGCAGCCGCTCCCAACAGGCAGAGGAGGTGCTGGCCGCGATCGACGGGAAAAAATATGTGCTGTTTCCTTTGCAGCTGACCGGCGATTATCAGATTCGTGCCCATTCGCCCTTCGGGTCGATGCCCCATGCGGTCGATTATGTACTGGATAGTTTCGCGGCGCATGCTCCGGAGGATCTGTTCCTGCTCGTAAAGGAGCATCCGCTCGATGCTTCCTGGCGCAACTGGCGGGCCTATCTAAAGAAGCGTGCACGCCGGCTGGGAATTGAGCATCGCGTGCATTGCATCGATGGCGGCGACCTGGAGGAATTGTCCACCTCGTCGGCCGGAATGGTTTGCGTCAACAGCACATCGGGTACGCTGGCGCTCGAGAACGGCATTCCCGTCGTCGTCCTCGGCGATGCGGTCTATGATGTGCCGGGCATTACCCACCAGGCCGGACTCGACAAGTTCTGGACCGATCCGGAGCGGCCCGATCGGGAACTCTACGCTGCCTTCAAGAAGGCGCTCCACGCCAAGTGCCTGGTTCGCGGCGGCCTCGCCAGCGCGTCGGCAACCGAAATATTGGTGCAAAACAGCGTCGAGCGTTTGCTCGCGGAAGACAGCATGCCGATTGCGGCACAAGGCGAAGGCGAAGCTGAGGCAAAGGCCCCGCGCTCCTTTGTGGCGCGCTAACGGGCCTCGGACAGGGGTGCCCGACCGACCAATCCTGCTTGACGTCAGCCGTCTGATCTGGCGCCAGTGGGGCCGGCGGCTACCCACCGGAATTGATCGCGTATGCCTGGCCTACCTCGACCATTTCGGCGCCCGCTCGCAAGCAGTCGTCCAATTCCGCGATTTTCGGCTGATCCTCGATCGCCCGGACAGCGCGAGATTGTTCAAGCTGTTGCGAAATGGGGGCAATTGGTTTCGCGTGCGGCTGGCAGCCATTCTGGCGCGCGCGGCGCTTCGCCGCCAATCAACCTGACCGGGGCATTCTATCTAAATGTCGGCCACACCGGCCTCAACTCCCCCTACCTTAACCCTTGGCTAAGGCGACGGCGGCTGCTGCCGGTATATCTGATCCACGACCTCATCCCCATAACTCACCCCGAATATTGCCGCCCGGGCGAGGCCGATCGCCATACCCAGCGCATCGACAACGCCTTGGAAAGCGCAGGCGGAATCATCGTGAACTCCGAGGTGACGCAGGACGAGCTCACGAGGTTCGCCCGCATGCGAGGCCACCCGACAATTCCGACTTTGGTCGCGTGGCTCGGCGTCGACCGGGACTACCCACGTCCTGAAGCCCACCCCGATCGACCCTATTTCGTCGTGCTCGGTACCATCGAGGCGCGCAAGAACCACCAATTGCTGCTCGACATATGGGCAAGGCTGATCGCCGAGTTGGGTGGGGCTGCCCCGCAACTGGTCATTGTCGGCCAGCGAGGCTGGGAAGCGCAGTCGGTCATCAACCTGCTCGACAATCCTGGCTCCCTTGAAGGCCATGTGCGGGAATTGGGTCGTTGCGATGACGCGTCCCTGCGCGCCTTGATCATGGGCGCACGGGCGCTGTTGATGCCGAGCTTTGCGGAAGGTTTCGGCCTGCCGGTGGTCGAGGCGCTCGATCTCGGGACCCCGGTCATTGCTTCGGACCTTGCCGTGTTCAGGGAGATTGCGGGCAACATTCCTGAGTATGTCGATCCCGGCGATCGCGAGGCATGGCACAAGCTGATTGTCGAATATGCCGCCGACGGGCCCGCTCGCGTTCGTCAGCTTACCAGGGCCGCAGGCTTCCGGGCAGCAGGCTGGGACGAACACTTCGAGCGCGTCGATCAGTTCCTCGGCGTGCTGGCCCGCCCCGACCGCTAGACCAGCTTGCCGGGATTCATGATACCCAGGGGGTCCAGAGCGGCCTTAATCGCCCTCAGGTGCCGCACCCGCTCCGGGCATAGTCGCTCGAATTCGTCTTTTTTCATCTGCCCGATGCCATGTTCGGCCGAGATGGAGCCGCCGGCGGCCGTGACCAGGTCATGAACCAGACGCGTCACCGCCGGCCCTTCTTCACTCAGCCAGTCGGGGCCGCGGCGTTTTGCCGCCCGCACATGAAAGTGAATATTGCCGTCTCCGAGGTGGCCGAAGCCCGAGGCATGGGTGCCCGGGAAAGCCCGTTCCACCTCGGCCGCTGCGTCCGCCATGAAATGCGGCATCGCGTCCACGGCGACGGAAATGTCATGCTGAGTTGCCGGGCCGAAGGTGGCGCGCTCGGCTTCCGAGAGGCTGTCGCGAATTCGCCAAAAGGCCTCGGCCTGCGCCTCGTTGGCGGAAATGGCCGCGTCAGCCACCAAACGGCTTTCAAGCAATGGCGCGAGCAGGCGCGCGAGCAGGTCGGGCGGCTGCTCCGCATCGGCACGATCCACCGTCGCTTCGACCAGCGCGTGCCAGGGATGATCGCTGGCAAGGGGGGCCCGGCAACCGGGCACATGGCCAAGGACCGCCTCCAGCAACTCCCGCGGCAGGATCTCGAATCCCTCGATCGATCCTGTCTGGGACTGCAGCGTCCTCAGGACATCGAGAGCCGCCTGCGGGCTCTCCAGGCCAAGCCACGCGACCGCTCGCGAATGGATTGCCGGATATAGCTTGAGCCGCGCCGCGGTAACCACGCCAAGCGTGCCCTCGGCGCCGATCAGCAACTGATCGAGGCTGTAGCCGCGATTGTCCTTCTTGAGCCCGGCGAGGCCGTCATGGATCGTCCCGTCGGGCAACACCGCCTCCAGGCCATCGACCAGGCCGCGCATCGCCCCGAACCGCAGCACCTGCGTGCCGCCGGCATTGGTTGAAATGAGGCCGCCAATGGTTGCGCTGCCTTTGGCACCCAGGGTCAGAGGGAAACGCAGCCGTTCTGCTGCCACCGCCTCATGGAGCGTTTGGAGGATGATCCCCGCATCGACAATGGCCCGCATGGCGCCCCGGTCGATGGAGCGGATTCAATTCATCCGTCTTAGCGACAGGATCAGCGCCGAGCCGTCCTCGGGCGGCGTCGCCCCACCGACCATCGACGTATTGCCACCCTGGGGAACGAGCGCCACCCCGTCCCGGCCGGCCCGGCCAACCATCCATGCGACTTCCTCGGTAGTCGACGGCTGCAGGATCGCGGCTGCCCTGCCATGCCAGCGCCCGCGCCAATCGGTCAGCCATTGGTCGATATCGCCGGGCTCGGTGACGGCCGCCTTGGGACCAAACTGCTCCCGTACTGCCTCGACAAGTTCGATCTGGATCACTGACCTGGTTTCCCCCTGTCGCAGCGCTCGGCGGCATCCTCGCGGTGGATCAAGCGTCCGCCCTGCATGACCGCGTCGATGCACTGCAGGATGGTCACGTCCTTGAGCGGATCCTGGCCAACCGCCACCAGGTCCGCGACATGGCCCGGTCTTACCGATCCAAGATCGTCTCGCCCCAGCGCCTTGGCGGCCTCGCTCGTCGCGCTGGCCAGCGCTTGCATCGGGCTCATTCCGTAACGGACCATATAGCCAAACTGCCGCGCATTCAGCCCATGGGGGAAAACTCCGGCATCGCTGCCGAAGGTCAGTGGCACGCCCAGTTTGACTGCCTTGGCAAAACCTGACCGCTGGATGTCCGTCGTTTCCCGGTTCTTGCGGAGATATTCCGCAGGCCAGCCCTCGCGCGTTCCCACTTCATCGATCCAATCGCCGTTGAAGATGTCCATGTCGAGCCAAACGCCGCGATCCTTGGCCAGCCTTAGGCCTTCATCGTCGATTAGCGAGGCATGTTCGATGGTCCGCGCGCCGGCCTCGATCGCCGCCCTGATCCCCTGCGCCCCATGGGCATGGGCGATGCAATATTTGCCCAGCCGCTTCGCTTCGTCGCAAGCTGCCTTCATCATCGCGGGGGTGAGTTCAAGCGCGCCCGGCTGGCTGCCGATGGCGAGCACCGCGCCGGTGGCGATCAGCTTGATGAAGTCGGCCCCGCCGCCAATCATCGCCCGCACCCGTTGCCGCGCCTCCTCGGGCGAACGAGCTTCGCCAATACGAAATTCGGGACCTATCACGCTGCCCGGTTTGGCGCCGGTTACCGCCCCGCCCCCACCGGGAATGGTGATGTAGCCACCGGCAACGATCATTCGCGGACCCTCGACCTGGCCGGCGGCGATGGCGTCGCGGAGCGCCACGTCGGTCAGACCGCGATAGACGCCGACGTCGCGAACCGTCGTGAAACCCGAGTGAAGCGTGATGCGCGCCATTTCGGCGCCTTTGAGAATCGTCGCAGCCTCGCGGTGCTTGAGCGGCTCCGCCGGATCGTTGGTCTGGCCATGGCCGTCGGCGACATGCGTATGCAGGTCGATCAGGCCGGGCAGCACCCATTTGCCCGACCAGTCGATCAGCCGCACGCCGGCGCGCGCTCCGCGCCACGGCTCGTCGGCGACGATCTTGCCGTCGGTGATGATCAGAGACCGGTCATGCGTTAAGCTTGCCGTCCCGGGATCGATCAGGTGACCCGCTCGCAGCTGCACCGTTTCCGCCTGCGCCGGCAGAGGCACGGCGGCCGCCAGAAGCAGCGCAAGAGCGACACGAACCATCGGCAAAGGCTTTGCAAAGCCGGGCTTAAGAGGCAAGGTGCTGTCATGGCTCGCCCGCCCATTACGATTGTCGTCGCCCGCGCCATCAACGGCGTGATCGGCAAGGACAATGGGCTGCCGTGGCACATTCCGGGCGACCTTAAACGGTTCAAGCGGCTGACCATGGGATCGGCAATGATCATGGGCCGCAAGACGTTCGACAGCCTGCCGGGAATTCTGCCGGGCCGCCGCCATATCGTCATGACTCACGATCCCGAATGGAAGGCAGATGGTGTCGAGGTGGTTCACGACCTCGACAGCGCCATCGCTGCGGCGGCGGATACACCGATCTCGGTCATCGGGGGCGCAAAGATATTCGAGCTGTTCGAACCGATCGCCGACAAGATCGAGCTGACCGAAGTGATTGCCGAGGTCGACGGCGATGTGTCGATGCCGGACCTGCGCTCCAGCGAGCGATGGCGGGAAATCGCCTACGAAGACCATATGCCGACCGCCGACACGCCGGCCTGGCGGACGGTGACGCTGGTCAGGGCTTGAGCGTGTCCGGCTTGGGCGCGCCGCGGCAAAAACCCGGTAACCGCTTCATCTGATCGCCAGTACCTGGTCGACCAAGGGCGCCATTCGGCCGCGCCGCCCTTGGCGAAGCCCGCTGCGCGATAGTTCATCGTCACTCTCGATCCGCCGGCGATCCGCTCGACCTTGACGTCCATCACCCCGCTGGTTGCCTCGTAGAGCAGAGGACCGAGGCTGCCGGTAAGGACGACTTGCTCCCCGGGCTGAAAAATGTCACCCGCATATGCTCGATGCCGCCGCCATCCTCCAGCGTCTCGCACAAGCAGCCCCCGTGCCGCATCTGGAGCGACATCCGCTTGGCGTCGCCGGAGTAGGTATGTTCGTTACTCCACCACTGGCCGACCCGCCCGAAGGCGGCGAAGGTCTGCGCCTGCGGGACGACCAGATTGACGCTGTGCTGGATTTCGAAATCCATGGTCGCGGCGCTGATTACAGCAGCGTTCGGCCGGCGTGGCGACCATCGAAAAACGCTGAGCAAACAGGACGCACGCATGGCCACGCCCGTCATTGCGGGCGCAGCGAAGCAATCCTGAAGGTTGCGCCCCATTGGATGCTACGGGCTAGCGCCTCGAATGTGAACAGCCTCAGCTGTCGAGGATGGCGTCGATCGCCGCCGCAACCTCTTCGACACTGGCCATGCCATCGACCCTGCGGATCAGCCCCTTCTCCTCGTAAAAGGGCAGGATCGGCGCAGTCTTGGCGCGATATTCGGCCATGCGGGTGCGGACGGTCTGTTCATTGTCATCCGGCCGCCGCTTGAACTGGTGTTCCCCGCAAACGTCGCAGGTTCCTTCCACCTTGGGCATGTGGAACCGGTCATGATAGCCGGCCCCGCAGCTGCAACAGGTAAAGCGGCCGGTGATGCGCTCGACCAGCGCTTCTTCATCGACCACCAGCTCGATCACATGATCAAGACGGCGACCGCGCTCATCGAGCAGCAGCTCGAGCGCTTCAGCCTGGTGCTGGGTACGAGGATAGCCGTCAAAGATGGCGCCCTTGTCGCTCGCGCTATCGAGATGTTCGCCGATCAGGGCCGAGACGATCGCATCGCTGACGAGCTCTCCGCGGTCCATCACCTCGCGCACGCGGAGGCCGACCGGAGTGCCGGCCTCGCGGGCCGAGCGGAGCATGTCGCCGGTGGACAGTTGGATCATGCCGCGATTCTGCTCGAGCCGCTTGGCCTGGGTGCCCTTCCCCGCCCCTGGAGGGCCCAGCAGGATGATGTCCACGCTTATATTCTCCCCTGTGGCGAAGCGCGCCTTAGCGGCGGCGACCACCCTTCAACTTCGCCTTCTTGATCAAATCCCCATATTGATGGGCAATCAAGTGGCTCTGGATCTGGCTGACGGTATCCATGGTCACGTTGACGACGATCAGCAGGCTGGTGCCGCCCAAATAGAAGGCAATGCCTGCCTGGCTGAGCGCGATTTCCGGAATGAGGCAGATGGTCACCAGATATGCCGCGCCGATGACCGTGATGCGGTTGAGCAAATAGTCGAAATATAGCTCGGTCGCCTTGCCCGGCCGGATCCCGGGAATGAAGCCGCCATGGCGCTTCAAATTCTCAGCCGTCTCTTCCGAATTGAACTGCACGGCGGTGTAGAAGAAGCAGAAGAAGGCGATGCCGGCGGCATAGAGCAACAGATAGAGCGGCGCTCCATGCTGAAGATAGGTGCTGATGGTGATCAACCATTCGTTGCCGGCGCTCTCCGTATTGGTCGCGCCGCCCCCGGCGAACTGCAGGACCGTCAGCGGCATCAACAGCAGCGACGAAGCGAAGATCGGCGGAATGACGCCCGCCGTGTTGAGCTTGAGCGGCAGATGGCTGCGCTCCTGCTGCATGACGCCGCGCGCCGTCTGGCGCTTGGGGTACTGGATCAACACGCGGCGCTGGGCGCGCTCCATGAAACAGATGAACAGGACCAGGCCGATCACCGCGACAACGATGCCGAGCACGACGACCGGGTCCATCGTGCCGGTGCGGCCGCCTTCGAACAGCTGCGCCAAGGTGCGCGGCATGGAGGCGACAATGCCGGCCATGATGATCAGCGACACGCCGTTGCCGATGCCGCGGCTGGTGATCTGCTCGCCGATCCACATCAGGAACAGGGTGCCGCCGACCAGGCTGATTGTGGCGGCGACGCGGAACAGCAGGCCGGGCTCGACCACTGCGGCAATGCCCTGGGTGGCGCCAAGCCCCTCGAGGCCGACGGCAATGAACCAGCCCTGCACAGTGGTCAGGAGCACGGTCAGGTAGCGCGTGTACTGGTTGAGCTTCTTCCGCCCGACCTCGCCTTCCTTCTTCAACTGTTTCCACGGTTCGTAGAGTGACGCGCCGAGCTGAACGACGATCGAAGCGGTGATGTAGGGCATGACGCCCAGCGCGACGATCGACATCCGCTCGAGGCTCCCGCCCGAGAAGGTATTGAAGAAGTCCAGCACGCCGCCCTGCTGGGTCTGGAACAGCGAGGCCATTGCGCGCGGATCGATGCCGGGGATCGGCACGAACGACAGCAGCCGGAACAGCACCAGCGCGCCAAGCGTGAACCAGAGTCTCTTCTTGAGCTCGGTCGCCTTGGCGAAGGTCGAAAGCGAAATATTGGCGGCCAGTTGTTCGGCTGCGGATGCCATCGATAATCCCTAGAAAAATTCAGGCGGCGACGGACCTGAGCCCCCCGCCGCCCGATATAGTCACTGGAAGCCCGTTGCGAAGCCCCCTTGCGATGGAATGCGCCTAGGCCTTCTTCTCGGCCTTGGCGGCGAGCTTGGCGTCACGGGTCTTGCCCTTCTTGGCGGCTGCCAGCTCGGCCGGGTTCTTGCGCTCGATCAGCTCGATCGAACCACCAGCCTTTTCAACTGCCTCGCGCGCGGACTTCGATACGCCGGCGACCTTGAAGCTTGCCTTGGCCTTGAACTCGCCCTTGCCGAGCAGGCGAACGCCGTCCTTGCCGCCCCGCGCCAGGCCGGCACCCTTTAGCGCATCATGGTCGAGCAGCTGCTTGGCGTCGAGCTTGCCGGCGTCGATCAGCTTCTGGACCGCGCCCAGGTTCACCTCGGCAAAATCCTTGGCGAAGATATTGTTGAACCCGCGCTTCGGCAGCCGCATGTGGAGCGGCATCTGGCCGCCTTCAAAGCCCTTGATCGAGACGCCCGACCGGCTCTTCTGGCCCTTCTGCCCGCGACCGCCGGTCTTGCCGAGGCCGGAGCCGATGCCGCGGCCGACGCGGACGCGTCCCTTGCGGGCACCGGGATTGTCGCGAAGTTCGTTGATCTTGATAGTCATGTCTTGCACTCGCTTTCGCTTCTGTCGCGCATGAAGCCACACGGCTGCGCCGCCCGGCCTCGATACTCTATTGGTTAGTCTTCGACCTTCACGAGGTGCGCGACCTTGCGCACCTGGCCGAGCACTTCCGGAGTCGCCTCGACCTCAACCGTGCGGTGCATCTTGTTGAGGCCCAGGCCGACGAGGGTTGCCCGCTGGGTCTTGTGACGTCGAATCGGCGAACCGGTCTGGGTGATCTTGATCTTGGCCATCACTGATTACTCCGTGACCGCTTCGGCAGTCGCTTCTGCCTCGCCCTTGTCCATGCCGCCCCGGCCGAGAAGGTCGGAGACCCTCTTGCCACGGCGCTGCGCGACCGAGCGCGGGCTGGTCTGATCCTTCAGCGCCTCGAAGGTGGCGCGGATCATGTTGTAGGGGTTCGACGTGCCGACCGACTTGGTGACCACGTCGTGGACACCGAGGCTCTCGAACACGGCGCGCATCGGACCGCCGGCGATGATGCCGGTGCCGGCCGGAGCGGCGCGAACCGCGACCTTGCCGGCGCCAAAGTGGCCCTTGCCATCATGATGCAGCGTGCGGCCATCGCGCAGCGGAACGCGGATCATTGCCTTTTTGGCGGCCGCTGTTGCCTTGGAGATCGCCTCCGGCACTTCGCGGGCCTTGCCGTGGCCGAAGCCGGCACGGCCCTTGCCGTCACCTACCACGACCAGCGCTGCGAAGCCGAAGCGCTTGCCGCCCTTCACGGTCTTCGAGACGCGGTTGATGTGGACTAGCTTCTCGATCAGCTCCTCGCCGCCCTCGTCGTCGCCGCCACGGCCACCACGACGGTCGTCGCGCCGTGCCGCGACCGCCTCCGCGGTTGTCACGGCCGCCTCCGCCGCCACGGCCACGGCCGCCACGCGGTCCGCGACTTTCACGGGCTTCGGGGGCAGCAGGCACGGCTTCCGCCGGAGCCTGGGGCTCGGCAGTCGAACTCGGGAGCTTCCACCTGCGGGGTTTCGTTTTCTTGCACCATTTAGAACTCCAATCCGCCTTCGCGGGCGGCATCGGCCAGGGCCTTCACCCGGCCATGGAACAGGAAGCCGCCACGATCGAACACGACAGCGGACACGCCCGCTTTCTTGGCGCGCTCGGCCAGGGCCTTGCCGACTTCGGCCGCTCCCTCTCGGGTGGCGTTGGCCTTGCCCTTGAGGTCCTTGTCGAGGGTCGAGGCCGAGACAATCGTCTTGCCAGCGGCATCGTCGATGACCTGGGCATAGATATGCTTGCCCGAGCGGTGAACCGACAGGCGGGGCTTGCCCGCCGCACGTGCCCGCAGCGCGGTACGAACCCGGCGCCGGCGGCGATCGAAGAGAGAGAGTTTCGCCATGGCTTACTTCTTCTTGCCTTCTTTGCGGAAGATATACTCGCCGCGATATTTGATGCCCTTGCCCTTGTAGGGCTCCGGCTTGCGCCAGCGGCGGATCTCGGCGGCAACCTGGCCGACCTTCTGCTTGTCGATGCCGCTGATCTCGACCGTGGTGTTGTCAGGCGTCTTCACGTCGACGCCTTCCGGCACCGCGTAGTTGACGTCGTGGCTGTAGCCGAGCTGCAGCTTGAGGTTCCGGCCCTGGGCCTGGGCGCGGTAACCGACACCGGTGATCTCCAGCACCTTGCTGAAACCCTCGGTGACGCCCGTGACCAGGTTCTGGACATTGGTCCGCTGCATACCCCAAGCGGCGCGGTTGCGTTGCGCGTCGGTGATGGGGGTGACGCGGATCTCGCCTTCGGCGACCTCATACTTCACGAGGTCGTCGAGCAGCTGCATCGACAGCGTACCCTTCGGACCTTTCACGGTCAGGGTCTGACCCTCGACACTGGCCGAGACGCCCGACGGCATCGCGACCGGCTTTTTACCGATGCGGGACATTAGAACACCTCCGCCAGTACTTCGCCGCCGACATTCTGGTCGCGCGCTTCCGCGTCGGACAGAACGCCGCGAGGCGTCGATACGATGGTAATTCCAAGGCCGTTGCGAATGCGCGGCAGCTCACGCGAGCCCGAGTAGACGCGGCGCCCCGGCTTCGACACGCGAGCCAGATGCTGGATCGCGGGCTGGCCCTCGAAATATTTGAGCTCGATGCGCAGGCCCTTCTGGCCGGCAAGCTCTTCTTCGGAATAACCGCGGATATAGCCTTCGCGCTGAAGCACATCGAGCACGTGGGCGCGAAGCTTCGACGCCGGCGTCAGGATCGAGTCCTTGCGCGCCTGCTGGCCGTTGCGGATGCGGGTGAGCATATCACCCAGAGGATCGGTCATCGGCATCTTCAGCCCTTACCAGCTCGACTTGGTCAGACCGGGAATCAGGCCTTTATTGCCCAGTTCCCGGAGCATGATCCGCGACAGGCGGAACTTGCGATAAAAGCCGCGCGAACGGCCGGTCAGCTCGCAGCGGTTGCGGATGCGGGTCGGGTTGCCGTTGCGCGGCAGCTCGGCCAGCTTGAGGCGCGCGATCAGACGTTCGGTCTCGTCGACCGTCTTGTCATTCGCAATCGCCTTGAGCTTCGCACGCTTCGCCGCGGTCTTCGCGACGAGCTTCCTGCGACGCTCATTCTTGTTCACGGAACTCAGTTTCGCCATGACTTAAGTTCTCCTGAGGCCGCTTACGCGGCCGCCTTTTCTGCTTCGGCCGGGAACGGGAAATTGAAGAGGCGCAGCAGTTCGCGCGCTTCCTCGTCCGTCTTCGCGGTCGTGGTGATGATGATGTCCATGCCCCGGACCTTGTCGATCTGATCGTAGTTGATCTCGGGGAAAACGATCTGTTCCTTGAGGCCCATCGCATAGTTGCCACGGCCGTCGAACGACTTGGGGTTGAGGCCCCGGAAGTCGCGGACACGCGGCAGAGCGATGGTCACCAGCCGATCGAGGAACTCGAACATGCGCTCACGGCGCAAGGTCACCTTGCAACCGATCGGCATGCCCTCGCGCAACTTGAACTGCGCGATCGACTTCTTCGCCTTGGTGATGACCGGCTTCTGGCCCGAGATCTTCTCCATCTCGGCAGCGGCCTGCTCGACCTTCTTCTTGTCCTGGGTCGCCTCGCCGACGCCCATGTTGATGACGATCTTTTCGAGCTTCGGCACTTCAAGACTATTCTTGTAGCCGAACTTCTCGGTCATCGCCTTGGCGATGCGCTCGTCATAATCCTTCTTCAGGCGAGGAGTGTAAGCCTTCTCAGCCATCGATCTTCTCCCCGGACCGCGCAGCGACGCGGACCTTCTTGTCGCCGGCCAGCTCGAAGCGGACGCGGGTCGCCTTGCCGTCCTTCGGGTCGGCGATCGCGACCTTGGAGACGTGCAGCGGCGCTTCCTTGCGCTCGAGTCCGCCCTGCGGATTAAGCTGGGTCGGCTTGCGGTGACGCGTCGCGACGTTGACGCCCGACACGACGACCTTGCCTTCCTTCGGCATCGACGAAATCACTTCGCCGGTCTTGCCCTTGTCGCGGCCCGACAGGATCACGACCTTGTCACCCTTGCGGATCTTTGCGGCCGACATCACAGCACCTCCGGCGCGAGCGAGATGATCTTCATATGCTTCTTCGCGCGCAGCTCACGAACCACCGGCCCGAAGATACGGGTGCCGATCGGCTCTTCGTTCTTGTTGACCAGCACCGCCGCGTTTGTATCGAAACGGATCACCGAGCCGTCCGGACGGCGGATATCCTTCGCGGTGCGGACGATCACCGCACGGTGAACGTCGCCCTTCTTCACACGGCCGCGCGGGGCGGCTTCCTTGACGCTGACGACGATGATGTCGCCGACGCCGGCCGTGCGGCGCTTCGAGCCGCCCAGCACCTTGATGCACTGAACGCGCTTTGCGCCGCTGTTGTCCGCAACCTCAAGGTTGGACTGCATCTGGATCATTGGTTCAGTCCTTCCTTATGCTTCGGCCGCTTCGGGTTCGGCCTTCTTGGCCTTGCCCTTGGCTGCCTTGGTTTCCTTGGCCGGCTTTTCGGCCTTGGGTTCGGTTGCCGGCCTGGACGTATCCGTCTCGACGATCTCGGCAGCCTCCTCGGGGGCGGCCCCGACCCGCTCGACAACGGTCCAGGTCTTCAACTTCGAAACCGGGGCGCATTCCTGGATGCGCACCTGCTCGCCCGCCTTGAAGGCATTGCCTTCGTCATGGGCATGATACTTCTTCGACAGCTTGATGATCTTGCCATACAGCGGGTGCTTCACCCGCCGCTCGACACGGACCACCACCGTCTTGTCACCCTTGTCCGACACCACGGTGCCAGTGAGGACGCGCTTCGGCATCTCAAATACTCCTTACGCCTTGGCCGACGCGCGAACGCGGTCGGACTGCAGCGTCTTGATCCGGGCGATGGTGCGGCGAACTTCGCGCACCCGGCTCGGCTTCTCGAGCTGGTTGGTGGCGGACTGGAAGCGCAGGTTGAACTGCTCGCGCTTCAGCTCCGACAGCTGGGTCGCCAGCTGATCGTCGGTCTTCACAACCAGATTTTCCTTCTTGGCCATGATCAGTCTTCCTCAACCATCGATTCACCCAGGCGGGCGACGACCTTGACCTTGATCGGCAGCTTTTCGGCGGCGCGCTCAAAGGCGACTTTCGCGAGATGGCCGGGGACACCGTCCAGCTCGAACAGGATGCGGCCCGGCTTGACGCGAGCGACCCAGAACTCCGGCGAGCCCTTGCCCGAGCCCATTCGGACTTCGGCCGGCTTCGACGATACCGGAACGTCCGGGAAAATCCGGATCCACAGCCGGCCCTGACGGCGGATGTGACGCGTGATTGCGCGGCGTGCCGCCTCAATCTGGCGCGCGGTGATCCTCTCCGGCTCCATGGCCTTCAGGCCAAAGGCGCCGAAATTGAGCTCGGTGCCACCCTTGGCATTGCCATGGATGCGGCCCTTGAAGGCCTTGCGGAACTTGGTGCGTTTTGGTTGCAGCATCTCTTCAGTTCCTTAGCGGCGATCTTCGCGCGCCGGGCGGACGCCCGAAGTCTGCGCTTCCATCATTAGACGATCCTGCGACAGCGGGTCATGGCCGAGAATCTCGCCCTTGAAGACCCACACCTTGACGCCGCAAACACCGTAAGCGGTGTGCGCCTGCGCCTCGGCGTAATCGACGTTGCCGCGCAGCGTGTGCAGCGGAACGCGACCCTCGCGGTACCATTCCGTGCGCGCGATTTCGGCGCCGCCGAGACGGCCCGCACAGGTGATCCGGATGCCTTCCGCGCCAAGGCGAAGGGCCGACTGCACCGCGCGCTTCATCGCACGGCGGAAGGCGATGCGACGCTCGAGCTGATCGGCAACGCCCTGCGCGACCAGGCGCGCATCGATCTCCGGCTTGCGGATCTCGACGATGTTCAGGCTGACTTCCGAACCGGTCATCTTGGCGAGCTGCTTCTTCAGCTTCTCGATGTCCGAGCCCTTCTTGCCGATGATGACGCCCGGGCGGGCGGCGTAGATCGACACGCGGCACAGCTTGGCCGGCCGCTCGATCACCACCTTCGAGACCGCCGCCTGGGGCAGCGACTTGAAGATGAACTGGCGGATCTTGAGATCCTCGAGCAGCAGTCGGCCGTAATCCTGGCCTTCCGCGAACCAGCGGCTGTCCCAGGTACGGTTGATCTGCAGGCGCAGACCGACGGGAGACGATTTCTGACCCATTACGCTTCTTCCTGCTCACGCACGACGACACGCAGACGGCTGAACGGCTTCTCGATCCTGGTGGACCGGCCGCGGGCGCGCGTGGCGAAACGCTTCATGGTGATCGACTTGCCAACCGACGCCTCGCTGACGACGAGGGCATCGACGTCGAGGTTGTGGTTGTTCTCGGCATTGGCCACCGCCGAGGCGAGCACCTTGTAAACATCCTCGCTCATCCCCTTGGGGGAGAATTTGAGGATGTTGAGGGCTTCCTCGACCTTGCGGCCGCGGATGAGGCCGGCAACCAGGTTGAGCTTGCGGGCCGAACCACGGATCATGGTTCCAACCGCCAGCGCTTCCTTCTCGCCGACTTTCCGGGGAGCAGCGGATTTCGACATTAGCGCTTACCCTTCTTGTCGGCGGCGTGCCCAGGGAAGTAGCGCGTGGGCGCAAACTCACCGAGCTTCATGCCGACCATGTCCTCATTGACCGACACCGGCACGAACTTGCGGCCGTTGTAGACATTGAAGGTCAGGCCAACGAACTGCGGCAGGATGGTCGAACGGCGCGACCAGGTCTTGATCGGCGCACGACCGCCCTTCTCCTGAGCGGCTTCCGCCTTCTTCAGGAGCGACAGCTCGACGAACGGACCTTTCCAGATGGAGCGAGCCATTTTCGGTTAGCCCTTCTTCTTGGCGTGACGCGACCGGATGATGAACTTGTCGGTCGCCTTGTTGTGACGGGTGCGGGCACCCTTGGTCGGCTTGCCCCACGGGGTAACCGGATGACGGCCGCCGGAGGTCCGGCCCTCACCACCGCCGTGCGGGTGGTCGACCGGGTTCTTGGCGACGCCGCGGGTCAGCGGGCGCTTGCCCAGCCAGCGGCTGCGGCCGGCTTTGGCAAAGTTCTGGTTGGCGTTGTCGGGGTTCGACACCGCGCCAACCGTCGCCATGCAGTCCGCGCGGACATAGCGCTGCTCGCCCGAGTTCAGGCGGACGATGACCATGCCCTTGTCACGGCCGACGACCTGCACATAGGTGCCGGCCGCACGGGCGATCTGACCGCCCTTGCCGGGCTTCAGCTCGACGTTGTGGACGATGGTGCCGACCGGCATCTGGCCGATCTCCATCGCGTTGCCGGGCTTCACGTCGACCTTCTTGCCGGCCACTACCTTGTCGCCGGGCGCAAGGCGCTGCGGCGCGAGGATGTAGGACTGCTCGCCGCCCTCATAGGTGACCAGGGCGATGAACGCCGAGCGGTTCGGGTCATACTCAAGTCGCTCGACGGTCGCCGTGACGTCCCAGTTACGGCGCTTGAAGTCGACGATGCGATACTTCTGCTTGTGACCGCCGGCGATGCCGCGCGAGGTCACGTGGCCCTTGTTGTTGCGGCCACCGCTCTTGCGCTTGCCTTCGGTCAAAGCCTTGACCGGCTTGCCCTTCCACAGCGAAGACTTGTCGACGAGGATCAGGCCGCGGCGGGCCGGGCTCGTCGGCTTATATTGCTTGAGTGCCATGATCCCTAGATCCCGCTCGTGATATCGATCGACTGGCCTTCGGCCAGCGTCACGATCGCTTTCTTGACGTCCGAACGCTTGTAGGGAGCACCCTTCCAGCGCTTGGACTTGCCCTTCTGGACGATGGTGTTGACGCCCGTCACCTTGACGTTGAACAGCGCTTCCACCGCCGCCTTGATCTCAGGCTTCGATGCGGTGCCGGCCACCTTGAACACCACCGCGTTGTTTTCCGACAGCAGAGTCGTTTTCTCGGTGATGTGCGGTGCGAGCACGATGTCATAATGGCGGTTGTCGACCGCCGCTGTTGCCTGCTTCTTAGCCATTGAACCGGGCCTCCAGCTTTTCGACCGCGGCGCGGGTCAGGACCAGCGTCTCGTGGCGCATGATGTCGTACACGTTGGCGCCGACCGCCGGCAGGAGGTTCAAGCCCTCCAGGTTCGAGGAGGCGCGGGCGAAGCCGACGTTGAGCGCATCGCCGTCGATCACCAGCGCGGTCTTGCCGAAGCCGAGCTTGGTCAGCTTCGACTGCAGCGCCTTGGTCTTCGCCTCCTCGCCCATGTCGAGGTTGTCGAGGACGATCAGCTGGCCACCCTTGGCCTTGGCCGACAGCGCCATCTTCAGTCCGAGCGCGCGAACCTTCTTGTTGAGGCTCGAGGTGAAAACGCGGGCCCGCGGGCCGTGCGCCTTGCCGCCGCCGACGAAGATCGGGGCGCGGCGGTCGCCGTGGCGAGCCGTACCGCCGCCCTTCTGGCGACCGAACTTCTTGCCGGTGCGGGCGACTTCCGAACGCTCACGCGCGGCGCGGGCCGGGGCGCGGCGGTTGACCAGCTGCCACGTCACAACGCGGTGAAGGATGTCGGCGCGCGGCTCGACGCCGAATACGGCATCGTCGAGCTGGATGTCGCCGCCAGCCTTGGCGTCGAGGGTCTGAACCTTGACCTTCATCGCTTAGCCTTCCTTGCTCTCGTCGGTGGCAGGCTTGTCGCCTTCCGCTTCAGAGCTCTCAGTTTGAGTTCCTTCGGCTTCAGCCTTGGCTGCAGCCTCCGCTTCGATCGCGCCAGCTTCCTGCTCGGCGGCGATCGCCTTCACTTCCTCGTCGCTCGGAAGCGCCGGGATCTCGTGGACCGCGGCCTCATCGACGAAGCCCGCCGGAGCGTGCTCGATCTCGAGCGCAGCCGCATTTTCGAGCAGGCCCGCCGGGTAGGGCGCACGCTCGTCGCGCGGCAGCTTGATCGCGTCGGAGACGGTCAGCCAGGTGCCCTTATGGCCCGGCACCGAACCCTTGACGAACAGCAGGCCGCGAGCGCCGTCCGTGCGGACGATCTCGAGGTTCTGCTGAGTGCGGTTGCGAGCTCCCATATGCCCCGCCATCTTCTTGTTCTTGAAGACGCGGCCCGGATCCTGACGGTTACCCGTCGAACCGTGCGAACGGTGCGATACGGACACGCCGTGGGTGGCGCGCAGGCCGCCGAAGCCCCAGCGCTTCATCGCACCGGCGAAGCCCTTACCCTGGGTCACGCCCGAAATGTCGACGTACTGGCCGGCGACAAAATGGTCCGCGCTGATCGTCACGCCGACGTCGAGGAGTGCATCCTCGGCGACGCGAAATTCGATCACCTTGGCCTTCGGCTCGACCTCGGCCTTGCCGAATGCTGCGCGCTGCGGCTTGGCGACATTCTTCGCCTTGGCCGCACCGGCGCCCAGCTGGACGGCGGTGTAGCCGTCGCGATCCTTCTCGCGGCGACCGACGACCTGGACATCTTCAAGCTGGAGAACGGTCACGGGCACATGGCGCCCGTCCGCCTGGAACAGGCGGGTCATCCCCATCTTCTTTGCGATCACGCCAGTGCGCATGATCCACACTCCTACAGAGGCCCCTCGTAGAAAGGGGCGTGCGACCCGTGAAACAATGCGTGCCCCGCTTGGGCCATTCCCGCGAGAAGTGCGAGATGCGGGGGACGCAGACCGGAATGCCTTGAAGGGCGTTCCGCGGTATCCCTAGATCCGATGTCGACCCGAGTGGGTCGGACTAGGTCCTTAAGGCAGGACCCGCGGCCGAATCTGGCCGCGCTGCCAGCCCCTTAGGCCAGCTTGATCTCCACGTCTACACCCGCGGCAAGATCGAGCTTCATTAGTGCGTCGACCGTCTGCGGCGTCGGCTGGACGATATCCAGGAGACGCTTGTAAGTACGGACCTCGAACTGCTCCCGCGACTTCTTGTCGATGTGCGGCGAGCGGTTCACGGTGAACTTCTCGATACGCGTCGGAAGCGGAATGGGACCGCGAATAAGGGCACCCGTGCGCCGAGCGGTGTCGGCGATATCGCCAGTGGCCTGATCGAGCACACGATGGTCGAAGGCTTTTAGGCGAATCCGGATGTTCTGCGTTTCCATGTCCACTTACCGATGCGAAAGAGCCTGAGCGCCGCCCCCTTGATCGGAGGCATTACCCTTACATAAAAAGCCAAGCGCGACACTGGCCGTCCGGCCGACGCCGCGCTTAACGGAAAAACTGGTTGCGGGCCGCGTTATCTCGATGCCGAGAATCGCGCGGCCCGCGCCCTATATTACTTCGAGATGCTGCCGACAACCCCCGCGCCGACGGTCCGGCCGCCTTCGCGGATCGCGAAGCGCAGGCCCTGGTCCATGGCAATCGGAGCGATCAGCTTGACGCCGAGGGTGACGTTGTCGCCCGGCATGACCATCTCGGTACCTTCCGGCAACACCACTTCGCCCGTCACGTCGGTCGTGCGGAAGTAGAACTGCGGACGGTAGTTGGCGAAGAACGGCGTGTGACGGCCGCCCTCGTCCTTCGACAGGACGTAAACTTCGGCCGAGAAGTCGGTGTGCGGCTTGATCGAGCCCGGCTTGCAGAGAACCTGGCCGCGCTCGACATCCTCACGGCCGATGCCGCGGATCAGTGCGCCGATGTTGTCGCCGGCCTGACCTTGGTCGAGCAGCTTGCGGAACATCTCGACGCCGGTGACGACGGTCTTCTGCGTGTCGCGGATGCCGACGATTTCGACTTCGTCGCCAACCTTGCAGATCCCGGTCTCGACACGGCCGGTCACGACGGTGCCGCGGCCCGAGATCGAGAAGACGTCCTCGATCGGCATCAGGAACGGCTTGTCCAGCGGACGCTCCGGCTGCGGGATCCACTCGTCGACGGCGGCCATCAGCTTCAAGATCGACTCCTTGCCGATCTCGGGGTTCTTGTCCTCGAGGGCGGCCAGCGCCGAACCGGCGATGATCGGAATATTGTCGCCGTCGAAATCGCGCTTGGAAAGCTCTTCGCGGATTTCCAGCTCGACCAGTTCGAGCAGCTCGGGGTCGTCAACCTGGTCGACCTTGTTGAGGTAGACGACCATGGTCGGAACGCCGACCTGCTTGGCGAGCAGGATGTGCTCCTTGGTCTGCGGCATCGGGCCGTCGGCGGCCGACACGACCAGGATCGCACCGTCCATCTGGGCGGCGCCGGTGATCATGTTCTTCACATAGTCGGCGTGGCCCGGGCAATCGACGTGCGCATAGTGGCGCGCGTCGGTCTCATACTCGACGTGAGCGGTCGAGATGGTGATGCCGCGCTCGCGCTCTTCCGGCGCCTTGTCGATGTTCGCATAGTCGACGAAGGTCGCGCCGCCGGTCTCGGCCAGAACCTTGGTGATCGCCGCGGTCAGCGACGTTTTTCCATGGTCGACGTGACCGATGGTGCCGATGTTGCAGTGCGGCTTCGTCCGCTCAAATTTAGCCTTCGCCATTTTACGCCTCTTCTTCTCTTAAAGGTAATTCGGGCGGCGCTCGCCCTAGGTGCGAGCGCGCCCTTAGCGACAAATTTTAGGTTACGCCAGCTTCGCCTTCACTTCGTCGGCGACGTTCTGCGGCACTTCTTCATAGTGCGAGAACTGCATCGAGTATTGCGCCCGGCCCTGGGTGAACGAGCGCAGCTGGTTCACATATCCGAACATGTTGGCGAGCGGGACCATTGCCTCGATCGTCTGGGCATTGCCGCGCGTGTCGGTGCCCTGGATCTGGCCACGACGCGAGTTCAGGTCGCCGATGACGTCGCCGAGATAATCTTCCGGGGTCACGACCTCGACCTTCATGATCGGCTCGAGCAGCTTGATGCCCGCCTTCTGCGCCGCTTCGCGCATCGCGCCGCGGGCACAAATTTCGAACGCCAGCGCCGACGAGTTGACGTCGTGGTACTTGCCGTCAGTCAGCTGCACCTCGAAATCGATGATCGGGAAGCCGATGAGCGATCCCGTTTCGGCGGTCTCGCGCATTCCCTTTTCGACGGAAGGAATATATTCCTTGGGCACATTGCCGCCCTTGATGTTGTCGGTGAAGACAAAGCCCGACCCCCGCGCCCCAGGCGTCACGGTGATGCGGATTTCGGCAAACTGGCCCGAGCCGCCCGACTGCTTCTTGTGCGTGTAGGTCAGATCGACCGGCTTCGCGAGATATTCGCGATAGGCGACTTGGGGCGCACCGACATTGGCTTCGACCTTGAACTCGCGTTTCATGCGATCGACGAGGATTTCGAGGTGGAGCTCGCCCATCCCCTTGATGATGGTCTGGCCCGACTCATGGTCGGAGGTCACGCGGAATGACGGGTCTTCCCGTGCGAGGCGATTGAGCGCAATGCCCATTTTTTCCTGGTCAGCCTTGGTCTTGGGTTCCACCGCGACCTCGATTACCGGGTCGGGGAACTCCATCCGCTCGAGGATGATGGGGGCATTGGCCGCGGAGAGCGTGTCGCCGGTCGTCGTGTCCTTGAGACCCGCCAGCGCAACGATGTCGCCGGCGTACGCGACCTGGATGTCCTCGCGGTCATTGGCATGCATCAGCAGCATGCGGCCGACCTTTTCCTTCTTGTCCTTGACCGAATTATGGACCTGCGACGCAGTCTCCAGCTTGCCCGAATAGATGCGGGCAAAGGTCAGCGTGCCGACGAACGGGTCGTTCATGATCTTGAACGCCAGCGCCGAGAAAGGCGCGTCGTCCGACGGAGCGCGGGTGTCGGTGGTGACGCCGTCCATCTTGAGGCCTTCGACCGGCGGAATGTCCAGCGGCGAGGGAAGATAGTCGATCACCGCATCAAGCAGCGGCTGGACGCCCTTGTTCTTGAACGCGGAGCCGCACAGCACGGGAACGAACGAGAAGTTGAGCGTCCCCTTGCGGATCAGCTTCTTCAGGGTTGCGGCGTCGGGCTCGGTGCCTTCGAGGTAATGCTCCATCACCTCGTCGTCCTGCTCGACGGCCATCTCGATCAGCTCCTGGCGAGCGGCCGCAGCGGCGTCGGCCAGGTCGGCCGGGATGTCCTCATAGACGAACTTGGCGCCCAAGCTCTCGTCGAGCCAGATGATTGCCCGGTTCTCGACCAGGTCGACCAGGCCCTTGAAGCCGCCCTCGATGCCGATCGGCAGGTAGAGCACGGCCGGGCGCGCGCCCAGCCGGTCCTTGATCATGTCGACGCACATTTCGAAATTGGCACCGGTCCGGTCGAGCTTGTTGACGAAGCACATCCGCGGGACGCCATATTTCTCGGCCTGCCGCCAGACCGTCTCCGACTGCGGCTCGACCCCGGCAACGCCGTCGAAGCAGGCGACCGCTCCGTCCAGCACGCGCAGCGAGCGCTCGACCTCGATGGTGAAGTCGACGTGGCCCGGGGTGTCGATGATGTTGATGCGGTGCTCTTCGCCCTTGCCGTCCTCGGCCCGCCAGAAACAAGTGGTGGCCGCGGACGTGATGGTGATCCCGCGTTCCTGCTCCTGCTCCATCCAGTCCATGGTGGCCGTGCCTTCGTGCACTTCGCCGATCTTGTAGGACTTGCCGGTGTAATAGAGGATGCGCTCGGTCGTCGTCGTCTTGCCGGCGTCGATGTGGGCCATGATGCCGATGTTGCGATAGCGCTCAAGCGGATGGCTGCGGGCCATGGGGAAAGCTTCCTTAGCAATGTGGGGGGACCGGCGATCCGGTCCGCCACGATATAGGTACGAAAATTACCAGCGCCACCCGGGGGCGGCGGCGGCTGGCAAGATACTCTCTACCAACGATAGTGCGAGAAGGCGCGGTTGGCCTCGGCCATGCGGTGCGTGTCCTCGCGCTTCTTGACCGCATTGCCGCGGTTCTGCGAAGCGTCCATCAACTCGCCGGACAGGCGGCCGGACATCGTCTTCTCCGAGCGCGAGCGGGCCGCCGAGATCAACCAGCGGATGGCGAGCGCCTGGGCCCGCTCGGTGCGGACCTCAACCGGGACCTGATAGGTCGCGCCGCCGACGCGGCGGCTGCGGACCTCAATGCCCGGCTTCACATTGTTGAGTGCGTCATGGAAGACCTGCAGCGGTTCCTTCTTCAGGCGCTGCTCGACGTTTTCAAGCGCCGTGTAGACAATGCTCTCGGCGACCGACTTCTTGCCGTCGAGCATGACCGAATTCATGAACTTCGACAGGACGAGATCCCCGAACTTGGGATCGGGCAGGATGACGCGCTTTTCGGGGCGACGACGACGTGACATGGGAAATTCCTTTCAGAGCGGCGCGCCAGCTTCCTGAGCGGCGCAGCCGACGATCCAGCTTATTTCGGGCGCTTGGCGCCGTACTTCGAGCGCGACTGACGGCGGTCCTTCACGCCCTGCGTGTCGAGGACGCCGCGCAGCACGTGATAGCGCACGCCCGGAAGGTCGCGCACACGGCCGCCGCGGATCAGCACCACCGAGTGCTCCTGCAGGTTGTGGCCCTCACCCGGGATGTAGCTGATCACTTCGCGGCTGTTGGTCAGGCGCACCTTGGCGACCTTCCGCAGCGCCGAGTTCGGCTTCTTCGGGGTGGTGGTGTAGACACGGGTGCAGACGCCGCGCTTCTGCGGGTTCTGCTCCATTGCAGGGACCTTCGACTTGGCCTTCTGCGGTTCGCGACCCTTACGGATCAGCTGGTTAATCGTCGGCATGAAGCCTTCACCTTTCGTTGCCGGACATCCGGCGGTTACTTTGCGCAACGCAAAAGCGCGAAGTCCCGTCAGCCTGTGGCCAGCGGTCCTTCACGTCGTTGAGCAATGTTCAGCTCTTGTCTGAGGGGTACGAAGAATTGCGAGCCCTGCGGACCTGCGGGCCCTTAGCCGCGCCGGCCCAACGGGTCAACATTGCCGAAAGCGCGCATTGCCGACCCCAGTGCAGACACTCGTCACATCAAAAGAATGTCGGTCGTCTGGACGTGCCAAGCGATTGCCGCTGTGGAAGAAGCGTTCGCCGAATTGTCGATAAACCCACCGTCGGCAGCGCCTAGCCACTCTGTCAACAGGCCATTATCGTTGCGCCACAGGATGTCATCACGACCGTCAGCGTTATAGTCGCCGGTGCCAGCCACGAACCAATCCAGCCCGACCTGAGTGAGCGCATCGTCGTTATTGACCGTGAAGCCGCCGTCGGCATCGCCGAGCCAGTTGGTCAAGACGCCATTGTCGTGGCGCCACAGGATGTCGTCGCGGCCGTCGCCGTTGAAGTCTCCGATTCCGGCAACGTTCCACTCGCTGGCCACGTTCGCCGCCGAGTTGGCGAAATTTGCCGTAAAGCCTCCGCTAGCGGTTCCGAGCCAGTCGATGAGCAGGCCACTATCATGGCGCCATAAGATGTCGCTGCGCGTATCGCCGTTGAAATCGCCAATGCCCACTAACTGCCAATCGCCCGATATGCTGTTCGCGGAATTGGCGAAATTCTGGGCAAAACCGCCGTTGGCAGTTCCCAGCCAATCGGTGATCGATCCATTGTCGTGGCGCCACAGGATGTCGCTGCGCGTATCGCCGTTGAAATCGCCGATGCCGACCACCCGCCACTGCGTCGAAACGCTGTTCGCCGAATTGGCAAAGTTTTCCGCGAAACTCCCGTTGGGAGTGCCCAGCCAGTCGGTGATCTGCCCGCTGCCGTGACGCCACAAGATGTCGCTGCGCAAGTCGCCGTTGAAGTCGCCGATGCCGGCAACCTGCCAATCCCCAGATACGCTGTTCGCCGAGTTGGCGAAATTCGCGGTTAAGCGGCCGTTCGATCCCGCCAGCCAGTTCGTCAACAGACCATTGTCATGCCGCCAAAGAATGTCGCTGCGGCCGTCACCATTGAAGTCGACACGTGCAGCATAGGCTGCGCTCTGCTGCAAGCTCAGCTCGACAGCGCCGCTCGGCCCAAGCGGCTTCGCATACAGCCGGCCGGCCACGCCCGAGCCTAACGCCATGGATCCGCCGGAAAAGCTCAAAGCCGAGCCGGTCAGACTGAACGTGAAACTGGCGATATCGACACCGGTGATGACGATTCGATCGCCCCCGGAGAAGTCCGCGATCGCGTCACCCTTCAGCCCGTTGGCATTGCCTGTAAAAAGATCCGCGCCAGCGCCCCCGGTCAGCGTGTCAGCCCCACCATCGCCCATGATCGAAGTCATCGCCGCCGCCGCCCGATATATTATCGTTGCCGGCTCCGCCCTGGAGCAGATTGCCGACACTATTGCCGATGAGCGTGTCATTCCCCGACCCCCCAGTCGCATTCTCGATCGTGACACCCAGGGCGATGCTGACGTTTCCGATTTCGCCCAGCACGTTTGAGAAGCTTCCTGGGTTGAGATCGATTCGATGGCTGCCGCCAAGGCCGGAGACGTCGATGATGTCCAGGCCGCCGCTATCGAAGATGCACAGGGCGCCCATGGCGTTGGTCCACGACGGGCCGTAGGTCGTGTTACCGGAACAAGTCGTGGTCGACAGGCCGTACAGCATCGACATCGCAAGGATGTCAGCCATCATCGGCGTCACCAGGAAATTTTCCTGGAAGCCTTGGCCGGCGTAATAGCTGTTATCAGTCTGGCTGAAGTACGACATGATGCTGATCGGCCAGCCGTCGTTCGGGAACAGCGCGTCAAATGGATAGCTGGCATCGCCGTTGTAATTGCCGGCATGGCCTAGCCCGAGCGCATGGCCGACCTCATGGATATAGGTCTGGAAGGAATAGGTGTTCAGGCCGGTACCATATTGCGCCAACCAGTCCGTCGAGACGTTGACCTCCGAGGAGCTGATAATCCCGTTCGACCAGATGCTTGAAGCGTGTGCTCCTTCCTCGGAATTAATGAATGTGATTTGACCGCCCTGCAGCACCTCGGTGAACCGGACCCCGATGATGTCCGTCCAGGTTGTCAGCGCGGCGCGGGCAAGGTTCTGGGCGGCCGGGGTGATCGCGGTCAAATTGACCGTGATCGATCCGCCCTGGGTTACATTGAAGTGGCGCGCCTCTCCGCCCCAGTAACCGCTGACCAGCTGGTTCGCGACCTGCTCGATCGTCGCCACCGGCGGCGGCGTGTATATGCCGACGCTGAGCTGATAGTTGCCGGTATAGCCGGGATAGTCGGGATCGTTCGGCGGCGGCGACCAAGCGGCTACGTCGATATAGTAGGTCCCGCTTTGGGGTGCCGTGAACGACAGGCGCAAATCCCGGTTCACGCCGGCACTGATGTCGTCATTCTCGGACAGCAGCTGCCCATTCGCGTCGCGGATGTAGAGGTACGGATCCTCAAGCGTGATTCCGTCGAGAGTGATGGTGATCGACTGCCCTGCGGTGAGCGAAATCCGGAACCAGTCATGATCGCCGACGCTTTCCAGCGTATCGCTGATCGTCTGGCCGACCGCTATCGTCCGCGTCGTCGTGTTATTGCCCGGAGTGTCTGCCACTTCGCCCTCGCCGATCAAAAATCTGCTGCAAAACTGCCCTCATTGCCTCTGCGAGGTGAAGAAAGGCCTGCCTGCCTTACCTGCTGCTGGCGCGGCCGATCGCCTCGCCAATCGCGATCGCAAAGCGATCGATCGAGCGGCGGTTCAGCTTGCTATCGCTAACCGCCATTTTCTGTTCGGGCAGCAAACGGCCATCCGCCATCCGAACCTGCGCTGTCAGCATATGATCCGACAGAACGCGCACTTGCACGAAGTAGCCTACGCCCGGAGCCCTTGATGCGGCAGCGGCGTCGATCGCGGCGCATATCTGCCCAACATCGTCGGTTTCAGCCGGCAGCTTGTTGCCGTGTATCACCTGGCAGCGGTCGGGCCGAGGCGCCGACCCGGTCATTCCGCACGCGCCCGCGCTGGCCCAGGCGAGCGCCACGGCGCCGGTGGCCGCCACCATCCTCCGCATCGCCTTGAGCTCTCCTCCAATTCGCGGGCCAGTGATTCGCGCATAATGCAATCTCGAACATTATCAGCAGCTTAACTAAAAGATTGGCGGCTAGTTGCAATCAGCGATCGCTCCGCTCAACCACGACGTCCCCGCGGACCATGACGAACTCGACCTTCTTGAGCACCGTAACGTCCTGCAAAGGATCGCCTGTCACGGCGATGATGTCGGCCGACTTGCCCGGCTCGATGGTGCCGACCTCGTTGGCCAGGCCCAGGAGGGCGGCCGCGTTCACCGTTGCGGCTTTAAGCGCCTCGACCGGCGGCATGCCGAACTTTACCAGCAACTCGAATTCATCGGCATTGCGGCCATGTTTGGAAACGCCGGCATCGGTACCGAAGGCAATTTTGACGCCCGCCGGATAAGCCTTGGCCAGGGATTGGCCGGTAATGCCGATTCGCCAATCGATCTGTTTCCGAACTTCGGGCGTATAGGCGTTGGGGTCCTTGGCCAGCCGTTCCAGATAACCGTTCACGGTCGACAGGGTCGGGACATAATAAGCGCCGGTCTGTTTGAAGAGACGGAGGATCTCGTCGTCCATGACCGTGCCATGCTCGATCAGTCCGCTCCGGCGCGGAGCGCGAGCTTGGTGCCGTCGGCGCCATGTGAATGGACCGCAACCTTGCGGCCATAGGCATGGGCGGTCTCGACCAGCGCCCGAGCCTCATCCTCGAACATTCGCGTGGCCAGGCCCGTTCCGCTGTTCACTCCGCCCGTAGTCGCGAATTTGATGACATCGGCACCGCGATCGATCTGGCGGCGGACGACGCGGCGGCAACTTTCGACGCTGTCGCACAAGTTCTCCGGAGCGGGCTGGCGGCCGACATGCTCGTCGTTGAGCGAGCCACGGCCATCCATGTGGCCGCCTGTCGTGGAGATTGATTCGGCCGCGTCGAGGATACGCGGACCCTGGACCCAGCCGCGGCTGACCGCATCGCGCAGCGCAAGTGCAACGCCTTTGTCGTCGCCCAGATTGCGAACCGTGGTGAAGCCCGCGCGCAACGTCTTCATCCCGTTGAGCTGGGCCTCATAAGCTTGCAGCGGGTGGTCGTCGCGGATGCTGCCCAGCAACTCCTGCTCGCCGCCCCGATCGCTGTCGAGATGGACATGGCTGTCGATCAGACCGGGCAGGACGGTCTTGTCGCTGAGGTCGATGACCCTGGTCCCCGGCTCCACTTTGATCTGGTCGTCGGTGACCGCAACGATCCGGCCATTATCGACGACGATGGTCGTCGGTCCGCGTGGCGGTTGCCCAGGAACCGCAATCAGCCGTCCGGCACGGATATACGTCGGCGCAGCGGCGGCGCCGGCGGCCATCAGGACGGCCAGCGCCGTTCCCGTCAGATATTTATGCAAGTCCCTGACCTCCCGAATGAAACGCATGTGAGCTTAAGCGGCGAATTGCGACGCGCAATCCGCCATTGGTTTAAAAGCAGCCGGCCGGGGTGGCTCGATGTGCAGCAAGCAAACGATCGGCTTTGTCGAAACGCCTCGCGCCCGGTCGAAACCACAATTACTTTTCGGGCGTTGGACAGATATGCCTGCGTTGCCAATCCAGGAGAAACGACATGGCGCATCATAAATTGGCCATCGCTTTGAGCATGATCGTGGCCACATCGGCGGTATCGGCCGCACAGCCTGAACCATCCTCGGCACCACCCGCTCCGGCGGCGGGCCCGGACGCCAAATATTGCCTGCGGGTCGAGCCTTTTACCGGCAGCAACATCGAGACGATTAAATGCTGGACCCGCGAGGAGTGGGCCGAGCAAGGTGTCGATGTCGACGAGGCGTGGGCCAAGGACGGCGTCGCCGTCAAAGGGTGAACGACCAGACCGCCCGTCACGGGTTAAGTCGGTATCGCGCCAGCTGCTCGTAAAAGGGGCGGCACTGATCGGCCACGCGCCTGGCGTCGTCTTCGAGGTCGACCGGTTGGAGGTCGGGAGGGCCGAATCCGGTGCTGGCGGCGACGGCGTCATACCAGTGCGACGCCCAGATGCCGTCCGTCTCCCGGATGCCCGGCTGCCATCTGAGCATCGCCGGATCCCATGGGATGCCAAGCGCCTCGCATAGCCGCTCCAGCATGGCGGGCGGATCGCTCAACACGTCGGCGCTGTCGATCACCGGCGGAGCATGGCCGAGCCGTTGGGCCTCGCGCTCAAAGAATTCGACCTGTCGTTCTACGCCGAGATGTTCGGGTCGCACCGCGACGCGCTTGGCGGCATAACTGGCAACGACGCGTGCCGGATCGCGGATCAGGAAGGCATGGCGCAGGCCCGGCAAGTCGTCGTGGGAAACCGGCCCGACCATGTGGTGCGCCATATGCTTCTGGTACCAGATCGGCGCGCCGGTCGGGCACGGACCAGCCATTGACCGCGCCACGCTGTGCCAGTCGCAATCCATTGAGGCCATAACCTGGTCGGCCATGGGCTGCGGATCATCCGTGGCCTTTAAATAAGCGCCATAGAATGGCTCGTCGGAAATGAAGCAATCGGCCCGGCTTCCGAAGCTGCGCATCATCGCCGTGGACAGGTTCCTAGGGCCTGACCACATGGCGATGCGGATGGTCATGGACGCAATTGCTCCGACACGTCCCTGTCCACCCGCTCACGGTAAAGCCGCTGCAGATGCTCGACCATCGGCCCGCGGCATTCCAGCACTCGGCCGTCGACCTCACGCACCGGAACGATGCCGGCGAAGGTGCCGGTCAGGAACGCCTCGTCCGCACCATAAACGTCGGTCAGCGAGAAATCCTTCTCATGGGCCGGGATTCCGGCCTCGCGGCAGATTTCCAGCATCACGCTCCGAGTGATTCCGCCGAGACAATATTTACCGCTGGAGGTCCACACCTCGCCCTTACGGACGATGAAGAAATGGGTCGAGTTGCAGGTCGCGACGAAGCCATGCGGATCCAGCATCAGCGCCTCGTCGGCGCCGGCCTGGGTCGCCTGGATCGAGGCCAGGATGCAGTTGAGCTTGGAGTGCGAATTCAGCTTCTGGTCCTGCACGGCCGGATCGCCGCGGCGGACATGGACCGTGAACAGCTTGAGCCCGCGCTCGTATATCGAAGGATCCGGCTGCTTATACTCGGGAATGACGACGACCGTCGCCGCGGAGATCACCACCCGGGGATCCTGGTAGGGCGTCGAGCGCACTCCTCGGGTGACCATCAGGCGGACATGGACGCCCTCGTCCATCCCGTTGGCGTCGAGCGTATCGTACAGCCTCCGGATTAGCTCATCGCGGCTCAGGCCGACATCCATCGCGATGGCCTTGGCGCCCTCCAGCAGGCGGTCGAGATGGCGATCGAGGAAGGCGAGCCGCCCCTTGTGAAGCCGCAGTCCTTCCCAAACTCCATCACCGAGCATGAAGCCGGAGTCGAAGACGGAGACGAAGGCCTCGGCGCGTGGCTTCAACTCGCCGTTGACGCTGATCAGGATGGAAGCGTTCCTGGGATCCGAAACGTCATGCATTTGCGCCATGCGCGAACCGTGAAGCGCCGTCCCCGCCTTGGCAAGGGGTAGCCGGAAGCGTCTGCGGGCTAGCCTGCCTTGCGGCCGAACACCGCCCGTTGCTGTCGGGCGAATGGCTCAGGCTCGAACAGCGGCGCATGCGGGACGCGAGCCGCCTCGTCGGGCGGCGCGAACTCCGAGACGTCCACTTCCGCAGGCGGCACAAAGGTTGCGACTTCCGGTTCCTCGGGCGCTTGAGGCGCGACCTCGGCCACCTCGGCCGGCGCGGGCGCGACAAGCTTCGCGACCTTGGGGGCACTGGCGCGACGCCCATTACCCTTGCGGGAGCCACCCTTTCGACGGCCGGCTTCTGCCGGAGGCGCCGCAGGCTCGACAAGCTCCGCTTCCTCGGGAGCAGTGCCCCATGGCAGCGGTTGGTCTGCGCCGGCTGAGTGGACTTCAGCTTCCGGATCGGGCGGTGGATTGCGCTTTACTTCAGATTCAACTTCGATCCGCTGCGGGTCCGCGGCCAAGACCGGGGTGCGTCGACGCATGTCGAAGGCATGGACGAGGGCGTAGAGCAACGCGACGGCGGCAGCGGGGAGCAACGCCGAGGCGCCCGTTTGCAGCCATGCCGCGGCGAAGGACGCCGCGAGGATCAATGCGCACAGGACCTCAAAGAAGATCCTTCCGCGTGAGGGGTGAAAGCTGTGCATAGGCTCTCTCCTATGCATCCTGATACCCCGGCGGACCCTGCATGAGGGTTAAAGCACTAGGTTACCGTTCGCGAAGGCTTTTCCGGGTACACCCACGCCCAATCCTTCATTCCGTCGTCTTTCCGTCCCATTCCTCATCGTGGTGACGAGCCTCGGCTTCGTCCTTGGTCGACTGGACAATGCCGTCCCGATGTTCGGGCGGGCCGTAGAGGGTGTAGAGCTTCAATGGCCCATCGCCCGTGTTTCGGACATTGTGCCGGGCTCCGGCCGGGACGATCACGCCGCTCCCGTCCGCCACATCGTAGCTGTTGTCGTCGATATCGACCTGCCCGCGGCCCTCCTCGAAGCGGAAGAATTGGTCGCGATCCTCATGCACCTCGGCGCCGATGTCGCAGCCCGGCGGCAAGCTCATCAGCACCAGTTGCAGATTGTTACCGGTATAGAGCACGCGCCGGAAATCTGAATTGTCCGTGGTTTCCCGCTCAATGTCGTCGTGGTAACCCTTCATGGCCGTGCTCCCAAAGCGAACTGGCTAGATGGTCATTCCTCTCGACCGTTCAATTGAGAAATCCCGATCAGCGTGATCGAGGAACCAGCGCACCGCCCTTGATGACTGCCTCGGGCGCCTCGAGCAGCCGGACATTGCGGATTGGATCTCCCGCAACCACGACCAGATCGCCAAAGCGGCCCACCGCAATCGCGCCCACTTCATGCTCCCGGCCGAGCGCCTGCGCCGCATTGCGGGTCGCCGCCTGGATCGCTTCAAGCGGAGTCATGCCATAGGTGACCATCGATGCGAACTGCCGGCCGATCTGGCCATGCGGCATGACGCCGGCGTCGGAGCCGAACACCATCCGCACCCCCGCCCGGTGCGCGGCACGGAAATTGTCCCGCTGGATCTGGGCAATCTCCCGGTCCTTGCGGAGATTGTCCTCCAGCACGCCGTTCTTCCTGCCTTCGGCCTGGGTATATTCGGTGTTGTAGATATCCATCGAGAACCACACGGGTCGCTTGCGCGCCACGGCCAGCCGAATTCCTTCGGCATCTACCAGGCTGGCGTGTTCGATTGTGTCGATCCCGGCGCGGATCGCAGCCTTGATGCCCTCCGCGCCATGAGCATGGGCGGCGACGCGGACACCCCACTGGTGTGCCTCGTCGGCGATGGCGCGAAGCTCCTCCTCGGAAAGCTGCTGCTGTCCGGGCTCGGTGTTTCGCGAAAACACCCCGCCCGTTGCGCAGACCTTGATCACCTCGGCGCCGAACTTGCGTTGCCGGCGGACCTGATGGCGCAGTTCTTCCGGCCCGTCCCCGACGCCTTCTTCTTTCTTCGGCTTTTCCAGGCTGGGCGGCAGGAAGGTGCTGTCGCAATGGCCGCCGGTCGCGCCCAGCGCATAGCCGGCCGGGACGATCCGGGGCCCGATCGCATATCCGTCGCTGATCGCCTGCGCGAGGCCGACGTCGTTGCGGTTGCCCGACCCGACATTGCGCACGGTCGTGAAACCGGCATCGAGCATCGCCCGGGCATTGCCGACCGCGGCTGCTTGCCAGAAGCTGTCGGTATATTCGAGGCCGCGGTAGCCGCCGATGTCGGCCGGGCTGTCGAGGTGGACGTGCATGTCGATCAGGCCGGGCAGCAGCGTCTTGCCGCTCAGGTCGATGTGCTTGACGTCCGCGCCCCAGCGCACGCTCCGGGCATCGCCGATGCTGGTGATCCGCCCATCGTCTCCGATGAAGATCGCCGGGTGCTCGACGTAATTGCCGCTGTTGACGTCCAGGTAGCGGTCGGCGGTGACAACCGTCGCGGCCTGCGCGGAGGAGGCGAACAAGGCCGTTGTCAGCACGGCCACCAGCTTTTTCATTCCTACCCTACCCCTTCGAATGTTCACAAATGTTCACGATGGCTAAGCGTTCGACCGCTGCCGACGACTTCATGCACCCCATCAAGGGATATGTTCGGCTGGAAGCGAGAATTCGGCGCCATCTGCCCGACGTGGCATGGAATGCAGGCTGTAGGACAGCCCCTTTCATGCGGCCCGTTTCAGATGTGCAGCACCCGCCCATATGCCGCCAGCACGCTTTCGTGCATCATCTCGCTCAGCGTCGGGTGCGGATAGACGCTGTTGATGAAGTCCTGCTCGACCAGCTCGGCCTGCTTGCCGACGGTATAGCCCTGGATCAGCTCGGTGACCTCGGCGCCGATCATATGCGCGCCGAGCAATTCGCCGGTCTTGGCGTCGAACACCGTCTTGACGAAGCCCTCGGTCTCGCCCAGCGCGATCGCCTTGCCGTTGCCGATGAAGGGGAATTTGCCGACCTTGACCTCGTGGCCGGCCTCCTTGGCCCTGGCCTCGGTCAGGCCGACGCTGGCGACCTGCGGATGGCAATAGGTGCAGCCCGGGATGTTGCGCGCGTCCATCGCATGCGGATGAACATCCTTGTTGCCGAGCGCCTGGGCAATCGCCTCGACCGCGATGATCCCCTCATGGCTCGCCTTGTGCGCCAGCCAGGGCGGCGCGGTGACGTCGCCGATCGCGGAGATGCCGGCGATATTGGTGCGGCACATGGCGTCGGTGTCGATATGGCCCTTGGTGGTTTTGATGCCGAGCTTCTCCAGCCCGATATTCTCGGTGTTGGGCGAGATCCCGACCGCGACGATGCAGTGGGAGAAGCGCTTTTCCTCGACCTTGCCGTCCTTGGTCTTGATCTTGGCCGCGACGCCCTTCGCATCGGTCTTGAGGCTCTCGACGCCCGCCGAGGTCAGCAGGGTCATGCCCTGCTTGGCGAGGCTCTTGGCGAGGAAGTCGCTGACCTCCGCATCCTCGACCGGCACCACCCGGTCGAGCATCTCGACCACCGTGACCTTGCAGCCCATGTCGTTGTAGAAGCTGGCGAACTCGATCCCGATCGCGCCCGAGCCGATGACCAGCAGCTCGGTCGGCATCTCCGGCGGGGTCATGGCGTGGCGGTAGGTCCAGATGCGCTTGCCGTCACTTTGCGCGAACGGCAGCTCGCGGGCGCGGGCGCCGGTGGCGATGATGATGTGCTTGGCGCCAAGCTCGGTTTTCTTGCCGTCCGCGGTCACCGTCATCTTGCCCGGCGCGGTGATGGTGCCTTCGCCCATCTGCACCGCTATCTTGTTCTTCTTCATCAGGTGCGTGACGCCCTGATTGAGCTGCTTGGCCACGGCGCGGCTGCGGGCGACGATCTTGGCCAGGTCCGGCTTCACCTCCCCCGCGACCAGCCCGAAGCTGTCGGCATGGCGCATATGATGCAGCATCTCACCCGAGCGAAGCAGCGCCTTGGTCGGGATGCAGCCCCAGTTGAGGCAGATACCGCCGAGATTCTCCCGCTCGACGATCGCGGTCTTGAGCCCCAGCTGCGCCGCGCGGATCGCGGCGACATAGCCGCCGGGCCCGGAGCCGAGGACGATGAGGTCGTAGGTTTCAGCCATTGTAGCTCCTTAAGCCCCTCTCCCCTCTGCGGGAGAGGGGTTGGGGAGAGGGGGCAATCGAAGAGCTGAAAGGATCAGCTCCGCGACACCCTCCTCATTGATGAAAAGGTCATTGTTCCAGATGCGGATGATTCGAAAGCCTTGGGAACGAAGGTAAGTGTCGCGTCGCTCGTCGCTGGCGCTCTCACTATGCTGCCCTCCGTCAAGCTCGATGATCAATCTTGCGGCAAAACAGACGAAGTCAGCGACGTAAAAATCGAGCGGAACCTGGCGTCGGAACTTGTAGCGGGCAAATCGGTGCGCGCGCAGGATCTGCCATAACCGGTGTTCGGCTTCAGTCGGGTCCGAACGCATCGACCGGGCGTGCCCGCGCAGTTTGGAAAGGCGACGCCCCCTCTCCCTGCTGTCGCTGCGCGACAGCTTTCCCTCTCCCGCGAGGGGAGAGGGACTTATCGGGGAATCTCCCTTGGCTTCCCATCCTCATCCAGCGCGACGAAGGTGAATTCGCCCTCCGCCACCGGCTTTTCAATGATTCCCATCCCGTTCGCGGGCGATGGCTTCCGCCTTGAGCTTGAGCGACGTACGCCCTTGCTTGAGCAGTTCGACATAGACGCTGAGCTCGTCGCCGACCGCCATCGCGCCCGGGAATTTGATGGCGTCGGCGGCGACGAGGATGGCCTTGCCGCGGCTATGGCGCGAGGCGAAGGAGCCGCAGGCAAGCCCCATCTGTCCCATCAGCCAGCCGCCGAACACCCCGCCATAGGGGTTGGTGTCGGACGGCATGGCGGTGACGCGAATGAGGGGCGCGCGGTCGGTCAAGGTGGTGGTCTCAACCCTTGTGCCAGTTGAAGAACAGCCGGAACGCCACTGCCGAGCCCAGGAATAAGCGGGACCGAGAACAGAAGCCCCGGCGACCCCTCGACAGGACGAATAGTTCCCCATTTCGCCCAGCTGTTCATCCAGACGCCGGATTGGCCGCCTGACATCATGGGCAAGATGAAGCCCAGGAGAGCGCCGAGGGCCAAAGCCGCCAGCCACCTCATCTCAGGCAACCAGCCCCAGCGGGCGTTCGACCAGTTCCTTGAAGGCCTTCATCAGCCGCGCTCCGTCGGCGCCGTCGATGGCGCGGTGGTCGAAGCTGCCGGTGGCGCTCATAACCGTCGCTATCTGCAAGCTTCCGTCGATGACGTAGGGTCGCTTTTCGCCCGCGCCGATCGCCATGATCATCGCCTGGGGCGGATTGATCACCGCCTCGAAATGCTTGATCCCGAACATGCCCATGTTGCTCAAGGAGGCAGTGCCGCCCTGATATTCATGCGGCTGCAGCTTGCCTTCCTTGGCGCGGCCGGCGAGGTCCGTCATCTCCCTACTGATTGTCGAGATCGTCTTCGAGCCGGCGTCGACGATGATTGGGGTAATCAGGCCATTGGGAATGCTGACCGCGACCGAGATGTCGGCCCGGCTGTATTTGATCAGCTGGTCGCCGCCGAAGCTGACGTTGCACTCGGGCACCTCCACCAGCGCCAGCGCCAGCGCCTTGATCAGCATGTCGTTGACCGACAGCTTGACGCCGCGATTGGCGAGACCGGCATTGAGCTCGGTGCGCAGCTTGAGCAGCGCGTCGAGATTGGTGTCGAGAGTCAAATAGATGTGCGGAATTTGCTGCTTCGATTCCGTCAGTCGGCGCGCGATCGTCTTGCGCATGTTCGAAAGCTTGACCGCCTCGTGCGGGATATCGAGAGGCTCTACAGGCGTCGCCGCCGGTGGAGCAGCCCCAGCAGCCGCAGCCTGCGGCGCCGGAGCGGCCATCGCTCCACCTGCCGCCTTGCCCAGGTCGGCGCGGACGATCCGGCCGCCAGGGCCGCTCCCCGTGAGGGACGACAGGTCGATGCCCTGCGCTTCGGCCAGCCGGCGCGCCAGCGGCGAGGCCTTGATGCGATCGCCGCGTATCGGCTTTCGGCGCCGCGGCAGGAGTCGGAGGAGCAGCGGGCGTTTCGCCACCACCCTTGGCCGGCGGGGCAGCCTCGACTTTTGGCTCTTCCACTTTCGGCGGCGGTGCTGCGTCGGCCTTGGGAGCGGGCGCTGCAGCGGAAACTTCTTCCCCCTCGCCCACGATGATTGCGATCGGCGTTCCGACCTTCACTCCGTCCGAGCCTTCCGGGACCAGGATCTTGCCGATCTTGCCCTCGTCGACCGCTTCGAACTCCATCGTCGCCTTGTCGGTCTCGATTTCCGCGAGGATGTCACCCGAAGCGACCGTGTCCCCCTCCTTGACCAGCCATTTGGCGAGCGTCCCCTCCTCCATCGTCGGTGACAGGGCGGGCATCTTCAATTCGATGGACATGGGCTCTCTCGGGGCTTTTGTCGGGACTTGCCCGGCACAAAGGCCAAAGCTGGGAGCGGGTCAAGTCGAATAAGCTTGCTTGGACGATGGACTTGCAGCAGCCTTCCGTGGGGGAGAACTGCGATGGCGCGAACCTATCTGGTCGTGATCGACGACAGCCCGGAGGCGCGGGTCGCGCTGCGCTTTGCCGCCCGGCGTGCAGCCAAGACCGGTGGCGAGGTGGACGTCCTCGCGGTCGTCGAGCCCCAGGACTTCGTCCAGTGGGGTGGAGTCCAGGCGGCGATCGAGGAAGAGCAGCGCCTGAGGATCGAAGGGATTGTCGCCGCCTCGGTCGGCGAGATCATGAGTTCGGCCGGGATTACGCCCGAAATCGTCGTCCGGCCGGGCGATCCCGTCGCTGCCGTCCGCGGCCACATTGGGACGCGCGAAGATGTCGCGGCGCTGGTTCTCGGCGCTGCGCCGGCTGGAAATCCGGGACCGTTGGTCGCCCATTTTACCGGAAGCGATGCAGGCAAGCTGCCGGTCCCGGTGATGATCATCCCCGGCGGCCTAACCGACGATCAATTGGAAATGCTTAGTTAGAACGAGGGGTAAGCCACCTAGATCGCCCGAGCCATGATTTCGCCGAGGCGGACGCAGCCCGCCTGGTCCTCGGCATCGAACCGAGCCCGGATGGGGCTGTCGATGTCGAGCACCCCGAGCAGCTCGCCGTCACGGATCAGCGGTACGACAATCTCGCTGTTCGAGGCAAAATCGCAGGCGATGTGGCCCGGAAAGGCGTGGACATCCTCGATCAGCTGTACCTGGCGGGTTGCCGCCGCCGCGCCGCAGACCCCGTCGCCGAAGGCGATGCGGACGCAGGCCGGGCGGCCCTGGAACGGTCCGACGATCAGCTCTCCACCGACATTGCGATAAAAACCGACCCAGTTGATGTCGGGCAGGGTTTCCCAGATCAGCGAGGCGGCGTTGGCCATATTGGCGATCCCGTCCGTCTCGCCGGCGACCAGACCCTCGAGTGCGGAAGCCAGGTCGGCATAGAGCGTAGCCTTGTCCGCCGCTTCGATCTTGAAGTCGTACATTAGTCCACCCTCACTTTGCCGCGCCCCGCCTTGACCGCGCTGCGGCCCTTTTTCTGATCGACCCGGCGAGCCTTGGCTGCCCTGCTTGGCCGCGTCGGCCTGCGTTTGCGCTGGACCACATGGGCTTCGGCGATCATTTCGGCAAGGCGGCGGCGCGCCTCTTCGCGGTTGCCCTCCTGCGTTCGATAGTTGCGCGCGGTGATGATCAGCTCGCCCGAAGAAGTCATGCGGCTGCCGGCGATCGTCTTCAGCCGCTCGTAGGCATCGGGCGCGAGGCCGAGCTTGAACACGTCAACGCGCAGCTGACAGGCGGTCGCGACCTTGTTGACATTCTGCCCGCCGGGTCCGGTTGCGGCGAGGAAGCGCTCGCTGAGCGCCTCGTCGGGGATGACAAGGTCCTGAGGTGTCACAGGAAATCCAGCCAGCGGCCGAACCGGTCCGGAACCGGGGCCGTGACGTCGATCGGCGGTTTGGGTTCGCGCGGAACCACGAGGCGCCAGCCGTGGAGCAGCATGCCGCTGTCCGGCAGGACCATCCCGCCCAGCTCGGCGTCATCCGCCAGCGAATAGACCGGGTCGCCGACGATCGCCGCGCCGAGACCGCGCGCGGCATGGACCCGAAGCTGGTGGGTGCGTCCCGACAGGGGTGAGAGTTCCACCAGGCTTTGCCCATCAGCCTCGGCGATCTTGCGCCAGCGCGTGGCGGCGGCCTTGCCGCCCTGGTCGACCACCATCCGCCAGCCGCCCTTGGCGCTCGACACTTTGGCGACGGCGAGCTCGATCATCCCTTCGTCGCCGTCGACGATGCCGTCAAGCACTGCCAAATAGGTCTTGTCGACGCCGCCTTGTTCGAACGCTTGCTGGAAATGGGCGCGCGCTCGCGGGTTGCGGGCGAGCAGCAGGCAGCCGGACGTGTCGCGGTCGAGGCGGTGCATGGGCACCGGCGGCCGCTTGAAGCCCAGTCTCAGCTCGTCGATCCGCGCCTCGATGCTGTCGCCGCCGGCCCGCGGCGTGTCCACCGGCAGGCCCTCCGGCTTGTCGATGACGATCGCCTCGGCATCGACGAACAGGATACGGTCTTCAAGGTTCATAGGTCCAAATACCTATCCGTTCGTCCTGAGCTTGTCGAAGGGCGCGGGCACGGCGTTCGTGCAAACTGTCTTTCGACTAGACGCTCCGCGCTTCGCCCAAGACGAATGAAACCAATCCGGACAAAGGCTTAGTCCGGTTCCGCCCGGATACTGACGCAGACTGATGCATCGGTGCAACGATGCCGACCATTTACCAAGCTTTACGCACTATTAACCTTTTAAGGCGAGAAGTCGCATGGTTAATGGACGCTTAGACGTCGTTAAAAGCGCGAAACCTTTGCGTTTTGACCGGCGAGCTAACCAGGGGAATACAGCATGCGGGTTCTGCTGATCGAAGACGAGGCGACGATCGCCAAGAGCATCGAGCTGATGCTCGGCACGGAAGGCTTCAACGTCTACACCACGGATCTGGGCGAGGAAGGCCTCGATCTCGGCAAGCTCTACGACTACGACATCATCCTGCTCGACCTGAACCTGCCTGACATGCATGGCTATGACGTGCTCAAGAAGCTCCGCACGGCCAAGGTCGGCACCCCGGTGCTGATCCTGTCGGGCATCGGCGAGATGGATTCGAAGGTCCGAGCCCTGGGCTTCGGCGCCGACGACTATGTCACCAAGCCATTCCACCGCGACGAGCTGGTCGCCCGCATCCATGCGATCGTCCGCCGTTCCAAGGGCCATTCGCAATCGGTCATCCGCACCGGCAAGCTGGCCGTGAACCTCGACGCCAAGACGGTCGAGGTCGACGGATCCCGCGTGCACCTGACCGGCAAGGAATATGCGATGCTGGAGCTTTTGTCGCTCCGCAAGGGCACCACGCTGACCAAGGAAATGTTCCTCAACCACCTTTACGGCGGCATGGACGAGCCCGAACTCAAGATCATCGACGTCTTCATCTGCAAGCTGCGCAAGAAGCTCAGCCTCGCTTGCGGCGGGGACAATTATATCGAGACCGTCTGGGGCCGCGGCTATGTGCTGCGCGACGCCGAGGCCGAGAGCGGAGCCGCCGAGGCCGCCGCCTAAGACTTACCTGCTGGGGAGTGGGCAACGGCGGGGCGGAAACGCTCCGCCGTTTTGCTATGCGTCGACCAGGATGCGCCGCGGCGTGCGGGCGGGCAGCTGGTCGCCAATCGACGGCAGCGGCTCGAGTTCGGGCGCGTCCATCCGCCGCCAGCCGTCGCGGCCGAGCCGCTCCATCGGGCGGAAGCTCGCCTTGTAAGCCATGCGGTCCGACCCCTCGACCCAATAGCCGAGATAGACGTAGGGCAAGCTGGCCCGCGCGGCGCGCACGATATGGTCGAGGATGATGTAGGTGCCGAGCCCCTTTCGGGCCCCCTCGCCGACATCGTAGAAACTGTAGATCATGCTGAGTCCGTCGCCTTGCTGGTCGCTGAGGCAGGCACCGACCAGCTTGCCAGGCTTCCCGTCAACCGACGGCTCGCGATATTCGATGACGTAGGTGCGGACCGGCGTCTGCTCGATCATGTCCGCATAATCCTGCTCGTCCATTTCGGCCATGCCGCCGCCGGGATGGCGCGCTTCGAGATATTTCTGGAGGAGGGCATATTGCTCGTCGGTCGCCCACGGGCGGCAGGCGTTGACCTCCAGGTCGGCATGACGCCGAAGCAGCTTGCGCTGCGTCGCGCTGGGCGTGAATTCGTCCGACATCACCCGAACCGAGACGCAGGCGGAGCAGTCGACGCAGCTCGGCCGGTAGGCGACCGACTGCGACCGGCGGAAGCCGATCCGTCCCAACGCCTCATTGAGTTCGCCCGCGTTGCGGCCGTTCAGTTCCGTGAACACCTTTCGCTCGACCTTGCCCGGCAGATACGGGCACGGCGAAGGGTTGGTCACAAAAAACTTGGGGAAGCGAAATGGTGCGCTCACCCGATGGGCCTCCGCAAATGGTTACGAAAGTCTTTATGCTCGTCGTAAACGCGGAAGAAAAGGGGTTGGCGTCAGCAAAAGATGGTTAAGGGCGACACCTGTCCCGGGAAAGGACGGAATAGCGTCAGTTCCGGGACCGAACTTTAGTCCAGTTCGGCCCGCTCGACCTGGAAGCCGGCCTCTTCAAGGCGCTTGACCAGCGTCTCGATCGCATGCGCATCGCGCGCCTCGCACTCAACCTCGATCACCGTGTCCTTCGCCGGCCGCCGGCTGAAGACGCGCTGATGATTGGTTTCGATGATGTTGACGCCGCATTCGAAGAATTTGCCGGTGATGGCCGCCAAGGCGCCGGGCCGGTCCTGCGCCGCGATCCTCAGGCGCGCAATGCGGCCGCAGCGGACCAGTTCGCGGACCAGCACATTGGCAAGCAGGTGCGTGTCGATGTTGCCGCCGCACAGCGTCGTTCCGACCCTGCGGCCGCGAAATCTTTCGGGCTGTGACAAAATGGCGGCCAGGCCCGCCGCACCGGCGCCCTCGACGATTGTCTTTTCGATGGTCACCAGGATCGACACCGCATGTTCGATGTCATTTTCGCTGACCAGGTCGATCCGGTCGACCAGATCGGCGATGATCGATCGGGTCAGCTGGCCCGGTTCCTTGACGGCGATGCCCTCGGCCAGCGTGTCGCCGCCGATCGCGCCGTGCTCGCCCTCGACGACATTTTTCATCGATGGATAGAGCTCGGCCTCGACTTCAATGACCTGGATGTCCGGGCTGAGCGACTTGGCGGCGGTCGCAATGCCGGAGATCAGCCCGCCGCCGCCGATCGGAATCACCAGCGTATCGAGATCCGGGGCATCTTCGAGCATTTCGAGGGCGACCGTCCCGGCCCCCGCCATGACCGCGACATCGTCGAAGGGATGGACGAAGATGAACCCGCGCTCCGCCTCAAGCTCGCGGGCGTGGGCATAGGCATCGTCGAACCGTTCGCCGTGGAGCACGACATGGGCGCCATGACCCTCGGTCTGGGTGACTTTGATCATCGGCGTGGAGACCGGCATGACGATCGTCACCGGAATGCCGAGCCGCCGGCCGTGATAGGCCACTGCCTGCGCATGGTTGCCGGCCGACGCGGCCACCACCCCCTGCTTGCGCTCCGCTTCGGTCAGCTGCAGCAATTTGTTGAGCGCGCCGCGCTCCTTGTAGGCGGCTGTGAACTGAAGGTTCTCGAACTTCAGCCATACCTCGGCGTCGGCAATCTCCGACAGGGTACGGCTCAGCATCATCGGGGTACGCACCACCGATCCCTTGATCCGCTCGGCGGCGGTCCTGATGTCGTCGAACGTCGGGCGGGTCTTGGTCGGTGCGTCCATGGGCTGTTCGCCTAAACCTTCCAGCCCACGCAAACAATGCTATCGAAGCGCCCATGCGAAACACCCTGCTCGCGCTGGCCGCGCTCCTCGCCCCCTCCTCCGCTCTCGCCGATACGCTGGTGACGAACGCCAATGGCATCCAGGTTGACGCCAACGGCAAGCTGGACCGGTTCACCGGCATCCTGGTGGGCGACGACGGCAAGGTGAAGCGGGTGCTCCACGGCGAAATGCTGAAGCTGCGTGACACCAAGGTAATAGATGCAGGCGGGCGCACGCTCCTTCCCGGCCTGATCGACGCGCATGCCCATGTCACACCCTTGGGTTTCGCGGCGCTGCAGCTTGACCTCAGCGGTACGCGATCCCTCGCGGAGCTGCAGCAGCGGCTGAAGGATTATGCCGCGGCCAACCCGCAGGCGCGCTGGATATTGGGCCGCGGCTGGAACCAGGAGCTGTGGGCCGACAAGCGTTTCCCCACCTCCGCGGACATCGATACGGTGGTCAGCGACCGGCCGGTGTGGCTCGGCCGCGTCGACGGGCATGCGGCGGTCGCCAACAGCGCGGCGATGCAGGCGGCCGGCTTTTCGCTCAATACGCAGGCGCCGACGGGCGGCCGGATCGAGAACGGCTTGTTCGTCGACGCGGCGATGAGCCTGATTGAATCCAAGATCCCGGCACCCACGCCCACCGAGCAAGACGCCGCGCTGGCCAAGGCGCAGGAGCTGATGCTGGCCAACGGCCTGACCGCCGCGGCCGACATGGGCACTACACCCGACGAATGGGCGGCGATGAACCGCGCCGGCGCAGCCGGGAAACTGAACGCCCGCATTCTAAGTTATGCCGGGGGTATCCCGTCGATGCGGGCGATGAACGGCGGCAAGCCGAACGAGGGGATGTACGGCGATCGGCTGAAGCTGGTCGGCGTCAAGCTCTACGCCGACGGCGCTCTCGGCTCGCGCGGCGCCTATCTCAAGGCGCCCTATCACGACATGCCCGACACGCGCGGCCTAAGCCTGATCAGCGACACGGAGTTGCTGAAGCAGTCGCAAGAAGCCGCTGCGAACGGTCACCAATTGGCAATCCACGCCATCGGCGATGCCGCCAACGCCCAGGTCATCTCGAACTTCGAAAGGCTTGGCGATAGCAAATCGCCGCTGGCGGATTGAGCATGTCCAGATCATCGATCCGGCCGACATCCCGCGCCTCAAGCCCGCCGGCATCATCGCCTCGATGCAGCCGACGCACCAGACCAGCGACCGGCAAATGGCCGAGAAGCGGCTCGACCCGCCGCGCCTGGCGGGCGCCTACGCCTGGCGGACCATCGCCAAGTCGGGCGTGACGCTGGCCTTCGGTTCCGACTTCCCGGTCGAAAGCCCTAACCCCTTCCCGGGCCTGATGGCCGCGGTCAGCCGCCAGGACTTGAACGGCCAGCCGCCGGGCGGCTGGTTGCCGCAGGAGCGGATCAGCTTCGAACAGGCGCTCGCCGGCTTCACCCGCGGCGCGGCCTATGCCAGCTTTGCGGAGGAAAAGATCGGCAGCCTCGAACCCGGCAAATGGGCCGACTTCATCCTGGTCGACCGCGACGTCAGCAAGGTCGACCCGCAATCGCTCGGCGGCACCCAGGTGCTGGAGACATGGGTGGCGGGCAAGAAAGTCTGGCAGCGAGGGCCTAGCGGCGGCGCTGAGCGCGATCGGTAAGCATTCCAGGCGTCAGGATCTGCGGCAACTCCTCGGGCTCGGCCCGGCCCGGCTCGTACCAGAGGTACAGAGGCACGCCCGCCCTGCCCCTGCTCTCGAGGAACCGGGTGATCGCCGGATCGCCATTGGTCCAGTCGCCGACCAGCACCTTCACGCCGGCCTTGCGAAATTCGCCCCGGGTCGCGTCACGCTCGATCGCCGCAGCCTCGTTGGCCTTGCAGGAAAGGCACCAGTCGGCAGTGAAATAGACGAACAGCGGTTTACCCTCCGCTCGATATTTGGCGACCGCAGCCTCGCTCCAGGCGACTGCGCCCAACGGGACGCGGGCCGCCGACTGCGACTGGCGCGGCACTTGGGTGGCTGCCGCACCGGCAATGACAAGGGCTAGCGCCAACGCGGTCCAGCCAGCGGCGACGCCGTTGCGCTGACGCCGGCCGGTCCACAGCAGAAGCGACGCCAGGGCAACCACTGCTGCGATCCCCAGCAGCAGCGCCGCCGTCCCACCCTGGCGATAGAGCAGCCACAGACAACCGACCGCCGTCGCCGCCATCGGAATGGCGAGGAAGCGCTGCAGCCGGGCCATCCACAGACCTGGTTGCGGCAACCGCCTTCTTACGGCGGGAACGAAGGCGATCAGCAGAAACGGGAATAGCCAGCCCGAGCCCCAGCGCCGCGAACACCGCCACCGAGCCATAGAGCGGCAGCAGCAGCGCGGTGCCCAGTGCCGCGCCGAGGAACGGGCCGGCGCAGGGCGTTGCGACGAATGCGGCCAGCGCGCCCGTCCCGAAGCTGCCTCCCGGGTTTTGCTCGCCGGCGAGCACCGGCAATTCGAAGGCGCGCAACAGGTTCAAGGTGATCGCCGTCACCAGCAGCAAAAGGATGATCGTCGTGCGCGGATCCTGAAGCTGAAAGGCCCACCCTGCGGCGCTTCCGCCGGCGCGGATGGCCAGCAGCAGCGCTCCCAATGCGCCGGTTCCAACCACGGCGCCGGCGGCATAGGCCAGCGCATCGCCACGCGCCTGCCGCTCGCCGCCGCCAGCCTTGGCCAGGTGCAACGCCTTCAGCGCCAGGATCGGGAAGACGCAGGGCATCAGGTTGAGCAGCAACCCGCCCAGCAGCGCCCCGAGGATGGCGAACAGCACCGCCTGGGCACCCAGATCGCCGATACGGCTGCCGCCCTCGGGTACCGGCCCCGGCACCGCGCGGATCTCCAGCCCGCGTCCGTCGCCCAGCGCCAGCACGCCCGACAGGCTGACCGGTTGACCGCGACGGCGCTGGAGTTCGGCGATCAACAGGTCGCCCTTGCGACGGAACTGCTGCGCGGCGGCATAATCGACCGGGCCGTCGTCGGCGGGAAAGAAATAGGGCCGGCCGATCGCCACGCTGTCCGGCAGCGGGACGGCGATTTCGATCTGCTCGCCCTTGAGCGCAAACTTGGCGGGGCTGGCCAGCGGCCGCGGAAGAGCGCGGCGCCACTCGTCGAACCGGGCATCGCTCGGTCGTACCGCTCGTCCCCACCGGCAGATCAAGCGAAAACTCACCCGCTCCGGGAACGCACACCTGGTCGGTGCAGGCGAGCCACTGTGCGCTGGCGCGGATCGGCAGCACACCGTTCGCGCCCGCCGGTACCTGTCAGCCGCGCGAGGACCGCGTGGTCACGCTCGTAGACATAGTTGACGATCCCGGCGACCAGCAGTCGGCTGGGCACCGGAAATTGCAACGGGCCGAGGCTCGCCCCCTCGGGCAGCTGCCACTCGATCTTCATCGGCAGGCCGGCATCGCCAGGGTTGAGCCAATAGCCATGCCAGCCCGGCTTGGTGTGCATGAGGATGGCAAGCTCGACCTCGCCGCCCGGAACGGCCGGTCCCTCGGCAACCAGTTCGGGCCGGATAGCATTCTCGCGCGGCGCAAATTGCGCCGCGGCGGGCATGGCGATCAGCACGCGAAAGCGACAGAGCAGCCAGCGAAGCATCAGCACAGGCGCTAGCCGCCACTTCATGGGCTAGTCGAGATTCGGTCTCAGCCACCTCGTCGCCGGTTCGACGTCCACACCGCGTCGCTCGGCATATTCTTCGAGCTGGTCCTGGCCGATCCTCGCCACGCCGAAATAGCTGGCGTCGGGGTGGGCGAAGTAGAAGCCCGACACGGCGCTGGTCGGCAGCATGGCGAAATTCTCGGTCAGCTCGACGCCCGCCGGCTGCTTCGCCAAGCAGCTTGAACAGCAAGCGGCTTGAGGCTGTGATCGGGGCAGGCCGGGATAACCCGGCGCGGGCCGGATGCCGCGATAATCCTCGCGGATCAGCTGTTCGTTGCGACAGCTTCTCGTCCGGCGCATAGGCCCACAACGTGGTCGCGGACATGCTGGTGCAGCCGTTCGGCGAGCGCCTCGGCCAGCCGGTCGGCCAGCGCCTTGAGCAGGATGTCGCGATAATCGTCATGCCGCGGCCGAACCGCTTCAGATGCGGCTCGATGCCGTGGATCGCCGACCGCAAACCCGCCCAGCCAATCCTCTTCGTTGGGCAGCGATGAAATCGGCGAGGCACATATTGGGCCGACCGGCGCGCTTCTTCGACCTGCTGGCGGAGGATGGGCAGGCGGGTACTCATGATCGTCGATGCACGATGATGTCGTCGCCCTCGCGCCGCACCGGCCACAGCCCGACCGCGCCGCTTGCGCGGTCAGCCATTTCTCCTCGACGATCTTGCCGAGCATCGCCTGGGCGTCGGCGAACAGGCTGCGCGCGCTTTCGCCGACCACGTCGTCTTCGAGGATCGCTGGATAATTGCCGGCCAGCTCCCATGCGCGGAAGAACGGCGTCCAGTCGATCGCCCTGATCAGATCGTCGAGCGGCCAGTCGTCGAAACCGTGCATGCCGGGATGGCGCCGGACGCGGGCTCGGCCCGCGATGCTCGGGCACGAAGCCGTTGGCCCGCGCCTCGCCCAGCGGCGCAAGCTCGCTGTGCCCCCGCCCCTCGCGGCTCTCGCGCAGCGCGCGATAATCGTTGGCGGTGCGGTTGATAGTTCGTCCGCGACGGCGCCGTCGCTGACCAGGGCCGAGGCAACGCCGACTGCGCGGCTGGCGTCGAGCACGTGGATCACCGGGCCCGAATAGGCCGGCGCGATGCGCAGCGCGGTGTGCGCGCGGCTGGTCGTCGCGCCGCCGATCAGCAGCGGCAGCGTCATCCCCGCGCGCTCCATCTCGCTCCGCGACGGTGACCATTTCGTCGAGCGACGGCGTGATCAGGCCGGACAGGCCGATCATCGCCGCGTCATTGCTCGTTCGCCGCCTCGAGAATCTTGGTCCACGGCACCATCACGCCAAGGTCGATGACGTCGAAGCCGTTGCACTGCAGGACGACGCCGACGATGTTCTTGCCGATGTCGTGAACGTCGCCCTTGACCGTGGCCATGACGATGCGGCCCTTCGACGTGTCGGCGCCGGGCTCCTTTTCGGCCTCGATGAACGGCAGCAGATGCGCCACCGCTTTCTTCATCACCCGCGCCGACTTGACCACCTGCGGCAGGAACATCTTGCCCGACCCGAACAGGTCGCCGACCAGGTTCATGCCCTGCATCAGCGGGCCTTCGATGACCTCGATCGGCCGCGCGAACAGCTGACGCGCTTCCTCGGTATCGGCGACGATATCGGCGTCGATGCCCTTGACCAGCGCATGGGCCAGCCGCTCGCGCACCGGCCAGCCGCGCCATTCGGCGGCCTGCTTTTCCTCGACCGCGTCGGTGCCGCGAAAGCGCTCGGCGAGCGCGATCAGCCGCTCGGTGGCGTCGTCGCGCCGGTCGAAGATGACGTCCTCGCACGCCTCGCGCAGCTCGGGGTCGATCGCGTCATAGACGTCGAGCTGGCCGGCGTTGACGATCGCCATGTCGATCCCGGCGGGGATGGCATGATAGAGGAACACGCAGTGCATCGCCCGGCGCACCGGCTCATTGCCGCGGAACGAGAAGCTGAGGTTCGACAGCCCGCCCGAGATATGGGCGTGCGGGACAGCGGGCGCGGATCTCGCGGCACGCCTCGATGAAGTCGATGCGCGTAGCGGCGATGCTCGTCGATGCCGGTCGCGATGGCGAAGATGTTGGGGTCGAAGATGATGTCCTCGGGCGGGAAGCCGTCGGCGACGAGCAAATCGTAGGCCCGCTCGCAGATCTCGACCTTGCGCTCCTTCGTGTCGGCCTGGCCGGTCTCGTCGAACGCCATGACGACGACGGCGGCGCCATAGGCGCGCACTTTGCGCGGCGACCTCGAGGAACGGCTCCTCGCCTTCCTTGAGGCTGATCGAATTGACGATCGGCTTGCCCGACACGCATTTGAGCCCGGCCTCGATCACGCTCCATTTCGAGCTGATTGATCATCACCGGCACGCGGGCGATGTCGGGCTCGGCGGCGAGGCGCTTGAGAAAGGTCGCCATCGCCTGCTCGCCGTCGAGCAAGGCCTCGTCCATGTTGACGTCGATGATCTGCGCGCCGGCCTCGACCTGGTCGCGGGCGACCGCGACCGCGGCGTCATAATCGCCGGCGAGGATCAGTTTCTTGAACTTGGCCGAGCCGGTGACATTGGTCCGCTCGCCGATGTTGACGAAGCGCGCGCCGCGCGGCGCCTGGCTACATCGTTCACGCGGCGAGGATCATCGGTTCGAGGCCGGCGAGCACGGTGCGCGTCGGGCCGGCGGGGATCGCGCGCGGCGCCGCGCCGCGCGCCGCCTCGGCGATCGCGGCGATATGCGCGGGCGTGGTGCCGCAGCAGCCGCCGACGATGTTGACCAGCCCGTCGTCGAACCATTCGCGCGACCTGCGCCGCGGTTTCCTCGGCGGCCTCGTCATATTCGCCAAGCTCGTTGGGCAGGCCGGCATTGGGATAGGCCATGACCAGCGTCTCGGCCGGTGCGGCCAGCGCGGCGAGGTGCGGGCGAAGCTGCGCCGCGCCGAACGAGCAGTTGAGCCCGATCGTCAGCGGCCGGGCATGGCGGACGCTCGCCCAGAAAGCCTCGACCGTATGGCCCGACAGATTGCGGCCGCTGAGGTCGGTCAGCGTCATCGAGATCATGATCGGCAGCTCGCGGCCCAGCGCTGCTCGGCCTCCAGCGCGGCCATGATCGCCGACTTGCAGTTGAGCGTGTCGAACACCGTCTCGATCAGGATGGCGTCGACCCCGCCTTCGACCAGCGCGTCGATCTGCTCGCGATAGACCGCCTTGACCTCGTCGAAATCGACCTCGCGAAACCCCGGATCGTTGACGTCGGGCGACAGCGACAGCGTCTTGTTGGTCGGCCCGACCGCGCCCGCGACCCAGCGCTGCCTGCCGTCTCGGCGGCGGCCTCGTCGGCGACCTCGCGGATGATCCGCGCGGCGGCGCGATTGATGTCGCTGACCAGATGCTCGGCGCCATAATCGGCCTGGCTGATGCGGTTGGCGTTGAAGCTGTTGGTGGCGAGGATGTCGGCCCCGGCCGCGACGAACGCTGTCGGCAATCCCGCGACGATGTCGGGCCGGGTCAGGTTGAGCAGGTCGTTATTGCCCTTCTGGTCGGGTTGAGCGCGAGATCGCCGCGATAATCGGCCTCCTGCCAGCCGCTCGGCCTGGATCAGCGTGCCATAGGCGCCGTCCTTGATCAGGATACGCTCCGCGGCCGCCGCGCGAAGGTTCGGACGCAGCGCTCATGCGCGGCCCTACTCCGAGCAGATGGCAGATGGCATAAGCCAGCTCGGCGCGGTTGAGCGTGTAGAAGTGGAAATGGCGCACCCCGCCGGCATAAAGCTGGCCGCACAGTTCGCCGCGACCGTCGCCGCGACCAGCTGGCGCGCCGCCGGAAGCTCGTCGAGCCCTTCGAACAGCCGGTCCATCCAGTCCGGGATCGCGGCGCCGCACATGCCGGCGAAACTTGCGCGTCTGCGCGACGTTGGTCACCGGCAGGATCCCGGCACGATCTCGATGTCGATCCCGGCCGCCGCGACCCGGTCGCGGAAGCGGAAGAAACAGTCCGGCGAGAAGAAGAATTGGGTGATCGCGCGGTCGGCCCCGGCGTCGATCTTGCGCATGAGATTGTCGAGGTCGCTGTCGCGGACAATCCGCGTCGGGATGACACTTCGGGATAGGCCGCGACCGAAATTTCGAACGGCGCGACCTGCTTCAGGCCCGCGACCAGCTCGGCGGCATTGGCATAGCCGTCCGGGTGCGGCGCATAGGGCTGGCCCGGCTCGGGCGGATCGCCGCGCGAAGCGCGACGATATGGCGCACGCCCGCGTCCCAATAGCTGCGCGCGATCTCGTCGATCTCCTCGCGGGTCGCGCCGACGCAGGTCAGGTGCGCGGCGGGCGTCAGGCTCGGTTTCGCGCACGATCCGCGCGACCGTGGCGTGGGTCCGCTCGCGGGTCGAACCGCCGGCGCCATAGGTGACCGACACGAAGCGCGGCGTCAGCGGCGCGAGCGTCTCGATCGAGCGCCACAGCGTCTCGGCCATCGTCGTCGGTCTTGGGCGGGAAGAATTCGAAGCTGACGCGCGATGTCGCCGCGCGCCTCGGCAAACAACGGCGTGCGGGCCGTGCAGCGCGATTTCGCATTGCCGGTTCATGCCGCCTTCCGCTCCTGCTCGACCGCTCCGGCGCTTGGCCCCGCGCCACAGGGTGACGGTCAGTTCGCCGCCGGCGAGATGCTCGATCTGGTCGAGCTCAAGCCCCGCTCCGGCGAACCAGCCGCTCATCGCATCGTCGGCGAAACCGAGCCGAAGATGGGCGTCGCTGGTCCGCAATTCCTCGCGCTCATGCGGGGCGAAATCGACGACCAGAAGCGGGCCGCCGGGCGCAAGGACCCGAGCCGCCTCGGCAATCGCCGCGCCGGGCTGCTGGGCATAATGAAGCACCTGGTGAAGGATGACGCTGTCGGCGCTGCGGTCGGCCAGCGGAAGGGCATACATGTCGCCCTGACGCAGGCTGGCACCGCAGATGCCGGCCGCCTCGAGCTTGACCCGCGCGAGCCGCAGCATTTCTGACGAACGGTCGATGCCGATCGCGCTCGGGCGCTTGCGGCGCGAACAATTCGATCATCCGCCCGGTGCCGGTGCCGATATCGACCAGACGCACCGATCGGCCGATCGGCCAAGCGCGCCGGCGATGGCCCGCTCGACTCGCTTTCGGCGACATGGAGCGAGCGGATCGCTGTCCCACGTCGCGGCATGTGCCGCGAAATAGCGGCCGCGCAGCTTCGGCGCGGTCGGCGCGGACCGCATCGAGCCGAGCCGCGTCGGCCGCGAACGAGCCCCTCGGCTCGTCCGCGTCGATACCCGCGCTGAGGCTGAACAATCGGCTCGGTGCGGTCCGGTTCGGCCAATTGAGGAAGACCCAGCTGCCTTCCTTGCGGCGGCTCGACGAGGCCCGGCATCGGCCAGGATCTTGCACATGGCGCGATACGCGCGGCTGGCTTTGGCCAAGCAATTGGGCCAGTTCGCCGACCGACAATTCCATCGACCCGCAGCAGGGCGAGGATGCGCAGCCGCGTCGGGTCGGCCAAGCGCCTGAAAAAGCGCGGCAAGCTGGAAAGCTCGGGTCACGGATTAAGGATATAAAGATATCTTTATATCCGTCAAGGAATAGGGGCCGAAGGCGAAACTTTTCGGGTCCGCATCAAATGACGATTGCGTGACGGCGAGAGACATCAATATTTCCGCGCGCTGGCCTGACGACCTAGCGGCAGGCCGAGCCCGGAGCTGTTCCCGTAAGGGGGCAGGTCCCCATAAGCAAGGAATGGAACGATCATGAAGAAAGTTGCACTGACCGTTGCGGTCCTCGCGCTCGGCCTGGCCGCGTGCGAAACCAAGACCGAGAACGCCGTTGAGAACGCCGCCGTCGAAAACGCCGTCGAAGCCGACGTCAACGCCATGCGACACCGCGGTCGACGAATGGCGCTCGACGCAGCTGGCAACGCCGTCGAGAACGCTGGCGAAGCCGTCGAGAACGCCGCCGAGGCGGTCGAGAACGCTGCCGAGAACGCTGCCGAGTAAGCTGCGCTCTCGCCGTTTCTGACGGTAAAGCGAATAGAGGGGCCGTCCGGGCGACCGGGCGGCCCTTTTTGCTGTCTGATCGACGTGGTAGCCTGGCCGGATGAAACAGATCGTCCTGATCAGCGCAGCTGTGCTGCTCGCCTCCTGCCGTGAGGAGCAGCCCCAGGCCCCGACCGCCGCGGAAGCCGAGCGGCTCGACGAAGCCGAAGAGATGCTGAACGACCTGGCCAACGAAGAAGGGCCGGCGCCCCAAGGCACCGGCCCTTCAATCGTCGAAGCCCTACCAGATGCGGTGGTCGAGGACTGCCCCGTGGCGAAGATTTCGTTAGAAGTCCATTCCGCCCATGCCGCCCATGCCGCCGCCCATCGGCATCGCCGGCTTGTCTTCGGGCATTTCGCTGACCGCCGCTTCGGTGGTGATCAGCAGGCCGGCGACCGAGGCGGCGTCCTGGAGAGCGGTGCGAACGACCTTGGTCGGGTCGATCACGCCGGCCTGGACGAGGTTCTCGTAGACCTCGGTCTGGGCGTTGAAGCCCATCGCCTCGTCCTTGCCCTCGAGCAGCTTGCCCGAGATCACCGCGCCGTCATGGCCCGCGTTCTGCGCGATCTGGCGGACCGGCGAGTAGAGCGCCTTGCGGACGATATCGATGCCGCGGGTCTGGTCGTCGTTGACGCCCTTCAGGCCCTCGAGAGCCTTGGTGGCGTAGAGCAACGCGGTGCCGCCGCCGGGGACGATGCCTTCTTCGACCGCAGCGCGGGTCGCGTGGAGCGCGTCATCGACGCGGTCCTTGCGCTCCTTGACCTCGATCTCGGACGCGCCGCCGACCTTGATCACGGCAACGCCGCCGGCGAGCTTGGCAAGGCGCTCCTGGAGCTTCTCGCGGTCATAGTCGCTGGTGGTGTTCTCGATCTGCTGGCGGATCGCCTCGGTGCGGGCCTTGATCGCACTCATGCGTGCCGGCGCCATCGACGATGGTGGTGTTGTCCTTGTCGATGGTGACGCGCTTGGCGGTGCCGAGCATGCCGATGGTGACATTCTCCAGCTTGATGCCGAGGTCCTCGGAGATCATCTCGCCGCCGGTCAGGATGGCGATATCCTCGAGCATCGCCTTGCGGCGATCGCCGAAGCCCGGCGCCTTGACCGCCGCGACCTTGAGGCCGCCGCGCAGCTTGTTGACCACCAGCGTGGCCAGAGCCTCGCCCTCGATGTCCTCGGCGATGATCAGCAGCGGACGACCCGACTGGACGACCGCTTCCAGGATCGGCAGCATCGCCTGCAGGTTCGACAGCTTCTTCTCATGGATCAGGATGTACGGGTCGGCGAGCTCGACCTGCATCTTCTCCGGATTGGTGATGAAGTAGGGCGAGAGATAGCCGCGGTCGAACTGCATGCCTTCGACGACGTCGAGCTCGAACTCGAGGCCCTTGGCTTCCTCGACGGTGATCACGCCTTCCTTGCCGACCTTCTCCATCGCCTCGGCGATCTTCTCGCCGACGACGGTGTCGCCGTTGGCCGAGATGATGCCGACCTGGCTGATCTCGTTCGATCCGGCGACCGGCTTCGAGCGCTTCTTGAGGTCCTCGACGACCTTGGCGACGGCAAGATCGATGCCGCGCTTGAGGTCCATCGGGTTCATGCCGGCCGCGACCGACTTCATGCCTTCGCGGACGATCGCCTGGGCGAGAACGGTCGCGGTGGTGGTGCCGTCGCCGGCAATGTCGTTGGTCTTCGAGGCGACCTCGCGCAGCATCTGCGCGCCCATGTTCTCGAACTTGTCCTTGAGCTCGATTTCCTTGGCGACGGTGACGCCGTCCTTGGTGATGCGCGGCGCGCCGAAGCTCTTGTCGATGACGACGTTGCGGCCCTTGGGACCCAAGCGTCACCTTGACCGCGTCGGCGAGGATGTCGACGCCCTTCAGAATGCGCTCACGCGCGTCGCGCGAGAATTTCACGTCCTTGGCTGCCATCTGGCTACCCTTTCCTAGAAAGTCGAATGTTCACAAATGTTCACGGTGACCACGCGCGAGGCGCGGTCGCTCCCGGTCAGCCGACGATCCCGAGGATGTCGCTTTCCTTCATGATGATCAGGTCTTCGCCGTCGATCTTGACCTCGGTGCCCGACCATTTGCCGAACAGGATGCGGTCGCCTGCCTTGACGTCGAGCGGCGTGACCTTGCCGTCTTCGCTGCGAGCGCCGGTGCCGACGGCGACGACTTCGCCTTCCTGCGGCTTTTCCTTGGCGGTGTCGGGAATGATGATCCCGCCGGCGGTTTTTTCCTCGGCCTCGACCCGGCGGACGAGGACTCGGTCATGAAGCGGCCTGAAACCCATGTGTGGAAGCCCCTTGTGTTGCGTAGTTGAATGAGTCGCGCTGGCACTCCTGTGCGAAGAGTGCCAGCGATGGCGCGCATATGGGTCGGGCTTTCCTACCCGTCAACACCCACGAAACGCGAACATCACGATTTCAGGACGGTCAGCCCCAGAGCCTCTCGCCGGGACCAGCGCCAGATCATCAGCACCGAGACGATCGCCAGCCCGACCGCCAGCCCGGTCCAGATGCCCTGGCCCTGCCAGCCGCGCTCGAAGGCGAGCCAGGCGCCGACGCCGATGCCGATCACCCAATAGCCGATGAAGGTGAAGATCATCGGCACGCGCGTATCGTGCAGCCCGCGCAGCATGCCGGCGCCGACCACCTGGGCGCCGTCGGCGATCTGGAAGATGGCGGCGATGGCGAGGAATGACACGCCGAGTGCGATGACCCGCGCATTGTCGGCGTGTCGTCGAGGAACAGGTCGATCAGCTCGCGCGGGAACGACCAGATGACGAGCGCCATCAACGCCATGAAGCCGACGCCCAGGGCCCAGGCGGTCCAGCCGGCGCGGGCGATGCCGGCCGGTCGCCTGCGCCGAGGCCAGGCCGACGCGGACGGTCGCCGCCTGGCCATGCCCCAGCGGCACCATGAATGACAGCGCCGCGATCTGCAGCGCGACGGCGTGGGCGGCGACGGACGTCGGCGTCGATCAGGCCCATCAGATAGGCGGCGGCGCTGAACACGCCGCCTTCGAACCCCATGGCGAGGCCGATCGGAAAGCCCAGCCGCCACAGCCGGCGGTAGCGCGGCCAGTCGGGCCGCCAGAAGCGGCCGAACAGATGGAAGCGGCGGAACTGGCGGTCGGTCGATGATCACGATGGCCAGCGCAGCACCATGCAGCGCCCAGACGATCGAGCTGGCCAGCCCGCCGCCGAACATGCCCCAGCGCCGGGAGCCCGAAATGGCCGAAGATCAGCGCCTAGCCGAGCAGCGCGTTGAGCGATGATCCCGACCAGGCTGATCGCCAGCACCCAGCCCGGCCGCTCCAGCGCGGAGACGAAATTGCGCATCGCCTGGAACAGCAGGAACGGCAGCATCGACCACATGTAGCCGTGCAGGAACAGCTCGGCGTCGCGCGCCAGCCCGGGTTCCTGGCCGAGCGCGCAGGATGATCGGCTCGGCGTTCCACAGCATCAGCCAGATCGGGGCGTGACGGTCGCGATCAGCCAGAAGGACTGGCGGAACGTGCGGCGGACCTCGCGAACCGCATCGCGAGCTTCGCACCGAGCGCGGTCGCCATCATCGGCGAGGAGGCGGTGACCAGGCCAAGGCAGATCAGGCTGAAGGCGAAGGTGAGGTTGAGCCCGAGCGCCGAGGCGGCGAGCGGCCGCGCGCCCAGCCAGCCCATCAGCACCACGTCGGTCGCCTGGATCGCGGCCATGGTCAGATTGGCGAGGATCAGCGGCCAGGCGAGCGTCAGCGTCGCGCGAAATTCGTCGCGCCAGCTTCGCTGTGGCGATCGGCTCTGCCGAAGCGCGATCATCGCGCCGGTTAGCAGCTTTGCGCCGGCTAGCCGCCACAGCCGCCGGTCGAAAATTCCTTGGGCGACGTGGGCGTTTGTGCTGCTAATCCCTGTCGAACAGAAGGAGATTGCGATGCGGTTCGTGCGTGCGGTGTGGAAGCTGCTGGTCGGGATCAAGGACGCGCTCGTCCTGATCTTCATGCTGCTGTTCTTCGGCCTGCTCTACGCCGGCCTGTCGGCGCGGCCCGCAGCCGGTCGGCGACGGCGTGCTGGTGATGGACCTCGACGGCACGGTCGTCGAGCAGCCGTCGCGGCCCGACGTTCGCGGCACTGTCGGCGAGCGGCAGCCGCACTGCGCGAATATCGCCTGCGCGACCTGGTCGCGGCGCTCGACGCGGCCAAGGACGACGGCCGGGTCAAGGCGGTCGCGCTCGACCTCGACGGCTTCCTCGGCGGCGGCCAGACGGCGATCGGCGACCTCGGCGCGGCGCTCCGCCGGGTGCGCAAGGCCGGCAAGCCGGTGCTCGCCTATGCCGCCGGCTATACGCGACGACGGCTATCAGCTCGCCGCCCACGCGTCGGAAATCTGGATGCACCCGCTCGGCGCGGTGGCGATCGCCGGGCCGGGCGGCAACGAACCTCTATTACAAGGGCCTGCTCGACAAGCTCGGCGTGACCGCCAACGTCTATCGCGTCGGCACCTACAAGTCGGCGGTCGAGCCCTACACCCGCAACGACATGTCGCCGGAAGCGCGCGAGAATGCGCAGGCGCTGGCCGGGCGTTGCTCGAAACCTGGCGCGACGACGTCGCCAAGGCGCGGCCGGCGGCGCAGCGGTCGACACCGTATGCTGCGCGACCCGCGCGGCGCGTCCGGCGCGCCGGCGGCGACCTGGCCAAGGCGGCGCTGGCCGCCGAAGCTGGTCGACAAGCTCGGCGAGCGCCGCGCGTTCGAGGCGCGGCTGGCCGAGCTCGGCGGCGACGACGACGACGGCGCGGCGGCTTCAAGCCGATCAAGCTCGACATTACATCGCCGACGCGGTCGACTCGAGCCGCAAGGGCCGATCGGCGTCGTCACCATCGCCGGCGACGATCGTCGACGGCAAGGCCGGCCCGGGCACGCGCCGGCGGCGACAGCATCGCCGAGGCGATCGAGCAGGGCCTGCGCGACGACGGGCTCAAGGCGCTGGTCGTGCGGGTCGACAGCCCGGCGGATCGGTCGCTGGCGTCGGAGCGCATCCGCCAGGCGCTGCTGGCCGCCAAGGCCCGGAAGATCCCGGTCGTGGTGTCGATGGGCAATGTCGCCGCGTCGGGCGGCTATTGGGTCGCGACCGCCGGGCGATTACATCTTCGCCGAGCCCTCGACCATCACCGGATCGATCGGCGTGTTCGGCATCCTGCCGAGCTTCGAGGGCAACGCTGGCCAAGCTTGGGCTCGGCGCCGACGGCATGAAGACGACGCCGCTGTCGGGCGAGCCCGACATGCTCGAAGGGCCCGTCGCCCGAAGCCGACCGCGCTGATCCAGGCCGGCGTCGAGCAGTCTACCGCAACTTCCTCGGCATCGTCGCCAAGGCGCGCGCGCAAGACCCCGGCCGAGATCGACCGCATCGCCCAGGGCCGCGTGTGGGACGGCGGCACCGCCCGCCAGCTCGGCCTGGTCGACGGCTTCGGCGGCATGGACGAGGCGATCGCCAAGGCCGCCGAGCTGGCCAAGCTCGGCGACGAGCGCGGCGTCTGCTATCTCGAAGCGGCCGCCGGCCTGACCGAGCAGGTGCTGGCGATGCTGGCCGGCGAGGAGGAAGCGGACGCGCCGCCGGCCGACGCGCTGGCGATGCTGGCACCGGCGCCCGAAGCGCTGCTGTTGCGCGGCGCTGGCCGAGTTGCGCGGCGATCCTCGGCGGGCCGTCGATCCAGGTCCGCTGCCTCGAATGCCCGCCGGTGGCAGCGGCCCCGCGCTTGAGGACGGACGACCGCGGCTGGCTGGCAGGACTGCTTAGCTGGGCTGACGGTGGGCCGGTACCGTTTGCTTGCCCGTTCCTGCCGTTCTTGCGGCGAGGGTCATAGGCAGCAGGGCCAGGGCCAAAAGCGCCATCGCCGAGCGACAGGATGCCGAAGCTCACGACCCACGGATTATTGGTATCCTCGCGGCCCTGCAGGTCCATGATGTGGAGGCCCCACATGAAGTCGTAGACGCGCCACCAGCGGGTGCGCCGGGCGACGATCTCCCCGATCCGCCATCGACATAGAAATGCGTGTCATCGCTCATCCGGACGCGCCAGCCGTTCATCGCGCGGCGCAGTTCCAGCGGCGGGCTGCCGGCGTCGACGCGGGTCATCACCGCCACCTTGGCGGTGCCTTGGTAGCGCGCCATGACTCCTTCGACGCATCGGCGGCACCCAATCGCGGGCAGCAGCCGCCCGGTGGTAGGGATCGGCAAGCCGGCTTTCGCCATCGGCGAAGTCGATTTCCCAGCGCGGCCCGTCGCCCGCGGCTCGAGCGTCACCGCGATACGGGTCGGCCTTCCAGCTGCGGGGCAACCAAAGGCCCGGTCACGTTGATCGGCTTTGGCTGGGCGATCAGCTGTTCGCCCCGAACTTCCTCGATCGGCCTGGCGACCATGACCAGCCCGGACACTGTCCAGAACAGCAACGGCAGGCCGACCAGCCAGCCAAGCCACACGTGCCAACGACGCAGCCTCGAACGAAAAGCCCCCATGTTTGAACTCCCGGTCCCGCGCCGGCCGATGTTCCTCCCGCGGCCTATCCCCGGCCAGCAGCATCAAGAGAATCGGCTCACAGCAGCGTTAGCGGCGCCGCGATTGGAAATCATGATGTTTATACAATTAAGGTTAAATGCTGACCGCTTGATCGAATGTTGGGATCGGCTTGCCGGTGACGGCCAGGGCTGTACTCTGTGTCGCCCGTGTATGCGAACGCTTTGCCTTCGTGATCCAGCCTGTAGGCGATGCTCTCGCGGCGGTGCTCCGCCGGGGCCCAGGAGTTAGCCGGCAGCCTGCGAGGTCGATGGGAGATAGACACTCGTGTGGCAGTTCGGAGACGAGCGTGGCGTAGTTCGCCGGCCATCCACTCTCCCCAGACCTCCATCACGGCTGCCCCAGAACCGGCGGAAAGGCTCGGGACCGGTCACGTAGAGGGGCAGAGTACGCCTCTCAGGCGCACCGTAGTTGATGGCGAAGAGGAGAGGAACGACGTCTACCGTGTGGTCTGGATGGAGGTGAGTAAAGAAGATGCGATCTACCGCCAGAGGGTCCAGGCCCGACCGGAGCATGCCGCGGACCGCGCCAGAACCGAGGTCGAAGACGAGCGTCTGCCCACCCGCGCGCACCACCACGCAGCTCTGGCGCCTCTCAAGGCGTGGAACTACGGTGCCTGATCCTACAACGGTGATTTTCATGTTCCTCCCTTCGGTCGTCACAGCATTTCAGGTTGTCAGGTCTTCTCTCTGTTTTCGGTGTGCCGAGTGCTGTCTTGGCTGGTGTGCTTTTTGAATGTCCAGGCGAGTCCGGCGATGCCCAGGAGGGCGCCACCGAGGACGTCGGAGGGCCAGTGCGTTCCGAGGTAGACCCTGCTCGTGGCTGATGCGGCGAGGAAGATCAAGAGGGCGACCCTGCCAGGTCTGCTCGGCCACAGCAGGTAGATGGCCCCGAGCAGGAGGACCGCGCGAAGCATGTGCCCGCTGGGGTAGGGGTATGGCGTACTAACGTCGAGCAACGATTGGTCAGGCGCTCGCACAGCTTCCTCGGGTACGGGCGGCTGGGGTACCAGCGTCTTTGCTGCGAGCTCGACAAGCCCTGTAACCAGAAACGCGATGACGAGCCTAAGTGCGAGACGCCCGTCCTTCCACCAGCAGACCGGCGGCGAGCGCGACCGCAGCGACAGCGACGAACTCGACCCCCCCCACGAGCGAGGTTATCATCCCGACCACATCCAGGGTCCCTGAGTCTAGTCTCAGGGCCAGGTCGAGTACCAGGTACGTCGAAGGGTCGGATCAGCCCTGCGCCGGCCGCCGCCGAGCAGACGAGGAAAGCCGCTGTCGAGAGCAGCAGAATGAACCTGTTGTCGCCCTTCACGCCCTCACAGGTTATCAAAGCAGGGACACAAAAGCGCCAGACCTTACGGCCCGGCGCTCCTGGATGCGCGATGTCGAAAGAGAGCGATTCGCGGAGGTACCGATCACCGCGAATCGCGCATTCGTCTACCAGGGTTCAGCGAAAACAAAAAGCTGACATGCTGACATGCTGACATGCTGACATGCTGACATGCTGACATGCTGACATGCTGACATGCTGACATGCTGACATGCTGACAAGCGAAGGCGAAGCCTGAGCGTGCTGAAATGCGCGATTTGCGGGCGGCCCAAGCCGCCCGCAAATCGCTCTAGGCTACGGCGTCTCGCAGGACGCGGCCGTACTCTCCACCTTTCAGGATGCGTTCAGCCTCCCTCTGGAGCTGCCTGACCCGCTCGCGCGAGATATCGAGCTCGTCGCCGAGTTCGGCGAGGGTGGCCGGTTCACGGTCGTCGAGACCGTAGCGCCTGACGAGCACATAGCGTGCCCTATCTGGGAGACGTTCGATCGCTTCCTTCAGATGCTCCGTCTCCATCTCACGCATTACGGTATCAGGAGTATCCGAGACCTTATCGTCCTCGATGAAGTCACCAAGCTGCGAAGCCGTCTCCTCGCTGGACACCGGCTGATCCAGGCTCGTCGCATCTGGCATGGCGCGCATCGTGAGGCGCACCTCGTCGGGGTCCCAATCCAGGCGCCTGGCGACCTCGTCCTCGGTCGGCTCGCGTTCGATCTCCAGGGCAAGCTCGCTCATGGCACGGCTGACCTTCCTGATCTTCTCCGTCATGTGTACGGGGACGCGGATGGTACGGCCCTTGTCGGCAACTGCGCGCTGCACAGCCTGTCTTATCCACCACGTGGCGTAGGTGGAGAATCTGAAGCCCCTATCGGGGTCGAACTTCTCGACGGCCTTCATCAGGCCGATGTTGCCCTCCTGGATCAGGTCCTCGAACGGCAGCCCGTAGCCACGGTACTTCTTGGCTACGCTCACGACCAGCCTGAGGTTCTTCTCGATGAGCCTCTGCCTCGCCCGTCTGTCGCCGGCCTTGGCCCTCAAGCTGAGGTCTATCTCCTCCTTGTGCGTAAGGAGATTCCCCTGCCCGATGTGCGCGAGATACTTGGCGAGGAGTTCGGCATATCCGATTCCCGCTCGATCTTCTGATTTTCTTTTCCGCTTCTCCAAATTGGCTTTCAAAATACCCTCCTCACTACAAACCCATCTTACCGGAAATCAGTTCTAGAAACTACTATTGGTTTTACCGCGAGGTTTAATTCCCTAAACCTCTGGAGGCTTCCTTCCGCGCCGGTTCTCATCAGCACTTCTCACTCCACAGATACATACGTATGTCGACACGAAATAGTTGCATAGGACCCGCCTCGGAGTGGCGTTGGCGGTGCCTTGCGGCGGGCGCGGTTATACTTGGGCTCATGGAGAATACCTCTCGCATACCGGACCGCATAAACGAGGACGTTGCCGGCATTGTGGCCTGCTGGCAGGCGAGCAGGCGTGGAGACAACGAGGACGGGGTCTATGACCACATGCTCGCCGGCATGGAGGAGTTGGTCTCGGTGTTCGTCGGCTTCTTGCGCAGTATGGAGACGGTCGACACCTTCTCCCGCGGTGGCGCGACCAGGGCTATGGTCAACAGGATCGCCGAGCACCAGCACGATCTGGGCAGGGACGCGGTCGGGGTCATGGAGGACTTCAGTGTCCTGCGAAGGTGCATCTGGCGCTCGGTCGAGGCTGGTGTCGACCTCGGCGGGCTTCACGGGGGAGAGGTCTCAGGGTTTTTCGCCAAGCTGATGCAAGCTTCGGACTGGCTAACCGAGACCGGGCTGGAGGCCTTCGACGCAATCGTGCGGCGCGAGATGGAGCAGGCTCTCGGGCGGGCCGCCGCCACTGACCTGGTAACCGGGCTTCCTGACAGAGACCAGCTAAACCGGCTGCTTCTGCCACGGGCAATCGATTCGCACGACCGGTTCTCCGTGGCCGTCTTCGACGTCGCCGACTTTGACGAGACCGTCGCGGCAGGGAAGGTCAAGCGCGCCAGGAAGGTGCTGCGCACGCTCGCCGAGGCCGTGCAGGAGTCCTCGCCGCAGGGGTCCGTCTTCGCCCGCTTCGGGGACGACGAAGTCTGCGTTGTCCTGCCCGGCGAGAGCGGTGAAGGTGGCTACCGGTTGGCGGAGCGGGTGCTCAGACGTCTGGCAGAGGGCACGGCAGACTTTGAGGTGGATGTCGGTGTCGCCGAGTACCCGGGCATGGTAAGACGCGGGGGAGTTGATGGGGGAGACCCTAAAGGCGCTCAAGATGGCCAAACGCGTCGGCGGCAGCGGCATCGTGGTAGCCCGCTAGGTAGCCAGGAGGCAACTGTGATCGCGATCTTCAACAGCCTGCCCGTCAAAGAAGGAGCCGCCGATGATATCGTGGACCGCTTCGCCGAAAGCCGCGGACACGTACAGGGGTTCCCAGGGTTCGTATCCATGGAAGTCCTCAAGTCCGACGCACAGGACGAGGTGCTCGTCGTTACGCGCTGGCGGGACCGGGAATCCTTCGAGGCCTGGGTTCACAGCGATGAGTTCGCCAAAGCGCACGGGCGTAGTGGAGCGGGTGGGCTGCTAACTGGCCACCCCAAGATGACTTCTTACCTGGTCGCTCTCGAGCGTGCTCCGGAGGTTTCGGAGCCGGGTTGAGGTTCAGGCCAGGCTCGAAGAGACCTGGTGTGGCGGCTTTCCAGCCGGTTCGTACTCACCCTTCCCGAGGACGGCGAAGGTGAAGGCGAACAAGAGGATCAGTAACAGGATCAGGATTCCGAACACCAGCCGCTCCCGCACCTCGTCTCCTCTCTCGAACGCGAACGTCCGCGCCATTCTAACCCAATCGGCAAGACCCGTCCTGAGGAATGCACTCATGCTCGCCCGCGCGTAATGTACAATGTAGCAATGTGTAGCACGCTTAGCCCCGAGATTCGTGAGGACCGGTGTGGTCTTCAGGCGGGATCCGAGGGAGGGGATGAACGTGGCCGTTGATATTTCCCTGACCGAGTACACGAAGTTGCAGGAGCAGGAGTGCCAGTCGCTCTTGCAGCTTCTCGGCGAGATGGGCATCGCCACGGCCGAGAGGGTCTACGGACCAGGGGACGCCATCTACAACCAGGGCGAGTACGGTGACGCCCTCTATGTGCTGACCTCGGGCGTGCTGAAGCTTTTCAGGCCCTACTCAGGCAGCAAGGAAGCGACGTTACGCCTGCTCAAGCCCTGGGATATCTTCGGCCATCTGGCCTTCGCCGGGGAGACCGGGCAGCGCGCTTACGCTGAGGCCGTTACGGAGTGCAGGGTGACGAAGGTCCCCAAGATCTTCGTCGAACGCGCCGTCCGCCAGGAACCGCGGGCCGCTTTCAAGCTGATGACCTTACTGGAGTTGCGTCTCGTGCAGTATGAGGAGCTTGTCAAGTGTCTGTTGCCCCGCGAGACCGAAGTGCGGCTGGCCAACTTGTTGCCGCTGTTGGCTCAGAAGTTCGGCCAGAGCAGGGACGGCCTCGTAACCGTAGACATTCGCCTAACCCACCAGGACCTCGCCGCCATGGTCGCCTCCACCAGGGAGTCCGTCACCAAGGTCCTCAACGAGATGCGTAACCGCGATGTGATCGACGTGGATGCCGGCCGTATCACCCTCAAAGATACCCGCACCCTGGCAAGACTCAGTCGCGATTAGGGGCAATTAATCAGCACGCTCCGGCTTCGCCTCCGCTTGTCAGCACGCCGCCGCGGCTTCAGCCGGACGGCTTGTCAGCATTTCAGCCGGTCAGCTACGTATAGTGTGGGTGAGAGGCTCGGTGCGCCTGAGAGAAGACTGCCAGAGGAGCACCGACTCATTCAGACCCGTCCCAACCGTGAAACCTGACTAGCTGAAGTGCTGACAAGGCGCCAACGGCGCCGTGCTGACAGGTGCTGAATACTGCTGAATTGAAGAAGGACGTTTTGCTCGAGCTTATCCAAGCTGTAATCCTCGGGGTGGTGCAGGGTCTCACGGAGTTCTTGCCCGTCTCCAGCTCGGGACATCTATCTCCTGCTCGGGCAGTATTTCCTCGGGCTCGATCAGGACAGATTCGGGCTCTCCTTCGACGTGGCGTTGCACATGGGCACCCTCGTCGCCGTCGTCTCCTATTTCTGGCGGGATCTCAACAGGATGGCCTTCGCTTTCTTGCATGGTCGGGGAAACAGGGACCTCGTCAACGATCCCGACCAACGGCTCGCTTACCTCGTGATCGCATCTACCGTACCCGCAGCTTTGATCGGGTTACTATTCGAGGGTTTCTTCGAGAACACGGTTCGCTCACCGTGGGTGGTGGTCTTCAACTTCGTTCTAGTCGGCGTACTGTTCCTCGTCGCCGAATCCGTAGGCAGCCGCAGCCGCCGGGCCCCCAAGCTCGGGTTCGGCGAGGCCGTCGGGATCGGACTCGCCCAGGCGGCCGCGCTCGTGCCTGGAGTCTCGCGTTCGGGTGCCACGATCACCACTCGGTCTCTTCCTGGGACTCAGGCGCGAGGAGGCGGCCAGGTTCTCGTTCCTGATGAGTGTTCCTATCATCGCCGGCGCCGGCAGCCTGGAGCTTGCGGAGGTGATCTTCCTCCGGCATGAGCACGCACGAGTCGGTGCTCTTCGCAACGGGCTTCGTCACCTCGGCGTTCGTGGGCTATTTCACGATAAGATTCTTGCTCCATTACCTTACGCAACACAGCCTACGCGCTTTCGCCTACTATCGCTTTGCCGTCGCGGCCATCGTCGCCGTATTGCTAATCGTGTTCTAATAGCGGATTGGGGAAGGGCTAGCCCTTCCCCAATCCACGCTGGTCAGCACTTCAGCATGTCAGCCAGTCAGCTTTTTGTTAGCCGAGGGGGCGGTGATCCGTTGTGCATAAGGCACAAGACTCATGCCCGGCGCTGTAGCGATGTGCGGTCAGCATTGACCTACCGCGAACCGCGCATTCGGCTACAGGCGAAAACCAGAAGCTGACTAGCTGAAATGCTTGCATGCGACTTTGACAGCGGGGCCATACTTCTGGTACGCTGATACCAGTCATGCACCACGCAGCCCTTGCACTACAGCGATTTACCTGGGAGGGGCGCTCCCTTTCTTGACGCGCGGCTGCGCTCCTCCTGATCAGCACCCCAACAACATTTCGACAGGAGATCACACACGTCATGACTCAGTCCGACTTACCAGATAGAGAAGATACTCGTCTCGCTGGATCCGGAGAGGCGCCGCAAGGTGAGATGGAGGCATTGCGCCAGGGGATAGACTCAGTGGACGAGGAGATCGTGCGCCTGCTCGACAGGCGTGCCTGGCTGGCGCGGAGGATAGGTGAGATCAAACACGAGAACGGCCTGGCGGCCTACGCCCCTGCTAGAGAGCGGGCCGTCCTCGACAGGGTCGTAGCGCTGGGCGATGGGGAGTTCCCCAGGCGTGGACTCCAGGCCGTGTTCCGCGAGATCATCTCATCCTCCATCTCGCTCGAGGCCAGGCTCAAGGTGGCTTACCTGGGTCCTGAGGCGACGTTCACGCACGAGGCAGCCCTGCGTTCGTTCGGCACCAGCATGGAGACCGAGCCCCAACAACGGTCGCCGAGGTCTTCGCGAGGGTCGAGCGCGGGGAGGTCGAGCACGGTGTCGTGCCCGTCGAGAACTCGATGGAGGGGGCGGTGACCCACACCCTGGATGACTTAGATGAACAGCCCTCTGAAGATCTGCGGGGAGATTTACCTGCCTGTCTCGCAGAACTTGATCTCCAGAGAACAGTCGATGGAGAGGGTGAGCCTGGTGTGCTCGCATCCGATGGCCCTGGCCCAGGCCGC
>CAWJNY010000007.1:0-768837 GCA_963844355.1 uncultured Alphaproteobacteria bacterium
CGCCACGCCGAACTTCGCCGCCAGCGCTTCGACCAGGCGCGAGCGGTCGCGCGTTCCGTCGATAAGGCGCCAGGTCGCGGCGGCGGTCGCCGGCCAGGGAAAGAACTCGCCATTGTCCAGCCGCATCACGACGACCTCATCGTCGATGGCGGTTTCGGAGAAGCGATCGGCGCATTGGCGAGGACGCTCATCGCCTTACCGTCCCGCGTTCCATGACGGTCGGGCGGCCATGACCACTCCTTCCTCGAACCTTGCTGCATTGCGGGGCCGAGCAAAGCTAGTCATTTCGATCTGGCCGGCAAGGCGGGCGCGATGAGCGAACTGCTCGCAGCGGTCGAACTGGCGAGCCGCCGCGAACAGGTAGGCGGTCTGGTGGTCGTCCTGCATCCTGACGAAACGCTCCGATCCTGAGATGCGCGTCATTGCTCGATCGGCCCATCCTCGAGAAAGACGAGCTGGCCAGCGGCAGCGCGGCGTTGGCGGTGCCGCCCGCGGGCGCGGCATAATATTTGGGATAGGTTTGCGACACCTTCTCCTCCCGGGCGGCCCCCGTCAGTTCGAACGCGTCGTCGCAAAGCTTCAACCTCTTGTGGCCGGCAGGCACATGATCCGGTCGGCCGACGACAGGTCGAGCACCAGCGTGTCGTCGCAGAACATCGGCAATCCTTCCCCACCAAGCGCGGCGATAAGGGTCGACTTGCCGGCCGCGGCCGGGCCGGTGAAGGCGAATACCGATCCGTTGTGGGCCACGGCGGAGGCATGGATCGGCAGAGGTCCGTTCATGCTGGCGATGGCCGCATAGACGGTACCGTTGAGCCACAGGCTTTCCTCGCTGGTATCCGCGTCCGCGCCGCGCCGGATGGTGATGCCTTCGCCTGACCGATAGTGGAAATAATGGTCGCCCTCGGCCCGCAGCAGGAACTCCTCGCCCCGCATCTGCCAGCTCCTCACCGGGACCGGATCATCGAGCAACTGCGCGGGAACCGGGCCGTAGGAGACCCGGGTTTCACGTTCCAGCAACAGCTCGGCCGACAGTTTCGCCATGATCCCTCAGCCGCAGCCGAACAGCCGGCGAGACCAAGATCAAGCGAAAAGAAGGCTGTGACGCACCGAGGCTTCATCCTGGGGCGCGCTCACGGCATTGTTGCCGCCCGCCGCTAATGTCCGCAATCGGTGGAAGCGGACACTGGCCCGCTAGTGTCGCTCCATAACAAACATTCGTCGCGATTTGCGCAATCCAAAATCCTTTTTGGACTACCGGGGGCGGCACACCACGCAGACGTTGAACAAAATCCCAGACGAAGGCGCAACGAATAGCGGGAGCGTGTCCCAGCCGACAGTTGTCAGCGTAGCGCCCGCAAGGAGCCCGATGATGCCTCTCTACTTCTTCGACACCCGCCATGGTGATAAATTCAGCCAAGATGATTTGGGCATTAATTTCCGGGCCAAGAAGCCGCCCAGCATGAGGCTACCACGTCTCTAACCGAACTTGCCCGAGGCGTAGTCGCAGGAAGCCGGAACCGCGAACTCGTTATCGAGGTCCGTGATGCTCTCGGGCCCGTGCTGACAGCGAGGATGCGCCTCGATGTGGAATCTAGCGATGTACTAGAGCCCCACGAATGTCCGCAATGGGTCGAAAGCGGTAATTAGGCTAATGGCAGGAATGGGTGGAAAGCGGTCATACGAGATCAACAAAGCGGCTGCGAAGCGGGCAGCGATGCTTGCCCACGTAAATTCTGAAGTCGCGAAGGTGAACGGTGACGGTCTCGCCAGAAGCGTTGCCGTTCGCGATTGGAGCGCCAACAGCCGTAATCGTCGGGCCGTCGTCCGCCTGAAAGTCTTTAAGTTGAAACGATCGGGAGAGGACCGGGATCCCGTCAACCGCCAAAGAGGCGGTAGCATTCCCCGACACCCGGTCTACTAAAAGGCCGAGAGTGAAGGCTTCCGGATCGTCGGAGCGATAGATCGCGTAATACATGGCCGGAGGCACATCAACGAACGTCGGTGAAGTCGCGCCGAATGGGACCTGCAGCCTCGCGGTTCCTCCCGCGCGCGCGGTGAGATTTGCCGTAACGCGGGTCTCGGTGGCCAAATCAGCTTGGTGGCCTGTGCGCGCCTGAACCGCAACGGCCCATCCTCCGCTGCTGGGTCCGTCGGGCCGCACATATTTCGCCTGCAACGCGAACAGCGACCCCTGATCAAAATTTACGGGTGTTACCCACATGCCAGACGATACGACCCCGCTCCCAAGATTGGCGGGCCGTGTGACACCGAGAACTATCTCGCCGTTCCCGGGCGCGGCTGTTGGGTTTGAGTCGGCCACCTGGGCATCGCCAGCTGCATTGAACCAGGCCAAGTTCGTCGACTAATGGCCTAAGCGAGCCATCGACAAAGGACGCTTCGTAAACACGAGTTGTGTCGGCAAATGTCGCCGCCGAGAGAGCAACGACAATCAACATCGAGCTTACAAGCGTTCGGGCCGTGCCGTATCGTTGCCTCCCCAATTGAGAGCAGACCTAGCAAGGCGCGCGATTACGCGAATTCGGCTTACGCAGTAAGATCACGAAAGTTAACCGAGTCGTCCTAGCCCGGCGCGACGATTAAAGCTAACGCACCTAATGGCGGGAATGGGTCGAAAGCTGCCATTGGCCGAGTGCTGCTAGGCCTTCCGTCGGCTGGATGTTCGGCATAGTCTTGATCGGTGATTAGACGGGGCCAGCAGAACAACGTCGTGCGGGGGAGATTTGGCGAGGGGCGGCCGCGGCGCAGTTCCCCCCGTCAGACTGTATTGAAATTTTGGCCGGATGCGCGACCAAAGCGGACCAGCTGGGGTCGATACCTGCCCCTCTGGGCCGGTGCGGCCTTGCTTGGCACGGCCTACGGCGCCGGATGGCTGGACAATGTGACCGCGACGCCGGTCGCCCTCATGGGAGGCGACGCCCCGGCTTCTGTCCAGTTTTTCGCTTTGCCATACGGGCGGCGGTTACAACTGCGTAGTCGATGGCGACACGATCTGGTTCAAGGGCCAGAACATCCGCATTGCTGATATCGACACGCCTGAAACGCACGAACCTCGCTGTCCTGGCGAGTTGGCCCTCGGCAACCAGGCGACGACGCGCCTGCACCAGCTGGTCAATTCTGGAACTGTCAGCCTTGAACCCATCGATCGCGACGAGGACGGCTATGGCCGCAAATTGAGGATCGTCGAGGTGGACGGCGTCAGCGTCGGCGACACGCTCGTCAGGGAAGGACTGGCCCGCTGGTATGAGGGCGGTCGCAGGCCTTGGTGCTAGGGCGCCACAGTGTGAGGTAAGTGATGCGTTTTGTCGCTGTTGACCTTGAAACCGCCAATCGTCGAATGAGCAGCATATGCCAGATTTGCATGGTGGATTTGAGGATGGGCGTGAAGTTCACGCTGAGATGAGATTCACGACGCCTGAGTGAAAAAAGCTCTCGTTGGAGATCCGCCGGATTAGTTCGCCGGTTGGGCGGATCGATCCAGCATGATGGGTGCATCGAACGCCAGACCAACCATGCCATTCTCGGTCCATTTCACCACTGCCGGCACCAGGATCCCGCCTTCGAAGCGGACGTAGACGTTGGTGCCCGCGCTGAGGTTCGAAGCGCCGCCGCCCATCGCGCCGCCTTCGGAGATGTTGTGCAACGCGAAGCTGCTCGGCGAGCCGTCGATCAGCAGCTGCAGCTTGCGCCCTTTCGCCGTCATCCTGGGATGGCGGCGCTGGTTGGCCGTTTTGGCAGCAACTCGCGGGCGCGACGTTGCTGCCGAGGTCATCGTGCCTTGCTTCGGCAAGCGGAACGGCGGTCCCGCAAAATCCGCACTCGGCGCTGATCCGTCCGATATACCATTGCGAGCGGCCGCAGCCGGGGCAATGATTGTTCGCGTTGGTGCGATAGACGATATGATGTCCGCGCTGCGCGAGGCTCGCTGCAAACAAGGGCGTTGCCCGCTCGTAGACCCGTACGTCCGACATTCGTTGTGCTCCACGCGGCCGAGGATTCGATTGGCATCGTAGAGAAGAGAGCTTGCGAAGTGATTACCGGGCGATTGCCGGTTTCTGGCAGTCCGCAGGATCAGGCCGGAACGTACGTCAGCCTGATCACCTCCTCGCCAATTCGGTCGCTGGCCTCAAGTCGGAGCGGCGGCCGCGGGCCGGCGAAGAATGGCCTGCCGCCACCAAGCACGACCGGGTGGAAGTAGAGCCGATACTCATCGATCAGGCCGAGCTCGGTCACGCATTGTGCCAACTCCGGTCCGGAAATTGCAATTTCTCCGGGCAGCTCAGCCTTCAGCCCGCGTATCACCGTCTCGAGGTCGTCCTCGACCAGGGTCGCATTGGGGCCGACCGACTTCAACGAGCGCGACACGACCCACTTCGGCTGGGCTCGCCAGGCGGCCGCGAACTCGCGTTGATCCGCGCTCCACTCCGGATTGTCTTCATCCCAATAACGCATGACCTCGTACATGCGCCGACCGTAAACACTGCCCGCCAGGCCGCGCACCTGCTCTATCCAGTGACGGAAGAGCAGGGGGCCTGTCTGCATTTTCTGGTGGTCGACATAACCGTCCAGCGACTGGTTCATTCCAAAGACGAGCTTTGCCATGCCCTACCATAGCCGGACAGGCCGGTCCTGTTCCACCCGCATGGCCGATCCTATTGCGACCATTAGGTAAATGCCGTGAGCTGTCTCGGGACTCCCCCCGATTTTTATGAACCCCAAGTGAACATATAACCGATTTTTAACGACTTAGGGCTTCGGCATTTTTTTGCGTCGTTGCCGGTCCCGGGCCATGCCAACGATGGGAAAGACCATGTCCAACGCGAGCAGCGCCTCGCCCGGGAAGCATAGATGGGAACGCGAAGGGGATATGACCTTCAGCCTGCGCGACGGGTTTGTCTGGGCCAGTTGGCCGGACACGGAAGCAACGGTCAGGCTGGGACGTCACGACGTAGTCGCCTCGATGATGCGCGATTTCCTGGCGCAGGATGCTCTTTGCGAGCGGTTGCTTGAGCGCAGGGCAAGAGATGACTGCTAAGGCCACGCCGGCCTTCCAGTGGCCGGCCTGACCGCCGAGCTTTACTCGCTGCGGCACTATCTATCTGTTAGAGGTGCGGTTCACACCAGCAACCAGGGTGGCAATCGCCTCATGGCCAGTAATAGTCGCGTGCATGAAGTTGCCGTTCCGGATTTCCTCGGCGGGGGCGGGGAAATGGGTGCTCTCATTCGAAAGCACGACTGGTGCTCGACTCCGCTGGGCCCTCCGGCAGGCTGGCCCGCGCCGTTGCGCACGGCAATCCGGCTGATCCTCAACAGCGGACACCCGATGTACGTCTGGTGGGGAACCGAGCTGCGCTGTTTTTATAACGACGCCTACCGTCGTTCGATCGGCGCGGAGCGGCACCCGAGCTCTCTCGGCCAGCCAGGCCGCGAAGTTTGGGACGAGATCTGGGAGATCATCGGACCTCAAATCGACCAGGTCATGTCGGGCCGCGGCGCGACCTGGAACGAAAACCACCTCGTTCCCATTACCCGAGACGGGGTTCGGGAAGACGTTTACTGGACCTACAGCTACAGCCCGATCGATGATCAAAGCGCTCCGAATGGAGTTGGCGGAGTGCTGGTCGTTTGCACCGAAACCACCAGGCAGGTCCTCGCCACACGGGAACTGGAGGCGGAGACCGAACGCCTTCGGGGGATGTTCGACCAGGCGCCGGGCTTCATGGCGTTGCTCAGTGGCCCGGATCATGTCTTTCAGGCGATCAACAGCTCTTATTTGCAACTGACCGGGCATCGCAATCTGATCGGCAAGACCGTTCGCGAGGCGGTGCCCGAAGCAGAGGGGCAGGGCTTCATCGAGCTCCTCGATCAGGTGTACCGAAGCGGCGACGCCTATGTGGGCAGGGGGATCGCCATGGAACTGCAGCGATCGCCCGAGGCGCCCGTTGAGCGCCGCTACCTCGACTTCGTCTACCAGCCGCTGACCAGCGCCGAAGGTGAAGTCACGGGCATTTTTGTCGAAGGAGCGGATGTCACTGACCGCCATCGTGCGGAAGCCGCGCTCCGGGAGACCGAACAAAGGTTCGAGGCCATCGCGAATTCCGTCGATCAGATGATCTGGTCGACGCGGCCGGACGGCTTCCACGACTATTATAATGAGCGCTGGTACGAATTTACGGGAGTCCCGCCGGGATCTACCGACGGGGAAGCCTGGAACGGAATGTTCCACCCCGACGACCAGGAGCGCGCATGGGCCGTGTGGCGCCACAGCCTCGAGACTGGCGAGCCCTATCATATCGAATACCGCCTTCGGCACTACACTGGCGAATATCGCTGGGTTCTGGGCCGCGCGCAGTGCGTCCGCGACGCGGAAGGCCGGATCACCCGGTGGTTCGGCACCTGCACCGACATTCAAGAAATCGTCGAGGCGCGCGAGTTGCTCAGCATTTCACGCGAACAGCTCGAAGCGAAGGTTGAGCAGCGAACGCGCGAACGCAATCGTGTGTGGGAGATGAGCAGCGACCTTTTCGCCATCATAGATTTCAACCGCCACTTGAGAGCCTTCAACCCTGCGTGGACGAAGACGCTGGGCTACGACGAAGCTGTAATTCTTTCGCGTGACGTACGCCTTCAGGTGCATCCGGACGACCAGGAAGCCCTGTGGCGGGTCATGGAACGCCTCCAACGGGGGGAGACGATCTCGAATTTCCAGTGCCGGCTGAGGCATGCGGACGGTTCATGGCGTTCCATCTCCTGGGCGTTGGTTCCGGAAGGGGATGTCTTCTACGCAGTGGGTCGCGACATGACCGCGGAGCGGCAGGCTGCCGCGGAACTGGAAGCTGCGCAGGAAGCGCTCCGCCAGAGCCAGAAGATGGAAGCCATGGGCCAGTTGACCGGCGGCGTTGCACATGACTTCAATAATCTGCTGTCGCCTATCATCGGAGGGCTGGACCTGCTTCAGCGGCGCGGCGTCGGTGACGAGCGGACACAGCGCACCATCGCGGGGGCACTTTCCTCGGCGGAAAGGGCAAAGACGCTGGTTCAACGCCTGCTCGCCTTTGCGCGCAGGCAACCCCTGCAGCCCACGTCCATCGATATCGTGCAGCTCGTCCGGGGGATCGCTGACCTCGTCGATAGCACGACAGGCCCCCAGGTCCGGGTCATTGTCGAGGTACCGGACTCCTTGCCGCCGGCGATCGGAGATTCCAATCAGCTGGAAATGGCGCTGCTCAACCTCGCGGTCAACGCGCGTGATGCCATGCCCGACGGCGGTTCAATCACCATTGCGGCGAATGCGGAGCGCATCGGTAAGCGCCATTTGTCTCGACTAGCGGCCGGAAGCTATATCTGCCTTTCCGTGACCGACACGGGCAGCGGAATGGATGACGCAACGCTAAAGCGCGCGGTGGAGCCATTCTTCAGCACCAAGGGCCTGGGCAAGGGTACCGGCCTGGGCCTGTCCATGGTCCACGGCCTTTCAGCGCAGCTTGGGGGTGCAATGACGATCTCAAGCCGGCCGGGCCTTGGCACCCGGATAGACCTGTGGCTGCGCGTTGCTGATGAGCCCGCGGACATTATCGTTCCAAAAGCGCTGGACGCGGAACCGGACGTGACAGGCACAGTGTTGCTCGTGGACGACGAGGAGCTTGTTCGCGCCAGCACCGCCGAAATGCTTGTCGATCTAGGCTATGCGGTGGTTGAGACATCGTCGGCGGAAGAGGCAATGAGATTGATCGGTCAAGGTCTGCGGCCCGACGTGCTGGTGACCGACCACCTCATGCCCGGGATGGACGGGGTCGAGCTTGCGCGCGTGCTAATGGAGCAGTTACCGGCGCTACGGCCGCTTGTAATCTCAGGGTATGCGGAAGCGGAAGGCGTTGCACCAGACCTGCCGCGTCTGGAGAAACCATTTCGCCGCGCCGAACTGGCGCTCATGCTCGCCGCGCCGGAAACGACGGTTTGACCCTCGGACGGCAAGGCGTGCTCAGGCTTGGATAGAACGGTTGCTTTCGCCCCAGGCGGGCATCCGAAACCGGGAAAACTCCGGATGGCATCTCATTTCGCCTGATGCCACCGTCCACGGCGGCCCAATATGCTGCTAATCGGGCCGATATTCGTTTAGAGGTCTATGCCGATGCCATTCGCGTGCTTGCGATGCTGACAAATGTCCGTCCGGAATTTGGCGGTCCAGGCGCACTCAACGTGCTTCCGCTAATGCTCGAGCCCGATCCAGCACGAGCCGTCGTCCGGCCATTCGATTTCTCCTATCCGCCCGCCTTTGCCGAAGAGCTCGGCAATCGGCGGCTTATCGTGGCCCAGCGAGTGCTGGACCTCGATAAAGCAGAACTGGCCCGGATCGTGGACATCATGCTGGTAGAAATGCGGCAGCGGCACCGCAACGTAGAGGGGACATTCCTGCGCCGCTATGAGGAGCTTGGCGACGAGATACGCGCGCTCCCGGCCAATGATGCGCAGAAATTGCTGCTCGGCGCCTATTTCAGCCAGGAGTTTGCCTTCGAATCTGCCGCCCTGTTCAACCCGAGCATCATCGCCAACCCGGGCGATAACGATGGCGACGGCAATTCCCGCTTCATTCTTTCGCTGCGTGGGGTAGGTGAGGGGCATATCTCTTCGGTGACCTTCCGGACCGGCACCTGGAACGCGGACGGCACGGTCACCGTCGATCCGCCCAGCCCCTACGCCGATCCACCGATCATCGTTCGCGACACGGAAGGAGGCGGCGCGGAGTTGATTTGCGACGACGCCATGGACGTATCCGAATCCGTGATCTTCCCCATCCTTCCCAGTCAGCGCCAGGGCGTCGAAGATCTTCGCCTTGTGCGATTTACCGACGACGATGGTCGACAGGAGATCGTCGGCACCTATACCGCCTTCGACGGACGGGATGCGCGGCAGGAACTGCTCCACGGCATCGATTTTCGGACCGTCCATATGCGCCCGCTCACCGGCCGTCTGTCCGGCTACAAGGGCATGGCCCTGTTTCCGCGCCGGCTCGGCGGGCGTTATGTCATGCTCGGGCGGCAGGACAATGAGAACATGTGGCTGCTCGAATCCGACGATCTGTACCGATGGGACGAGGGCCGGCCGATCATGCGCCCCGAATTCTTCTGGGAGTTCGTGCAACTCGGCAATTGCGGCTCTCCCATCGAGATCGACGAAGGCTGGCTGGTGTTCACGCACGGAGTGGCAATGGTGCGCGTCTACTGCGTGGGGGCCTGCCTGCTGGACAAGGACGACCCTTCCATCGTGCTGGCCCGAACGCGCAGACCCTTGCTCGTTCCATCCGTGTCGGAGCGTGGCGGATATGTGCCGAACGTCGTGTACAGCTGCGGCGCGCTGATCCGGGAGCGCGACATTCTACTGCCATTTGCGGTCGGCGACCGCACGACCGCTTTCGCCACGGGCAGCGTGGACTCAGTGCTTTCGGCGATGGATCCAGTGGCTTGAACGCGCCGAAGGAGATCGCCCGACGAGCAATGGCCTAAACCAGCGGTGCATTCCAGACGCGGACCGCCCGGGCATCACGGTAGAACCCGAGTATGCAAATCGTCCCCGTTCCCAGCAGGAAACGCATGCCCTCGTCGGGCGGCAGTCCAATCCACCGTGCCGCCAGGGTGCGGAGCACATGACCGTGCGCGAACAGCGCAACGTCACCTTCAAGCGTCAACGCACGTGAGATGATGCGGTCGACCCGCTCGGCGACATCTGCAGGCGCTTCGCCATTCGGGCACCCGTCACGAAACACGACCCAGCCGGGATGGTTCTTGTGGATCTGGGCCGACGTCAGGCCTTCGAAGTCGCCATAGTCCCATTCTTTCAAGTCCGTCTCGACCTGCGCATTGTCGGAAAGTCCGGCAAGCGCGCAAGTCTCCAACGCTCGCTTGAGCGGGCTGACCAGGACGAGTGAAAAATTGTAGATCGACAAAGGCGCACGCAGGCGTTTCGCCAGTTCCCTGCCATTGTCCGTGAGCGGGATGTCGGTCACGCCGGTGTGTTGCCCGCTGAACTCCACTCGGTCTCGCCATGCCGGATGCAGAACAGGTTCATGGCAGGGGCGCCGCCCGTCAGATATTGTCGCCTTCGGTCGAACTGGCCGCTGCCGAGGAGGCTTCCTGGCCCCATGCCCAGCCGGTAATCTCCGGCATGTCATCGCCGTATCGAGCGATATACTCCTTATGCTCGATCAGCTTGTCGCGGATCGCCTGTTTGGCGTAGGCAGCGCGCGGACCAAGCTTCGGGACGCGGTCAATCACGTCACTGATCAGGCTGAAATCGGTCCAGCTCGTTCATCACGCACATGTCGAACGGCGTGCTGGTCGTACCCTCTTCCTTGTATCCGTGGACATGGAAGTTCCCGTGGCCGGTCCGGCTGTACGTCAGCTCATGAATCAGCGACGGGTAGCCATGGTAAGCGAAAATGACGGGCTTGTCGGTCGTGAACAGCGCATCGAAATTCTGATCGGAAAGTCCGTGCGGATGATCCTTGGCTGACTGCAAGGTCATCAGGTCGACAATATTGACCACGCGGATGGTCAGCTCAGGCGCAAGCCGGCGCATCAGGTCGACGGCGGCAAGGGTTTCGAGCGTCGGCACATCGCCGCAGCAGGCCATGACCACGTCCGGTTCCTTGCCCCGGTCGTTACTGGCCCATTCCCAGATCCCAAGCCCGGCCTCACAGTGCCTGGCCGCCTGTTCCATCGTCAGCCACTGGGGCGCAGGTTGCTTTCCGGCCACGACAACGTTCACGTAGTTGCGGCTGCGGAGGCAATGGTCTGTGACCGAAAGCAGGCAATTGGCGTCCGGCGGCAGATAGACTCTAACCACTTCGGCCTTCTTGTTGACCACATGGTCGATGAAGCCGGGATCCTGGTGGCTGAACCCGTTGTGGTCCTGGCGCCAGACGTGACTCGACAGCAGATAGTTGAGCGAGGCGATCGGCCTGCGCCACGGGATGTGATTGCACACTTTCAGCCACTTGGCGTGCTGGTTGAACATCGAATCGATGATGTGGATGAATGCCTCGTAGCAGGAGAAGAATCCGTGGCGGCCGGTCAGGAGGTAGCCCTCCAGCCAGCCCTGGCATTGATGCTCGCTGAGCATCTCCATCACCCGCCCATCGGCCGCGAGATGGTCGTCCCACGGCAGGGTTTCCGCCAGCCAGGTGCGGTTGGTGACTTCCAGCGCGTCCTGCCAGCGGTTGGAATTGTTCTCGTCCGGACTGAACAGGCGGAAATTGCGTGAGTCCATGTTGAGCTTCATGACATCGCGCAACATCCGACCCATCGACCGGGTAAATTCCGCAATGACCGACCCGGGCGAAGTCACATCGATTGCGTAGTCGCGGAAGTCGGGCATTTGGAGATCGCGGAGCAGTTCGCCTCCATTGGCGTGCGGATTGGCGCTCATCCGCCGCTCGCCGGCAGGCGCCAGAGCGGTCAGCTCCTTCCGGAGGCGTCCCTCGTCGTCGAACAGCTCGTCCGGCCGGTAGCTCTTCATCCAGCTTTCCAGAATACGGACATGTTCGGGATTGCCGTGCATCTCGCCCATCGGCACCTGGTGCGAGCGCCAATAATCCTCGGTCTTCTTGCCATCGATTTCCTTCGGGCAAGTCCAGCCCTTGGGGCTGCGGAGGATGATCATCGGCCAGCGGGGCCGTTCGCGAACCCCGCTGCGGGCCTCGGTCTGAATACGTCCAATCTCCTCGAACACGGTGTCGAGCGTCGATGCCATGAGCTGATGCATGGTGGCCGGATCGTCGCCCTCCACGAAATAGGGGGTGTAGCCATACCCGCGGAACAGCTGATCCAGCTCCTCGTGGCTTATGCGGGCAAGCACGCACGGATTGGCGATCTTGTAGCCGTTGAGGTGGAGAATCGGCAGGACCGCGCCGTCCGTGGCCGGGTTCAGGAATTTGTTCGAATGCCAGCTTGTCGCGAGCGGCCCCGTCTCGGCCTCGCCGTCGCCGACCACGCAGGTCACTATCAGGTCGGGATTGTCGAAGGCGGCGCCGAACGCATGGGAAACCGCATAACCCAGCTCCCCGCCTTCGTGGATCGAGCCGGGCGTTTCCGGCGACACATGGCTTGGGATTCCACCCGGGAAGGAAAATTGCTTGAACAGCCGCTCCATTCCCTCCGCGTCGGCGGACACGTCGGGATACACCTCGCTATAGGTGCCCTCCATCCACGCATTGGCGACCAGCGCCGGCCCGCCATGGCCCGGACCGGTGATGTAGATCATGCTGAGATCCCGGTCTCTGATGATCCGGTTCATGTGGGCGTAAATAAAGTTGAGCCCGGGCGTAGTTCCCCAGTGGCCGAGCAGGCGAGGCTTGATGTGGCTCTCCGACAGCGGCTCCTTGAGCAGGGGGTTGGCGTAAAGGTAGATCTGTCCAACAGACAGGTAGTTCGCCGCCCGCCAATAGGCGTCGATGAGCGAAGCCTGCTTTTCCGTCAGCGCCTTCGCCGACCGTTCCCGTTCAAGTACCGCCTGAGCCATGAGAACCTCCAGCCCCCCGGGCAACTCCGATCTAGGCGGGTAGTCGAAGGAACGGCATCGGGATTTCTGCCGATTGCCGGCGGTGATCGTCGCGCCTTGCGCTCCGGCTGCCGCTGGCCTTGCGGGTTTGGCCCGATTGCGATGCAAAGCCCAGAGCAGCAAGAAACTGACTCACTTCAGATTTTGCGGAGGAGTCGATGGCCATTGCGGAGGAACGGGCCGCGGACGCGGGGCGAATGATCAGCCTCGATGACGAAGAGGGCGTCCGGCGGGTCCTGGTCGACACGCTGCTGGGGCTTTGGACCTCCGTCAACAATCTCAGCAGATTGCGCCCTTCCAGGCGCGAACGCTTTCGGGTGACCATATTTGGGTCGGCCCGAACCGAGACCGGCAACTGGGTCTACGATGAGGTCCGGCAATTGTCCGCGGGCCTCACCGCAATGGGCTGTGACATTGTGACCGGCGGCGGACCCGGACTGATGGAGGCCGCCAACCGCGGGGCCTCGGAAGGCGATCAGCTCGCTGCGACCGACAGTATCGGAATTCGCGTGCAGCTCCCGTTCGAACAGACAGTCAATCCTTTTGTAGAACAGGCATATGAGCATGGCACTTTCTTCACCCGGCTCCACCAGTTCGTCCTGATGTCGGATGCCTATGTCGTCGTGCCGGGCGGCATTGGCACATTGCTGGAAGCGACGATGATCTGGCAGCTGCTGCAAGTGCGGCAACTGGATGTACCGTTGGTGTTTGCGGGCCCGATGTGGAACGGCCTTGTCGATTGGACACGAGCGCAAATGCTGAGGCCGGGCTTCGAGCTGGCCGGTGAACAAGACCTGGCCATCCCAATTTGCGTCAACGATGCGGCGGAAGCGATCGCCGTAATCCGCGCGCACCACTCAAGCTGGGTGGAGGCGGGCAGGACCAGGTCGACATCCAACGAGGCGACTGCCGAAGCATGATACCGCGAGCATCGCCATGCAGCGAATGTCGCACTGTCCCGGCCTGACAGCCGACTATGGACCGTTGATTGGGCGAACGGCACACCCGCCGGAATGGGAGATGGCCAATCGAAATCTTCATTGAAGCGATTGCGTTGACGATCGGCGCCCTGCTGCCGATCACCAACCCGTTCAGCACCGCTCCCTTGTTCATCGCACTCACCACCGGTTGCGATAGCAAGGAACGGGAACGACAGGCACTCAAGGGTTGCATCTACGCCTTCGGGATCTTGGTCGTATTCCTGTTGCTGGGTGGGTTGATCATCGATTTCTTCCGGATCTCCGTCCCCGGAATCCGGGTTGCAGGCGGCCTGATCATTGCCGCGCTGGGCTTTCGCATGCTCTTTCCCCAGGCACTGGCGCCGGCCTCGTCCACTGCCGAAGCCCAGCATCAGCAATTGGATATTTCCTTTACGCCGTTGGCCATGCCCAGCCTGGCGGGTCCTGGGTCAATTTCGGTCGTGTTGAGTTCCGCCGCTCAAATTCGGAGCATCCGCCCGGAAGACTGGCGCCTGATTTACGTGGCGATCATCCTGGGCATGGCGTTGACGCTTTTCATATGCTTCCTGGTGTTGCGGGTGGCCGGTTCGATGGTCCGCTACCTTGGCGCCGGAGGTATCGACGCCATGACCCGAATTTTCGGCTTTCTACTCATCTGCATAGCCATGCAGTTCCTGCTTACGGGCATCAGCGACTTCTTCGGCATCCAGCACGGCTGAAAAACAATCCGCAGAAAGTCGGCGATTGATCGAGCCGGAGGCAACCAAGCGTTCTCGCGCATCTCTAGCAGCGATTGTTAGGGCAAGCATCGAAGCCCGGAGAGTTGCCGCTGACCGGAGCCCTGGTCACGTCGTCAAGAATTTCGCGGCCAGAGTCGTTGCCCATCTCGCGAAACCGCTTCCATTCTTCGTTGGTGCGGCAAACCCGCAGCTTGCGTGCCAGCGAGCCAACGACAGGGTCCTTTCTGCACCTGATGTAGTAAGGGTGCGAGAGATCCAGGCCGGTGTTGTAGGCCCGGATCTCGGTCGGGGTCATCAGGGACGGCGCGCGATCCGGCGGCAGCTTCTTTTCTGTGGCAGCAATTGTGGGCGCCGGGCTGGATACTAGAAGGACGGCCGCGGCAACGGCGAAACCAGCCAATTTTCTCACTGATCGAACCTCATCTGGCTTTTTCCCATCCGCAGGTCCGCCGCAGGTCGGCAGCAGCACTGTGGCTAAGCACCGTAAGCTACTTCAGCTGCAAATGACGTCAATGCCTGCTGGCTACCCAAAGCGTACCTCCGGCCCTCGCAGCCGGCAAACTCGAAAAGGGTCGCAATTCCCCCTATATGCCTTCCCGTCAGGGGACCGGGCGGCCGCGGCTCGCGAGGGTCCCATCAAAGGATTGCTTTGATGGGTGCCGTTAGCGAGGCGAGGAAAGTCCGGGCTCCACGGAACAACGGTGCCGGGTAACTCCCGGCGGACCGTCTGAGTCTTTGGGCGAGGGCGGTTCAGGGACAGTGCCACAGAAAGCATACCGCCCGCCTTCGGACGGGTAAGGTCGAAAGGGTGCGGCAAGAGCGCACCGCGCGGTCGGCAACGGGCGCGGCACGGTAAACCCCACCGGGTGCAAGACCGAATAGGGGCGGCGAAAATCTCGGATTCTGGGGCTTTGTTCCGGCTCGTCGCCCGGGTTGGTCGCTGGAGGCGGAGGGCAACCTTCGTCCTAGAGGAATGGTCGCCACCTCGCGCAAGCGGGGTACAGAACCCGGCTTACAGGTCCCCTGGCATTTCGTATTAAGGACAAGAATGGCCAAGCCCACGCGATCCGACAATTGGGGATTCCCCCGCTGGCGCCCTTACGGCGCCAAGGGTCGCGCCGCGGCCCGCGTCCGGCTGTGCGATCGCGAGGGCTGCAACGAAGTCGGCGACCGGCCGGCGCCCAAGGCCCCGCATAGCCGCGAACGCTGGATGTTCTGCGAGGCGCACGCCGCCGAGTACAACAAGAATTGGAATTATTTCGCGGGGCTCACGTCGGAGGAGGCGGCTCGCCGTGCAGCCGAAGAGGAAAGCGACGCCGCCGCCTATCGCCAGAGCGCCCACTACAGTTGGACCGGCCCGGGAGACGGCAGCCGCAGCCGTGACGAGATGCGGGCGCTCGATGTGCTCGAACTTGAATCCGACGCGGACTTCAAGGCAATTAAAGCGAGCTACCGGCGCCTGGCCAAGGAGCATCATCCCGATCGTCACAAGGGCGACAAGGAAGCCGCCAAGCGGTTCCACGCGATCCAGGCAGCCTATGAGGTCCTTCGCAAGACCGAGGAGCGCAAGACGGGGACCAAGCTTTAGGGATTCAGCATGAACGTACCGATCGCCTGGGCGATCGGACGGTCCGGATCGCCGCCATGTGCGACGCCACGGATGAAGGCGACCTGCCGCGTCAGCTTGTAGCATTGGCAGCGGGCGACAACCGTTTCGCCCTTCAGCGAGGGGCGCAGATAATCGAGCCTTAGATCGATGGTCACGATCGGCCGGAAATAGCCAAGTGCCATCCACACCGACGCCCCGCCGCATGTGTCGAGCAGGCTGACGATCGCGCCGGAGGCCAGGATGCCCTGGTCCGGGATGCCGACCAGCTCCTCGCGCCAGGGGAGGGCCAGCTCGATCCAATTGTCGGCCGATCGGCGGTACTCAAGTCCCAGCGCGCGTCCATGGCCGACACTTCGTGCCAATTCGAAGAACCGCTCGGGATCGAAGCCGCCGCCCGCGTGGGACGCGGCGATTTCCGGGATATCACTCATCCGGCGGCCAATCGCGCGGCGGTTTCGCGCACTAGTGTAATCATGTTCGGAACACCCTGCGTGCGGTTCGACGAAAGCTCGCGAGTCAGGTTGAAGGGCTCGAGCAGCGCCCTGATGTCCATGACCGCCACCTGTTCGGGCGGTTTGTCCTGCACGGCCGATAAAATCAGCGCCACAACCCCCTTGGTGATTGCCGCATTGCTGTCGGCCAGGAAATGTAGCCGTCCGTCCGGCAGCCGGGTCGGATAAACCCAGGTCGAGGAGGAGCAGCCGCGCACCTTGGTCGCATCGGTCTTCAATGCGTCGGGCATCGGCTCCAGGCTGCGGCCAAGCTCGATCAGCAGCCGGTAGCGATCCTCGCTGTCGAGGAACTCATATTCCTCGGCGACGTCGGAAATCGAGGGCAAGGCTGTCATAGGGGCCACTTAGTCGCGTGAGCCCGCAGCCGCCAGAGTCAACGGTCGCGCAATTCCTCGATCTGCCGGGACAATGAATTTTCTTTTTCGACAGTGATTCGCTCGAGGACCTTGATCCGTTCCTTGAGCTCCTGGACTTCCTCGCGAAGTCGAAGGTTCTCGACCCGTCCCTCGGCCGAATCCTCTCCGCTGTCCCGCCGGCGGTGGCTATATTTCCCTCTAATTACCGAGGCGATCATCACGGCGACCACGATGATCGCCACCATTTCAAACGGGTTCACGCGACCTTGTCTCCTTGCTTCAGGCGCGGTGTCCGCAACGCCTCGATCTGTGCGGCAGTTTCGAGTCCGCCGTCCGTCACGATCTTTTCCAGCACTCTGACGCGCGCTTCAAGCTCGGCATTCGACGCCGCGTATTGCGCCGCCTTTTCCGCGGCCAGGTTCGCTTCCAGCTCGAACTTTCTCTCTTTGAGCTTGAACCAGCGAGTGAAGATTGCCGTCAGCGCCATGATCGGCAGACCGATCACGATCAGCGCGATGAAGACTTCGCCAGGCCCCATCATGCGCGACCTCCTTTGTCGATCGCCAGCTGGTCGATTTCCTTGGCCAGCCGCAGCGGTTGGTCGGTCACGATCCGTTCGATGGTCTCGAGCCGGTCCTTGACCGAACCCAGCTCGGCGCGAAGCTGCGCATTTTCGCCGGTCAGCAGCTTGATCCGCTCGATCGCTTCCTGGTCGGTCTTGGGATGGATCGGTTGGCCCCAGCTGGATTCCAGCGGATAGCCATGCTTGATCCGGAGCCAGGTCGTGTAGGCCCAGCCGCCGACGGTAATCGCCACAATGCCGGCGATGTAGGGCAGTGAGTCGACCAGGAGTGCCAGCTTTTCCATTTTCGAATGTTTTCCTAGCGAAGTTAGTCGATTTTGTCGTTCGGATGCGCGTGACGGCCCCGCCGGCCTAGCGCAGCTGCTCGATCTCGCGGGCGAGGCTGCGGTTCTCCGTCGTGACATAGCTTTCGATGTCGGCCAGGCGGCGGTCGATCTCGCGCAGCCGGCTGCGGATGTCGCGCGCCGTCCGGCGGGGGGAGGCGCGCACGCCCTGCCAGAAGCGCTGTTCCTCGCGATCCTCGACGACCAGTTCCCGCGGCTTGTCGTCGGCCATGAACCCCGCGATGAAATAAAGCGGAAGGACGCCGCCGCCGCTCATGAACACTGCACTGACGAACATGATGCGAACCAGCGTGACGTCCAGCCCGGTATAATCGGCGATCCCGGAGCAGACGCCCATGAACTTGCCGTGGCGCTTGTCGAGATAGAAGCGGGTCCGGCTCGGAGGCTGGGTCATCGCGCCGTCTCCTCGTCGGCCAGAAGGCGCTGCCGGCCCGGCTCGGGCAGGCTCTGGTTGCGCCATTCGGGGTTCTCCGCGGTCATGATCCGCTCGATCGTCTGAAGCCGATCGTCGAGCCGACGCGCCGCATCGTGCAGATCATCGAGCAGCTTCTCATCGGACCCGGTCAGGGTCGCCGCGGTCTTCCATTTGGTGATGTAATGGAAAATGACCCACGGCAGGCCAATGAACAGAATCGAACAAATAATTATTGGTCCAAGAAACTCTTCCACCTACGCCCCCTTGGCCTTGAGTGCTGCCTTCATCGCTTCCAGTTCCGCGTCGATCTTGTCGGTCGCGCGAAGCTCGGCAATTTCTTCTTCCAGGCTCTTCGGCCCGGTCATGCCGAGCGCGTCGGCCCGGCCTTCGGCGAAGTCCGCCCGCCGCTCAAGCTGGTCGAAGCGGGAGAAAGCGTCTTCGGTCCGGCTGCCGTTCAACACTTCGCGTGCCTTGGCCCGGGTAACCGCGCTCTCGATCCGCGTCGCAATGGCATTCTGCCGGGCCCGTGCTTCGCGCAGCTTGCCCTGCAGCTTGGCGATGTCCGTCTCATAACTCTTCAGCGTATCCTCGATCGAGGTCAGTTCCAGCTGCAGTCCCTCGGCCATGTCGGCCGCCTTCTGCCGCTCGACCAGCGCCGCCTTGGCCAGATCCTCGCGGTTCTTGGAGAGCGCCAGCTCGGCCTTCTCGGTCCAGCTCGCCTGCAGGTCCTCGAGCCGGCCCAAGGCGCGATTCATTTCCTTGCTGTCCGCGATGCAGCGCGCGGCCGAGGCGCGAACCTCGACCAGCGTCTCTTCCATTTCGAGGATGATCATGCGGATCATCCGTGCCGGATCTTCGGCGCGGTCGAGCAGCTCGGTGAAATTGGCTGCGAAGATGTCCCGTGTCCGGGAGAAAATGCCCATCGAGCACTCCAGATAATATTACCCTGTCGTCAAAAGCTCTTGCAGGCTTCATGCCAAAAACCAGCTTCTCTCCGAAATCCGCAAGAACCAGTAAAAATCGGCAGAAAAGCGTGCGAAATATCTTGCCACTTGGTGGGATTTAACACCACATGTTGGCGAATGGAACGGGCCAATCAGTTCGTCGGGCAAAGCCTCGCATTTCTCGACGCGGTCGAGCGGGCGAGCCGTGCGGCTCCGCTCAATCGGCCCGTGCTGGTGATCGGCGAGCGCGGGACCGGCAAGGAACTGATCGCCGAACGTCTGCACCATCTTTCCTCGCGCTGGGCAGGTCCGCTGGTGACCATGAACTGCGCGGCCTTGCCCGAAAATCTGATCGAGGCCGAGCTGTTCGGCCATGAGGCCGGCAGCTTTACCGGCGCGGCCAAGACGCGTCACGGCCGGTTCGAGGAGGCCGACGGCGGGACCTTGTTCCTCGACGAACTGGCGACGCTTTCCTCGCCGGCCCAGGACCGGCTGCTGCGCGCCGTCGAATATGGCGAGATCACCCGGATCGGCGCCTCCAAGCCGATCAGCGTCGATGTCCGTATCGTCGCCGCGACCAACGAACATTTGCCGAGGCTGGTGCTGGAGGGTCGGTTCCGCGCCGACCTGCTCGACCGGCTGTCGTTCGAGGTGGTGACCTTGCCGCCGCTACGGGCGCGAAAGGGGGACATTCCGCTGCTTGCGGAGCATTTCGGCCGCCGCATGGCGGTCGAGCTCGACTGGGCCAACTGGCCGGGATTTTCTGCTCGTGCGCTCGCCCAGCTGGAGGCTTATCCATGGCCCGGCAACGTTCGCGAGCTGCGCAACGCCGTCGAGCGCGCGGTCTACCGGGCCGAGGATCCGGAGCGGGAAATCGACGCCATCCAGTTCGACCCCTTTGCCTCGCCGTGGGTGCTGAATCGAGATTCCGCCGGCGCCGTCGAGGTAGCAGCCCACGCCGCCCACCCTCAACCGGCCGCAGCGGAGGCGCAGCCCGCGATGCCGGCGCCGCCGGCCACCACGGACGACCTGCGCGGCGCGGTCAACGCCTATGAGAAGGCACTGCTGGAAGAGGCGCTGGCGCGCCACCGCTTCAACCAGCGGACAACCGCCGCTGCGCTTGGCCTAAGCTACGACCAGCTCCGCCACGCCATGAAGCGCCATCAATTGGCGGTCAGCAACTAACAAACGGCAGCGAACCTACTGTTCGCTGGCCGATCCGCAGCGGAAATTGGTAAAGTGCGTCCTTCTTACGCTGTCGTTGCAAACCGACTGACGGGGCCCAAGGGACCAGGGCGCCAACGGTCCGCTTTCCACTTGTTTCGGCCGCAACCGAACCATGCTGACGTAAGGGGTGCAGTCGCCCGCGCCCCTTACGGTAAAGTCGGTCGGTCGAAGTCTATTCGTCGCCGCTCGGATTGCAGCTTGCCCCGGGGAAGCCGCCAATCGCGTCGCGCCCGGAGGGGTCTCTCGGGCTCGCCAGGAAGCCGTCGCTCAGGAACGATCCGTAGGACTGGGTCCGGCCGCCCGGATCGACGACGACGAACGCGCCGCCGGGGCCGATCGGAAGGGACAGCCCTTCAGGCGTGTCGTTGAAGCCGGAAAAAGCGCACGCCGAGTTGGCGTGCAGCGTGATTTCCTTGCCGTTGCCGGTGATTTCGCCGGCCTGTGCAGGGGCGGCAGCCATTGCGACGACCGTCAGAATGCCGAGAGCGATGCACTTCGTCATTGCCAATTCCTTTTTGCGGGAGCTTGCGACAGCTGATGTGGTCGCAAACGCTCAGCCGATGCCGCCCCTAACATAGTTTAATATCATTCAGAAATGTCTCGGAAGGCCCGAGCCAGAAATCGCGCTCCGCTTCCACGCATTGCGGCCATTAGCGCGGACTTACGGCCTCTTCGCCGACGGTGCGGCGGTATGCTTCCGCGCGCTTGCCACGGGATTCCCCCGATGTTTCCGGCTTGCGGCAGGGTCCATGGCCTTCCCGCCAACTCCTTCGCGGGTTGCTTCCCCGGAGGATTGAGCAGCCTAGGAGGAAGAATCATGAGACGTTGGCTCATTGCGGCCGCTGCACTGTCGAGTCTGACGCTAGGCGGCTGCGCAACGAACCCGCATACTGATTACGCAGTCAAGTCCACCGCCTCCGGAGCGTTGATCGGTGCCAGCGCCGGCGCGATAGCGGGCTCAGTCATTCCGGGCATAGGCACTGGGGCCGGGGCGGCAGTCGGCGCCGGGGTCGGCGGTCTCATTGGCTCAATAATCGGGACGCAGACCTATCGTCGTGACACCCGCGGGTACTGCTATTACGTCGACCAGAACGGCCAGATGCACTATGATTACAGGGTTCGCTGCTAGTCGGTAGCGATCGGTTTTGGCGAGCCGTCTGCCAGCTTTCGTGGCGTCTACAAATCAGTGCCTGGCCCGCAGTCGTGGAAGGCTTCCGCGCCAGTGCCACCCACATCTGCTTTGCACACCTTGCAGACATCTGGAACCTTAGCTCTCGCCGCGTTTTGTGTTGCCCGAACAAGACGAGGCGCGCCAGTGCCAGACACAGACCATGTCAGCTATTTTCAGAGTTGCGCCGACGTGGAGCGCGAACTCGCTACTATTGCGCCTGCCGAGTATATTGCTCGCATCCACTCACTGATGGCAGACGTTTACGACGCGCTGGCGCACGATCCTGAACGCGCCGACGAACTCCAAGGTGTTGCTGATTTGCTGGCGATCCTATGCGGCTGATGTCCGCTTTCCACCCATTGCGGCCATCATGAAATAGATTTGGACAAGCCTAGACGGACACAAACGGGCCCGCCGGCCGAATGGCGCGGCGGGCCCAATCATTTGCAACCGATCAGCTGCCCAGCGTCTGATAGGTCGTCATGGCGTAGAGCATCGGGATCGAGAGCAAGGTGTTGGCGCGGCTCGCCAGCATCGCCGTGCGCGCCGACTTGGCTTTCGTTGCGTCATCCGCGTCGACCAGGCCCAGCGCCTTCTGCTGGTTCGGCCAGATGATGACCCAGACGTTGAACGCCATGATCAGCGCCAGCCACATGCCGATGCCGATCAAGCGCACCTGCGGCTGGAGCATGAGCGCCTCGCCCAGGTAATTGTTGACATAAGCGAGGATCGCGCCGGTCAGCACGGTGAAGGCGGCGCCCCAGCGGAAGAAGAACAACGCCTTGGGGGCGATATATTTGGAAACACCCGGCTTCAGCTCGGCTGGAATGGCCGGCATGGTCGGGATCTGCACGAAGTTGAAATAATAGAGCAGGCCGATCCAGGTGACGCCGAAGAAGACGTGCAGCCAGCGCAATATGCCTTCGGCGTTCAGGGATTCGGCGTGAAAGCCGGCCATCAATGCGATCGCGAGGATCAGCCCGGCAGCCAGCACCATATGCAGATTTTCGAGCAGCTTTCCCATTATTCCCCCTCTTCGAATGGCGGATTGCCCCGCTTCAATGCGCAGGTGTTACGACCGCGAAGGGGCAATGGGCAAGGGACTGCGATAAGGTGCGGAGCCGCAAGGCCGCCGCTGCGTTTGGGAAGTGGGGCATCAGTATAATCTTCCGGAGACGATCAAATGGCCTTCACGCTCCCCGACCTGCCGTTCGAGCGGGACGCACTCGGACCGCACATGTCCGCCGAAACCCTCGATTTCCATCATGGCAAGCACCACAAGGCCTATGTCGACAAGGCCAACGGGCTGCTCGGCGACAGCGATCTGGAAGGTGCCTCGCTAGTCGAGGTGATCCGCGCCGCTCATGAACGCGGCGACAAGCCGTTGTTCAACAATGTCGCCCAGATATGGAATCACAGTTTTTTCTGGCAATGCCTTGCGCCCGAAGGCTCCACACGGCCGTCCGGCAAGCTGCGCGAGATGATTTCCTCGGATTTTGGCGGCGAGCAGCAGCTGCTTGAGCAGCTTGCCAAGGAAAGCATCAATCATTTTGCCAGCGGCTGGGGCTGGCTGGTCCTCAAGCAGGGCAAGCTGGTGATAACGTCGCTTCACGACGCCGACACGCCGGTTGCGCACGGCATGACCCCGCTGCTGACCATCGATGTGTGGGAGCATGCCTATTACATCGATTATCGCAACGACCGGGCCAAGTTCGTGAAGACGGTGCTGGAGAACATCGTCAACTGGGACTTCGTGGCCCGCAATCTCGATGGCGAAGGCGCGCGCCGGGCGGACCAGGAGCAGCGGGAAAGCGCCGAGGCGGCGCCTTCGATTACTGCTTAAATCCCCCCGGGAACGGGAGGGGACATCCCGAGGCTGGTGGAGGGGTCGTCACGCGAGTAAATCGCGTGACGTCAGTCCTGTCCGCTGCGCGGCAGGCTGGCCGCCCTGCGCTGGCTCTTCGCGTTGCTCGCGGTCGCTCTGCAACCGCAGTGCTCCGCTAGGCATTGGCTACTGCTTGAGGCGATAGCCGGTCTTGAAGATCCAGATGATGGCGGTGAGCGGAACCAGGATCGCCGCCGCCATCACCGCTACGCTGGCCCATAGCGGCACGTCGCTGACGCCGAAGAATGTCCAGCGATAGCCGGCCACCAGATAGAGGATCGGGTTGAGCAGGGTGACCGTGCGCCACGGCTCGTCAATGGATCCGACCGAGTAGAACACGCCGCCAAGAAAGGTGAGGGGGGTTACCACCAGCAGCGGGATTACCTGCAATTGCTCGAAATTCTTGGCCCAGATGCCGATCGCGAAGCCGAGCAGGCAGAAGCCGACCGAAATGGCCACCAGGAACAGCAGCATTAGCAGCGGATGGGCGACCCAAACGTCGACGAACAGGGTCGCGGTGGCAAGGGTGACCAGCGCCAGGATCACCGCCTTGGTCGCGGCCGCGCCGACAAAGGCGGTGACCGTCTCGATCGGCGACAAAGGGGCTGAGAGGATTTCGTAGATAGTTCCGGTAAACTTCGGAAAGAAAATGCCAAAGCTGGCATTCATCAGCGCTTGGGTGAGAACCGAAAGCAGGATCAGTCCGGGCACGATGAAGCTTCCGAACGGAATTCCGGCCATGTCGCTCATCCGGCTTCCGATGGCCGATCCGAACACCAGGAAATAGAGCGAGGTGGTGATGACTGGGGTCACCAGGCTCTGCCACAGGGTGCGGCCCCAGCGCGCCATCTCGAACCGGTAGATGGATTTGACGGCGTTCATCTGCTGGCCCCACAGGTTGACCCTTCCCGTTCGCCTGGGCATAGCCCCGAAGAGGCGCAGTCGAAGGGCGTTGGCGCCAGCGCGCTTCGACTGCGCTGCGCTCCGCTCAGCACGAAGGGTCCCGATTGAAGTTCATGCCGCGCGCTCCTCGCGGACCAGGCTGACGAAGATGTCTTCGAGGCTCGACTGGTGCGTGGCGAGGTCCTTGTAGCCGATGCGCAGCTCGTCCAGCCGCCGCATCAGCCCGGGGATACCGGTATGCTCGGCATGGCTGTCGAAGCGATAGCAGAGCGTGTGGCCGTCTTCCTCCAGCCCCAGGCGCCAGTCGGACAGACCTGCCGGGACGTTGGTCAAGGGCTCGTCCAGCGTGATCTTCAGCGTCCGCTGGCCCAGCTGGGCCATCAACGCATTCTTGTCGCCGAGCGCGACCAGCTCGCCCTTGCGGATTACTCCGACGCGGTCGGCCATCTCCTCGGCTTCCTCGATATAGTGGGTGGTAAGGATGATGGTGGTGCCGTCGGCGCGAAGCTTGCGCACCAGTTCCCACATATCGCGGCGCAGCTCGACGTCGACCCCGGCGGTCGGCTCGTCGAGGAACAAGATGTCCGGCTCATGGGCCAGTGCCTTGGCGATCATCACCCGGCGCTTCATGCCGCCGCTGAGCTCGCGCATTTCCGACTTGCGCTTGTCCCACAGCGTCAGCCGCTTGAGGATGTCCTCGATCTTCCTGTCGTCTTTGGGCTTGCCGAACAGGCCGCGCGAGAAGCTGACCGTCGCCCACACGCTTTCGAAGGCATCGGTGGTCAGTTCCTGCGGGACCAGTCCGATGCGGGTCCGGGCGTTGCGAAAATCCTCAAGCCAGTTGTTGCCGTCGACCAGCACCTGGCCGCCGGTGGCGGTGACGATCCCGCAGACGATGTTGATCAGCGTCGTCTTGCCGGCGCCGTTGGGTCCCAGCAGCGCGAGGATCTCGCCGCGGCGGATGTCGAGATCGACGCCCTTCAGCGCCTGGACGCCGTTGGCGTAGGCCTTCCTGAGGCCCTCGATGCGGATGATCGCCTCGCTCATTCGACGGGTCCCGGCTCGACAGGCTTGGGCTGGTCCTCGGTTGCGAGGCCATGGCGCATCAGCATGGGCACGTTGGCGACGGCGAACAACAAGGTTGCCGGAATTGCTCCCCACAGCTTGAACGCGATCCAGTAGTCGGTGGTCGAATTGCGCCACACCGCCTCGTTCACCACCGCCATCACCGCGAAGAAGATCGCCCAGTTGCGGGTTAGCTTGCGCCAGCCCTCTTCGTCGAGACCCGGATAGGCGGTGCCCAGGACCAGCTTCAGCAGTGGCCGGCCAGTGACCAATCCGAATGTCAGCAGCGCCGCAACCAGCCCGTAATAGATGGTCGGCTTGATCTTGATGAAAACGTCGCTCTGGAGCCAGATGGTGAGCCCCCCGAGGATCACGACCATCACGCCCGAGAACAGCAGGAGCGGCGAGATGTAGCGGTAGCGGACGGCGGAGAAGACCAGCGCCGCAACCATTGCCGCCATGAATGCGCCGGTCGCAACGAAAATCCTAACCGCGCTCGGGACCGGCGCAAAGAAGTTGACCAGGAAGAAGACCAGCAGCGGCCCGATGTCGATCAGCAGCCGCGCGGTGCCGCTGGGTTCCCTGTTCGTGTCGATTTTCATGCCGGCAGCCCCGCAATGGCGCGGGCAACCGCGCGTGGATCAAATGGCCTCAGATCGTCGACCCCTTCGCCGACGCCGATGGCGTGGATCGGCAGGCCGAACTTCTCCGCCGCCGCGACCAGCACACCGCCGCGAGCGGTGCCGTCGAGCTTGGTCATGACCAGGCCGGTGACGCCGGCCAGGTCGCGAAACACCTCGATCTGGTTCAGCGCATTCTGCCCGGTGGTCGCGTCGAGGACCAGGATGACGTCATGCGGCGCTTCCGGATTCAGCCGGCCCAGCACCCGGCGCACCTTGGCCAGCTCGTCCATCAGATGAGCCTTGTTCTGCAGCCGCCCGGCGGTGTCGACGATCAGCGCGTCGATGCCGGTCGCGGTGGCCTGCTTGACCCCGTCGAAGACCACTCCCGCGGCATCGCCGCCGGGATTGCCCGCCATCACCGGCACCCGGATCCGCTCGCCCCAGATCTTCAGCTGATCGATGGCCGCGGCGCGGAACGTGTCGCCGGCGGCGAGCATCACTTCATAGTCCCGCTCTTGCAGCAGGTGCCCCAGCTTGCCGATGGTGGTGGTCTTGCCCGACCCGTTGACTCCGATCACCAGGATGACGTGGGGGCGGGGAAAGCCCCAGACGTCGAGCGGTTGGGCGACCGGCGTCAGGATCGCCTCGATCTCCTCGGCAAGGATGGTGCGCAGCCCGCGCTCGTCGAGCTTCTCGAAACGCCTGGCGGCGATGTTGTCGCGGATTCGCCGCGACGCCTCGGGTCCGAGGTCGGACGCGATCAGCGCCTCCTCGATATCGTCGAGGGTCGCGGTGTCGAGCGCCTGGCTCTGGACCAGCCCGCTCAGATTTTCGCCCAGGCGGTCCGCCGTCTTCTTGAAACCGCCTGTCAGGCGTTCGAGCCAACTCATTCAAAAATCCCGATTAGTTTGTCATCATCGCGGCCGATGATCCTGGCTGTGCCAAGGTCGCCGCGCATTGAGCCCGCAATTCGGACCGGCGCGAAGCCGTCGCTGTGACCCTTTTCACTATTCTCGATCAGCGCCGTCTGCCGTGAGCCGACCAAACTATCGAGCCAGGCCAGGCGCCGATCCTCAGCGGCCTGGCGGAGCCGCGCCGCGCGAGCCTTGATGATCTCACGCTCCAGCTGCGGCATTCGCGCCGCCGGCGTGTTGGGCCGCGGCGAGAAGGGGAAAATATGGCCGGCGACGATGTCGCAATCGTCGAGCAGCCTAAGCGAATTTAGCGCTGCTTCTTCGCTTTCGGTCGGGAAACCGGCGATCAGGTCGGCGCCGATCGTCACATCGCTTCGAGCCGCCTTCAAACGCTCGACCGTCTCGACCGCCTGTGCCCGGCTGTGGCGCCGCTTCATCCGTTTGAGGATCAAGTCGTCGCCCGCTTGCAGCGACAAGTGGAAATGGGGCAGCAGCCGCGGCTCGCCCGCAACCAGCTCCATCAGCGCGCCGTCGATTTCGATGCTGTCGAGCGAGGAGAGGCGGAGCCGCTTCAGCTGCGGGAGATCCGCCAGCAGGCGCTGGCACAGCAAGCCGAGCCCCCCTTCGTAGCTCGTTATGTCGACACCGGTGAGGACGATCTCCTTCGCGCCGGCGTCTAGTTCCCGCGCCACGGCATCACGTACCGCTCCATAAGGCAGCGAGCGGCTGGGCCCGCGTGCCTGCCAGATCGAGCAGAAGGTGCAGCGATGGTCGCAGCCGGTCTGCACGGCGACAAAGCTGCGCACCCTGGCCAGGAAGCCGGCGGCGACGGGCGGCACGGATGCCGTCATGACGTCAGAGACGAAGATTTTCCCTTCACCGTTCGCCCCGAGCGAAGTCGAGGGGCGTGTCTCGACTTCGCTCGACACGAACGGAAATTGGAACGCCTCCGCTCGATATTTGTCCGCATTCCCAACGACCCGGCTCACCTCCGGCATCGCCGCGAAGCTCTCCGGATCGAGCTGGGCAGCGCATCCGGTCACGATGATCCGCTTGTCCGGCGCCTCGCGATGGGCGCGGCGGATCGCCTGGCGGGTCTGGCGCACGGCCTCATTGGTCACCGCGCAGCTGTTGACGATGATCGCATCGTCGCCGGCGAGCGCGCGCATCGCCTCGCTCTCGGCGAAATTGAGCCGGCAGCCGAGGGTGATCGTCTCCGCGCTCATCAGGCGAACTGCTCCAGCTCGATCTCGCCCTTGAAGACATGGGTGGCGGAACCGCGCATGCGGATCGGCTCGCCCGGCGCCCAGGCAATGGTCAACTCGCCGCCGCGCATATGCACCTTGACCGGCGACGTCGCCTTTTTCTGTACGATCGCGGCCACCGCAGTAGCACAGGCGCCGGTGCCGCATGCCAGGGTCAGGCCCGAACCACGCTCCCACGTCCGGAGATGGATTCCGTCCTCGCGAACGCTGGCGACATTGACGTTGATCCGCTCGGGAAAGGCCGGATCATGCTCGATACTTGGGCCTTGTCGTTCGATGTCGATCGCTTTTTCGTCGGGCACGAAGAACACCAGGTGCGGGTTGCCGACGCTGAGCGCCATCGGATGCTCGAGCGGTCCCCAGGCCAGCGGCAAATGCGCGGTGTCCATCGGATAGTTGAGCGGCACTTCGTCCCAGGCGAAGTGGGGCGGGGGGAGGCTGACCTCGACCTCGGCGCCGAACGTCCCTCCCTCGACAAGCCCGCCGCCGGTCTCCAGGCTCTTGGCGCCGGTCAGTGCGACGACGCAGCGAGAGGCATTGCCGCAGCTTTGCACCTCGCCCCCATCATGGTTCCAGATACGCATTTTCACGTCCGCCGTCGCGGACGGCTCCAACAGGATCAGCTGGTCGCAACCTATGCCGAGCTGACGGTCGGCTAGCGCTTTTGCCAGCGCGGAACTCATGGTGATCGCCTGCTCGCGCGCATCGAGCACGACAAAGTCGTTTCCAAGCCCATGCATCTTGTGGAATTGTCGCGTCACGCGCGCCGAATTAGGGAGCGTGTCGCGCCAAGTCCACCGCACCCGGTCGAAAACAGGAGACCTTCAGTGCAACGAGCTGCGACCGACGTCATGCAATCGATCCTGCTGTCCGCGGTGATCGACGCGCTGGAGGCCATGAAGGCCGCTTCGAAAGGCGTGCCCAACCTGATGCTGCGCGACCTGCAGAGCATCCACCGCAACACCACCTTCGCCGACCTGCCCAAGCCGGTCCAGGATTCGATCGCGCAAAGCGTACGCGCCGCCTTCACCCAGTTCTTGAAGGAAGGCTATGCGGTCGGGCCGAAGCAGGCCGTTCAGCAATCACGGCCGATCGACCGGGTGCCCGAGCGCCAGCACCGCGGTCCTCCAGGCGACCGCCGCGGACCGCCGCGCGGGCCAAACAGGGGGCCGAGGCCGGGCGGGCGACCTGGTGGCAAGCCGGGTGGGCCGCCCAAGGGTAAGCCCGGTAAGTGAGCGGAAGCCCGACCGACCTCGCCCGCGCGGTCATCCAATTCTGGTGCGAGGAGCTCACTCCGGAGCAGTATTGGAATAAGGACGAAGGCGTGGACCGGCACATCGCCGAGCGGTTCGGCAAGGTCCGCGAGGAGGTGCTTCGGACCAGGGCGGAGGGCTGGCGCGACACGCCGGAGACGCTGGCCGCCGCAATCATCCTGCTGGACCAGTTCAGCCGCAACATGTTCCGCGGGTCGGCCAGGGCATTCGAGGCGGACGCCATGGCGTTGGAGCTATGCAAGGAAGCGCTGGAGCGGGGCTGGGTCGACAAGCTGCCCGGGCCGCTGCCGAGCTTCATGCTGATGCCGCTACAGCACAGCGAGAACCTCGCCGATCAGGAGCGGTCGGTGGCCGAGTTCCGCGAGCGCGATCCCTTCAACTACAAGTTCGCGCTCCTCCACCGCGACCAGATCAAGCGCTTCGGCCGCTTCCCAGGTCGCAACCAGGCGCTTGGGAGAGTCTAGCACGGCCGAGGAGCGGGAAGTAATTGCGCGGCACGAAACCTTCTGAATCTTGACCTTCGCCCCCCTCTCCCGTAGGGGCCGGCGCGTCTTAACGGACATGACATCGATGGAGTCCCCTCGGGACACGCTGGCCGGCGAGGTTTCGCCCGCCGGCGTTTAATCGTTGTGCGTAGGTGTAACACGCCCCTCGACTTCGCTCGGGACGAACGGGGGAGGGGCAGGGAAGGAAACTGGATGTTCGACAGCCTTAGCGATCGCCTGGCCGGCGTGTTCGACAAGCTCCGCGGCCGCGGAGCTTTGTCGGAGGACGACGTGCGCTCGGCGATGCGCGAGGTGCGCGTCGCGCTGCTCGAGGCCGACGTTGCGCTGCCGGTGGCGCGCGATTTCGTCGATCAGATCACCGAACGCGCGGTCGGCGCAGAAGTCGTCCGCTCCGTCACGCCGGGCCAGATGGTCGTCAAGATCGTCAACGACGCCCTCGTGGAAATGCTCGGCAGCGAGACCGCCGAGCTGCACCTCGACGTCAGTCCGCCGGCCGTGGTCATGATGGTCGGCCTGCAGGGCTCGGGCAAAACCACCACCACCGCCAAGCTCGCCAAACGCCTCTCCGAGCGCGAGCGCAAGAAGGTGCTGATGGCCTCGCTCGACGTCGCAAGACCTGCGGCGCAGGAGCAGCTGGCCGTGCTCGGCCGCCAGACCGAGGTCGACACGCTGCCGATCGTCCCTGGCCAGACCCCGGTCCAGATCGCCCAGCGTGCGCTGCAGTCGGCAAAGCTGCAGGGCTATGACGTGCTGCTGCTCGACACCGCCGGCCGGCTTCACGTCGACGACGCGCTGATGGCCGAGATGAAGGCGGTTGCCGCCGCCTCCAACCCGGTCGAGACGCTGCTCGTCGTGGACAGCCTGACCGGCCAGGACGCGGTCAATGTCGCCAAGGGTTTCGCCGGCGAGGTTGAACTTTCCGGCGTCATCCTGACCCGGATGGACGGCGATGCGCGCGGCGGCGCGGCGCTGTCCATGCGGGCGGTCACCGGCAAGCCGATCAAGTTCGCCGGCACCGGCGAAGCGCTCGACGCGCTGGAGGCGTTCCACCCGAGCCGCGTTGCCGGCCGGATCCTCGGCATGGGCGACGTCGTGTCGCTGGTCGAGCGCGCCGCCGAGACGGTCAAGATCGAGGATGCCGAGAAGCTCGCCCGCAAGATGGAGAAGGGCAAGTTCGACCTCGACGACTTGCGGCTTCAGATCAGCCAGATGCAGCGCATGGGCGGGCTCGGCGCGCTGGCCAACATGCTGCCCGGCATGAAGGGAATGAAGGGCGCGGCCAACATCGACGACAAGGCACTGGTTCGCCTCGAGGCGATGATGAGCTCGATGACCGCGAAGGAGCGAGCCAGGCCCGAGATCATCAACGCCAAGCGCAAGATCCGCGTCGCCAAGGGCAGCGGGACCACCGTCCAGGAGGTCAACAAGCTGCTCAAGATGCATCTGGAGATGTCCAACGCGATGAAGCGGCTGAGGAAGCTCGGCGGCTTCGGCAAGCTCGCGGCGATGTTCAACAAGGGCGGGATGGAAGAGGCGCTGGGGGCAATGGGCCCGGGCGGCCAGCTTCCCGGAGGCCTGCCGGGACTTCCTGGCGGAAGCTCGCCGTTCAACCTCCCGCCCGGCTTCGACAAGTTTTCAAAGAAATAACGTAATCACCTGAAAGGACTAACAAAATGGCAGTTGCAATCCGTCTGGCCCGTGGTGGCTCCAAGAAGCGGCCCTATTATCGCGTTGTCGTGGCGGACAGCCGCAATTCGCGTGACGGCCGCTTCATCGAGAAGGTCGGCACCTACAACCCGCTGCTGGCGAAGGATTTGCCGGAGCGGGTGAAGCTCGACAACGACCGCATCGCCCACTGGCTGTCGGTCGGCGCCCAGCCGTCAGACCGCGTCGCCCGTTTCCTCGATGCCGCCGGCATCAAGGAGCGCGCCCCGCGCAACAACCCGAACAAGGCCGTTCCGGGCGAGAAGGCCAAGGAGCGCGCCGAGGAGCGCGCCACCAAGCTGGCGGAGGCCGAAGAGGCGAAGGCCGCGGCCGCCGCTGCTCCCGCTGAAGAAGTCGCGGAGGAGATCGCCGCCGAGCAGGCCCCGGCCGACACCGCCGACCTGCCGGCCGAGGAAGTTGCCGCCGACGAGGGCGTCGCAGCCGAAGCCGTTGCCGAGGAAAGCGCTGGCGAAGAGGCTCCGGCCGAGCCGGTCGCCGAGGAAGCCGTCGAAGCCGCTGTCGAGGCCGGCGCGGGCGAGGAAGCTCCGGCCACGCAGCCCGAGCCGGCCGAAGGCGCCGATGAAGCCGCGACTGCCGACTCTCCCGAGGCGGCCGAGGCTGCCGGAAGTGACCGGCGAGAGCGCCGAGGCTCCTGCCGAGGGCGAAGCCGAGCAGAAGGCCGAGTAAGCCATGAGTTCACCGGCGACCGGGAAGCGCGTGGCGCTGGCTGCGGTCGCCGGGGCTCATGGGGTGAAGGGCGAGCTGAGGCTCAAGCTGTTCGCGGACAGCGTCGAGAGCCTCGCTCGCCATTCGCATTTCTATGTCGGCGGGCGAGAACTGGCGCTCAAGGACATCAAGGACGGCGGCAAGACCGCCATCGCCCGCTTCGAGGGCATCGCCGATCGCAGCGCCGCCGAGGCACTGCGCGGCGAGCTGGTCGAAATCGACCGGGACGCACTTCCGCCGCTCGAGGACGGCGAATATTATCATGCCGACCTCGTCGGGCTGCCTTGCGTTGATCGTGAGGGTCGGTCAGCTCGGCACGGTAGTGGCGGTGGAGAATTTCGGCGCCGGCGACCTGCTGGAGGTCAAACGAACGGACGGAGGGGTGTCGCTGATTCCGTTCCGGACGGGCATAGCCGACCTGGCCAAAAATCAAATCGAGCTGGACTTGGAATTCCTAGCTTGATCGACTTGGCTTCGGTCAACCGACCTTCGACCGTTTACACGGTTCGGCACCTGGAGCCTGTCCAGCAACAGGAACGCCACGACCACCGGCGCGAGCATGGCGCAGGTCAGCGCAGGGTCATAATGCGACCCGTCGACAGGAAATAGGTACAGGCCCCAGTTGAAGGTGGCATGGAAGAGCGTCGCCAGCATGACGCTCTCCCCGGCGCGGCTTACCGATAGGACGATGATCAGCCGGAGCAGAATGGCGCCTAAAGCGTGCCACGCGATCCACGTCAGGCTGCGGCCTGCTCCCAGCATCGGCACCAGATGCCAAGCGGCCCACGCCACGCCGATAAGCGTCCCGCTGACAACCGGACCGAGCAGCCGAAACCGGGGGTAGAGATACCCCTGCCAGCCAAACTCTTCGAGCCATGCCGCAGGCAGCAAGACAGCAAGCAACAGCGCCGCGGACACCAAGTTCAGCTGGGCCGCCGGCAGCGACGAGCCGATCGTTCGAAGCAGGACATATTGCAGCAGGAACAGCCCTGGCATCAGCAGTAATGCAACCAGCCACCAATGGTTCTTGCTTATCACGGCGAGGTCCGCGCTGCGCTTCAGCAGGCTGCCTGCCGCGCCTCCCCCGCCTGCCATTCGCGTCAGCATCAATGCCGTCAGGGCAGGCGCCAGGATGGCAATGGCACTGATCGGCCGATCCACGGGAACCTGGTTCGGTAATCCCAGCGCGCGATCGAGCCACCAGATCGGGATCGAGAACAGGAAAACGAGCAGGATGAAGACTAGGCCCTGACGAAGGCTTGGTCCGTAGTGTATTCGATCGTGGCCGACGCTTCGGCGCGAATTCAGCGCAACCATTCGAGCTTCATCGGCTTGAATTCGCCCTTCGGTTGCTCTCGAAGGATCGGCTTCTCCTTCGCAAGGTCGTTGCGGATGGTGGTCGCTGCGACGCCGCCCTGGCCCATGGCGTTGCTGATCTGGTCGAGACCGATGACCAGGTCGCCCGCCGCATAAACGCCGTCGACGCTGGTCCGCATGATGCGCGTCGACGCCGACGCAGCCGTCGTCGTTGAGCCGCGCGCCGACCATTTCGGCCAGCTGGCAATGCACGTCGCTGCCCAGCGCCGGATAGACGCTGTCGAAGGTGAAATGGCCTTCTGCGGTATCGACCGTAATGCTGTCCTGCCGCGATCGCCACTGCTTCCGCCGGCCCGTCGACGGTCTCGATGCCCGCGCCCTCCAGCGCCAGCCGGTCGACAGCCGAGACCTTCAATCGCCTTGTCCGGCGCAATCAACGTCACGTCGGCGGTATAGCCGCGGAGGAACACCGCTTCGGCGACGCCGTGGTGGCCGCTGCCGAGCACCCCGACCTTCTTGTCGGTCACCTCATAGCCGTCGCAAATCGGGCAATAGCGGATCAGACCACGCTGCGAGCGCATCGTCGTGAAGCGCCTCGTCCATCGGCGGGCGCCGATTGGTCACGCCGGTCGCCAGCAGCACCGATGCGCGCCGCCACCGGCCCCGAGCCCCAGTCGGCGCAGAACGGGCCGTCTTCCTCGTTTCGCTCGATCCGGGTGACGCAGCCATCGACGATCTTGGCCCCGTAGCGCTGCGCTTGCTCCTTCATCCGTGCAATCAGTTCCTTGCCGGAGATGCCGTCGGGATAACCGGCATGGTTGTGGGTGCAGGGGATGGTGGCGGCGCGGCCCTTGCCGCTGTCGACCACCAATATGTCAAGGTGGAAGCGGGCGAGATAGATCGCCGCGGTGAGACCCGCCGGTCCGGCGCCAACTACCAGGCAGTCGAGAGGCTTGTCGTCCATGGACAGCCCCAATGCCGAGCCTTCCGCATGGGTTCCCTGTCGGCTAGGAGCCGCGCCATGACTTTCCGCGCCACCGTCCTGACGCTCTACCCGGAGATGTTTCCCGGCCCGCTGGGCACCAGCCTCGCCGGACGCGGGCTGCAGGAGGGCATCTGGAGCCTGGAGGCGCGCAACATCCGCGATCATGCGATCGACAAGCATCGTACGGTCGACGACACGCCGGCAGGCGGCGGGGCGGGGATGGTCCTCCGCGTCGACGTGCTTGCAGCGGCGCTTGACGCAATCTCCGATGGCCGGCCGATGCTGGCGATGACCCCGCGCGGCGCTCCCCTGACCCAGGTTCGCGTTCGTCAGCTAGCGGAAGGCGACGGTGCGATCATCCTGTGCGGCCGGTTCGAAGGCTTCGACGAGCGGATCTTCGAGTCACGCCGGCTCGAACCCGTCTCGATCGGCGACTATGTGCTCTCGGGCGGCGAGCTTGGCGCAATGGTGCTGCTTGACGCTTGCGTTCGGCTTCTTCCCGGGATAATGGGCGCGGCCTCCAGCGGAGAGGAGGAGAGCTTCGAGACGGGGCTTCTCGAATATCCGCACTATACCCGACCTGTCGAATGGGAAGGGCGCACGATCCCCGAGGTGCTGCGGTCGGGGGATCATGCGAAGATCGCTGCATGGCGACATGCCCAGGCGGTCGAAGACACACGGCTAAGGCGGCCGGACCTGATCGAGCGCCATGGGGGCGCATCGCAGGCACCGCCCTCTGGCGCGCGGCGCGAAAATTGAAGGTCAATTAAGTCATGAACCTCATCCAGACGCTCGAAGCCGAGCAGGTCGCCGCGCTCAGCGAAGGCCGCGATATCCCCGAATTCCGTCCCGGCGATACGCTGCGGGTCGGCGTCAAGGTCATCGAAGGCGAGCGCGCCCGTGTCCAGATGTACGAAGGCGTCTGCATCGCCCGCTCGAACAAGGGCGTGAACTCCAACTTCACCGTCCGCAAGATTTCGTTCGGCGAGGGAGTCGAGCGCGTCTTCCCGCTCTATTCGCCGATCATCGATTCGATCACGGTCGTGCGCCGCGGCGCCGTCCGTCGCGCCAAGCTCTATTATCTCCGCGGCCGCCGCGGCAAGTCGGCGCGTATCGCCGAGCGCCGCGACACCCGTCCGGTGAAGGGTTCGGGCAGCAGCGAAGGTTAAGCCTTCCAGGCGTGATCAAAGCGCTTGATTATCGGCCGGGCCTTCCGACATGGGGAGGTCCGGCCGTTGCCGTTTCGCCAGAAGGAATTTGATTGATGTCATCGGGCTATCGGGTCGCCGTAGTGGGCGCGACCGGCAATGTCGGGCGCGAGATCCTCAACATCCTGGCCGAGCGCCAATTCCCGCTGGCTGAGGTGGCGGCGGTGGCCAGTCCGCGCTCGACCGGCGACATCGTCGACTTCGGCGACTCCGGCAAGAGCTCAAGGTCAAGAACCTCGAGCATTTCGACTTTTCCGGCTGGGACATCGCGCTGTTCGCGGCCGGCTCCGAGGTGTCGAAGGTCCATGTCCCCCGCGCTGCCCAGGCCGGCTGCACGGTGATCGACAATTCGTCGCTCTACCGCATGGATCCGGACGTTCCGCTGATCGTGCCGGAAGTGAATGCCCACGCCATCGACGGCTATCGCGCGAAGAACATCATCGCCAATCCCAACTGCTCGACCGCGCAGATGGTGGTCGCCTTGAAGCCGCTGCACGACGCCGCGAGGATCAAGCGCGTGGTTGTCGCCACCTACCAGTCGGTCTCCGGCACCGGCAAGGCCGGCATGGATGAATTGTTCGAACAAAGCCGCAACATCTTCGTCGGCGATTCCAACGAGCCGAAGGTCTACACCAAGCAGATCGCGTTCAACGTCATTCCGCACGCCGGCGATTTCCTCGACGATGGATCGACCACAGAAGAGTGGAAGCTGATGGTCGAGACCAAGAAGATCCTCGATCCGGCGATCAAGGTGACCGCGACCTGCGTCCGGGTGCCGGTGTTTGTCGGACATTCGGAAGCGATCAACATCGAATTCGAGGATGAGATCAGCGCCAGCCAGGCCCAGGAGATCCTGCGGGAGGCTCCCGGAGTGATGCTGGTCGATAAGCGCGAGAACGGCGGCTACGTCACGCCGGTCGAATGCGTTGGCGAATATGCGACCTATGTCAGCCGGGTCCGCGAGGACCCGACGGTCGAGAATGGCCTTTCGCTGTGGGTCGTCAGCGACAATCTCCGCAAGGGCGCGGCGCTGAATGCCGTCCAGATCGCCGAGCTGCTCGGCCGCCGCCACCTCCAAAAAGCCGCCTAACTCGTCATTGCGAGGAGCGTAGCGACGAAGCAATCCAGTTTGCGCCGCTGGATTGCCTCGCTACGCTCGCAATGACGGAGGAGATATGACCGCGAAACGATGACCGGCGGCTGCGCCTGCGGGAAGGTGCGCTTCGAAGCAACGGTGGAACCGGACGAGGCCTATCTCTGCCACTGCCGGATGTGTCAGCGAACGACCGGTTCGGTCTCGATCGCGTTTATCAATGCCAGGCTGACCGACGTGGCATGGCAGGGCGAGCCGGACTGGTACGACAGCTCCCCGATCGCACGCCGGCCCTTCTGCGCGCATTGCGGCACCTCGCTCGGCTTCATGTTCAAGGCTGACGCCGACAAGATGGACCTGACCGTCGCCGCCTTCGACGACCCGTCGCCCTTCACGCCCAAGCACCACTTCGGCGTCGAGAGCATGCATCGCGCCTGGATCAACACCGAGGGACTGCCGGAGCACCGAACCGACGAGCACCAGAAGCTGGTCGACAAATGGATCGCGGCGACGGGGAAGGTGCCGGACTGAGGGCGCGCTCATTCCAGGACCGCTTTCGACCCCGAGATCCGACTTCCTATCCCTCGCCAGAAGCCGCAAGCAGGTCCATAAGATTGCGCGCCGCTTCCCGATCGGCTTCCAGTTCGAAAGCTACGTCAAGGTCGGGAGCATGACCGACCATATACAGGAGCGACCACAGCGCGAACCGCCGCGAGCGATCGGTTTCAAGCCCGAAGTCCACGCGAAGCCGATCAATGCCGGCCTCTTGCACCGCCGGAGAAGCTTGCGACAAGTCCGATGTATCGAAGTAGTGCTGCAGCAGCTGGTCCAAGTCCATTCCAGGCCTGCTAGCGCCAACCGCTCACAGTGCAAGTGGATCCGCTCCCACAACCGATAGCGGACGGTCTGCTTTGCACCCATTGCCGTCTTTGCGCTGATTTCGACCTCCGTAGTTGACCTGAGTGACGTTGGGCTCAAAGCCGACAATCGTTCCCCAATGAGATATGCCCCGCTTGCGCTGATCGGCGCGCTTTCCGCCCTGTCCATGTCCGGCAACTCGGCCGCGCAGCAAGTTGAACTGGATGGTCGATCGATCCTCGAGATCGCGCCACAACTGAAACCGGGGGAATATGCCTGGGCTCCCGGCCTTAGTCCCGAAGGACCGGCACTGGTCATCGTAAACCTGGAGACACAGCGGCTCGTCATCTTTCGGAACGGCGTGCCGATTGGCGCTTCAACCGTGTCGACCGGAAGTCCCGGTCATGAAACTCCAACCGGCGTTTTCACCATCCTCCAGAAACGCAAGGAGCATTATTCAAGCACCTACGGCAATGCGCCCATGCCCAACATGCAGCGGCTGACCCGGAGGGGTATTGCGCTCCATGCCGGGAAATTGCCGGGCTATCCGGCCTCGCACGGCTGCGTCCGCCTGCCGCACCAATTTTCGGCCCTGCTGTTCGGAGCGACTGAACTCGGCATGACGGTGGTCATCACCGACGTGGCTGCGGTTCCGCGAACATCGGGCACTCCGGCTGTCGCTACCGAGAGCGTCGGTTCCGATCAGCAACCGATCGCTCGCGCAGCCTATGAATGGCATCCAGAGCGTGCAGCCGACGGCGTCGTTTCGATCGTAATCAGCGCGGCAGACCAGCGCGCTATCGTGATGCGCGACGGGGTCGAGATCGGCTCCGCACCCGTCCGTTTCGGCGGCAAGGTCGAAGGCGCCACGGCCTATGTCTTGCGTGCGTGGGACAATGCAGGAATGCACTGGCTCAAGCTGCAACTATCGGGTCCGGGCAGCTCCATGGAATTAGCAGCGAACGAAGGCAAAGGATTGCAGGCTCCGACAGGTTTCCGGCAAGCCGTCGTTGCCATGCTCAGGCCAGGAAGCGTCGTGATCGTAACACCGGAATCCCTCAGTGCAGGAAGCCCAGGTAAAGGGGTCACCGTTCTCGAGGACCAAGCCAGCTCACGTTAGGCTGACGGCAGCCGTCCGCCCCGCAGCGGCCGCAATCGACCCATTGTGGACATTGGCCGCACCATCCGCTTTCCACCCATTGCGGACAGTTGAGGAAGGCTTACACAAGGCGGCATGGATCCCTTGTACGTGCTGCTGCATAGCCTCCCGGAGACCGGAAGAGTGAAAGTGGTCGGCATCTATTCGTCAAGAGCGCTGGCCGAGGAAGCGGAGAGTCGGACTCGGGCTACTGCCTGGATTTTGCGAAGAGCCGGACGGCTTCATTATCGAGCAATACGAGGTCGACAGAGACCATTGGTCGAGGGGGTTCATCCGCCTTTAGGCAAAGCCAGCAAGGTCCGCTTTCCACCCACTTCCGGCCATTGGCGCAGCGTCTGCTTTCGACCCGTTCCGGTCATTGGGAGACTGTTCTTTTACCAAGTGAATAAATGGCAACTACGACTTCCTGGAAATACTTATTGATTCAAAGTCCCACGAAACGACGCCACGATGACAAAGCTGTGCTAACATCGGCAATTCAGGAGCAGGAAGCCGACTGTTCCGCGCATGTTATTCATGTTAATTCGTCCGTCGCCTAATAGCGACTGAGTCGAAAGCGGGGACAGAGCCTGAAGTGGGCCCTTCGCAATTCGACGCTCTCAAGAGAGAGCAGCGGCTGGCTGCTCGCCGGCAGGGCTTCACAAGGGGCGGTGCCCATGTCCACAGTGATTGATCTCGGCGCGCTGGGCTCACTCGGGTTCAGCATCCAGGGCGATGCCGCTATCGATTGGGCAGGCGCCAGCGTTTCTGAAGCCGGGGACGTTAACGGCGACGGTTTCGACGACATCCTCATCGGGGCGCCTCTGAACTACGGATATGCCGACATCGGAGGGGCAGCTTATGTGATCTTCGGCCGGTCCGGCGGCGTTCGGAAACATAGACCTGACAAATCTTGCGGCTGCGGATGGCTTCGCAATCCAGGGCGATGGGGACGCCTTCTACGCAGGGCAAAACGTGTCGAGCGTCGGAGACGTCAACGGAGACGGCTTCGACGACATCATTATTTCAACGGTGGAGGGCGGATTTGGTGCAGCCGTCCAGGCCGTCGGCCTATGTCATCTTCGGCAAGGCAAGCGGATTTGGGAATGTCGTGCTCACTGAGCCTCGCGCCTTCCGACGGGTTCGTGATCCAAGGAATTTTCGGATCTGGGTATAACAGGTTCAGCGTCGCCTCGGCAGGCGACGTAAACGGCGATGGCTTCGACGACATCATCGTTGGCGCGCAATTCAACAACGGCACCGCTGGTGCGGCCTATGTGATCTTCGGGAAGGCTGCCGGATTCGGCACGATCGACGTCGGGGCCCTTGCTCCCACTGATGGGTTCCAAATTGTAGGGGATGTAGCGGGCGATAAGCTCGGCCGGAGCGTATCGGGTGCCGGTGATGTGAACGGCGACGGTTTCGACGATCTGATCGTCGGCGCCTATCAGGGCGACAATGGAGGCACGGATGCGGGCGAAGCCTATGTGATCTTCGGCAAGGCCAGCGGGTTGGGCACCATAGACCTTACCAAGCCTCGCGGCTTCTCAAGGTTTCATCATCCAGGGTGACAGCGCGGGTGATTGGGCCGGTTTCAGCGTCGCCTCGGCGGGGGACGTCAACGGCGACGGCTTCGATGACCTGATCGTAGGCGCGCCCCATGGCGACGATGGAGGCACGGATGCGGGCGAAGCATATGTGATCTTCGGCAAGCCAGGCGAGGTGGGCACCATCGACCTCACCAATCTTGCGCCGTCCCAGGGCTTCATCATCCGCGGTTCTGATGCAGGGGACAATGCGGGCTACAGCGTGTCCGCCGCGGGAGATGTGAACAACGACGGCTTTGATGACCTCATCGTAGGCGCGCCGCATGGCGACGATGGTGGCTCGAATGCGGGTGAAGCCTATGTGATCTTCGGTCACTCCGGCGGCTTCGCAACGATCGATCTCACGAACCTTAGCGATTCCGACGGCTTCGTGATCCAAGGAGATGCTGCCGGGGATAAGGCAGGCTCGAGCGTATCTGGCTTGGGTGACATCAATGGCGACGGCGCGGCCGATGTTGTGGTCGGTGCCCCCTTGAACGATGCCGGTGGCACCGAGGCCGGAAAGGCCTATGTCATCTTCGGCATTTCCGTCTCGACCCGCGACGTCCGCAACGACTTCAACGACGACGGCCGGAGCGACATTCTGTGGCGTCACGACGGCGGCCTCTTGACCGACTGGCTCGGAACCATTACTGGCGGGTTCACGCAAAATTTCGCCAACGCGGCGGCGAATGTCGCGACCAGCTGGCAAGTGGCCGGCACCGGCGACTTCGACGGCGACGGCAACGACGACATCCTGTGGCGCCACGACAGCGGTCTCATCACCGACTGGCTGGGCGAGGACGATGGCGGCTTTGCCGACAATTTCGCCAATGCCGCGGCCAATGTCGCGACCAGCTGGCAGGTCGTCGGCACCGGCGACTTCGACGGCGACGGCAACGACGACATCCTGTGGCGCCACGACAGCGGCGCTGATCACCAACTGGCTGGGCGAGGACGACGGCGGCTTTGCCGCCAATTTCGCCAATTCGGCGGCCAATGTCGCGACCAGCTGGCAGGTCGTCGGCACCGGCGACTTCGACGGCGACGGCAACGACGACATACTGTGGCGCCACGACAGCGGTCTCATCACCAACTGGCTGGGCGAGGATGACGGCGGCTTTGCCGACAATTTCGCCAATGCCGCGGCCAATGTCGCAACCAGCTGGCACGTCGTCGGCACCGGTGACTTCAACGGCGACGGCGAGGACGACATTCTCTGGCGGCACGACAGCGGGCTGATCACCAACTGGCTGGGCGAGGACGATGGAGGCTTCGCAGCGAACAACGCTCATGCGCTAAACCAGGTGTCGCTGGATTGGTCCGTGGCCGGGATCGGCGATTACAACGGCGACGGCCACGACGACATTCTATGGCGCCACGACAGCGGGCTGGTTACCAACTGGCTTGGGACCGGCAACGGCGGTTTCGGTGACAACTCACCCAATGCCGCCGCCATGGTCGCCAGCCAATGGGAAATCCAGTCGCCGGAACTAATCTAAGGGCAGGGTTGGCCCATCGTCCGCTTTCCACCCAAAGTGGTCATCACCAAGGATGATCAGAACGCCTTCGGATGCGCTATCTGCAAACAAGGCGTTACCGATGTCCGCTTGCCACCCTTACTTTCTACAATCGACCCATAGCGGACATTAGTGGAGGCCGCGAAGTCCCGCATTGTGAAAGCCAGACTTCCGGGAAAGGGCTAAAGCGAGATAAGTGATCCTATGCGAGTCGAGGGCGACTATAAGGAAGACGGTTATGCGACGATCAGGGGCCTGATCCCTCCGGAGGTCGCTTCGAACCTCTTCAAGCAGCTGCAGATCGACCTTGCGGCTGCGGGAAAGTCTTTCCAGACTTTTGCCAAGTTGAATAACATCTCAAGGCATGAGTTTGTCGACATCTCCGGTCATTTCTACCGGCCGCTGACAACGTTCCTGTGGGGCCTGACGCCGATAATGAGCGAGCTCATCGGGGCGGACCTCCTGCCCAGCTACGACTATTTTCGTATCTATCAAAAGGACGATATTTGCCGGGTCCATTCGGACCGCCCGTCATGCGAGCACAGCGTGTCCCTCACGCTCGCTTATAGCGATGCTTTGCCATGGCCGCTCGAGGTCGGCTCCACACGAGTAAGCTCGGAGGGCCCGTACTTCGAGAATTTCGGCGACGAACCATATTCCGCGATCGAGATGCAGCCCGGCGACGCGGTTCTGTATCAAGGAATGAATTTGCGGCATGGTCGAACGCAGCCCAACCCCAATCGATGGTCCGCGCATCTTTTCCTGTTTTGGGTGGAGCGCGGCGGCGAATTTGAGCAACACGCATTCGATGCGCAACGCCTCAAGTCGGAATTGGAGCGCGTCTCCAATTTGAAGGTCTAGGGCGCCAGTACGCCAAACGCAGCCATTACTGACGATTGTCGCTTCGTATTCATCTTGATCAACTTCGGGACATTCCGAATGTCCGCTTTCCACCCAAAGCGGACATTGCAAAGTAGGTTATGGCCTGACATGCGCTGATCGCATGCGTCACCGCACGAGCCAATGCATGGGTCCAGCCCGGCGTGAGCCTCGAGCCCCTGTGCAGGTCTGCGCGCTCGCGCGAGTCAGTGTGAACATTGGGAAGATTCGCGCCCGAGGCCGGGGTGCGCGCCCCTGCCTATGCGACGGTTGTCGGATTGTATGACCGAGGTGCAAACCCATTACTGGAAGGCCTCGGACGGGATCGATCTCGCCTGGCGGGAACTGGGGCAAGGTCGGCCCGTCATCCTGCTCCACGGCCTTTTCTCGGACGCCCAGATGAACTGGATCAAGTTCGGTAACGCGGCAAGGATCGCGGCTGAGGGCTTCCGGGTAATCATGCCGGATCTTCGCGCTCACGGCCTTAGCGGCAAGCCGCACGACCCAGCCAACTATCCGCAGTTGGTGCTGGTGCGGGATCTCCAGGAGCTGATTGCGCATCTGGCGCTGACCGATTTCGACCTGGGCGGATTCTCGCTGGGGGCGAGGACGGTGATCGAAGCGGTGATTGGCGGGGTCAGGCCGCGTCGCGCCATCCTGTCGGGGACGGGTCTGGACGTCCTCACCAACTGGGAGCGGCGGCGCGATTTCTACACCGCTGCGATCGACCGGTTCGGCGAGGTCAGGCAAGGCGACCCGCACTGGTTCGCGGTCCAGTTCATGAAGACGATGAAGGTCGATCGAGAGGCGGCGCGGCTGCTGCTCGCCACGATGCGCGACCGCGAGGACAAGCATGAGATGGTCGACGCCTTCTCAATGCCCACGCTGGTGGTTTGCGGCGAACAGGACGACGACAATGGCTCGGCGGTCGAGCTGGCGGGCATCCTGCCCAACGCCGAATATGCCGAGATCCCGGGAACCCATATGAGCTCGATCACGCACAAGGAGCTAGGGGACGAGGTCGCGCGTTTTCTCGCGGCTTAACGAAGCCAAACTGCTGCTTGACGAACAGGGCTGGCCCGTTCCAGTTCTTGAGCCACGCGACAAAAAAAAACTATCGGGACGAGGACGCCTCATGAAGAAATTCGCTGCTTCCGTATCGCTTGCCGCGCTGGCGCTGGCCGGCTGTGCACAACTCCACCGACGCAGACAGCCTCCGCCGCGGCTGCCGAGGCTCCGGCAACGACCAGGGCTGCCGACGCCGACTATCCGATGACCCCGGAGGGCGCGCGCGCCTTCGTCGCCGCGGTCGAGAAGGATCTCTACGACTTTTCGCTGATTTCGAGCCGGGCCGCCTGGGTCAACGCCACCTACATCAACGATGATAGCGACGCGGTCGCCGCCTATTTCGGCACGATCGGCACCGAAAAGGGCGTTAAATACGCCACCGAAGCCGCCAAATATGCGCGGATCCAGGGGCTCGACTTCGATACTGCGCGCAAGCTCGATCTGATGCGGGGCGCGCTGACACTGGCCGCGCCGACGACGCCGGGCGCGGCGACCCAGCTGAACGAACTCGCCACCCGGCTGCAGTCGGCCTATGCGAAGGGCCGCGCGCAGCACAAGGGCAAGGCCATCACCGGCGACGTGGCCGAGGAGCTGATGGGAACGCTGCGCGATCCCAAAGAGACCGCCGAGGTGTGGCGGAGCTGGCATGAGACCACCGGCCGGCCGATGCGACAGGACTACGCACGCATGGTCGAGATCGCCAATGCCGGCGCCAAGGAGCTCGGCTATGCCGACACCGGCGCCATGTGGCGCTCGCAATACGACATGACGCCCCAGGAATTTGTGGCGATGTACGACCGGCTGCTGGGCGAGCTCGACCCGCTCTACAAGCAGCTCCATTGCTACACCCGCGCCAAGCTCAATCAGAAATATGGCAATGCGGTCCAGCCGGCCACCGGGCCGATCCGCGCCGACCTGCTCGGCAACATGTGGGCGCAGGAGTGGGGCAACATCTACGACATTGTCGCTCCCAAGGGCGCAGGCGATATCGGCTATGACATCGGCGAACTGCTGGAGGCCAAGAAAAAGGATCCGGTCGAAATGGTGAAGATCGGCGAGGGATTTTACTCCTCGCTCGGCCTCGCAGCGCTTCCCGAAACCTTCTGGCAGCGGAGCCAGATCGTCCGCCCGCGCGACCGCGAAGTGGTCTGCCACGCCTCGGCCTGGGACGTCGACAATAAGGACGACCTGCGCATCAAGATGTGCACCAAGGTCAACAGCGACGACTTCGTCACCATCCACCACGAGCTTGGGCACAACTATTATCAGCGCGCCTACAACCAGCAGTCCTATCTATACCTGAACGGCGCCAACGGCGGCTTCCATGAGGCGATCGGCGATTTCATCGCCTTGTCGATCACGCCGGAATATCTGGTGCAGATCGGGCTGCTCGACCGCGAAGGTCCCGTCGCCCGACAAGGATACGGGGCTGCTGCTGCGCCAGGCGATGGACAAGGTCGCCTTCATGCCGTTCAGCTATCTGGTCGACAAATGGCGCTGGGGCGTGTTCGACGGTTCGATCACACCGGCCAACTACAACCAGGCCTGGGTCGACCTGAAGCAGCGCTACCAGGGGATCGTACCGCCGGTAGCGCGGTCGGAAGCGGACTTCGATCCGGGCGCCAAGTTCCACATCCCGGGCAACACCAGCTACGAGCGCTATTTCATCGCCCGCGTGCTTCAGTTCCAATTCTACAAGGCGGCCTGCGACATGTCCGGCTGGAAGGGACCGCTGCACCGCTGCAGCTTCTACGGCAACAAGGAAGTCGGCGCGCGTCTCAACCAGATGTTGAGCATGGGCGCGTCAAAGCCCTGGCCCGATGCGCTGCAGGTCTTCACCGGCACTCGTGAAATTTCCGGCAAGCCGATGCTCGAATATTTCGCGCCGCTGCAAAGCTGGCTGGAGAAACAGAATGCCGGCAAGCAGTGCGGATGGTGATTGAATGAGGGGAGCGGTAGCGCCGCCGCTCCCCTCTCGGTTCATTCGACGGATGCCATTCCCGCCTTGATGTCCTGCTGGGCGATCGGGCCGCGCGGGCCTCTCGACTTCTTGCCGGTTTCCTTCAACGTCAGCGCTTCTTCGGCGATTTCCGTTTGCGTTGGCTGCGAGCCCATTCGTTCGGACTTGAGTTCGCTCAGCCGGTCCATGCCGCTGCTGAGCGCTTCGCCGATTTGGCCGCGCCGTGTCCACAGGAAGGCGCCCGCGGCCGCCACGCCGGCAGCCCCGGCTATTACCGCAGCGCTGGCTCCCGGCCGGTCACGAACCGTGTCGAAAAAACCGTTGCCGCGAAAGCGGCCTTCCGAATCTCTGCTCCTTTTCACCATCTCGAAACTCCTCAACTCACCCCCTCGGGCTACAACGCCGAACATGGTCTGGCGTTGCTGCCGGAAGGCGAGAGGAGAGAATTTGAGAGTTGAGTTGGCCGAGCATCGTCTCGGCGCTGGACGCCGAATATTCTCCCGGCGCCTCGACGTTAAGCTGCTCGACGACGCCGTCGTTGATGATTGCCGAATAGCGCTGGCTGCGCTTGCCCATGCCGAACTTGGACGCGTCCATGGTCAGGCCGAGGGCCTCTGCGAACTCGCCATTCCCGTCGGCCAGCATGGTGATGTCGGACGAGCCCTGGTCGCAATTCCAGCGCCCATCACGAAGGCGTCGTTGACGCTGGTGCAGGCGACCTCGTCGACGCCCTTGGACTTTAGTTCCGCAGCCCTCTCGACATAGGAAGGCAGGTGGCGCGCCGAGCAGGTCGGCGTGTAGGCGCCCGGCACGGCGAACAGCGCCACGCGCTTGCCGGCGAAATAGTCGCTGCTTTTGACCGGGATCGGGCCTTCGGGAGTCGCCAGCGTCAGTTGTACTTCTGGGATGCGGTCGCCTACCTGGATGGCCATCAAAAATCTCCTGCTTCAAATGTCCGGCCTGCGACATAGGCAGCGCCAGTGACAGTCTCAAGCCTGTCCTGAGCAAAGTCGAAGGGGTCGCTTGCAGCCATTTCCGCGGCGGCGCATTCTGGCTTCATGGACAGCCCCCGCTTTCTATCCGGCAAACTCCTGCTGGCGATGCCCGGCATCGGCGACCCGCGCTTTGAGAAGGCGGTGATCGCCATGTGCGTTCATGACGAGAACGGCGCGGTCGGCATCGGCATCGGTCACCAGCGCGCCGGGATCGGGGTGAGGGGCCTGCTCGAGCAACTCGGGCTGGAACCGGGCCACGCGCCCGATGGACCGGTGATGCACGGCGGGCCGGTCGAGCCGGGCAGGGGTTTTGTGCTGCACAGCGACGATTGGGGCGGACAGGACACTATTCAGGTGGTCGGCCTTGGGGCGCTGACCGGGACGATCGACGTTCTCAAGGCGATCGCGGACGGCAAGGGCCCGAGCCGCTATCTCGTCGCACTTGGCTATGCCGGCTGGGGCGAAGGCCAGCTCGACGAAGAGATGAGCCGGCCGGGCTGGTTTGCGGCCGATGGTAGGCAGGAAATATTATTCGAAACTCCGACCGCCGAACGCTGGGAGGCGACGTTCAAGGCTGAAGGGATAGATCCCAGACTGCTGGACGCCGGGGGCGGGGTCGCTTGATCACCGCCGCGGACGGCCTCCCCGAAACCGCTAGTCGGATAGACTTCCGAGTTCCTCGATCAGCGGCCCCAACCACTGCCGATAAGGCTCCGCTGAGCCAATCCCTTCGCGGTTGAGAGGCCGCCGGACCTGCTCGCTGCTGGCGGTCGCGACGGGATCGGTCGAAAGGTGGAAGTCGAGGCATTGCGGCTCGAACTCGAGCCCGAGGAAGCCGAGCATGCGACGCGTCTCGCCTTCAAGATCGCCGACCACATCCTCATAACGGACCGAGAGGATGCGGTTCGGTGCGGCCTGCTTCATCGCTTCGAACAAGCGGACAAAGTCACGATAGAATCGCCCGACGTGGCGCAGGTCGTTCGTTGCCGGGAAGTGCCGCGAGAACAACATCTTGAAGTTGGCCCAACAGCAATCGAGCGCATTGCGGCGCATGTCGATGATTCGGGCATTGGGAAGTGCCAGCAGGATCAGGCCGATCTGCATCCAGTTGAGATTATTCTTATCGATGAAATGAGGCTTGTCCGTGCGGCGGTAGTCGCCGGAAGCCTCAATATATCGCTCGCCGACCCACGAAATCTGCAGAGTCCGATAGATTTTCGAGAAGTGCGGCATAATCCTCGGGGTTATCCGCCTTATGACGAACAATCTCTGCCAGCTGCTGCATGATCTTCAGTTCGCTGGTGTTCTCAATCATGGAATGACGGCCGAGCACCCGTTCGACGAGCGTTGTGCCCGATCGCAGCATTCCGATGATGAACACAGGCGACGGATCCGCCCATCCTGACGAGCTGCGCCGCTGGTAGAATTCAGGCGTTAAGGTCTCAATGACCCGGTCCACTGCCGCCGAGATAGGGGCGGGATCATAGGGCTGGTGAGCTAACCTGATCTTCTTGCCCGCAACAAAATGATCGAAAGCGTCTCGTCGCTCTCCCTTGCGATCCGCGATCAGGCCCAGGGCGAGTTCCAGGGATCCTTCATCCGCCGTGCCTGACTTCGCCTTGGTGGCGGCGCGGATGGTCTGCTCATCCCGGTCGTCGAGCTCCTTCGGAAAATAGTTGGCCAAGGTCCACCAGGCGGCTCGCGTTGTGCGGATCGATCGAAAGGCTCTTGCGAAAGGCAGCGATCGACTCTTCGCGACGCCCGACGATCCGATATTGATCGGCGACATTATGCCAGCGCTGGCCCACTCCCGGATATTGCTGGACGAGCTTTTCGAAGATCAGCACCGCCTCTTCATTGTCGCCGACGTTGGACCGCAGTTGCGCCAGGCGGGAAAGCAGTTGGGCATGGTTCGGCTTCCGCAGCAGGGCTTCCTCGATGACGCTGATGGCCTGTCGCAGTCGTACTTGCTTCCCAAGGCACGTCGCGAGCAACATGGATCCGCGGAGGAACGTCGGTGCTCGAGCCATCACAGATCTCAGCAGGGCTTCGGCGCGCTCGAGGTCCCACAACTCCATCAAAGCCTCAGCGGCAATCGTCATTGCCAGCAAATCGTCGGGGTGGGTGGCGAGGAACTTGTGGGCTTTGTCCAGTGCGTCGGTCGGCTGTCCGTCGGCCAGGAGTTGGGCCGCGTCCTTCAGTTCCGGCTGTTGAAGATTGGCCTCGATTGCGCCCAGTTCAGCGCCTTCGGCATCGGCCTTGAGTTCCCAGCTTTCGGCACGCCTCGGCAGCCAGCCGGAATACTCGCGCATCCTTCTTCACCCGCACCAGCGCCTCAGCCTGCTTCAACGCAGCGGACGGGTTTTGGTCGAGTAGCCTGCGGCCGATCGCCAGGGCTTCCTCGAAACTCTCCGAACGCGCGGATGCAGTGGAGGGTCGGTCGGTCATGGCGGCTTCTTAGCGAAAACGTCCCGGCTCTCAACTTGTTTGCGTTTCCAACGCTCCCTCGCTAACGGCGGCCTCGCCTCAACAGGCTCATCAGCGAATTCGGAGATCATCGAAGTGGCCACCGTCGAAACCCTAACCCGCGACTATATCGTCAAGGACCTCTCGCTCGCCGAATTCGGCCGCAAGGAAATCGACATCGCCGAAACCGAGATGCCGGGCCTGATGGCGCTGCGGAAGGAATATGGCGCCTCGAAGCCGCTCAAGGGAGCGCGGATCACCGGCTCGCTGCACATGACGATCCAGACCGCGGTGCTGATCGAGACGCTGACCGCGCTCGGCGCAGAGGTCCGCTGGGCATCGTGCAACATTTTCTCGACGCAGGACCATGCCGCCGCGGCGATTGCCGCCTCGGGCGTGCCGGTATTCGCAGTGAAAGGCGAGACCCTCGAGGAATATTGGGACTATGCCGCCCGCATCTTCGACTGGGGTCAGGATCAGACCTGTAACATGATCCTCGATGACGGCGGGGACGCGACGATGTTCGCCCTGTGGGGCGCGCGGGTCGAGGCCGGCGAGACGCTCTTCACGCCGCAGAATGAGGAAGAGGAAATCTTCGTCGCAACGTTGAAGCGCTTCCTCGCAGAGCGACCGGGCTACCTCACCAGGACGGTCGAGACGATCAAGGGGGTCAGCGAAGAGACCACCACCGGCGTCCACCGGCTCTATGATCTCGCCAAGCAGGGCAAGCTTCCGTTCCCGGCGATCAACGTCAACGACAGCGTCACCAAGTCGAAGTTCGACAATCTCTACGGCTGCAAGGAAAGCCTGGTCGACGCCATCCGCCGCGCCACCGACGTGATGCTGGCCGGCAAGGTCGCCTGCGTCGCCGGCTTCGGCGACGTCGGCAAGGGCTCGGCCGCTTCGCTGCGCAACGGCGGTGCGCGCGTGCTGGTGACCGAGGTCGACCCGATCTGCGCGCTGCAGGCGGCGATGGAAGGATATGAGGTCGTGACGATGGAGGAGGCCGCCAAGCGCGCCGACATCTTCGTCACTGCGACCGGCAATATGGACGTCATCACGCTCGATCACATGCGCGAGATGAAGGACATGGCGATCGTCTCCAACATCGGCCACTTCGACAGCGAGATCCAGATCGGCGCGCTGGCCAACATGAAATGGATCGAGATCAAGCCTCAGGTGGACGAGGTCACTTTCCCCGACGGCAAGCGCATCATCGTTTTGTCGAAGGGCCGCCTTGTGAACCTGGGCAACGCCACCGGCCACCCCAGTTTCGTCATGAGCTCCAGCTTCACCAATCAGGTGCTGGCCCAGATCGAGCTGTGGACCAAGTCCGACCAGTATCAGAAGGACGTCTACGTCCTGCCCAAGCACCTCGACGAAAAGGTGGCTGCGCTCCACCTCGACAAGCTGGGCGTGAAGCTGACGAAGCTGACGGACAAGCAGGCAGCCTATATCGGCGTGACCGCAAAAGGTCCGTTCAAGCCGGATCACTACCGCTATTGACGAGCCGGAAGGCGTCGCGGAGCGGACCCTTGCGCCCCTTAAATAACGAAGATTGTATCAGCTGCGCAACAGCCTTTGGTAATTTGAACGCCCCATTAATATCCGGCTTCACAGTGTGAAGCCGGGCCCCCATGCGTTGCGGCGGGTCTAAAACGTAATAATCTCGGGGATGTTCAGAAAATGCGATTTTATCCGACACTAGTTTTGTCGACGTCGGCGCTTGCGTTGGCACTTGGCATCGCCTCGCCGGCTCTTGCTCAGGATGCAACCCTTCCAGTTTGCGCCGAAGGTCAGACAGAGAACTGCAGTCCGGTCGAAGCGCCGGTGGCTGAACCGGTCGCCGAGCAAACCGAGGTCGAGGGCGACGCCATCGTCGTCACCGGCACGCGCATCAATCGTCCGACGCTGAGGTCGCCCACCCCGTTAACGTCGGTTAGCGTCAATGAACTTACTGAACGGGCGACGTCTCGTCGGGCGACGCGCTGAATGACCTGCCGTCGCTGCGATCGACGTTCAGTCAGGGCAACTCTACTCGCTTCATCGGCACCGCAGGCCTCAACCTGCTCGACCTTCGTGGCCTCGGCACGTCTCGCACCCTGGTCCTGGTCAACGGCAGCCGGCACGTCACTGGCCATCGCCGGGGATTACCTGGTCGACACCAACACAATTCCGGTGGATCTGCTTCAGCGGGTTGACGTGGTTACCGGCGGCAACTCGGCCGTTTACGGATCGGACGCGGTTGCGGGCGTGGTCAACTTCATCCTGAGGCGCGACTTCGAGGGCATCTCGCTCAAGGGTCAGGGTGGCACGTCGTCGCGGGGTGATCGCGGCAGCTACTTCATCGCTGGAACCGTGGGCACCAATTTTTCCGATGACCGCGGCAATGTCGCGGTTTCGGCCGAGTATGCCAAGTCGGAGCCGCTTTATTTCAAGCAGCGCAATTCGCTCGCGGGCGCCTACTCGGGCCGCTGCCAGTTTCAGACGGTCGAACCGACCGGCGGCGAGCCGTTTGGAACGGACGGCATTTTCGACACCGAATTCATCTGCGGCGTGAAGAACGGTTCCCTTTCGGATGGCGGAACGATCGGCCGTGTGGGACTTGGTGAATATTTGCGGTTCGACGAGGCAGGCAATTTGTTCGTCGACGTGCCCGAAGGGCATTTCGAAGCCGGTGGATCTGCCAATATTCTGGGCGGACAAGGATCGACCCTGCGCAACACAGGCCAGATTGCTGCAGGGCTTGACCGCTATGCAATCAACCTGCTCGCCCATTTTGACGTGAGCGAGGCTCTAACGCCGTTCATTGAGGCCAAATATGTCAGGATCGATGCGCTGCAAGAAGGGCAGCCCAGCTTCTTCCAGGGTGGCGCTTTGGGCACCTTCCGCTGCAACAATCCATTCCTGACGGCGCAGAATCTGACTGCTCTCCAGAGTACTGGGCGATGCGCGAACCCCGCTACCGGCACATTCGCGCTTTCCCGCTTCAACGTCGATTTTGGCGGACGCGGCGAAAAGCATGAGCGTGACACATACCGGATCGTCGGCGGTGTCGAGGGCACCTTCAATGAGGATTGGCGCTACGAGCTGTCGCTGAACTATGGAAAGCTCAAGACCCGCATGCGGTCGTTGAACAATCTTGTTCTGTTCGACGTGGACGGCAATCCCGACGGCTACCAGCTTGCAATGAATGCGGTACGGAACAGCGCGGGCCAGATTGTCTGCGGTGTCAATGCTGACGCCATTGCAACCAATGACCGGCCGGATTGCGTACCGATCAACGTGTTCGGTTTTGGCTCCCCTAGCGAGGCAGCGCTCGACTTCGTCAACACCGAGGCAAAGCGCAAGGAAAGTGCTTCCGAGTTCGTTGCGCTCGGCACTGTTAGCGGCGACTTTTCCCAACTTTTCGAACTTCCCGGCGGTCCGGTCGCCTTTGCGCTTGGCGCGGAGTATCGGTCCGAGAAGGCGCACAGCGAGTTTGATGAGCTGACCGCCAGTGGGGGAACGTTCCTCAACGCGATTCAGCCGTTCGATCCGCCGAAGCTTACCGTCAAGGAAGCGTTCGGCGAACTTCGGGTGCCCCTGTTGAAGGATCTGCCCTACGCCGAAGAGCTGACGATCGGCGGCGCCGCTCGCGTGTCTGACTACAATACCGAGACGGGCACAGTATGGGCTTGGAATCTGGATGGCATCTATGCCCCAATCCCGGACGTGCGCTTCCGTGCCGCCCTAGCGTCATCGGTTCGCGCTCCGACCCAGTCGGATCTTTACTCGCCGTTCTCCCAGAACTTCGCACAGCTCACCGACCCGTGCGATTTCGCGCAAATCGGCAATAACCCGAACCGCGTCGCGAACTGCGCCGCGGGTGGCGTCCCGGCTGTGTTCAACGCGGCTGCTGTTGCCGCTTGCGGCAGCTCCTCCGTTCCCGCGAACCAACGCGAGCTGGGCGATCCCTGGGTCAACTGCACGGCACGTAGCTCCTCGACAGGATTCTTGTCGGGTGGCAACGAGGATCTGGTTGAAGAAAAGGGCCGCAGCCTGACATTAGGTGTGGTGGTCCAGCCTTCCTTTATTCCGGGCCTGAACTTCACCGTCGACTTCTGGAAGATCCGCGTCGAAAACCTGATCTCGGTCTTGACGGCGCAAACAATTATCAATTCCTGTTACGACAGTCCGGACCTCAGCAATCCATTCTGCGCCACGGTCAATCGCGATCCGGCAAGCGGTCTGTTCGTGCAACCTGCTGTGTTGTCCAGCGGCATCAATTTCGCTGCCCAGAAAACCAAGGGTATCGATTTCGATGTTTCCTATCGTCGTACCCTCGCAAACGGTCACCGACTATCGCTGCGCGGCATCGCGACGCACATTCTGCGGTTGGACAACTTCACTGACCCATCCCGCGGGGATCTCCCGAACCGCCAGATGAGCGAGCTGGGCGACCCACGTTGGGCTGCGAACTTCAATGCCAATTATGACTTCGGCCGCTTCGACTTGACCTACAACCTGCAGTATCTCGGCAAGCAGACCATCGGCACTTGGGAATCCCAGCACAGCTATACCGGGGTTTGCCCCACGTCGGGCGTGACTGGCTTTTCGGGTGGGACCTGCACTCCCGGGGAACTCGCGGAGCTCGACCCCCAGAACCTGGACCAGTTCCCAACCAAATGGTTCCCCGATAGCTTCAACCATGCCATTCGGGCCAATGTCGAGGTCGCGGAGCGGTTCAACTTCTACGTCGGCGTCGACAACCTCTTCGACAAGAAGCCGAAGTATCCGCAGTTCGGGGCGACCGGCATCTCCCCTGGCGACGCCCGCGATTATATCGGCCGCTTCTTCTACGCCGGCGCGAGGGCCAGCTTCTAAGCAAAGATGTGGGCCGCTCCTTGCGGGGCGGCCCACTCGTTTTTGGACGGCGACAACCCTGCTAAACGCAAAAAGAGCGATAGAGTCTGTTAGCTATGTCGGCTAAACGTCTGTTGCGTATAGGTAACATGGATCGGGGAAAGTCCTGAGTTAACGCAACGATGCATCGACGCGCCCGTTCGAATTGCTAGTTTCCTGTCGGGATTAGTAATTGGGGATGTATCAGATGCGCTCGGTCAACTCGGGTCGCCTGACGGCGACCGTTTCGCTATTTGCACTCGCGGCAGCTTTTGCGCCCGGTGCCGCCATGGCACAGGATGCGCCGGCACCGACCGCAGGACGCCTGTGCCAATGCGGCCACTGAGGCCGAGCGCCAGCGTTGCGCCGAAGCCGTGGAGCAAGTCGACGCCACGGCCACGACCGGCGATGATGCCAGCGCCGCCACCCAGTCTTCGGCTGATGCCACCCAGGCCGAATCCAGCGAGACAATCGTCGTCACCGGTTCGCGTCTGCGCCGTGACGAGCGCAACAGCCCGGACCCGGTCACGATCATCGATCCTTCGCTGTCGGAGAAGGAGGGTCTGTTCCAGACGGCCGAGGTGCTTGCAAAGTCTTCGCCGCTCGCGGCCGGCTCGACACAGATCACTTCGACAATTTCGTCCAACTTCGTCGTCAACGGCGGTGAAGGCGTGCAGACGATCTCGCTTCGCGGGCTTGGCGCGAACCGCACGCTGGTCCTGCTCAACGGCCGCCGTGCCGGTCCGGCGGGCGTTCGCGGCGGCGTCTCCGCGTTCGACCTCAACGTCATTCCGGTCGACGCCATCCAGACGATCGACATCCTCAAGACTGGCGCTTCGTCGGTTTACGGTTCGGACGCGGTCGCCGGCGTCGTCAACCTGATCACCAAGAAGGACCTGCGCGGCCTCGACGTTCGCGGCTTCGCCTCGGTTCCCGAAGACGGGCGGCGGCGAGCAATATAGCCTGTCGGCGCACCTATGGCGGCGCATCGGCGACCGCGGCCACTGTCATGGTCGGCGCTCAACTGGTACCGCCACAAGGAGCTGGAGCGGGGCGATCGCTGTTTCCTTGGCTGCGAAGAGGAGAATGTCACCAGCGAGGCGACCGGCGAGCGTTCCGACTCCGATCGATCCGCGCACGGGCGAGCCCTATTGCGGCGCGTTTCCACGAACACATCGGTCGTTCTCACGACTTCGGTTCTGGATGCGCCCGAACCTGCTCGGGCCGCCTGTCCCGCGACCGCTACGCCGCAGGGCTGACCCGCGGCGGACCATTCGCCGGCCAATTTACCAGTTCGATCCGTCGCTGGCTCAATTCCTGAGCACGCCTGACCGAAACCGGTCTCTTCTTCCAGACAACCCGTCGACCCGACCCAGTTTCGGGCACCGGACAGGCTTCTTCCCGGTGGGCGCCACAGCGCCACCGCCCTGGCCTTCAGAACAATTATGACAAGCGCAGCTCGACGACGATTTGGTCATCCCGGACACCAAGCGCTTTACCCTCTTCGCCGAGGCGGGCTATGAACTGACCGATCGCGTCGATCTCTATGTCGAAGGCCTGTACAACCGCCGCAAGACCAAGACCGACGCGTCGCGCCAGCTGTTCTTCTCCAGTTCCCCGGCATGCCGAAAACGATTTACACCGTCTACGACGGCGAGGTGACTGGCATCTACACTGCCCTATTTCTTCTGTGCAGATCGGCCGGCCAGAGCGACTTGCGATCCGTACGCGGCCGGCGATCCGCTCAATACCGGATTCTCCGGCGCGGCGCTGATCCAGCCCGTCATCGCGGCGCCGTTCAATTCTGAGCACCGACGTCAAATATTATCGCGGCGTCGCCGGCGTTCGCGCCAACATGGACAATGTCCTGCCCAACGGCTTCCTGGACTTCCACGTCCAGCACAGCCGGTCGGACGGCGACTATCAGCGCGACGATCATCTTCCGCGATGCGATCGAGTTCGGCGTCGCCGAGTTCCGAACCGATCTTTGCGAAGGAACCGTAACCGCCATCCGCGGCGTGCCCTGCATGGACATCGACTATACTCGATCCGCGCGTCCTGCGCCGGCAACTTCACGCAGCGGAGAAGGACTTCCTGTTCGGCGTCGACAAGGGCAACACGCTCTACAAGCAGACCAGCGCGGAAGCTGACTGTCGGCGGCGACGTCTTCGAGCTGCCGGCCGGCCCGGTGAAGGTGGCGCTCGGCCTCCATGCCCGCCGCGACTACATCAACGACATGCCGGGCGAAGTCGGACTTGACCGGCAACCTCTGGGGTAGCACCAGCTCCGGCCAGACCAAGGGCTACCAGCGGACCCGTGAAGCGTTCGGCGAAATCGAAATCCCGGTCCTGGAGGACGTGCGATCGGCCGTTCGCTGACGTTCAGCGGCGCCGCCCGTGTGACCAACACCTACGCCAAGCGAACGGGACCGTCTGCAGCGGCCCCGGCGAGTGCGTTTTCGACGGGGCGAGTGACTCCGACAAGGGCAACTGGACCTACAAGCTGGCCGGCAACTGGCAGGTGACGGACTTCCTCCGCTTCCGTGCTACCTACGGCACGTCGTTCCGTTCACCGGCACTGTTCGAGCAGTTCCTGGCCAATGAATCCGGCTTCCTTGGCCAAGCCAGATCGATCCCTGCGTCCACTGGGAGACTGTCGGAGAACGCAGGAGATTCAGCAAAATTGCGCCGCGCAGGGGATTCCGGCGCGATTACATCGGCGGCGGCAGCTCGTTCGAAACCTTCTCGCAGGGCGGCATCGGCCTGCTCGATCCGGAAACCTCGAAGGCCTTGACGCTCAGCGCTATCTTCACCCCGCAGAGCTGGCTGTGGGAGGGCGGCCGGTTCAGCTTCGACCGTCGACTATATCGACATCAAAGTGAAGGATCAGGTCACGCAACTTGGCGCAGCGCACCATCCTCAACGCCTGCTATCACGTCGGATACCTTCCCGGACGATCCGCTGTGCGACCTGTTCGTTCGCGATACCTGAAGGCTCAATCCCAACGGCTTCAATATCCTGACGGTCAACGATCCGTTCCTGAACATCGACACTCAGCATAACAAGAGCCTCGATTTCACTACTCGCTTCCGTCAGGACTTGGGCGGCATGGGGCACCCTGTCGCTGCTTGGTCAGCTGACTTATCAGCTGAAGGACACGTTCACCCTGTTCCAGGGCACCGAGCAGAACTTCAACGGCGAAGCCGGCGATCCGAAGTGGATCGGCGACCTCAATATCACCTGGCAGAAGGCGCCGTTCACGGTCACCTATGGCCTGCAGGTCATCTCCAAGACCAATGACATCGACAACTTGGAAGATCGTCGGCGGCACTGAACTCTGACCGCCGAACAATTGCTTGGCGACCAACGTCGGCCTTTGCGCTTCGTGGCGGCCCATATTGCCCGGTCTACAAGCTGCCGCGGGTTGCCTACCACAGCCTGTCGGCGGAAATCGAAGCGGCCAAGGGGTTCACCTTCCTGTTCGGCGTGTCGAACCTGTTCGACAAGAAGCCGCCGCTGGTTTCGACGGTCGGCGCGCCGATCAGCGGCATTCGCCCAGGTGCCGCTGCTCGGCAGCTATTACGACTATTACGGCCGCCGCTTCTTCGTGAGCGCCAAGGCCAAGTTCTAAGTCCGGTTTCGGATCAACTGACGGGGCGGGGTACCAATGGGTATCCCGCCCTTTTTCTTTGCGGTTCCGCCTTCTATGACAGGGCGATGAAGGTCGGGGGCTGGGTAGCGTGATCGTCGACGCAGATATCGCTGCTGCGATCATCGTCATCGCGGCATTTTGGGTCGCGCTTGCGTCGGCGCTGGCCATTCTGGCAGCCAAGCGGCTTCGCCGGGCGCAGGCGGTGCTCGGCGCGGCGCGGACCATGCGTTCGCTGCTCGACGCGGCTCCGGCCCGGGCGCTGCTGGTCCACCCCGACGGGAAGGTCGAGGCCGACGCCCAATTGATCCGCGAGCTTGGGTTTCTCGTCCAGCCGGATCGCATCGAGCGGCTCGCGGGTGACGATACGGGCTTCGACCGCGGAGGACCTTGCGGCGTTTGCCGACCGGCTGGACGAGGTGCGCCTGGGCGGTTCGCCCTTCCGCCAGCAGCTGCGCCTCGCCGGCCGCGACCGGGTGGTGGAGCTTCGCGCCGCGCTGGCGCCGCCGCCGGCCAGCCCGGGAACGGTTCTCGCATGGCTGTTCGACATCAGCGATGCGGACGTCGACCGCCAGCGACTGGCACGGCGCCTCCAGCAAACCGAAGGGGCGCTCGACGCACTGACCCACCTGATCGAGAGCGCGCCCTTCCCGATGTGGTATCGCGGTCCGGATCTCGGCCTTGGGCTGGTCAATGCCGCATTCGTCGCCGCGGTGGAGGGCAGGGACGCGGCCGAGGTCATCGAGAAAGGCGCTGAGCTGATCGATGCGGCGGGCGCCGAGAGCGCTCGTGCCGGGGCGGAGCGGGCGCTGGAAATGGGCGAGCCCTATTCGCGTTCCCAGCCCGCGACGATCGGCCAGGAACGCCGGATGCTCCGGATCGTCGACGTGCCGCTGCCGACCGGCGCGGTGGCCGGCTTCGCAATCGACATCCAGGACCTGGAGGATGCGCGGATCGAGCTGGCGCATCATCAGGAATCGCAGCGCGAGCTGGCCGATCGCATGACCGCCGGGGCCGTCCAGTTCGACGGCGATCGCCAGCTGGCCTTCTTCAACCGGCCGTTCGCGATCATGGCGCAGCTGGAGCCCGAATGGCTTGCCGAGCAGCCCGAATTCGATCGCGTCCTCGAACGCATGCGCGAAAATGGGCGATTGCCCGAAGTTCGCGATTTTCCGGCATGGAAGGCCGAGCGGCGCGCCTGGTTCACCTCGCCGGAGGAGGCGATCGAGGAGGACTGGATGCTCTCCAACGGGGATCACTTGCGGATCCTCGGCCAGCCTCTGCCCGACGGCGGCTTGCGCCTCATCTTCGAGGATCGCACGGAGCAGGTCCGGCTGGCATCCGCGCGCGATACGCTGCTTCGCGTGCGTGCTGCGACCTTCGACAATCTGTTCGAGGTGATCAGCGTGTTTGCCTCCGACGGGCGGCTTTACCTGTGGAATCGCCGCTTCAGCGAGCTATGGGATCTGGACGAAGCCTGGCTTGCCGAGCATCCGCGGGTCGACGAGCTGGTGCCGGCGATGGCCAAGCGGCTGGTCAATCCGACCGCGGCGGCGCAGGTTCGCGAGCTTGTTCGATCGACCACCAGCGGGCGGCAGTCGGGTACCGGCCGCGTTTCCCTGACCGACGGCCGCCATTTCGAATTTGCCGCCGTGCCGCTGCCGGACGGCAACGCGCTGTTCACGATGGTCGACGTCACCGACTCCAGCCGGATCGAGGCCGCGCTTCGCGAGCGCGCGACGGCGCTGGAGGAAGCGGACCGGGTCAAGACCGACTTCGTCGCCAACATGAGCTATGAGCTCCGCACTCCGCTGACCTCGATCGGCGGTTTTGCCGAGATGCTGCAGGGCGGATACGCCGGCAAGTTGCCCTCGGCGGCAACCGATTACGTCGGCGCCATCCTGGAATTGGTCGAGCGCCTGTCGAAGCTGATCAACGACGTGCTCGACCTGACCCAGGGCGACACGCAGGGGATCGTGCTGGAGCGCGAGAGGGTCGATGTCGCCGGCATGTGCCGTGCCGCGGCGGAGGCGCTCAAGGGCCGCGTCGCCGAAAAGGACCAGAAGCTCGAACTGGCCTTGGAGCCGAGCTCCGGCAGCGTCATCGGCGACGCCCGCCGCCTGCGGGAATCGGTCGAGCACATCCTCCGCAATGCGGTCGCCTATACTGAGGAGGGCGGCCACGTCTGGCTCAAGGCCAGCGGCGATGAGGAAACCGCGTCGATCATCATCGTCGATAATGGTCCGGGCATTGCTCCGGAGCAGCAGGAGGAGGTGTTCGCTCGCTTCCATCGCTCCGGCGCCCCCCGAGGTGAGGCGGCGCTTGGCCTCGGCCTGCCGCTGACTCGGCAATTCGTCGAGGCGCATGGCGGCAAGGTCCAACTGGAATCCGCCTTGGGCAAGGGAACCAGTGTCACGCTGACCATTCCCCGGGCGCCCCAATGATGCTTAAGGATGAGCAGGCGACGCTGAGATTGGGGCGCAAGCTTGCGCTCCTGCTGCGACCTGGCGACGTGGTGACCCTGTCCGGGGCGCTATCCGCGGGCAAAACCACGCTGGTCCGGGGCCTCCTGGGCGCGCTCGGTCACGGGTCCGAGGTGCCAAGCCCCAGCTTCGCGATCGTCCAGCCCTATGAGGCGCTCAACCCGCCGGTCTGGCATGTTGACCTCTATCGTATTGAAAACGCATCCGATCTGGACGAGCTAGGGCTTGATGACATTCGCCAGGACGGCGTGCTGATCGTGGAGTGGCCCAGCAATGCCGGGACCGACGCGTGGCCTGAGGCTCTCGCCCTGTCGCTTGAAGTCGCCGACAATGGCTCCCGCGCCTTGACAGCTCGGGTGCCTGCGTCATGGGAAGGGCGATGGCCGCCACGATGATTCCGCCGATTACCGCTACCGATTTTCTTGCGCGCCACGGTTGGGCCGATGCGACCATCCTGCCGCTTGCGGGCGATGCCAGTTTCCGTCGCTATTTCCGCATCCATTCCGGCGAGCGGCGGGCAGTGCTGATGGATGCGCCTCCGCCGCACGAAGATCCGCGGCCGTTTGTCAGCGATTGCGGGCTGGCTGCAGGAGATCGGACTGGCAGCGCCCAGGGTGCTGGCGGCCGATCTCGAGCAGGGGTTGCTGCTCCTCGACGACCTCGGCGACGCCCGGATGCGCGAGACGCTGGACGCGGATCCGGAAATCGAGCGTGATCTGTACGAAACGGCGGTCGACGTCCTGGTTCACCTTCATCGGCAGCCCCCGATGCCCGGCCTTCCCCCGCACGGTCTGGCCGAATGGCTGACCGAGCTGCGCCTGTTTCCCGACTGGTACGTGCCGGCGGTAGAGCTGCGCCCCGTCGATGTCGAGCAATGGGATGCCGCGTGGCGTCGGGTGCTGGAACCCGTTGCGAATGACGGATTGGGACCAGTCACCGTTCTTCGCGACTACCATGCCGAAAATGTCATGTTGCTCGATGGTCGCGGAGGAATCGAGCGGTTCGGCCTGCTCGATTTCCAGGACGCGTTGGCCGGTCATCCGGCCTACGACCTGGTCTCGGTCCTGGAAGATGCTCGCCGCGATGTCCCGCCGGAGCTGGAGCGGGACATGATCGATCGATACATTGCAAAATCGGATGCGGACGGACGTCTCGAGCGAGCCTATTGGGCGCTGGCGGCGCAGCGCAACACCCGGATCCTCGGTGTCTTCTGCCGGCTTTGGAAGCGCGACGGCAAGGAGCGTTACAAACAGTTCCAACCCAGGATGTGGGGCCTGTTGGAACGCGATCTCTCCCAGCCCGGCCTCGAGCCGCTTCGCGACTGGTTCGACGCCAATATCCCTGTTTCGCATCGCGCCGCGGCCTGGCAGGAGACTGGCGCATGAACCGCAAGGCCCGCTCGGTTGCGCTTCGGCCCGAAATCGAGGCCGAGGTTCCGGACACCGCCTTCGTCCTGGCAGCGGGCCTGGGAAAACGCATGCGCCCGCTGACCGCCAGCCGGCCGAAGCCGCTGGTGGAATTGGGCGGGAAGGCGTTGATCGACCATGTGCTTGACCGGCTGAGGTCCGCCGGCGTCCGCAAGATCGTCGTCAATGTCCATTATCTGGCGGACGCGCTCGAAGCGCATTTGAAGGCGCGGGCGAACGACTTCGATGTCCAGGTCAGCGACGAGCGCAAACAGCTGATGGAAACGGGCGGCGGCCTGATCCTGGCCGAGCCGATGATCCACGCCGATCCTTTCCTGGTGATCAACAGCGATAATTTTTGGATCGACGGCCCGTCCGATACGCTTCACCTGCTCGCCTCGCTGTGGCGCGAGGAGGACATGGACGCGTTGCTGCTGCTGGTGCCGCAAGCTCGCGCCGGCAATCATCGCGGCCAGGGCGATTTCCATATGACGTCGGACGGTCGCCTTGTCCGGCGCGAAAAGGGCAAGGTCGCGCCATTCGTGTTCACCGGGATCCAGATGGTTTCGAAGCGCCTGCTGCGCGACGCGCCGGAAGGGCCGTTCTCGACCAATATTCTTTGGGACCAGGCAATCGCCGATGGCCGCTGCTTCGGCGCAGTTCACCACGGCTTGTGGTTCGACGTGGGCAATCCGGCGGCAATCAAGGCAACCGAGCGCGCCCTAGAGCATGGCTGACACCGGACTGTTCCAGCGCCGCGTTGCTGACAGCCCGATTGTCTACGCCATCCCGGCGCACCGCAGCTTTGCGGACGCGCTGGCGATCGGCTTGGTCAATGCCGTGGGGCGCGACCCACTGATCCTGGCCCGCGGGCGGATCTTGCTTCCCAACAATCGTGCCGTCCGGACCGTTACCGAGGCGTTCGTTCGGGCGAGCGGCGGCGGGTTGGTTCTGCCGCGGCTGATTGCCGTCGGCGATCCCGACCTCGGCGAACGGATCGGCGGGGCGCTGGATCCGCTTGACCTGGCAGAGGAAATTCCGCCGGCAATCGAGCCGCTGGAACGCCAATTGCTGTTGGCACGGTTGATCGGGGGCGAAGGGACCGGGGCCGCGGAGGCAATGCGCCTCGCCTCGGAGCTGGCGCGCACGATGGACCAGCTGGCGGTGGAGGAAGTGCCGGCATCCCGCTTGGTCGATGCGGTCAATGAAACGCCCGAACTGGCCGCTCACTGGCTCCAGTCGATCGATCGGTTTCGCGCCGTCCTTGACCAGTGGCCGGCACTGCTGGCGGAGCGGCAGGTCATCGATCTTGCCGAGCGTCGCAGCCGACTGCTCCATGCGCTGGCCAAACGTTGGTCCGAACGACCTCCGGATGGCTTTACGCTGGCTGCCGGCGTCACCACCTCCGCACCGGCGGTGGCCGCTCTTCTTGCGCGGGTTGCGCGATTGAAGCAGGGCGCAGTGATCCTTCCCGCTCTGGCCGATGCTCAGGTCATGCCGAAGGAGGAGTGGGATGCGCTTGGGCCCGATGAAAATGGTCGCGGCGAGGAAGCCCATCCGCAATATCATCTGAAGCGTCTTCTCCATCGCATCGGCGTGGCGCGTGACGAAGTGCTGCCGTGGCGCGGGGGTGGGCGCGCGGCGTCGTCCTCGTTGCGTGGCCGAGCGGTTGCCCATGCCATGGTCGCGCCGCGCTTCAGCGACAAATGGACGCGGCTTTCGCCGTCCGAACGACGCCTGACAGGAATTCGCGTGGCCGAACTGCCGGACCCGGCGAGCGAGGCCCAGGCGATCGCCATTGCCTTGCGTGAGACGGTCGAGATCCCCGGCAAGACCGCCGCGCTGGTCACCCCCGATCGCAACCTGGCTTCCCGCGTATCCGCTCACCTGCAGCGGTGGGAGATCGAGGCCGACGACAGCGCCGGCCAGCCGCTGTCCCATACGCCCGCGGGAACGCTGTTGTTGGCCATCGCTGCCGTCGCGGCCGAAAATCTGGCCCCGGTACCATTGCTGGTCCTGCTCAAGCATCCCCTGGTTGGCGGGGAGGGGGAGCGGCCGCATTTGGCGGGTGCCCAGCCTGCCGAAACGGACGCTCGACGGCGCTGGCTCGACGCGGTGCGGCAGCTTGACCTGGGTTTGCGCGGACCTCGCCCGCGTGCCGGCATCGAAGGCCTCGACGAGCGCTTCAGGGGCAAGGCCGAGCGCGCATGGCAATCCATTCGGCCATATCTTGCCCCGCTGACCGATGGCATTGGCGCCGGGTCTTTGGCGAGGGTTGCCGAATATCTGCGCGTGGCGGCGAGCGGGCTGGCAGGCGACGCGGCCTGGCGCGGACCGGACGGGCGCCTGGCGGCGGAGCTGCTTTCGAAGCTGGAGCAGGCGCCGGATGCGTCCAAAATGCATGTCGCACCCGAGGAAATAATCCCTGCTCTTCGCGGCCTGATGGATGGAATGCCCGTCCGGCGACCTTATGGCGGCCATCCGCGAATTTTCATTTGGGGCTTGCTCGAGGCTCGGCTGCAGAAGGCCGACCTGATGATCCTTGGGGGATTGAACGAAGGTGTCTGGCCGTCGCAACCGAGCCCGGATCCGTGGCTGGCCCCGCAAATACGCCGGATACTTGGCCTGTCCGGCCTGGAGTTCCGCACGGGCCTGGCCGCCCACGATTTCATGAGCGCGCTCGGCGCTCCGCGAGTGCTGTTGACCCGGGCCAGGCGCGACGGCCGATCGCCCACCGTCGCCTCGCGCCTGTGGCTCAGGCTGCAGGCGATGACCGGCGGAATGAACTCGGGACCAGCGGCTCGAGCGGCTGACCGTCGCGCTTGACTCCAGCGCCGGCATAGAGCCCGCCGGTCGGCCCGCGCCGAAGCCCCGGATCGAAGCCCGGCCGAAGAAGATCGCCGTGACCGATCTCGACCGTCTGAGGGCCGATCCATTCGCTTTCTACGCCAAGACGATCCTGCGGCTCAGGCCGGAAGAGCCGGTCGATGCCGAACATCACGCCGCCTGGAAAGGCACGGCAGTCCATGAGGTGCTGGAGGCCTGGTTCAGGCAGGACAGCTGCGATCCTGCGAGGCTTGAGGCTAGAGCCGAAGCGATGCTCGCCGACGAGGCCATCCATCCCATGCTTCGCGCGCTCTGGTCGCCGCGCCTGATGGAAGCGATCGACTGGATTGCGGCCCAGTCGGCCCAGGATAGGGCAGAGGGGCGACTGCCGATCCTCGCGGAAGAATTCGGCGAGGCCGAGATCGCCGGCATCATGCTTTACGGCAAGGTCGACCGGATCGATCGACTGCCCGACGGCAGGCTGGCGATCGTCGACTACAAGACCGGCCAGGCTCCAGCCAGGAAAGCGGTGTCGGAGGGTTTCGCAATGCAGCTTGGACTGCTCTCGCTGATTGCTCGGGAGGGTGGGTTCAAAGGCATCGGTGGGGCATCCGGAGCCCATGAATATTGGTCGCTGGCGAAGGACAAGGGCAAGTTCGGCTATCGTCGGTCACCCGACGATGACGAGGGCCCGGAAGCATTTGTCGAGCGCGCCTACGCCTATTTTGCCGATGCGGCCGGCCGTTGGCTGGCGGGCGACGAACCGTTCCAGGCCAAGCTCAACCCGGCCTATGCGCCCTACGAGGATTATGACCAGCTGATGCGGCTGGAGGAGTGGTACGGCCGTGAGTAGGCCAGTGGCGTGGATCAGGTCAGTCGGTTGCGTCGCCGCCAGGGGGATTGCGCTTGGGCTTCTTCTTGACGGTCGAGGCATAGAGCAGCGCGGCAACGATGGCCGCCGACCCGATCCCGACCGCAACGCCGGCTTTCACCAGCTTGGCCCGCCGTTCATCGTCGCGCCGGTCGTCGTCGCGGTTATCGCTCTCGCTCATCCGATCCTCTCGTCTGTTGGTCGGCCTCGTCCCTATGCGGAACAGCGCGGCTTGGAAAGGGCGGTTCCATGCGCCGCCGGCTGAAGCCATTCTTTCCGCTTGAGGGGGCGCAGGCCGAGGCGTCCGACCCGCTGGTCCATGCCGCGCTGTCGGCGTCGGCCGGAACCGGCAAGACCCATGTGCTGACGTCGCGCGTGCTCCGCCTTCTGCTGCGCGGAACCCCGCCATCCTCGATCCTCTGCCTGACCTTCACCAAGGCCGGGGCGGCGGAAATGGCGAACCGGCTCGGGGAACGGCTGGCGCACTGGGTGAGACTGCCCGATGAAGCGCTCAGGAAGGAGTTGTTTGCGCTCGGCGAGGACAACAGCCCGCCCGCCGTGGAGCGCGGGCGGCGCCTGTTCGCGGAGGTCCTCGATGCGCCCGGCAGCGGCCTGCGCATTCAGACCATCCACAGCTTTGCCCAGACGCTGCTGGCTTCCTTTCCGGCGGAGGCGGGCATCGCGCCGGGCTTCCGTCCGATCGAGGGCAGGGCGGAAGCGGAATTGGCACGGCGAACGCTGGCTTCGTTGCTGGAGGCGGCCGCGGCTGGCCGGGATCAGCAGCTGATCGATGATGTTTCAGTGCTCAGCCTTCGGCTCGGCGAGCTGGGGGCGGAGGGCTATCTGGTGGCGTGCGCCCGTGCTCATGAGGCGATGGAGGCGCTGGGTGAGCCCGCCGGCATTGAGGCACGGCTGCTCGGCATGATCGGCATCGGGGACGTCGACCCTGATGCGGAGATCTTGCGGAGGCTCGACGATGACGCGCTCGATATCGACCTGCTCGAGCGGCTGATTGCCGCAAACCGGGCGTGGGGCGCGGCGACCGGGGCAAAAATCATCGGGAACCTTACGCTGTTCCTGTCGTCCACCCCCGATGCCCGACGAAACCTGCTTGCCACCGTCGGCGCCAAGCTGGTCACCAGGGAAGGGGCGCCCTGCAAGTCGGCAGCAAGGCAGCTCGAGGCCGAGCCGGAATATGATCGACTTGTCTCCGACTTCGCGCTCTGGCTCGGTGAGCTTCGAACCCTGATCTGCGCCTGCGAGCTGGCCAGGGTCCAGGCCGCCGGCCTTCGGGCGGGACAAGCCTTCGCCCGCGCCTATGTCCGCGCAAAGCGAGCGCAAGGAGTGGCCGATTTCGATGACCTCATCGCCTGGACGCGGCGGCTGTTCGACCAGCCGGGCATGGGCGACTGGGTTCGATACAAGCTCGACCAGCGCACGGACCACATCCTGGTCGACGAGGCGCAGGACACCAATGCCGATCAATGGGCGATCGTCGATGCGCTGGCGGAGGAATTTTTCTCCGGCAACCCGGAGGCTGAGGATCGCTGGCGGACGCTGTTCATGGTCGGCGATTTCAAGCAGGCCATCTTCGGGTTCCAGGGGACTGACCCCAGGGAATATGAGCAATTCCGGGCCAGGGTGTCGGCCAGGGCCGCGATGCTTCTCGATTCGGCGAACGAAGCCGAGGTGCGGGCGCGGGAATTCCGCGACCTGTCGATTGACGCGAGTTTTCGCTCGTCCCCGCCGGTGCTCGAGGTTGTCGACGCGCTGATCAGCGATGTCGGTTTCCGCGAAATGGGCCTCAGCGAGCCGCCCAATCCCCATCAGCCCTTTCACGCCGGGCGTCCCGGCAGGGTAGAGCTTTGGCCTCCCTTTGATCCGGACACCGCCGACTATGCGGAAGAAGGAGAAGAGGGTTGGATTGACGACGCGACCCGCCTCTACGCCGATGCAATCGCCAGGCAGGTAGGGCGCTGGCTGGCCGAGGCGCCGGTCATGGCCACGACCAACCAGCCACTGCGACCCGGCGACATCCTCATCCTCGTGCGCAGCCGGACCGAGCTTGCCTCACTGATCGTTGCTCGGCTCTACGCCCAGGGGGTCCCGGTCGCGGGCATCGATCGCCTGCACCTGCACAAGCCGCTGGCGGTGAAGGACCTTCTGTCGAGCATGGTGTTCGCAGTGCAACCGCTCGACGATCTCAATCTGGCCGCCCTCCTGGTGTCGCCCCTGATCGGCTGGACCCAGGATCAGCTATTCGACCTGGCCTTCGCCCGGAAAGGCAAGCTGTGGACCGAACTGGCAAGCCGCCGCGAAGAGCAGCCCCACTGGGCCACCGCGCACGCCATCCTGGCGGGCTGGCTCGGCATGGCGGACTATGTCACGCCCGCCCGCTTCCTGGAAACAATCTTGTCCGGGCCGCTGGACGGACGGAGGAAGCTGTTGCGTCGGCTGGGCGAGGCGGCACGCGATCCGATCGAGGAGCTTGCTGGCGAGCGCCTTGCTGTTCGAGCAGGAGGAGATCGCGTCTCTCGACCGCTTCCTCGCCTGGTTCGGCCAGGGCCAGGTGGAGGTAAAGCGCGATCCGGCCGCCCCCTCGGACTCGGTTCGAGTGATGACCGTGCATGGTGCCAAAGGCCTGGAAGCGCCGCTGGTCATCCTGGCTGACGCAACCCACGATCCGGACAAGGTCGGCGGGGCGTCATCCGTGATGGACGTGCCGTTGCGGGGAGTCGGCGACTTGCCGCTGATTCGCCCGCGCAAGGAGGAATGCGCGCCGATCTTCCGAACGGTGATCGACGCGGCGAAGGATAGCGACCGCCAGGAACATTGGCGGCTCGCCTATGTTGGCCTGACCCGAGCCGCCGAGCGATTGGTGATTGCAGGGGTCAAGCCGAAACGCGTCGCTCCGGCCGGCAGCTGGCACGCCGCCGCGGCGCGAGCGATGCAGTCGCTGGGAGCGGTCCCGACTGCAATGGAAGGCTGGGGCGAAGCGCTCGTTTGGGAGCGTGGCAGTCATCTGCCTTCAAGGGCCAAGACCGGCAAGGCCTTGCTGGGCCCCATCGCCATCCCTGGCTGGCTTCGCCAGGCAGCGCCTCCCGAAGCACGCCCGCCACGGCCGCTTGCCCCATCGCAAATTGTCGAAGACCGTGATGTTGCGCCGCCTCCGTCGCCCGAAATGCGCGAGGCAGCGAGGCGCGGCACCTTGCTCCATTCGTTGTTCGAAAGGCTTCCGGGCGTCGAGGCCGATCGCATGTCCTTGGCCCTGAAGTGGCTGGAGCGGATGGGTGTTGGCGATGGTGCGCGACAGGAGATTGCCGAAGCCGCCTGCTCCCTGATTGCCGATCCCGCCTTTGCCGATCTTTTTGGCGCGGGAGCATTGGCCGAGGCTCCGATTGCCGCGACCCTTCCCGATGGCCGGGTTATTGCGGGCACCGTCGATCGGTTATGTATCGCCGCTGATCTGGTGCGGGTGATCGACTTCAAGACCGGTCGCTCCGTGCCGGCCGACCTTGCTTCCGTGCCGTCAGCGCATCGGGCGCAGATGGAGGCATATGCCGAGGCTTTGAAAGCGATTTTTCCCGGCCGCCGGATCGAGGCGTCATTGCTCTACACAGCGGGGCCGAGGCTGATTACGCTCGCCTGTTGAGCATCCTCGAGTCCGTACCCATATCCCTCGCCACTGACTTAAAGGAGTCCCAAATGGGCCAGAATACCAAGACTGTCACCGACCAGAGCTTCCAGGCGGATGTGCTCGGCGCCGACAAGCCGGTACTCGTCGATTTCTGGGCGGAATGGTGCGGCCCATGTCGGATGATCGCCCCGGCATTGGAGGAAATTGCGGCCGACCTCGGCGACCAGGTCACCATCGCCAAGATCAACATCGACGAAAACCCCGACACGCCCGGACGCTATGGAGTGCGCGGAATTCCGACCATGCTGCTGTTCAGGAATGGGGAAGCCGTGGCCCAGAAGGTCGGCGCTGCTCCGCGCAGCCAGATCCAGCAGTGGCTGGAAGGCGCGCTGTCAGGATCGGCAAAAAGCCAGACTGCCTAAGCCGGCGGATCGGTTCCCTCCAGCCCCACGGTATTCGGCCGAAAGCGGTCGAATTTCGGCAAGCCATCGTCAAGCTGCATCCAGGGGACGCGGCTAGACCAGAAGATGTGAAAGCCGGGCCGCACGCGTCCCGGCTCGTCAAGCGTTGCAACGCTGAAATCGAGCGTGTCGGGCTGGTGAACGACATGGGTATAAAGCGGCGTGCCGCATTCACCGCAAAAGGCGCGATGGCCGAAGCTGCTGGACGCCACCTTGCGGACCAATGCGTCGCCGGCCTCAAGACGATAATCGGCTAGCCGGACCGTGGCGAACACCATTGCCGGCGAGCCACTGTTCAACTGGCACGTCCGGCAATGGCACCAGCCGGCGTCGAACGGCTCGCTTTCAAGTCGGAAACGGGTCTTCCCGCACAGGCATCCGCCGGTCCAATCTGCCATGCCCGACGGCTAGGTCTCCCTTACGCGGCGGTCAATTGACTAGGTTAGGTCCGCTCCCTACATCGCCCCCGCAAACAGCGTCCGCGCGCGGGCGCCTTTTTTCCTGCCCGCGGCAGCCCGTTATTTGAGGATTATACCGCTACATGCTCGCCTCTCTGGCCAAAAGCATCTTTGGATCGGCCAACGACCGTTACGTCGCCAAGCTCGGCAGGATCGTTGAATCCATCAATGGCTATGAGCCGACCATCTCGGCCATGACCGACGACGAGTTGCGAGGGCAGACGGAGGTCTTTCGCCAGCGGATTGCCGACGGGACCAAATTGGATGACCTGTTGCCCGAGGCGTTCGCCACAGTTCGTGAGGCGGCCAAGCGCACGCTCGGCCAGCGCCACTATGACGTCCAGATGATCGGCGGCATCGCGCTTCACCGCGGTGAGATCGCCGAGATGCGGACAGGCGAAGGTAAGACGCTGGTCGCCACGTTGGCGGTCTATCTCAACGCCCTGGTCGGCAAGGGCGTCCATGTCGTGACCGTCAATGATTATCTGGCCAGGCGCGACGCCGACTGGATGGGCCAGGTCTATAATTTCCTTGGAATGACGGTGGGCGTGATCGTCCCCAACCTTTCCGACATCGAACGGCGCGATGCCTATAATTGCGACATTACCTACGCGACCAACAATGAGCTCGGGTTCGACTATCTGCGCGACAATATGAAATACAGCCGGGAGCAAATGGTCCAGCGGCCGTTCCACTTTGCCATCGTCGACGAAGTTGACTCGATCCTGATCGACGAGGCTCGCACGCCGCTGATCATTTCCGGCCCGACGGACGACAAGTCCGAGCTGTACATGGGCGTCGACGTCATCGTGAAGCAGTTCGCCGACGCCGATTATGAGAAGGACGAGAAGCAAAAAAGCATCGTCCTGACTGAGGAGGGCACCGAAAAGGCCGAACGGATGCTGGAGGGGGCCGGTCTGATCGAGGGCATCAACCTCTACGACATCGCCAACACGCAGGTGGTCCATCACCTCAATCAGGCCCTCAAGGCCAACAAGATGTTCAAGCGGGACATCGATTACATCGTGAAGGACGGAAAGGTGATCATCATCGATGAGTTCACCGGCCGCATGATGGATGGACGCCGCTGGTCCGACGGGCTTCACCAGGCGGTGGAAGCCAAGGAAGGCGTGCAGATCGAGCCTGAGAACCAGACGCTCGCTTCCATCACCTTCCAGAATTATTTCCGAATGTATCCCAAGCTGGCCGGCATGACCGGCACGGCCGCCACCGAGGCGCCGGAATTCTTCGACATTTACCGCATGAACGTGGTCACAATCCCGACCAACGTCACTGTCCGGCGACAAGACGACGACGACGAGTTCTACAAGAATATCACCGACAAGTTCGGCGCCATCGCCAAAGAGATAAAGACGCGGCAGGAGATAGGGCAGCCGGTCCTGGTCGGCACGGTGTCGATCGAAAAGTCGGAGATGCTGTCGGAATTTCTCAACCAGGAGGGAATCCAGCATTCGGTGTTGAATGCCCGTTTCCACGAGATGGAAGCGCATATCGTCGCCCAGGCGGGCCGCCTTGGCATGGTCACCATCGCCACCAACATGGCGGGCCGGGGGACCGACATCAAATTGGGCGGCAACCTCGAGTTCCGCATCGAGGACGAGCTCAAGGAACTGCCTGAGGGTCCGGAACTCGACGGCGCGATCGACGTGATCCGGCAGGAGATCGAAGCCGAGAAGCAGAAAGTGCTCGAAGCCGGCGGCCTGTTCGTGCTCGGCACCGAGCGACATGAGAGCAGGCGCATCGACAATCAGCTGCGCGGCCGCTCGGGCCGGCAAGGCGACCCGGGCCTGTCGCGCTTCTACCTGAGCCTCGACGACGATTTGCTCCGCATCTTCGGCCCGCAAACAGCCTTCGCGCGGCTGATGAACAAAAATCTCGAGGACGGCGAGGCTATCGTTTCACCCTGGATAAGCAAGGCAATCGAAACCGCGCAGAAGAAGGTCGAGGCGCGCAACTACGACATCCGCAAGCAGGTCGTCGAGTTTGACGACGTGATGAACGACCAGCGCAAAGTGATTTACGAGCAGCGTGCCGAGATCATGGACGCCGACCATGTCAGCGATGTGGTCGAGGACTTCCGTGCCGAGACGATCCAGGGCCTGGTCATGACCAGCTGCCCAGATGGGACCTACCCGGAACAATGGAACCTCGACGACCTGAGGCAGAACATCAGCGAGGTGTTGGACCTGGCCCCACCGCTCGACGAATGGCTCCAGGAAGAGGAAGTCGAGCAGGCCATTATCATCGAACGGCTGCAACAGCTCGCCGACGAGCGCATGACTTCCAAGACGGGCATGGTCGAGCGCGACCGCTGGGTGCAGGTCGAGAAGAATCTGCTCCTCCAGACGCTCGATCATCACTGGAAAGAACATCTGGCAACGCTTGATGCATTGCGGCAGGTCATCCACCTTCGAAGCTATGCCCAGAAAAAGCCGATCGACGAGTATAAGCAGGAGGCCTTCCTGCTATTCGAACGTCTGCTGGTCGGCATCCGAGAGGATGTCACGCGGCTCCTGATGCGCGCCCAGGTGCAATTCGAGGAACCGGTGCAGATGACCGCGGCAGGCGCTTTTGCGTTGCCCGACTTCATCACTCATCACATCGACCCGTTGTCGGGCGACGACGACAGCGCCGATTTCGATGCGGGTGGAGCACTGCTGTCGAATCTGCCTCCGCTCCATGCGCCGCGTCCGGGCCTGCCGCATGAAACCGCGGACGGCGAGACGATCGTAGCGCCAACCAGCCGCAACGCCCCATGCCCTTGCGGCTCAGGGCTCAAGTATAAGCATTGCCACGGCCAGGCGGCCTGACACATGCGCTGTCGAGTGTCCTCTGCCTGATCCATCGTTGAGCAGGCATTTCGAATAGCCGGTAGCATGCGAAGGCGGCTGTAAACGTCGTCGCGAGCCATGCGGCAAAGAAGGCGAGCCCGGTGATGTTGGGGACGAGCCCCGTTGCGCCAACGGCGATCGCCAGCAGCAATTGCAGCGGAAAGTGAAGCAAATAGCTCGAGTAGGTAAGGTTGCCGACCAACTGTACCGGCCGTTGCCACCGTGCCAACCACCTCCACTCTTGCGCAATGACAAGGAGCAGGCACGGGCCAGCGACCAGCAGGATCATCGGCAACTTTGCCGCGAAATTCCCTGGGTCCAGCGCACCCAAGAAGAGCAGAAGGACCAGCAAGGCCGGGCCTGCAATGCGCCTGGCGGCGGCTGGTGCCAATGCGGCCAGCCCGCCCGCAAAGAAATAGGTCGCGCACGAAATCATGACCCATTGGACTCCAGCAAGTGCCAGGAAGAGACCCGCAATCACAACGGCGGCGCACAGGCCCATCGATGGCGCGAAATTGCGCAATAAGGCGTAGAACGCGCCATAAACCGCGATTTCAGCCGATACTGACCAGATCGGACCGTTGAAGCTGAAGCTGATGGACACCCAGTCGCTCGCCAGGAAGAGATGCTGAACGAACAGCGTTGCATCCTGCGCCGGGTAGATAAAGTCCGAGCCGGCCATGCTGCGGTAAACCGCCTGCAGCCCGACCACCGCGACCAATGTTGCCAAATGCAGCGGGTACAGCCGGGAAAAGCGCAACCAGAAAAATTCGCGGGCCGAAACCGCGCCGGCGCGGATCGCGGCGCCGTACTTCCAGAAGAAAATGTATCCGCTGATCCCCCAGAATATTTGCACCCCGAGGTACCCGTAATTGTAGAGCGGCCAGAGGAGGGAATAGAGCGGGATCGAGCTGCGTTCGATGGCCAGCATTCCCGGCATTTGTGCGAAAAACCGGTAATGGTTGAACAGCACTGCAAGAGCAGCGGCAAAGCGCAATAGCTCGAGACCGAGCAACTTGTTCGAAGCCGGTTGCAACTGCTCGGGAGCCAGTGGCCGGCTCTTCCGCAAATCCAGTGCACGCGCGTAGCTCATGCCTGCAACTTAGACGAAACTGGTTACTAAAACTGTTGCAAATGGCTGCTGGTAAGGTGCGCAAGGAGCGCCTATCTCGCCGCGCAAACGACCTTCCGGAAAGCCCTCGATGATCGATCGTACCGCCGTTCGGCTTGCCTACCGCTCCGATGAGAACGAAACCGTCCGGCAACGGCTTGCGCAAGCGAAGCTGACGGGCCCCCAGCAGGGCGAGGCGAGTGCCATTGCGCGGACGCTGGTCAAGGCCGTGCGGGGTCACAAGGCCGCTGGCCTCGACGCCTTCCTGCAGGCCTATGACCTCGGCTCCGACGAAGGCATCGCGCTGATGTGCCTCGCCGAAGCGCTGCTGCGCATTCCCGACGCGGAGACCGCCGACGAGCTGATCGCCGACAAGCTGTCGGGGCCGGACTGGGCGGAGAAGCTGGGCGACAGCCGATCGACCTTCGTCAATGCCGCAACATTCTCGCTGCTCCTGACCGGCAGGGTTCTGGAGGAGGCCAACGACAAGTCGGACAGCTGGCGCGCCGCGCTGGGCCGCGCGGTCGGCCGTCTGGGTGAGCCGGTGATCCGCACCGCGGTCAGCCAGGCGATGAAGATTCTCGGCCGCCAGTTCGTGTTCGGACGCACGATCGACGAAGCGCTCAGTCGCGCCGCGCCGGAGCAGGCCAAGGGCTGGAGCCACAGCTTCGACATGCTCGGCGAGGCGGCCAAGACCCATGCCGACGCCGCCCGCTATGCCCGTGCCTACGCCGGGGCGCTCGACACTATCGCCAAGGCTGCCAAGGGCGGATTCCGCAAGGCGCCGGGCATTTCGGTCAAGCTGTCCGCCCTTCATCCGCGCTACGAATGGAGCCATGCCGAGGAAGCCGGAGCGGCGATCCTGCCGGTTCTACGCGACCTCGCGCTGAAGGCTTCGAAGGCCGACGTCCACTTCACCATCGATGCCGAGGAAGCCGACCGGCTCGAACTGTCGATGGACCTGATCGAGGCAGCTGGCCGCGGACGAAGCACTGTTCGCCAACGGATGGGGCGGCTTCGGACTGGCCATCCAGGCATATTCGAAGCGCGCGGTGCCGCTGGTCGACTGGACGGTCGAGCTGGCGCGCAAGCATGGCCGCAAGCTGATGGTCCGGCTGGTCAAGGGCGCCTATTGGGACAGCGAGATCAAGGTCGCCCAGGTCGCCGGCCTGGGCGACTATCCGGTGTTCACCCGCAAGGTCGCGACAGACGTCTCCTACCTCGCCTGTGCCAAGCGGATGCTCGATGCCAGCGACTGCATTTATTCCGCCTTCGCTACCCATAACGCCAATACCATCGGCGCGGTGAAGGCGCTGGCCGGCGGCACGAAGTTCGAATTCCAGCGCCTGCACGGCATGGGCGAGGGATTGTACGAAGAATTGGCCAAGCTCGAGCAGGGCATTGGCGAAGAGCCGACACCAGTGCGCATCTACGCGCCGGTCGGCAGCCACAAGGAGCTGCTCGCCTATCTCGTCCGCCGCCTGCTCGAAAACGGCGCCAATTCGAGCTTCGTCAACCGCATCGCCGACGACGAGATCCCGGTCGAAGAACTGATACGCGATCCGATCGCCGAGCTTGGGCAGGTGGAACCCAAGCGCAACCCGGCCATCCCGCTGCCCAATGGCATTTTCGGCAAGGGCGCGGCTCAACAGCGCTGGTGTCGACCTGAGCGACCCGCTGGTCCGCGATCAGGTGATGGAAAAGCTGGCCAAGCTGGAGGCCAAGCATTGGTCCGCTGTTCCGACAGGTGGCGGGCAGGGCGAGACAGTCGCGATCGTCTCGCCCTTTGATACGTCGCTGGTGGTCGGCGACGCCACATGGGCAAGCGAGGGTGATGTCGATCGGATGGTTCGGGCGGCCCATGCCTCGCAGATCGATTGGGACCAGCTGGGCGGAGCGGAACGAGCCCGGCTGCTCGACCGAGCCGCCGACCTGTTCGAGCAGCATCGAGAGGAACTATTCTCGCTGTGCATTCGCGAAGCCGGCGAAAACTTCGGTCGACGCGGTGCTTGAGGTGCGCGAGGCGGTCGACTTCCTCCGCTATTACGCCAGCGAGGCGCGTCGCCTGTTCGGCCAGGCAACGACGCTGCCAGGCCCGACCGGCGAGCTCAATGAGCTTCGACTGCACGGGCGCGGCGTTTTCGCCTGCATCTCACCGTGGAATTTCCCGCTGGCGATCTTCATCGGCCCGGTTGCCGCAGCACTTGCCGCCGGCAATGCCGCCATCGCCAAGCCGGCCGAGCAGACACCGCTGATCGGCGCACGTGCCATCGAGTTGATGCATGCGGCCGGTATTCCGAAGGCAATTGTCCAGGTTGCGCCGGGTGATGGCCGTACCGGTGCCGCGCTGACGGCTCATCCATGGATCGCGGGCGTCGCCTTTACCGGCTCGACCGACACGGCGCGGGCGATCAACCGCACCCTGGCCGAGCGCGACGGTCCGATCATCCCACTGATCGCGGAGACCGGTGGCCAGAACGCGATGATCGTCGATTCGTCGGCTCTGCCCGAGCAGGTCACCCGCGACGTGATCGCCTCTTCCTTCCAGAGCGCCGGCCAGCGCTGTTCTGCGCTGCGCGTGCTGTTCATTCAGGATGACGTCGCAGATTCGATGCTGACGATGATTGCCGGCGCGATGCACGCGCTGACCGTCGGCGACCCCGGCGAACTGACAACCGACGTCGGGCCGGTAATCGATGAAGAGGCTCGCGCGGCGCTTCAGGCGCATCTCGACGAGCTCAAGGCCAAGGGCCGGCTGCTGGCCGAGGTCGAGCTGCCGGACAGCCTCGTGCGCGGCCATTTCGTCAAACCGTCGATGTATGAGATCAAGAGCCTCGCCGAGCTCGACCGCGAGCATTTTGGGCCGATCCTGCATGTTGTCCGCTGGAAATCGGGCGAGCTCGACAAGGTGATCGAGGCAATCAATGCCACCGGTTATGGGCTCACCCTTGGCCTTCAGAGTAGAATCGACACAACTCGGCAACATGTCGAAGCGCACGCGCGGGTGGGCAACCTCTACGTGAACCGCAACCAGATCGGCGCGGTGGTCGAAAGCCAGCCGTTCGGCGGGGAAGGGCTGTCCGGCACCGGCCCCAAGGCCGGTGGCCCCCACTATGTCGCGCGCTTCGCAACGGAGCGGGTTACCTGTATCGATACCACCGCCGCCGGCGGCAATGCCTCATTAATGGCCGCGATCGAGGGCTGACGCCGGGACCATCGCCACAACCTGCTCCAGCAATGAGGCGAGGTCATCAGCGTCGATCGGCTTTTGCAAATAGCCCGCCAGAGCCAGCCCATGCTCGCGCGCCAGCATCGCCGATGCCTCGACCACCGCTTCGTCGCAGGCCGATACGATGATGAGATTTCCGAGGTAGCCGGCGGTAGAGAGATATCTGATCAGTTCCACGCCATCCCGGCCGGGCATGGCGAGGTCCAGCGCGATCATGTCCGGGTTGCCACTGCATACCTTGGTCTCGAATTCGGCTGCAGTCGCGGCCAGTTCGACGGTCCAGCCAGCCTCCTCCGCCACCGATGCCAAATATTCCGCCATGAGCGGCTCGTCGTCGACGATCAGCAGCATCGGTCCCGATCGTCGCAGCATGCCAGTCAGGCCCGGCCTTGGCGAAGGGAGGTCCGGTCGAGTGGATTGCCCCATTGTGACGTCACTCCGTCATCCCACGCCTGAATTCGCGCCTCCGCCATTAGTTCCCTGGGATGTCCCGCGCTGAAACAGCGCCAACAAGGCTCTGGAGCATTGCGCCCAAGCTGGTGTTGATAAGGTTGCGGGGTGGTCCCTCGGGGGACATGAACGCATCTCGCCGAAGCGGTCGGGCCTGTTGCCTGGCCGCTTCGTAGTTTCAAGCTGTGGAATGAAATGGCTCCCCGGGCCTGATTCGAACAGGCGACCATTCGATTAACAGTCGAACGCTCTACCGCTGAGCTACCGGGGAGCAGCTCCCTTTCGGGAGCGGACGCCGCCTAATAGCGTCCCCATCGCGGGTTGCAAGCGGCAGAGCCGTACTTTGCCACAGAAAAGCTGAATCCGGGCTCAGTGGGCGAATTGCTCCATTGCGATCCGTTCGTCGAGCGCATGTTCGGGATCGAACAGCAAGGTAAGCGAACGGGATCGGTCGAGCGAAATGTCGACGGTGCAAACCTCACGCACCTCAAACTGGTCAGCGACGGCAGCTACCGGGCGCTTTTCCGCTTCGAGGATGCGAAACCGCACCGAAATATCGTCCGGCAGGATCGCGCCCGACCAGCGACGCGGACGAAATGGGCTGATCGAGGTCAGCGCAAGCATCTTCGCCGCGAGCGGCAGGATCGGGCCGTGGGCCGAAAGATTGTAGGCGGTGGAACCCGCCGGCGTCGCCACGAGCACTCCATCCGCGACTAGCTCGGGCATCACGACCCGGCCGTTGACGCAAATCTCGATCTTCGCCGTTTGGCGCGTCTCGCGCAGCAGCGAAACCTCGTTGATTGCCGGGTGAGTCCAGATTTTCCCATGGATGTCGGTCGCCTCCATGGCAAGCGGCGCGACGCGGATTTGCTTGGCGCCCTGGATTCGCTCGTAGAGGCGGTCGAGGCGCCATTCGTTCATCAGGAAGCCGAAGGTGCCGCGGTTCATGCCGAACACCGGCCTGGCCTCGCCTTCCTCCAGCATGGCGTGGAGCGTCTGCAGCATGAAGCCATCGCCGCCCAGGGCGACCAGGGTTTCGGCCTGGCCGGCATCTGCCCAGCTATAGCGTCGACGCAGCAGCGTTTCGGCCGCCTTTGCTGCCTGGCCGGTCGAAGCGACCAGCCCGACGCCATGCGCGGCAAGATCACGCTGCGGAGGACCGCTCGAGGGTCGGGCGACATTCACGGGTGCCAACATAAGGTTTCGAACCAAAAGCGCCACTGTCCCGAAACGGTGCGGACGCCAATCGCGCATTGGGCGTCGATCATGACCGGCTTATGGACGATCCATGCGAGAGTGGCTTTGGCCAAGACTTGGGGGCAAGCGGGCGTCGGATCGAGCGATCTCGGCGCCCGCTTCGCCAAGGCGTGATCGCGCCCTCGAACAGGCGATCCGCCTCGATCAGATCGAGCTTCGCTTCCAGCCGCAGATTGAGCCGGCAAGCGGCCATATCGTCGGTGTCGAGGCGCTGGCGCGATGGGCCGCGGTCAACGGCGCCGAAGAGCTTTTCGCACGTGCTGAGGCGGTCGGGTTGGGCGAGAGATTATCGCGCCATGTTCAACGAAAGGCGCTGCAGACCTTTGGCGGATGGGCGGGATCGCTCTCGCACCTACGGCTATCGATCAACCTCATGCCGCGCGACCTAGACCGTCCGGGATATGAACAGTGGCTGCTCGCCGAGATCGCTGCCGCCGGCCTGGCGCCTGAGCAAATTACGGCGGAAATCGTCGAAAGCAGCCTGGTGCAGGACGGTCTGGAAGTGGCAGGGCGGTTGGCTAGGCTGCGTGCGGCGGGAATTCGAATTGCCATCGACGACTTCGGGACAGGCTATTCGAGCCTCGCCTATCTCGCTTCGCTTCCGCTTGATACGATCAAGATCGACCGGGCGATGATCGCAGACATCGTCGGCGGCAGCCGCGACCGGATCATCGTCAAGGCGATGATCAGCCTGGCCCGCGAACTTGGCCTGCAGGTCATCGTCGAAGGGGTCGAGAACCTCGCCCAGCTCCGCCTGCTGGAGGAGTGGGGTTGCGATCTCTACCAGGGCTTCCTCGGCGCCGCTCCGCTCGACGAGACCGAGCTGGCGCGGTTCGTTGCCGCAGGCCAGCGCAGCGCCGCCTAAGCGGGCTCCAGCTCCTTTTTCGTCTCGCCCGCCGCCAGCACCCGCATCAACCCGCGCGAGATCTGCAGCGCCCCGGTTAGCCGGCCTTCGCCCGTAGGCCAGTCGCGGCTGATCACCAGCTTGCTGTCGGGCCTCAGCTTGGCCGCACCCTTGAGCCGTTCCACATAGGCCAGCAGCCCGGCCAGGTCAGGGAAGCCGTCCGGGGCGAAAGTGATGACCGCTCCTTTGGCGCCGACATCCAGCTTCGCGATCCGAGCCTTCTTGCAATTTATTTTCGTTTCAACGATTTGCAGGAGATTCTTGGTTTCCTGCGGAAGCTTGCCAAAGCGGTCGATCAGCTCAGCGCCAAAGGCTTCCACCTCCTGCCGGTCCTCCAGCTCGCCAAGCCGGCGATAAAGGCCCATCCGCAGGTCCAGGTCCGGCACGTAAATTTCGGGGATGAGGATCGGCGCCTCGACGTTGATCTGCGGTGTGAACTCTTCTCGCCGCTCGCTTGCGCCCGACTTGAGGTCTAAAATCGCATCCTCCAGCATGGATTGATAAAGCTCGAAGCCGACCTCCCTGATATGCCCGGACTGCTCGTCGCCGAGCAGGTTGCCAGCGCCGCGAATGTCGAGGTCGTGGCTGGCCAGCTGGAATCCGGCGCCGAGGCTGTCGAGATTGGCCAGTACCTGCAGCCTCTTGTCCGCGCCTTCAGTCAGCGAGCGATCCGGCGGAGTCGTCAAATAAGCGTAGGCGCGGGTCTTCGCCCGGCCGACCCGCCCGCGCAATTGATAGAGCTGGGCAAGGCCGAAGCGGTCGGCCCGGTGAACGATCAGCGTGTTGGCCGACGGGATGTCGAGCCCGCTCTCGACGATCGTGGTCGACAGCAGCACGTCATATTTGCGGTCGTAGAAGGCGCTCATCCGCTCCTCGACCTCGGTCGGACTCATCTGGCCGTGCGCGGTAACCGCCTTCACCTCGGGCACTTCCTCGCGCAGCCATTCCTCCAGCTCCGGCAAGTCGGCAATGCGCGGCGCGACCAGGAAGCTCTGCCCGCCGCGATAATGTTCGCGCAACAGCGCCTCGCGCATCACCACCGCATCCCACGGCGCGACGTAGGTGCGCACCGCAAGCCGATCGACTGGCGGGGTCTGGATGACTGACAGTTCGCGCAACCCCGACATGGCCATTTGAAGCGTGCGCGGGATCGGCGTGGCGGTGAGGGTCAGGACATGGACGTCCTCCTTCAGCGCCTTGAGCTTTTCCTTATGGGCAACACCGAAATGCTGTTCCTCGTCGACAACCACCAGCCCCAACTTCTTGAATTTGAGCGATTTCGAAAGGAGAGCATGAGTACCGATAACGATATCGACCGTGCCCTTCTCAATGCCCTCCTTGGTCGCCTTGGCTTCGGCCGCGGGCACCAGCCGCGACAGCCGGCCGATCTCGATCGGAAAGCCATGGAAGCGTTCGATAAAATTGCGGTAATGCTGGCGGGCGAGCAAGGTGGTGGGGCAGATCAGAGCGACCTGGTAGCCAGCCATCGCCGCGACGAAGGCGGCCCGAAGCGCCACTTCGGTCTTGCCGAAACCGACGTCGCCGCACACCAGCCGGTCCATCGGTTTGCCGCTTTCCAGATCCTCCAGAACCTCGGCGATTGCCCGGTCCTGGTCATCGGTTTCCTCGTAAGGAAAACGATCGACGAATTGCGGGAAAGCGCTATCGTCCGCTTCGGCGACCTGGCCGGCGCGGGTAGCCCGGATCGCGGCAGTCTTGATCAGCTCGCCGGCGATCTCGCGGATCCGCTCCTTCATCCGCGCCTTGCGCCGCTGCCAGGCCTCGCCGCCCAGCTTATCGAGGGTCGCGGCGTCGCCGCCGCCGCCATAGCGTGACAGCACATCGATATTCTCGACCGGGACGTAGAGCTTGTCGCCGCTCGCATAGGTCAGTGCGACGCAGTCGTGCGGCGCCTTGCCGACCATCACCGAGGTCAGTCCTTCATACCGACCGATGCCGTGCTCCATGTGCACGACCAGGTCGCCTGGGGTCAGGGCCGCCAGCTCGGCGAGGAAAGCGTCGGCGCTCTTGCGGCGCTTCTTGCGGCGGACGAGGCGGTCGCCAAGCATATCCTGCTCGGTGAGGACGGCAACGTCGGGCGCGTTGAAGCCATGGTCGAGCGGCAAGACGATCAGCGCTGCTTCGCCTTTGGCGCCAAGCGCTTCCTGCCAGCTGTCCGCCGCCTTCAAGCCCTTCAGGCCATGGTCTTCCAGCAATCCGGACAAGCGCTCGCGAGCGCCGGCAGTGTAACTCGCGAGGACGATCTTTCTTCTTGTCTTTCCGAAGCTTGGCAACATGACTTGCTACCGCTTCATAGACGTTGCGGTTCTGGGCTCGCTCCGGAGCAAAGTCGCGTGGGCCGTCGACCGCGAAGTCGATGACCTTGTCGCTGTCGGGCTGCGTGAAGGGGGTCGCAAGGTGAATTGGCCGCTGCGCAGCCTTGTCGCGCCACTCCCTGCTCGAAAGATACAGCGCGGAAGGGGCCAGCGGGCGATAGCTGCCCGGCTCGGCAACCATCGCCTTCTCGCGGTTTGCAAAATAATCGTCGATTGCCTCATGCCGAGCCTCAAGCGCGCCATCGGTATTGGCATCGCGGACAATAACGTCATGGTCGCCGAGGTGATCGAACAGGGTGGTCAGCTTGTCCTCGAACAAGGGCAGCCAATGCTCCATGCCGGCCAACCGCCGGCCATCGCTGATCGCCTGATAGAGCGGGTCGCCGGTCGCGGTTGCGCCGAACTGCTCGCGGTAGCGGGCGCGAAAGCGCTTGATCGATTCCTCGTCCAGCAAGGCCTCGCTGGCGGGCATCAGCGTGAACGACTCGGCCTTGCCGGTACTGCGCTGGTCGGCCGGGTCGAAGCGGCGCATCGTCTCGATCTCGTCGCCGAAGAAGTCCAGGCGGATGGCAAGCTCTTCTCCGGCGGGGAATAGGTCGACGATCGACCCGCGCACCGCATATTCGCCGGCGTCATGGACAGCGTCGGTCCGCTGGTAGCCATTGGCTTGAAGCAGCTCGACAAGCCGGTCGCGCTCGACCCGTTCGCCCTCAGCCAATTGCCGCGTCAGCTGGCGGATCCGAAATGGCGTCAGGACGCGCTGGGTGGCCGCATTGGCCGTGGCGATCAGCAGCTGCGGGCCGCTGCGCTTGGCCTGAAGCTTTGCGAGGGTCGCCAGCCGCTCGGCCATTACCCGTAGCGCCGGCGAGGCTCGGTCATAGGGCAGGCAGTCCCACGCCGGGAAGGCCAGTACCTCGACCTCGGGCGCGAACACCGGAACCGTGTCCTGCAACGCCCGCAACGCGGCTTCGTCGGCGGCGACGATCACTGCGCGGCCACCGTCGCCCGTACCATGCGCGGCCCGGGCAAGGTCTCCCGCCAGCCACGGCAGGAAGCCCGCCGGAACGCTCGACAGCGTGAGTGGCGCAATTGCCTTCAGAATTCGATGGAGTGGGTCGCTCACTTGCTCACCTTGATGAAGTCGAGGCGTCGGATGGCGTCCATCATGGGTCCCTGATAGCGCTCGGGTACCGGCTGCGTTCCGATCGCCCAGGCCATGATGTCGACGTCCTGCTCGGACAGCAGCGCGGCGAACAGCGCACGGTCCTGCGCATTCCACGACTCATGGTGGGCGTCGAAAAAACCGCCGATCATCATGTCCGCTTCGCGCGTCCCGCGATGCCGGGCGCGATACTGAAGCGCCCGCAAGACCTCGTCCATTTGTCGGCCTTCCTCAACGCAAATTGACCCGCAGCGGGTTCGCAGCGGGTTCGTGAAGCGCCCATGTAGGCAGTTGCGTTCCCCGCCGCTAGGGTGCCGGCGATGCGGCCCGACCTGCTCAACCCGCTGTTCGCCGAAGTCGAAGCGCTGAAGGGCGTCGGGCCGGGCATTGCCAAGGGCCTGGCCAGGCTCGACCTGACCCGGGCAATCGATTTGGCTTATCATCTGCCGACCGGCGCGATCGACCGGGTTCGCGCTCCTCATGCCAGTCAGGGGCTGCTCGGCCGGATCGTGGTGCTGGACGTGGTTCCGGTCGAAGTTCGCGCGGGATCGGGCAAGGCGCCGCTCCGGATTTACGCGCGAGACGGCGACGACAACACGCTGACCCTGACGTTTTTCAATAATCCCGCCTGGGCGAAGAAACAGCTGCCGTTGAACCAGCAGCGCACCGTCATCGGCAAGCTCGATGCCTGGGGGCAGGAGTGGCAGATCGTCCACCCCGAGGTGCTCGAACCGGCCAACGCCGGCGAGGTCGCTTTGCGCGAGCCGGTCTACGGGCTGACCGAAGGCGTCTCCAACAAGCGCATGCGGGAGCTGGCGCTGACCGCGCTGGAACGGGCGCCGGATCTGCCCGAGTGGATCGAGCCATCGCAGCTGGCACGGGACCATTGGCCGGCCTGGCGCTCGGCACTGGCTGAAATTCATTCCGATCCAGCCGCAACAACCGCCCGCAAGCGTCTGGCATATGACGAGATTTTTGCCAATCAACTTGCTTTGATGCTGCTCCGCCAGGTGGCGCGGCGAAAGAAGGGCGTGCCACTACAGGGCGACGGGCGCCTCTCCGGCAAGCTGCAACTGCCCTACCGCCTGACCAACGCGCAGCAGCGTGTGATCGGCGAAGTCCGCGGCGACATGGCGCAAGACAAGCCGATGCTGCGCCTGCTGCAGGGCGATGTCGGCTCCGGCAAGACACTGGTCGCGCTGCTGGCCATGCTGGAGGCGGTAGAGGCCGGAGCCCAGGCGGCGATGCTAGCGCCAACGGAGATCCTTGCCCGTCAGCATCATGCGACGCTTCAGCGGCAATGCGATGCGTTGGGCGTGCGCATCGCCATCCTCACCGGCCGCGAGAAGGGTCGGGCTCGGGAATCGGTGCTGATGGGGCTGGCTGAAGGCTCGATCGACATCCTGGTAGGTACCCACGCCATCTTTCAGCAGCATGTCGCCTATCGGAAGCTTGGGTTGATCGTCATCGACGAGCAGCATCGCTTCGGAGTTTCCCAGCGCCTGCTTCTATCGGAGAAAGCGGAACGTCCGCCGCACCTGCTGGCGATGACGGCTACGCCGATACCACGCACGCTGACCCTGACGCACTACGGCGAGATGGACGTCAGCCGGATCGACGAGATGCCGCCGGGCCGCACCCCGGTCGAAACGCTGGTGATTAGCGACGCCAAACTCGCCGACGTGGTCAACGGGTTGGGCCGGCACCTTGCCGCAGGAGGCCAGGCTTACTGGGTTTGCCCCCTCGTGGAGGAGAGCGAGGCGGTTGATGCCGCCGCCGCCGAAGATCGCGCGGCGGTACTGCGCCAGCGCTTCGGGGCGGATCGCGTCGGACTGGTGCATGGCCGCTTGAAGGGCGCTGCAAAGGATGACGTCATGGCGGCATTCGCCAGCGGTGAGCTGGGCGTTCTGGTCGCGACTACAGTAATCGAGGTTGGAGTCGACGTACCCAACGCAACGCTCATCATCGTCGAAGGCGCCGAACGGTTTGGGCTGGCCCAGCTTCACCAGCTGCGCGGCCGCGTCGGCCGTGGCTCCGGTGCCAGCCGGTGCATTCTTCTGCGCGGACAAAATCTCAGCGAAACGGGCCGCGCCCGGCTCGCCCTGATGCGTGAGACCAACGACGGCTTCCGCATCGCCGAAGAGGATTTGCGTCTGCGCGGGCCCGGCGAGATCCTCGGTACCCGCCAATCCGGCGAGCAGAGCTTTCGAGTGGCGAGCCAGGAGGATGTGGCCGAACTGGCCCCGATCGCCCAGGGCGACGCTCGCCTCCTCCTCGATCGCGACGGGGGCCTCGCCAGCGAGCGCGGCCAGGCCGCACGGCTCTGCCTCTATTTATTCGAACGGGATGCCGCAGTGGGGCTACTTCGATCAGGCTAGGAGTGAGCAGATGAATCCCACAATGCTGCTTCCCGTCCTGCTGGTCCTGTTCGGCGGAGCGATGATTGCCTTGCAGGCGCCGACCAACGCGATGCTGGCAAAGGCCGGCGGATCTCCGGTGCTCGCCGCGCTTATCTCCTTCGCGGTGGGTACTGCCGCTCTGCTCGTGGCGTGGCTGGCGAGCGGCAACCGGCCAGGCACTTCGGCCTTCGCCGGCCTGCCATGGCATGCGTGGCTGGGCGGACTTTATGGGGCTTTCTTCGTGGCGATCGCTGCTTATGCGGCCCCAAGGATCGGCATTGCCTCACTGATCACCATCGGCATCGCAGGCCAGATCGCCGCCGCGCTGTGGCTCGACCACATCGGCGCACTCGGCCTGCCGCGTGAGCCGATCAGCTTCGGCCGATTTGCCGGGGCTCTGTTGGTGATTGCGGGCGTGGTGCTCGTCCGGCGGAGCTAGGCGACCAGCAGTCCGTGCTTTTTCTTGCCAAGGCTTAGCTTGACCGTCGCCGGGCCGATCCGAATGACCAGGTTGGGGTCAACGACTGGCTGGTCGTCGATCCTGACTGCACCTTCGGCGATCTTGCGTTTGGCCTCCCCATTGGAAGTGCAGAATTCCAACGCGGTAAGGGCTGAAACTATTCCGATCGATCCGCCCTCGACGGTGATCGTCGGCAAGTCGCCGCCTGATGTGCCTTCCTCGAACGTCTTTCGCGCGGTTTCAGCCGCGGCCTCGGCGGCTTCCCGGCCATGCAACATCGCCGTCGCCTCATTGGCCAGCACGATCTTGGCCTCGTTGATCGCCTGTCCCTCGTGCTTGGCCAGCTCGGAGATCCGATCCAGCGGCAGGTCGGTGAACAGTTTCAGAAATTTGACGACATCGGCATCAGCCGTATTCCGCCAGAACTGCCAATAATCATATGCCGGCAGCTGGTCCTCATTGAGCCACACGGCGCCTGACGCCGTCTTGCCCATCTTCGCCCCGTCGGCGGTAGTGATGAGGGGCGTCGTGAGCCCATAGAGGTCCAGCCCGTCCATTCGACGCCCGAGATCGATGCCATTGACGATGTTGCCCCACTGGTCCGATCCGCCCAGCTGCAGCCGGCACTGGTGCCGGTTCGCCAGCTCCCGGAAGTCATAGGCCTGGAGGATCATGTAGTTGAATTCCAGGAAGGTCAGTGGCTGTTCGCGGTCCAGGCGCAGCTTGACGGAATCGAACGTAAGCATGCGGTTGACGGTGAAATGCGGGCCGACGGTGCGCAGCAGATCAATGTAGGCCAGCTCGTCCAGCCAGTCGGCATTGTCGGCCATCACGGCGTCGCCAGGGCCGTCGCCGAAGCTCAGGAACTGCTCGAACACTTTGCGGATCGAGGCAATATTGGCCTGGATTTCATCATGGCTCAGCAGCTTGCGGCTTTCGTCCTTGCCGGAGGGGTCGCCGATCTTGGTCGTCCCGCCTCCCATCAGCACGATCGGTCGGTGGCCCGCCTGCTGCATCCGGCGCAGCATCATGATCTGAACCAGGCTTCCGACATGCAGCGAGGGCGCGGTGGCGTCGAAGCCGATATAGCCGGTCACCACCTCGCGCGAGGCCAGAGCATCGAGGCCGGCCGAGTCGGTCGACTGGTGGATGTAGCCGCGCTCGTCGAGCAGTCGGAGAAGAGAGGACTGATATTCGGTCATTGAAGTCCGCTTAGCGCTTGTCAGGCCGGTTGCAACAGCCGGTGGCTCGGGCAATAGCTTGGGCCAATGCCCTCGCTCGTCCGCCATCCCGACACGCCGCCCGGCGCCATTCATGCCATCGAGGCAGAATTGCACCGCATCGCAGGTGGCGCGGTGGCCCGTTTCCGAGCGATTGGGGACGTTTCGCGCCTGGTCATTCCGCCGCCAGCACCGCCCGAACGCACATCCGGACTTTGGCAGGCAACCTGCTTCGAACTGTTCGTCGCGGGCCGCGGCACGGCATATCGCGAATTCAACTACTCGCCATCGGGCGCCTGGGCGGCCTATGAGTTTGCCGATCATCGCCACGGCATGCGCGATGCCGCGGCCGCGGTCGAAATTGAAACATCGCTTGATACCAAGGGATTAACTCTAGTTGCGACAATTGAATCTGAAATAGGGGACCCGGCCCCTGTCGGTTTCACGGCGGTCGTTTTGGAAACGGACGGCGTGACCCGCTACTGGGCCACGGCCTTCGCGCCGGGTGAACCCGATTTCCACGCCGCCGCGGTGCGGTCGCTGATTTTGGATGGAGTGAGCGCGGGATGATGCTTGGGGTTGAACGGCTGCTGGTGGACCGCGATTTAAGGGAGCCGCTTTATGGCAAGCGTGTTGCCCTGGTCGCTCATCCGGCATCCGTCACCTATCATCTGAAGCATAGCCTCGACGCGCTGTCGGAATGTGAGGACCTGCGCGTCACCGCCGCGTTCGGCCCGCAACATGGCCTGCGCGGCGACAAGCAGGACAATATGGTCGAGAGCCCGGACTTCATCGATCCGGAGCATGAAATCCCCGTGTTCAGCCTTTACGGCGAGGTCCGACGTCCCAGCGGCCAGTCGATGTCCACGTTCGATACGGTGCTGATCGACCTGCAGGACCTCGGCTGCAGGATCTACACCTTCATCACCACGCTGCTCTACATACTCGAGGCTGCGGCCGAGCATAAGAAGAGCGTCTGGGTGCTCGATCGCCCGAACCCCGCCGGCCGTCCGATCGAGGGCCTGACATTGCGCGAAGGCTGGGAGAGTTTCGTCGGGGCCGGGCCCATTCCGATGAGGCATGGCCTGACCCTAGGCGAGCTTGGCCATTGGTTCATCGACCATTTCAAGCTCGATGTGGACTATCGCGTGATCGAGATGGAGGGCTACCGTCCGGAAGAAGAGCCCGGTTTCGGCTGGCCCGCGAACCGGATCTGGGTCAATCCCTCTCCCAATGCGCCCAATCTCAACATGGCGCGCTGCTATGCCGGTACGGTGATGCTGGAAGGAGCGACCCTGAGCGAGGGCAGGGGAACGACACGACCTCTCGAGCTGTTCGGCGCGCCGGACATCGAAGCCCGCGCACTCATCAAGATCATGCGTGACCTGGCGCCGCAATGGCTTGAGGGATGCATCCTGCGCGACATCTGGTTCGAGCCGACGTTCCACAAGCATGTCGGGCAATTGTGCAGCGGCGTCCATATCCATGCCGAAGGGGATGGGTACGACCATCAGGCCTTCAGGCCCTGGCGGTTGCAGGCGCTGGCCTTCAAGGCGATCCGCAAGCTCTTTCCCGAATATGAGCTGTGGCGCGACTTTCCCTATGAATATGCCTTCGGCAAGTTGCCGATCGACGTGATCAACGGCTCGCCGCTGCTCCGCGAATGGGTCGATGACGATAACGCCGAGGCTGGTGACCTCGACTTAGTGACGGTCCCGGACGAGCAAGCCTGGGCCGAACAGCGACGACCCTATCTTCTATATGGAGCGCGCTGAGCGGATCCAGTTTGCGGAGGAACTCAGCTCGGGTGTAGAAGTGAGGCTTCCAGTGGGAGCCCCCCGATGCCAACCAGCATGATCTTGATCCTGGCTTCGATGGCCATGGCCGAAACCGCAATCATGGCGGACCAACCCGTCCAGTCGAAGAACGGCGAATTTATCTTCAGCCAATATCCGCCGCGGGCCCTCGCCGCGGGCGAGCAGGGCGCGGTGCGATTCCGAGCCGAAGTGGACGCCAAGGGAAATGTCTTGGCCTGCAAGGTCACTGAAGGCAGCGGCTTTGAGCGGCTTGACCGCGAGACCTGCGACCTGATTGTCGATCATGCGTCGTTCAAGCCCGTGCTGGACAGCGACGGCAAGTCGCGGGAAGCTATCCATGAGGGCATCGTCAACTGGCGGATTCCGGGCGTCGCGTCAGCAACCAAAACCGCCTCGATCGGCGGCAAGTCGCCCGACGAAGTTGTTTGCAGAAGGATCACAAAGACCGGCTCGCTGGTAGCGCACAGCCGACTTTGCCTGACGCGGCGTGAATGGATCCGCTATGCCGAACAGAACCAGGATCGGTACGGCGAAGTCCAGGGCAGATTCGGCAGCAGCCGCGAGGATCAGCCCACTTTTCAACAAGGGGTTGCCTCCCCCGGAACTTTATCGGGCGGGATCATCCCGCCTCAATAGTATCAAGCAGTTGAGGCCGTTGTCCGAGGCCGTCGTGGTGGTCAGCTGGTCAGGCGACATATTGGGCCAGCCGGACTCAGCGTTTCCGGCTGAGCTCGCGCATCGCTTCGTCCAGGCCATCCAGAGTTAGCGCATACATGCGCTCGTCCATGAGCCGTTTGAGGATGGCGGTCGAGGCGCTGTGGCCCCAATAGGCTTCCGGCGTCGGGTTGATCCACGCGGCGGACCGATAGCTGTCGGTCAACCGCTTGAGCCAGACGGCGCCCGCCTCTTCGTTGAAATGCTCGATCGAACCGCCGGCATGGCGTGATCTCGTACGGGCTCATCGACGGCATCGCCGACGATCACCAGCTTATGATCGCGGCCGAACTTGTGGATCACGTCATGCGTCGGCGTATTCTCGACGTGCCGCCGCCGGTTGTCCTTCCACACACCCTCGTAGATGCAGTTGTGGAAGTAGAAATGTTCGAGATGCTTGAACTCCGACCGGCACGCCGAAAACAAATCCTCGCATAGCTGCACATGGCCATCCATCGATCCGCCGATGTCGAGGAACAGCAGAATCTTGACCGCATTGTGCCGCTCCGGACGCAGCTTGACGTCCAGCCACCCACGGCGTGCGGTTCCGTCGATGGTGCCGTCCAGGTCGAGCTCCTCGGCCGCGCCCTCACGAGCGAACCGGCGGAGGCGCCGCAGCGCCACCTTGATGTTGCGCGTCCCCAGTTCACGATCACCATCGAGGTCGCGGAACTCGCGCTTCTCCCACACCTTGATCGCTCGGCCGTGTCGGCCGGGACCGCCAATCCTCACTCCCTCGGGATTGAATCCGCCATGGCCGAACGGCGAGGTGCCGCCGGTGCCGATCCACTTGCTGCCGCCCTGGTGGCGCCCCTGCTGCTCCGCCAGCCGTTCCTTCAGCGCCGCCATGATCTCCTCCCAGGAGCCGAGGCTTTTGATCGCCTCCATTTGCTCCGGGGTGAGATAGGCTTCCGCAACCAGACGGAGCCATTCCTCGGGGATCTCGGCGCTGATCTCCTCGCCGCCAGCAACAAGGCCCTTGAACACTTCGCCGAACACCCGATCGAACCGGTCGAGCTGGCTCTCGTCATGAACGAAGGTGGCGCGGGCGAGATAGTAGAATTGTTCAGGCTCGGCGGCGATGACCTCGGCGTCGAGCGCTTCGAGCAGCAGCAAATGTTCCTTGAACGAGGCTGGAATACCTCCGCGGCGCAGCGCCTCGACGAAACCGATAAACATGCGCCTCCAGTAGCCGTTGCCGCCAGCGCGCGCCATTCCTCCCGTGGTTAACGAAAGCGTAGGAGCGTGCCGCCTAAGGCTGGGACGCCAGTGTCGATGGCGACGGTGGAATCGAACAAGTCACTGAAAACGCGATTCGCGCGGTGGCGCGGGATTGCGGTTCATTGTCGATCGAGTGCAGCGACGTTGCCGGCTATGTCGAGCGGGTGGCGGAGCGGATTGTCGAGCATCTGAAGGTGCTCGATGCGCTGGAGGAGGTGACCACCCGGTTGCTGGCCGACCAGGCGCGGGTGAGCGATTCGACCGACGAGGCGCGGCTGCTGTCCGAACAGGCCAAGGCCAAGTTGGAAGCGGGCCGCGAGGCGATCGATGGGACGATCGGCGGCTTCAAGGGACTGACCGAGCTGGTCGTCCAGCTGGGCGAGCGGATGGCCGGCTTTGCCAGCGCCATGAACCAGGTGCAGACCGTCTCCTCGACGATCGAGACGATCGCCCGCAAGACCAACATGCTGGCGCTCAATGCCACGATCGAGGCGGCGCGCGCCGGCGATGCCGGCCGCAGCTTCGCGGTCGTCGCGGCGGAAGTGAAGAAGCTGGCGCATGACACCAGGGCCGCGACCAGCCAGATCGCCTCGACCATCGGCGAGCTGACCCGCGAGGCCGGCGCGGTCACGTCCGAGATCAAGACCGGCGTCGAGCGCAGCCGAGCCGCCCAGGCCGGCTTCGGCCAGATCAGCGACACGGTCAAGGAAGTGACCGAGATCGTCGTCCATGGTCGACCGCCAGACCGAGGGCATCGCCCATTCGACCAGCCTCATCCAGACCAGCGTCGACCGGGTCAAGGCGGGCCTGACCGAGTTCGCCGGCGACGCCCGCGACAATGGCGGCCAGCTGATCAAGGCCCAAAAGCGTCTCAGCCACCTCGAAATGCTGTCGAACAACATGCTCGACACGCTCGCCAACTCCGGCGCTGAAATCGACGATACGCCGCTCATCTCGATCGCCCAGGCGCAGGCGACCGCGGAGATCGCCGGCATGATCGAGCGGGCCGTCGCCGAGGGCGGATCAGCCTGGACGATGTGTTCGACACAGAATTACCGTGCCGATCCCGGACACCAATCCGCAGCAATATATGACACGCTTTTGCGAATTTCGCCGACGCACAATGTCCGGCCGATCCTCGACCGGGTCATGGCCCAGGAAGGCAGTGTCGATCGCGGCGGTGATCAGCGACGTCAACAGCTATCTGCCGACGCATATCAGCGAGCGCTCGCGGCCGCAGGCCGACGATCCCGATTGGAACGCGGCCCATTGCCGCAACCGCTGCAATCACCATGGATGAAACCACGCTGCGGGCCATGCGCAGCGACAATCCGGCGATGGTTGCCGCGTTTCGATGGGAGCATGGGAGCGGCAACCTCGTCGTCGCGAAGGATATCTTCGTGCCGTTGTGCATCTGCGGCCGGCGCTGGGGCAATTTCGAGCTCGTCTATGTCGATCATGGCGCGCCATTTGACCGTGGTTAACTAGGCTTTAGCGATTGGCCGCTATGCCATGACCGAATTTGCAGGTGGGGATTGCGCTCTAGATGGCCACGCTCGGGATTGAGGAAGTCACTGAAAACGCCATTCGCGCGGTGGCGCGGGATTGCGGTTCATTGTCGATCGAGTGCAGCGACGTTGCCGGCTATGTCGAGCGGGTGGCGGAGCGGATCATCGAGCATCTGAAGGTGCTCGATGCGCTGGAGGAGGTGACCACCCGATTGCTGGCCGACCAGGCTCGGGTGAGCGATTCGACCGACGAGGCGCGGCTGCTGTCCGAACAGGCCAAGGCCAAGCTGGAAGCGGGCCGCGAGGCGATCGAAGGGACGATCGGCGGCTTCAAGGGACTGACCGAGCTGGTGGTCCAGCTGGGCGAGCGGATGGCCGGCTTCGCCGGCGCCATGAACCAGGTGCAGACCGTCTCCTCGACGATCGAGACGATCGCCCGCAAGACCAACATGCTGGCGCTTAATGCGACGATCGAGGCGGCGCGGGCCGGCGATGCCGGCCGCAGCTTCGCGGTCGTCGCGGCGGAAGTGAAGAAGCTGGCGCATGACACCGGGCCGCCACCAGCCAGATCGCCTCGACGATCGGCGAGCTGACCCGCGAGGCCGGCGCGGTCACGTCCGAGATCAAGACCGGCGTCGAGCGCAGCCGAGCCGCCCAGGCCGGGTTCGGCCAGATCAGCGACACGGTCAAGGAAGTGACCGAGATCGTCGTGCATGGTCGACCGCCAGACCGAGGGCATCGCTCATTCGACCAGCCTCATCCAGACCAGCGTCGACCGGGTCAAGGCGGGCCTGACCGAGTTCGCCGGCGACGCCCGCGACAATGGCGGCCAGCTGATCAAGGCCCAAAAGCGCCTCAGCCACCTCGAAATGCTGTCGAACAATATGCTCGATACGCTCGCCAACTCCGGCGCCGAAATCGACGATACGCCGATGATCCTGCTCGCCCAGGAAGCGATGCGGGCGATCACCAATGCGGTCGACCAAGGGATCGACCGCGGCGAGATCAGCAGGAACAGGTCCATGACCGCAACTACGTGCTGATCGAGGGGACCAACCCGCCCCAGTACAACAACGGCTTCGCCGATTTCGCCGACACGCACATCCGTCCGCTGCTCGACCGCTTCAAGGTCCGCGAAATCGCGGATCATCGGCTCGGCGATCACCAACCTCGACGGCTATCTGCCGACCCATCTCAGCGAGCGCTGCCAGACCCCGGGGCCGGATCCGGTGTGGAACGACGCGCATTGCCGCAACCGCCGCATCTTCATGGACGAGACGACCGCGCAAGGCATGCGAGAGCGACAAGCCGGCGATGCTCGCGACCTACCGCATGGAGCTGGGCGACCGATATATTCCGGTGAAGAACGTGTTCGTGCCCATGTAGTTCAAGGGTAAGCGCTGGGGCAATTTCGAACTGGCCTACCGCGACGAGTAATCGCCGCCTGCAGGCATCCGGGGTTGGCCGAAGCCGGTCGTTCAGACCTTTCGGCGCGACATGAAGGCCAACCGCTCGAACAGCATCACATCCTGCTCATTCTTGAGCAGGGCGCCGTGGAGCGGCGGGATGGCCTTGGTCGGGTCGCGATCCTGCAGCACCTCGAGCGGCATGTCTTCATGCAGCAGCAGTTTCAGCCAGTCGAGCAGCTCGCTGGTCGACGGCTTCTTCTTGATGCCTGGCACCTCGCGAATCTCGTAGAAAATGTCGAGCGCGCGGCTGACCAGCATCTTCTGGATGCTGGGGAAGTGGACTTCGATGATCTCGCGTCATCGTGTCGCGGTCGGGGAAGCGGATGTAGTGGAAGAAGCAGCGGCGCAGGAAAGCGTCGGGCAAGTTCCTTCTCGTTGTTCGAGGTGATGACAACGACCGGGCGCTCGGCCGCCTTGACCGTCTCGCCGGTTTCGTAGACATGGAACTCCATCCGATCGAGCTCCTGCAGGAGGTCGTTGGGGAATTCGATGTCGGCCTTGTCGATCTCGTCGATCAGCAGGACGGGCAGTTGCGGGGGAGGTGAACGCCTCCCATAATTTGCCGCGCCTGATGTAGTTTTTGATGTCGTGGACCCGCTCGTCGCCCAGTTGGCCGTCGCGGAGGCGGGCGACCGCGTCATATTCGTAGAGGCCCTGGACGGCGCGGGTGGTCGACTTGATGTGCCATTCGATCAGGGGCGCGCCGAGCGCGACGGCGATCTCGTGGGCCAGCACGGTCTTGCCGGTGCCGGGTTCGCCCTTGACCAGCAACGGCCGGCGCAACTGGACCGCGGCATTGACCGCGACCTTGAGGTCGTCGGTCGCGACATAATTTGAGGTGCCTTCGAACCGCATGGATCCGCCCTATGGAGCGGAATCCAACAGGCAAGGTTGGTCAGTAGTCAGCCCTGGCTGCGGCGCGAGCTTCCAGCAGGTCGAACAGGCCGCGGTTCTGGAGCAGCAGTTGCTCGCCGCCGAAGCCGAGCGCCCGCTCGCTGGCGGGGCCGTCGGTGCCGTCGGAGATGACGCGGACAATGGAGTCGGTCGTCGGGCAAGGATCTGGGCCGGTTTCGGCATGCCGATACGGTCCGCGGCGCGGTCGAGGACGGCGCGGACCGCGGGCCAGTCGGCGATCAGGGCGGTGGCGGCGCCAAGCGCGCAGCCGCGCCGCTCGGATTTGGCGAGGGTTTCGATGGCGTGGCGCTGGCTGAGCAAGGCGGCTTCGGTCTCGGCGGCGCCGGGCGTGATGGCAGCGGGCCGACCGCGGCGGTCAGGCGGACGAGGTAGAGCCGCTCGCGCTCAACGCGTCGGATGCTTCGCGCAGCCAATCTCGCACCGGGCCGGCCGGGCAATGCCCGAGCGCGATCTCGATCAGGCCGGGGTAGCGGCCGTATAGCGAGCAGAATAGATGGACCGCAGTCGGCAAGGTCGCGGTTGGCGGCGGGGCCGCTGGCAAGGAGCAGCGCCTGGCGGTGAGGATGGTCCGCACAGCCGTCGGCTTCGACCCGCGACAGCTGCGCTTGGGCAGCAGTCATCGCCGTCCGGTCGAGTGCCCGATTGATCGCCATCCCGCAAATCTCCTCATCTCACGCAAGGTGTGGCGTGAGAAGCTAGGCCCCCTTTCTATCGGGGTTGCGTAAAGACAGGGTTTAGGCCGGCTTCATCTTTTGGTGAGGCAAGTTAAAAAACGGCTCGTTTCGGGACATTTTTAGCGCCTGGATCGCCAAGGCAGCGGTCCAGGCGCCGAAAACTGTGGAAAACTAAGCCGCCATCGGCAACTCGACCTGCTCCTGGACGACGGCGGCCTTAACATCGACGACCTGCTCGGAAGCCGGTTTGTTGGGCGCGAAGAAGCGGGTGGCGGCAACGATCACGCCGAGGCCGAGATAGGCGGCGATGGTCCGACCGGCGCGAAGAAGATCGGGGCGATGAAGGCGAGCCGGAGCCAGGTGGGGTTGAAGCCGAAGTCCTGGCCGAGCGCCTCGCACACGCCGAGGATGGTATCGTTGCGCAGCGGAAGCAGGGTCTGGTTCGTCACATTCAATTCCTTTGGCTGGGCAGTCAGGTTGCTCATGGCAGTTACTAAGCAACTGCCGTGCCAATGACGGTTTAGAGCCGTTTTTACATTGGCAGCCGGAGCGAAGTTGGGGCGTGGCACCAATTCTTCCCCCGGTGTTGGGAATTTCCACCAGCCGTCCCATTTTCTCGACCAGGAGGAAATGCCGCCAACTCCCCCCTCTTGGCGATCGGGACACCATCGAGCCAATCGAAATATCTATGGAATAGATAAGGAGCCTGCCCGCCTGGACTTCACGCTGAAAGGCGAGCCGCTGCCGGACAAGCTGGCCAAGGGCTCCCCGGAAGGTGAAGCGGCCTGAGCGGTGAAGCGGGTTAAAGGCTAGCTGCGCAGCCGCCTCACCAGGCGCTTGCGTTCGTAGGTGTCCGCCCTTGCCCATTCGGCGGGATCGATGCCCTTGGGGCAATCGCTGACTTCGCGCGGAGCGGGCGGACGGGGCGGCGGGTCGGGAGCGTCGAGTTCATAAGTGACGCTGACGTCGCGGCGACCGCATCCCTCGCCGGACAAGCCCTTGCACACGAATTTGGTGCGGATCGTCTTCCAGTCGTCGCGGCGAAAGCGGAGTCGGAACCAATTCGACAGCTCCATCGGGCTGAACCTCGCCTCCGCCCGCAGCGCCGGCATTTGACGCGCACCGTGCCGCCGAGGCCGATCAATTCCTGCAGTGAGTCGGGCAGCGCGCGGACCATTTGGCCCTGATAGGAACGAAAAGTGAACAGACGCAAGACCTTCCCATCGCCCCACAAGGGATCTGGCCTTTGTACCGTATCCCTGAACCGGGCGCCGCCTACCGCGTTCCGCTTCGGTAACAGGAGGATTGCAGATGGCCGAAATGACGCTCGAGCAGATCAGTGAAAAGATGCGGGACATCGATTTTGCCGTCCTATCGACGCGCACGGACAATGGCGCTCTTGCGGGCCGGCCGATGAGCAACAATCGCGAGGTCGATTACGACGGGGACAGCTATTTTTTCACGTGCGACGATACGCGGACGGTTGCGGATATCCAGCGCGATCCGAATGTTGGCCTGGCCTATCAGGCAAAGTCGGGAATGTTGGGATTGAAGCCATTCTTCCTGACCGTCGAGGGCCGTGCCAGCCTGATCAAGGACAAGGCGGAATTCGCCAGGCGCTGGACCAAGGACCTCGACGCCTGGTTCAAGCAGGGCATCGACACTCCAGGCCTGACGTTGATCAAGGTCAACGCCAGGCGGCTGCACTATTGGGATGGATTCGACGAGGGCGAGTTAAGGCTGGACGATGGGGTGGGCGGCGCCGAGCTCGAGGCCGATGCCGAGGCAAGATCGTAAGGCGCGATCTTGCGTTGCAAGCCTACACTGAAAATGGCCGCCAACGCGAAGCTCGGCCTGCAACTGCGCGACCAGTTCGGGCGGGGTGGCACCGACGTTGGAGTGCGGCGCGCTCAAGGGCTTGCGAAGCGCGAAGAGCTCGAGCCGGCCGACATCAAGTCGATGTACAGCTATTTCGCGCGGCACGAGGTGGACAAGCAGACCACGCGCCATCGGTGGGGATCGAGGAGCAATCCTTCGGCGGGCTATATCGCCTGGCTGCTGTGGGGCGGCGAGGAAGGCAAGCGGTGGGTCGGCAAGCAGCGGAGCAAGCTGTCGGGTTTCTTGTGATGGTGGGCATTTCCGCCCTGTTGCAGATCGAGCCGTTCGTGAAGGGCGGCCAACTGTGAGGCTGGGCGGCAGGTCGCGGCGACCATGAGGAAAAGCAGCGCGAAAGTGGCATTGGTGAGCGTGCCGGTGGTTCTCGGCGTGGGCTTGCTGATGGGGCAGCTGTCGAATTCCGGCTATGGCAACCCGTGGTTCGACGCGCTACGCCAAGCCGGCCGCCATGCCGCCGGGCTGGGTGTTCGGCGCGGCCTGGACGATCCTGTACGCGCTGCTGGGATTCGCGCTGGCGCTGCTGCTGGCCGCGGACCGGTCGAGCCGGCGGTCGGCGGCACTGGGCCTGTTCCTGGGGCAGCTGGCGTTGAACTATGCCTGGTCACCGGTCTTTTTCGCCCTTCACCAGCCCAAGCCGGCGCTCGCACTGATCGTAGCCATGGCCGCGCTGTCGATCGGCGCGGCGGCGGCGGCGGCGAGGGTGCGGCCGCTCGCCAGCTGGCTGATGCTGCCCTATCTCGCCTGGCTGAGCTTCGCCACCTACCTCAATTTCGAGATCGTCAGGCTCAACCCCGGCAGCTGACCGCGCGTCTCAATCGCTGCCCGGGAGTCTCCTGATTGTAGGTGATGCGAATCCGCACCCACTCCCCGATCATCGGCTTGCCGCCGATGCGGGGCGGGCGGACCAGGAACTGCCAGGCGGCCTGCCGGACCGCGCCGGCGAGGCGGGAGCCGGGCGGCGAGTTGCCGAGCTCGACGCAGTCGGTGACCCGGTAGCGCTCGGCGGTCTTGCAGGCGACCATCCCCCAGCCGCCGCCCTCGGGCATCCGCTTGGGCAGATAGGTGGCGAGCTCGGTGTTGGTCGGCTCGCGATACCATTCGGCGGCGTAGAGCGGCTCGCCGTTGGGGGCGGTGCCGACGCGCTGGCTGTCGCCGGCGCCGCGGCCGCGGCCCTCGGCCAGCTGCGGGCCTTGCTGACGCCGCCGCCGGCAGTGCCGAGCCTGGCGATATCGGACGCGACGAAGGTTTCGCGGGTGACCTCGATCATCTGCAGCGGGCGTTCGGGAAGCTCGACCCGGGGCGTGGGGACCGGCGGACGGGGCGCGGCGGGCGGGTCGGGGCGGGCGTCGCCTCCGATGGCTTTTGCGGGGCGGCGGAGCGGTCCGCCTCGCTCTCGGCGGAGACATCGAAGGTGGTCAGGCGGCCGCCCTCGAACTCGGGCTTGCGCCGCTCGCGGAAGTTGATGGTGAAGAAGGCCAGCAGGAGGAGGATCTCGAGGACCAGGGCGAGCAGGAAGGAGGCCGCGCGGCGGCGGGGAGACGCGCGGCCTCCATATTTCCGCTCGTTGTAGGTCGTCGCGCTCAAGCCGGCGCACTTAGGAGCGCCAGGCTGTCGGGCAATGAATCGTGCCGATAAGCCGTGGCGAAGGAAAGCCGCGACGTCGGGCGGGCTTCCGCCGGAACGCTTAAGTTCGCAAAGGTCATGGGGTCGGCGACCATTTTCGCCGGTTTCACAGCATCCGGACGCGCGGCTCGCGGTGGCGGGGCTCGCCGAGCCGGTCGAGCCGCTCGCGAATTCGTTGCTCTTCCGCCAATTGTTCAGGCGGGATCAGCGCCTCGGCGTCCAGCCGTTCCTGCTCTTTCCGCTTATCATAATCACGCAATTCCTGGCGGTAGGCGCGGCGCGAGACGGCGGTCCGGCGGTAATGGTCGATTTCCTTGGGCTGGCCGCTCAGCAGGGCGATCGCCAGCCGGTCGTTGTAGCGGGTCTCGACCCGGACCAGCTTGCCGCGGCGGTAGACCGCGCACGGCGCGCCGTTCAGCGTGCGGTCGAGCGCGGCGAATCGCACGCGATCGATGCCGATCTCGATCGCCCGGTCCCAGGCGCGGGCGAAATCGTCGGCGCCGTCGGCATCCATCAGCCGGTAGGCACTGCGCGCCGTCATGCCGACCGAGCGGGCGGCGCGGCCGACCGAGCCGCATTCGGCCAGCGCGGCGATGAACGCCCGCTGCCGCTCCTCGCTCCAGCCGTTGCGGCGGCGCCGCTGGCGGGGAACGGGGGTGAAGGGGATGTGGGGCGACTGATCGCCATGATCGGTATGGGCGGGACGTTCCATCCGGCAGGATGGATCATGAAATCGCGCGAGTAGGACAGCGTTTTCCTGATCAAAGAGAAAGCGCCCCAGGCCGCGGGGCCGGGGGCGCTTTCGTCATCCGGGCAAGGACTTAGTAGGTGGTCGAAGTCGTCTTCGCCCGGGAGGCGCTATGGCCTCCGTTGCGGTGGAGAATGTCCCACAGCTGATCGTTGTCGATCCCGGCCTCGCGGGCGTCGATCGACAGGAACACGCCGCCGGCGTGGATCCGATCTTCGTAGTAACGGGCATCCTCCTCGTCGACGCCATGCTCGGTGAGGAGTCCGGTCAGTCCGCCGGCGAGCGCACCGGCGCCGGCGCCGATGGCGGCGGCTTCGGGGACTGCGCTTGCGGCGATCGCGCCGGCCGCGGCGAGCGGGCCCACGCCAGGAATGGCCAGCGCGGCGATGCCGAGCAGGGCCCCGGCCCCGCCACCGACCAGCGCGCCCTTTACCAGACCCTCGGTCTTGTCGCCCACCTCATGGGTGTCGACGTCGCCGAAGTCGCCCTCGGCGCCTTCGCGGCGGGCGATGACCGACATGGCTGAATCCGGGAACGCCGGCAGCCCTGAGGTCGGACGCGGCGCGTTCGGCTTCGGCGCGGTCATCGAAGACCGCCGAGACGATATTGTTATTCATGGTTGTACTACCTCCAAGAATGGAACTGCCCCGCTCCGCATGGTCAACGAAAGGTCGAGGCCGCGCGTTCCGATGGGAAGTGACGAATGTCGGGGCTGGAGAGCTGTTACCGCGCGCCTTGCGCTATCTGGTGCAAGCGGTGAGGTGGAATGGTGGTTGCCCTGGAGGCGGGGAGGAGATGTGCGGAGAATATCAGTTCGCGATGGGACAGGATCCGTGCGAAGGATCGTGCATGCCCAAACACAAATCACTGACCCCCGAGCAGCAGGCCGACAAATTCCGCGACGCCGCCGCCAGGCGCAAAAGCGCCGGCCTTCCCACAATCGCCGAGGCCGAAGCAGCCGTCGATGCAATGATCAAGAAGAATATCCAGGATCACGGAGCGTAGCGCCGGGCGCAGCGCCCGGGCCATGGGAGTGGGCAAGGCGCGAATAGCTTGCTCTTGCCTCGCCGCGGGTTAGTCTTGGCGCACCATACAGGGGAGCGCGCATGAAGCTGAGCCTGCCCAGTCCGCTGAATGGCTGGCGGGCATTCGCCGGCGAGGTCGGGGTCGTCGTTCTTGGCGTGCTGCTCGCGCTCGGCGCGCAGCAGGTGGCGGAGAGTGTCAACGAGCGCCGTGAGGCCGCTGCAACGCGGGACGCGCTGACCAATGAGATTGAAGAGAACCTCGCCATCCTCTCGGCCCGCCGTGCGGCGCAGCCGTGCATCGACCGGCGGCTGAAGGAGCTGCGCGCGATCATCGACCAGTGGGGCCGCACCGGCAACTTCAAGACCCCGCGCTGGGTCAGCCAGGCGACCTGGATGGGGTTCAACACCGCGCGGTTCGAGGCGGCGCAGTCGGCGGGCCGGCTCGCGTTGCTGTCGAGCGAGGAGCAATATCGCTTCGGCCTGGTGGTCGGCAGCCTGCGGAATTTCCGCGACATCCAGTTGCGCGAGAGTCAGGCCTGGTCGACGCTGAGGATGCTGCAAAGCGGCCCCGAAGTCCTGTCGGCAAGCGACCGGACGGCGGTCCGGGTCGCGCTGCAGGACGCCTCCACGCTCAACCATTTCGCGCAGGTCAGCGTGGGGCAGACGCTTCCCCAGGCCGCCGGTTTTGGCTGGCGGCCGGACATGAAGCGGGTCCAGGCAGACGATGCGGCTCGCCTGGAAGGACGGGCGGTTTCGGCCCTCCGTCTGCATCAGCATCGACACTCCGGCCGAGCAGGCCAACCGCGAGGCGAATTTGATCTATCCGTTGCCCGAATGACCCCGAGCGGAAGGGAGGCTTTGCGTCAGCAAAGGCGAGCTTCCGTCGAAGAGAGGTCATCGGCCGGCCAGCCTGCCGCGAAGCGGACAGGACTGACGTCACGGGATTTACTCCCGTGACGGCCCTTGCCGCTGAGCCACCACCAACCATTTCGGCAGCAGCAAAAGGAGAAAACCATGCTGCCTGAACTGCCGCCGCTGATTGCCGAGTATTTCGCCGCCAGCAATGCGCATGATCCCGACGCAGTCAGTGCCTTGTTCGCCGAGGATGCCCGGGTGCATGACGAGCGCCAAGACCATCGCGGTCGCGCGGCGATCCGGGACTGGGCCGACGAGACCTTCCGCCAATACGGGATGGTGCAAACGCCGCGGCAGGCGCGGGACGAAGGCGGCGACACGGTGGTGACCACCGGCGTATCCGGCACCTTCCCCGGCAGCCCGATCGAGCTCGACTTCCGTTTCCTGGTGGAGGAGGAGCGGATTAGGGAATTGAAGATCGGGTAGGGGTGGGTGGAAGGACGGGCGCTTCCGGCCGTCGGTATGCATCAGTATCGACGCCCCGGCCGATCAGGCCCACCGCGAGGCGAATTTGATTTATCCTCTGCCGGAGTAGCGAGATGCCGAGCGCAGGACGCCGGCGCGAAGCGCCGCCGGAGCAGCGCGTTAGAGCCATCGAGCTTCGGCCGACCGGCCCCCGGACTGATCCGGGGGACCGGACCGACGTCACGAAATGAGCGGGCAGCCATGCGCCAGCATGGCGAGAGCGAATGCACGTGGCGGAGCCATGCCGAAATTAGTGCACTGTCCCCGTAATCCGCATATCGGCTACCCTAAGAACTCCAGCTACGACGATCGCGTGTCCGGTTCCGCGCTCAGGGGGCAATTCGGCCTCGGTGTCGCCGGCGGCCAGTCACTGGGCGGCGCGCTCGGCGCACAAAACCCGTGATGCTGAGACCAGACCGCCCCGACGATCATCACGCCACCTCTCGCCGATTAACGGCCGCAATTACCAAGAGTTGAATGAACGGGCGGTTGGGCGCAAACTGATTTCCGATGGGGGTGTTGGATGGCATCGCTGTTCCTGAGCTATTCTCGTGAGGACGCCGACCAGGTTGCATCACTGGCTGTCGCGCTGGAACAGGAAGGCCACAAGGTCTGGTGGGATCGTCACCTAAGCGGCGGTCAGGAATTTGCCGATGAAATCGAAAGTGCACTGGAGTTTGCAGACGTCGTAATCGCCTGCTGGACCGAGGCGTCGATTTACTCGGGCTGGGTTCGTGATGAAGCCGCAGTCGGAAGGGACAAGGGCCGGCTCGTCCCCCTGAGCCTGGATGGTTGTCAGCCGCCACTGGGCTTTCGCCAATATCATACGATCGAACTCCGGGGTTGGGACGGAAATCCGCAATCGCGCGCGTTAAACCCGCTGAAGTCGGCCATTTCAGAAAGGATGGGGGTCACTCCGCTCCCTAAGCCAGCGTCGATAGCGGGCAGGTCGGGCCATCGCACCCCTTTCGGAACTCGCGGCTGGGTCGCCATGTTGGCCACCGCGCTACTGCTCATAGCCGGAGGCGCCACCCTTTACCCCCGGGTCGTGGGCCGGCCCGGCAACGTTGAGCCCAAGGTTGCCGTCGGCCAGTTTGCGCTTGCCACTTCGGAACTGCCTCGGGAGATTCCGACTTTGCTCGGGCAGGAAATTGTCGCGGCTTTCGGTGCCGAAAATGCGGTAACCGTGATATCGCCTGCCGACCGAACAGCGGGCGCCAAGGCGCCGTTCCTTATGGATGGAAGCGTCAGCAGGCTTGGCGCGGTTTTTCGTTTCACAATCAACCTGAAGAACCAGCGATCGGGCGTAGTCCTGTGGTCCAATGCTTTCGAACATGAGGCAGCGGACGCCATTGCTGCCCGCCAGGCTGCAGTTGGAGCCAGCCAGGTGGTACGCTGCGGTCTGTGGGGCACGTCTTCCTACAAAAAGCGCATGTCCGACCAGGCGCTCTCGCTATACTTCAAATGGTGCAACGAGCATTGGAGCGGTTCGACCAGTGAAATGGCGGAGTTGGACGCCGCGCGCCGCATAACGGTCGCCGTCCCAGACTTCTCTTTCGGCTGGTCGGCGCTTGCACTTGCAGCAGTGCCACTCGCTGCATCGCGGTCGGCCGAGGCGGCACAGCTGCGCAACGAGGCAGAAGCAGCGGCGCGCAAGTCGATGGAGCTCGATAGCCAGAACCCAGAGGGCTACATGGCGCTCGCAGGGCTGCTGCCGCTGAACCGATTCGTCGAAAGGGAGGCGCTGCTTAGGAAAGCAATCGGCGTGCGGCCGACGGAGTGCGGCTGCGAGCGCCAGGCATATGGCGATTTCCTGGCGTCCGTCGGTCGAATGGAGGAGGCGGTCAAGGAGTATGAGCGAGCTCGCGACATGCGGCCGTTGGCTCCATTCAGCAATCTTCGCTTTGCCCAGGCGCTCTACATGGTGGGCCGCACTGACGAGGCCGACCGGGTCCTAGCGTCAACGCTCGGTCTGTGGCCGGACGCCACATCGCTTCGCTTGCTCAAGATAAAGTCAGCGTTGTGGACCCGTCGCTATGATGAGGTGATAGATCAGCTGAGAGCACCGGATCTGCCCCTGACCAGCAACCAGCGTACGGCGCTGGCCAAGGCTTTCGATGCGTTGAAATCTGGTGATCCCGCGCTCCGCGCGGAGTCGGTTGCCGAACTCGAAGGATTTGCCCGCGACCCGCGATACAATGACAAGGTGGTCGTTGGAGTACTTGCAGCGCTGGGCGCTCGAAATGCGGCACTCAAGGCCGCCGAAAACCTTATCCGCGTTCGTGGGCTGTTCGACGCTGAAGTGCTGTTCGAGCCCAATATGGCCGCTGCGCGCGCGGAGCCGGGCTATGCCGAACTTCTCCGCAGCCTCGGACTTATTGGCTATTGGCGTTCGGCACCAAATCCGCCGGATATCTGCCGGGATGGAGCACGACCGCGCTTTTGCTCGCTTGCGTGAATGAAGGGGATGACCATGAAACGCCTTCTGCTGCCGATTGTGCTGCTTGCTTCCGCCTGCGACCGCGAACCGGAGGCCAGCCCGGCGGCGAGCACGCCGGCCGCGACAGAATCCATGCTCCCGGAAGATGCGCGAAAGAGCCAACCCCCCAGCGTCGTGCCGAAGCCCGCGGACCAGGCGGAGCTCGATCGCATGATACTGGCTGGCTACACGCCGCACGCGGACCACCTTCATCCGCCAGGCGTGAAGTCGTGCCCGCTAGCGCAAGGCGGTGAAGCGGTGATGTAAATCCCGAGAATGTCCGGACAAGCTTAAGCCGGGATCAGCTGTGAGGAATCACTGATCCAAGAAACTCCGCATCTTCCGCGACCGGCTCGGATGCTTGAGCTTCCGCAGCGCCTTCGCCTCGATCTGCCGGATACGCTCGCGCGTCACCGAGAACTGCTGCCCGACTTCCTCCAGCGTGTGATCGGTGTTCATGCCGATGCCGAAGCGCATGCGCAGCACGCGCTCCTCGCGGGGGGTTAGGCTGGCGAGGACGCGGGTGACGGTTTCCTTGAGGTTCGCCTGGATCGCGGCGTCGACCGGGATCACCGCGTTCTTGTCCTCGATGAAGTCGCCGAGGTGGCTGTCTTCCTCGTCGCCGATCGGGGTTTCGAGGCTGATCGGCTCCTTGGCGATCTTCATCACCTTGCGGACCTTCTCGAGCGGCATGGAGAGGCGCTCGGCCAGCTCTTCGGGCGTCGGCTCGCGGCCGGTCTCGTGGAGGAACTGGCGGGAGGTGCGGACCAGCTTGTTGATCGTCTCGATCATGTGGACCGGGATGCGGATGGTGCGGGCCTGGTCGGCGATCGAGCGGGTGATCGCCTGGCGGATCCACCAGGTGGCGTAGGTCGAGAATTTGTAGCCGCGGCGATACTCGAACTTGTCGACCGCCTTCATCAGGCCGATGTTGCCTTCCTGGATCAGGTCGAGGAACTGCAGGCCGCGGTTGGTGTATTTCTTGGCGATCGAGATGACGAGGCGCAGGTTGGCCTCGACCATTTCCTTCTTGGCGATGCGGGCTTCGCGCTCGCCCTTCTGGACCTGGTTGACGATCCGCCGGAACTCGGGGAGCGCCATGCCGGTCGACTGGGCGATCTCGGCGATCTCGCCGCGGATGCGCTCGACGCTGTCCTGTTCGGCGGCGGCGAAGGCGGCGAATTTCTTGTCGATGCCGGCGACGCGGTCGAGCCAGCTGTCGTCCAGCTCGCTGCCCATATAGCTGTCGAGGAAGGCCTTGCGCGGCACCCGGTGGCGCTCGGCCAGGCGCAGCATCTGGCCACCCAGAGCAGTAAGGCGGCGGTTGTAGCTGTAGAGCTGGTCGACCAGATATTCGATCTTGGCCTGGTGGAACTGGACGCTCTCGACTTCCGCGGTGAGCTGTTCCGACAGCTTCTGATACTTCTTCTCGTCGGCGGGCGGCAGTGCCCCGCCGGCGCTCATCGCGTCGAGCCGGGCGTGCTGGAGCCTGGAGAATTTCTTGAACAGCGAGGTGATGCCGGCGAACTTCTCCAGCGCCATCGGCTTCAGCGTCTCTTCCATCTGGGCGAGGGAGAGGGTGTTGTCCTCGTCTTCTTCCTCGGCGACCGGCTTGGTCCGCCGCTCGACCATGTCCTCCTCGTCGTCGGACGGGGCGGCCTCTTCCTCCTCGGGCTCTTCCTCTTCCTTGAAGGCCGGGCCGGCGACCGCGGCGCTGATCTCGCCTTCGCCTTCGCCGCCTTCCTCGCTGGCGTTGATCTGCTCGGCGGTCGGGCCCTTCGACAGCATCGCCTCGAGATCGAGGATCTCGCGCAGCTGCATGGTGCCCTCGTTCAGGGCATTCGACCATTCGATGATGGCGTTGAAGGTGATCGGGCTTTCGCACAGGCCCCAGATCATCGTGTCGCGGCCGGCCTCGATGCGCTTGGCGATGGCGATCTCGCCCTCGCGGGAGAGGAGTTCGACCGCGCCCATCTCGCGCAGGTACATGCGGACCGGGTCGTCGGTGCGGTCGACCGCTTCCTTCTTGGTCGCAACGGCCGGGCGGGAAACGCCGTCGTCGAGCGGGATCGACCTCTTCCTCGGGCTCTTTCTCTTCTTCCTCGTCGTCCGAATCGCTGGTTTCGACGATGTTGACGCCCATCTCGCTGATCGCGGACATGATGTCCTCGATCTGCTCGGAGCTCATCTGGTCCTGCGGCAGCGCCTCGTTGAGCTCGTCATAGGTGATGACGCCCTTCTTCTTGGCGCGCGCGATCAGTTTTTTGATCGCGACGTCGTTCAGGTCGATCAGCGGCGCGTCGCCACTCTCGATTTCGGTGTCGGTTGTTTCTGTTTTCGCCATATTGGGTTCGCCGCTTACTCATTGCTGGCGAGAGACGCCAGCCTGTCGTTGTAACTCTTTCGAGCGGCCATCAGCCGCTGCTGCTCGGCGTAGGTCGCCTCGCTGATTTCCTGCTTCAGCTTTCTGGTCGCCTCGCCGAGCGCCAATTCGATCTCGTTCAGCGCGATGACCGCCTCCAAAGCGGCGCCAAGGTCGCTCAGCGCGGCCTCCGGATTGCTGCTTCGCTGGGTGAAGGAAAACCGCATCGCACCGCGCCGGGCATCCGCGCCCGCCGCCTTGCCGGACAATATGGTTTGTAAAGCGTCGCGATCAAGATGCTGGCCGGACATGGCAATCTGGACCAGCTGATCGCGCAACGCGGCGCTGCTGCGGTCGGCGATGCGAAGATGGGCCAGCTCCTCGATATGGTCGTGGAGCGCCTGGGGGTAGAGCATGAAGCCCTCGAGCAGGGCGCGGGCGATCGGGGCTTCGATGCCGCTTTTGTGCACGCCCCGGGTGGATTCGAGGGCCGGCGGGTTGGGCGGGACGAAGCGGCCGCCCTGTTTCTTCCACTCACGCCGGGGATAGAGCGAGCGCCCGCCATGCTGCTGCTGCGGCGGGCGGACGAGGGCGTCGAAGCGGCGCAACCATTCGTCGCGGTAGAGCTGGCGCACCGAGGGGTCGGCGATCGCCTGGGTGTGCTCGATCAGGCGCTGCTTGAGGCCGGCGCGGGCCTCCGGAGTGTCGAGCGGCGCGGCTTCGACCTCGTGCCGCCACAGGCGGTCGACCAGCGGTTCGGGGCTGGCGAGCAGCGCCTCAACCGCCTCTCGGGCTTGTTCAGGATTCTGGGCAGAGCGCACCAGGTCGTCAGGGTCCTGGCCGGCGGGCAGGGCGACGAAGCGCAGGGTGCGCTCGGGACCGAGGTGGGGCAGGGCGCGCAAGCCGGCGCGCACCGCCGCCTTCTGCCCGGCCGAATCGCCGTCGAAGCAGCAGATCGGCTGGCCGTCGAGCCGCCACATGCGCTCGAGCTGGGCTTCGGTGACCGCGGTGCCGTTGGGTGCGACGGCCTCGGCGATGCCGGCGCGATCGAGGGCGATGACGTCCATATAGCCTTCGACCACGATCAGGCGCTTCGCCTGGCGGGAGGCGGGGCCGGCGCGGTCGATGTTGTAGAGGGTGCGGCCCTTGTCGAACAGCGGCGTATCCGGGCTGTTGAGGTACTTCGGCTCGCCTGGCCCGAGGATCCGGCCACCAAAGGCGATGACCCGCCCGCGGGCGTCGCGAACCGGGAACATGATCCGGCCGCGGAAACGGTCGTAGCTGGCTTTTCCGTCCTCCTCGGGGTGGATCAGCATGCCCGACTGGATGAGCTTGTCCTCGCCGAGATCCTTGAGCCCGGCCTTGAGCTTGCCGCGCGCGTCGGGGGCGAAGCCGATGCCGAACCGCTCGATCGTGCCGGTGCCGATGCCGCGCCCCGTGAGATAGGCGCGCGCCTCGCCGCCATCGACGCCGTTCAGCTGGTCGGCGAACCACCTCTGGGCGTCAGCCATGACGTCATAGAGGCCGGCGGAGCGCTCCTGCCGCTCGCGTTCGCGCGGGATCGGGGGCGGGGACTTCCATCCCGGCCTTGCCGGCCAGCTCCTTGACCGCATCCATGAAGGGCAGGCCGCGATGGTCGGTGAGGAAGCGGATGGCGTCGCCGTGCGCGCCGCAGCCGAAGCAATGGTAGAAGCCTTTTTCGTCGTTGACGGTGAAGCTGGGCGTCTTCTCGTTGTGGAACGGGCAGCAGGCCTTGAACTCGCGCCCGGCCTTGATGAGTTTGACCGAGGGGGCGATCAGCGCGGACAGGGTGGTCCGGGAGCGCAGTTCGTCGAGCCATTGCGGGGAGAGAGTCACAGAAAGCAGCGATAGTGGGTCGGACGGGCGCGCTCAACCGAGTCGACGCAAACGGCCAAATATCTCATGTGAAGATTTGACACGGCGGTCAGCAGCTTGATTTCAAAGGCTTAAATCCCCTGCGGAAAGCTGGCGATTAAGGTTAATCTGTAACGGTTCCGATACAAGGCGCCACAGAGCACCAGCGGGAACGATCTGAGGGAGGGGAATTATGTTGACCAAGATCAGCGGGCTGGCCCGCTCAATCTACATCATACTCGCAATCGTCGCCGGCTTCGTCGCCATGGGCGGCCTGAATGTTGCGTTGGGGCTGGTGGTGCTCGGCCTGATCGCGGGAATCTCATTGCCCAGAGAAAGAATGGTCCTGGCCGCGGCGACCATTATCGCATTGCCGATAGTCGGCGCGGCGCTCGGAAACATTCCGGCAGTCGGCGAGCAGCTCGGCGCGGTAATGGCCAATCTTCAACTGGGCATCGCCGGTTCCTTTGCCAGCGCCCTCGCCATCTACCTCTATGAGTTAACGATGGAAGGCGTGACTGGCGTCATGGGCAGCGGAAGCGCAAGAAAAGCCACCGCATAATAGCTGATCAAAATGGGGCTCCGCCGCACTCCGCGGCGGGGCCTTTTTCATGGGTGCTGGCTAGGCGAGGGCCGCCTTGACCAGCGCGCTGGCGCGGGCCGGTTCGATCGATGACGCATGGCGTTCCTTTACCAGGCTCATCACCCGGCCCATGTCCTTCATCGAGGAGGCGCCGAGCTCGGCGATGACTGCCTGGATCGCGGCGCCGGCCTCGGCATCGTCCATCTGCTGGGGCAAGAAGCGCTCGATGACCGCAATCTCGGCCTCTTCTTTCGCCGCCAGCTCCTCGCGGTTGCCCTTCCTATAGAGATCGACCGATTCGCGGCGCTGCTTGATCATCTTCTGCAGCACTTCGGTCACCAGCAGGTCGTCGTCCGGCTGCACGCTCGCGGTGCGGAGTTCGATGTCGCGGTTCTTGATCGCCGACTGGATCAGGCGCATCGTCGCCGTCCCTTCCTTGTCGCCGCCCTTCATCGCGCCGACCAGCGCAGCCTTGATCTCGTCGCGAATCATCTGACCTGCGTAACCTTCCACCGGAAAAGACCGGTCCTAGCGGCGATTTCCAAGGTTTCACAGCGTTGACGTGCCGGACATTCACGCGTAGCGGCCATGGCTTAGCGACATTGCCGCGACACCGACACGGAAAGGCTCCCACCGCCGATGGCCGAAGCACGCCCTATACCTTTGGCTGTACCTTTGGCTGCGCGCACCCAGCAACCCGCCAAGGGTCCGGAGGGAGCGACTGGAGTCATTGTTTTCGCCGATGGCCGGACGGTGTGGGGCAGGGGGTTCGGCGCCGAGGGCCAGGTGGTCGGCGAGCTGTGCTTCCACACCGCCATGACCGGTTACCAGGAGATCATGACCGATCCCTCGTTCGCGCGTCAGATCATCGCCTTCACCTTCCCGCACATCGGCAACGTCGGTGCCAATGAGGAGGATGTCGAGGCGGGCGAGGCGCATGCGCTGGGATGCCTGGTGCGCGAGGCGGTGACCTCGCCATCGAATTTCCGCAGCCAGCAGGATTTTCCGTCGTGGATGGCCGCGACCGGACGGATCGGCATTTCCGGCGTCGACACGCGCGCGCTGACCCGGCTGGTGCGGCGCGAGGGGCCGCCGACCATCGCCATCGCCCATAATGCCAACGGCCAGTTCGACCTGGGTGCGCTCCGGCAGATGGCGACGGAGTGGCCGGGTCTGGAGGGAATGGACCTGGCCAAGGAGGTCAGCCGCGAACAGCTGGAGGCGTGGAGCGGCGGCAAGTGGCGCCTTGGGGAAGGGTATGAGGTTTGCCCCTCGACTTCGCTCGGGACGAACGGTGAGGGGAGCGCGGCCAAAAATGAACCGTTGGCGTCGAGCCCTTCGGCTGCCGCCCGCGGTAGCGGCTCAGGACAAGCCAAGGTCGAGGCACCTGCCAAACGCCCCCACGTCGTCGCGATCGATTATGGCGCCAAGCGCAACATCTTCCGCAACCTGGTCGAAGCCGGGGCGCGGGTGACGGTGCTGCCGGCGACCGCCTCGTTCGAAGAGGCGATGAGCCACAAGCCCGACGGCTTCTTCCTGTCGAACGGCCCGGGCGATCCGGCCGCCACCGGCGTATATGCCATTCCCGTGATCCGCCAGATGCTGGACAGCGGCAAGCCCCTGTTCGGCATCTGCCTCGGCCACCAGCTGCTGGCGCTGGCCGTCGGCGGCAAGACCGCCAAGATGTTCCAGGGCCACCGCGGCGCCAACCATCCGGTCAAGAGGCTGACCGACGGCCCCGATTTTGGGCGAGTCGAGATCACCAGCATGAACCATGGCTTTGCGGTCGAACGGCAAGGGCTGCCGAACAATGTCCGCGAGACGCATGTCAGCCTGTTCGACGACAGCAATTGCGGGCTGGAGCTGACCGACCGCCCGGCGTTCAGCGTTCAGTACCACCCCGAGGCCAGCCCCGGCCCGCAGGACAGCTTTTATCTGTTCGAGAAGTTCGTGGGGATGATGCGGTGAGGCGAGTTGCCTTGCCCTTGTCCACAGCCCTGGCCCTTTCCGCCTGCGCGACGGCGCGGATGCATAGCCAGGACGAGTTGAACGTGGCCAGCCTCGGCTGCGGGCTGACCTATGGCGAGCTGATCCAGGATGATGAGGAGAAGAAGCTGCTCATCATGTTCCGCGCCGCGCCTTCCCCCGAGCATCGGGACTGCGTCTACAAATGGGCGAAGCAGCGGCATTTGAAGCTGGTGGTGATCGACAGCATCAAGTTCCCGGAGGAGGGACAGTGAGGGGGCGCGCATCATTTCCCTCTCCCCGGCGGGGAGAGGGTCGGCGCGCGGAGCGCGTCGGGTGAGGGGGCTCGGCGTTTTCGAAGCGCGGTTCCCCCTCACCCCGGCCCTCTCCCCGCTCCGGGGAGAGGGGGAATTAGAGGCGAGTTGCGGGCGATCGCCAATTCCCGGAGGATCACTTCGATCACGCCTTCGGTGTTCGCCAGCACGTCGTTGTTCCAGAAGCGAATAATTCGATAGCCGAAGGCTTCGATGACGCTGAGTCCGGGCAGCGTCCAAGACTTCATTATGCGTGGCTGCCGTCAAGCTCGATTACCAATCTGGCGTCCCGGCAGGCGAAGTCGGCAACGTAAGGGCCGGAGCGGGAACTGTCGGATGAATTTTATGCCTTCGAGGCGGCGGCCACGAAGAAAGTACCAGAGCTTGCGGTTTTCCGGCGTCGGTAGAAGTGCGCCGCAGTCTGCGTGCAATCGGCGTAAGGCGTTTATACGTCAGCCTCGTGCCCCCTCACCCCAGCCCTCTCCCCGCCGGGGAGAGGGAGTGGTTGCTCGGCACCTGCCCAACACACTTGATCGGAACACCCTCGTCAATGCCTAAGCGCACCGACATTTCGTCCATCCTCGTCATCGGCGCCGGCCCGATCGTCATCGGCCAGGCGGCGGAGTTCGATTATTCGGGGAGCCAGGCGGTCAAGGCGCTCAAGGCCGAGGGCTATCGGGTGATTGTCGTCAATTCGAACCCGGCGACGATCATGACCGATCCCGAGCTGGCGGACGCGACCTATATCGAGCCGATCACGGCGGAGATCGTCGCCAAGATCATCGAGAAGGAGCGGCCCGATGCGCTGCTGCCGACCATGGGCGGGCAGACCGCGCTCAACACCGCGCTGACCCTCAACCGCGACGGCACGCTGGAGAAATATGGGGTCAAGCTGATCGGCGCCCAGGCCGAGGCGATCGACAAGGCCGAGGATCGCGAGAAGTTCAAGGCGGCGATGGACAAGATCGGGCTCGACAGCGCCCGCTCCGGCATCGCCCATAATCTCGACGATGCGCTGAAGGTCCTCGAGACGACCGGGCTGCCGTCGATCATACGACCCAGCTTCACGCTCGGCGGCACCGGCGGAGGCGTCGCCTACAACCGGGAGGAATTCGTCGAGATCGTCAAAACCGGCCTCGACGCCAGCCCGACCAACGAGGTGCTGATCGAGGAGAGCCTGCTCGGCTGGAAGGAATATGAGATGGAGGTCGTCCGCGATCATGCGGACAACGCCATCATCATCTGCTCGATCGAGAATGTCGACCCGATGGGAGTCCATACCGGCGACAGCATCACGGTCGCACCGGCGCTGACCCTGACCGACAAGGAATATCAAAGGATGCGCTCGGCATCGATCGCCGTATTGCGGGAAATCGGTGTCGAAACAGGCGGTTCCAACGTGCAGTTCGCGATCAATCCGAAGGATGGGCGGATGATCGTGATCGAGATGAACCCGCGCGTGTCGCGCTCTTCGGCGCTGGCGTCCAAGGCGACCGGCTTCCCGATCGCCAAGGTCGCGGCGCGGCTGGCGGTGGGATACACGCTCGACGAGATCGCCAACGACATCACCGGCGGCGCAACCCCGGCCAGCTTCGAGCCGACCATCGACTATGTGGTGACCAAGGTGCCGCGCTTCGCCTTCGAGAAGTTCAAGGGGGCGTCCAACCAGCTGTCGACCGCGATGAAGTCGGTCGGCGAGGTAATGGCGATCGGCCGCAGCTTCGCCGAGAGCCTGCAGAAGGCGCTGCGCGGGCTGGAAACCGGCCTGTGCGGCCTCGATCGGGTGCGCGAGCTGGAGGCGGCGTCCGAGCAGGAAATCGAGAATGCGCTGGGCCGGCCGACGCCCGACCGGCTGCTGGTGGCGGCCGAGGCGCTGCGCCACGGCTTCACCATTACGCGGATCCACGAGATTTCGGGCTTCGACCCTTGGTTCATCGAGCGACTGGCGGAGATCGTCCAGGCCGAAGAGCAGGTGCGCGACGAAGGACTTCCGCACGATGCAGCGGGCATGCGGCGGCTCAAGGCGATGGGCTTTTCCGACAAGCGCCTGGCCGAGCTGGCCCTGCGCTCCGCCCATGTCGAGCGGCAGCTGTCCGAAACCGCGGCGGGCGGCACCGGCATCGTCCACGACGCGCTCAAGGGCCTGACCGGCGGCGTCACCGAGGCGGAAGTGCGCAAGCATCGGTTGCGGCTTGGCGTCCGCCCCGTGTTCAAGCGGATCGACAGCTGCGCGGCGGAGTTCGATGCGACCACGCCCTATCTCTACTCGACTTATGAGGCGCCGCTGTTCGGCGAACCCGAGGACGAGGCGGAGATTTCGGATCGGCGCAAGGTAGTGATCCTCGGCGGCGGGCCGAACCGCATCGGCCAGGGGATCGAATTCGACTATTGCTGCTGCCACGCCAGCTTCGCCCTGAAAGACGCCGGGTTCGAGACGATCATGATCAACTGCAACCCGGAGACGGTTTCGACCGACCCGGATACCAGCGACCGGCTCTATTTCGAGCCGCTGACCGGCGAGGATGTGCTGGAGATCCTTCACCGCGAGGCGGCGAGGGGCACGCTGGAAGGCGTGATCGTCCAGCTCGGCGGGCAGACGCCGCTCAAGCTCGCCGCCGAGCTGCAGGCCGACGGCATCCCGATCCTCGGCACGTCGCCGGACAGCATCGATTTGGCAGAGGACCGCGAGCGGTTCGCCAAGCTGGTCGACAAGCTCGGCCTGAAACAGCCCGCCAACGGGCTGGCGCGAAGCCGCGACGAGGCGATGGTCGTCGCCCAGCATATCGGTTACCCGGTGCTGCTGCGCCCGAGCTACGTGCTTGGCGGGCGGGCGATGGAGGTGGTCGACGGGCCCGAACAGCTCGATCATTACATCGCGACCGCGGTGCAGGTGTCGGGCACGTCGCCGGTGCTGATCGACCGCTATCTGCGCGACGCGGTCGAGGTCGATGTCGACGCCATCTGCGACGGCACCGAGGTGGTGGTCGCCGGCGTGCTGCAGCATATCGAGGAGGCGGGGGTACATTCGGGCGACAGCGCCTGCTCCATTCCGCCCTACAGTCTCAGCGACAAGGTGGTCGCCGAGATCGAGCGGCAGACCCGGGCGCTGGCCCTGGCGCTCAAGGTCAAGGGGCTGATGAACGTCCAGTACGCGGTCAAGAACGACGAGGTGTACCTGATCGAGGTCAACCCGCGCGCCAGCCGTACCGTGCCGTTCGTCGCCAAGGCGATCGGCCGCCCGGTCGCCAAGATCGCGGCGCGGGTGATGGCGGGGGAGCCGTTGAGCGGCTTCGACCCGATCGACCGCGACATCGGCCATATCGCCATCAAGGAGAGCGTCTTCCCCTTCGCGCGCTTCCCCGGGACCGATCCAGTGCTGTCACCGGAAATGAAGAGCACCGGGGAAGTCATGGGAATCGATAGTAATTTCGATATAGCCTTCGCCAAGTCTCAGCTTGGCGGCGGAGTCCATCTGCCGGAGAGCGGCACGGTGTTCGTATCGGTCAAGGACACCGACAAGCAGCAGATTGTCGCAGCCGCACAGAAGATGGTCGAGCTGGGGTTCCGCCTGATCGCCACCGGGGGAACGGCGGCCCATCTCGAGGCGCAGGGGCTGCCGGTCGAGCGGGTCAACAAGGTGGCTCAGGGCCGTCCGCATATCGTCGACAAGATCGTCGACGGCCAGGTGCAGCTGGTGTTCAACACCACCGAGGGATGGCAGTCGCTGAAGGACAGCCAGGCGATCCGCGAGGCCGCACTCAAGAACAAGGTGCCTTACTTCACCACCGCGCCGGCCAGCCTGGCGACGGCGCGCGCGATCGAGGCGTTGCGCGGCCATGCGCTTGAAGTAAAGTCGCTCCAGTCCTATTATTCGGCCTCCGAAAGATAATTTTTCAAACAATCCGCCCGCAGTCGCGCCGACAATTGGTCCGGCGCCGGGGCGGGTTTTTGGCAAGGGGTATATGAGTCATGGCGAGCGAGAAGGTGCCGATGTTGGCCGAGGGCCATCGGGCGCTGACCGACGAGGTCAAGCGGCTGAAGCTCGAGCGGCCGTCAATCATCGATTCGATCGAGGAAGCGCGCGCGCACGGCGATCTCTCCGAGAATGCCGAATATCATGCCGCCAAGGAGCGGCAGGGCCATGTCGAAGCGTCGATCGCCGAGATCGAGGACCGGCTCAGCCGCGCCCTGATCATCGATCCCACGACCCTGTCCGGAGACAAGGTGGTGTTCGGTGCGACCGTGACGCTGGTCGACGAGGAAGCCAAGGAAGTGCGCTACCAGCTGGTCGGCCAGCAGGAGGCGGATGCCCGGGTCGGCCGCATCAGCTACAATTCGCCGCTCGGCCGGGCGCTGATCGGCCGCGAGGTCGGCGACGAGGTCGAAGTGACCACCCCGGCCGGCGACCGCTATTACGAAGTTGCCAAGATCGAGTTCATCTGAGGCGTGACCCGCCGCCTCACCGCGACCGCGATCATCGCCATCGTCACGGCGGCGGTGTCGGCCGTCGCCATCCTCGGCGGGGTAAATTACTGGGCCGTCTTCGCGGGCTTCATCCCGGGACGACTGTCGGGCCTGCGTCGACCTTCCCGGTGCTTTGCCGGCGTGGATCACGCCGCTCACCAGCGCGCTGGTCCATGGCGGCTGGATGCACCTTGGCGTCAACCTGCTGATGCTGGTCTTTGCCGGAAGCCAGGTCGAGCGGATCATCGGCGGTTCGGGGCTGGTCCTTGCCTATGTCGCCGGCGGCCTGGCGGCGGCGCTGGCCCAGTTTCTGTTCGATCCGGGCAGTCTCGTTCCGACGATCGGTGCGAGCGGGGCGATCAGCGCGCTGTTCGGGCTTTACGCGCTGTTCTACGGCCAGCCGAAGCGGGTGTCCGCAAACCGGCGTCTCAACCGAGCCATTCACGTGGCCTGGCTGCTGGTCACCTGGGTGATACTGCAATGGATGGCTGGGATGCTGGCAGGCATGCAAGGCGTGATGCTGGCAACGCCGGCGCACATCGGCGGATTTATCGCCGGGCTGATGCTCCAGCGGCCGCTACTGCTGTGGAAATACCGAAGGGCCTAGCCTTTCGGCCGCGAGACGCCGTCGGCATCGGGCTCGAGCAGCCGATGAAGGTGGACCACGACATATTTCATCTCGGCATCGTCGACCGTGCGCTGGGCGGCGCCGCGCCAGGCGTCCTCCGCCGCCGCATAGCTGTCGTATAGCCCGACCAGGTCGATATTCGACAAGTCGACGAATTCCAGGCCCTGCGGGTCCTTGACCCGACCGCCGAAGACGAGGTGAAGCTTGCTCATGGGCGGGCCGCTAGCATCAAATCCCCCGGACCATCAATCAGCCCTTGTTGCGCGCTGCCTCGAGCGCGGCCTTGCTGCTGGTTCGTGCCGCCTCGGTGATGCCATCGACCAGCGACTGGACCGCGCCTTTCCCGGCGTCGCGGGTGATGTTGAGCTCGGTCAGCTTCTCGCGGCCCGCCTCGCGGGCGGCATCGATCGCGTCCCGGGCGCCGCCGGTGATGCGCCCGCCGACATCGCCGAGCAGCCGATCCTCGGCCCGCGTCTTCGGCAGGACCGCGGCAATGAGCGCGCCAAGCGCCAGCCCTCCGCCGAGAGCCAGCAGCGGGGATCCGTCAAGGCCTTCGCGGGCGCGTTCACGGGTGCTCTCGTAGGCTTCGATCGCTCGCTCGCGGGCCGAGGGGGGAGTGGAAGAGGAATTATTCTGCTGCCGAGGCATCATGCTTTCTCCGTCTTTTCCTGTGCAGCCCGCCGGGGCGCCCGCGCCGGCCGCTTCGCCGGCGGCCGGTCAGGCTTGGCTGCTGACTTCTGCTTCAACGCCACTGGCTTTGACCTGGGTTCAAAAAGTGGCGTCACGACGTCATAAAATTTTGTTGTCGCCTGCTTGAGCGGTTTCCTGGCCAGGTACAGGGCGATGGCCGCGGCGACCCCGCCGACCGCCAGTGGGCGCTTGGCGACCGCGTCGACCGCCCCTTCGGCGAGGTCGGCGCCCTTGTCCTTGGCCTTGGCCCATACCTCGTTGGCGATGGTCGAAGGCTGAAGCCGCGCCTGAAGCTCCCGAGCGGTCTCCAGCAACGCCCCGCGGGTGCGGGCGACCTCGATCCGGGCTGCGGCAATCTTCGGCGTGTCGGTCACTTGAGTTTCCCGGCTTCCTGCCGCGCCCACAGGAACAGGCCGTAGGCAACCGCGAAGGTGATGAGCGAAGCGATCAGGCCGCCGGCCAAGCGGCCCGACCAAGGTCGCCAGGGCCAGTGCCAAGGTCATGCACAGCACGATCACGCCGGCGATCAGGAACAGGAGCGACGCGGCGGCGAGCAAGGCGGGCTTCCTGGCGGCCTCGGCCTTGGCCTCGGCGGTTGCCTTGGCCAGACCGAGCTCGGCCCGGGCATAGGCCTTGCCCTCGTCGATCAGTTGGCCGAACAGCTCGCCGATCGGCCGCTCGTCGACCTCATCGTCGCCCCCGCCGGTCATGCCCTAGCGTTCGTCGCTCTTGTCGCGGTCGCAGGCCGGCCTTGACCAGGCGCACCAGCGCGAAGCCGATGACCGCCGCGCCGGCGAGCGCCACGCCGGGGCTTTTGCGGACGAATTCGCGGGTGTCGTCGATCAGTTCGTCGGGATCCTTGGAGGCGACGCGGTTGGCGGCATCCTCGATCGCGCCGGCAGCCGGCGGGCATATTCGCCATATTCCTCGCCCAGCCGCTCATCGAGGCTGGCGGCGGTGTCGCCGACCAGCTTGGAGACGTTGGCCAACGCTTCGCCGCCGCGTTCCAGCCCCTGGCCGACCAGTTCGCGGGCCTTGTCGGCCGCCTGGCCGGAGAATTTGTCGGTGCCGGTGCGAAGCTTGTCGATCGCCTTGTCGCGGGCCGTTGGTTCGCGCACGATCAGGGCCTCCTCATTCTCTGTGGTTGATGCGCCGGCAATGACGGCGTCGGTGCCTTCGGGAAGTTCCTTCGGATCGGCCATATCTACTCCTCCTATTGCGGCTCAACCCGGCACGCCCGCTCATCGTTCCGGCTATGCGACATAAGTTGCACCCTTTGGCCGCGCGCCGTATAGGGGCCGCAACCAGTTCACGCGCCAATTCATCGAAAAAGGGACCCCAATGACCGCGATCGTCGACATCCACGCCCGCCAGATCCTCGACAGCCGCGGCAATCCGACGGTCGAGGTCGACGTGACGCTGGAGGATGGCTCGCTGGGCCGCGCGGCGGTTCCTTCGGGCGCGTCGACCGGCGCGCACGAGGCGGTCGAGAAGCGCGACGGCGACAAGGCGCGCTGGGGCGGCAAGGGCGTTGGCGAGGCGGTTCGCGCGGTCAACGGCGCCGATCGCCGACGCCATTCGTCGGCTACGAGGCCGAGGACCAGGCCGAGATCGACGCGGCGATGATCGATCTCGACGGTATCGCCCAACAAGGCGCAAGCTCGGCGCCAATGCGATCCTTGGGGTCAGCCTGGCGGTGGCAAAGGCAGCGGCGGAGGCGCGGGGGCTGCCGCTCTACCGCTATGTCGGCGGAGTCGGGGCGACACTGCTGCCGGTGCCGATGATGAACATCCTCAACGGCGGCGCGCATGCCGACAATCCGATCGACTTCCAGGAATTCATGGTGATGCCGGTCGGCGCGCCGAATTTCTCCGAGGCGTTGCGCTGCGGCGCGGAGATCTTCCACGCGCTGAAGTCCGCGCTGCATGCGAAGGGGCTGAGCACCGCGGTCGGCGACGAAGGCGGCTTCGCGCCCAACATCGCTTCGGCCCGCGCCGCGCTCGATCTGATCGGCGAGGCCACCGGGGCCGCCGGCTACAAGCTTGGCAGCGACGTGCTGATCGCGCTCGACTGCGCCGCGACCGAATTTTTCAAGGACGGCAGCTACGCCATGGACGGGCGAGGGGCGGAGCCTATCGCCCGAGCAGATGGCCGACTATCTCGCCGAGCTGTGCGACGCCTATCCGATCGCCTCGATCGAGGACGGCATGGCCGAGGACGACATGGCCGGCTGGAAGGCGCTGACCGGCAAGCTCGGCGCATCGGATCCAGCTGGTCGGCGACGATCTGTTCGTGACCAACGAGGCGCGGCTAGCCGAGGGCATCAAGGACGGCATCGCCAATTCGATCCTGGTCAAGGTCAACCAGATCGGCACGTTGACCGAGACGGTCAACGCGGTGCGCCTGGCTCAGTCGTCCGGCTACACCGCGGTAATGTCGCACCGCTCCGGCGAGACCGAGGATGCGACCATCGCCGACCTCGCCGTCGCGCTCGGCTGCGGGCAGATCAAGACCGGCAGCCTGGCCCGCTCCGACCGCACGGCGAAGTACAACCAGCTGCTGCGGATCGAGGAAGAGCTGGGCGACATCGGCGCGGCTATCCGGGCGCTGACCGGCGTCTCGAAGGCCCGTATCGAGGGCTGACTGCACGAGCTTGTGCCGTCTCACGCGAAACAATTGCTGTGATATTCCAATGCGATGAATTCCCTTGCCTTCATGGCGTCTTTCTGATTCTTCTGAAACACCATGAAGGGGAAGCCCAAGAGCATCGGATTGATCCGCCGCGCGGCGTTGCCGGCGCTGGCGCTGCTCGTCGTCGGCACCTTTGCCGGCCATGCCGTCGCCGGGCCCAACGGCCTGCTCGCCTGGCGCGGCTATCCCGCAGCTCGAGGAGCGCAAGGCCGAGCTGGCGGCGCTCGAGGCCGAGCGCGACCGGCTTGCGCCACGTCGGCGCTGCTCGACCCGCGCAAGGCCGATCCCGATCTGGCCGACGAGATGGTCCGCAAGGACCTGGGCCTGGTCCGCGCCGACGAGGTGTCGTTCCGCTCGAGGACTAGGGTTCACCGCCGATTGGATATCCGTGACGCTACGGCATTGCCCTTTCGGGCCTGCCGCTCCTATAGGCGCGCCACAGCAGATAGACGTGGAGAGGCTATGTGGCGCAAGACCGCCCGCAAGGCCGCATCCGCGAATCCGCGGCGCCGGGCACTCCCAACCGGGAGCGCCCGAGCGAGCCCCAGCGCTACCAGGCGAGCAAGGACGAGCTGCTCGACTTCTACAAGCAGATGCTGCTCATCCGCCGCTTCGAGGAGCGGGCCGGGCAGCTCTACGGCCTCGGGCTGATCGGCGGCTTCTGCCACCTCTACATCGGCCAGGAAGCGGTCGCCGTCGGCCTGCAGTCGGCGATGAAGGTCGGCCGCGACAGCGTCATCACCGGCTATCGCGACCATGGCCACATGCTCGCCTATGGCATCGATCCCAAGGTGATCATGGCCGAGCTGACCGGCCGCGCCGCCGGCATCTCCAAGGGCAAGGGCGGCTCGATGCACATGTTCAGCGTCGAGCATGGCTTCTACGGCGGCCACGGCATCGTCGGCGCGCAGGTCGCGCTCGGCACCGGCCTGGCGTTCAAGCATCAGTACAGCGGGCGATGGCGGCACCTGCCTCGCCTATTTCGGCGACGGCGCGGCCAACCAGGGCCAGGTCTATGAAAGCTTCAACATGGCGAAGCTGTGGGACCTGCCGGTGATCTACGCGATCGAGAACAACAAATATGCGATGGGCACCAGCGTCGAGCGCTCGGCCTCCGAGCCCGAGTTCTACAAGCGCGGCGAAAGCTTCCGGATACCCGGCATCCAGGTCGACGGCATGGACGTGCTGGCGGTGCGCGGCGCGGCGGAAGAGGCGATGGCATGGACCCAGGCGGGCAAGGGGCCGATCATCCTCGAGCTGCTGACCTACCGCTATCGCGGCCACTCCATGTCCGACCCGGCCAAATACCGGACCAAGGAAGAAGTGCAGGATTATCGCGAGCATCGCGACCCGATCGACCATGCCGCGCACGGAGCTTGCCGAAGCTCGGCGTTGAGGAGGACGAGCTGAAGGCGATCGACAAGGAAATCAAGGATATCGTCGTCGAAGCTGCGAAGTTTGCTGAAGAAGCGCCGGAGCCGGAGGCGGCCGAACTGTACACCGACGTGCTGGTGGAGAGCTACTGATGGCGATCGAGCTGAAGATGCCGGCGCTGTCGCCGACCATGGAAGAGGGCACGCTCGCCAAATGGCTGGTCAAGGAAGGCGACAGGTCTCGTCCGGCGACATTCTCGCCGAGATCGAGACCGACAAGGCGACGATGGAGTTCGAGGCGGTCGACGAAGGGACGATCAGCAAGATCCTGGTGGCCGAGGGGACCGACGGGGTGAAGGTCGGGACCGTGATCGCGCTGATGGGCGGCGAAGGCGAGAGCGGCGGCCGCGCCGGCGCCCGAAGCCCGAAGCCGCGCCGAAACCGGCGGACCAGCAGACCGAGCCGACGCCGGCTCCGAGGGCGGACACCGGAACCGAGCAGCTGAACCGCCGCGACGTGGCGGCCGCCGATCCGGACGTGCCCGGCGGGAACCGAAATGACCTCAACCACGGTGCGCGAGGCGCTGCGCGACGCCATGGCCGAGGAGATGCGCACGCGACGAGCGCGTGTTCGTGATGGGCGAGGAAGTCGCCCAGTATCAGGGCGCCTACAAGGTCACCCAGGGGCTGCTCGACGAATTCGGGCCCAAGCGCGTGGTCGACACGCCGATCACCGAATATGGCTTCGCCGGCCTCGGCTCGGGCGCGGCGATGGGCGGCCTGAAGCCAATCATCGAGTTCATGACCTTCAACTTCGCGATGCAGGCGATCGACCACATCATCAATTCGGCGGCCAAGACCAATTACATGTCGGGCGGGCAGATGCGCTGCCCGATCGTCTTCCGCGGACCGAACGGCGCAGCCGCGCGCGTCGGCGCCCAGCACAGCCAGAACTACGGCCCGTGGTACGCCAGCGTGCCCGGCCTGGTGGTGATCGCGCCCTATAGCGCCGCCGACGCCAAGGGGCTGCTCAAGGCCGCGATCCGCAGCGAGGACCCGGTCGTCTTCCTCGAAAACGAGCTGCTCTACGGACAGAAGTTCGACGTTCCGGCGATGGACGACTATGTCCTGCCGATCGGCAAGGCGCGGGTGGTGCGCGAAGGGCAAGGACGTCACGCTGGTCAGCTATTCGATCGGGGTCGGCGTTGCGCTGCAGGCGGCCGAGCAGCTGGCCGGCGAGGGGATCGAGGCGGAGGTGATCGACCTCCGGACGCTTCGCCCGCTCGACAAGCAGGCGGTGCTGACCTCCCTGGCCAAGACCAACCGGCTGGTGGTGGTCGAGGAAGGCTGGCCGACCTGCTCGATCGCTTCCGAGATCATGGCGATCTGCATGGAAGAGGGGTTCGACGACCTCGACGCGCCGGTGCTGCGGGTCACCAATGAGGACGTGCCGCTGCCCTATGCCGCCAACCTCGAGAAGATGGCGCTGATCAAGGCCGAGGACGTGGTGCAAGGCGGCCAAGGCGGTCTCCTATCGCTGAGCCGAAGGATCGGGACCTCGTCCGGCTCTATTGGCCGGTCGAGCTGCGGCCCGCCTTCGATGCCCTGTTCGCGATCGACGATGCGCTGGCCGATGTGGTGACGTCATCGAGCCAGCCGGCCCTGGGCGCGATCCGGCTCGCCTGGTGGCGCGAGGCGCTGGAGCGGCTCGACACCGGTCCCGCCGCCGCCCGAACCGCGGCTGCAGGCGGCGGCCGACGAGCTGCTGCCGCGCGGAGTCCGGGGACGGAGCTCGCCGGGCTCGAGGATGGCTGGGCGACGCTGCTCGACGAGGAGCCGGATATCGAGCGGGTCGGCCGAACGCGGCGAAAAGCTGTTCGCCATTGGCGCCCGGCTGCTTGGCGGGTCCGATCGAGCTGGCTGATCGTGGCCGGGCGGCTTTACGCTTATCGATCCGTATTCCGGCGCGGGCCTGTTCCCGCCGCACTGGCCGATGGAGGAAATGCACCAGCTCCGTCGTCACCGCTTCCCGCGCCGCTTGCGGCCGCTGACCGGCCTGGCCCGGCTTGCGGCGCGCGACGCCGACCAGCGGCCGAGCATGGAGCCCGAAGCCACGCCGGGGCGGGCCGCGGCGCTGATTACCCACCGGCTGTCCGGGCGCGTGGCCTAAGGTTTCGTCGTCCTTCCTGGGCAGCCGCTCATCGAGCAAAGCCTCGACCAGATGGCCGCGCTGGATCCGCGAGCGGCGGTCAAGCGGCCGCGATTGTCACCATTTGACTTTCGGCCAATGGCATTTACTCCTCGGCGCGCCGGATCGCCCTGTTCAAGGAGCGCATATGGCCCGTTGGCTGGCCGGCTTTGCCGCCATTATCCTTCTCATCACCGGCGGCGTTCTGCGCTGGCAGGGCCGGGCCGAAGAGCCCGGCATTCCATCCGCCCCGCAACCGCAGGCTGGCGTCCGCGACGCCGATCCCCTTGTCGCCGATCCCGGCTGCTCCCGAGGCCGACCCCAAAAGCAAGGAGGAACAGCGGTTCGCCCGCGCCGACAAGGACGAGGACGGGCGGATCACCGCTCGCCGAACTGGTCGAGCCGCGGCGCAAGGCGTTCGCCAAGCTCGACGTCAATTGGCGACGGCAGGTTGAGTTTCGAGGAATGGGCGGTGCGAGACGATCGACAAGTTCGACGGCGCCGATGCCGACGACAGCAAGGCTGCTGACCCCGGCGGAATATGCGACCACCGCGCCCAAGCCGCGGCCGAAGAAACGGCGTGCAGTTGCGGTTAGGTCGGGTCAGCGGCTCCAGCTCCTGCAGCCAGTGACCCAAGGCGGCCCGGGCCCGGTCGGTGTAGATCTTCTTGCGGTCGGCTTTCTTCGCCTTGGGCCCTCGATCGGCGGCATCAGGCCGAAATTGATGTTCATCGGCTGGTAGGTCTCGGCTTCGGCGCCGCCGGTGATGTGGCCCAGCAGCGCGCCCATCGCCGTCTCGCAACGGCGGCGGCGGCAAGGTGCGGCCCTGCGCCTCGGCCGCGGCAAAGCGGGCGGCGAGGAGGCCGATCGCCGCGCTTTCGACATAGCCTTCGCAGCCGGTGATCTGGCCGGCGAAGCGGATGTGCGGCATCGACTTCAGGCGCAGCTCACGGTCGAGCAGTTCGGGCGAGCGGATGAAACTGTTGCGGTGGATTCCGCCGAGCCGGGCGAACTCGGCATTCTCAAGGCCCGGGATGGTGCGGAAAATGCGAACCTGCTCGCCATGCTTCAGCTTGGTCTGGAAGCCGACCATGTTCCACAGGGTGCCGAGCGCATTGTCCTGGCGGAGCTGGACGACGGCGTAGCGGCCAGCGGCCGGTCCGCGGATCGTCGAGGCCGACGCCCTTCATCGGGCCGTAGCGCAGCGTCTCGACACCGCGCGCCGCCATCACCTCGATCGGCATGCAGCCTTCGAAGTAAGGCGTGTCCTTCTCCCACTCCTTGAACTCGGTCTTCTCGCCCTCGTTCAGCGCCGCGACGAAGGCCTCGTACTGCGTCCTTGTCCATCGGGCAGTTGATGTAATCCTTGCCGCCCTTGTCCCAACGCGCGGCCATCCAGCAGACCGACATGTCGATGCTGTCGCGGTGGACGATCGGCGCGATGGCGTCGAAAAAGGCGAGGGCGTCGGTGCCGGTGACCCTGGCGATGGCGTCCGCCAGGCCGGGTGCGGTCAGCGGGCCGGTGGCGATGATCGTCAGGCCTGATCCCGGCAGCTCGTCCACCCGTTCGCGGACGACGTCGATATTGGGATGCGCCGCAATGCGGGCCGTGACTTCGCCCGCAAAACCCTCCCTGTCGACGGCCAAGCGCGGAGCCAGCGGGCACTCGATGCTTGTCCGCCGCGGTCATGATCAGCGAATCCAGCGCCCGCATCTCCTGGTGGAGCAGGCCGACCGCATTGTTCTCCGCGTCGTCCGATCGGAAGCTGTTGGAGCAGACCATCTCCGCCAGCCGGTCGGTCTCGTGCGCCGGCGTCATGTCGCCGCCGTCCGGTAGATTGGCGCCGCGCATTTCGCTCAGGCGAACCTTCAAACCGCTATCGGCCAGCTGCCAGGCCGCCTCCGATCCGGCCAGGCCGCCGCCGATGATATGAACCTCGTAATCCATGCGCGCGTTCGTTAGTCCTGCTTGACCCAGGGAGGAAGACCATGATCGATCATGTCGGCTTCGCGGTCGCAGATGCCGAGCGTTCGAAACGCTTCTATGAGCAGGCGCTGGCACCGCTGGGCATCACGCTGATCATGTCGGTCACGCCGGAGCAGACCGAAGCCGGCGGAACGGCCCATGGCTTCGGCTCCGACGGCAAGCCCTATTTCTGGATCGGCGACAATGAGCGCGTCGGCGAAGGGACGCACGTCGCGTTCGAGGCCAGGACACGCGCCGATGTCGACGCCTTCTACCGGGCGGCGCTGGCGGCAGGAGGGGTGGACAATGGCGCTCCTGGAATTCGGCCCCATTATCACCCCAACTATTATGGCGCCTTCGTCCATGATCCCGACGGGATCAATGTCGAAGCCGTTTGCCACCGGCCGGAGTGACCTCGTTGCAAATCTACACCATCGGTTATGAGGCGACGACCATGGGCGAGTTTCTCTCGGCCTTGCAGGGCGCCGGGGTGGAAAGAGTGATCGACGTTCGGGCGGTTCCCAATTCGCGGAGGCCCGGATTCTCGAAGAATCCGCTCAAAAATGCGCTTGCCGAGGTCGGGATCGACTATGTCCACCTGAAGGCGCTCGGCACGCCGGCGGAGGGGCGATCCGCGGCGAGAGCGGGACGCCATGATGATCTGGAGCGGATCTACGCCGCGCAGCTGGAGCTGCCCGAAGCGATCGTCCAGGGCGAACAGATGAAGGAGCTGGCGGCGGAAAAGCCGAGCGCGCTGCTGTGTTACGAGCGCGACCCCGCCGGCTGCCACCGCAGCCTATTGCTCGCCGCGGTCGCCCGCGACGCCACCGTCACGCATCTCTTCGCCTAAAAAGGGGCAGGGGCCTCGGCTTTCGTCTCGCCGACCAGAAGCGCCTCAATATCGGGAATCGGCCTGCCAGTCATTTCCTTGGGGATTTCGCACACCAGCCGACGCTCCGCTTCCTTGTGCAACTTCTTGCGCAGCACGCCTAGCGTCTTGGGCGGAGCGACGATTGCGAGCGCCTCGAAATCATTGCTCAGCACCCGCTTATTGACCTGTTCGGCTGCCGACTTGGCCCACCGGTCTTCCTCCAGTTGGTGGAAGTCGGTCTCCTCATAGGCCACGCGGCCGCTGTAACCGGCGGACTGGCCAATGGCCCCGGGCGCATCGGTTTTCATGTCGCGATCAGGGGCGTCCTCGCGCTCGTCATGCGCTTCAGTGCGAAGGTCGATCTGATTTTCGTCGCCATGGTTGCGGAAGAACAGGGTCTTGCGGCCGTCGGTGACCAGGACGAGGGCGTTGTTGGCAAGCGGCATCAGGGTCTCCTTGGGCTATCAAAGTCTCCCCGGACCAACGCGCCCCCGGACGCGCGACGTTCCTAGCTTTCACTCGCCTTCGTCAGGGCCCGCCGACAAATCTTCTCCGACCGTCGCACCAGGCTCGGGAGCAATCTCGTCGCTGCGTTCCAGCTCGACTTCCTCTTCCTCGCTCTCGTCGATCTTGGCGACTGAGACGACTTTCTCATTTTCGGCGACATTGAAGATGGTGACGCCCTGGGTGTTGCGGCCGGCGATGCGGATGTCGCCGACGGTGGTGCGGATCATCTTGCCCTGGTCGGTGACCAGCATCAGCTGCTCGCCGGGCTTGACCGGATAACTGGCGACCACGCCGCCGTTGCGCTCGCTGGTGACGATGTTGATGATGCCCTGTCCGCCGCGGTTGGTTCGGCGATATTCATAGGTCGACGAGCGCTTGCCATAGCCGTTTTCGGTGATGGTCAGCAGGAACTGCTCCTTTTCGGCGATCTCGGCATAGCGTTCGGAGGGCAAACTGCATTGCTCGTCCTTCTCCCGCCAAGCCGGGCAACGGAGATAGGCCTCCCGCTCCTCCTGATTCGTGCCGGCCCTCCTGAGGATCGACATGGAGATGACTTGATCGTCCCCTTGAAGCCTGATCCCGCGGACGCCCATCGACGCGCGGCTCTGGAACTCGCGCACGTCGGTCGACATGAAGCGGATCGCCTTGCCGTTGCGGGTTGCCAGCAGGACATCGTCCTCTTCCGTCAGCAGCTCGACGCCGATGATCCGGTCAAGGCTGTCCTCTTCTTCCTCGCCCTCCTCGGCCGTGCCGAACTTCATGGCGATCTTGCCGGCGGTCGGGATGTTGGTGAAGGCGTCCATCGAATTGCGGCGGACGGTGCCCTTGGCGGTGGCGAACATGATATGCAGCCCGCCCCATTCTTCCTCATCCTGGGGCAGCGGCAGGACGGTGGTGATGGTTTCGCCCTCCGACAGGGGCAGCAGATTGACCATCGGCCGCCCCTTGGCGGTAGGGCCACCTTCCGGCAGGCGCCATACCTTCATCCGGTAGACGCGGCCGATATTGGAGAAGAACAGCACCGGATTATGGGTCGAGGTGACGAACAGCTCGGTGACGATGTCCTCGTCCTTGGTGCTCATCCCTGAGCGGCCCTTGCCGCCGCGCTTCTGCTCTCGGAACAAAGCGAGCGGGGTGCGCTTGATGTAGCCGGTCATGGTCACGGTCACGACCATGTCCTCGACCTCGATCAGGTCCTCGTCTTCGAGACCGTCGAAGGCCGCGGTGATCTCGGCCACGCGCGGGGTTGCGAACTCGGCCTCGACCTCGTCGAACTCCTGCCGCATCACTTCGTAGAGCCGAGCGCGATTGCCAAGTATTTCAAGCAGTTCGCCGATCGACCTGGCAAGCTCTTCCAACTCGCCGCCGATCTCGTCGCGGCCCAATGCGGTGAGGCGGTGCAGGCGAAGCTCGAGGATCGCGCGGACCTGGGCCTCGGACAGCTGATAGGTCTCACCCTTGGCCTGCGGCTCGACCGCTTCCACCAGCGCAATGTAGCTGCGGATCTGGTCGCCCGGCCATTCGCGCGCCAGCAGCTTCTCGCGGGCTTCGGCGGGACTTGCCGAGCTGCGGATCAGCTTCACTACCTCGTCGAGGTTGGTGACGGCGACGACCAGACCGAGCAGGATGTGGGCCCGCTCGCGCGCCTTGAGCAACTCATATTTCGACCGCCGGGTGATGACCTCTTCGCGGAACTTGACGAAGCTCTCGATGATGTCGCGCAGGCTGAGCGTTTCAGGACGGCCGCCGCGGATCGCCAGCATATTGGCCGGGAAGCTCGACTGGGCCGGCGTATGCCGCCACAGCTGGTTGAGTACCACATCCGGCGTGGCGTCGCGCTTGAGGTCGATGACGATCCGAACGCCTTGGCGGTTAAACTCGTCGCGGATGTCGGAGACGCCCTCGATCCGCTTGTCCTTGGCCGCTTCGGCGATCTTCTCGACCAGGCCGGACTTGCCGACCTGGTACGGGATTGCGGTGAGCACGATCGAACGCCGGTCGCCGCGGCCTTCCTCGACATGCGCCCGGCTGCGCATCAGGATCGAGCCGCGGCCAGTGGTGTAGGCCGAGCGGATTCCGGCGGTGCCGAGGATCAGCGGCGCGGTCGGAAAATCGGGGCCTTTGACATGCTCCATCAGCCCTTCGGAGCTGATCGCCTGATCGTCCATGTAGGCGCGGCAGGCAGCAAGCACTTCGCCAAGGTTATGCGGCGGGATGTTGGTGGCCATGCCAACCGCGATGCCGCCGGCGCCGTTGACCAAAAGGTTGGGGAAGCGGGCAGGGAGCACCTGCGGCTCGCGCTCGCTGGCGTCATAGTTGGGCTGGAAGTCGACAGTGTCCTTGTCGATGTCGCCCAGCAGGAAATTGGCGACCTTGGCCAGCCGCGCTTCGGTGTAACGCATGGCCGCCGGCGGATCGGGGTCCATCGAGCCGAAATTGCCCTGGCCGTCGATGAGCGGGACGCGCAGCGACCAGCTTTGCACCATTCGTGCCAGCGCGTCGTAGATCGCGCTGTCGCCGTGCGGGTGATATTTACCCATGACGTCACCGACGATGCGGCTCGACTTGCGGTAGGGTCGCCCGGCGACATAGCCCGCCTCCTGGCAGGCATGCAGGATTCGGCGGTGGACCGGCTTCAACCCGTCACGCACGTCGGGCAGCGCGCGGCTGACGATCACCGACATGGCGTAATCGAGGTAGCTGGTCTTCATCTCCTCGACGATGGAGATCGGGGCAATGTCGCCGCCGGGGGGCGGGGTTACGGTCTCGTCGATGGGAGGCTGGGTCGCCAAGGGAAATCCTGTCGTTTCTTGTTCTACGGTTGCATGGGGAATCGCCGGCCTAGTTGGCCGGGGCGCCCCCTCCAAATCCTGCTAGCCGATGCCGTGCAGCGACGCCACCCCTTGCGCGCGCGCCACGCGCACACGCGCGAGGAATTGCGGTTCAAAGCGGGTTCAGGCCGCTAACGTCATTGGCGCTTTTCGAGACCGGGCTTCAAGTCTATGGGGCTGCGCGGTAATCCAAAACTATTCGCTGCCAGCCTGGCCGAACGGGTGTGGCGGAACAGGAGACCGGAATGAAACTGACCCCTCTTGCCATCGGCATCATGCTCGGCGGCCTCGCGGCCGCTCCTGCGTTCGCGCAATATCCCTCGCCGCAGCCCGGCAACCCTCCGCAGGCCACGCAATCGGACAGCAAGGAGGCCCCGGCCCCGGCCGCAAATCAGCCGAAGGTGTCGAAGCAGGCCAGCAAGGCGCTGAGCGATCTCCAGAATGCCGTCAACGCCAAGGACACGGCGAACATTCCGGCCTTGGTCGCCGCGGCGCAGGCCAAGGTGAAGACCGCAGACGACAAGTTTGCACTCGCCCAGTTCCAACTCAAGGCCGCGGTCGACGCCAACGACAAGGCCGCGATGCATCGCCGGTTTGCAGGCCTCGATCGACTCGGGCTTCTTGTCGCCGGCGGAAACGGTCCCGCAATATTTCAATCTGGGCAGGCTTCAGTTCGAAGCCAAAGCCTATGATCCCGCCGCGGCCTCATTCGAGCGGATCCTCGCGGTCGATCCAAGCCACGTCGACGCAACCATCATGCTGGCCGAGACCCGCAGGGGACAGGGGCGCAACGCCGAGGCGGTCAGCCTGATCGAAAAGGCGATCGCGGCGAAGACCGCAGCGGGGCAGAAGGCCGACGAGAGCTGGTACAAGCGTGCGGCGGCCCTGGCGTTCGACGCCAAGCTGCCAAATGCGCCCGAACTGAGCCGCCAGTGGGTTGCGGCCTACCCCACCACGAAAAGCTGGCGGGATGCGATCCGTATCTACCAGACATCCGGCCAGGTCGATGACAATGCCCTGCTGGACACGATGCGCCTGGCCCAGGCGCTGGGCGCGTTGGCCGGCGAAACCGATTATTTCCGCTTCGCCAATACGCTGGTGACCAAGGGCTTTGCTGGCGAGGCCAAGCAGGTGCTCGAGCAGGGTTTCGCGGCCAAGGCGATCGACAAGAACCGTGGGACTTTCAGCCAGTTGTACAGCGTTGCGACCAGCCGGTCTCAGGGTGACCAGGCGTCGCTCGAGGCTTCGGCCAAGACGGCGCTTGTAGCTGCCTCGGCGCGCCAGGCGCTGGTTACCGGGGAGGCCTATTACGGCTATGGCGAGTATGCCAAGGCAGCCGAACTATTCCGAGCGGCGCTCGGCAAGGATGGGGCGGACAAGGACCTGACCAACCTGCGGCTCGGCATGGCGCTGGCGCGAGCCGGCGACAAGGCCGGTGCCGAAGCTGCGCTCAAGGCGGTCGGCGGCACCCGCACCGAGGTCGCCAAGCTTTGGCTGACCTATCTGGCAACCAAGGCCTAAGCCAGCGGATCACCCGGTTGAAGGAGGGCGCTCGGCCGATGGGCCGCGCGCCCTTTTTTCCGTCCCATATTGGGATGGTTAACGCTCGCCCCCTGTCACGGACACCCGCGAGGCCGCAAGGCTGATCGGGAGATTATGGCTGGGAGACTTGCGTAAGTGCGTTTCGACGACCGCCTCAGGACGGTAATGACCCAGCCGGTCGCGGATACGCACGACCGGACCGTCCGCTGGCGCCAGCTCGTCGACCTTCTTTCGCGCCCGCATGACGAGCTCGATCCCGGCCCTCCTTGATGCCGCCCTGACCATGGTCCAGTCCGGCATCCGCGCGGTACCCAAGGCGGTTCGCGCCGCGACCGCCCGCAGCATCGCGGGCAGGGCCGCCGAGCCTCGCTTGCTGGCCATCTTCGCAGCGGACAAGCTGGACGTCGCCGCTCCGCTGCTCGCTGCCGCGCCGATGGACGAGGCGGGTTGGGCAACCGTCATGGCCAGCGCCAGCTCGGAAGTGGCGGCATTTGTCCGCACATTGCGCGGCGAAACCCTGCCAGCGAAAGAAACTCCGCCTGCCAAGGATACGGCCGTAGCCAGGGAGCCTTCGCCTGAACCGACCCCGACCGAGCCGGAGGGAGTGGCCCCGTCGATCGGCGAGATGGTGGCGCGGATCGAGCGGCTGAAGAGCAAACGGGAAATCGAGCCTCCGGCCGAGGACGCGCTGCCATCGGTGCCGGCAACTCCACAACCACCGGCCGAACCGGCCACCGGACCCAATATGTTCCGCTGGGAATGCGACGCCTCCGGTCAGATCGGCTGGGTCGAGGGCGCGCCGCGCGGAGCCCTGATCGGCCGCAGCCTGCCGGCGAGCGAGGGTGCGCCGCGGGAGCTGGTGCGTGCCTTTACCGACCGGCTGCCGTTCGACGACACACCGCTTGACCTGCCGACCCCTGCTCTGGAGGGCGAATGGCGGCTGAGCGGCATCCCGGCCTTCTCGCCGACCGACGGCCGCTTTCTCGGCTATCGTGGCATCGCCCGGCGGGAAGGCGCCGCGGCCGAGGAACCGCCAAGCTCCCCGCTGCCTGCCGCTTGGGCCGATGCGGAAGCGCTCCGCGAGACAATCCACGAGATCAAGACGCCCTTGAACGCGATCATCGGTTTTGCCGAGATCATCGATGGCCAGTATCTGGGGCCGGCTCACCGCAATTACCGCCACCGCGCGGCGGAGATCGTCGCCCAGGCGCGCACCCTGCTGGCGGCGATCGAAGATCTCGACCTTGCCGCTCGGCTGCAGGGCAGCGGCGAGCAGGAGCGCAACGACCGATCTCGCCGATGTCCTTCCGGCGCTGGCCGAGGAGCTCGGCAACCGGGCGCTGTCGCGCGACGTCCGGCTGCGCATCGTCACGTCGCTCGGGGCGCTGCGCTGCGGGATCGAGCCGGACCTCGCCAGGCGGCTGCTGAGCCGCTTGCTCGGCGCGGCGGTCGATGCCGCACCCGACGGCCAGCAGGTGGAGGTGGATGTGCGCGAGGCGAAGTCTCGACTGACCGTGTCCGTCACGCGGCCGGTTTCAACGCGTCAACTGAGCGACGACCAGATCATGGACCCATCCTTTCAGAGCGAGGAGGAGGGCAGCGCACGGCTTGGGCTAGGGTTTGCGCTGAGGCTGGTGCGGGGGCTCGCCAGGCTGGCCGGCGGCGACCTCCAGTTGACCCCGGCGGAGTTTCAGCTGGTGCTGCCCGGGGCGCGTTGATCGGGACTGTCAGGACCCGCAGCGCGATGACCATGCCGACCACCCCGGATGATCAGCGCGTAGGTCGATGGTGGGCCCGGCAGGACTCGAACCTACAACCAAGCCGTTATGAGCGGCCAGCTCTACCATTGAGCTACAGGCCCCACCGATACTCGTTCGGCTAAGCCGTCACGGAGTAAATCCGCGACGTCGATCGACACCGCTTTGCGGGTCGTCGGCCGGCTCTCGCTGTCTGTTCGCGCAAGCTCCCGGATCGTTCCGATCCGCTACCTTGCGCTCGGCAGCTCGAATGGTCGGGGAGACAGGATTCGAACCTGCGACCCTCTGCTCCCAAAGCAGATGCGCTACCAGGCTGCGCCACTCCCCGACCGGAATAGCGCGCCTAGCAGCGCTACGTGCGGTGGAAAAGGCTAATTCGCCGTGTTGGTGTCGACCTCGACTTCGACGTTTTCGACCTTGTCGGCCGCCTGGTCGACGTCGTTGGCGATCGCCTCACCAACATTTTCGGCCAGGTTGCCGGCATCCTCGAGGCCATTTTCGGCCACATCCTGGTTATATTCGACGGTCATGCTGTCGTTGGCATCGTCCTTGGTCACCTGACAGGCGGCCATCGCCAACAGGGGCAGTGCAATCAAAGCGCGCATATTCTTCCTCCCGACCTTATCTGGTCAGGACATCAACGCCGGTTGCGCGCCTTCGGCTCCTCAATTCCCCCGGAGAGGATCGCGAGCACCGTCGTCCAGGCCGCGACATTCTGCCTCAACTGGGCCGGGTCGATCTTGTCGAGCGTATCGTCTGGCGTGTGATGAAGGTCGAAATAGCGGGTGCCGTCCTGGTTGAGGCCGACGCCCGGATGGCCATCGGCCAGCATTGGCCCGATATCCGAACCATCCGCTTCGGTGAACGACCCCGTGACGATGCCAAGCGGCGCCAGCGCCTTGGCGATGGCCTCCGCCTCGGCCTTGCGCGCATCCCCAAGCTTGCTGTCGACCTTCCAGATCTTGTCGGCGCCAAAATCGCTTTCGATCAGCGCGTAATGCGGTTTCTTGCCATGTCTGGCGCGATAGGCATGGCCGCCGAGCAGGCCGACCTCCTCGGCACCGAACCAGACCACGCGGATGGTTCGCAAGGGACGTCCGGCGTCCATGATTCGCTTTGCGGCGGCTGCGGCGATGGCGACCCCGGCCGCATCATCGATCGCGCCGGTCCCCTGGTCCCAGCTGTCGAGATGTCCGCTGACCAGGATCGGCGGCAGCGATGGATCGCGGCCGGGAACCTCGGCGATGACATTGCCCGACTGGCGCGTGCCGAGATTCCGGCTTTCGAGCACCAATTTCATCGAGACCGTCCTGCCGCGTTTAACGATGCGCAGCAGTTGGTCGGCATCTGGATTTGAAAGCGCGCCCGCCGGGATCGGCTTCGCTCCTTCGGTGAATTCCTGCGCTCCGGTGTGGGGGTTCCGATGGCGGTCCGTACCGATCGAGCGCACGATGATGGCCAGCGCACCCTTTTTGGAAGCGAGGGTGGGGCCCTGGCGGCGCGGCGCGCCGAACTGACCATAGCCGGAGCCATCCTGGTTTGCGGGCATTGCGTGGTCGACGAACACGATCTTGCCGCGCACCAGCTCGTCCGGTGCGGCCTTCAACGCTTCGACGCTGTCGAAGGCGACGATCTCGCCGGTGATGCCGCCTGGCCCGGTCGAGCCGCTATTGCCGAGCGCGGCCACGACCATCGGCTGGGGATAGGGGGCAAGGATTTCCGCGCTTTCATGACCACGTACCCACACGGGCATGTCGAACGGCTCGACCCGACGTTGGCAAAGCCCAGCCCGGTCAGTTTCCTTACGGCCCAGTCACGGGCCCGCGCTTCCGCTTCGGTTCCGGCCAGGCGGGGTCCGACCTCGGTCGTCAGGCCCTCGGTAATCTCCCAGGCGTAAGTATCGGTTGCCATGGCCTTGTCGCGCAATGCGGCGACTTTTGAGTCCACCTCCGGCGAGGCATGGACCTGGGCGGCGAGGGGCGAGACGGCGGCGAGCAGCGATGCTGCGACAAGAGAACGAAGCATGACCGGATAGCTAGAGATCGAGTTTCGCCCTGTCACCGTCGTTCGGTGCATAGCCCCGATAGAATTTCGGCATCATGCGATCAAAGAAGGCGCAGCTGATCGCCTTGGGGCGGCTGAAACAGATCGGTGCAAAGCCTGAACTTCGCACTGGGCATGTTGTGCCTGCGGCAGGCGATTTCGAAGCGGGTACGAAGCAGTTCGGCCCAAGGACCCTGGCCGCGCATGCGGGTGAAGAAGTTCGGATCATTGTCGTGTCCGCCGCGGATCGACTGAATGGTGGCCATCACCTTGGCGGCCCGCTCAGGATAATGCTGGTCGAGCCAGGCTCGGAACAGTGGGGCGACCTCGTGCGGCAAGCGGACGGGCAGCCAGAAGGCTCCGCTCGCGCCCGCTTCCGCCGCCTCGGCGACAATCGCCTCCAGTTCGTGGTCGGTGATCTGCGGAATGACCGGCGCGATCGCGACATGAGCCGGGACGCCGGCTTCCCTCAGCGCCTTGATGGCCGCCAGTCGCTTGCGCGGGGCCGGGGCGCGCGGCTCCAGCGAGCGGTGGATCTTCGGGTCGAGGGAAGTCACCGACAGCGCCACCGAAGCCAATCCGAGCCTGGCCGCGGATGCCACCAAGTCGAGATCGCGCAACACGCGATCGGACTTGGTGGTGATGGTGAACGGGTGCTTCGTCTCGAGCAGGAGCTCGAGGATCGAGCGGGTGATCCGCCAATGTTCCTCGATCGGCTGATAAGGGTCGGTGTTGGTGCCCATCGCAATCGGCGCGACCCGGTATCCGGGGCGAGACAAGGTGGCATGAAGCAGCTTGGCCGCGTCGGGCTTGGCGAACAAGCGGCTCTCGAAGTCGATGCCGGGCGAAAGATCGTGGAAGGCGTGGGTCGGTCTTGCGAAGCAATAGATGCAGCCATGCTCGCAGCCGCGATAGGGATTGATCGACCGGTCGAAGCCGATGTCCGGCGAGGAATTGCGGGTCAGGATGCTCTTGGGATGCTCCAAAGTGACGGTCGTGCGGCGCGGCACGATTCCGTCCAGGCTTTCGACGCTGTCCAGCCAGTCGCCGTCGGCGATGCGTTCCTTCAGGTTGAAGCGTGTCGGGGTCGCGTTGCGCGTTGCGCCGCGCCCTGGGATCGACTCAACGGCCATGCCGTCATGTTAACCCCAGAGCGCGAACGAAACAAGAACATCCGTTGTTTTTAGAACAGGATGATCAGCAGGATGATCAGCAGGATCAGGCCACCAATACCAATATACATGAGCGGTCTCCTCTTGCCCCGCTCTTGCTGCTGAAACCCCTAGGCAAACAAACCGGTTCCTCGGCTCAGCGCCGGCGCGCCGGGAAGTCGGGCCATTTGTGCTGGGCGAGCGAGGTCAGGGTCGGCGTCGGCTCGCCCTTGAGACCCTGAATGACCCACATGTTGCGCAGGACCGACGGGACGTAGAAGCGCGTTTCCCAATAGGGGATGCTTTCGATCCACAGCAGCGGGTCGCCACGATCGTAATAGGCCCACCGTTGGACCGGGACCGGGCCGGCGTTATATGCGGCGATCACCTTCGGCAGCTGGCCGCGAGTGGCAGCGTTGCCGCGGATCAGCTCGATGAAGGCCTGGCCATAATCGATGTTGGTCAGCGGATCCTTCAAGGCAGTGACGCTGACGGTGGTGCCGCGGCTGCGGGCGGTATCGCCGGCGGTGCCGGGCCGGACCTGCATCAGACCGACCGCGCCGGCCGGGCTGACCGCCTCGGCGCGGAAATTGGATTCCTGGATGATGTGCGCATAGGCCAGCGCGGGATCGACTCGCCATCCATTGTAGGGCGTCCAATCGGGCGTCGGGTAGCGGTCGGCGGCCTCGACCTGCGCGCCGGGCTGGCCGAAATGCGCGAGCCAGAACTGGGCGCCGGCAAGGTCGAGCTTGTCGGCGATCCTTACCAGCGAGCGGTGATCCGCGGGGTGACCGATCTTGGCCTGGTGGCGCAGCAGCTCCTCGGCGCTCGACCGCCAGCCGATCGCGGCCAATTCGACGGCGCGGCGGATGTTGGGGAGGGCTTCGATGCGGCCCAGGTCTCGCGGCGCGGCGCTCTTCGGCAAGCGCTTGTCCATTCCCAGCGCCTCACGCGCCAGCAGCCCGTAGAAGCTTTCCTGCGATCGGGCCGCAGCGCGGAGCAGCGGCTCGATCTCATTCGGGCGGCGGCTGGCCTGGGCGGCCCGTGCCGTCCAGTAATGGGCGGCCGCATAGAACTCCGGCTCGCGGGCGCGCGACGCCGCCTCGCGGAACGAGCCATAGGCTGCCTTCCAGTCATGCAGGCGCCACGAAGCCAGGCCCGAGATCCATGCTGCCTGGGCCGCCCACTCGCCGGCCGCACCGGCCCGGCCATAATCCGCTACCCGGCGTGCGTCGGCATCGCGCCCGCTGACGAAAAACATCCAGGCGACGCGATGGGCGGCTTCGGCTCGGGCCTCATAGGAGAGGCTGGGCAGCGCAGTTAGGAACAGCGCCTCGGCATTGGCGCCGTCGTCGAACTTTACCAGCGGCTCGATCGTCAGCCGCAGCTGGTCCATGGCCACATCGCCGTAAACAGGTCGCGTCCTGCCGCGACGCGGCGCGCTGCCGAGCGAAACGGTGGCGCGGGGCCAGTGAATTGCCGGCTCCTCGCCGCTGCGAACGCCGCGCGCCACGGCCATCCGATAAAGCTGCTCCGCCTGGGGCAGCTCGGGCGCTTCAGCCAGGAGCGCCAGAATGGATGCAAGCTCGACCCTGGGCGAATCCTTGGCGGAATAAAGTTCCGCCCTGGCATAGGGTTTCAGCGGCCCTTCGGGCATTGCCAGTATGCCAAGCCGGGCCGCTTCCCACTCCCGATTGGAGATCGCGGTGAAAATGCCGCGCCAGTCCCGCGGGATCACGCGCGGCGGAGGAGGTGGGGGAGCGGGCTGGCTCACCACTGGCTCTGCAGGCTGGGTCGTAGCCACGGGTTGTTCGGCGGCGGCAGGATCGAGCGGCGCCAGCGGATCCGCATCCTGGGCCAGCGCCGGAGCAGCCAAAAACAGACTTACAGACATCCAGCCAAACCGCATCAGTCGTTCTCGCTCATGAGCAATAATAGGTCGCGCCAGGCCAGGGCCTTGTCGGACGGCCGTTGCAGCAGCCAGCGCGGGTGGAAGGTTGCTATCGCGCGAACCCCTTCGATCCGATGAACGCGACCGCGGGCCCGGGTCAGTGGCTCTCCAAGCAGCGCACGGGCAGGCGCATCGCCGAACAGAATCAGCCGCTCAGGTTTTGCCAATCCGATATGGTTTCGGGCAAGCGCGGCGCAGGCTTCCAGCTCTCCGTTAAACCGGGCGCCGGGCGCATGGAATGGCGAAAGGGCAGCAAGATAGGCATCGCTGGGCGAGATATCGATTGCTGCCAGCATTCGTTGGGTGAGGGCCCAGGCTTCTCCCGCGAGTGGCTTGCCCTCGGCCGCATCGTCGCGATCCGGCAGGTCGGACAGCAACATGACCTTGGCCCCTTCGTGTCCTTGCGGCGAGACGCGAATCGCGCCGGGGCGGTTCATCGGCAACGTCGGCGAGGCTGCAACCCACGCCTGGAAAGCCGCAAGGTCCGCCGGTTTATCGATCGGCGCGGCAACGACGGGCGAAGTGGGAATCGGCGTTTCCTGACGGCGCAACCAGGCGCGCGGGACCTCGCCGACAGCACTGTCGACGCCCGCCTCCTGCCACCAATTGATCAGGCTTTCCGCCGCGGCACGGCCGATCGCTTGCATTTCCCCACCCATCGTCCTTCTGTCGTCGATGGTTGACGCCGCGGTCAAGGAATTGGCAGGGCGATGAGGGCCGGACCGACGGCACAGCGCGATGAGGGGATCAGATGAGCCAGCGCGAATCGATGGAATATGATGTCGTTATCGTCGGCGCCGGCGTGGCCGGCCTGGCCGCGGCGATCCGCTTGAAGCAACTGGCCGACGAGAAGGGGCGCGAAATCTCCGTCTGCGTCCTTGAGAAAGGGAGCGAAGTCGGGGCGCATATTTTGTCCGGCGCGGTCATCGACCCCAAGGCTATCCAGGAGTTGTTGCCCGACTGGCGCGATCGCGACAGCCCGCTCACCGTCCCCGTCACCGAAAATCTCCACTGGGTGCTGACCAGGAAGCGCAAATTCGGCCTGCCTGCGCTGCTGATGCCGCCGTTCATGCACAATGAGGGTACCTATACCGCCAGCCTCGGCAATGTGACCCGATGGCTTGCCGGCCAGGCGGAAGCGCTCGGTGTCGAGATCTTCCCCGGTTTCGCCGCGGCGGAAGTGCTGTTCAACGAAGACGGCTCGGTCAAAGGCGTGGCGACCGGCGACATGGGCGTTGCCCGCGACGGAACGCACCGGCCGGATTACCAGCCGGGCATGGAGCTGCACGCCCGCTACACCTTCTTCGCCGAGGGCGCGCGAGGGCATCTGACCAAGGAACTGACCCGGCTATTCGAGTTGCGCAAGGACAGTGGCCCGCAGGTTTTCGGCATCGGAATCAAGGAATTGTGGGACGTTCCTGACGACAAGCATCAACCAGGACGAGTGATCCATACGCAGGGCTGGCCGCTTGATGATGCGTGGGGAGGGGGCTTCCTTTATCACCAGGCAAACGGGCAGGTCGCGCTGGGGTTCGTCGTGTCTCTCGACTATCGCAACCCCTATCTCTCTCCGTTCGAGGAGTTCCAGCGCTGGAAGACCCACCCGGCGATTCGCGCCGAGATCGAGGGGGGCAAGCGGGTGTCCTATGGCGCCCGGGCGATCAACGAGGGCGGCTGGCAGGCGATTCCGAAGCTGGCGTTCCCTGGCGGCGCGCTGATCGGCTGCGCCGCCGGATTCCTGAACGTGCCCCGGATCAAGGGCAGTCATACAGCGATGAAATCGGCCATGCTGGCCGCCGAAGCGGCGTTCGAGGCGATTTCGGCGGATCGGCGGGCCGACGTCCTGGAAGCCTATGAGCCGGCCGTCCGCAACAGCTGGATCGCCGACGAGCTCAAGGTGGTGCGCAACGCCCAACCCGCCGTCGCTCATTGGGGCGGGACTATCGGCACGCTGTTCGCCGGGGTCGACATGTGGCTCAACTGGCTGAAGCTGCGTACGCCATGGACGCTGAAGCTCAAGGCCGACCACACGCAGATCGGCCGCAAGGAGCATTATCATCCGATCGATTATCCCAAGGCTGACGGCAAGCTGACATTTGACCGACTCGGATCGGTGTTCATTTCGAATACAAATCATGAGGAAGACCAGCCGATCCACCTTACCCTCAAGGATGCCGAGGTGCCGATCGACGTCAATCTGGCGATCTATGATGCGCCGGAGCAACGCTACTGCCCCGCGGGCGTTTACGAGATTGTGGAGGACGGCGGTTCACCGCGGCTTCAGATCAATGCGCAGAACTGCGTCCACTGCAAAACATGTGATATCAAGGACCCGACCCAGAACATCAACTGGGTGGTCCCAGAAGGCGGCGGAGGTCCCAATTATCCGAACATGTAACCGTTTCGTCGGCCCGGCCCTGATTCTCCTGGCCGCGGCAAGCCCGGCAGCGGCACTGCCGCTGTCCACCTATGTCGAGGCGCGGGCGGCCGAAATGGACGGCGACGAGGCGCGTTCGGCGCGGCTGTTCGCGATGATGGCGACGGCCGACCCCAATGACCGCACGATCGCGAGGCGTGCGATCGCCACCGCCATCCAGTCGGGCCAGGCCGAACTGGCCATTTCGCTCGCCAAGGCCGTTCCACCCGAGCAGCTGCCAGTCGACGCCCGGTTGATGTTGGCCGCCGATTCGCTGCGCCGCGGCAAGGCCAAGGACGCGGTCTCTGCGCTCGAAAAAGGCGTGACGTCGACCGAGGTCGAGTTGTTCGCTCCGCTGGTCAAGGCCTGGGAGCGGACGGCACGCGGCAAGGACGACGGCGTGGAGATATTGTCGCAAATGTCGCCGGCGAGCCCGCTGGCACCGATTGCCAACGAGCAGAAGGCGGGAATGCTGTTCGCCTTGGACAAGACCGACGAGGCGCTGGTCTATGCCCGCAAGGCGCTGGTGCAAAGCGGCACCGGAGGGCGGAATACGCGGCTTCGGCTGGCCTATGCGGACTCCCTTCTCGGCGAGAAAAGGCAAGAGGATGCCCTGTCCATGCTTCAGGGCGACGATGAAGCGCTGGTTGCCGCACGAGCCCGAGTCGCCGCCGGAAAGGCGCTTGGCATGGCGATGGAAACGCCCGCCAGCGGCTTTGCGGAGATGCTGCTGGCACTGGCGATCGACCTCAGCCGTGACGACAGCAAGGCGCTTCCGATCGCCCTGGCTCAGGTCGCGCGTCACGCCAACCCAGGCAATAGCGAGGCGACCATCCTGCTTGCCCTGCTGCATGATGGCGACGGACGTCCGGACGATGCGCTGGCCCTGCTTGGCACCGTTCCGGCGGACGACCTGCTGGTCGGGGAGGCGTTGGACGTCGAAACCCGCATCCTGGGCGACAAGGGCGATTATAACCGGGCCCTGGGCCGGGCCCGGGCCGCGGTTCAATCGCCTGTCGCCGGTCCGCATGATTTCGGGCGGTTGGCCAATGTCCTGGGCGACATGGACCGGCACACCGAGGCCGCGGCCGCCTATGGCGAGGCGATTGCTCGCACCGAGCGCGGTGCCAACAGCCAGCTGTGGACCCTGCATTTGCTGCGCGCCGCTAGTCTGGAGCAGGCCGACCGCTGGGTCGATGCCAAGGCCGAGCTCGAGAAGGCGATGAAGCTGGAGCCGGAGAATGCGCTGCTGCTCAACTTCCTCGGCTACGGCAAGCTTGAGCGGGGCGAGGACCTCGACGTGGCCGAAGCCATGATCCGCAAGGCCAGCGTCCTGCGGCCCGACGATGCGTCGATCACCGACTCGCTCGGTTGGGCATTGTTCAAGCGCGGCCGCACCGACGAGGCGATCAAGACGCTGACGCGCGCTGCCGCCGGCGATCCGACGCAGGCCGAGATCCACGAGCATCTCGGCGACGCGCTGTTCACCGTCGGCCGTCGCATCGAAGCACGCTTTTCGTGGCAGGCGGCTCTGTTGACGGCGGAGACACAGGTCAAGGAGCGGCTCGAACGCAAGTTGGAGCTCGGGCTGACCTCGGCAACCGCCGCGCCCTAATGCGAATTTCAGAGCCGGCTCCGGCCAAGCTCAACCTTGCGTTGCACGTTCGCGGCCGGCTGCCGGACGGACGGCACGCGCTTGAGACCGTATTTGCTTTCTGCACCGATGGAGATCGGCTCCAGGCCGAGGCGGACGCCGGGCTTAGCCTGGAAATTGCCGGGCCGTTCGCCGAGGGTTTGACGAACTCCGACAATCTCGTGACCCGGGCCGCAAGCGCACTTGCTGAGGCAGCAAGCGTGACACCGGCTGCTCGATTGTACCTGACGAAGAACCTGCCGATCGCTTCAGGCATCGGCGGGGGATCGGCCGACGCCGCGGCGGCGCTGCGGCTGCTTACGAGGCTTTGGAAAATCGATCCAAGCCATGCCAGCAAAGTGGCGCCGGCCATCGGGTCGGACGTTCCCGCGTGCTTGCTCAGCATGACGGCCCGAGGCGAGGGGGCCGGTGATGAGCTTCAATTGGTCGACGACCCGTCGATTGCCGGTACTGCCGTGCTGCTGGTCAATCCGGGCATCCAGCTATCAACGCCCGGCGTGTTCGCCGCCTGGGACGGAGTTGATCGGGGAGCGCTGGGCGACTGGCGCCAGGGACGCAACGACCTGGAGGCGCCGGCTCAAAAGCTTGTGCCCGTTATCGGCGAGGTCCTCAACTGGCTGAAGGGACAGGGGGGCACGACCCTGGTCCGGATGTCGGGCAGCGGAGCGACCTGTTTTGCGCTGTTCGACAGCGAATGGGAACGCGACGCCGCCGCGTCCATCTGCCCCCCCAACTGGTGGCATTTGGCGACTTTTCTGCGATAGGTGCCGCCGTCATGCCTGCCCTGCGGCCACGCCCGATCCTTACCGCCCATCAGATGCGTGCCGCCGAAGGCCAGGCGATCGAAGCAGGCACGCCCGCAACCGAGCTGATGGAGCGCGCGGGACGGGCGCTTGCCGAAGCCGTCAGGCTCTATGTCGGTCCACGCGAAACCCTGATCCTGTGCGGCCCGGGCAACAATGGCGGCGACGGTTACGTCGCGGCACGATATCTGACGCAGGCCGGCTATCCGGTGCGCGTCGCGGCATTGGCCGAACCGACCTCCGACGCGGCACGCTGGGCAAAGGCCGGTTGGACGGGCCCGATCGAGCCATTTGCAGCCGCCACAGAGGCCCCGATCGTAATCGATTGCTTGTTTGGAACAGGCCTCAGCAGAGGGCTTGATAAGGCTGTTTTTGAACGACTTTCCTTCCTAGTCGACCGGGCAATGGTGGCCGTTGCCTGCGACCTGCCTAGCGGGGTGTCGACCGATAGCGGCCAATCACTGTCGCCAACCGGCGACTATGATCTGACGGTTACCTTTGGGGCCTTGAAGCCGGCGCACCGGCTGATGCCGGCCATGGCGAAGATGGGCCGGGTCGTGCTGGCTGACATCGGCATCCATGCGGAAGCTAGTTGGTTCGAGATCGGGCGGTTGAAGCTGCCGGCGCTCGATCCGGGGGGACACAAATACAGCCGCGGACTGGTTCACTGCCTGGCCGGGCAGATGCCCGGCGCGATTGCCCTTGCTGCCTTGGCAGCTGCGAAGAGCGGAGCCGGCTATGTTCGCGTTTCGACCTCGCTGCCGATCAGCGGGCTGCCGTCATCGATCGTCCAGACCGGCGGCGCCGATCTTCAGGACGAACGTATCGGCTGCATTTTGGTCGGGCCCGGGCCTGGGCGACGTGCCGCAGGTCCTGACCCTGGCGCTGACCGCGCCGCGGCCGATCGTCATCGACGCCGACGCCATCGGCCTTGTCGGCAACCCGAACCGGCTGCACGGCCACGACACGATCCTCACTCCGCACGAGGGCGAGTTCCGCAAGCTGTTCGGCCAGATGGATGGTTCGAAGCCGGAACGCGCGCTGGAGGCGGCCCGTCGATCGCGATCAGTGATCGTCTACAAGGGGCCGGACACATTGGTAGCGGCGCCGGAAGGACGCCTGGGCTTCGCGCCGCCTGCGCCGGCCTGGCTTGCAACAGCAGGAACCGGCGATGTGCTGGCCGGGATGATCGCCGCCCTACGAGCACGGGGGCTGGAAGCGTTCGACGCAGCCTGTGCCGCGGTCTGGCTGCATGGCCGTGCGGCGGAGGAGGCGGGACGCCATATGATCGCCGACGATCTGGTCGACGCCATCCCCCGCTTCCTATGAGCGAGCGGATCGTCCGCATCGCGGCGCGCGGCGACGGAGTCACTGCCGGCGGCCGCCACGTGCCGTTCGCAGTGCCGGGCGACCAGCTTCGCGATGACGGCACGCTGGAGCACGGCGCCGGCCATCGACAGCCGCCATGCCGGCACTTTCCTCAGTGTGGCGGCTGCCAGCTGCAGCACCTCACCGACGAGGCCTATGCCGACTATTGCAGGTCTCGGGTGATCGGAGCGCTTGCCCAGCATGGCGTGGAAACCGACATCCGGCCCGCGCACTTATCGCCGCCCCGTACGCGGCGACGCGCGACCCTGCGGGCGCTCAAGGCAGGTGGACGCGTGCTGATCGGCTTCAACGAAGCGGGCAGCAACCGCATCGTAGACATGGCCGAATGCCATATCCTTCATCCGCGGTTGTTCGGCCTGCTCGCACCACTGCGCGCCCTGCTGGTCCAAATCCTGCCGTCCAAGCGCATCGGCGAGGTGCAGCTGACGCTCGTCGACCAAGGTCCCGACCTGATGCTCAAAGGGGTCGACGTTGCCGGGCTCGAGGCGGTCGAGGCGGTCACCGCCTTCAGCGAGGCGAACGGTGTCGCCCGGCTGAGCATCGACGAAGGATTAGGACCGGAACCGCGTTACGAGCCCCGGCAGGTGACCGTGACCCTGGGCGGCGTGCCCGTCACGATGCCGATCGGAAGCTTCCTGCAGGCGACCGGTGACGGCGAGGCCGCGCTGACGGAGGCAGTTTGTGAAGCGACCGGGGGTGGGGCGAGAATAGCCGACCTGTTCGCCGGCCTCGGCACCTTCGCGCTGTCGCTTAACGGTCAGGTCACGGCGGCCGAGGCGTGGCAGGGAGGCTGTCCTCGCCCTGAAACTGGCCGCAGCGCGAGCCGGCCGGCCCATGCAGACCGAACACCGCGATCTCTACCGCCGGCCCTATGACAGGAAAGAACTGACGGCGTTCGATGCCGTCGTGCTCGATCCGCCGCGGGCCGGCGCGCAGGCACAGGTCACCGAACTGGCGGCCTCATCGGTGGCACGGATTGCCTACGTCAGCTGCAACCCTGCCACCTTCGCCCGCGACGCCGAGATATTGGTCGACGGCGGCTACAAGCTCGGCTGGGCAAGGCCGGTCGGTCAGTTCCGCTGGTCGACCCATGTCGAGCTGGCTGCCGCGTTCATACGCTAGAACCAGTGCCAGCCCAGGCAGTCATACAAGATCCGCGCACCGGCATGAACGGTCAGGCCGAGCAGGCACAGCGAGGCCAGGGCGAACAGCGGGAAGCGAAAGCGCACGATGTTCGACGTGCACTGGATCAGGCTGTGGAGCATCCGTAGCACCACATACCCCCACGCGAGATACTGATTGATCGGCTGGTCCATGCCCATCAGCGCCAAGGCGATGACGATCGCGTAGAAGATCGTGGGCTGCTCCATCAGGTGGATGTAATTGTGCGACTTCCACTGCGCCCAGTCCGGCGCCTTGCCGTCGAGGTTCACCCCGCGCGATCCGGGCGGGATGTTACCGAGATTGATCCCCATTTCCCTGAAGGCGGCAAAGCGCGTCACCGCCATCCAGGCCATGACGACGAGCGTCCAGGCGACCAGCGCCACAACCGGCGCGAGCAATGGACTATAGCTCATGAAATTCCCTCCCCATTTTGGGTTCCCACGAAAGTAATACTTTCGTGGGGTCCCTGCGGTGGGGAGGGTGCTTCAGTTCGTTTCGCTTGGCAACGAGTTAGTCGAACAGCTTGGCGAAGCGGCGCTTCTCGCGGGTCTTCCAATGGCCGCGGTGATAGGCGTCGCTGGCCAGCAGCGGCAGCACCGAGGTCGCCTCGGCATAGACCATCTGCTCGAGCGCGGTCGAAACCTTGCCCCAGCTGGCCGCTTCCTGGAGGGTCGAGCGAGCTGCAGGCGCCGTCGCGCACGTCGGCGACGGTGATCTGCACCGCATATTTGTGCACCTCGACATCGTCATGGCCGAGGATTTCGGCGCACACGACCGTGTCCTGTGCGAAATTCTTCGGTACGCCGCCGCCGATCATCAGCAGGCCGGTGGTGCCCGCCTCGATCTTGATGTCGGTCAGCTCGCGGAAGTCGGCGATGCTGTCGATGCGTCATCCAGTGGCCGCCGCGCTTCATCGCGTCGACCTGGTGCTTGACCAGCCCGAAGCCGGCCGAGCTGTCGGTGAAGGCCGGGCAGAAGATCGGCACGTCATGCTCATAGGCGAGCTTGACCAGGCTGTTGTCCTTCTTGCCGTTGCCTCGCTCAGCCACTTGCCCATTTCGCGGATGAAGGCGCGCGATCGAATAGGGGCGGGGCTCGAGGCTGTCGGCGATCTTGCCGATCGTATAGTCGCAGTCCTGCAGCGCCACCTCGTCGATGTAGGTGTCGTAGATGCGGTCGATGTAGAGCGAGCGCAGCGTATCGTCGTCGGGGATCTCCAGCGCCTGATAATGTTTGTGGCCGAGCGCCTCGAAGAAATCCATGTCGACGATGGCCGCGCCGGTGGCGACGATCGCGTCGACCATGTTGTTGCGCACCAGCTCGGCATAGAGGTCCATGCAGCCGCCGGCCGAGGTCGATCCGGCAATGACCAGCCACACCGAGCAGTTCGGGTCGGCCAGCATCTGGTTGTAGATGCCGGCGGCGCGGGCGAGATCGCGGCTGGTGAAGCTCATCTTGCCCATCGCCTCGACGATCGGGCGCGCGTCGAAGCTGGTGATGTCGATATGCTCGACTTCGTTCGACAGCAGTTCTGCCTTGCGCTTGTCGTTGGCCAGCCTTCGGTGTCCTGGACCTTGTTCAGCGTGTCGGTAGTCATTTGATCAAATATCCCGTCATTCCCGCGAACGCGGGATCCCGCCAATCGCGAAAGTCATAGAAACAAGCGGTAGCCTCGCCTTCGCGAGGGCAACGCGATTGAAGAAAAGCGCTACAGCGTGACGACGTTCGAAGCGCGGGTCCGTTCCGGCGACATCGGTGTAGAGCGAGGCCATCGGCTCGTCGTCGACGATCACCCGATCTTCCACGCCGAAGCCGTTGAAGCCGGTGCGCATGGCGCAGCCATAGGCGCCGAGCATGCCGACCTCGATATAGTCGCCCGCCTGGATGTCGGCCGGCAGCACGAACGGCCCCGCCATATGGTCGAGGTCGTCGCAGGTCGGCCCGTAAAAGCTGAACGGCATCGGCTTGGCGTTCGACTCCTCGCTCGCGGACCAGCTCGACCGGGAAGCGCCAGCCGATGTGCGCGGCATCGAACAGGGCGCCATAGGCGCCGTCGTTGATGTAGAGCTCGTCGCCGCGGCGCTTCTCGACGCGCACCAGCACGCTGGCATATTCGGCGCACAGCGCGCGGCCCGGCTCGCACCAAAGCTCGGCCGAGTAGCTGATCGGCAGGTCTTCGAAGGCGCGGTGGATGACCTCGAAATAAGTTTCGAGCGCGCGGCGGCTCCATGCCGGGATACCAGCTGGGAAAGCCGCCGCCGACATCGACGATGTCGACCGTGACCGCCGCCTCGACGATCGCCGTCGCGGACGCGCTCCATCGCTTCGGCATAGGCCGCCGGGCTCATCGCCTGGCTGCCGACGTGGAAGCAGAGGCCAAGCGCGTCGGACGCCTGGCGGGCCGCCATCAAGCAGCGCCTTCACCTCATGCGGTTCGGCGCCGAACTTGGATGCGAGGCTCAGCTTCGAATGGTCGGACGAGACGCGCAAGCGGACCAGCAGGTTGAGGTCGGTGGCCTCGTTGGTGGCGCGCGACGATCTTCTCCAGCTCCTCCATCGTATCGAGGCTGAAGGTCTTCACGCCGTGATCGAAATAGGCCTCCGCGATCGCTTCCTCGGCCTTGACCGGGTGCATGAAGCACAGCGTCGCTTCCGGCAGCGTCTCCGCGACCAGCCGCACCTCGCCGAGCGAGGCGACGTCATAATGGGTGACGCCCGCGTCCCACAGGACCTTGAGCAGGCCCGGCGAGGGATTGGCCTTGACCGCATAGAGCGACTTTCCCGGAAACTTCTCGGCAAAGAAGCGGGCAGCACGCTTGGCGGCATGCGGACGGAGAAGCGTGACCGGCTGGACCGGTCGGAGGGCGGTAGCTAGCCCCAGCGCGCTATGATGCTTGTGCAACTCAAGGGACCTCCAACAGGTAGTTCGAGACAAAGCTGCCTTGCGGTTGGAAGTCCCATGGGGCAGCGGAGGCGCGATATATGGTTGGGGGTCCCCCATGTAAAGAATTTTTGGACCGATTGCGGCGCATTGATCCCCGGCAACAAACGGTTCGCCGATAAATCAAGGAGTTGAAGGGCTTGGACGATTATCCACAAGTAACTCGCAACGACGTCCTGGCGGCCGCGGCGCGAATTTCGGGAGCGGTGGAACGGACGCCGCTGATCGACACGGAGATTCGCGGCCAACGGGTCTGGCTGAAGTGCGAATGCCTGCAGACCGGCGGATCGTTCAAGCTCCGCGGGGCGACCAACCGGCTGATGCAGCTTAGCGAGGCGGAGCGCGCGAAAGGCGTGGTCGCCTTCTCTTCAGGAAACCATGCCCAGGGCGTGGCGATCGCGGCCAAGCGGATGGGCATCCCGGCGATCATCGTAATGCCTTCCGATGCCCCAGGCCTGAAGGTCGAGGGTACCCGGGCACAGGGCGCCGAGATCATTTTCTACGACCGCTAGACAGAGAGCCGGGAGGCAATTGCGGCCCGCATTGCCGCCGAGAAAGGCTCGGTCGTGGTGCCCAGCTTCGACGATCCGCACATCGTTGCCGGACAGGGCACTGTCGGCGTCGAAATCCTCGATCAATTGCAGGAAGCGGGCGCAGCCCCGCCAAGGCAGATATTGGTCAATTGCGGCGGCGGGGGCCTGTCCGCGGGCATCGCGCTCGCTTGCCCCGACGCGGCAATCGTGACGGTCGAGCCCGAGGGCTGGGATGACATGCGTCGTTCACTCGAGATCGGCGAAATTGTGCCGGTACAAGCCGACGCGCCCCCGACCATGTGCGACGCCCTTCAGACACCGCGCGTGTCGCCGATTACCTTCGGCATTCTCAAGTCGCGGGAGGTGAAAGGCCTGGCGGTTAGCGAGAAGGAGGTGGCCGCCGCCGTAAGCTGGGCGTGGCATGAGCATGGCCTGAAGGTCGAGCCGGGCGGGGCAGCCGCAATTGCGGCACTCCTGGCCGGAAAAGCCACCATCGAACCGGGTACGGTTGTATTAGTGTCCGGCGGTAATATTGACCCCGGGCTGCATCATCGCCTCGTTGAAGCGGTCGAACAAGGATCGGACTAGGTTGCTGGCCAACGGCGCGGCGACGCGTATCTCCAAATTCCGCTACATGCGGCACCCTCGAACCGCGGCGACTGCATTGTGGATTGGGGGATCGCGGCCTTTGCCGGATCAAGCGCCGCCGGCGATTTCATACTCGCCCGGCTCGACATGAGACGGCGAGCTACGCTCGACGGCGCGCGTCAGCTCTTCCAGCTCCGCTGCGAGCGTCTGAAGCTCGGCGATCAGAACCTTCGGGTCGATTTCGGTCAGGTTTGCCGAGGCGTCGAGCAGGGTGTCCAGCATCATCGAAATGCAGGGCAGGATCGTCTCTTCGATCCTCTCGAACGCCTCCTCGAGGCGTAGCCGTTGCTGCTGGACATCCCGCATGGACCTGACCATGGGCCGTGCACCGTTAAGAAGCCGTGAAAAGGGTCCGATTTCGTGGGAAATTTCGCTTCGGCCGCGCTGGCCATCACGATGATCGCGGCGTTCCTGCTGCTGGGCTTCGGGATCCGACAGGCGTTTCGCCAGCCGACCGTCAGCGCGGCCTGCTGATGATCGCCTGCGGGATCATCTTCATCGCCAATGTGCTGATCTGGACCTTTAGTTTCCCGGCGAAGGCAGGGGTCCAGCGGCGCGAAGGCCGAATTCATACCGCAGTCGCCAAGAATTGCTGCGCTTCGCTTGGGATGATTGGGCCTGTGCCCGGGAACTAATTCACCGGATCGGGCAGTTGGGTCCAGGCGGTAGTCGAGATAGCCGTCGACACTCTTCATGAGCAGGTCGAGTTCGCTGGCAAAGAAGTGGTTCGCACCGGGGATCGTATCGTGAGCGATGGTGATGTGCTTTTGCGTGCGGAGCTTGTCGACCAGCTTCTGCACCGCCCCCGGAGTGACTACCTCATCGGCCTCGCCCTGGATGATGATGCCCGAGGCCGGGCAGGGGGCGAGGAAGCTGAAGTCGTACATGTTGGCCGGCGGCGCGATCGAGATGAAGCCGCGGATTTCCGGGCGGCGCATCAGCAATTGCATGCCGATCCACGCGCCGAAGCTGACACCCGCAACCCAGGTCACTTCCGCTTCCGGGTGGATCTGCTGCACCCAATCGAGCGCCGAAGCGGCGTCCGATAGCTCGCCGATGCCGTTGTCGAACGTCCCCTGGCTCTTGCCGACTCCGCGGAAGTTGAAGCGCAAAGTGGCGAAGCCGCGACGGACGAAGTCCTTGTAGAGCAGCTGGACGATCTTGTTGTTCATCGTCCCGCCAGCCTGCGGGTGGCTGTGCAGGATCAACGCGACCGGCGCACGCGGGCGCGGCCCCGGGCTGAATCGGCCTTCCAGACGGCCTTCTGGTCCGGGGAAAATCACTTCGGGCATGGGTGCTCGCTTCGCGTAGGATAAGACTGAAATGCCGCAGAAGGGATGCACCGCGGCGGCGGCTCCTATATAGGGCTGGCGCAACCTCTGGCAACGGCAGGATTCTAGCTTTCCAATGAGCGACTCTACGACCCGGATATTTCTCGACCATGCCGCCACGACCCATGTCCTGCCCGAGGCCAGGGCGGCGTCTGGAACGCGGCTATGACGCCTGGGCCAATCCCAGCTCGCCGCATGCCGAGGGGCGAAAGGCTCGAGCCCTGTTGGAGGAAGCGCGTGCGACCCTGGCCGAAGTGCTCGACTGGCGGCATGACGTCATCTTCACCAGCGGGGCGAGCGAGGCGATCGAGATCGCGGCCGCTCGTGCTCGGATAGCCGGCCGCGCTTATGGGGCAACGGAGCATGCCATCGTGCCGCATGCGATGGGGCCGGGCTCCAAGGTCATCCCAGTGAACAACGATGGACTGATCGACGAAGCTGCGCTTGATGCGCTGCTTTCCGAAGGCCCCTCGCTGGTCGCCATCCAGCAGGTGAACAACGAAACCGGCATCATCCAGCCGCTCGAGCGGCTGTTTCCGAAGATTCGCGAGGCGGGGTCCCTATTGCTCGCGGACTGCGCCCAGAGCGCAAGCAAATATCCGCTGCCTGACGCGGATTTCATTGCTCTTTCCGCCCACAAGCTCGGCGGACCGCCGGGCGTCGGAGCATTGCTGGTCAAAGATCTGGCAACGCTGCAACCGGTTGGCGGCCAGGAAAAAGGTTATCGCCGCGGGAACGCAGGATGCCCCGAGCGCGCTGGCCTTCGCCGCGGCGCTGGCAGCGAAGCCCTACGACATGGAACGGCTCTCGCGCGCTTCGAGCCAGGCTCGATGAGGGCGTGAAGGCGACCGGTGGCGCCATCATTGGCGCAGAGAGTCCGCGGCTGCCGACCATCGGTGCGGTTGCCTTGCCAGGAGCGTCGAGCGCTTCCCTGCTGGTGCAGTTCGACCTCGCCGGCATCGCCGTGTCGTCGGGAAGCGCTTGTTCGTCGGGCAAAATGAAGGAGAGCGCGGTGCTGGCCGCAATGGGGGTCGACCCGGAGATTGCCGGCGGCTTCCTTCGCGTCAGCTTCGGGCCTCACACGACGGACGTCGAGGTTGATGCTTTCATCGGCGAGTGGGCGCGGATCGCAGGCCGCAGCTCGGGCGGCATGATCTATCTCGACTATCAGGCAACAACGCCGGTCGCGCCGGAAGTGGCTGCGGCGATGCGCCCGTGGATCGAGGAGAAATATCGCCAACCCCCACAGCGCTTCGCGCTGGGGCCACGAGGCAGCCGCGGCGATTGAGGTTGCCAGAAGCCAGGTTGAGCGGGCGCTGGGCCTTGCTGGCGGGCGCTTTGCCTTCACGTCCGGCGCGACCGAGGCGCTCAACTGGGCACTCAAGGGCACCTTTGCGGACACCACGCGCGGTCGGCTGGTGACGGTGGCGACGGAACATGCCGCGGTGCTCGACACCGCCGAGTGGCTGGAACGCAAAGGGGTCGAGATAGTCCGGCTTCAGGTCGGCGCCGACGGGCTGATCGACCTCGACATGGCCGAGGCCGTGATCGACGACCAAAACGGCAATGGTCGCGGTGATGCTGGTCAACAATGAGATCGGCGTGATCCAACCCGATCGCCCAATTGGCGCAGATGGCTCAACGAGCCGGTGCGCTGATGCTGTGCGATGCGGTGCAGGGCTTAGGGCGGCTGCCGATCCCGGACGGGCCGGATCTGATCGCCATTTCCGGCCACAAGATCCACGGACCGAAGGGCGTCGGCGGGCTGTGGATGCGCGCCGGGGCGGAGCCCGAGCCGCTACTTCATGGTGGTGGGCAAGAGCAGGGATTGCGCTCGGGTACTCTTGCGCCGGCGCTGTGCGTCGGGCTGGGCGAGGCAGCGCGACTTGCCGCCGAGCGGCGCGATGCGGATTTGGTTCATGTTGAGAAATTATCCGAGATTGCACTTTCAACGCTCGGCCAAGGCTGGATCCTCAACGGAAGCGCGACCCACCGCTATCGTGGCAATCTCAACTTGCGTCGCGACGGGTTGGACGGGGCGAGACTGATCTCCGACATGCGCAATATCGCCTTTTCGCTGGGCTCGGCATGCGCCAGCGGCTCCGGGCGGCCAAGCCATGTGTTGCGGGCAATCGGGCTCAGCGATCGTGAAGCGCGCTCGTCCATCCGCCTCGGGTTCGGCCGTTACACGGGCGAGGAGGAACTGGCCTCGGCCTGCCGCCGGATCAACGAGGCAGCGCACGAGCAGGCAGGGTTTGCCGGCATGATCAAGGTGCGGTTTCTAAAGGCTGACGGAACGCTCGACCACGAGGTCGAGGCGCCGGCCGGCACCAATCTGCTCGATCTGGCCCAGGCGGAGGGCCAGCCGCTGGAAGGCGCATGCGAGGGGCAAATGGCCTGCTCGACCTGCCACGTGGTCGTCGCAAAAGAAGATTTCGGCCGCCTGCCGCCGGCCAGCGAGGAAGAGGACGATCTGCTCGACCTTGCCTGGGCGGTGCGCCCGACGTCACGGCTGGCGTGCCAGATCAATCTGGCCGATGATTTCGGAACGCTGACCGTGCAGATGCCGGGCGGCGCCTACAATCTCGAACCGATAAACGCTCCTTCAATTTGCTGCGCCTCTGGGTTAGTGCCCGCTAGTCACCTTCCGGAAGCGGAAGGCCAATTCTAGCGTCACCTCGTCCTTGCGGCGCTTGGCGCGCCGGCCCTTTGGGCCGGTCGGGTGCCGCGCCTCGAGCTGCGGCAATGTGATGCCGGCCCAGCCCGGTCACGGTCGAGCAGCCTGAACCGCTGCGAGGCGGCCTGCCGAAATTCGTCGAACGTGATCAGCCGATTGAAGTCCGCGTCGGCGCTAGCGACCGGTTGCGGGATGTTGAGCAAGGCCGTAACGGGCGGCGCCCTGCAGTCCGTTGGTATGATATCCGTCATGGTCGTCGCCGCGTCCGGGGCTCGTCACCAGGCTCGCGCTCAGCGCGCTGTCGCGACTCCGCGGCGACCTCTCCACGGGACTCTTCTCCACTCCGAGTTTACCTGGATTTCCGGCGCGATTTCCCATTCGTAGATCTTGATCTCGTCGGGATCGATCTGGCCGTCGCGGGTGCTGTCGAGCCTTGCAAAAAAGCGGTCCGCATCGGCCTGCATCTCGTCGGGCGTCGATCATGCCGTCCCTGTTTCGGTCGGCCTGGACAAACCAGCGAGCGATGGGAGGCTCACTCTGCCGGCTCGAGCGGAACGGCTCGCCCATGGGGCTGATGAACGGCGCCCAGGGATAGCCGGTGACGATGATCGGCTGTTCCTCGGCCACTGCGATGGCCATGAGGAGCGGGGCGATCACGGCGGCAAGGGACATCAGGCGGTCTCCAGCTCAGGTCCGACTTCGTCGCCCACGCGTGAACGGTTGATGAAGGTTGCTTGTTCAGCAAGGCGAATAGAGGGTCCGCTTCAGCGTCCTGTCCTGGATTTCGCCAACAGCCTGGCCGTGCACCGCGGCCCACTCCTTCTTAATCTGCGACCATTCTTCGTCGGCCATGAACTGCGCCCAGCGCTGCTTCATCGTCGCTTCGTCCGGCCAGTCGAGTAGGTAGACAAATTCGGTGCGGCCGCCCTGCCGGCTTTCCCACATGGTGACGATGTTGAAGCCGTAGCGCTTCATGATCCGCTGCGCGTGATCGCGGAAGCGGTCATGAAATGCGGCCTTGTTGCCCTCGAAAATTTCGTAGATCCGCAGCTGCTGGACCCCGGCAGGGCACTGAGCGGGCTTGGGATCGGCGAGGTGTATTGCCAACATAAGCGCTGTTTTGAGCATCATGACACCGTCATTGCGAGCGAAGCGAAGCAATCCAGAAAAGTGGATTGCCACGGCGCTAAGGCGCCTCGCAATGACGAAGTTCAGGTCCTAAACCACCATTGATGACCGACGACGAATCGCCGGGCCTGGGGCTCGACCTTCCCGAAGTGCCGCAGAAGGCGGACGGGGCCTCGCCTTACCGCGTGCTCGCCCGCAAATACCGGCCGCAGACCTTCGCCGAGCTGATCGGCCAGGACGCGATGGTCCAGACGCTGGGCAACGCGATCGAGCGCGGCCGCATCGCCCATGCCTTCCTGATGACCGGCGTGCGCGGGGTCGGCAAGACCTCGACCGCGCGGCTGATCGCCAAGGCGCTGAACTGCATCGGCCCGGACGGGCAGGGCGGGCCGACGATCGACCCGTGCGGCGTGTGCGAGCCGTGCCGGGCGATCGCCGAAGGGCGCCACATCGACGTGATCGAGATGGACGCCGCCTCCCACACCGGCGTCGACGACGTGCGCGAGATCATCGAGGCGGTGCGCTATGCCGCGGTCTCGGCGCGCTACAAGATCTACATCATCGACGAAGTCCACATGCTGTCGAAGAACGCGTTCAACGCGCTGCTGAAGACGCTCGAGGAGCCGCCGGCGCATGTGAAATTCCTGTTCGCCACCACCGAGGTGAACAAGGTGCCGGTCACCGTCCTGTCGCGCTGCCAGCGCTTCGACCTGCGCCGCATCCCGGCCGAGATGCTTGCCGAGCATTTCGCCGCATGTCGCCCAGGCCGAAGGGGTCGAGGTCGAGGAGGAGGCGCTGGCGCTGATCGCCCGGGCGGCCGAAGGCTCGGCGCGCGACGGCCTGTCGATCCTCGACCAGGCGATCGCCCATGGCGAGGGGCGGGTCACCGCCGCGCAGGTGCGCGACATGCTCGGCCTGGCCGACCGCGGCCGCATCCGCCGGCTGCTGGAAACGATGCTGGCCGGCGATGCGGCCGGGACGCTCGGCCAGCTCGACGAAGCGCATGCGCTCGGCATCGATCCCGGCTCGCTGATGCGCGGGCTGATGGAGTCGCTTCACGCCAGTCACGCGCGTCCAAGGCCGGCGCGGCCGCCGACCTGCTTCAGTCGGCCGAGGAACGCGAGGCATGCCGCGGAGCTGGCCGGCGCGGCTGCCGCTGGGGCAGCTCCACCGGCTGTGGCAGCTGCTGCTCAAGGGGCTTGAGGACGTTCGCATCGCGCCCGGACCCGCTGGAAGCGGCGACGATGGCGCTGCTGCGGCTGATCCACGCCGCCGACATGCCGGATCCGTCGGCCTCTGGCAGCGATGCTGGCCGAGGAGGCGCGGCGCCCGCGTCCGCTCGCGGCCGCGCCGACCTCAACGGCGTCGCCTGGCGCGCAAGCGCAGCTCCCGGCCGACTTCCCGACACTGGTCGACGCAGTCGAGCAGCAGGGGAAGCAGTTGCTGGGGCTCCAGCTCCGCGACCATGTCGGTCTGGTCAGCTTCGCTCCCGGCGAGCTGGTGCTCAAGCCGCTGAAGCCCCTGGGCGCCGAATTCGCCCGCGAGCTGGCCGCGGCGGCCAAGCAGGCCACCGGCGCGAACTGGGAGGTCGCGCCTCACCGACGAGGGCGGCGCGCCCTCGCTTCAGCAGCAGGAAGCGATGGCCGAGGAACGAGTGCGCGCCGCGGTGCTTGACGAGCCGAACGTCAGGGCGCTGCTCGAGGCCTTCCCCGACGCCAACTCTGGAAACTATCGATCGGAAAGAAGCATGACCATGCCCAGCCTCGAAGAACATCATGAAAATGGCGCAGAAGCGGCCAAGGCCGAGCTGACCAGGCGCAGGAAAATCTCGACAAGGTCGAGGTCGAAGGCGCGTCGGGCGGCGGGCTGGTCAAGATCCGCGCCACCGCCAAGGGCCGCATCCTCGGCGTCGCCATCGACGAAAGCCTGCTGTGCCCTGCGGAAAAGCCGATGCTGGAGGACCTGATCGCCGCGGCGATCAACGACGCCCGGAGCCAAGGCCGATGCCGCCGCCGGCGACCGAGATGCAGAAGATGACCGGCGGCATGCAGCTGCCGCCCGGATTCAAGCTGCCCTTCTAGCGGTTTCCCCCGCTTGTTGCGCGCCGCGCAAGACGCGAGCTGACTTCCCGCGGTTCAAAGCGGACGGCGGGATGAGCGTGCGACTTGGGTGCGATGCAGGACTGGCCGCTGCGGGTCATGCGGCTGGTCGACCATGCCGAGCGCGAGCATGGCGACGGCGAGATCGTCACGGCCTGGGCCGACGGATCGATCACCCGCACCAACTGGCGCGACGTCGCGCAGGATGCGCGGCGCATGGCCCAGGCGCTCGAGAGCGCTCGGGCATGAAGCCGGGCGACCGCGTCGCCACCCTGGCGATGAACCACAGCCAGCATCTGATCGCCTGGTACGGCGCGATCGGGATGGGCGGCATCCTCCACACCATCAACCCGCGCCTGTTCGACGATCAGCTCGACTATATCGCCAACCATGCCGAGGACCGGGTGCTGCTCTACGACCGCGCCTTCGCGCCGATGGTCGAGCGGATGAAGCCGCAGCTGGACGACGATCGAGCATTATATCTGCTTCGACCCGCGGCCGGGCGAGACGGGTTCGCCGAGTGGATCGCGCCGACGACGGCGATTATCAGCTGGGTCGAAGGCGACGAGCGCGACCCGTGCGGGCTCTGCTACACCAGCGGCACGACCGGCAATCCCAAGGGCGTGCTCTACGAGCATCGCTCGACCATGATCCACACGATGGCCGAGGTCGTCGCCCGACATCTTCGACCTGTCGGCGCGCGCGTGGTGCTGCCGATCGTGCCGATGTTCCACGCCAACGCCTGGGGCCTGCCGTGGGCGGCGCCGATGGTCGGCTGCAAGCTGGTGCTGTCGGCCGATTACCGCCCGGCCCAGATGTGCGAGCTGTTCCGCGACGAAAGGTCACCCACCGGCCGGCGTGCCGACCGTCTGGCTCGGGCATGATCGAGCATATCGAGCGGACGGGCGAGGAGCTTGGCGACCTCCAGCAGGTGACGATCGGCGGATCGGCGGCGCCGCGGGCGATGATCGAGTGGTTCCGCGACGCGGCATCAAGGTCGGCCACGCCTGGGGCATGACGGAAATGTCGCCGATCGGCACCATCGGGGCGCCGCCGCGCCAATTGGGACGAAATGGGCGACGACGAGCAGATCGACATCATCGCCCAGCAGGGCCGGTCGCCGTTCGGGGTCGAGATGCGGATCGTCGACGACGAGGGCAATGTGCTGCCGCGCGACGGCAAGAGCTCGGGCCGGCTGCAGGTGCGCGGGCCGTGGGTGATCAAGCGCTATTTCAAGGCGGAGGAGGACGCGACCGACGCCGACGGCATGGTTCGACACCGGCGACGTCGCGGTGATCCACCCGGACGGCACGATGCAGATCACCGACCGCTCGAAGGACGTGATCAAGTCCGGCGGCGAATGGATCAGCTCGATCGAGCTGGAAAATGCGGCGGTCGGCTGCCCGGGCGTCGCCGAGGCGGCGGCGATCGGCATCCCGCATCCCAAGTGGGACGAGCGGCCGCTGCTGCTGGTCGTGCGCGCCGAGGGCAGCGACGTCTGCGCAGGCCGAAATCCGCGAGCATCTCGCGCAGCCATGTCGCCAAATGGTGGCTGCCGGACGCGATCGTGTTCGTCGACGAGCTGCCCCACACCGCGACCGGCAAGCTGCAGCAAGACGGACGCTGCGCGACCAGTATCCGCGAGTATCGCTTCGCCGAGGCCGAGGCGATGGTGGAAGGGACAGGCTTATCGTCATTGCGAGGAGCGGAGCAGGTGGCAATCCAGGCCCGCATTGCTTCGCTTCACCGCAATGACGGAGCTGGAAGACCCAGCCGCACTTCCCCTATCTGCCCGGCCAAATCCCTCATTCGAAGGAATCGCGACCCCATGGCCGCCCAATACAGCTATGTGATGAAGGGCCTGACCAAGACCTTCCCCGGCGCCCCGAAGCCGGTGCTCAACGGCATCCACCTGCAATTCTACCACGACGCCAAGATCGGCATCGTCGGCCCGAACGGCTCGGGCAAGTCGACCCTGATGAAGATCATGGCCGGCCGCGACAAGGAGTTCTCAGGGCGAGGCCTGGCCGGGCGAGGGCATCACGGTCGGCTATCTGGAGCAGGAGCCGCAGCTCGACCCCAGCAAGACCGTCATGGAGAACGTCAAGCGAGGGCGTGCGCGAAGTCGCCGACATGATGGACCGCTTCAACGCAATCGGCATGATGATGGGCGACCCGCCCGACGACAGCGACTTCGACGCGCTGATGGCCGAGATGGGCGAGCTGCAGGAAAAGATCGACGCGGTCGACGGCTGGACGCTCGACAACCAGCTCGAGATCGCAATGGACGCGCTGCGCTGCCCGCCCGGCGATAGCGTCGGTCGACAATCTGTCGGGCGGCGAGAAGCGCCGCGTCGCGCTGACCCGCCTGCTGCTCGAAAAGCCCTACATCCTGCTGCTCGACGAGCCGACCAACCACCTCGACGCGGAAAGCGTCCAGTGGCTGGAAAAGCATCTGATCGACTATCCGGGCAAGGTCATCCTCGTCACCCACGACCGCTATTTCCTCGACAATGTCGTCAACTGGATCCTCGAAATGGATCGCGGAAAATACTTCGTCTACGAGGGCAATTACTCGACCTACCTCGAGAAGAAGGCCAAGCGGCTCGAGCAGGAAGCGCGCGAGGACGAAGGGCCGCCAGAAGGCGATCAAGGACGAGCTCGAGTGGATCCGGCAGAGCGCCCAAGGCCCGCCAGACCAAGTCGAAGGCGCGTATCAAGGCGTTCGACCAGCTGGTCGAGGCGCCGGAAAAGCGCACCCCCGGCAAGGCCCAGATCGTCATCCAGACTCCCGAGCGCCTCGGCGGCAACGTCATCGAGGCCAAAGGTCTGACCAAGGCCTATGGCGACAAGTTGCTGTTCGAGGACCTGTCATTCAACCTGCCGCCGGGCGGGATCGTCGGCGTGATCGGCCCCAACGGCGCCGGCAAGACGACCCTGTTCAAGCTGATCACCGGCAGCGAGAAGCCCGACGCTGGCGGCATCGAAATCGGCGACACGGTCCACCTCGGCTATCGTCGACCAGAGCCGCGACGCGCTCGAACCCCAAGAAGAATGTCTGGGAGGAAATCTCCGGCGGGCATCGAGCTGATGACCATCGGCAAGCAGGAAAAGTAGACCCGCGCCTATGTCGGCGCGTTCAACTTCAAGGGCTCCGACCAGCAGAAGAAGGTCGGCCAGCTGTCAGGCGGCGAGCGCAACCGCGTCCACATCGCCAAGATGCTGAAGGAGGGCGGCAACGTCCTGCTGCTCGACGAGCCGACCAACGACCTCGACGTCGAGACTCTGCGCGCGCTCGAGGAAGCGCTGGAGAATTTCGCCGGCTGCGCCGTGGTCATCAGCCACGACCGCTTCTTCCTCGATCGCCTCGCGACCCACATCCTCGCGTTCGAAGGCGACAGCCACGTCGAATGGTTCGAGGGCAATTTCGAGGCCTATGAGGAGGATAAGAGGCGCCGGCTGGGGCCCGAAGCCGACCGCCCGCACCGGATGACGTATAAGAAGCTGACGAGGTAAGCTGTTCAGGCGGCCCAGTCGCTAGTCACGCGTTCCGCGGTCGCAATGTCATCGACGACCAGGATCAGCCGGTTGGCGTGATCGCTGTACTGGGTGTCGATATTGACGCCGGCATCGCCGAGAGCGCGGGCGATTGCGCCGAGCTGGCCCGGCACCTCCTGCTTGAGGCGCCTGATCAGCACTGGGCGGATGGTCGCGGAGCCGAGCCCCGCCTGTTCAAGCGCCTCGCGGGCGGCTTCGCCGTCATCGACCAGGAAATGGGCGTGGCCAACGCCGTCGACGGTGAACACGCCGCCGCCTTCCAGGCTGACGCCCGCTTTGCCCAGCGCCTCGCCGAAGCGAGCGAGCGAACCGGGCTCGCCGGGCAATTCGATGCCGACATCAAACATGGCGCCTAATTTCCAACCGCGTTGCTGACCGAGGCGCGGACATCCTCCTCGATTTCACGCCTGATCTGCTCGCGCAGGGCGTCATTTCCACTTCTCTCGGCCCGCTCGAAGCTCTCGATCCTGGACCGCAGCCGATTGACGTCCGCTCGCGCATGGTCGCGCCGTGCAGCCGCCGCCTGCCTTTCAGCGTCACTGTCATCGCTCACGCGGGCGAGTGCGAATTCCGTTTCCGCCTTGACCAGCTCCCCGACCGCTTCGGCCAATTCGCGCTTGGTCTGGGCAGGAACATCAACTTCCCTACCCTCGGAGTCCACCACCTGCATCTTGTCGAAGCTGCGTTCGATGGCGCGTTCCACGCGTCCCTCGACCGCCCGTTCCGATTCAGAAAAGACCTGAGGATGGTCGGCCCAGCTGAAGATCCAACGATCCTGCACCATCATTCCTGCGACCAGCGCGATCCCAGCGACCGAAATCCACATGATACAACTCAGCATGACACGCCTCGATTTGACTGTACGGCGCATATAATACAGCATCTGCTGGCTGCAAGCTGCTCCCACTATTAGCTGAGACGTTGAGCTCCAACCGCTTGCCAGCCCGACCCCGCTGGGGCAGTTCTTCCGCATGTCGCCAGGTGGCGCGGTAGACAGCGCGCAGCAGCGGAGTGATGCCATGACCGACACTCAAACCGATTGGCGCGGCGAGGCGCTCGAGCGCATCCGGGGTCTCATCAAGCAGGCAGATCCCGACGCCGTGGAAGAGCGCAAATGGGCCAAGCCCAGCAACCCCTCGGGCGTACCGACCTGGTCGCACGCCGGGATCATCTGCACCGGAGAGACCTACCGGGACAAGGTCAAGCTAACCTTCGCCAAGGGCGCCTCGCTGGCGGATCCGACGGGCCTGTTCAACGCCAGCCTCGATGCCGGAACCAGGCGCGCGATCGACATCCGCGAGGGTGACAGGATCAACGACGACGCGTTCATGACGCTGATCGGCGAGGCGGTTGCGGCGAATTTGTCGAGCAAGCCCCGCAAGGGTTGATGAAACCGACTTTCTTCCCCACCGAGATCCGATTTCCGGCATTGGCTCGAGGAGCATCATCAGTCGGCCGGCGAACTGCTGGTTGGCTTCTGGAAGAAGGGCACAGGCAAGCCCTCGGTCGACTGGCCGCAGGCGCGAGACCAAGCGCTATGCTTCGGATGGATCGACGGCGTGCGGAAGTCCCTCGGCGAGGACTCCTATACGATCCGCTTCACGCCGCGCCGCAAGGGCAGCATCTGGTCGAAGATCAATGTGGAGCGCTTTGCCGCGCTGAAGGCCGAGGGACAAATGACGGCGGCCGGGGAACAGGCCTACGAGCAGAACAAGGACAAGAGCGGCCTTTACGCTTATGAGCGGCCGCTCGCCGAGCTTGACGCGGACGATGAGGCGCAGTTTCGGAAAAACGAGGCCGCGTGGGCGGACTGGCAAAAGCGCCCGCCCGGCTATCGCAAGGTCGTTCTACATTGGGTAACAAGCGCCAAAAAGGCAGAGACCCGCGCCAAGCGCCTCGCGATCCTGATCCAGTCCAGCGCCAACGGGCAGAAAATCCCAGGCTACGACATTGGCCGAAAGCGCCGCGACGAGAATGGCACATGACTGTCTGGTAGTGCGTCAACTCCATCGGTGTAAGTCGGTGAGCCGCGCCCTACACGCTGAATTGCGCGCATCTGCGATCAGCCTTCCGGCGATGGCTCGCGGCTCGCAGTGTCCTCGATCATCGCGGCTTTCCTTTTGCGCGAAACATCCAGGCTCCACGGGCCGGGTCCGGCTGCCGCAATCAGCAGGAAAATGAAGCAAAACAAAATCGCAGCCTCGCCCATGTTTTCGGACGGGAACGTCGACCGCGGCGCGTGGAACATCCAATAGGCGACCGCCATCTCTCCCGAGAGAATGAAAGCGACCGGCCGCGAAAAGATGCCGACCAGGAGCATCAGGCCGCCGACCAGCTCCAGCACTGCGGCGATCCACAGCAGCTCTCCCGGGTTCGGAAGCTCCATCGGGAAGGGCGGGAAGCCGACAAGTTTGGACGTGCCATGCAGCACGAACAGCAGCGCCGCGACGATCCTCAGCAAGCTCAATGCCTCGCCCGCCCAGCGGCCTTCGATCCTGGTCATGGAAAAATTCCCTTGCCGATCAATCCGTGGCAAGTGGTGCGAGGTCATTACGGCCCCGTCAAGGCCCGTTGACGAAGCGCCGAAACATTCGCCTCATAACCTTGCGCCATTCCGCGCAGCATATCGGCGGTTCCCTTATCGCACACCGATGCAGCCAGCCGCCGGCAGCGCGCCGCCTGATCCGCAAGTGCGGCCGCCTGTTCCTCGCTGACGTCGATCAGCAGGTTGATCGCACCCGCCAGTTGGCCGTTCGCCTGGAACATGAGGATCGGGTATGGCTGAAATGCCCTCCGGCTGCCATCGGGGCGCATGGCGATCGCCACCTCGCCACGTATTTCCCGCTTTTCCTTGATAGCAACGGCCATCGGGCACTGATCGTGGGGCAGCAGTTCATCGGCCGTTGTGTGGATTTGCCAAGTGACGCACCATCGGTCCTTGCCAAGCTGCGGCTCTCGTCCAGCGAAGTCCGCGCACGCCCTGTTCCAATAGGTAACCAGGCCGTCGGGGTCCGTGATATAGACCGGCACCGGCATCGCATCCAAGGCGGTCCGGCGGGCGGCGGCGCCAAGCCCAAGCGCACCGACGGCAGTATCCAGATATAAGTCCACGATCTTGGCCAGCATTCGAATGTACCTATCCGGAGCTGCACCCGTTCAACGAACGACGCGGCTCCGGTCTTCCCTCCTGATCAGCCCTGACGAGAGGCCCAGGCGTTGCGCTCATAGTCCGCCGCCATGGCGAGCAGCTGTTCGGCTGCCTGACGGTCGGACAGGGAGTAAGCCAGCCGTCGGCAGCGAGCGGCCTGGTCGAGGCATTGCTGGCGATGGACGGTATTTGCGAGCGCAGGGGCGGGCATCATCGTGGATGGCCAAACCCGCACGGTGCGGTCCAGTTCCGTGCCCAAGTTCAATTGTTTCAATTGTGACCATTCCGCCACGCGGCTAGCGCAGCCGCTTGACCATCAGCCGCCCGTCCTCGCCGATCTTGGTGCCGAAATTGGGGACCGCCTTGATCAACTCGCTGAGGCGGGTGAAGCCGTAGTTGCGAACAGCGAAGCTCGACACCGCCTTGGCGCGCTGGCCCATTTCGGCGAGCGCCGCATAACCTTCCTCGTCTCGCTTCGAGGCCTTGAACGCCGCTCCAAGCACCTGCAGCAGCTCCGAGCTGATCGCCCGCTGGCCCTTGGCCGCTGGGGGCGCCTCCAGCACATCATCCTGTTCGCTGGCCAGCGCCGCAACGTCGAAGAATCGGGTGCAGGCCTGTTGAAAGCTCTGCGGCGTCTTGGCGGTGCCGAATCCATAGACCGGCAGGCCGTCCTCGCGAATCCGTTGCGCGAGCGGCAAAAAGTCCGAAATCCGATGACATGATCCCGAACCCGTCGACATGGCCGCGATAGAGGAGGTCCATCGCATCGATCGTCATGCGCATGTCGGTTGCGCTTTTGCCTTTGACCACGTCGAACTGCTGCATCGGCACGATCGAATGAAGCTGGGTCAGCTGGCCCCAGCCCTTGAGGCTGGCTTTGGCCCAATTGCCATAGGCGCGGCGGATGTTGATCGTCCCCAGTTCACCCAGGACCAGCAGTACCTCATCGAGGTGGTCGGGCGAGGCGTTGTCCGCATCGATCAGCAAGGCAATGTTCAGTTCGGATTCGGTATAGTCGTTTCGGTCGTTCATCGAGTTTTTCGCTCTGTTTATCTGACGTTCATGTTCGCAACGGGGTCGGAACGAAAACGGCTTTTAGACGCTTTAGCCTTCGCAATGAGGCGGGAAAAGTTCAGGAGAATGTTGTCATGAAACGTCTAGTTTTAGCGTCGGCAATAGCAAGCAGCATCGCTGTCACCGGCTGCGCAACCAATCCCTACGGCGGCGGCTATCAATATGATGATCAGGGCCGGCGTGTCGCGACTGGCGCGGCGATCGGCGGTGCAACCGGCGCCGTGGTCGGCGCAGTGGTCCCGGGCGTCAATCCGGTCACTGGCGCAGTGGTCGGCGCGGTGCTCGGCGGAGTAACGGGCGCGGTCATCAAGGGCCGCCAATATTATCGCGATACCCGCGGCTATTGCTATTATGTGGATCAGTACGGCAACCCGATCTACGATTATAACACGCGCTGCTAATTAGTTAGTACTTATTGTTCAGACGGGGCGGAAGCGATCTTCCGCCTCGTCGAGTACCCAAAGCTCGCCGTCCCGGATCGAGAAATGGCATCCCAGGACGACCAGGGTGCCGGCTTTTTCCCGCTCGGCGACGAATGGAAAGCTCCTGAGATTCGCCATGCTCTGGCGGATCGCCACTTCTTCCAGCATTCGCTGAGCATCGTCACCGGTTCCGTGCTGCTCGGCAATCTCGGTAGCAGGGCCATTGATCTGGCTCATCCAGCGGTGAACGAAGCCTCCTTCGCCTGCGGGGGCGTCATGGAAAATGCCGGTGAGCGCTGCGGAGATGCCGCCGCAGCGTTCATGGCCCATGACGACGATCTCGGGCACATTGAGCTGGGTCACCCCAAATTCCAGCGCTGCTGAAACGCCGTGACGCCCGCCATTCGCTTCGAACGGCGGGACCAGGTTGGCAACGTTGCGAACGACAAAAATCTCGCCCGGATCGGTATCGAAGATGGTCGCCGGATCGGCCCGGCTGTCGCAGCAGGCGATGATGACTGCCCGGGGCGACTGTCCTTCGGCAAGCTGCTCCCACTGTTCCTTGGAGCTGCTGGATTGCTGCGCGCGAAACCGCCGATAGCCGTCGATCAGGTTGCCAAAGCCTCGCATACACGCTCCCTGTGTCTGTGCAGCCGGTTAATCGGACCGGGCAGGGGTGGCAAGTCAGGCATCAAATCGCTATCTGGCGCCGCATGAACGCCCCGCTTCCAAACCCGCCGAAACAGCGCAAGCCCGACTGGATCCGCGTCAAGGCGCCGGTCAGCGAAGGCTATAACGAGACGCGCAGGCTGATGCGCGAATTAAACCTGGCAACGGTGTGCGAGGAAGCGGCCTGTCCCAACATCGGCGAATGCTGGACCAAAAAGCACGCCACGGTGATGATCCTGGGCGACGTCTGCACGCGGGCCTGCGCATTCTGCAACGTCAAGACCGGCATGCCACGCAAGGTCGACCCGCTGGAGCCGGAACATGTCGCCATCGCCGCGGCCAAGCTGGGTCTTGAGCATATTGTCGTGACGTCGGTCGACCGCGACGATCTGCCCGACGGCGGCGCATCGCAGTTCGTCAAGGTGATTGAAGCGCTTCGCCGCAACACGCCGGACACTACGATCGAGATATTGACGCCGGATTTCCGCAACAAGCATGAGGCGGCAGTCGAGGCGATCGTCTCGGCGCGACCTGACGTCTACAACCACAACCTGGAGACGGTCCCGAGACTCTATCCGACAATCCGGCCCGGCGCGCGTTACTACGCCTCGCTGCGGCTGCTGGAACTCGTCAAAAAGCTCGACCCGTCGATCTTCACCAAATCCGGCGTCATGGTCGGGCTTGGCGAGCAACGACTTGAGGTGCATCAGGTGATGGACGACATGCGCTCGGCAGGGGTCGATTTCCTGACCATGGGCCAATATCTCCAGCCGACGCCGAAGCATGCCGCGGTCGAAGAGTTCGTAACGCCTGACGCATTCAAGGCCTACGCCTCGATCGCCCGGGCCAAGGGGTTCCTGCTGGTCGCAGCATCGCCTCTGACCCGATCGAGCTACCACGCCGGCGATGATTTCCAGCGGATGCGGGACGCTCGCAACGCGCAACTCGCGCGGGCAGGGGGCGTTACCGCCTGAAATGCCCCGGCACAGTGAGACTCGTCACTTTCCGTACACGCCCAACCAGCTGTTCGACCTGGTTTCCGATGTCGGCAGCTACGATGAATTCCTGCCATGGGTGAGCGCGGTCCGGATCCGGTCCGACAATGAGCGGGAAATGGTTGCCGACCTGATTGTCGGCTTCAACGCCTTCAAGGAACGGTTCACCAGCCGCGTCACCAAGGAGCGTCCGGGCCACATCTGCGTCGACTATATCGAGGGGCCGCTGAAATATCTGAAGAATGAGTGGCGGTTCGACCCCGCGCCGCAGGGCGGGACCGACGTCTATTTCTCCGTCGATTTCGCCTTCAAGTCGCGGATCTTCGAAAGTCTTGCCGGATCGATGTTCGACCGGGCGCTGAGGCGAATGACCGGCGCCTTCGAAAAGCGCGCCGAGCAGCTTTACGGCATTAGCAGCTCGAGCGCGCAAAGCGCCGCCTGACGGCGGATTCCCGAGCGGCCTTCCTTGGCATCGAACAATTTCTGATCCGCGACGATCTGATCGGGTCCGGACAGCCGTTCGGCCCGCGCGAAGACAACCGTTCCGACGGGTTTCTGTTCGGTTCCGCCGTCCGGCCCGGCGATTCCGGTGATTGCCACGGCAACATCAGCGCCCGACGCCTCCAGCGCTCCTTGCGCCATCGCCCAGGCCGTCGCCACGCTGACCGCACCGAACGTCTCGACCACATCGATGCAGACGTTGAGATCGGCCATCTTGGCGGCATTCGAATAAGTGACATAGCCGGCCTCGAATACCTCGGACGATCCGGGAATTTCGGTCAGTGCGGCGCTGACCAGACCGCCGGTGCAGCTTTCGGCAACCGCGACGCGGCGACCGGCCTTGCGGTTGGCCTCAATCACCTCGCGCGCCCTCGTGACCAGATCGTCTGGAAGCAGATAGTCCATCTAGTTGCTCAGGCTTTGCAAAGCTCAAATCCCTTGTTGGAGCCATCCTTGTCGGCCAGCGCCAAAATGGCGCCGACCAAATTTGCGACATTTTCCGGAGGCAAGGGGGCAAGGTTCTCAACTATTCGATTGGCCCCGCCGCAGTCCTGCGGGGTGACATCCTTCACCAACTCCGAACCGATCATGGAACCGAGCATCGGCCGGAAAAATTCATCAGGCAGCTTTTCCGCCATCGCGACGTCCCCGGTCATTCGGCCGAAGGCAGTCTTGGCCGTCGGCCAGCGCTGATCCGCCAGTATCTTGTAACGGGCCGCAAGCGCCTTCCCATTCTGCACCAGATAGGCATTGGCCGGCAGATGAGCCACGCATTTGTCGCCCAGGCCATTGATCAGGTCCGGCATCAGCGTGGCCATGATCGCCGCACCCTCGGCCTCCGAAACGCAGGTCTCCCTGGTCGCAGCGGCCGCGGAAGCGGTCAGAGAGGCGGCGGTTAGAGTGGCGAGAGACATTTGGATCAGGCTCATCTTGCCCCCTCGAGTTGATCAGCGGAATCTAGCAGACGGGAGGGGGGCTACAAGGTGGAAGGCAGTCGAATGTTGGCCACGGCCTGGGCGGCAATGCCCTCGCGCCGCCCGGTGAAACCAAGCCGTTCGGTGGTGGTCGCCTTGATGCTGACCAAATTGACGGCAATCTCCAATATTTCGGCAACGCGCGAGCGCATGGCCTCGCGATGCGGCCCAACCTTCGGCTCTTCGCAGATCACAGTGCAGTCGACTGAGTCGATCGTGCCGCCCGCCCTGCGGACTAACGCGGCCGCATGGGCGAGGAAAATGCTGCTGTCGGCACCCTTCCACCGGGGATCGTCTGGCGGGAAATGCTGACCTATGTCGCCGCATCCCGCCGCGCCGAGTAGCGCATCGGTAATCGAGTGGAGCACCACGTCGGCATCGCTGTGACCGGCGAGGCCACGATCGTGCGGAACGGTAATCCCACCCATCGCAATCGGCCCGTCACCGGCAAAGGCGTGGACGTCGAAGCCGAGGCCGGAACGCGGGACCAGCCGCGAGTGCAGCCAGCTCTCGGCGCGCTGCCAGTCCGCGGCAGTGGTCAATTTCTCCAGCAATGAGTCGCCCTCAACGACCGCCACGTTGCGCCCGGCAACGCGCATCACGGTCGATTCGTCGGTCGGGCTGGGGCCATCCCATCGCCCATATGCTTCAACCAGTCTGCGGAAGTGAAACGCCTGCGGGGTCTGCACCCGGGCCAGCCCTTCCCGGTCGACCGCCTCGCCCAGCATTGAACCGGCCCGTGCCAGCGTATCGTTCACCGGCAGGATCGGTACCACCCCCTCGGCGTCGTCGAGCGCAGCCAGCAGTCGGTCGATCACCGCATGCGGGCAAAAGGGTCGGGCGGCGTCGTGGATCAGGACGAAGTCAGCCTCGATCGCCTCCAGGCCGGCACGAACGCTGTCGGCGCGCTCGGCTCCGCCGGTGATCAACTCCCCCACATCCCGACCGCCCAGGGCATTGTCGGCCAGCTCCTGCTGGCCTTCGCCGACCACGACCCGGACGGCGTCGATGGAGGGGTGCGATGCCAATGCGTCGACTGCGTGAGCGATCACGGTCTTGCCGCCGATCGGTCGAAACTGCTTCGGCAAATCTCCTCCCATGCGACTGCCCGATCCGGCGGCGACGATGAGGGCGGCGGTGTGGGTTTTCGACATTGGTGCCGCGCCTTGCCCGTTCCGGCCCCTTCCTGTAAAGGCGCGCCTTCCCATGAGCCTGATAAAGTCCATCTCGGTCGGTCCGGTGACCATCGACGCGCCCGTCATCCTCGCGCCGATGACCGGCGTCACCGATTTGCCGTTCCGCAGGATCGTCAAGCGTTACGGCGCCGGGCTCACGGTGAGCGAGATGATCGCCAGCCAGGCAATGATCCGCGAGACCCGCCAATCGTTGCAGAAGGCGGCCTGGGACCCGAGCGAGGAGCCGGTATCGCTTCAGCTGGCGGGCTGCACGCCGAACGAGATGGCCGAGGCGGCCAAGCTCAACGAGCAGCGCGGCGCGGCCATCATCGACATCAATATGGGGTGCCCGGTGAAGAAGGTCGTCAACGGCGATGCCGGGTCGGCCCTCATGCGCGACCTGCCGCTGGCGGCCGCTATCATCGACGCCACAGTCAGGGCAGTGACGGTTCCGGTCACGCTCAAGATGCGCATGGGCTGGTGCCACGAGAGCCTCAATGCGCCTGAGCTGGCGCGCATCGCCGAGGATCTTGGCATCAAAATGATCACGGTCCACGGCCGAACCCGCAACCAAATGTACAAAGGCTCCGCCGACTGGGGATTCGTCCGGCAAGTGAAGCAGGCCACATCGTTGCCCGTGATCGTCAATGGCGACATCTGCAGCCGCGAAGACGCCCGAGCTGCGCTCGAACAATCGGGCGCGGATGGAGTGATGATCGGCCGTGGCGCCTATGGAAAGCCCTGGCTACTGGGCCAGCTCATGAGCGAACTGGCCGGCGGCGGGGATAAGCCCGATCCGTCGATGGACGAGCAATTGGCGACCATCCTCGAGCAATATGATGCGATGCAAACGCTCTATGGGACGCAAACCGGAGTCAATCTCGCCCGCAAGCACATCGGCTGGTACACCAAGGGCCTGTCGGGCTCCGCGGAGTTCCGCAACAAGGTGAACACCCAGGACGATCCTGGGGTGGTCGTTCGAATGCTTCAGGACTTCTATTCGCCCTGGCTTTCGCGCTCCGCCGCCTAAAGTCTCCCTCCATCACAAACTGTGTTTTTTATGCAACGCATCCATGCTAGCCCAAGGGCAGCATGGAGATGCCCGCCGCCGAATCCGACCTGATCAAGACGCCAAGGCTGCGCTGGCTGGCGCGTGAGAAAGAGAGCGGTCGGATCTACGATTGGGCGACGATCGTAAGCGGCGTCGTCCTCGCCGGCACGCTGGCCGTCAGCTACTGGATGCTGAGCCGAGAGGCAGCGCCCGGCTCGATGTTGTCGCCGCCCCAGATCGCGCTGCTGCTGATCGCCAACCTCATCCCCGCCATTGCGCTGATGGTTTTGCTGTCACGGCGGATCGCCATGGCGCGGGCCGCGGCGCGGGCGATTGGCACGGGCCAGTTGCATACGAGGCTGGTGGCGTTGTTTTCCGTCATCGCCGCAGTTCCGACGGTGATCGTTGCGATCTTTGCTTCGCTGCTCCTGCAATCGGGACTTGAATTCTGGTTTTCCGACCGGGCGCGAGGGATGCTCGAGAATACCGTGGAACTGGCCCAGGCGGCGTACAACAGCGAAGTCAATCGTGTCGGCGCCGAAGCGGTCACGATGAAAGGGGATTTTTACAAGGTCCTCGGTCCGAATCCAATGAGCAGCCCGCGTTTCGAGGAGTTCCTGGCCTTCCAGACCTATCAGCGCAGCCTCAATAAATCTGCGATCATCCGCCTCGAAGCCAATGGGCAGCTGACCATTGTTCGGGGCGTTCAATATTACGACGGGCTGATTGATCCCTCCCGGGTGGCCGAGGCGCTATCCCAGCTCAACGGAGAGACCGAGGCGGCCGAAGTTCTAACCGCTGGCCGGATCGCGGTGATTACACCTCTACCGAACGAGGCGCGGACATACTTATTTGTTGCTCGCCAGGTCAGTGAGGATTTCAGGGACCAAATAGCTCGGGCCAACGGTGTTCTGACCGACTATCGGGCCCTCCTCCAACGAAGCCGGTCCAACCAGCTGCAGTTCAACGGTGCACTGCTCGCCGGCGCATTGCTGATTGTCGCCATCGCCATCGCCAGCGCGCTGAAGCTCGCCGATCGGCTGCTGCGCCCGGTCGAGGAACTGGTCGATGCCGCCGGAAGGATCGAGGAAGGCGACATGACCGCTCGCGTGCCAGTGGATGGGCGCGCGGAAGACGAGATTTCAACCTTGGGAACGGCGTTCAATCGCATGACCGGAAGGCTGCAGGAGCAAACCGGGGCGCTCATGACCGCCAACCAGCTGCTCGACACTCGTCGCGCCTTCATCGAGGCGGTCCTTTCCAGCGTCACCGCGGGTGTCATCGCGCTCGATTCCGAGGGAATGATCCTGCTGACCAACCGCACCGCCGAGACTTTGCTGGCCCAGGGAGAAGAAGGAATTGAAGGGCGCCGGCTCAACGGCGTTTCGTCCGAGCTCGGCGAATTCATGGCCGGCGAAGCCCGCGAAGCCAATGTGCTGGTTCATTCGGCCGAAGGCCAGCGCACCTTGGCCGTCAAGCGAATGCGCTACGGCGACGGTTTCGTGCTGACTTTTGACGACATCACCGAGCAGCTTAGCGATCAGCGCAGCGCCGCATGGTCGGACATTGCTCGCCGCATCGCCCACGAGATCAAGAATCCGTTGACGCCCATCCAACTGGCAGCGGAACGGCTCCAGCGGCGTTACGGGGCAGAAATCGGTTCGGACCCCGAGACCTTTGCCCGGCTGACGGACACAATTATCCGGCAGGTTGGCGATTTGCGCCGGATGGTCGACGAATTCTCCAACTTCGCGCGGATGCCCAAGCCCATTTTCCGCGGCGAGAATATTCACGACATCGCCCGAGCAGCCCTTTTCCTTCATGAAGTCGCCCATCCGGAGATCGACTTCAGTATTGATCCGCCAAGCGGCGAAATCCGGCTGGTATGCGACCGTCGCCAGCTGGGCCAGGCATTGACCAACGTCGTCAAGAATGCGGTCGAAGCGATTGAGGCACGGCGAAATCGCGGCGAACAAAATGTCGACGGCGACGGCATTGACTTGAGCATCAAGCGCGAAGACGAGCAGCTGGTGATCGAGATCACCGACACCGGCATCGGCCTGCCGCAGGAACGCGAGCGGCTGACCGAGCCCTATATGACGACGCGCGTGCGGGGCACCGGGCTCGGTCTCGCCATCGTCAAGAAGATTGTCGAGGAACATCTCGGCGAGATTGCGTTTCTCGACAGGGCAGGGGGCGGAACCCGGGTCAGGATTGCTTTTGATGCCGATCGGCTCGCAGCAATGGCGAGCGGCGATCCGCATCTCTCGGCCGCCTTTTCCGGCGAATACGATGAATATGATGAAAAGGATTCGCACTGATGGCGCTTGAAGTGCTGGTGGTCGACGACGAGGCCGACATCCGGGAACTGGTTTCAGGTGTCCTCGAGGATGAAGGTTATGCGGTTCGATCGGCCGCCGACAGCTCCGGCGCATTGGACGCGATCGACGATCGGCGTCCAAGCCTGGTGCTGCTTGATGTCTGGCTGCAAGGCTCCAAACTCGACGGTCTACAGCTGCTGGAGCAGATCAAGCGCCGTGACCCGACGTTGCCGGTGCTGATGATATCCGGCCATGGCAATCTCGATACGGCTGTGGCGGCGATCCGCGAAGGCGCAGTCGACTTCATCGAGAAACCGTTCAAGGCGGACCGGTTGCTGCATCTCGTCGGCAGGGCAACCGAGACTGACCGCTTGCGCCGTGAGAACGCAACGCTGCGCCAGCAGGTCGGCCCGGATGACCAACTCGATGGGACCTCGGTTGCCATCAACACCGTTCGCGCGACCCTGAAGCGGGTTGCGCCGACCGGCAGCCGGGTGATGATCACCGGGCCGGCCGGCGTGGGCAAGGAAATTGCCGCGCGAATGATCCATAACTGGAGCCCTCGCGCTTCGGCGCCCTTCATCGTTGTGTCGGCCGCAATGATGAGCCCCGAACGGGTCGAAGAAGAATTATTCGGCGCCGAACAGAACGGCGTGTCTCGGCCCGGGCTGCTCGAACAGGCCCATGGCGGAACGTTGTTCCTGGACGAGATCGCCGACATGCCGACCACGACCCAGGCCAAGATCCTGCGGGTACTAACCGATCAAAGCCATACGCGCGTCGGTGGCCAAAGACCGGTCAAGGTCGATGTGCGAGTGCTGTCGGCAACCTCTCGGAATCTGCAGGACGAGATCGCCGCTGGTCGTTTCCGGGAAGATCTTTACTACCGGCTCAACGTTGTTCCCGTGCGCATTCCCTCGCTTCGGGAGAGGCGGGAAGACATTCCCGAACTGGTCAACCATTTGCTTGCGCGGTTCGCCGCGGAACGCCGAATCCAGACGCCTGAGCTTTCGAGGGAAGCGATGGCCGCGCTGCAGGCGCATGACTGGCCCGGCAATGTCCGCCAGCTTCGCAACATCATCGAGCGGACTCTGATCCTGACGCCAGGCGATCGTGTCGGATGCATTGAGGTGGATCTACTGCCGCCGGAGATTCTCGATAGTCAGGGATCCGTCGGATTGGGCGGACCGTCTCTCGCCATCATGGGCTCCCCGCTGAGGGAAGCGCGGGAAAGCTTCGAGCGCGAATATCTCAAGATCCAGATCCGCCGCTTCTCGGGCAACATATCCCGCACCGCCTCGTTCATCGGTATGGAGCGATCGGCCCTGCATCGGAAGCTAAAGGCCCTTGGTCTTGGCGACAAGCGTGATGAGGAGCAATAATAATAATGGCCGATAAACTGCTGAGCTTGCAGGACCATTTCCTGAATTCAATACGCAAATCCAAGGTTCCGGTGACGATCTTTCTGGTCAAGGGCGTCAAGCTTCAGGGCGTCGTGACCTGGTTCGACCCCTTTTCCCTGTTGCTGCGTCGCGACGGCAATGCGCAGCTCATCTACAAGCATGCCATATCCACCATCATGCCGTCGCACGCGCCCGCCGACATGCAGGCCGCGGCAGGTGAGGGCGGAAATGGCAAGAAGCCGATGCTCCAGGACCTGTTTCTGCAGGCGGCGTCGCGCGATCATGAGCCGATGACCCTCTTTCTGGTCAATGGCGTGATGTTGCAGGGCGCGGTCGTGGGCTTCGATCAATTCTCCGTGGTCCTCGAGCGGGGCGGGCAAGTTCAGCTGGTCTACAAACATGCCATTTCGACGCTGCAGCCGGGTCGTCCTCTCGACTTGGCGGGAGAGGCGCAAGCGGAGGACGAGGGCTGAGCGTCTTCAATCGAGGCGACGACGGGGGAGTAACGCGCGGCGAACGGGCGATCATTGTCGTACCGGAACGGATCCGGGAAGGGGGCCTCCGGTCCGTGGACGCCCGGATCGAGGAAGCCCGTGGGCTGACCGAGGCGATCGGGGTTGAGGTTGTCGCCCGCAAGTCGTTCAAATTGCGTCAGGTTCGTCCGTCCAGCCTGTTCGGCAAGGGTCAGGTCGATGAAATTGCTGCGCCTGGCCGATGACCAGGATGCAAAACTGCTGATAGTCGATGCGGCACTCAGCCCCGTGCAGCAAAAGACGCTGGAAGAGGAAACCGGATGCAAGGTAATCGACCGCACCGGACTAATCCTCGAAATCTTCGGCGAGCGAGCGGCCACCGCCGAAGGGCGGCTTCAGGTCGAACTCGCGCATCTCGACTATCAGGCGGGCCGGCTGGTGCGAAGCTGGACCCACCTTGAGCGGCAGCGCGGCGGCTTTGGCTTCCTTGGCGGCCCGGGGGAAACCCAGATCGAAGCCGACCGGCGGCTGATCCGCGACCGGATGGCCCGGATCCGGCGCGAGCTCGACCAGGTTCGGCGGACGCGCGGCCTGCACCGCGGCCGGCGGCAGCGCGCGCCCTGGCCGGTGATTGCCCTGGTTGGCTATACCAATGCCGGCAAGTCTACCTTGTTCAACCGCATGACGCAGGCATCCGTGATGGCCGAGGACCTGCTATTCGCGACGCTCGACCCGACCATGCGCAACGTGAAGATCCCGGGGTTCGACCGGGCGATCCTGTCCGACACGGTGGGATTCGTGTCTAACCTGCCGACCGAGCTGGTGGCGGCGTTCCGGGCAACGCTTGAGGAGGTCGCGGCCTCCGATCTCATCCTTCACGTCCGAGACATTGCCCATCCCGACAGCGAGGCGCAGGCGGCAGACGTCGAATCGGTATTGGCCTCACTTGGTCTTTCGGAAGAAGATTCCCCGCCAAGGCTGGAGGTGTGGAACAAGCTCGACCTGGTTGGCGCGGCCGAACGGCAGGAGTTGGTGGGCGAGGCGGAACGGCGCGTGGACGTCGTCGCGCTCTCGGCCCTGACCGGGGAAGGGGTCGACGAGCTCCGAGAGACGATTTCCCACCTGCTTCATTCCGGCTCCGAGATACGCCATATTCGCCTGAATGCCGGGGACGGACCGCGGATTGCCTGGCTCCACGCCCGCGGCGAGGTGATCGAGCAGCGCGCCGATGGCGACCAGCTGCACCTGGCCGTCAAGCTCAGCGCGGAAAATTGGGCCCGGTTCGAGCGCCTCTAGGCTTCAACCGCAGCCTTCTTGGCCGCCACCCAAAGCTCTTCTTTCTCATCCAGGCTCTTATCCGCGAAACCGGGCGCCTGCTCAATCCTCCGAAAACGCTGTTCGAACTTCCGGTTCGCTTTACGCAGCGCCTCTTCCGGATCGATCTTGAGAAATCGTGCGAAGTTGACGACGGCAAACAGCAGGTCGCCCACCTCTTCCTCGAGCTCTTCCGGCGGAGCATCGGCGATCTCGTCGAGTTCCTCGCGGATCTTGGCCTTGGGACCTTCGATGTCGGGCCAATCGAAGCCGGTGCGCGCGGCTCGCTTCTGTAACTTGGCGGCGCGCTCAAGGGCCGGAAGCGCCAAGGCGATGCCGGCGAGGGCGCTCTTGTCCTCAAGCTTGGCCCGTTCCTCGGCCTTGATGGCCTCCCACAGATGATGGCCGCCTTCCGCCGCATCGCCGAATATATGAGGATGACGACGTTCGAGCTTGTCGGCGATGCGCTGGAGCACATCCTGAAGAGTGAAATGACCTGCTTCCTCGGCCATCCGGGCATGGAACACGACCTGGAGCTGAAGATCGCCTAGCTCGTCGACCAGTGCGTCCATGTCGCCGCGATCAATTGCATCGGCGACCTCATAGGCTTCCTCGATCGTGTAGGGCGCGATCGTCTGAAAGGTCTGGACGCTGTCCCATTCGCAGCCGGTTTCGCCGATCGCGGAGCCGCTTCATGATGTTGTCGAGACGGTCGAGGCCCATTCAACGCTCCCCAGGCGCGAGGGGGGCACTTTCGCCGCCCTTCCGCTCTGATCTGTGAGTATGATAATATATATTATGTAAAATGAAGGGCGAGGCGATCTGTGACAAGAGGGCCCCTGATCCTTCCATCAGCTTTGCAGGATGAGCCATCGGCCCTCGACCCCCCAGCGCTCGAGCGTCGACAAATAGTTCATGCCCAGCACATTCAAATCCTCATGATCGGCGATATGCAAACCAACGTTGCTGCGCTCGATCGGCCCGACCGCAAGAGTATCGGCTCGCCCCGTGGCAACCCGCAGCATGCCATTGCCGGTACGCACCACTTGTCCGCGGTTGGCGCTAACCGCAATGCCGGCTGTTTCCGCGGCGCCACGGCCGATGGTCGTCATGGTCGCGCCGCTGTCGACCAGGAACTTCATCGGGCGGCCGTTCAATGAAGCTTCGACCCAGAAATGGCCGTCGATGGCCATCGGGATCCGAACTTCCTGCCCCTCGACCACCGGAGCGCCGGTCGCTTCGGCCTTGAGCCGCTGCGCGACATAGCCGAGGTCATCGCGGAAGGTGAACAGGACAAAGCCGGCGCCGAAAATCGCAATCCAGGCCAAGGCCATGGTCGCGGTCTTGGCGAACTTTCCACGCCGCGAGATGAGCGATCCGGCGACCAGCATCACTGCCATGAGCAGGTAAAGGCTGCCAAGCATCCAGTCGTTGGTCATGGCTGCAGCACCAGATAACGGCCCTCGACCCGCCAGCTTTGGAGCGACGACAAGAAATTCATCCCGAGCACATTGCCGTCGTCATGATCGTTCACCTGCAGCGCGAAATCGCTGCGCTGGATGGTACCGACGGAGAAGCTGTCCGCCCGCCCCTTGCGCATTTGGACCGTGCCGTTCGCCGTTTCCACCAACGCGACACGCATCCCGGTCTCGACCCCTGCCTGGTTGGCGGTTTCTCGCGAAATCGTGGTGACCGAGGCGCCGCTGTCAACGAGGAAGCGCTCTTCATGCTCGTTGACCGACGCGTCGACCCAGAAATGGCCGTCGTCGGCCATCGGGATGCGCAGCTCTGCACCGGCCTGAATGGGCGCTCCGATCGCTTCTGCCTTGAGGCGCGAACCAACCGCCATGAATTCGGAACGGAAGGAAAAAATTGCGAAACCAACGGCGAAGATCGCCACCCAGGCGCCGGCCATCTTCAGCGTCTTGCTGACCGGCACGCGACGGCTGAGCAGAGAGCTGCCGACAAGCACCAGCAGCAACACCATATAAAGCAGGTACGGCGCCTGATCCCCGGTCATCCCAGAACGATCTCCTGCCCGTCAAAGGCGGGCGCTGCCCAGTCGGGCAGCTTTGCTACCAGCGTGGCATAATCCATGCTTTTGTCGAGATGGGTCAGAAGCAATTGGCCCACGTTCAGGTCCCGCGACCAGCCGAGGACGGCGTCCAGATGGGCATGGGTAGGGTGAGGCGTTTCACGCAAGCAATCGCAGATCCAGACGTCGAGGCCGACATACAAGCTCTTCATGTCGGACGTAAAATCATGAAAATCAATGGCATAGCCCACCGATCGGGCGCCTTCGTCGGCGCGAATGCCGAGCGAGGTAATGCCGCCATGTGGCTGGTCGACGAAACGCAGCATTGCATCGCCTACCTCAAGTCCCACTTCGATCGGCAGCGGCGCTACAACGGCTCGATAAATTCCCACATCTTGAAATAGATAGGCGAAGCGGCTGCGAAGCCGTTCCAATACATTCTGACGCGCATGAAGGGGAACTTGACGACCGAGGTGCTGCGCAACCTGCCTTAAATCGTCGATCCCATGGCAGTGGTCGGCATGGTCGTGAGTCACGATCACCCGGTCGATCTCGATGATACCGGCCGCCAGCAACTGTTCGCGCAGGTCGGGGCCGCAATCGACCAGCAGTCGTTCTCCGCCGCTCTCGATCAAGATCGAGGAGCGGGTGCGCCGGTTCTTTTGCTCGCCGGGGTCGCAATCCCCCCAGTCATTCCCGATCCGCGGCACGCCGGTCGACGTCCCGCAACCGAGAATGCGGATCTTCATGCCGCCTTTGTGAACAGCTTGAAGAAGTTTGCGGTGGTTGCATCGGCCAGCTGGTCGAGCGGCTCGTCGCGCAGCTCGGCAAGGAAGGCTGCGGTGTCGGCGACGAATGCCGGCTCGCAGGTTTTGCCGCGGTTCGGCACGGGTGCCAGGAAGGGGGAGTCCGTTTCCACCAGCAGCCGGTCCAGCGGGATGGTTCTGGCGGTTTGCTGCAAGTCCTGGGCGTTCTTGAAAGTCACGATTCCGGAAATGGAGACATAGAAGCCGAGCTCGAGCCCTTGGCGCGCCAGCTCCGCGCTGCCGGTGAAGCAGTGGAGGACCCCGGTGACGCCCCCCTTCCCTACCTCGCGGGTGAGGATCTCGGCCGTGTCATCCTCCGCGTCGCGCGTGTGCACCACCAGCGGCAATCCGGTCGCTCGCGCCGCTTCAATATGGGCCTGGAAGCGGTCGCGCTGCGCAGCGCGGTCGGATTTATCGTAGAAATAGTCGAGCCCGCATTCGCCGATCGCGACCACGCGGGGGTGCGCTGCGGCCTCGATCAGTGCCGAAGCACCAAGATCGGGATGCGCATCGGCCTCATGGGGATGGACACCGATCGTGGCCCAAACGTCGTCATTGCGCTCGGCAGCGCCGACCACCGCGCCCCATTCCTGCCGGCGGGTCGAAATATTGAGGAAGCCGGCAACACCGCGTTCACGAGCATTGCCCAGCACTTCCTCCTGCCGTTCGGCGAGGCCCGGGTAGTTGAGATGGCAGTGGCTGTCGATCAGCCTCATGCGGCCTCCTCTTCGCCCTCCGCAAGCTCCAGACGCGGAAAGATCGGCGTTGGCTGTGCGATCGGATTGCCCTGCCTCCCGCTGTCGATCAGCGCGAGCAGCTTCTCGGCAGATGCCGGGATGATCGGCCAGACCGCTTCGGCGAGCATTCGGATGGCGACCACCAACGTGCCCAGCACTTCCGCCATGCGGTCCGGATCCGTTTTCCTGAGAACCCAGGGCGCGGCCGCGTCGATATATTGGTTGCAGGAAAAGACCGCGCCCATCCACGCCTCCAGTCCCGCCGAGAAGGCGAAACGGTCGAACTCAAATTCCAGGGTGGCGCAGGCCTGGCGGACTTCGTCGAGCAGCGCCTGATCGTCGATCGCTTCGCCGGCGGCAGGAAGAATCCCATCCAAATTCTTGAAAATCATCGACAAACTGCGTTGGGCGAGATTTCCGAAGCTGTTCGCCAGCTCAGCATTCACCCGGCTGACGATCGCTTCGGCGCTGTAGCTGCCATCCTGGCCGAAGGTCACTTCGCGCAGCAGGAAATAGCGGAGCGAGTCCACGCCGAACTTGTCGGCCAGCTCGATCGGATCGACGACATTCCCGACGCTCTTCGACATTTTCTCGCCGCGACTGAGCAGGAAGCCATGCCCATAGATCATTTTCGGCAGCGCAATTCCGGCCGACATCAGGAACGCCGGCCAGTAGACGGCGTGGAAGCGGACGACGTCCTTGCCGATCAGATGGACGTCGGCCGGCCAGAAGCGATCCCACAGCTCGCCGCCGTCGGGATAGCCGAGACCGGTGATGTAGTTGGTCAGCGCGTCCAGCCAGACATACATCACATGGTGATTTGCGCCCGGGACCGGCACTCCCCAGTCAAAACTGGTGCGCGAGATGCTGAGGTCCTTGAGACCGCCCTCGACGAACCGGACAACCTCGTTTCGCCGGCTCTCGGGCTGAATAAAGTCCGGGTTCGACGCATAATGCGACAGCAGGGGCTGCTGATATTTGGACAATCGGAAGAACCAGCTTTCCTCGACAGTCCATTCGACCGGTGTTCCCTGCGGCGAAAGCTTCCCTCCATCCTCCGCGCTAATCAGCTCGATCTTCTTCGTAATAAGCCTCGTCCCGGACCGAGTACCAACCCTCGTAGCGGTCGAGATAGAGATCGCCGCTGGCCTCCATCGCCGTCCAAATCGCCTGGCTGGCACGGTAGTGATCGGCCTGCGACGTGAAGATAAAGCGGTCGTAGGAAACATTAAGTAGATCGCACATATCCTGGAAAAGACGAGACATTTTCTCCGCAAATTCTCGCGGCTCGACGCCTTCGGTGCGCGCTGCCTGGGCCATTTTCAAGCCATGTTCGTCAGTGCCGGTCTGAAACCGCACGTCGCGGCCCTGGGCGCGGCGGAAACGAGCCATGGCATCGGCCGCAATTGCCTCATAAGCATGGCCGATATGCGGCTTGCCGTTGGGATAGCTGATCGCAGTCGTGATGTAGAAGGGCTCGGACATGGCTCAAGCCACTAGCCGTCCCATCCTACTCCTTCAAGGCAACCGAGGCGAGGATGGTGCCGAGCTGGAACACCGTTGCCGCGGGGTCCAGCGACAAGCGCGGCGCGACCGCCGCCGTTTCCCGCGCCCTGGCATAAGCGTCGAGCGCTTTTCTCCGCCGTTCTCCGTTCAGGTTCACGGCCTCTCCGGCGATCAGACCGGGAACGAGTTCGAGGAACGCGGCATAACGCTCTCCCGCCGCTTTGGCGGCCAGTGCGGAGGCGAGCTTCGAGCGCCGGCTATTGTCGGGATCACCCATGCCTCAGGATCGCAAGCGCCTCCCCTTCCAGCGGCGCCAGGTCGAGCTCCGCGATCGCCAGGGCGCGCCCGACCGACCCGCCCGCAAATTCCACGAGCCGCGCGATTTCCGTCGATTTTGTCTCGGATAGGGAACGACTTAGCAGTGACGTCATGACGTCCGCCGAGAGTCTCTCGAAGTCCAGTCGGCGACAGCGTGAACGGATGGTCGGCAGCAGCCGACCCGGCGCGTGGCTGACCAGGAAAAGCAAGGTGTTGGCGGGCGGCTCCTCGAGCATCTTGAGCAGCGCGTTGGCCGCCGACGCCTCCAGGTCGTCGACCGAATCGATGACGATCGCCCGCCACGGACTCATCGATGGCGTCACGCTGAGCAGGTCGCCCAACGAACGAACCTGGTCGACGCTGATGTTGCGGGCAAGGCCGCCGGTCGGCCGTTCCAGCCGTTCCAGCCAGCGGAAATCCGGATGGCTCCCGGCTGCGATCAGTCGTGCGATGGGATGTTCAGGCGGAGTCACAAGCGCGGCTTGATCAATCGCCGGCCCCGCGGCCTCCGCGAGCACCCGCGTCGCTGCGGCCCTGGCAAAACTGGCTTTCCCGATGCCCTTCGGCCCGGCCAGCAGCCAGGCATGGTGCAACCGCCGCGCCGTCCAGGCACTGGCGAAGGCATCAACCGCCTTGTCCTGCCCGACGATCACGGCAGCAAGTCTGCCAGGGCTTCGAGCAGCCGAGCGGTAACTTCTGCCGGAGCTCCTGAGGCGTCGATAATCCGCACGCGCTCCGGCTCCTCGCTGGCGATCTGGCGGAAGGCGAGATCGACCTTCTGGTGGTAGTTTTCCGGCCGCCCGCCGATCCGGTCGCTGGTCTCGTTGTCGCGAGCCCTGGCGCGGGCGCCTCCTTCGGCCAAGGCCAGGACCAGCGTTCGGTCCGGAAACCATTCCTCGATTCCGAAGGCGTTGATCGCTCGGACCGCTTCGATGCCTAGACCCCCGGCGCCGCCCTGATAGGCGAGTGAGCTGTCGACGAAACGATCTGAAAGCACCCACTTGCCGTCCAGCACGGCCGGTCGAATGACCTTGTCGACATGGTCAGCCCGCGCGGCGGCAAACAGCAATGCTTCTGCCTTGGCGCTCCACCTTTCCTCCTCGCCAGTGAGCAGCAGCTCGCGGATTCTCTCCGCTCCTTCGCTGCCACCTGGTTCGCGCGTTATCACCAACTCGGTGCCCCGGCGGCGGATCGCATCGGCCAGCGCAGCGAGTTGGGTCGACTTTCCGACCCCCTCCCCGCCTTCGAGCGAAATGAACTTCCCCCGGGCTCACGCCATCCCGAACAATTGCTTGAGCCCGATCCAGGCGCGGGCGAAAAATCCCGCCTCCTCGATCGCCTCGGCGGCAACGAGCGGCGTGACCTGCTCGCCCTCAGTCGTCGTCACCACCAGGTCGGCGATATGTTGGCCCTTGGCGATCGGCGCCTTGACCGGACCCTGGTAGCGGATCTTGGTCGCCGTCACCTTCGAAAGGATGCCGGCGGGAATGGTCACGGCGAGATCTCGCGGCGCGACCAGAGCCACTTCCTCGTCGCTTCCCATCTGCACTCGGGCACTGCCCACCGTGGTGCCCGCCTTGAACAATGGCTTCGACTGCCACGCGTTGAAGCCCCATTGCATCAGCTTGACGGACTCCTCGATCCTGCCGTTGAAGCTGTCGAGGCCGGCGACGACCATGATCAGGCGCCGGCCGTTCTGCTCGGCCGATCCGGTGAAACCATAGCCCGCTTCCTCGGTATGCCCGGTCTTGAGCCCGTCCGCCCCCGGCACGCGGCCGAGCAGCGGGTTGCGGTTACCCTGGGTAATGGCCTGGCCCGAGCCCAGCGTCTTGCCCCAGGTGAAGCTCGTCTGGCTGTAGAACTTTTTGTAGAGGCCGGGGTGGTTCTCCACTTCCGCCCGGGCAAGCGTCGCCAGGTCGCGCGCGGTGACATAGGTCAGTCCCTCGTCCGGCCAACCGTTGGAATTGCCGAAGCGGCTGTTCGTTAGCCCAAGCGCCCGCGCATGCTCGTTCATCACGTTGACAAAGGCTTCTTCGGTTCCTGCGATGCACTCCGCCAGCACGACCGAGGCGTCATTACCCGACAGGGTTACGATGCCATGCAACAGATTCTCGACACTGACCTGCTCGTTCGGCGACAGGAACATGGTCGATCCCGCCTGCGGCCCGTGCCATTTCTGCCAGGTCTCGGGCCGTACCGTGCACATTTTGCCCAGCGCCAGATCGCCCTTCTTGATCAGTTCGAAGGCGACGTTGGTGGTCATCATCTTGGCCATCGAAGCCGGCGGCATGCGCTGGTCGGCATTCTTGGACAGCAGCACCGCGCCAGAGGACAGGTCGATCAGGTAGGCGACCTTGGCCGGAGTCTCGAAGGGCGGGGCCTTGGCCGGCGCGGCAGATGCAAGCAGGAGGCAAGCGGCGGTCAGGGTGAAAGTGGCGCGGATCATTGTTTAAAACAGGCTCCGAAGCTGGCGGTTGAGCGGATTCGCCCTGTCTAGCCCGCCAATCCGCTAACCGCCAGCGATCGCATCCGCCAACAGCCCGACCGAAAGCGCGTAGAAATTCGAGCAGTTGTAATCGAGGATCGCCCGGTAATTGTTGGTCAGCAGGTAGGCGGTCGCGTTCGGGCCGTCGGGCTCGATCAAGGTCGCCATCTCATTCTCGGGCAGGTTTCGCCGGGTCGGATAGACGCCCATCGCCCGCCATTCGCGTACCGTCTTCCATTGGCTGTGGCGCTCATAGACCCGCGGACATCGGGCCGCTTTCAGTCGCGTCTTGATCGCCGCCCGGTTTAGCCCCGTTGGGACGCGCACCGGGATTCCCCAATGAATGTTGGGCTTCCAGCCCGCGTCTCGCAAATAGGCGGCGATCGAAGCCAGCCCGTCCGCTTCGCTGCGCCAGATGTTGGCGGCGCCGTCCCCGTCCCCATCGGTCGCAAGCCTCAGAACGACAGACGGCATGAATTGCGGATAGCCGGTGGCGCCCGCATAGCTGCCCTTGAGGCGGCTGCGCGGAGTTCCCCGGTCGAGCAGTTTCAGGGCCGCGACGAACTCCTCCTCGAAGAAAGCGCGCCTGCGCCCCTCATAGGCCAGGGTTCCCAGCGCCTCGAGCAGATCGAAGCCACCGGTCACCGCGCCATAGCTGGTCTCATGACCGTAAATCGCCATCAGCACGCCGGACTCGACGCCGTAACGCCGCTCGATCGAGTTGAGCCAGCGGGCGTTGGCGGCATGGCGCGACTGCCCGCGGCGGATCAGGTCACTGGTGACATGCCGCCGCCGATAAGGCGCGAACGGCGGGAAATAATTCGGCCTGGTGATATCTCCAGGCTGGCCGCGGTCGAGCTGGATCACGCGGCTGTTGAGCGACAGATAGGGGACTACCGACCGGATCGTGGCCTCACGCACCCCGGCGGATCGCGCCAGGCCGGCCAGCCGCAGCTTATAACCCGCAAAACCCGTCATCGCGCTCGTGGCCTGCGGCATTACTACCCGTTGTTGGACTGCCAACGGCGCGGGAGGCGGCGCATCCGGCAAGGGCGCAAGCGGATCCGCCTGGCCGATCGAAACCAGCACCGCCGCCGCCAATGTCCCCAGAATCTTCATTCCACCTCCAACGATCTTCATTCTAGGCTAACGGCGGTTGAGTGAACCGCCCATGCACATTCATCCCGCCGCTGGCACAGCCTGTCGCCGCCGAATTCTTCGATGCTGCCGCCAGCTCATATCCGGTTGAAACACCAGCGGCGGCTGCCGTGTCGCTTGGCTGGCATACTCATTGCGGCGTCGTGTGCCGATGAGATGCTCCTTCCTCCCGATAGCCGAACATCGTTGCGGAACCCCTTGGAAAATTCCCGCAAGCAGCTAATGCGCGACCCTTGGAGAGGTGGCCGAGTGGTTTAAGGCAGCGGTCTTGAAAACCGCCGTGCGGGCAACCGTACCGTGGGTTCGAATCCCACCCTCTCCGCCAGTCCGACCGCGGTAGCGAGAAATGATCGGAGACTGACGATGTTGCTGTTGCTCGCCGCGCTTGTCCTTCAGCCCGCGCCGGTAGTGACCGTGCCCCCAGCTGTTTCGACACCTCGTTGGGCCGTGCGGGAAGGCAACGTAACCCTCACCGACTTCAAATTCCGCTCCGGCGAGTTCCTTCCTCGCCTGAACATGCACTACGCGACGCTGGGCGAGCCCCATCGCAACGCAGCGGGAGAGATCGACAACGCCGTCATGGTGCTCCACGGGACCGGCGGCAGCGGTCAGCAGTTTCTGCGGCCGCAGTTCGCCGACGAGCTGTATGGACCGGGACAGCCGCTCGACTTAAGCCGGTACTGGATCATTCTCCCCGACAACATCGGCCATGGAAAGTCCTCCAAACCTTCCGACGGGCTGAAAATGCAATTCCCGAAATATGACTATGACGACATGGTCGAGGCTCAGCGCCTCATGCTCAAGGAGCTCGGCGTCAACCGGCTCCGCCTTATTTTTGGAACCTCGATGGGCTGCATGCACATCTTCGTGTGGGGCGAGACTTATCCCAGCTTTGCTCGCGCACTGATGCCGATGGCCTGCCTGCCGGTCGAAATCGCCGGTCTCAACAGAATGTGGCGGCAGCTGGCGATCAATGGAATCAAGGCCGATCCGGCCTGGCACGGCGGAGCTTACACCGCACAACCGAAGCAAGGCCTCCGCACCGCCCAATCGCTGTTGTTCGTGGCCGGTGCCGCGCCGCTCCACTACCAGGCGCAATATCCGACAAGGCAGGCGGCAAGCGCCTTTGCCGAGGAGCGGGTGTCGACTGCAATGGCATCGCTCGATGCCAACGATCTCATCTATCAGCTGGAGGCTTCGCGGACCTATAATCCCTGGCCGAAGCTGGAGGCGATCACGGCGCCGGTCATGTGGATCAACTCTGCCGACGATTTCATCAATCCCAGGAGCCTTGAGATTCCCGACGAGGCTGTCCGGCGGATGCCAAACGTGAAATTCCGATTGATCGCGGAAAGTGACGACACGCGCGGCCACGGCACGCACACCTGGGCGAAGTTCTGGAAACAGGATTTGGTCCAGCTGCTTGAGCGGACGAACTGAAGCAGCTTTTTTGCTCAAAGGCTTGCAACGGCACGCCACTTCGACGCACAAGCCATTAACTTTCTGTTGGAGAGTAAGTGGCGCGAGTTTTTTTAAGCTACGCCCGCGAGGACACTGCGGCCGCCAAGCAGTTGGCGGCTGGAATCAATCGCGCCGGTCACCAGGTTTGGTGGGACCACCAGATCCAGGGTGGTTCGCGCTTCGCTGCCGAAATCGATCGCGAATTGAAAAATGCCGACGTGGTGGTCGTGCTGTGGACCACCACGTCGATCGAATCGCCCTGGGTCCAGGACGAAGCAGCCGAGGGCCGTGACGCGGGGCGGCTCCTGCCGGTGATGATCGACGCCGAAAAGCCGCCGCTCGGGTTCCGCCAGTTCCAGTCGATCGATTTCAGCGGCTGGGCCCCTGGGACGGAGCCGCCGGCACTGGGCGCGCTGTTGGAGGCCATCGCCCAAAAGTGCGCCGAGACTCAGCCCAAGGCCGCGGTTGGCAAACCGGGCGCCGGCAGCAAGCGCCACCGCGCCTCCGTCTGCGTGCTTCCGTTCGCGAACATGAGCGGCGACCCGGAGCAGGAATATTTCAGCGACGGCATTACCGAGGACATCATCACCGACCTGTCGAAGATTTCGGCTTTGTCGGTCATCGCCCGCAACACGGCCTTCATGTTCAAGGGCAAGTCGGTCGACGTAAAGGATGTCGCCCAGCAGCTGGGGGTCGACCATGTGCTGGAAGGGAGCGTCAGAAAGTCGGGCAACAGAGTGCGGATCACGGCCCAGCTGATCGACGGCAAGGCCGGCGATCACCATTGGGCCGATCGCTACGACCGCGACCTTACCGACATCTTCGAAATCCAGGATGAGATTTCGAAGGCCATCGTCGAAGCGTTGAAGATCAAGCTGCTGCCGGAAGAAGAACAGGCCATCGAGACTCGCGGAACCGATCGGGCCGATGCGTACAACCTGTTCCTCATGGCGCGGCAGCAATGGGTCTGGGGGAGTTGGGGGAATAGCCGCCGCGACGAGATCATCGTGCGCATCTGCAAGCAGGCCGTAACGTTCGACCCTACCTATGCCGAAGCTTGGGCACTGATGGCGCTCGCCCAGGCGGAGTTGCGTTTCTGGCATGGCAAGGACGAAGATCCCCTGCCCGCCGCCGAGCGCGCACTTGAGATCAACCCTGCGCTGGCCGAGGCGCATTGCGTCAAGGTCCGGCATTTCGAGGAGCAGGGAGACCATGAACGCGCTGACAAGGCGCTCGATGATGCGCTGCGGCTTGGCCCTGATTCCTGGGAGGTCAACCGGGAAGCCGCCAGGCTGATGTTCCGCCGTGACAGGATGGGCGATGCAATCCGTTATTTCTTGAAGTCAGCCGAGTTGATGGACACCGATTTCCACAGCTGCCTGATGCTGCAAACTTGCTATCTGGGCGTTGGTGACGAAGCCGCTGCTCTGGAGTCTGCACGACGGACCTTGGAGCGCTCCGAACTGGCCTTGGCAAAGGACCCGACGAACGGAGCCGCGCTGGCAGCCGGCGCAAGTTCCCTGATCATGATGGGTGAGATTGAAAGGGGCAAGGACTGGACCCAGCGAGCGCTGCTGCTCGATCCGGAGAATTTGATGATCCGATACAATGTCGCCTGCAGCCTGACCTTTCGCAATTCCGATCTGGATGGATCGCTCGATCTGCTCGAACAATATTTCAATCGGATCGACAGCCCAGGCCAGATCAGGCACGCCGAGATCGATCCCGACCTCGATGCTGTCCGCGAGCATCCCCGGTTCAGGTCCATGATTTCTGCGGCCCACGAGCGAATACAGTTAGCCGAAGCTGGGCCATCCCAGGCCGATGGGACATTCGCCTGATCGAGGAACCGAACCGGGCTCACCATGCGCAGCTTGATCGAACCGTTTGTCGGTTGATCGAAACGCCGCTCGAACAATTACATTTGTAGGCGTAGTCGCCCCGGAACAGTTTTCGGGGAGTTTTCCATGCGTCGCGGCCTTTCTAACCTAAGTCTCGTTGCCCTTTCCGCCGCGCTTGCTTCCCCTGCCTTCGCTCAGCAGGGCGACGCGCCACCCGCCGGGTCGACCCAGGCAACACGGACGACCACCTATGACGCGGCCTTCTTCGCCCAATATGCGCCGCGCAACGCGTTGGAAATCGCCCGCCGCGTGCCCGGTTTTGCACTGGACCTGGGCAACCAGAACACCCGCGGCTTTGCCGGGGCTGCCGGCAATGTCGTCATCAATGGAGCGCGGCCGAGCTCCAAAGCTGAGACGCTTGAAACGACGCTGGCCCGAATTCCGGCCAATCGCGTGGTGAGAGTGGAGCTTGGCCCGGGCGATCTCTACGGCGCCGAATATTCGACCAAGAGCCAGGTCCTGAACGTCATCCTGTCCGCTGTGGGCGGGGTAGACGGGAACGTCACCGCTTCGATCCGCCGCCTCTACACCGGCCGAATCGTCCCCGACGCTTCGGTTTCCGCGCTGATCCGCACGGGCCAATCCAGCATCAACCTGTCGGCCGGGACCAGCAACGTCCTAAATCTCGAGGAAGGCACCGATACGCTGATCGACATCACGGACGACACCGAGGAATTCATCGAGCACCGTCGCAAGTTCAACAGCTATCGCGACTTCAATCCTTATGTCTCCGGCAGCTGGGCGCTGGAAAAGGCCAGCGACAACGCTTTCCGAGTCAACGCCCGCTGGTCCCCCGGCAGCTTCTACCTGACCCAGCGCAACCATGTGACCCCCGCAGTCGGGCCGGAGCGCGACGACGACCTGCTGCAGGACTTCAAGAACCCGGTCTATGAGCTTGGCGGGGACGTCACCCAGCCGCTCGCCGGCGGCGCAATCAAGCTGGTCGGCCTCGCTACCCGCCGCCAGCGCGACTGGCTGGAGCGGTACCGTTTCCGGACCGAGGGCGGCGACGAGGTGCTTGGAGGGTTCGAGCAGCTGCAGGACGCGCAACGCAACGAAACCATTTTGCGGCTCAACTGGACGAGGCAGAATCTCGCTGGGCTTTCAGTGGAAGCGGGAGTTGAAGGCGCCCTCAACACGCTCGATCACAAGGTTGAGCTGTTCGAGTTCCTGGCGGGCGGCACCCCAGTGCAGATCCCGCTTCCGGTCGACGAGGCCAAGGTCAAGGAAAAGCGGGGCGAGGCCTTCGTCCGCGCCGGCAAGCAGATTTCAAGTGCGTTCCGCCTCGATGCGGGCATCAACTATGAATATTCCCACATCACCGTCACCGGCGATACCGATGACGACCGCACACTCCGCTTCTGGAAACCCAGCCTGACGCTCGATTGGAAGGGCGGCAAAGGGTGGCATGGCCAGCTGTCGGTGCGGCGGACCGTGGCCCAGCTCGATTTCTACGATTTCATCAGCTCGGCAGAGCTGAGCGCCGATCGGGTCAATGCGGGCAACCCCAACCTGGTGCCGCAGCAAACCTGGGAGTTCCGTGGTACTCTCGAACATCCGCTGCTCGGCGAAGGCCTGGCGAAGCTCGATGTTGGGTATGACCTGGTCAACGACCTTCAAGACCGCGTTCTGATCTGCGATCCAATAATTCCGACCGAATGCTTCGATGCCCCGGGCAACCTTGGAACCGGCAAACGCTATTTCGCGACCGCGACATTGGACGCGCCGCTCGACAAGTTGGGCCTCAAGGGCATGCGGCTGAAGATCGGCGGAACGCTGCAGCGGACCCGGGTCGACGACCCGATCAGCGGCGAGGCACGCAACTGGTCGGACTTCTTCCCGGATTGGCAGTGGAACGTCGACTTTCGCCACGACGTCGGCAAATTCTCCTACGGCTTTACGGTCGAGGACCGCGACCGCTTCACCTTCTTCCGAACCGACGAGTATGACATCAACTTCAATGGGGGCCCGTTCGGCACCGCCTTCGTCGAATATCGTCCCCGCAATGGCACGACCATCACGCTGGATCTCGACAATGCGCTCGACACATCGGGCAATCGCAACCGCATCCTGTTTCGCCCGAACCGAGCCCTTCCTACCCAGGTCATCGACGAGTTCCGCGAGCGAGACCGCCACCTCAACTTCGGCCTGACCCTGAAGCAGACCTTCGGCGGCGGCAACGGCAACGGCAGCGGGGTGGCGCCGGCGGGCTAGCGCCGCTAAAGGGCGCCGCGTACCTCATCCTATGCGGAGACTTACGTGGGCGAGCCTGCCATCCTGCCGTTCGACTGGGCCGATCCGTTCGACCTCAATCACCAGCTGACCGACGAAGAGCGGATGGTCCGCGACACGGCCGAGGCCTACGCCCAGGACAACCTTCAGCCGCGCGTGACCGAGGCCTACCTCAACGAGAATTTCGACCGCGAGATCTTGCGGGAGATGGGCGGCCTCGGCCTCCTGGGCGCGACCATCCCGCAAGAATTCGGCGGCGCCGGCCTCGGCTATGTCAGCTACGGCCTGATCGCCCGAGCGGTCGAGCGGGTCGACAGCGGCTATCGCTCGGCCATGTCGGTGCAGAGTTCGCTCGTCATGCACCCGATCCACGCCTATGGTTCGGACGAGCAGCGGAGCAAATATCTGCCGGGCCTGGCCAAGGGCGAACTGGTCGGTTGCTTCGGCCTGACCGAGCCCGACGCCGGCTCCGACCCGGGCGGGATGCGCACCCGGGCCACCAAGACGGCCAACGGCTACAAGCTCACCGGCAGCAAAATGTGGATCACCAACTCGCCGATCGCCGACGTGTTCGTCGTCTGGGCCAAATCGGAGGCGCATGGCGGAGCGATCCGCGGCTTCGTCCTCGAGAAAGGGCAGAAGGGCCTCAGCGCCCCCAAGATCAAGGAGAAGCTGAGCCTGCGTGCCTCGATCACCGGCGAGATCGTGATGGACGAGGTGGAGGTCGGGGAGGACGCGCTGCTTCCCAACGTCCAGGGATTGAAAGGCCCGTTCGGCTGCCTGAACCGCGCCCGCTACGGCATCGGCTGGGGCTCAATGGGCGCCGCCGAAGCGTGCTATGCCGCGGCGCGTCAGTACACCCTCGACCGCAAGCAGTTCGGCCGTCCACTGGCCGCCACTCAGCTGGTCCAGCTCAAGCTCGCCAACATGATCACGGAAATCACCCTCGGCCTCCAGGCGGCACTCCGCGTCGGCCGCAGGCTCGAGGCGGGCGAGCTTATTCCGGAGGCGATCAGCCTGATCAAGCGCAACAATTGCGGCAAGGCGCTCGATATTGCCCGCATTGCCCGCGACATGCACGGCGGCAACGGCATTTCCGCCGAGTTCCAGGTGATGCGCCACGCGGCCAACCTGGAGACGGTCAACACCTATGAGGGCACACACGACGTGCATGCGCTGATCATGGGCCGCGCGATCACCGGAATTCCGGCTTTCTAGGCCAACAATCCCGGTCTATGCTCCCGCCGCAGATGGGGGAGCAGGTCATGACGTTTTTCTGGATCTTCCTCGCAGTAGTCGTCCTGCTACTGCTGTGGGGCGTCGCCATTTACAACCGGCTGGTCCGGCTTCGGGCGCTGGTCCATGAGGGCTTCAGCGGCATCACTGTCCAGCTTCGCCGCCGCGCAGACCTGGTCCCGAACCTGGTCGAAACGGTCAAAGGCTATGCCACCCACGAGCGCGAAACGCTCGATGCGGTCGTCGCCCATCGCGGGGATGCGATGAACGCCGGCAGCGTCGCCGCCACCGCGCAGGCCGACAATGCCATGACCGCCATGCTCGGCCGGCTGTTCGCGGTCGCCGAGGCCTATCCGGAGCTCAAGGCCGACGCCAATTTCCGCGAGTTGCAGGGTGAACTCAGCGAGCTGGAGGGCGAGCTTCAGTCCGCCCGACGCTACTACAATGCAACCGCGCGCGACCTCAACACCCGCATCTTCTCCTTCCCCGACATGCTGTTCGCTTCGCCGATGGGGTTCAAGGAAGAGCCTTACTATGAGGATGCCGATCCGAGCATCCAGACCGCGCCCAAGGTCGAATTCCAGCGGCCATAGCGCTCATGCGCTTCGCTCTCGCAGCGCTTATCGCGCTCCTCGGCATGCTCCTGCCGCAGGCGGCCGCCGCGGAAGAGCGTATCTCCAGCTATGATAGCCAGATTGCCATCCAGGCCGACGGCACGCTGGACGTCACCGAAACGATCCATGTCCGTGTCGAGAATGTGGCGATCAACCACGGCATCTATCGCGATTTCCCGACGCGATATCGAGCAACCAAGGGTCGGCGGGTCAGGGTCGGCTTCGAGCTCGTCGACACGCTGCTCGACGGTCAGAGCGAGCCGAACAAGGTCGAGCCTCGGGCCAACGGGGTCCGCATCAGGATCGGCAGCGCCGACCGGATCGTTCCGCCGGGGGAGCATCGCTATACCATCCGCTACCGTGCGACGCGGATGATCGGCCGGTTCGACGATTTTGACGAGCTTTACTGGAACGTCACCGGCAATGGCTGGGCCTTCCCAATCGACAAGGCATCGGCGACCGTCATCTTGCCCTCGCCTGCCCGCTTCGGCCAGCGCTCGGGCTATACCGGACCGCAGGGTTCGACCGATCGATCCGCACGCGTGACGGCCGAGGAAGCGGGCTCAATCCGCTTCGAAACGACACGCCCGCTCTATGCGCAGGAAGGGCTGACGATCGCGGTCGCCTTCCCGAAGGGAGTTGTCGCGGAACCGCCTCAATCCACCCGTCTCGGCTGGCTTCTGTCCGACTGGGCCCCGCCATTGGCCGGCGCGGCCGGACTGGCTGGGGTGCTTGGCTACCTATTCTATGCTTGGCGCAAGGCAGGCCGCGATCCCATGGCGGGAACTGTGGTTCCCCTATTTTCGCCGCCCGACGACCTGTCGCCCGCGGCCATGCGCTACGTCGTCGAACAGAAACTGGACAACCGCGCGTTCGCGGCGTCGCTGGTCGATGCAGCGGTCAAGGGACACGTCCGGCTGGTCGAGGAGGATGGGGGCTGGTTCGGCGGCAATGAGCGGCGCATCGAACGGCTACATCGCCACGACCCGCCGCCGCTTGCACCGCCGGAAGCGCGCTCGCTCAATGCGCTACTTGGACCAGGCGAGACGCTGGTGATGGAGCAGAAGAACCACGCCACTTTCTCGGCTGCCAAGAAGGCGTTGAGCGGCGACTTCGACAAAACCTTTGAAAACCGCCTGTTCCACCGCAATTACGGCTGGATTGGCGCTGCTATCGTGACCTTCATCGCCGCAATTTGGATTGCCGCAGCAGCCGTCGTTCTTGCCGAAGGTGCCGGAAACCGGCTGCTCGTGCTGCTCGCAACTGCGGGCATGGCGATCGCCGCCCTCGTTTTCCACGCCGCGCCCAATGACAAGGGAACCGGCCGCTGCCTGTTGCACTTCGTGGCGGTCATCATTGGCGGCGCGGCGGTGCTGGTCGCCTTTCCCGTCATTCCTGAGGCGTTGCAGACCGGCAACTGGATACCGCTGGCCATCCCGATGATCGGCCTGCCGTTCGTCATCAGCAGTTTTTTCTGGATGTCGGCGCCGACCAGGGAAGGCCGCGCAGTGCTCGACCGCATCGCCGGCTTTAAGCAGTATCTCTCCATTACCGAGCAGGACCGGCTCGACCGGATGCAGGCGCCGAAAGACACTCTGCAGCTGTTCGAGCGCTTGCTGCCCTACGCCATCGCGCTTGGGGTCGAGAACCGCTGGGCGGACCGCTACACCGGACTGCTTGCCGCCGCGGCGGCTGCGCCAGGCGCAAGCCAGGGATTTGCGTGGTATTCCGGCTCGTCCAGCCCATGGGATGACACCGGCGGCTTCGTCGATTCGATCGGATCGTCGCTGGCCAGCACGATCAGTTCCGCCTCGACAGCGCCCGGCTCTTCCAGCGGTTCGGGAGGCGGCGGATCGTCGGGGGGAGGCGGCGGAGGCGGCGGCGGAGGCGGCTGGTAAGGCCTAGGCGACTTTTGCCCGCCGGCGAAAAATGGCGATCGCTTCACCCTTGTAGAGACCGTCAGGTTCGCGGACGAAGCCAAGCCTCTCGGCGAGCTTCATCGATGGGATGTTGTCGGTGCTGATGATTGCCGGGATTTCGACTGGCCCGAACTCCCGCTCGGCCCATTCGAGCGCTGCCTGGCAAGCTTCCAGGGCGATACCCTGGCCATGCACCGAACGGTCGAAGATCCAGCCCATTTCCGGTTGCCCGACCAGGCTCGGAGTCATCTCGCGTTCCATGTCGAAAAAGCCGAGATGGCCCACCATCCGCCCGTCCGACTTCAGCTCCACCGCCCACATGCCCATGCCGATAATCGGCCATTGCCCTGCGGCAAGGAAGATCCGGCGTAGCAAATCCTCTCGCGACAGCGGCTCGATCGCCAGGTGCCGCACGATGTCGGGATCGGACATCGTCGACGCGAAGTCATCAAGATCTTCGCGGCGGAAGCTGCGGAGGACCAGACGCTCGGTCTCGATGGTCGGGGCCGAGCTGTGGCCCAGTGGCATGCTCACCATGCCCTTAGCATGGTTGCGCGTGTCACTTATTTCTTGCCGAGCGTAAGGCCGCCAAAGCGCTTGTTGAAGCGCGCAACCTGACCGCCGGTGTCGAGCATCTGGCCGCGACCGCCGGTCCATGCCGGGTGCGCCGTGGGATCGATGTCGAGGTGCAGCGTGTCCCCTTCCTTACCCCAGGTCGACCGCGTCTGGTACTTCGTCCCGTCGGTCATTTCGACGTTGATGAAGTGATAATCGGGGTGAGTCCCGCTCTTCATATTCTTCTTCCTCGTAGGTTGGCTGGTTCCGACCAGCCTCGAAAGTGAACGGCGCCCCTAGCTTATGGTGCCCTGCTTGACAAGTTGCTGCCCTAAGGCGCAGTTCGCCGCCAGCGACCAGGGTCCCCGTGGTGTAATGCCACGGGCGAAGGGGGAAGCCGGCGAACATCCGGCACTGTGCCCGCAACTGTGATCTCCACCTCGCGTGGAGCGTAGTCAGATACCCGCCCTGGCCCGTCGTCCGCTCTCCGGCCGGGACCAGCCGCGGGACGTGGGAGATCGCCTCTGCGGTCCTTCCCTCCGTGACGACTCGTCATGGGAAGGAAGGAATGCAAGTGCTTGATTTACCGGCCAATGAACTGCCCGCCATCGTCGTTACCGCGTCGCGTGCCGAAGAACAGGCGAAGGAAACGCCTGCTAGCGTTACCTTGATCGATGCCGGGCGCATCGACAGGATCGGCCTACCCCTGGTGCCCGACCTGCTGCGGCTGGTGCCGTCGGTCGCGGTCGCTACCAGTGGCCCCGCTGGATCGCTGACCCAGGTGCGAATTCGCGGCGCCGAAGCCAATCACACCCTGCTGTTCGTCGAGGGAATCCGCGCCAACGATCCGGCGGCGGGCAATGAACCGCGCTTCGAGCTCCTCAATGCGGATCTCGCCAGCCGGATTGAGGTCGTCCGCGGCCCGCAATCGGCGCTGTGGGGATCCGAAGCCATTGGGGGAGTTGTCGCGATCACCGGTGCAGCCCCCGGCACGGGCGGCACCCACGCCTTCGCGGAAGGGGGCGGTCGCGATACGTGGCGGGGCGCCGCGCGCTCCGAGCTCGGCGACGCCGAACATGGCATTTCAATCGGCGTTGCCGGCCAGCGCAGCGATGGCATCGACAGCTATCTGGGCGGGGGTGAAAAGGACGGGTATGGCAACATGGGTCTGCGCGCCGCGGGCCGCTATCGCCTGTCGCCATCGATGTTGATCGGGGCTTCAGGCTTCGCACTGCGCGGCAAGAGCGAATTCGACGGTTACGACGCCTTCTTCCAGCGAGCCGACACTCTTGATGAAAGCCATAACAAGCTCACCGCTGGCCGGCTGTTCGCCGAGCTGGGCCAGCGCTCGAAAAGCTATGCCCTGGCCTCGGCCAGCCTGCTCGGCTCCTCCAATCGCAACGAGCTAGGCGATCAATTCCTCAACGAGACCGAGGCGAGCCGGCGGACGCTTGGCCTCGAAGGCGGCCACCGCTTCGGCGCGCATCAGCTGATCGCGGTCGTGGAAAGCGAGCGGGAGACGTTCGAAGCCCGTGATACGGCCTTTGGCGGCTTCACCAACCAGCACCGGTCGCGCAATCATCATTCCCTGACCGCCGAATGGCGCGCGCACCGGCTTGGGACCGATCAGCGCAGGGCTGGCTGTTCGCCATGACATTTTCTCCCGCTTCGATGACGCAACCAGCTTCCGAGCCTCCCTTAAAACCGACCTTGGTAGCGGCGTTTCAGTCTCAGCAAACTATGGCGAAGGTATTGCTCAGCCGACCTTTTTCGATCTTTACGGCTTCTTCCCCGGAGACTTCGTCGGCAATCCGGAGCTAAAGTCCGAATCCAGCCGCGGCGGCGAGATTTCCCTGCGCTACAACTCGGCTCATGTGGGCGGGTCGCTGACCTATTTCCGCCAGCGGTTGAAGGATGAGATTGTCACGATATTTCTGCCCGACTTTACCTCGACCGCGGTCAATGCCGAAGGCAGGAGCAAGCGCCAGGGCATCGAACTCGAAGGCTATTACCATCACAGCGATACGCTCCGGCTGTCGGCCCACTACGCGTGGCTCGATGCCGAGCGAGCCTGATGTTGGCGGCGGCCAGCTGAAGGAGCCGCGGCGGCCCAAGCACAGCGCCAGCGTCGCGCTCGACGGCACCCAGGGACGCGTGACCTATGGCGCCGCCGTCGCCTACGCCGGCGCGCGCTCAGATACCAATTTCGACCTGTTTCCTGCGATGGCCGTTCGCCTCGATCCCTATTGGCTGGCCAGCTTGCGCATTGCCTATGGGATGACCGAGCAGCTCGAGGCGCATATCCGCGTCGCCAATGCCTTCGACGATGAGTATCAGGATGCGGTAGGCTATCGATCGGAGGGGAGGAGCATCCATGCCGGGCTTCGCGTCGCTCTTGGCCGCTAGCGCGCGTCCGGGCCGCCTCGCTCAACATGTGCAGCGACGAATATCTCCTGCTGCTGGCCAGGCCGCAGGAGATCGCCAGCGTCAGCCGCCTGTCGCGCGACCCGGCCGACAGCTCGCTGTGGCGGCTGGGGCAACGCTATCCCGGCAATCGGGGAGATTTAGAAAGCGCGTTAAAGACCAAGCCTAACTTATTGATCACAATGGGTGGCGGCGGTCGGGCCACGACCATGATCGCTGGCCGGATGGGACTTAGGTCGCTTGATCTCCCCTTCCCCCTCACCATCAGCGATGTCGCGGCGAACATGGACCGGGTTGCTTCCGCGCTTGGCAAGCCCTCGCGGTCGTCTGCCTGGAAGCGACAGCTCGCAGGCTTGCGATCGGAACGGCAGCCATCCCATGACGCCATATTTCTGGGTGCCGGCGGCAACAGCGTCGGAGCGCAGTCGGTCGAAGCGGAATGGATGGGACTGGCCGGCCTCAGGCAGCGCGCCCTCCCGGGTTCGCGCGCCACCCTTGAGCTTTTGGCGACCAACCCGCCCTCGGTGCTGCTGCGCTCGGCTTATCGACGCACCGAACGATCGCTCGGCCAAACCTGGCTCGACCATCCGCTAGCCAAGCCCAGAACGTCGCGCATCTTGACGATCGATGGCCGCCCCTGGACCTGCGCAGGCCCGCTGATGCTTGGCGAAGTCGAGCGTCTGAGGCGGGCCTTGTGAGACTGCTGGTCTTCGCATTGCTGCTCGGATTCGCCGCTGCCCACCTGCTGCTGCCTCTGGTGCCGCTGCGGGAAGCGCAGTCGATCGACCCTGGCCTAGCCGATCTCATCCTGATCGAACTTCGCCTGCCCCGGACCCTGTTGGTGCTCGGTTACGGCGCGGTGCTGGGGATCAGCGGGGCGGCACTTCAGGCCATGTTCGCCAACCCCCTCGCATCGCCTGACATCAGCGGCGCGTCGAGTGGGGCGGCACTGGGCGCGGTCGTCGGCGGCTACTGGCTTGGATTGACCCAACCGCTGATGCTTGCCGCATGCGGCGCCGCCGGTGCGCTCGGCACGTTGGCGTTACTCGTCGCGCTGGCCGGCCGCAGGGCGGACACGGCGACACTCCTGCTGGCCGGTCTGGCCATCTCGCTGGCTGCGGGAGCAGCTACCAGCCTTGCGCTCGCCCTCGCCCCCTCTCCGTTTGCCTTCTACGATGCCTATGACTGGCTGATGGGCAATTTCGCCGATCGCAGCCTTGCCCAGGCTGCAGCGGCGCTGATCCCGGCCTCCATCGCCTCGATCCTGCTGCTGCGGCGGGGCACGGCGCTCGACCTCACCGCACTGGGCGAAGATGTCGCCGCCTCACTCGGCCTTAGACCTCGCCGCCTTGCGTTCGAAGTCATTGCCTTGTCGGCCATTGCGGTCGGAGCCTGCGTGTCGGTCGCAGGCGCGATCGGTTTTGTAGGCCTGGTCGCCCCAGTGCTCGGCCGCCGTCTTTCCCGCGGCCATCCCGGTCGGGCGATGGGCCCTGCCGCAGTGGTCGGTGCCATTTTATTGCTCGTCGCGGATCTTGTCGTCCGGGCCGTACCGCTCGATCGGCCCATCCCGGTCGGGGTCGTCACCGCCCTGTTTGGGACGCCCTTGTTCGTCTGGTTGGTCGTCACCATGCGACGGAGGGTGACGGCATGACGTCATTGGTCGCCCGAGGGCTGGCTATTCCGGGGCGCCTTCACCCTGCCGACCTCGACGTCGAGGCCGGCGAACTGGTGGCGCTAGTCGGTCCCAACGGCGGCGGCAAAACCAGCTTGCTGCGCGCCCTCGCTCGCATTGAGACTGCGTCCGGTGCCGTCGCGATCGGCGGCGAGGACGTCGACCCCGCCTCCCCTCGCCCGGCGCCGTCAGCTGCTGTCCTTCCTTCCCGCCTCGCGCGACGTCGCCTGGCCGATTTCCGCTCGCGACGTAATCCAGCTGGGGCTCGGACCGTTCCAATCCCGACCGCATCCTTGAACTGATCAACCTGTTGGAACTGGATGGGCTGGCCGACCGCCACGTCAACCGCCTGTCCACCGGCGAACGCGCCCGCGTCCTTACCGCCCGCGCTCTGGCAGCGAAGTCCAGGGTGCTGCTGCTCGACGAGCCCCTATCCAATCTCGATCCCTACTGGGTCCTCCGCTTCATTCATCTCTTTGAGGCCGCCGCCGCATCCGGTCAGGTGGTGCTTGTGGCGCTGCACGACCTGTCACAGCTACGCCATTTTCGCCGGGCCCTACTTATTGCCGACGGCAAAATCCAAATGGACGAAGCGCCCGCCGGCATGATCGCCAGCGAGCGCTTCCAGGAGGTTTTCCGAATCCAGCCCGCGAATGGCAGTTGGGCAGATCAGGCGCTAGGCGGGTCGGCGATCATGGCCGTGAAATTGGCCTCGGCCACAGTCTTGCCATCGACCGATGCCTTGCCGGCGAACTTGCACACTGTCGCCCGCTTCTGGACAAACTCGACGTCGAGCTGGAGCAGGCAACCCGGCTCAACCGGAGAGCGGAACTTCGCCCCTTCGATCGCCATGAAATAGACCAGCTTACCGCTGTCGGCGAGGCCAAGGCTTTCGACGGCGAGTACACCCGCAGCCTGAGCCAAAGCCTCGACGATCAGAACGCCCGGCATGATCGGACGCCCTGGGAAATGTCCCTGGAAGAAGCCCTCGTTCATGCTCACCGCCTTGATTGCGGTGATCGACTGGTCGGGAACGATCCGCTCGACGCGGTCGACCAGCAGCATCGGGTAACGATGTGGCAGCGCCGCCATCACCCGCCGGACGTCCAGCGGGCCAGTGACGGCACCGGTGCCGGTTTCGCTCATCGACCCTGCGGGTTCTGCTGCTGCTGCTGCTGTTGCTGCGGCAGCGGGGTGACACTGACCGACGGGAGCTGCTGGTTGAGCTGGGCAAGCACCGCATCCGTGATGTCGACCGCCTGCGCAGAGAATAGAGTGGCATCCTTGCTGACGGCCAGGTTGGCTCCGCGTTGCGCGGCAACCGAACTGATGATGGTGCGCAAGCGCGTGCCAATCTGCTGGTTCACGTGCAGCTGGGTCGACTGGAGGCCCGCTGGCCGTTGGCGAGTTCCTGCTGGGCGGTACGCTGCTTGGTCTGGAAAGCGGTGACGCGCTGCTGCAGCGCCGCATCAGGCTGCTTGCCTTTCAGGGCATCAATCGCGTCCTGGATCGGCTTACCCTCGGTCTGAAGCTGGGTTTCAAGCGCCTGGGCCCGGGTGCGGAGTTGCTGCTCCCGTTGCTGCAGCTGCTGGGTTGCGGCTCGGCAGGCGGTGCAATCCGAGCCGATGCGATGGTGTCGACTACAACCACCACGGCGGCCGGGGCACGCTGCGCCAGCGCCGGCGTGGCAAGTGCGGAAGCCGCGATCAAGGCGGCGGGGATGAATTTGGTCATTAGAATTGGGTTCCTACGTTGAATGAGAATAGCTTGGTTTCGTCGCCTTCCTGCGTCAGCAGGGCTTTGGCGATGTCGATACGCAGCGGACCGAAAGGCGAAACCCAGTTGACGCCGATTCCGACCGACAGGCGCGGCTTGGCCGAGTTGCCAACGAAAAATTCCTTGATGCCGTCACCCCGATAGCTGGCGCCTTCGCCAAGCCGCTGCTCGCAAGTCTGGGTGTTGCCCCTGGGCAGTGGCTCAATCGTGTCGTTGGCATCTCCCGCGCCGGCACCAGGCAAGAGCCGGGAATGTCAAGGAGCCCTTCGTTTTCGTACGTCGGTCTGGTGATGTCCACACCGAACCGATGTCGACGAAAGCCGAGGGCCGGAGACCCAGGCTGCGCAGCGATGAGCTAGTCGGGAATTCCACTTCCAGCCGGCCCATATAATATGCCCGGCCGCCGATCGCGTCGCTGCTGAGATCGTTCTCGTCTTCCACCAGGGTGACCCCGTCCTCATAACGGCGGCGGACGATGCGCGGGCCGATACCACGAATATCGAAGCCGCGCATTTGGGCGCCGAAGAAGCGATCGGTCAACCGGACAGCGTCCTGGCCCTCGCCCGGCGATTCCTGGAGCGGGTGGATGTAGCCGCCCTCCGCATGGGCCGAGAGAACGAAGCCGGCTGGGAGCCCCCAATATTTCGTCGCATCGGCGCGGGTGCGGAGATATTTCACTTCGCCGCCAAGCCCAGCGAAGTCCTGGCTGAGGATCAGCCGGTGCCCGCGGGTGGCACGGATGCCGTTGGTGTTGTCGAAGGCAACCGTATAGCCGATCGCCGAGGTCAGCTTCTTGCCAAGCTCGTTGCACAGGTAGCGGCCCGCCAGGCGCGGATCGCATACCGGCGTCGGACCATTCGTCGGCTCCAGCGGGCCCGTGCCATCCGGATCCCGGATCCGGGCTGTAAAGAAGACATCCTCGTCGAGCGTAATATCGTCCTGGACCAACGAGTAACGGGTACCGAAGGTACATATTCCGTGACCGGGAAACCCGAGCCGAAGGACTCCGCCGGTGATTTCTGTCCAGTAGGTCTGGTTGCGGTCGCCGTCTCGTCATAGTTGAACGAGCTGTAGTCGCGGTAGTAAAGCTCCCCGCCGAGCAGGATGTTCTTGTCGAACAAATAGGGCTCGGTGAAGCCGGCCTGGATGGACTTTGAGTAGCGCGAATAGTTGATGCCCGCTCTGCAGGACCTGGCCCTTGCCCATGAAATTGCGTTGGGCGACGGACGCCGAGATGATGAACTTCTCGAGGCTCGAATAGCCTGCAGACAACTGGAGTTCGCCAGTCGATTTCTCTTCGAGGTCGAGATCGAGGACGACCCGGTCGTTGGACGAGCCCTGGGCCTGCTTGACCTCCAGATTCTCCTGGAAGAAGCCGAGGTTCTGGATCCGGTCCTGGCTCCGCTTGACCTTGAACGCGTTGAACGCGTCACCCTCGTTCAAGCGGAACTCGCGGCGGATCACCTTGTCGCGGGTAACGGTGTTGCCCTGAATATTGATCCGCTCGACATACACGCGCGGCGTTTCGGCGACGCGGAACGTGACGTTCATCTCGCGCTTCTCGGCATCGCGCTCGAAATTCGGGCTAACGTCGGAAAAGGCGTAACCGCGGGCGCCCGCAAGTTCGTTGAGGCCGGTGACGGTATCCTCAACCGCCTTCGCATTGAACCAACTGCCGGGCTCGATCCTCACCACCGACTTGACGAATTCGGCGTTGAAGTCGCGCAGCTCGCTCTCGGCCTCGACTGTACCAAATTTATATCGCGGGCCTTCCTCGACCACATAGGTGATGATGAAATCCCTGCGGTCGGGCGTCAGTTCGGCAAGGGCCGAGACGACGCGAAAGTCGGCATAGCCCTCGGTCAAATAGAAGGCGCGCAGCTTCTGCTGATCGGCGGCCAGGCGGTCCGGATCGTAGCTGTCGTTCGACTTGAAGAAGCCGAGGAGGCCCCCCGCTTCCTTGGTGAACATTTCCTTGCGCAAGCGGCCGTCGGAATATTGCTCGTTGCCGATAAGGTTGATGGCGCGGACCTTGGACTTGTCGCCCTTCGGTGATCTCGAAGATCAGGTCGACGCGGTTCTGGTCCAGCTGGACGATCTTCGGCTCGACCGTGGCGGCGAAGCGGCCTTGGCGCTTATAAAGCTCGATGATCCGGTCAACGTCGGCCCGAACCTTGGAACGGGTGTAGATCTGGCGCGGTGCGAGCTTGATCTCCGGCGTAATCTTGTCGTTCTTGATCCGCTTGTTGCCTTCAAGGACGATGCGGTTGATCACCGGGTTTTCGCGGACCGTGATCAGCAGGTTGCCGGTATCGGCGCCCGTTATCACGACGTCCGCGAATAATTCGGTCGCGAACAGGTCCTTCAATGCCTGGTCCAGCGTCTCGGCGCTATATTCCTGGCCCGGAACCAGGTTCGCATAGGCAATTACGGTTTCCGGTTCCAGGCGCTCGCTGCCGGTCACTCGGATCGAGCGGATCACGCCGGTCGTAGCCGCCGGAACCGGCGGCGGAGCAGCCTGTGACGTCGCCGGAGCGGGTGCTGTGGGTGCGGGCTGCGTCGCGACGGGCGCGGGGACGGCAGGAGTGTCCTGTGCCAAAGCCGGCGCCGACCAGCCACCCAGGATGGTGCCGACAAGAAGGACGTTGCCCATCCGCTTGGTATATCGAGTGCTGATGCTACTCACGCTTCCCCGCTTAGTTTGCTGAACGGCCCGCTGCCCGCGGCGCCGCAAATGATGTTTAGCCCTGCCCCAACCGCTCTATCCAATCAAGCGCCCAAGTCGTTCGAACAGGCCAAAAGAAGCCAAGTCGTTGACTGTGGTGAACAGAAGGAGCGCAAGTAGCAGCGCGAGGCCACCGCGAAATGCCCAATCCTGCGCCCGCTCGCTGACCGGACGCCGCCGAATTCCCTCCGCGACGTAGAAAACCAGATGTCCGCCATCGAGCATAGGGACTGGCAAGAGATTGATGAACCCCAGATTTATGGAAAATGCGGCGATCAGATAGACGAAGTCGGGCCAGCCAAGGCTCGCCCGCTGGCCTGCCACCTGTGCCATTCGCAGGGGACCGCCAACTTCCCTCGCCGAGCGTTCTCCCGTGACGATTTGCCCAATTATCTCGACGATCAGCCGCGTCATATTGGCAGTGTCGCCCGGACGCCTGCCGGAACAGCTTCAACTGGCGAGAGCCGTTCAAGCTTGGGTGGCGGCGGCTGAAGTCCGAGCAGGCCGACGACATAGGGCTGGCCAAACTCGTCCTTGCGGGTTTCCCGGCCCAGCTTGAATTCCGATCTCACGCTGCTGACCGGCTCGCTCAAATTCAACCAGGACTTCGGCACCCGGGCGGATCGAAACCGTCCGCCGAAGTTCTTCGAACGAATCCATTTCCCGGTCGTCGACCGCAAGGATCCGATCACCTTTTTGAAGACCGGCGCGTTCCGCCGCACTCCCCGCGGCAATGCCGTTCGCGATGGGCGGCGTGTTCGGCATTTCATAGACCATGAAGAATGCTGAGAATATGCCGATCGCCAGCAGGAAATTCGCCACGGGGCCGGCCAGGACAATGAGGAAACGTTGCCACCAGGGCTTGTGATGGAATGAAAGCGCTTGGACCTCGGCAGGGACAACGGCATCGTGAGCGGCCTGGCTGGCCGGGTTCATGTCGCCGATGAAGCGAACGTAGCCGCCGAGCGGCAGCCAACCGACTTTCCAGCGCGTCCCTCGTTTGTCGGTCCAGCCGGCGATTTCACGACCAAAGCCAATCGAGAACTGCTCTGCGCCCACGCCGAGCCAACGTGCCACCCAATAGTGGCCGAGCTCATGGATGAAAACGAGCGGTCCGATCGCGCACAGGAAGGCGATGATGATGAACCATAGCGGCGGCTGGGCGAACATCAGGCGGCCATCTCGGTCATGAGGGTCCTCGCCAATGCTCTTGCGTAGCGGTCGATGTCGATCACCTCGGCGATAGAATGGGGCGAAGCCGCGTCCGCCCGAGCGAGCGCCTCCTCCACGGTGCGGACGATGTCAAGGAAGCCGATTTTTCGGGCTAGGAACGAAGCCACCGCCTCTTCATTGGCCGCACTCAGGATGATCGGGGCCGCGCCGCCGGCTTCCATAGCCTCGCGAGCGACGCGCAAAGCCGGAAAGCGGTCAAGGTCAGGCGCTTCGAACGACAGTGACCCGATGCGCGCCAAGTCGAGCTTTTCCGCCGGCGTTTCCATTCGTTCCGGCCAGGCCAGCGCATGGGCGATCGGAATGCGCATGTCGGGGCTTCCCATCTGCGCCAGCACCGATCCGTCAACATATTCGACCATCGAATGGATGACCGACTGGGGATGAACCAACACATCCAGCCGGTCGCTGGCAACGCCGAACAGGTGATGGGCCTCGATCAGTTCCAGCCCCTTGTTCATCATCGTCGCCGAATTGACGCTGATCTTGGCGCCCATCGACCAGTTGGGGTGGGCCACCGCCTGCTCCGGCGTCGCCATGGCCATCCGATCCCGGGTCCAGTCACGAAACGGACCACCGCTGGCAGTCAGTTTCAACCTTGAGACATCGCACGAGCGATTGCCTGCAAGGCATTGGAATATCGCATTATGCTCACTGTCGACGGGCAAGATAGTTGCGCCGGAGCGACCGGCGGAGGCGATCATTAGCTGGCCGGCGGTGACCAACGCTTCCTTGTTTGCGAGAGCCACCGTTCGCCCAGCGTTGATTGCCGACATCACTGGCTCCAGGCCGGCACAGCCGACAATTGCCGCCATGACCCATTCCGCCTCGCCTCCCGCGGCTTCGGCCAGCCCGGCCTTACCTGTCGCGGCGCGGCATCCGCTGCCTTGCAGGCGGCGCTCCAACTCTGGATAGAGAGCCGGATCATCGATCACGGCAAGTTTGGCGCCGGTCCTTATGGCCGCATCGGCAAGCTCGCCCACCTTCTTGGCAGCGGTCAGTGCAATGACCTCGAATCGGTCCAGGCGACGCTCGACCAGATCGAGCGTCGAGGTTCCGACCGAGCCCGTTGCGCCCAGGATCGAGATTTTCCGCCGCATCACAGCGCGTCCGTGACCATCATCGCGGCCGTCATTACCGCGACAGGGACCAACCCGTCCAATCGGTCGAGCAGGCCGCCATGGCCGGGCAGCCAGGTGCCGCTATCCTTGAACCCGGCCCGCCGCTTCAATCCGCTCTCGAACAGATCGCCGAGCTGCGCTGCTACCGCTAACGGAACCGAAAGCCACAGCAGGGGTGCCGGCAATCGGACGTAGTAGACCCAGGCCCCGGCCATCAGAGCCGCGCTGACCACTCCGCCGATCAGACCGGCGATCGTCTTGTTCGGGCTGATCGAGGGAGCAAGCTTCGGCCCGCCGATCGCCCGGCCTGCGAAATAGGCTCCGATATCGGTCGACCAAACCACCAGGAATACCCAGATCAGCAGGTCGAAACCGGATCCGATTCCCTGATATTCGGCGCGCTCGCGGATCCACAGCAGGGCAACGGCGGGAATGAGGCAATAAAAGAAGCCGTAGATGCTGCCACTTGAGGCCCCATCTGGCTCCAGCATCCGTGACCATTCTCAGGTACATGGATGGGTGGCGATCAAGGGCGACGAGCACGGCGAACACCGTTCCCGCCGAACAGCGCCGAGGGCGAGCGCGATCAGGATCAGGATGATCCCGACTGCGGTACGGGTGGCAAGCTCCCTCATCGGCCGCCGAATCGCCGCTGCCTGCCCGCAAATTCCCTCGAGAGCGACATTGAATGCCGTCTCGTCGAAGTCGGGCCACAGAGCATCGACGAATATCAACTCGGCATAGGCCGCTTGCCACAAGAGAAAGTTGGACAGCCGCTTTTCGCCCGATGTGCGGATCATGACATCCGGCTCGGGGAGATTTGCGGTTGCCAGCTCGTTGCTGAACCGGGCCTCGTCGATCTCTGACGGGTTCAGGGCGCCGGTAAACCGCCTCGGAAGCCAGCCGCCGAGCCGCCGCGACGATTTCACTGCGAGCACCATAGTTGAGCGCGACGACGAGGGTCAGGCGTTTGTTATCCTTGGTTTTTTCAACCGCTCGTTCGAGGCGTTCGACGAGTTGCGGGCCGAACGCCGTATGATCTCCGATCAGCCGTAGCCGGACCCCTTCCCGCGCGAGTTCGTCCAGTTCCCGTTCGAGATAATAGCCCATCAGGCCTTTGAGATCGCTGATTTCGTCTTCGGACCGGCGCCAGTTTTCCGAGGAGAAGGCATACAGGGTGAGGACCTCCACCCCCGCCTTGACGGCAGCCTTCAGCGTGGTCCGAACCGCCTCCGCCCCGGCCCGGTGCCCGGCGGTACGCGGGAGCCCCCGGCGCTCTGCCCACCGGCCATTTCCGTCCATGATGATGGCGACGTGACGGGGAACATTCCCGCCCGCGCCGCCGTGGGAGGTCGCCCCCGGATCCGGGGCGGGATAAGAGGTCACTTGCCGAGGATTTCCTGTTCCTTGGCGTGGGCGGCGGTATCGATCTCCGCGATCACATTGTCAGTCAGCTTCTGCACTTCGGCCGACAGGCGCTTATGCTCATCCTCGCTGATTTCGTGCTTCTTTTCGTCGGTTTTGAGCGCGTCCATGCCGTCGCGGCGGACGTTGCGGACCGCGACGCGCGCCTTCTCGGCATATTGACCCGCCAGCTTTGCCAGCTCCTTGCGCCGCTCCTCGGTCAGGTCGGGGATCGGCAGGCGGATGTTCGGGCCGTCGACGATGGGGTTGATGCCGAGCCCTGCATTGCGGATTGCTTTTTCAACCGGGCCGATGTTGCCGCGGTCCCAGACCTGAACCGACAGCAAACGCGGCTCCGGCACGGAAATGGTCGCCACCTGGTTGATCGGCATCATCGCGCCATAAACTTCAACCTGGATCGGATCGACCAGCGCGGTCGAAGCGCGGCCGGTGCGCAGACCGGCGAGGTCATGTTTCAGTACATCGAGCGCGCCGTGCATTCGGCGGTCCAGATCTTGCTTGCTGTAAGCGGGCATCCTGTCACTCCTTGTTCTGGACAATCGTCGCCGTTCCGCGACCCGCCAGCACCTCGGCCAGATTGCCGGGCTGCCGGATGTTGAACACGACGATCGGAATATCGTTGTCGCGGCAGAGCGCAACCGCGCTGGCATCCATTACCTTGAGGTCGTCGGCCAGAACCTGGTTGAAGCTGACGCTGTCATAGCGGCTGGCGCCCGACACCTTCTTGGGGTCGGCATCGTAAACGCCATCGACGCTGGTGCCCTTGAAAATGGCGTTGCAGCCCATTTCGGCAGCGCGCAAGGCAGCTGCGGTGTCGGTCGTGAAAAAAGGGTTGCCGGTGCCAGCAGCGAAAATCACGATCCGGCCTTTCTCCATATGGCGGATGGCGCGGCGGCGAATGTAAGGCTCGCACACGCTGGACATCGGGATCGCCGACTGGACTCGGGTATCCACGCCGATCTTTTCCAGCGCATTCTGCACGGCCAGCGCGTTCATCACCGTCGCCAGCATGCCCATATAGTCGCCGGTTGCCCGGTCGAAGCCCTGGGCGGCGCCGGCAATGCCACGGAAGATGTTGCCCCCGCCGACGACCAGGCAAAGCTCATGGCCTGCCGCCTTGGCCGCGGCGACCTCGCCGGCCATGCTCGCGACCGTCGCCGGATCGATGCCGAACTGGTTCGGCCCCATTAGCGCTTCCCCCGACAGCTTCAGCAGGATGCGGTGGAAGCGCGGTCGGGTCATGCGTGATCGTTCCTTGGGAGGATATGTGAACAGGGCGGATGCGCTCTTACGGTGCACCCGCCCCTCTGCCAACCGACTTGTTGCGCCGAACTTGCCTGCCGATACGATTGATTACATCATGCGGCCACAGGGGATTTTCCGATGGCGAGTGTGTTCCTCAGCTACGATCGGGAAGATGTCAAAGCGGCCCGACCGATCGCAAATGCCCTCGAAAAGGCCGGCCATTCGGTCTGGTGGGACCGCAATATCAAGAGCGGCGCGCAATATTCCAATGAGATCGAAGAGGCCCTGAAGCATGCCGATGCAGTCGTCGTGCTCTGGTCCGAGCAGTCGGTCCAATCCGCCTGGGTCCGAGACGAAGCGGCGTTTGGCCGTGATACGAACCGATTGGTGCCCGCACTGATCGGCACGGTTGAGCCTCCGCTAGGATTCCGGCAGTACCAGACGACTGACCTGTCCCGATGGAAGGGTCGGACCAGATCCGGCCCATTCCAAGAAATTCTCCGTGCCATTGGGGAGCTTGGCGGTGAGCCGAGGTTGGCGCCGGTGCCAGCTGGGGGAAGGCTTGCGACGTCGCGCCCGTGGATGGGCGTCGTTGGCGCGGCGATCGCGACTTTGATCGTTGCGGGGCTGCTATTCTGGAAGCCTTGGGAGGCGCGAACCTCGACGCCCACCGTTGCAGTAGCGGCGGCATCGCAGTCCAGCTCAGCCCAGGCGATCGCCCAGGACCTTTTCGTCCGCCTTGGTTCGGGACAATCTGGCCGCACTGGATCCGTCCAGCTCATTCGCGATGTTGCGGGAGGTAAGCCCGACCTCATTCTGGAAGTGTCGGGCACGAAGTCGGCGGCCAACCTCGTGCTGCTCCGTGCAAGCGACCGTCAGCTTCTCTCGTCGCAGGAACTTGCGGCCGCGCCCGGTCGCATTCCCGACCTCATGCCATCATTGGCAATTGCATCTGCCGCTACGGTGGACTGCGCAGCGAACGCCCTGACAGCTCAGACTCGACTACCCTTGGGATTGTTGAAGGACTTCCTTCATGCCTGCGTCCGTTTCAGCTCGCTCTACGGAACTGAGGACGTCTACATCCTCGTTCCGCAACTTGGCCAGATAGTCAGGCGCGAGCCGCGTTTTGTCCCTGCCTTGAAGCTGCTGTTGCTGACGGGAGCGCACATGCGTTCTATCCCGACCGACAATGCCAAGCCGTCAGAGCAATGGCTCCGGACCATGGTCGAAAGGGCCAAACAGATCGACGCCAACATGCCTGAGCTTCGCCTAGCGGAGCTCCAGCTTTTTCGGATCACCGACTTTCCTCGCCGAATCAGCCTCGTCGACAATCTTCGAAGCTCTCATCCCGACAACAGCTTCGTCCTTGGCGCGCGAGCCGAGCAACTCATGCTAGTCGGACGGAACAATGAGTCCGTCGAAGATGCGGAGCGATCAGCAATGCTCACTCCCCTCGCTCCGTACAGCCGCAGCGAGTATGTCCGCACCCTTGCATTCTCCGGGCGGGTGGAGCGAGCCTTTGCGGAGATCCAAACATTGAACGTATTGGACGATGTAGCGAGGAATTTGACCGAAACGAGGTTCCGCCTGAACCTGCGCTACGGCAATCCTCGAACTTCACTCGAGATTTTCCGCAAATATGGCACCAGCAAGATGCATGAGTCTGTATCTGCTGGCTCGGATCGAACCCACGCCAGCCAACGAAAGACGCGCGATCGAGCTCGCCCGCTCGGCCGCGGCCCAACACGGCCATTATGCTTCATTCTCGGAGGTTCTTTCGGCGTTCGGCAGCGACGACGAGGTCTTCGCGACCCTGATGCGCGTGCCGCGGGAGCGAGTTGACCAGTTTTTGCTGCAGACACTATTTCGGCCGACGCTGACCCGGCTGCGGGAGAGGCCGCGCTTCCTAAGAATAGCTCAGCGCTATGGGCTGCTGGAATATTGGCGCGAGAGCGGTAATTGGCCAGACTTCTGCTTCGAACCGGGCTTACCCTACGACTGCAAACTCGAAGCGGCCAAGCTGGCTGCCTGAATCAGAAGGGCGGATGAGCTCCTACGGCTCACCCGGGTCTAACGCCAACCGGGTTTCGGTCACGCTTGCTTCGCGCACTAATCAAACGCAATTTCGCGCGCGAAGGGGCAGTCGATGGCACGCGTCTTTCTGAGTTACGATCGAGATGACGCTGCAAAGGCCCGCGCCATAGCGGAAGCGCTGGAAAAGGCTGGCCACACCGTGTGGTGGGACTTTCGGATCAAGGGCGGCGCCGAATATAGCAAGGAGATCGAGCAAGCCCTCGCCGACGCCGATGCGGTGGTTGTATTATGGTCGAAACAAGCGATTGATTCCGGCTGGGTGCGCGACGAAGCCGCGGCGGGGCGCGACAGGGGCAGGCTGGTGCCGGTCCGGCTGGACGAGGCTCAGGCTCCGCTCGGTTTCCGACAATATCAGTGTATCGATCTGAGCAGCTGGAAAGGTCGCGGCGCGCCGCCGCTCGATGAGGTATTAACCGCCATCGACAGCGTCACAGGAGACGAGGCCCAGCACCGTATCGGCCAGGGAGGTCCACCCCGGCCTGGCGGTCGGATACAAAAGGGCCATCGCATTCCTGCGCTGCCTGCCATCGCTGTGATCATCGTCGTGGCCGCTGCACTTGCGGTGCTATTTTGGCAGCCGTGGCGCGCCCAACATGAGGCGCCCCTGGTTGCGGTAGTTGCTGCCGAACCCAACAGGACAGCGGATTCACTGGCGGCCGATCTCCTCATCAAACTCGGCGTCCTCCAGTCATCGCATGCCGATGCCTTGCAGCTCGTTGACATCGAATCCCGGCATACTCCGGACTTCATCATCAAAGTCGGCGGCGCGAATGTCGGTAAAGCCGCTCAGGCAAGTCTGATGCTCGTCGACAACCGGGCCGACACGCTGTTGTGGTCTCGCGAATTCACGGAGCCCAGTGGCAAACAGGCGGACCTCCGCCAGCAGATGGCTTATTCTGCCGCCCAGGTCCTCGACTGCGCCGTTCAGGCACTCGGATCCAAGGACGATGACGATCAAGCTGCCCACGCTCAAGCTCTACCTGAGCGGCTGCGCCGATATGTCCAACCTTCTGGCCCAAGATCCACGAGTTGCGGTCTCGATTTTTGAAAGTGTTGTCAATCAAGCCCCCACTTTCAAAGGCGGATGGAAGAAGCTCTTGCTCGCAGAGATCCAGGCTCTTCGTGTTGGCTTCGCGACCGATCCGGTGGTCAGGCGGGACTTGCAGAAGAGCGTGACGCAAGCCCAGCGCCTGGACCCATCCATGGGCGAGGCTTTTCTGGCGCAGGCTTGGCTCGCACCTCCACGCCCTATCATGGGTTTCATGAAGCTAATCGACCGTGCAGTCGCGGCAGACCCCGATAACCCGGGCATCTTGGCCTTCCAGGCGATCGCTCTCTCCAATGTGGGTCGGATGCAGGACGCGCTGGCCGCTACCCGCCGCGCCGCGAAGTCGAATCCGCTTTCCCCATCCGCCCGGGATGCCCTGATTACAGCGTTACTCAACAGCGACCAGGTTGAGGCAGCAAGGAACGAGCTGCAGAAGGCCGAGCAATTATGGCCGGGTGCCACCAATGTTCTGCAATCGCGGTTTGCCGTCGAATTCCGATTTGGCGATCCCGCCCGAGCCCTCGAGATCATGCAGTCCGGGCAGCTGGGGGCCGCCTTCGTCACCAATGCGGCTCATGAAAGCTACCTCCGGGCAAAAATCGAGCCCACCTCCAAAAATAAGGAGCTCGCCGTCACCAACGCCCGTGCGCTTTACCTCCAGGAACCGACTACCTCGTGGGTGTATGCACGAGCCCTGGCAGAGTTCGACCGCCATGAGGAGCTAATCGACTTCCTATTGCGGAGCGATCCTCGAGTTCCCTACACCACCACTTGGGTGATTTTCCGCCCCAGCTTCTACTCTCTCCACAGAGACCCGCGGTTCATGACAATCGCTCATCGATTTGGAGTGAGCGATTTCTGGCGTGAAACGGGAAGGTGGCCGGACTTTTGCGCCCGCCCCGACCTTCCTTACGACTGCAAGGCGGAACTCGCCAAACTCGGCTGAACGAAAAAGGGCGGAGCTTCAGGCCCCGCCCCTTTCCCCTGAATCCGGTCGCTTTTTCAGGCGACCGGCTCGTCCTTTTTTACGCCGGCGGCAGCCGCTACCTCGGCTGCGAAATCGCTCTCCGCCTTCTCGATGCCTTCACCGAGCTGGAAGCGCTCGAACGCCTTCAGCGTGATCGGCGAGCCGGCATCCTTGCCGGCCTGCGGCGACGACGTCGGCGACCGGCGTCTTGTTGTCGATCACGAACAGCTGGCTGAGCAGCGCATTTTCCTTGCGGAACTTGGCAATCGAGCCTTCGACCATCTTCTCGACGATATTCTCGGGCTTGCCGCTCTCCTTGGCCTTCTCGATCGCAATCGCGCGCTCGCGCTCGACCAGCGCCGGATCGAGATCCTCGGCATTGAGGGCCAGCGGATTGGCCGCGGCGATGTGCATCGCGATCTGCTTGCCGAGCGGGGTCAGCGTCTCGGCCGGGACAGCGCCTTCCAGCGCGACCAGCACGCCGATCTTGCCCATGCCCGGGACAACAGCGTTGTGGACATAGCTGACCACCGCACCCTCGCTCACTTCGAGCAGGGCGGTGCGGCGGAGCGACTGGTTTTCGCCGATGGTGGCGATGTTGTCGGTCAACTTCTCCTCGACGGTGCCGCCAGTCGGATAAGCAGCCGACTTCAGCGCCTCAATGTCGCCGTTCGACCGGAGAGCCAGGGCCGAGACGTTGCGGACGAATTCCTGGAACTGCTCGTTCTTGGCGACGAAATCGGTCTCGGAGTTGACCTCGACGACCGCGCCCTTGGTGCCTTCGACGGCCACTCCGACGAGGCCCTCCGCCGCGGTCCGGCCTGCCTTCTTGGCGGCTGCAGCCAGGCCCTTGGCGCGCAGCCAGTCGACCGACGCTTCCATGTCGCCATTGTTCTCGGCCAGCGCCTTCTTGCAGTCCATCATGCCGGCGCCGGTGCGCTCGCGCAGTTCCTTCACCGAAGCGGCGGTGATCTCAGCCATGTCGTTTTTCCTTTGAAGCAAGAACCGTTCGCGATCGAGCGAAGTCGAGATGCCAAACAGAGTCCCTCGACTTCGCTCGGGACGAACGGGAAATGGTGTTCGTCCGCTTAAGCTTCCAGAGCCGCTTCCACCGGCGGCTCGGCCATCGCGCCGATATCCTCGCCACGGGCGGCGGCGCCACCCGACTTGCCGGCGTTGGCGGCGTTGGCGATCGCTTCGCAATAGAGACGGATCGCGCGGCTGGCGTCATCGTTGCCCGGGACCGGGAACGCGATTCCCTGCGGGTTGGAGTTGCTGTCGAGGATGGCGATGACCGGGATGCCCAGCACATTGGCTTCCTTGATCGCCAGCTCTTCCTTGTTGGTGTCGATGACGAACATGACGTCCGGCAGGCCGCCCATGTCGCGGATGCCACCCAGCGAATTCTCGAGCTTGTCGCGCTCGCGGGTCAGCTGGAGCACTTCCTTCTTGGTGAGGCCGGCGGTGTCGCCCGACAGCTGCTCCTCAAGGCTCTTGAAGCGCTTGATCGAGTTCGAGATGGTCTTCCAGTTGGTCAGCATGCCGCCGAGCCAGCGGTGGTTGACGAAGTGCTGGCCCGAAACCCGGGCCGCCTCGGCCACTGCGTCCTGTGCCTGGCGCTTGGTGCCGACGAACAGCACCTTGCCGCCACGGGCAACCGTCTGCTGGACAAAGTCGAGCGCGCGGGCGAACAGCGGAACGCTCTGCGACAAATCGATGATGTGAACGCCGTTGCGGTCGCCGAAGATGTACGGCTTCATCCGCGGGTTCCAGCGGTGGGTCTGGTGGCCGAAATGGGCGCCAGCCTCGAGCAATTGCTGCATCGTGACGACATTGGTCGCCATAGGGATATCTCCTCCGGTTATGCCTCGGTGGAACCTTGTCACCGGCCAATCGGCCGGCACCGGTATGGTGGTTCCACCTGTGGGATGGCGGCGCCCCTAGCCCATGAAGCGTTGAGATATCAAGCGCTTGGCAATATTCGGAACATAAGGCGAACGAAATCGCTTGACGGTGTTGGAACATTTAGGGAACATGTCGTTATATCAAGGCTGTCTGGAGGAAGTTCGATGTTCGCTGCCGCTCTCACCCTGCTGCTGTTTGGCTTCATCCTGACGCTGGTCGTCGACGTCCTGAGGCGCGACGGCGCCAAGATCCAGGCGGCACTTAATGGACACTCCTGGACCGCCCGGCCGGCGGCCGGCCGTCCGCTGACGATCCGGTTCAGTCCGCGCTGTACGGCGGCCGAACCGGTGCGGGTGCCGGCTGGGCTGCGCGCCGCCGCTTGACCGCCGCGTAGCTGGAAATGCTGAACGGCAGAAGCGCGAGGTAGATCGCCGAGATTGCCAGCAGCGTCACCCACGGCGCGCTCAGCAACGCCGCGCCCAGCAGCGCAACGCCGGCCAAGGCGAAGAGGCGCCAGCCTCGACGGATGCGGATCGACCCCCAGGTGTAGGTCGGCACGCTGGAAATCATGAGGAGGGCGATGAACAGGGTCCAGGGCAGAACCAGCTGCCAGTTCCGGAACAAGTCATTGCCGCTGATAAGCCAGAGATAAATGGGAACGAAGGCCAGGCCGGCGCCGACCGGGGCCGGAACGCCGGTGTTGAAGCCCGCCGACTTGTGCGGCTGGAAGTCGGCGTCGATCCGCGCATTGAACCGGGCAAGGCGAAGGGCACAGCAGACGGCCAATGCCAAGCGCAGCGATCCAGCCGAAGCGCGGCGCCTCCTTTAGCGACCAGAGGAAAACGATCAGCGCCGGCGCGGTACCGAAGGCGATATTGTCCGACAGGCTGTCGAGCTCGGCGCCGAACTTGCTCTGCGCCTTCAACAAACGGGCGATGCGGCCGTCGAAGCCGTCAAGCACCCCGGCTCCGACGATGCACGCCAGCGCCTGCGGCCAATCGCCGGTGATGCCGAACCGGACGCCGGTCAAACCGAAACACAGCGCCAGCGCAGTGATCGCATTGGGCACGAAAGCCCGGAACGGGAAGCCGCCTCGCTCGAGGTCGCTCACTGGCTGGTCCCGCTGCGCTGCGGATCAACTCCGATTTCGCCGAGGACGGTCTCCCCGGCGATGGTCCGTTGGCCGAGCAGCACCTGGCTGCCGGTGCCTGCCGGAAGGAAAACGTCGACGCGGCTGCCAAAACGGATCAGGCCGATGCGCTCGCCAACGTGCGACCCTGTCACCCTCCTTGACGAAGGAAATGATCCGCCGCGCAACCAGCCCTGCGATCTGAGTGAAGCCGATCCGCGTGCCGTCCTCTCGTTCGACCAGAAAATACTGCCGCTCATTGTGCTCGCTGGCCTTGTCGAGGTCGGCATTGAGGAATTTCCCCGGCACATAGGCGATGCGCTTCACCGTACCGGCGATCGGCGAGCGGTTGATGTGGACGTCGAACACGCTCATGAAGATGGAGACCCGGGTATATTCGCCCGAAAGCCCGCCTTCCCCTGCAAATTCGAGCGGTGGCGCGACCCGCTTGATCATCGTCACCAGCCCGTCCGCGGGCGCGATGACCAGGTTCGGATCGGTCGGCGAGGTACGCACCGGATCGCGGAAGAAGGCCGCGACCCAGATCGTCAGGCCGACCAGCAGCCACCCGAACGTGTCGGGGAGAGCCGTAAAGCCGATCAACGCGAGAAAACCGGCAACCAGGGTGAATTTGCGGCCTTCCGGATGGACCGATGGGAAACGCCATTTGACCGCGGTCAGCTGGCTGTCGGGCTTGTCGATTTCTGCCATGGCGCAGTTCCTTAGGAGCAACGCAAACGCCCGGCAATGCGCGACTGTTGCCTATCCCCGGATGTCGGCCTAAGCGCGCCGCCAGCAACAAATCCCGGCACAGGAAGCGACATGGCCAAGATCAAGGTGAAGAACCCGATCGTCGAGCTCGACGGCGACGAGATGACCCGCATCATCTGGCAATGGATCCGCGAGGGGCTGATCCAGCCTTATCTCGACGTCGACCTGCTCTATTACGACCTGTCGATCCAGAAGCGCGACGAGACCGACGACAAGATCACGGTCGAGGCGGCGGAGGCGATCAAGAAGCATGGCGTGGGCGTCAAGTGCGCGACGATCACCCCGGACGAGGCCCGGGTCGAGGAGTTCGGCCTCAAGAAGATGTGGAAGTCGCCCAACGGCACGATCCGGAACATCCTGAACGGCGTGGTCTTCCGCGAGCCGATCGTCATCGCCAATGTGCCGCGGCTGATTCCCGGCTGGACCGACCCGATCGTCGTCGGCCGCCACGCCTTCGGCGACCAGTATAAGGCGACCGATTTCAAGGTCCCGGGCAAGGGCAAGCTGACCCTCCGCTGGCAGGGAGAAGACGGTCAGGTGATCGAGGAGGAAGTGTTCGACTTTCCCGCCGCCGGCGTTGCCATGGGCATGTACAATCTGGACAATTCGATCCGCTCTTTCGCCCGGGCCAGCTTCAACTACGGCCTGCAGCGCAAGTGGCCAGTCTATCTCTCCACCAAGAACACAATCCTCAAGGCCTATGACGGCCGCTTCAAGGATATCTTCGAGGAAGTTTTCGAAAGCGAATTCAAGGACGAAGTTCGCCGCTGCTGGCATCGAATATCAACACCGCCTGATCGACGACATGGTCGCTTCCGCACTCAAATGGAGCGGGAAGTTCGTCTGGGCATGCAAGAATTATGACGGCGACGTCCAGTCGGACCTGGTGGCGCAAGGGTTCGGCTCGCTCGGACTGATGACCTCGATCCTGATGACGCCCGACGGCAAGACGGTGGAAGCCGAAGCGGCGCACGGCACCGTCACCCGCCACTATCGCCAGCACCAGCAGGGCAAGGCCACCTCGACCAACCCGATCGCTTCGATCTTCGCCTGGACCGGCGGCCTCAAGTTCCGCGGCAAGTTCGACGACACGCCCGAGGTGGTCCGCTTCGCCGAGACGCTCGAGCGGGTGTGCGTCGAGACGGTCGAAAGCGGCAAGATGACCAAGGACCTGGCCCTTCTCGTCGGCCCTGAGCAGGCGTGGATGACCACCGAGCAATTCTTCGAGGCCATCCGCGAGAATCTCGAGGCGGCGATGGCGACCGAGGCGGTCGGAGCCTAACGGGTCAGCTCTTGGTAAGCGCGCCAGCCTTGTGGGCGGCGCGCTTGCCGCTTTCGTGGCTCTCGACCAGATATTCGGGATTGTCCTTCGACGCTGCGACCTTGTGCCCCTTGATCTTGGCCGGGCTGGTCAGCTTCTTGACGACCTTGCCCTTGGAATGACCGCCAGAACTGTCCCATTCCACCTTGTCGCCGGGCTTCAGCGTTTTGGCCATGATGACCTCCTTGGGCTGACCGAACGCTCAATTCGCCCGCGGGGGCCGGTGACATCAACGGTTGGGCGTGCTTCAAAGAGCGCATGGCGGGCGGATTCCATATTACTCCGGCATTGAGCGACGCGCTGACCATTCTTGGCGCGGCGGGCATCGTCATCCCCGCCTTCACCCGATTCAGGGTCAATCCGGTCATCGGCTTCATCCTGGTCGGCATCATCGCCGGTCCATTCGCGCTCGGCGCAATGACCGACCGTTATCCATGGCTTCAGTGGGTATCGATCACCGACGCGGAGGGAATCGAACCCTTCGCCGAATTGGGCATCGTCTTCCTGCTGTTTTCGATCGGGCTGGAGCTGAGCTTCAGGCGGTTGATCGCCATGCGGACGATGGTGTTCGGCATCGGCGCCGCAGAACTTCTGCTGACGGCATTGTTGATCGGTGCCGCCCTCCTTCTGTCCGGGATGAGCGTCGAAGGCGCCCTGTGGCTATCGCTGGCGCTAGCCATGTCCTCGACAGCGCTAGTGCTGCCAATCTCGGGAACCCATAGCCAGGTCGGGCGCGCCGCGCTGGCGATGCTGCTATTCGAGGATCTGGCGCTGGTGCCCATGCTGTTCCTGATCGGGGCCGCCGGCATGGCCGCCAGCGGGCTTGGCCTGATCGCCTTGAGGGGCGTTGTCGTCATCATTGCCATTCTGGTCGTGGGCCGCTTCGCCTTGCCGGCGCTGTTCGCCCAGGCGGCACGGTCCAAGAAACCGGAACTCTTCCTGGCGATTTCGCTGCTGGTAGTGATCCTGTCGGCCACCATCACCGCCTCGGCCGGTCTATCGCCGATTATCGGCGCGCTGGTTGCCGGCCTGGTGATTGCCGAAACCGAATATCGCAACGAGGTCGAGCTCGTCATAGAGCCGTTCAAGGGCCTGGCGCTGGGCGTCTTCCTGATCACCGTCGGCATGCGGATCGACCTGGTAGCGCTGGTCGATAACTGGCCGACGCTTCTGGGCGCCCTGGCGGCCGTGATCATCGTCAAGGCCATCGTCACCGGCGTTCTGCTGAAGATAGCCGGGGCGCCGGCGGCGGTTGCCCGCGAAACGGGAATCCTGATGGCGAGCCCTTCCGAGACGACGCTGATCATTCTCGGCGCAGCTGGATTTGCCGGAATCCTGAGTGCTGAAACGGTCGGCTTTTGGTCTGCAGCGACAGCGATCGGCCTGACCCTGACTCCGCTGCTGGCCAGCTTGGGCCGCTTCATGGCCAGCCGCGTCCGACACGCGGAGCTGAGGGAAGAAGAAATCGGACCGACGGCCGGCAAAACCGTCATCTTCGGATTTGGGCGCGTCGGTCGGATGGTCGCCGACATGTTGTCGGAGCATGGCCGTCCCTATCTGGCGGTCGACAGCGACATCGATGGCTTTGCTGATGCAAGAAAGACCGGATATTCCGTGCTTTATGGCGATGTGTCCAGACGGGAACTGATCGTGAAGCTCGACCTCGACAAGGCCCTGGCGGTGGTTCTCACGATGGACGATCCCGCGCTGACCCGGCGGATCGCGAAGCGGCTCCGTGAGGACCATCCAGCCCTGCCCATCATCGCCCGCGCGCGTGATTCGGACCATGCGGCGGCTCTCTATCGCGCGGGCGTCACCGACGCGGTGCCCGAAACGCTGGAAGCATCGCTGCAGCTGAGCGAGGCGGTGCTGGTCGACATCGGCGTGGCGATGGGCCCGGTGATCGCGTCGATCCACGAGAAGCGCAGCGAGCTCCGCGCGGAGATCATGGAAGCCGGGCAGCTGGAGGTCGAGCCGAGCTTGGGCAGGCGGCGGCTGAGGGACGCCGGTTCGGCCTAGGCGGCGACCTTCTCCAGTTCTGTCCTGACGGCCTCCAGTGCATCCTGCGCCTTGGCTCCATCCGGACCGCCACCCTGGGCCATGTCGGCACGGCCTCCACCGCCCTGCCCGCCGAGCGCCGCGACCGCAGCCTTGACCAGTTCGACCGCACTGACCTGGCCGGCCAGATCGTCGGTGACGCCAACCGCGACGCTTGCGCGGCCTTCGTTGACCGCGACCAGGGCGGCGATGCCGGAGCCGAGCCGCTGCTTCATGCCATCCACCTCGCCGCGCAGTCCTTTCGGGTCGAGACCTTCGACCACCTGGCCGAGAAAAGCGTGCCCGCCCACTTGCTCCGGTCCAGCGGCCTCAGCCTTGGCTCCGCCGCCCATCGCCAGTGCCTTCTTGGCCTCGGCCAGCTCGCGTTCAAGCTTGCGGCGCTCCTCGACCAGGGCGGCGACTTTTACGGGGACCTCGTCGGGAGAGGCTTTCAGCGCCGAGGCAGCCTCCTTGAGCTTTTCGTCTCGGTTGGTGAGCCATTGGCGCGCCGCCTCGCCGGTCAGCGCCTCGATCCGGCGCACGCCGGACGATACGGCGCTTTCGCTGATGATCTTGAACAGCTGAATGTCGCCAGTAGCCGCGACATGCGTGCCGCCGCACAGTTCGACCGAGTAAAATGCCTCCGTTTGCCGCCCCATCGACAGCACTCTCACCTCGTCGCCATATTTTTCGCCGAACAGGGCCAATGCGCCCGAGGCCACCGCCTCGTCGGGGGTCATCAATCGCGTGAAGACCGGCTGGTTGGCGCGGATCTCGGCATTAACCTCAGCCTCGATCGCTGCGATTTGCTCGGCCGTGAGCGCTTTCGGATTCGAAAAATCGAAGCGCAGCCGATCTGGCGCCACCAGGCTGCCCTTCTGCGTCACATGACCACCCAACTGGTTGCGCAGCGCGGCGTGGACCAGATGCGTGGCGCTGTGGTTGGCCCGGGTCTGCGCACGCCGCTCAACGTCGACCAGCTGGTGCAGCGTGTTGCCGACACTGACCTGGCCCTTCGCCACCTTGGTGCGAAGTGCATGAAGCTTGCCGAGCGGCTTCGAAGTGTCCTCAACTTCGCCAACGAACCCATTGAGTGAAGTAAGTTTTCCGGCGTCTCCCACCTGGCCGCCGCTTTCTCCATAGAAAGGCGTCTGGTTGAGCAGGATGGTGACGGTCTCGCCGATGTTGGCGTCCTGCACTCGCTGGCCGTCCTTGAGAATCGCCAGCACGACGCCCTCGCCCTCATGGCCCGAATAACCGGTGAATTCGGTCGAGCCCAATTCCTCGGCCAGGTCGAACCACAGATCATCCGAGGCCTGTTCGCCCGATCCTTTCCAGGCGGCACGAGCGGCTGCTTTTTGCTCGGCCATGGCGGTATCGAAGCCGGCGCGATCGACCTTCAGCCCGCGGGCGCGCAACGCATCCTCAGTCAGGTCGTAGGGGAAGCCAAAGGTGTCGTAGAGCTTGAATGCCGTTTCGCCCGGCAAGGTCCCGTCCTCGGCCATATCGGCGGTGGCCTCATCGAGCAGTTTGAGCCCATTCGCCAGCGTCTGGCGGAAGCGGGTTTCCTCTTGCAGCAGCGTCGCCTCCAGCAGCGGCTGGGCGCGGACCAGCTCTGGGTAAGCGGCCCCCATTTCGGCCACCAACTCGGGCACCAGCCGGTGCATCAAAGGCTCCTTGGCGCCGAGCAGGTGGGCATGGCGCATCGCACGACGCATGATGCGACGGACGACATAGCCCCTGCCCTCATTGGCCGGCAGGACACCGTCGGCGACCAGGAATCCCGAGGCGCGCAGATGATCCGCAATGACGCGGTGGGAGGCCTGCTGTTCGCCCTCGGCACGCGTCTTGGTCAGCTCCTCGCTGGCGGCGATCAGCGCCTTGAACGTGTCGGTGTCATAATTGTCGTGAACGCCCTGCAGCACCGCGGCAACGCGCTCCAGGCCCATACCGGTATCGATGCTCTTCTTCGGCAGCTCGGAGACGATTTCGCCTGCTGCCTGCTCGAACTGCATGAACACCAGGTTCCAGATCTCGACGAAACGGTCGCCGTCCTCGTCCGGGGATCCTGGCGGGCCGCCGGGCAGGTGATCGCCATGGTCGAAAAAAATTTCCGAGCAAGGTCCGCAGGGTCCGTCATCGCCCATTGCCCAGAAATTGTCCTTGGTCGGGATGCGGATGATGCGGCTCTCGGGGAGGCCAGCGATCTTCTTCCACAGATCGAATGCCTCATCGTCGGTGTGATAAACGGTGGCCGTCAGCCGGTCGGGATCCAGCCCCCACTCGCTGGTGATCAGGGTCCAGGCGTGGTGGATCGCCTGCTCCTTGAAATAATCGCCGAAGGAGAAATTCCCCAGCATTTCAAAGAAAGTATGGTGCCGCGCGGTATAACCGACATTGTCCAGGTCGTTGTGCTTGCCCCCGGCGCGGACGCATTTCTGGCTGCTCGCCGCAGTCGTGTATGGCCGCGTCTCCAAGCCGGTGAAGACATTTTTGAACGGCACCATGCCTGCGTTGACGAACATCAACGTCGGATCGTTATGCGGAACGAGCGGTGCGGACGGCACCCGCGCGTGTCCGTTCTTCTCGAAATAGTCGAGGAAGCTGCGGCGGATGTCGTTGGTCGAGGTCATGCCCTTGCAGATACGGTCGTTGCTGCAGCGCGGCAAGGTGTGGCGTCAGCGCGCCGGGAGCGGATCCCAGTCTCCGGCAAGACAGGATTCGATACCGTAGCGCGGCACAAACCCCAGTTCTTCGGCGGCGAGACTGGAGTCATAGACACGGTCGATCGACGGTGGCTTGTGCCAGCCTTTGGCGGCCATGCGATCGATCAGACCCGGACAGCGGCGTTCAATGGCCACGCCCGCTTCGGTCATCAATTGCGCGCAATCCTCGCGCAGGAATGGCGTCACGCCGCCGATCAAATAAGTGGCGGGCGGGCCGCTCCGCCCCAGCGCCCGGGCGTGGGCCTCAGCCACATCGCGCCGATCGATGCCGCGATACAGCCGATACCATGCCATATCGTGCGGCCGGTTCCGGAAAGCAGCGCGACATGCGCAGTGACGTCACGGTCATCGATCCGCCCGCACCTGAAACAAGCCTTTCCGCTTCAAGCTTGGTTTCGTCGTAGATATCGCGGGGTTGCGGCTCCAGCTGCTCATCGACCCACACGGCGCGCTCCTGGGATTCAAGGGCATGGCCGTAGAGCGAGGTAGTGCTCGTCATGACGAAATGGCTGGCGCCAACCTCCAGCGCGAAGTCGAGCAGCCGTGACGTCGCCTCTACGTTGGTGCGGCGAAACTCGGCTTCAGTCTTCCTGGCAACATGCGGGGCATGAAGCGCGGCGGTGTGGACGATCGCATCCACCCGGCCCGCTGCCTGGCGCCACCCGCCCACCGCGAAGCAATCGCCCACGATCTGGACATTCGGGCCGGAATTGAGGTCGAGCCCAACGACGTCATGCTCGGCCGCCAGCCGAGCAGCCACTCCGCTGCCGATAAGTCCCGCCGCTCCCGTCACCAGAACCCGCACGCATTCCTCCCCATGGTCGCCCCATCCCATGGCGAGTGGTTCGGAAGACAGCAAGGCCGCGGCGCGTCGGACACGCCGCTGCCTTTGAGCCTAATGGATGTTCGATCAGACGTAGATTGGAACCGAGTCCTCGATCATCCCGCTGTACGGATCCACTTGATAGACATAGCCGTCGGCATAGCGGTACCATGCGTCATCGCGGTCATAGTAGCGGTCGCGATAGGCGAGCGGCACGTTATAGGTGGAATAACCCGGCGGAAGTGACTGGCCGACTGCCAATTGCTGGCCGCTGACCAGCGCAACCAACGCCTGGATCACCTGGGTGGTCGGATCCACCCGATATATGCCGCCATCGGCGTAGCGATAGTGATATCCGGGCGTGTCATAGTAGAGCGGCTGGTAGGCCAACGGGACGTTGTAGCCCGGATAGGCCACCGGCCATGGCTCGCCGATCATATAGTCGTACCCCGCACCATAGATCGGATAGCGGGCGTCTATCCTGCGGCTGTAAGGGTCGACCTGATAGATGAACCCGTCGCCATAACGGTACCAGGCGTCGTCGCGGTCATAATAGGTCGATCGATAAGCCAAGGGGACGTTGTACGCGCCATAGCTGGCCGGTAGCATCTGTCCGACACCAAAGCCCTGTCCGGTCAGCAACGCGACCAACGCGGTGATCAGCTGCGTCCCGGCATCGATCTGGTAGACGCCGTTTCCGTCATAGCGGTAGTAATAATCGGGCGTATCGTAATAATAGGACCGGTAACCAAGCGGAACGTAGCTGCTGTAGTAGGTCCTCGGCCAGGGGTCGCCGACCCCATAACCACCGAACAGCGGGATCAGCGCCTGGACGAAATTGTCGTCGCGATCGATCCGGTAGAGGTATCCGAGATCGTCGTCATATCGATAGAAATAATCCGGCGTGTCATAATAGCGGGCGCGGTAGATTGGCGGAACAAGGCTTGAATAGCGGACCGGATCGATCCGGTCCCCCACGGCAATGATCCGCTGGTCATCTTGGAACGTCATCGGCCGCAGCGGCCGGTCCTCGAACAAGCGCGCGAGCTGCCGGTCGTCACCGGCCGCAAACCGAACCGGCAATTCTTGACGTTGTTCACGCAGCGCGCGATTCCGGTCGAAGTCGATCTGATCGTCGCGGATAACGGCCTGGCGACGGTCGAACTGCTCGGCAAGGCGACGTTCGGATCGCTCAACCCGCTGACGTTCGATGCGCGGACGCTCTGACCGCTGGATACGCTGGCCGTCGATGCGAGCCGCGCGTTCGGCGCGCTCGATGCGCTGGCGCTCAATCCGCTGCGGACGTTCGGCCCGCTCAGTCCGCTGACGTTCGACTTGTTCCGGGCGCTCGGCGCGCTGGATACGCTGGCGTTCGACCCGCTGAGGCCGCTCCGCGCGCTCGATACGCTGGCGTTCGATCCGTTGCGGCCGCTCGACGCGCTGGCGCTCGATCCGCTGCTCGCGTTCGGCCCGCTGCGGGCGCTCCGCCCGCTCGACGCGCTGGCGCTCGATCCGCTGTGGGCGCTCCGCACGCTCCAAACGTTGCCGTTCAACCCGCTGCGGGCGTTCGGCCCGTTCGGTCCGCTGGCGTTCGGTCCGCTGGCGTTCGGCGCGTTGCGGGCGCTCTGCGCGCTGCTGACGCTGCGCCTTGCGCTCTTCGTTGCCCTGGCTTGCCTGAGCGCGGTCGTCGCGATCGCGTCCGCCGCGCTCGCCTGAAGCAGGCGCGGCCAGGGCCAGGGCGGCGACGCCGGCAATCATCAAATATTTGCGAGTCACATTGTCCTCCTCGCGAAATTCAAAATCCTTGGATGTCAACGAACTGGACTAGTGGATGAGGCTGTGCGGCACATGAACCGGGCGGTCGGCGGGCTCAGTTGGTCGTAGTGCGAGGGCGGCTGAGCGCTCGGTAATCCGGCGTTCAGCTTCGAACTGCCGATCGCCGGGCTTTTCTTTTATCCATCGCCCGCACAGAAAGCGGCATGGCCAAGTTCGCGAAGAACATCCCCTCCTACAAGCGCCGGCGCAAAAGCAGGCGCGGCATCTTCGGCTGGCTCTGGCGGATCGTTCTCTGGCTGGTCCTGCTCAGCATTTTCCTGGTCGTCATCTACCGCTTCGTGCCCCCACCGATCACGGCGACGATGATCGGCGATGTCGTGGCGGGGCGCGGCCTCAACAAGGACTGGATGAGCCTCGAGGAAATGGACCGGGACATGGTGCGGGCCGCGATCGGCGCGGAAGACAGCAAGTTCTGCCAGCACAATGGCTTCGACATCGAGGCGATCGAGGATGCGATGAAGCGCAATGCCAGCGGAGGGCGCATCCGTGGCGGCTCGACCATCAGCCAGCAGACCGCCAAGAACGTGTTTCTGTGGCAGGGCGGCGGCTATTTCCGCAAAGGGGTCGAGGCTTATTTCACCTTCCTGATCGAGCGGCTGTGGGGCAAGCGGCGGATCATGGAGGTTTATCTGAACGTCGCCGAGACCGGGATCGGCACTTATGGTGCCAATGCCGGGGCCGAGCGCTATTTCGGCCATGACTCCAGCGCCCTGTCGACGACCGAGGCGGCGCGGATCGCGGCGGTGCTGCCGCTGCCAAAGAAGCGCGGGGCGATCGCGCCCAAGGGATTCACGCGCAGCTATGGCAACACCATCGCCGCGAGGATCGGCGCGGTCCGCCGTGATGGCCTGGATGCATGCGTTTATGAGGGCGAAACGGCGCCCCGCGACAAGGCTCCGCCGCCCGCGACGGTACCCCGCGAACTGCCCGGCGAGGAATATGAAACGGCGACGCCGCCGCCGCCCGAGCCTTCGATCGATACGACGCCGGTCGAAGAACCGGAGGTGCCGGCCGACCCCAATGCCGTCGATCCAACGCCGATGCTGGAACCCGATGAGCCGGTCGCGAGCCCGCCTCCAACGGCCAACGAGGCAGCGCCGCCACCGCCGCCTCCGACCGATCCGCAAAGCTGAAGGCTGCGACGAACCGCCGGAACGGCGGGTGGGCGCGAGGAGTTATCAGGCGCAAACCCTTTGGAGGAGATGCGTCATGGCCGCTCGCAGCGCCAACCGTTCAAACACGACCCGTTCCCGCACCCGTTCGACCGGTTCCAGCCGCTCATCCGGAAATGAGCGCAGTGCATTTCGCTGGGGCTCGACCGGCGCAATCGCCGGAGTTGCGCTTGGCGGGGCGGCTCTGGCCATTGCGGCCAACATGGGCCGCAAATTCCTGAGCCAGGCCTTCATGGGCGGCCACGGAAACTGGGCCGAAAGCCTGGCCCAGGAACATGATGCCGTCCTGATGACATTCGACAAGATGCTGGAAACTGACGACACTCAAACGATGCAGCGCAAGATGCTGCTGATGAAGCTGGGATATGCGCTCGACAAGCACGCCTATGCCGAAGAGCATGTCGTCTATCCGGCGCTCCGCGAAGCGAATGAGACGGCCGATGCCGAGGAACTCGAGACCGAGCATGGCCAGGTCAAGGAGTTCTTGTACCGGCTCGGCCACATGGCGCCCGACGACCCGGCCTGGATCGACACGGTGAGCGAGTTCCGGGCGGCGGTCGAAGCCCATGCTCGAATGGAGGAAGACCAGATCTTTCCGCGTCTCCGCGATGGGATCGACGACGAGCTCGACGCCCGCATCACAAAAGAGGTGAAGAAGGCCGAATTCATGATGGCCTGAACCATTCCGCCCAATTGGGAGATATTCGATGTTTGAATCGATGGATGACAAGACAACGCTCAACACGCTGCTGGCCACGCTGACGGACAGCATTAACGGCTATCGCGATTCCGCGGAAAATATTGAGAATGGCAGTTTCCGGCAGCTATTCCTGGATAGCGCCGAAGAACGGTCGCGGGTCGCCGAGGACCTTCGCGCGGAGGTCCGCCGGCTTGGTGGCGATCCGGACGATGATGGATCCCTAATGGGCAAGACCCATCAAGTCTTCCTGGACCTGAAGTCGGCGGTTACGGGTCGCGACGACAAGGCAATCATCAATGAGGTCGAACGCGGCGAGGATTATCTCAAGGAGAAGTTTGAAGCGGCGCTCCAAAGTGACAAGCTGGCCGGGCGACACCCGTGCCGTTGTCGAGCAGGTCTTCACCTCGGTACGCCGCGGCCATGATCGCATCGCCGAGATCAAGCACAGCATGGACGCAAGCAGTTAGCCGACCAACGCGAGCCTCGGGGGCTCTTGCGCGCTGAGCTCGACCGCCCCCTCACCCAGCACGCGGGTGAGGCGGGCGGCGAGATCGGCATCGAGATTGAAATCGCGGCCGAGAACCAGTGTCGCTTCCCTGCCCTCGCTGACCGGCAGAATGGCCCGGATCATGCCATTGCCCCCGCGGGCGTGAGCCAACTCGCGAGCAATGCCACCAATGGCGGCGGCGTCGTCAACCCGCAGGCTCAGCAGCAGACGGGTCCGTTTCGCCAAGCTCTCCAGCGGCTGGAATTGTTTGATCGTGACGCGTGGCGCATCCTCGCCGGTTCGCCGGTCGAGCTCGACCCGCATCAAGCCGCAGGCGCCGGACTTTGCAGCGGTTTCCAGAGCCACCGATGGCTCATCGTCGAATACCGTCGCTTCATATTGCCCGGACGCATCAGAGATTGTTGCCATCAGGTAGCGGCGGCCCTTGGCGGAGGTCCGCCAGCGCGCGCCCTCGATCAGGCCGGCCATGGTCGCCGACGTTCGTCCTTCTCCTAGCGGCAAATCTGACAGATCCGCAAAGCTCCGAACCTTGTGCGCCGCAAGCAGGTGCCGCTGGGCATCGACCGGATGGGCAGAGAAGTAAAAACCGAAGGCGTCACGCTCGGCCGCCATCCGCTCGGCCAGGGTCCAGCGCGCGTCTTTCGGCAGGCGGATCGGCGCTACCCCCGGCGTACCCCCTCCTCCCCAAACAGGCCATGCTGGCCGCTGGTGCGCTGGTCATGCGCAGCGGCGGCGTGGGCAAGGATCGTCTCGGTCGCATCATAGACCGCCGCGCGGTCGGGATTGAGCGCGTCGAACGCTCCGGCAGCGGCGAGGCTTTCCAGCTGGCGGCGATTGAGCAGCTTGGGGTCAATCCGCTCGGCGAAATCGTCGAGGCTCTTGTATGGGCCGTTCGCTTCCCGCTCGGCGACGAGTGCCTCCATCGCCTTTTCGCCCACCCCCTTCAGCGCGCCCAGCGCATATCGAACCTTGCCGTCCTCGACGCTGAAGTCGGCGCGTGAAGCATTGACGTCGGGGGGCAGGCATTCGACCCCGCTGCGGCGAATATCCTCGACGAACAATGCGAGCTTGTCGGTCTGGGCCATGTCGAAGCTCATCGACGCGGCGAAGAATTCGGCCGGATGATGCGCCTTCAACCAAGCGGTGTGGTAGGCCACCAGCGCATAGGCCGCGGCATGGCTCTTATTGAAGCCGTAGCCGGCGAACTTGTCGATCAAGTCGAACAGCTCGTTGGCCTTGGGCGCGGCGATGTTGTTGGCCGCGCATCCCTCGAGAAAGCGCGCGCGCTGGGCGTCCATCTCCGACTTGATCTTCTTGCCCATCGCTCGGCGCAGCAGGTCGGCTTCGCCGAGTGAGTAGCCCGCCAGGACCTTGGCTGCCTCCATCACCTGTTCCTGGTAGACGAAGATGCCGTATGTTTCCTTGAGCACCTCTTCCAGCATGGGATGCGGGTAAGCGAGCGGCACCCGGCCGTTCTTGCGGTCGCCGAACAGCGGAATATTGTCCATCGGCCCCGGTCGGTAGAGCGAAACGAGCGCAATGATGTCGCCGAAGTTCGACGGTCGCACCTGGGCGAGGGTGCGCCGCATGCCCTCGGATTCCAGCTGGAACACGCCGACCGTGTCACCGCGCTGGAGCAGTGCATAGACCGCCGGATCGTCCCACGGCAGCGAAGCAAAGTCGACCTCGATCCCGCGCTCCATCAGGAGGCGCTGGCCTTCCTTCAGAACCGACAAGGTCTTGAGGCCGAGGAAGTCGAACTTCACCAGTCCAGCACCCTCGACATATTTCATGTCGAACTGCGTGACCGGCATGTCGGAGCGCGGATCGCGATAAAGCGGCACCAGTTCCTGAAGCGGCCGGTCGCCGATCACTACGCCGGCGGCGTGGGTCGAAGAATGTCGCGGCAGGCCTTCGAGCTTCATCGCCAAATCGAACAGCCGCTTCACATCGGCGTCGCTGCGATACTCCTTCTCCAGCTCGGCAACGCCGTTGAGGCTGCGCTCGAGCGTCCAGGGATCGGTCGGGTGGTTGGGTACCAGCTTGGCCAGGCGGTCGACCTGGCCATAGCTCATCTGCAGCACCCGGCCGGTATCCTTGAGCACCGCACGAGCTTTCAACCGCCCGAAAGTGATGATCTGGGCGACCTTGTCACGGCCGTACTTCTGCTGGACGTAGCTGATGACCTTGTCGCGATGGGTTTCGCAAAAGTCGATGTCGAAATCGGGCATCGACACGCGTTCGGGATTAAGGAACCGCTCGAACAGCAGGTTCAGCTCGATCGGGTCGAGGTCGGTGATGGTCAGTGCCCAGGCGACGACGCTGCCGGCGCCCGACCCACGGCCGGGACCGACCGGAATATCGTTGGCCTTCGCCCACTGGATGAAGTCGGCGACGATCAGGAAGTAGCCGGCGAACCCCATGCGGGTGATGACGTCGATCTCGAAGTCCAGGCGCTCGCGATACTGCTGCTTTTGCTCTTCCGGCTTGCCCGCCAGCCGTCTTTCGAGCCCCGCATGAGCCTCTCGCCGAAGCGTCTCATCCTCGTCATCGCTGAGGCGCGGCAAGATCGGCCGGCGTTTCGGCGCAGAGACCGCGCAGCGCTGGGCGATCACCGAGGTATTGGCGATAGCCTCGGGCAAATCCGAGAATAGTTGTTCCATCGCAGGGGCCGGCTTGAGCCACGCCTCCGATGAACTGCGTGGTCGATCATTGTTTTCGACATAGGTCGAGCCGGCGATGCACAACATCGCATCATGGGCGGCATGGAATTCCGGCTCGGCATATTGAGCCGGGTTGGTGGCGACCAGCGGCAGATCCAGCGCATAGGCGAGGTCGATCAGCCGCGGTTCGGACGCTTCCTCGATTGAGTCGCCGCGGCGCGACAGCTCGACGTACAGGCGACTCGGGAAAAGCGCCTTGAGCCGACCGGCATATACGCCCGCTTTGTCCGCCTGTCCGTCAGCGAACAACCGGGCCAACGCCCCCTCGCCTCCCGCGGTGAGCGCAATCAGCCCCTCGGTCGCGCCTTCAAGCGCCTCGAACGGGACATGCGGTTCCTCCTGGATCGGCCGGTCGAGATGAGCCCTCGACACCAGCTTGCACAGATTGTCGTAACCGGCCTCGTCCTGGGCAAGGAGCACCAGCCAATCAAGCTTGCCCGCCGGTCCGATGTCGCCGGGCCGCGCCACTCCCAGCATCGCCCCGATAATCGGCTGGATCCCTTTCTCCATGCAGGCGTCGCCGAACGGCATTGCGGCATAGAGCCCGTTGCGGTCGGTCAGGGCGACGGCGGGAAAGCCGAGCTTGGCCCCGTGCGCCGCAATCGCCTTCGGTTCGATCGCGCCTTCCAGCATGGTGAATGAGGAAAAAACCCGCAGCGGAACGTAAGGGCCGGACATGAGGTCGACTATGGGGAAACCGGCTGAAAATCGCCAGCGCCCCCGGCCTACTTATCCCCAGTTTTGCGTCAGGGCTTCGGAGCCGCGCCTCAATCGGCGCTAGAGCAATGCTTCGATATCTCGGGCCAGGTCGGCAGGCTTGGCCTGCGGCGGGTAGCGCTTCACCACCTTGCCCGATCGGTCGACCAGAAACTTGGTGAAGTTCCACTTGATGGCCTTGCTGCCGAGCAGCCCGGGCGCCTCTTCCTTGAGGTGGCGGTAGATCGGCGCGGCATTGTCGCCGTTGACGTCGATCTTGGCATAAACGGGGAAGGTAACGTCGTAATTCAGCTTGCAGAAATTGGCGATCTCCTCGGCATTTCCCGGCTCCTGGGCACCGAACTGGTTGCTTGGGAAGCCGAGCACGACGAAGCCCTTTTCGGCATATTTCCGCTGCAGCGCCTCCAGCCCCTCATATTGCGGAGTGAACCCGCATTGGGAGGCAACGTTGACGATGAGCATCACCTTCCCGCTGTGATCCGACAGGTCGGCGGTCGAGCCATCGGGCCGGGACACCGGAATTGCGGTGAGTTCTGTCATCAGTTTCCTCCGACTCCGCTGTATTGTTCGCCCTAAGGCCTCGAGGATCGCTGGGCGTCGGTCAAGCAGGCTACTTAACCGAAATCCGGGGCAAAGGTCAGCGCCCGGGCTGCCAGCGGCCGGTGACGATATCATCAATCTCCTGCATCCGCCCGCGATAGGCCTCGGCAATGCACGCGGAGGAGCCGCAGCGGTCGCGATAACGAAGAAAACTGTCGCGCGTCGCCCGAAGCCATTGGCGGCGGCGTGGATCGACTGCTGTCAGAGCCCGCTGAAATTGCGCAGCCATCTGACGGTCGAGGGCGGCGAGGCCCGCGTCGTTGCACACCGCCACTTCGCCACGAGTGCGGGCGAGGCGGCAGTCGAAGCTTGGCGCTCGCCGTAGGCTGCGGTTCGGCGGGCGGGGCTATGCGACCGGGGTGGCGCGGGCGGTGACGGCACCGATCCGATCATGTTCGCCTGGTCCTGTCCTTGCTGAACGACCGGAGGTTCGGCTGGCCCTGACGCTCGCCAGGGTCGCCAGTGGAACCAGGATCGCGTCGGCGCCTTCCAATATCGGCACGTCGCCGCTGCCATCGGCGGCGGGCTGAAGGCGGTAAACGAGATCCGCCTGCAAGGTGCGCCGGCCGCCGACAACCGCAACCCCCGGCGGCAGATCGAGCGACAGGCGCCCGGAACAGCTGACGGTCCCAAGCTCGTCATCTCGTCCGGTCATCACCGGCGCCTCCATCCGCACCACCGCGACGGCCGACAGCCGGTCGAAGGCCGAACGGTCGGATCCTCTTATCTGCGCAGCACGCCGGAACAGGTCGCGCTTGATCAGATCATAGGTTCGCTGGCTGCCGCAGCGCTTGGCCGTAACATCGCCGCTGCCGGCCTGACCTATCTCGTCCCCTCCAAGCCGGTCACGATCGGAATCGCCCCGGCGGGAAAGCCAGACGCCGAAGATCAACAGGAGGATCAGTCCGACAATGGCAAGGTTGACGACGGTCAAGCGGTCCAGTTTGCGCATGGGCACGGCAACGCACCGCGAGCGCGGCGGCTCCCGCTATTCCAGCACCCCCTCATGCAGGCGCACCACCCGGTCCATCTTGGCCGCCAGGCGCTCATTGTGCGTCGCGACCAGCGCCGCGCTGCCTTCACCGCGAACCAGCGCCAGGAACTCGGCCAGAACCCGGTCGGCGGTGGCCTCGTCGAGATTGCCGGTGGGCTCGTCGGCCAGCACCAGCGGCGGACGGTTGGCGAGCGCGCGGGCTACGGCAACGCGCTGCTGCTCGCCGCCGGATAGCTTGGACGGGCGATGATCGAGCCGCTGCGACAGTCCGAGCTTGCCGAGCAGATCCTGCCCGCGTTGGCGAGCGGCGTCAGCTTCCGCCCCATGGATGATCTGCGGGAGGATCACATTTTCCAAGGCGTCGAAGTCCGGCAGCAGATGGTGAAACTGGTAGACGAAGCCGAGCGCATCGCGGCGAAGCGCGGTTCGGCCGTCGTCATCGAGCGACGATGCTTCGCGTCCGCCAATCCGGATCGAGCCCTCGAATCCGCCTTCGAGCAGGCCGACAGCCTGCAGCAGCGTCGACTTGCCGGAGCCCGAGGGGCCGAGCAGCGCGACGATTTCGCCGGGGCGGACGTCGAGGTCGACCCCGCGCAGCACTTCGATCGTCACCCCTCCTTGGGTGAAGCTGCGTTTAAGATCGCGGGTCTGGAGAACGGGCTCACTCATAGCGCAGCACCTGGACCGGATCGGTGTTGGCGGCATTGCGGGCCGGGAACAGCGTTGCGACATAGGTCAGCACCAACGTCACGCCGACGATCGCCGCCACCTCGAGCGGGTCGGTGCGCGACGGCAATTCGGTCAGGAAGCGGACCGAGGGATCCCAAAGATTCTGGCCGGTCACCAGCTGGATGAAGTTGACCACCCCTTGTCGAAAGAACAGGAATATCGAGCCGAGGATCGCGCCGATAACGATCCCGATCAGCCCAATCGACAGGCCGACCGTCATGAAAATCTTGAGCAGCGATCGCCGGCTCGCGCCCATGGTCCGGAGGATGGCGATGTCGCGGGTCTTGGCGCGAACCAGCATGATCAGCGAGCTGGCGATATTGAATGCCGCGACCAGGATGATGATGCACAGCACCACGAACATGGCGATGCGTTCGACCTCCAGCGCCTCGAACAAAGCCGCGTTCATCTGCCGCCAGTCGACAATGATCCCCCGCCCCTGGACGAGCGGCCGTAAGGGCGCGAGGATTTCCCCGACGCGGTCCGGGTCGTCGACCTGGACCTCCACCATGCCGACCTGATCACCGAGCAGCAGCAAGGTTTGCGCGTCCTGCATCGGCATGATGACGAAGGCCTTGTCATATTCGTAGATGCCGACCTCGAAGATCGCGCCGACCGTGTAGGTGACGATGCGCGGCACGGTGCCGACCGGGGTCGAACGGCCGTCCGGGCTGATCAGCGAAATCTCGGCTCCTGGAAAGGCGCCGAGGGTCTCAGCCAGCCGCGCGCCGATTGCAACGCGGCCGCTGCCCGGCGTGATCGACTTGAGGTCCCCGGCCACCACTTTGCCATTGAGGATCGGATTGGTCTGAATGTCCCGCAGCGTATTGCCGCGGACCAGCACGCCTTCGACCCGTCCGTTGGCGGAAGCCATCAGCGGTTGCTCGATCAGCGGCGTGGCCGACTGCACCCCCGCGGTCTTGCGGGCGGCATCGGCGACCTGCTCCCAGTTGGCGAGGCGGCCGTCATAGCCCTGGACGATGGCATGGCCGTTTAGTCCGACGATCTTGTCGAACAGCTCGGCGCGAAAGCCGTTCATCACGCTCATGACGATGATCAGCGCGGCAACCCCCAGCGCCACCGCCCCGACGGAGAATCCGGCGACCACGAAAATGAAGCGCTCGCCCTTGACCGGAACCAGGTAGCGCTTGGCGATCATCCTTTCATGAGCGTTCAGGATCATGCGGTGAGGCGCTCCAGAGCGGACTCGATGGAAAGGTCCTGCCGCTCGCCGCTCCGGCGGTCCTTGAGCTCCACCACACCCTGCGCCAGCCCGCGCGGTCCGACGATCAGCTGCCAGGGCAGGCCGATCAGGTCCATCGAGCCCAGCTTGACCCCGCCACGCTCGTCGCGATCGTCGTACAGCACCTCGACCCCGGCGGCGGTCAGCCTTTCGTAGATCTGGTCAGCTGCCGCGACCGATGCAGCGTCGTCGCCGCGCATCGTCACCAGCCCGACCTTCCACGGCGAGACGGCTTCGGGCCAGATGATGCCGTTGTCGTCATGGCTGGCTTCGATGATCGCGCCGACCAGCCTCGATACGCCAACCCCGTAGCTGCCCATTTCGGGCGTCACCATTGATCCATCCGGCCCGGAGACCTTGAGGCCCATCGACGTCGAATATTTGGTGCCGAAATAGAAGATATGGCCGACTTCGATGCCGCGGCCGGTGCGCCGGCGGTCGGCCGGCACCTCGGCCCAGCGCGCCTCGTCATGGGTTTCGTCGGTCGCGGAATAGGTCGAGCCGACCTTGTCGAAGAGCGCCTGCAATCCTTCCTGGTCGCCATAGCGGAGGTCGGCCTGCGCCCAGTCGAACTCCTCGAAGGCCGCATCGTAGAAAACTTCGCTCTCGCCGGTCGGGGCGAGGACGATGAATTCATGGCGAGAGGTCGCCGCCGATCGGGCCTGAGGCGGCCTTCATCGGCACGGCGCGAATGCCCATGCGCTGGAAGGTGCGCAGATAGGCGAGCAGCTGGGTATAATAGCTTTGCCGAGCTCCGGCCTCATCGAGATCGAAGCTGTAGGCGTCCTTCATCAGGAACTCGCGGCCGCGCATTACCCCGAACCGAGGGCGGACCTCGTCGCGAAACTTCCACTGGATATGATAGAGGGTGCGCGGCAGTTCGCGGTAGCTCTTGACGTCATCGCGGAAGATGGTGGTGATCATCTCCTCGTTGGTGGGGCCGTAGAGCATGTCGCGATCGTGGCGATCCTTGATGCGCAGCATCTCCGGCCCGTAGGCATCATAGCGGCCCGACTGGCGCCACAGGTCGGCCGACTGAAGCGTGGGCATCAGCAATTCGATGGCCCCCGCCCGGTCCTGCTCCTCGCGCACGATCTGTTCGATCTTCTTCAACACCCGAAATCCCAGCGGCAGCCAGGCGTAAATGCCGGCCGCGGTCTGACGGACCAACCCCGCACGGAGCATCAGCTTGTGGCTGACGATTTGCGCGTCCGCCGGACTTTCCTTGAGGACGGGGAGGAAGGAAGAGGTGAGACGCAAAGCCTGTCTTTCTGGTGGTTCGCTTGGGGCAGATTGGGCGCTGTCCTAGTCAGCGCCCTCGCCCAAGGCAATCGCCGGCCAGAAATGTGTCCTGCCCGCAACAGGGTCGGCGAGAATGTGTCGTTCATGTTGAAATTGGGGTGACAATGGCAATCGGCCCGGCGTAGCGAAACCGACATCGGACGAGGGCTTACAGCCGGAAGTCCGGGGAGGATGCCAAAGCGCCGGTCAGGGGGCGTCAGGCGTTATACGAACTTCCAAGGGGGCTGACGAGCAATCGTCACGCAAGGACGCCCGGGACTAGCGCCCGGGCGTTTTTGTTTGTTCAGGCGGTAGTTGCTTCTTCCTCTCACGGCCGGATTTGGCCCCATCGTCACCGGGAAATGTGGTTCATCCCTCCGACCGAGCGGGGTCTGACCGGGCAGTTCGCGGCGAACCGATGATCGCAGGCCGTTGGCAATGACGCGCAGGGTCATCGGCTAGATCGTCATTTTTATGGACGCACCACCTTCGGGCGCATCGCCGGCGCTGATCGATCCGCCATGCGCCAGCGCAACCTGCCGCGCGAAGCTGAGGCCGACGCCGCTGCCGCCCTTGTGGGTGGTGTAGAACGGCAGGAAGATGTCGTCGCGCCGGTCGGCGGGGATGCCCGGGCCGTTGTCGCGGACTTCGATGTTGAAACGCCCGCCTGGCTGGCGGCTGATGGCAAGGACGACCAGCGGCTGCTCGACGTCGGCAGTGGCGCGAAATGGCGTTGCGCAGCAGGTTGAGCAACGCCTGCGCCAGCAGTTCCGGATCGGCATTGAGCTTCAGCGTCTCCGGCGCCGACCTCCAGACGCGGCGCCGGCATGACGGTCGTCGGCGTTGGCCAGGGCCAGCCGCAGCAATTCTTCGGCCCATGGCAGGGCCGGCGAAGGATCGGCGGCGGACCTCCGGGGTCTGCGCGAATTCGCGATAGCTCTCGACGAACCGCAATATGCCCTCGGCCCGGCGGGCCACGGTTTCGGTCGCGACGCGCGCGTCGCCGAGGTCGGCGCCCTTGCTCCTCGGCCGAGCGCGACCATGTCCGCGCTGGAGCGCGCCAGCGAGGTGACCGGCGTCAGCGAATTCATGATCTCATGGGTCAGCACCCGCACCAGGTCGGCCTGGGCCGCAACTTCCAGCGCGCCGAGCTCGCTTTGCACCGGCAGGATCGACAGGATCGTCACTCCGCCGATCGAGCCGCGCGACATGGGCCGAGGCGAAGATCGCCCGATGCGGGCACGCCGTCGATCAGCAGGCGCGTGATCTTGCGCGTTCCCGGCGGAAGCTCGCGCCGCCGCGGCCAGCTCCGGGCCCGAGCGCCGCAAGATCCTCGCGCGCGGGCCAACGGATGCCGCGCGAACAGCTGCCGCGCCGCCTTGTTGAGCAGTTCGAGCCGGCCGTCCTCGTCGATCGCCAGCAAGGCGCTCGGGCAAATCGTCGACGATGGCCGACAGATAGCGGGCTTCGCCGATGCCTGGATATGCCGCGCCTGAAGCGTCTTCAGCGCCGCGTCGAGCGTGTCGCCGAGCACATCGAAGCCGCCGCCGCTGGGGTCGGAGAAGCGCTGCGAATAATCCTCGAACCGGACCGATTCGATGAACCGCGCAACCTGGAAATTGGTCCGGCGGATGAACTCCCACAGGCTGGCCAGCGCGGCGAAAGCGACGAACGCCGCAACCAGCCGTGCGGCGCCGCAGGTCCGGCGTCGCCAGCGCCTCGGCCAGCAGCCAGATGGCGGCGACCAGCAGCAGCGTGCGCCACGCCAGCCCGAATTCGAACCGGCGCTCTAAAGCCCATGCTTTTCCATGCGCCGGTAGAGCGCGCCGCGGCTGAGCCCGAGTTCGGTCGCGGCCAGCGAGATGTTGAAATGGTGCATCCTCAGCGCCCGCTCGATCATCTGCTTTTCAAGCTGGTCGAGGTTGAGGCTGCCCGGCGCCATCGACATCGGCGTGGCCTCCGGCCGCGCTGGGCAGCGGGAAATCGTCGATCCGGTAGCTGGTCGCCGTCGGCCATGATCACCGCGCGCTCGGCGGCGTGGCGCAGCGCGCGGACGTTGCCCGGCCAGTCATGCTTGACCAGCACCTCCAGCACGTCCGCCGGAACCAGCCGCTCGGGCCGGTCATATTTGCGCTCGTAGAGCGTCAGATAATGGTCGAGCAGCAGCGGGATGTCGTCGCGCCGCTCGCGCAGCGGCGGCAGGTGGATCTCGATCGTGTTGAGCCGGAACAGCAGGTCCTGGCGGAACCGCGTTTCGTCCGCCAGCCGATCGGCTGACAGGTTGGTCGCCGCGACGACCCGCACGTCGATCGGCACCGGCCGGTTGGCGCCGACCGGGACGACCTGCCGCTGCTCCAGCGCGGTCAGCAGCTTGGGCTGAAGATGCAGCGGCAAATTGCCGATCTCGTCGAGGAACAGGGTGCTCTGGTCGGCGGCCTTGAGCCGGCCCATCCGGTCGCCGGCGGCGCCGGTGAAGGCGCCCTTGGCATGGCCGAACAGCTCGGATTCGAACAGGCTTTCGGCGGTCGCGCCAAGGTCGATCGAGACCATCGGCTGGTCCGCCGCGCCGCGACAGGCGGTGGATTTCGCGCGCGACGATCTCCTTGCCGGTGCCGTTCTCGCCCGAGGATCAGGACGTTGGCGTCGGTCGGCGCGGCGCGCTCGATCAGCGTGCGGACGCGCTCCATGGCTTCGGACTCGCCGAGCAGGGGCGTTTCGCCGTTGTGCGCCAAGCTCGCGACGCGCGGCCGCGCTCCATCCGCGCCTCGAGCTTGGTTCGGCGCAGCGCGGCGGCGCTGCGCACGGTCGCGGCCAGCCGCTCGTTGCTCCACGGCTTGGCGACGAAATCGCTGGCGCCCGCGCTTGATCGCCTCGACCGCGACCGAGACGGCGCCGTGGGCGGTGATGATGACCACCGCCGCATCGGGGTCGGCGGCCATGATCCGGCCGAGATAATCGAGGCCTTCGCGGCCGTCGGTCGCCGCCCGCTCGAAATTGAGGTCGAGCAGGATGGCGTCGGGCGATCGCGCCTTGACGAAAGTCGGTCAGCTCGCGCGGCGATGGCAGGGTCTCGATTCGCTCGAACAGGTCGCGCAGCGCGAGGCGCGCCGCGAGCGCGATGTCGGGGTCGTCGTCGACAACGACGGCAAGGTCGAACGGCGCATCCATCGCCGACAGCCTAGCGCCATTGTCCGGAAACGAACAGTGCCGTCGCAGCCGAGCACACGATTTGGCACGCGCCATTGCAACGATCGTGGCATGAAGACTGGGTCGATTCAGGCAGTTTCAGGCGCAGCGCCGTCCAACGCGGGCCGCTCACTGTCCATTTCCGGACACGCACTGTCCGGAGGCGGACAATGAGCCTGGTGGAATTGCGCGAAGTGAAGGGCGAAGGCGGGGCCGTCAGCGGCGGCGCGATGGACCGCGTCGTCGTTCGCAAGCGGATCGACAAGCGCATCCTGATCGGCGGCGGCGCCGGCGCGATCCTGCTGCTGATCCTGCTGTTCTGGCTGTTCGCGCCGCGGTCGGATTCGCAGACGGTCAACCCGAACCGGCTGACCATCGCGCAGGTCCAGCAAGGCATCTTCGAGGATTTTCTGCCGCTTACGAGCGCGGGTCGCGCCGCTCGCTCACCGTCTATCTGGACGCGGTCGAAGGCGGCCGGGTCGAGCAGCTGGCGGTCGAGGACGGCGCGACAGCGTGACCAAGGGCCAGCTGCTCGCGGTGCTTTCCAACGCCGACCTGCAATTGTCGACCCTGGCCCGCCAGACCGAGGTCGAGCAGCAGCTCAACAACATGCGCAGCCAGGAACTGGCGCTGCAGCAGACCCGCAGCGCCAACGTGCGCGACCTGAACCAGGCGCAGACCGACCTGGCCAAGGCGCAGCGGCAATACGACCTGCAGCGGCCGCTGGCCGAAAAGGGCTTCGTCGGCGCCAAGGTGTTCAACGACACGCGCGGACGATCTCGAATTACCAGAGGAAGCGGCTGGCGATCCTCAAGCGCAGCATCGCCGAGGACGAGGCGCTGCAGGCCAGCCAGCTCGGCCAGCTTCGCGCCTCGACCTCGTCGCTCAACAGCAGCCTGTCGATCGCCCGCGGCAGCCTGAGCCAGCTCAACTCCGCGCGCCCGGTGTCCGGTCAGCTGAGCGGCTTCTCCATCCAGCTCGGCCAGTCGCTGCAGCAGGGCGAGCGGCTCGGCCAGATCGACAGCGCCGGCCGCAACAAGCTGGAGGCGGACGTCGACGAATTCTACCTCGGCCGGGTCGTGGTCGGGCAGACCGCGACGATCGAGGTCGACGGCAAGACCTATGCGCCTCAAGGTCGCGAAAATCTATCCGCAGGTCCGCAACGGCCAGTTCCAGATCGACCTGGTGTTCGACGGCCCCGAGCCGCCATCGATCCAGCGCGGCCAGACCATGTCAGACCAAGCTGACGCTCGGCGATTCCAGCCGCGCCGTGCTGATCCCCAACGGCGCCTTCTTCAACGACACCGGCGGCAATTGGGTGTTCGTCGTCGACGAGGCGGCAACAGCGCCGACCGCCGCGCCAGTCCAGCTCGGCCGGCGCAACAACGACTTCATCGAAGTGCTCGACGGCCTCAAGCCCGGCGAGCGCGTCATCACCTCCTCCTACAGCGGGCTGGTCGACAAGGACCACCTCACCTTCGACACCGACGAATAGAAGGGAACACGATCCATGCTGACCATGACCGGCCTGACCAAGACCTACCGGACCGACACCGTCGAAACGACCGCGCTCGATGCGATCGACCTCGACATCGCCGACGGCGAGTTCGTCGCGATCATGGGCCCGTCGGGCTGCGGCAAGTCGACCCTGCTCAACGTCATGGGCATGCTCGATAGCCCGACCGGCGGCTCCTACGTCTTCAACGGCAAGGAGGTCGCCGGGCTCAGCGAGACCCAGCTTGCCGACACGCGCAAGAGCAACATCGGCTTCATCTTCCAGAGCTTCAATCTGGTCGACGAGCTGACGGTTCGCGAGAATGTCGAGCTTGCGCTGCTCTACCACAACATTCCCGGCGACCGAGCGCAAGGCGCGCGTCGACCGGGTGCTCGACAAGGTCGGCATCGCCCACCGCGCCAAGCACCGCCCGACCCAATTGTCGGGCGGCCAGCAGCAGCGCGTCGCCGTCGCCCGCGCGCTGGTCGGCGAGCCCAAGCTGATCCTGGCCGACGAGCCGACCGGCAACCTCGACACGGCGCATGGCGAGGAGGTGATGCGGATGCTTCGCCAGCTCAACCAGGAAGGCTCGACCATCGTCATGGTGACCCACTCGCCGGCGCATGCCGACTTCGCCTCGCCGCGTCGTCAACATGCTCGACGGGCGCATCCTCCAGGAGCGGCGCCGCGCCGCCTGAATGTCGACACCCGTCAAACGAGGACGCAGCGGCCATGTGGCGCAATTATTGGACGGTGGCGGTCGGGCGCTTGCCAAGAGCAAGACCTATTCGATCATCAACATCGCCGGCCTCGCGATCGGCATGGCCGCCTGCATCATGATCCTGCTCTACATCCGCTACGAGCAAAGCTACGACCGGTGGCTTCCGGACGTCGAGAACACCTACCAGCTCCAGACCTGGTACGCGAACCCGGACGACGGCGAGCCGTTCTTCCTGCAGATGGCGTCCTACGTCACCAGGCCCGCGGCTGAAGAAGGATTTCCCGCAGGTCGAGAGCGCAGTCTACCTCCTCGGCAGCGAGCCCGTCTTCCTCAAGGACGGCCAGGCGTCGATCGACCGAGGACTATCAAGTTCGCCGACGATGATTTCCTCAAGGTCGTCAATCTGCCGCTGGCCGTCGGGGACGACCCTGTCAGCTCCGCAGACGGCCGTGATGACCCAGTGACGAGGCGATCAAGCGCTTCGGCACGGACCAGGTGGTCGGGCCGCACGCTCACCGTCATCTCCAGCGGCGAGAAGCGCGACTTCAAGATCACCGGCGTGCTCAAGGACATGCCGAAGAATTCGCACATGAAGATCAACGCGATCCTGCGCATGGACTTCAACAGCTTCTTCGCCGAGGAGCCGCAATTTCTGACCTGCTGGGGCTGCCAGTCGGGCTGGGTCTATGCCAAGCTCAAGCCCGGCACCGATCCCGAGCAGGTCATGCGGCAGATGCCCGCCTGGGAAAAGCGCAACATCCCCGACGAGTATAACGGCGACATCCGCTGCAACTCGGGCGACCAGCAGGACTGGCATCTCGTCAACCTGCAGGACGTCCATCTCGGCAAGGCGCAGGACGGCTCGATGACGCCCGGCAACGATCAGCGCACCATTGCGACCTTCGCCGTGATTGCCTTGCTCATCCTCGGCATGGCGGTGGTCAATTTCACCAACCTCGCCACCGCCCGCGCCAGCCAGCGCGCCCGCGAAGTCGCGTTGCGCAAGGTGCTTGGCGCAAACCGCAAGCAGCTGATCGTTCAGTTCGTCGGCGAGTCGATCCTGATCTCGGCCGCGTCGATGCTGCTCGCGCTGGCGCTGGTCGAGCTGCTGGTGAAGCCGTTCGCGGCCTTCCTCGATGCCGACCTCGCGCTGAATTATTTCGGCAGCGGACGGGATCCTGCTGCCGGCGATCGGGCTGACCCTGCTGGTCGGCATCGTCAGCGGCCTTTATCCCGCCTTCTTCCTGTCGCGGTTCCAGCCGGCGCAGGTGCTCAAGGCCAACCGCTCGGCCGCCGAAACGCCGGGTTCGGGCCGGCTGCGCACCGCGCTGGTGATCGGCCAGTTCGCGGTGTCGATCGGGCTCATCATCTGCACGGCCGTGATTTACGGCCAGACCGTCTACGCCCGCTCGGTCGATCCGGGCTACAAGCGCGACAGCATCCTCCAGGTCGACGAGCTGAGCCGCGCCCAGCTGTTCGACAAGGGCCGAGATGATCGTCGAGCAGATGAAGCGCGTTCCTGGCGTCACGGCGGTCGGGCCGGACCGACATCGGCGTCGACACCGACAACAACAACAACACCGGCCTCATCCCGCCGGGCAGCAACAAGCAGGTCAGATCGGCAATTATCAGGTCGACGAGGGCTTCCTCGATGCCATGGGCCTGACGCTGAAGGCCGGGCGCTGGTTCGATCCCAACCGGCCGATGGACGACATGACGCATCCCCTATCCCGACCGAACCGAAGACGCCGAGAAGGCCCTGGCCGCGCGCGGCGTCAACGTCGTCATGAACGAATATGCGGTGAAGAAGCTCGGCTTCAAATCGCCGCAGGACGCCATCGGCAAGACCGTGCGCAGCGAGATCTTCTCGCCAGGACAGCGGGCTCATCAACATCACACATCATCGGCGTGGTCGGCGACACCCGCTTCCGCACCGTGCGCACGCCGATCGACCCGATCATGTTCCGCAACGTCCGAGCCGGGCCAGTCTCGCATGATCATCCGCTACAACGGCGATCCGGCGACGGTGAAGGCCGGCGCTCGAGCGGCAGTGGAAGCAGATCACCAACGAAGTGCCGTTCAACGCCGAGTTCAGCGAGGACATCATCGCCGAGACTGTATGAGGCGGAGGACGCGCGGGCGCAGATGTTCGCGGCCTTCGCCCTGCTGGCGGTGATCATCGGCTGCCTCGGCCTGTTCGGCCTCGCCGCCTTCACCGCCGAGCGGCGCACCAAGGAGATCGGCATCCGCAAGGTGCTCGGCGCCCGGACCCGCGACATCGTCCGGCTGCTGGTGTGGCAGTTCAGCCGGCCGGTGATCGTCGCCAATATCATCGCCTGGCCGGTGGCCTGGTGGCTGATGCGCGACTGGCTGAACAAGTTCGACCAGCGCATCGACCTTGGCCCGACGCCGTTCATCATGGCCGCCCTGATCGCGCTTGACCATCGCGATCGTCACGGTCGTCGGCCACGCGTTCAAGGTGGCGCGGGCCAACCCGATCCACGCGCTGCGTTACGAGTGAGCGCGTCATCCCGGAAAGGCGACAGGTTAGGGACAGCATGTGGCGGAATTACTGGACGGTAGCGGTTAGGGCGCTAGCCAAGAGCAAGACCTATTCGATCATCAACATCGCCGGCCTCGCGATCGGCATGGCCGCCTGCATCATGATCCTGCTCTATATCCGCTACGAGCAGAGCTACGACAAATGGCTGCCGGATGCGGAGAACACCTATCAGTTCCAGACCTTCGGAACGAATCCCGACACGGGCGAGGATTTCGCCTTCCAGATGGCGTCCTACATCACCAAGGAGCGCATCGAGAAGGATTTCCCGCAGGTCGAGAACGCGGCCTACCTCCTCGGCACCGAGCCCGTCTTCCTGAAGGACGGCCAGGCGACCAAGACCGAAGACTATAAATATGCCGACGAGGATTTCCTGAAGGTCGTCAACCTGCCGCTGGTCGCCGGCACGACCCTCACCTGCTCCGCAAACAGCTGTCATCACCCAGGCCGAGGCGATGCGCCGCTACGGCACCGAGGATGTGGTCGGCAAGACGCTGACCGTCATCTCCCGCGGCATCAAGCGCGACTTCAAGATCACCGGCGTCCTCAAGGACCTGCCGAAGAATTCGCACATGAAGATCAACGCGATCCTGCGCCTCGATATGCAGGCCTTCTTCAAGGACGATCCCTTCTTCCTCACTTGCTGGGGCTGCCAGTCCGGCTGGGTTTATGCAAAGCTGAAGCCGGGCACAGATGCTGAGCAGCTGAACGCGCAGCTCCCGGCCTGGGAAAAGCGCAACATCCCGGACGAAGACACCGGCGGGATCAAGTTCAACCCGGGCGACGACCAGAACTGGCGCTTCACCAACGTCCAGGACGTCCACCTCGGCGAGGCCGCCGACGGCGAGATGACGCCCAGCAACGACAAGCAGACGATCACCACCTTCGCCATCATCGCCGCGCTGATCCTCGGCATGGCGGTCGTGAACTTCACCAACCTTGCCACCGCCCGGGCCAGCCAGCGGGCCCGGGAGGTCGCCTTGAGGAAGGTGCTCGGGGCGAACCGCAAGCAACTGATCATCCAGTTCGTCGGGGAGTTCGATCCTGATTTCCGCAGCGTCGATGCTGCTGGCGCTGGCGCTGGTCGAACTGCTGGTGAAACCGTTCGCCGCATTCCTCGAGGCAGACCTCTCCCTCAGCTATTTCGGCAGCGGAGGGCATCCTGTTGCCGGCGATCGGGCTGACCCTGCTCGTCGGCATCGCCAGCGGCCTCTACCCCGCCTTCTTCCTGTCGCGGTTCCAGCCGGCGCAAGTGTTGAAGGCCAATCGCTCGGCGGCGGAGACGCCCGGCTCGGGCCGCCTGCGCACCGCGCTGGTGGTGCTCCAGTTCGCGGTGTCGATCGGGCTCATCATCTGCACCGCCGTCATCTACGGCCAGACGGTTTACGCGCGCTCAGTCGACCCCGGCTACAAGCGCGACCACATCCTCCAGGTCGACGAGCTAAGCCGCGCCCAGCTGTGGGACGCGGGCGAGATCGATCGTCGAGCGGATGAAGCGGGTCCCGGGAGTTACGGCCGTCGGCCGCACGGACATCGGGATCAACACGTCCAACAACAATAACAACTACATCATCCCGCCGGGCAGCAACAAGCAGGTCCTGATCGGCCAGTATAATGTCGACGAGGGCTTTTTCGATGCGATGGGCCTGACCCTGAAGGCCGGCCGCTGGTTCGACCCGAACCGGCCGATGGACGACATGACCACCGAGTTTCCGACCAATCTCGAGCAGGAGAAGGCGCTCGCGGCGCGCGGCATGAACGTCGTGCTCAACGAATATGCCGTGCGGCAACTCGGTTTCAAATCGCCGCAGGACGCGATCGGCAAGGTCGTCGAGAGCGAGCCATTCTCGCCCGACACCGGCATCGCCAACATGCAGATCATCGGCGTTGTCGGCGACTCCCGATTCCGCACCGTCCACAAGCCGATCGACCCGATCATGTTCCGCAACGTCGAACAAGGCTCCGGCGTGGATGATCATCCGCTACAACGGCGATCCAGCCACGGTCAGGCGCCGCGGTCGAACGGGAATGGAAGCAGATCACCAATGAAGTGCCATTCAACGCCGAGTTCAGCGACGACCTCATGGCCGAAATGTACGAGGCCGAGGATGCGCGCGCGCAGATGTTCGCCGCTTTCTCGCTGCTCGCGGTGATCATCGGCTGCCTCGGCCTGTTCGGCCTGGCCGCCTTCACCGCCGAGCGCCGGACCAAGGAGATCGGTATCCGCAAGGTGCTCGGCGCCCGGACCCGCGACATCGTCCGGCTGCTGGTGTGGCAGTTCAGCCGGCCGGTGATCGTCGCCAATCTGATCGCCTGGCCGGTGGCCTGGTGGTTGATGCGCGACTGGCTCAACAAGTTCGACGACCGCATCGACCTTGGCCCGACGCCCTTCATCGTCGCCGCGCTGGTGGCCCTGACCATCGCCATTGTCACGGTCGTCGGCCACGCCTTCAAGGTGGCCAGGGCCAACCCGATCCACGCGCTCCGCTACGAGTGACGTGGTGCACGCAGGGCCGCGCTCCACTTCCCCGGAGCGCGGCCCAATTGGCTAATTGGCGGCCGAAGGGCGAGGATTTTCCGAAAAATGGCGGGGCGGAGGAGCAACGTGAAGACTCTTCCGACGTGTGCCCCTGCGCGGGCGAAGCTTACAGTTGGCCCTGCTGCAAGGCCTTGAGCGCCGCCCGAGTGCGATCGCGGGCATCGAGCTTCAGCAGCAGGTTGGAGACGTGATTTTTCACGGTCCCTTCGGCCAGCGCCAGCAGCTCGGCGATTTCCTTGTTGCTGTAGCCGGCGCAGATCAAATGCAGCACCTCGCGTTCTCGACGCGTGAGCGCTTCGGCAACATGCTTGTCGGACGAAGCTGAAGGGCTGCGGCGGATCGCAGCCATCAGGCTTTCGGTCATGGCAGGCTGATAGGCAGTCCGGTTGTCGGCCAGGGCGCGAATCGCCTCGGCCAGGTCTTGGAGCGAAACGTCCTTGAGCATCAGGCCTTTGGCGCCCGCCTTGATCGCGGCGATCGCGGCGTCGCCGTCATCGAAGGTCGTCAGCACCAACGTCGGCGGCAACGCATTCGCTTCGCGCAGAGCCTCCAGAACGGCGATGCCGTTCAGCCGGGGCATGCGGATATCGAGCAGGAGCACGTCGGGCTTGAGCTCCGGCACCTTCTCCAGCGCCTCCTCGCCATCGCTCGCCTCGCCGACCACCTCGATATCGGGCACCAGTTCGAGCAGGCCGCGGACACCCTGGCGAACGAGCGTCTGATCGTCGACGAGAACAACCCTGATCATGCGGCCAGAATCACGCGGTGCTGCGGCGCGCCGAAGGCAACCAGGCATCGATCGTGAAGCCGAGATCGACTCCGGCCTGCACCGCCAGCTTGCCGCCGAGGCATTCCACCCGCTCGCGCATCCCGAGAAGGCCGGAGCCGGGCGACGGTCGCGGTGCGCGGCGCGCTGCCGTCATTGCGCGCAACCAGCCGCACGCCTCCCGCGTCCGGACGTGACTTGAAGCCACAGATTTGCGGCTTGCGCGTGCCGGACGGCGTTGGTCACGGCTTCCTGCGCGCACCGCATCAAGGCATGGCGCCTGGTCAGGGCTGACCCGGACATCGGGAGAGATGTCCACATGGATGGCCGGTGACTGGAATGCTTTGCGCCAGCGCCTCCAGCGCATCCTTCAAGTCGCAGCGTTCAGCATCGCGCAGAGTGCCGACGACGTCGCGCACTTTGGCCAGCAGATCGCTGGCAAGGCCCTTCGCTTTCATCACATGATCGTGGCCCGGCGCGGGTTCGGTGACGTGGCTGGCGATTTCGAGCTGCAGCCCGAGCGCGGTCAGCTCGTGGCCCCACGCATCGTGCAATTCACGCGAGATGCGCAGGCGCTCCGCGTCGCGGGCGCGTGCTGGCGAAGATGGCGTGCGCGGAATGCAATTCCTTGTTGGTCTGGACCAGTTCGCGCGCAGTCTCCGCTTCCCGGCGCAGCGCGCGCGCAGTGAAGAGGGAGCAACAGCTGCAGCGCGAAAAACTTGCCGATGACCCAGCACAAATCGGGGTTCAGCGCCTGCGCCAGCGCGGCGATGAAGGCCCAGCGTCTGCAGGACGACCCAGCTCAGCGCCTTTAAGCGGCGTGGTCGCCAGCGCGGCCTGCCACGCGATGATGACGAGGAAATGCGACATCCCCGCCCAACGGAAGATGATGGCCATGGCGACGACCGCGCGCAAGCTGAAGAAGCAGCAAGGTCCAAGCAGCTCGCTTCCGCAGCCTCAGCGCCATCGCGCCGAGGACGGCCGCGCCGAAGATAGCGTAAGGGAACAAGCCAAAATGGCGGCACCGGGGAGCCGCGGATGGCGTCGCCGGTCATGAAGTCGCCTGGAGCACGGGCCAGCCCCAGGCGAGCCACACAGCCATCGCCGCGATCGAGAAAATCCGGTGAAGCTTGGGTATTCAGCTGACCTGTCATGGGTAAATGATGCCACATCAATGAGCCGCCTTACCATAGGCCGAAAGTCACCGTCCGGGGCGCGGCCTGCGCAAGCTTGGCGCGACGGAGCCCCGGTAGTCAGGCCTCAGCTGTCCGAATATTTGATCGAGCAGCCATAGGGCCGGCTCGTCGCGACCGAAACGGTCTTCCCGGCCTTCATCTCGCCCAAGCGCCGCGAGCACATGATTGCGGGCGCCCGCGATATCGTCCTTGTTCGCCGTCGGCCTTGTCGTCGATACCGCCGGCATAGACCAACGTGCCCGACTTGATTGATGATGTACATGTGCGGCGTGGTCGTCGGCGCCATAGCGCCTTGCCGACCACGCCCTGGGGTCGAGCAGGTAGGCGGTCGGCTGCGCCTTCTTCGCCGCGACGAAGGCCTTGGCCTCGGAGCCGTTCATATGGCCCTGCTTGCCCGGCGCGCTGGAGTTGATCGTCAGCCAGACGACGCCGTCCTTCTCCGCGGCGGCCTGCGTCTTTTGCATGTTGCCGCTGTCATAATGCTTCTTCACGTAAGGGCAGCCCGGGTTGTTCCATTCGAGCACGACGGTCTTGCCCCTTGAACTGACTGAGCGTGACTGTCCTGCCGTTCGCGTCCGGCGAGCTGGAAATTGGGCGCCGCGCTGCCGAGCGGCGGCGCGGCGAATGCCGGCGCTGCAGGTCCGCAACTCGCCAGGATCAGCGCGCGGCAATCGGGAACAAATGCTTCATCATGGCCTCCTTCTTATGTCAGGGTGACGAGTCGTCAGAGCCCGACGCGTCAGAAACTGCGGCAGGATCTTCGCCGGCCTTCCCCGGTCGCGTAATAGAGGTAGAGCGGGACGCCGGACCGGCCGTGCTGCGCGAGGAAGCGGCCGATCGCGGCATCGCCCCGCGTCCAGTCGCCCGCCAGAACGGCGACGTTCCGTCCTCGAAGCACCTGCGCGACCTCCGCGCGCGACAGCACGCCCTTCTCATTGACCTTGCAGGTGATGCACCAGTCGGCGGTGAAATAGAGGAAGACCGGCCGCCGCTCGCTGCGCGGAGCGCTGCGAGGCGTCGCTTCGCTGAACGGTTCGGACTTGAGCACGCTGCGCGTCTGCCCGGCGGCACCCTCGAGCGGCACGCAGCAGGACCGCGGCCACGGCCGCGGCCAGCGCCGGCGCGAGCGGCAGCCAGGCGCGCGAGCGCCCTTGCCGGGCGCCGACCCACCAAAGGCCAGCCCGAGCAGCAGCGCGGCGGCAAGCCCGAGCGCCATCCCATCGACCCCGGCCTGGCGCCCCAGGACCCAGGCCAGCGCCAAGCGCGGTCAGGAACATCGGGACCGACAGGATGCGCCGCAGCCGGTCCATCCAGGCGCCCGGGCTTGGGCAGCCGGCGCCGAGCGCGGGCACGAAGCCGAGCAGCAGGAACGGCAAGGCCAGGCCTAGCCCCAGCCCCGCGAAGATGGCCAGCGCCGCGGCCGTCGGAAGCACCAGTGCAGCGCCCAGGGCCGCGCCCATGAACGGCCCGGTGCAGGGCGTCGCGACGAACGCCGCGAGCGCGCCGGTCCAGAAGGCGCCGCTGCGCGCCGCCCGCTGCCGGCGAGCCTGCTTCCGCGCGCTGATCGCAGGCAGCTCGAACAAGCCCGCCAGATTAAGCGCGATCGCGGTGACGAGCAGCAGCAGGATCAGGATCACGCGCGGATCCTGCAGCTGGAAGGCCCAGCCCACCGCCGCTCCGCCCGCGCGCAGGCCGAGCAGCGCGCCGCCCAGCGCCAGGCAGACCAGCACCACGCCTGCCGTATAGGCGAGCGCCTCCCGCCGAGCGGCGCGCTCGTCGCCGCCCGCCTTGGCCAGGCTCAGCGCCTTCAGGCTCAGGATCGGGAACACGCACGGCATGATATTGAGCAGCAGGCCGCCGAAAATGGCGCCGGCCAGAGCGGCGACGATCACGCCAGACGCTGCCGCCGGCTCGTGCGCGCCAGCGGTAGCGATCGGTTCGCCCGCAGCCGGAACGGCGCCGGGCTTCGCGGTGAGCAGCAGCCCCTGCCCGTCGCCGATCTTCAGCAGCCCCTCGATCTTGCTGAGGCCGGCCGCATTCGCGCCCGCCTTCGTTTCGACGATCAGCAGGTCGCCGTTGCGGCTGACCGACTGCACGGCGCCATGGTCGATGCTGCCATATTCGAGCGGGAAGAAATAAGGGTCGGTGACGGGCATTGCGGCAGGCAGCGGTACGCCGATCCGCACCCGGCCATTCTCGACGCACGAAGCTTCGCGTCGACGCCCATACGGCTTCGGCATCGCCGCCTCGAACGCATCGAAGCGCGCATCCTTAGTCAGCGCGCTGCGATGCTGGACCGGCGACGATTTCCGCCGACACTTCGGCGCTCTCGGGAACGCAGATCTCGTCCGTGCAGGCGAGATAATCGAACTTTGCTTTGAGCGGCAGCCGCGTGCCCGGCGCGACGTCTGGCCGCCAGCTTCAGCTCGGCGAGCAGCGCATAATCATGCTCGTAGACGTAATTCATGATGCCGGAGACGATCAGCCGTTCGGGCACGGGATAGCGCAGCGGGCCGACCGTCACGCCCTTGGGCAGCGTCCAGGCGACGGTTGCTTCCGCACCTGCATCGCCCGGGTTCTTCCAATAGCCATGCCAGCCGGGCTTCGGCTTCATCACGAACGCGATGGGAATGGAACCGCCCGAAGGAACCTCTTTCGCGCCCGGCAGCAAGCGATACCGCGATGTTCTTGCTTCCCGCCTTCTGCGCTGCGGCGGGCGCCTGCAGGCCGATCAGCATCAGCACGGCCGATCGCCGCGACGCGAAAACTCCGGTGGAGCAGATATTTGAGACGGCCCGACATGAGGGAATGCTGCCACGGGATGTTTTATCTTACCATATGCCGAAGGTCACGATTGGCGAGTGCGACCTACGGCACTTAAGCGGACTAAAATGGTCATAAAGAGTATAGCGGACTAGGCGCGGCGGGCCCCAAATGTCCGGACCGGCTCCTCTGCCGCCCCAGAGCTTTCGCCGGGCGTCAAATGGCGCGTCAAAGAATACAACTTACCGGCGTATCTAATTCATGTTAATAAGGAATTGTTGTACGCGATAAAATCGCAGTCGACACCGTGGGCTTGGGGTGCAAATGAATCCAGTTCTCACTGCTGGGGAGCCAAGCTCCAGTTCGGTCGAGCCGGACGTGGCGCTGATGGGCCCGTCAGCCCCGGATACACGAACTCAAAAGCGCAGGGTGCCCACCGAAATCCGCCGTTCATCGACATTTTTCAGCAGCTGATCAACGGGCTTCCCGAGCAGATCGCCTTGCTGGACGAAAATTGGATTATCCTTGCTGTAAACGAGGCCTGGATAAGAACGGCTGCCCTCTACGGCTATTCGGCGCTGCAACCTGGAACGAATTACTTTGAATTCTGCCGCGACAGGACGGAGGAGGGCCACGGCGCGGCACGTCCGGCAGTCGAGGGAATCGAGCAAATCAACGCCGGCGCCTCCAGTTCGTTTCGCTATCTTTACGACGGCAACGATCGCTGGGAGGGCCATACATTCCAGCTTTGCATCAATCGCCTGGAGATAGCCGGCCGTAGCTTCGCTACGGTGACCCGTTATGATGTTACCGAGTTGGTCCATCTGCGGCGGGAGCGTGAAGGGTTTGGCCACTCCTTGATGGAGGGCCAGGCGGAGGAAAGGCGTCGGATCGCTCGCGAAATACATGACTCAACGCTGCAGCTGCTGACGAGCCTGGGTCTGGCCGTCGGGCAATTGAAGCGAACGCAAGGGCCCGGTGAAACGCTCGATATAGTGGCGGAGATGGAGCAGCTGCTCACTGAAACGCACCGCGAGATTCGCTCTATTTCGTACCTGGCCCATCCCCCGCTGCTGGAAGAAATGGGTCTGGCCGGAGCGCTTCGCGCCCTGGCCGAAGGTTTCGATCGACGCACCGCATTGACCGTTGCATTGCACATTGACGAGGGGCCCAGCCTCGATTGGCACGCTGCGGCTGTCGTACTGTATCGGATCGTCCAGGAAGCGTTATCCAACGTCTACCGCCACGCTCACGCGACCCATGTTGCGATTGGACTATATAACCGTGGGTCCATGTTTCACGTTGTCGTGTCGGATGACGGCGTGGGCATGCCTGCCCACATATTGCGGGGGGTCGGCCTGCCCGGAATGTGCGAGCGCTTGGCTGAACTGGGGGGCGGCTCACCGTGCTATCGGGATCGCCTGGAACGAAAATAATTGCCAGTTTGCCCGCTAGTCCACGGATCAGGCCAGTCGGGGATCTTGCCCACCGGACATGATTCAAATCGAGCGATCCGGCCAATTTATTGCCACGCAGATGGCGGAGCCTGTTTAACAGGGCGCGGGTTCGTCCACGCCCCACTTGCCGGGCGGTCGTAAGGGATCAGCCGCAGCATCTCGGTTACGACTACCATTGAACTATCGTTGTCGATCTTGGCGGCGATGAGCCGCGCCAGCTCGCCTCTTCTGCCCAATCCTTGTCGATCGTCAGCTTGGATCGGAGCCGCGACTTCACCAGCGGCGGGGCCGTGGCGAGCGTCACGGCGATCAAGGTTTCAATCTCGGCGCGGGAGAGTCGATGCATCCCGACGATATGGAACGAAACCGGAACACCGCACAAGAGGTCGTACCGCGCCCAAATGCGCTAAGACGCGAGCTGGCCGGGAGGGGGAACAATATCGCAATCGTTAACCCGTTCGGCCAGCGCAGCGAGCGACCGATACTTGTCAGCAAGGGTTTGATGGATAATGCGGGCCTCATCGAGCGTCGCCTTTTCGGCCAGGTCCCGTTCGTGCCGCTCGCGTATGCGGTAATAGGTTGCATCGCTATCCGGAATGTCCATCGTTCGTCCCCAACGGTCACTCGCTGGACCCGCGATAATACTCTCTCGGAAGTTTGCCATATCATGATTTATAAAACGGGGTTGTGACCGGAGTCGACGGAACAATAAGTCCGACCGCACGCCATTAGGTGGTATTTCAAAGACTTGAGTTGCGCAGGGGTGGGATCATGGTTGATTATCGTCGTGGCGTCGTCGGTTCCAGAAAGAATGACTTCTGGCATTGGCATCCGGACTGTGACTCCTACCCTCTCGGGACCTTCGCGATCCGCAAGGACAAGCCGAATACGGACGAGCTTTGTCCTCGATGCGCGGCACTTTCAGAAGGCTCAACTGCATTAAAAAATAGCCCCCGGCGCCGGGGGAAGGGAGAGCCGGGGCTACGAGGTCGCAAAGCTCCCGGAATGGGAGGAGCGGCGAAACCCCACCGCGCTTCTCTAGCAGCGCACGAACAGCATCAGAAACTGGTGTTTACCCGGTGCCGTTGCTGGGTTTGCCCTAATCCAGGGCCCGTCGGTGTCGGCCATGGCGGAAGCCTGGCCTGACCGGGCGTTCGTAAGTGACCTTATTTCTGCTTTGGGTGGAAAGCGGACATAAGCTGAGGGTGGCAGGCACTGCCCGCCACCCCCGGATTCACCGCCCGACTATGAAACGGTCGTCGGCTGTTCGGCCACTGTCGCCTCGGCGCGTGCGGAGGCTGCGTCGAGCACGGCGAGCCGGGCCTGCTGGATGCTGCTGATCGCATAGTCGATTGCGATCGCCGCGCCGAGCTCACGGTCTTCCGCATTACTCTCGGCGAAGAAGGCCTTGAAGGCTTCCTTGCGTTCACCGAGCTTCGCTTTGAACCGCTCGCGGTCGGATTTGACCTTCTCCCGGAAAGCCGTCCAGTCGGCCGATGTCTGGCTCTGCGCCTTTTCGAGATTGGATTCGAGCCGATCCATCCTCTCGCCGAGGTTGGTCCGGATCTTTTCGCGGCGGTCGTCGAGCTTTTCGCGCGCCTCGGTGCGGACAGCTTCAGCATCCTCGTCGATGCGTCTCGCCAGCTCGGATAGTTCCGCAAGATTTGAGGGCAGAGGTGTCATGTCGAGTTCCTTTGTTTTCAGGAGCCAGAATAGGCGCCTGTCGGGCTAAGAGACGTAAAAGTTGGGAGGAAGGTGCGGCTGAGCGCCCAAGACCGTCGATTGCGACTGGTAGCAACCATACAACTGCTTCAAGCACGTAACGTTGCGGTCGAGCCCATATTAATTATCCTCTGGGCCAAGGCACCGGGCAAGCGGTAACAGCCGCAACCGTGACGCCCGCTTTCCACCCATTCCTGCCGCTAGCGCCGAAATGGCGGCTTTGGGTGGAAAGCAGACATTAGCTTGACACTCAAACAGCTCAGGCTTCTTCTCCTAGTGCTCGGTCAAAAGGGAGGGGAGACCCATGATTCCCAGACGCGTGGCCGAACATGCGAAAGCTCAGAACTGGTTCGCGGTCGCGCTCGATTTATTCATCGTCGTCATTGGCGTCTTCATCGGCATCGAAGTCGCCAACTGGAATCAAACGCGCCAAGATCGCCAGGAAGAGCGACGCTATTATGGCCAGTTGCTGGTCGATTTGAGGAGCGATCTGGAATCGTTCGCGGAAGGTGAACGGCGCGCTGATCGGCATGACAAGGCCGCCCAGTTAGTGTTGGACCGGCTCAGCGGCAATGCCCCGCCTGAAGCATCTCTGGGTCGAATGGCGACCGCCATTCACCATGCGGGGTGGATCTATATCCCGCCCGTGTCGCGCGGCACCTATAACGAATTGGTCAGCACCGGGAACCTGGGCCTGCTGCGCAACTCCCAGCTCAAAACCGAGATCGCAAACTATTATGCGACCTTCGACGAGAACCGCCAATGGGATCGGCTGCTGCGTGACCAGCAAAGTGATTATTGGGCGGAGGCGGCCGGTATCTTGCCCCGTCCCATCCTCCGGGCCGCGGCTCGCGATGGCCGGTCCGAGCCGACAATATCTCCTGGTGAGGATCGGATGATCTGGCAGGCTGCCCGCTCGCATCCGCGCTTACCAGACATGTTGATCGGCATGGCAGCGCACCAGGAACGGGTTCGCAGGGACAGCGAAATGCTCACCGATGAAGCGAAAAAATTGATCGCCGATATCGAACGGCATCTGGAGGACAGCGGATAGATTAAGGCCGTCACGTCGGGTTAGCGTCCGCTAGCGGCTTCCTTATGTCCATTTTGGGTCGAAAGCGGTCATTAGCGCGACAGGGAAAGCTTATCCGCAGGCATAGCTCCGCCCTCCGGCTCTGATAGGGGTTTATCGGCGGTGCCGGATTAGTGAGTGCGGCTCAGTCTTTGGGCTTGGACAGCTTCAAATGCACGAGCGCCAGCACACCGACCACGGCAACGTGGATAGCGTGAGCATGCATGATTTGAACGATGTCACCGCCATTTATTGATCATCCGCGCTTCTCGCAACGCTCTTCAAGAATGCGGCTAAGTTGTTGTTTTCTGCTGTTTTCTAACATTTTTTGGTAGCGGAGGAGGGACTTGAACCCCCGACACGCGGATTATGATTCCGCTGCTCTAACCAGCTGAGCTACTCCGCCCCGAAAGGCCTTGCCCGTAGGGCGGCGGGCGAGCCTATAGGTGGCGATCGTTTTTGGCGTCAACAAGGGGTCGGAACCGCCACCCGCTCGCCTCGTTCATGGGCCAGGAACTGGAGGCTCATTGACCCGATGGAACCGTTGACCCCGCTGGATACGCTGTGCCGGATCATCCTTACGCGCGCGAGGAATATGAGGCTCAGGTTCCAACCGACTATGACGGGGGCGAAGCTCCCGAGAATGTCGACGACGACGGCGAGGAAACACTGTCCGTGCTCGACGATTCGATCAATACCAGCGTCGAGGAAGAGTTGATCGCCGTCGATCGACGATCTGGCCGAAGACCAGCAGGCCGAATTGCTCGCCTTCGCCTGGGTCGGCCAGGGCACCTATGACGCCGCCGACTGGGACGAGGCGATGGAGGAAGCCGGCTGCCGACGAACGGCGATGTCGTCGACGAGCTGATGGAAATGCCGATGCTGGCATCGGTGCTGGAAGCCGGGCATGGCGGCGTTCGACATCAGCTGCGACGGGGTCGGCGACCTCAGCTAGCCGCTCCGGAAGCGGCAGGCCTGGCCAGCGTTCCCACGGGCCGTCGAGATAGCGGTGAAGCGACAGGCCGGCGATCCCCAGCGGCCGCGGCCGGAAGCTGCGCTCCAGCTCGACGAGCAGCGCTCTCGCTGCTTCGGCGGCGACCTTGTTCTGAATGGTGACGTGCGGGCGCCAGCCTGCCGCGTCCTGCGAGCGCCAGCATGCCGTGGAAATGGTCCGCAATGTTCATCGCGGATGGCGTCCAGCTCGTCGGAGACGATCCGAAAGGCCACGCCGCCGCCGAGGTCCATCAGCCCGGCGACCGTGGCCCGCGGCGCCGACGGCCGCTGGCGTGCACGCGCAAGCTCGGTGCCTCGCTTCGCGCTCCGCCGAGGGCGGCAAGCGCATGGAACATGGTCAGATGCGCCGGCACCTGGTTGCGTTCCGGCTGGATAATGGGCGCGGCGCAGCCCGTCGAGCCAGGCGAAGTCGTCGGGCCAAGATCCGCGGTGACGATCAGCGCGCTCACCGCGGCCAATGGTCCTTCGGAATGCTCGGGAAGCGACCGAACTCGCTCGTCGGCGATCGGCAGCCTCGATGCCGTCATCTTCGACGTCGACCGCTGCTCCAGTCGAGCCGGCGAAGCTGTTCGCCGACGCCGGCCACCCCGCCTGTCGGAGACGACGAGATAGCGAAGGCGGCCGCCGTGGCAGCCGAGCATCGCGTCGACGCTGCGTGCCGACTCCGTTCCGACCGGAGTCGATCATCGCGCCCGGGCCAGCAGCGGACGCCGGGAACAGGGCTTCGCCCGGCGTTTCCTCGCTCGCCTCGACGCGCGAACTTGCCGCCCTCCTCGATCTTGGCCTGCCGGCCCGAGCCAGCGCCAGATGCCGAACAGGTTGAGCAGCGGTCAGCACGGCGTTGGTCCACGAGCAAGGCCGGCTGGCCGGTCAGCAGCCCGATCGCCAACCAGGCGATCGAGCCGAACAGGAAGACGATGAAGCCGATGCCGGTGACCCGGGCGCCGAGGTTGGAGGCGGTAATCAGCGCGGCGATGATGGTCGCGGCGGTCGCGACCCAGGAAATGAGTTCGATCCATGGCGCGGCTGAATGTCCGGCGGCCGCCTGGTTGCGGGTTCAAATTTCCACCTGGCTGCCAAGCTCGACCACGCGGTTGGTCGGCAGCTTGAAGAATTCCATCGCGCTTTCCGCGTTGCGCAGCATCCAGGCGAACAGCTTCTCGCGCCAGATCGCCATGCCCGGCCGCGCCGAGGCGATCAGGGTCTGCCGGGCAAGGAAGAAGCTGGTGTCCATCATCTTGCACTGCGGCCCGCAGTTCTTGATCTCGCGCGAGCGCCGCCGGAACGTCGATTTCCTCCATGAAGCCATAGCGCAGGATGATCCGGAAGAAGCCGGCGCCATAATCCTTGGTCTCCGATCCGCTCGCTCCTCGACGACGAAGGGCACGTCCTCGATCCGGACGGTCAGCAGCATCACCCGCTCGTGCAGCACCTTGTTGTGCTTGAGGTTGTGCAGCAGCGCGTGCGGCACGCCGGTCATCGAGTGGTCATGAACACCGCCGTTCCGGGAACCCGGGTGGCGCTGGTCGCGGCGGACTTGATGAACACTTCGATCGGCAGCGCCGCCTCGGCCATCCGGTCGATCATCAGCTTGCGGCCCTTGGCCCAGGTGGTGAGCAGGGTGAAGGCGATCGCGCCGATCAGCAGCGGGAACCAGCCGCCGTCGGGCACCTTCAGCAGGTTGGCGCCGAAATAGAGGATGTCGATGGTGAAGAAGAGCGACCAGCAGCGGGATCGCCTTCCAGGCGGCCACTTCCACAGCGAGAAGAGCACGACCGAGATCAGCACGCCGTCGATCAGCATCGCGCCGGTCACGGCAATGCCATAGGCCGCGGCGAGGTTCGACGAGGATGCCGAACATCAGGACCAGCAGGATGACCATCACCATCAGCGCCCAGTTGACGACCGGGATGTAGATCTGGCCCGCGGCGTGCTCGCTGGTGTGGGTGATCCGGAGGCGCGGGATGAAGCCGAGCTGGATCGCCTGCTGCGTGACCGAGAAGGCGCCGGAGATCACCGCCTGGCTGGCGATGATGGTCGCCATCGTCGCCAGGATGACCAGCGGCAGCCGCAGCGTTTCCGGCGCAAGGAAGAAGAACGGATTCTTGACCGTCTCCAGCGCCTGCGCGGGGTCCTGCGACAGCAGCATCGCGCCCTGCCCCATATAATTGAGCAGCAGGGCCGGCATGACGAAATAGAGCCAGCTGAACTTGATCGGGCGGCGGCCGAAATGGCCCATGTCGGCGTAAAGCGCCTCGGCGCCGGTGACCGCCAGCACCACGCAGCCCATGGCGATGAAGGCCGGAAGTGGCTCGGCGATGTAGAATTTGAAGGCGTTCAGCGGGTTGAGCATCTGGACCAGCACGTCCGGATGCTTGACGATTTGCATGCCGCCGAGCACCGCGAGCGTCGCGAAATAGACCAGCATGATCGGGCCGAACAGCAGCCCGACCTTGGCCGTGCCGCGCGACTGGATCGCGAACAGGCCGACCAGGATGCCGATCGCGGTCGGGATGACATAGGGCTCGAAGCCGGCCTTGACGGTCGTCAGGCCCTCGACCGCCGACAGGACCGAGATGGCCGGCGTGATCATGCTGTCGCCATAGAAGAGCGCGGTCGCGAACACGCCGAGCATGACGATGCCCACCGTCCACTTCTTCTTCTCGCCTCGGTGGCGGTGCGGTTGATCAGCGCCAGCAGGGCGAGGCTTCCGCCCTCCCCCTTGTTGTCGGCGCGCATGATGATCGTGACATATTTCAGCGCGACGATGATCAGCATCGACCAGAAGATCAGGCTCAGCACGCCATAGATGTGCAGCGCGTCGGGCCGCAGCGTGTGGTGGCCGGCGAAGGTTTCGCGGAACGCGTAGATCGGCGAGGTGCCGATGTCGCCGAACACGATGCCGATCGCGCCGACCATCAGCTTGGCGAGCGAACCCTGGCATGGATGGCCATGTGTTGGTCGCCGGTTGCGGTCTCGGCAGTCCCGGCGGCGGTGATATTCATACTTTAACGGTCCTCACGACGCCGACCGGCGCGGCGCGCCGCCTTAGACCTTGATCGTTTCAGGCTCAACCGGCTTGAAGCGTGAACTAGGTCCAACCCTAAAGCGCCCGGCAAAAAGGCGCTGCAATCAGCGAAGCCGTCGCTATAGGGCCGCAACTTCCCGATTTGGAGCAAACGCATCATGCGCGTCGGAGTGCCGAAGGAAATCAAGGTTCATGAATATCGCGTCGGCCTGACTCCGGCTTCGGTGGCCGAGCTGGTCGCCCACGGCCATGAAGTGTTCGTCGAGACCAAGGCCGGCTCCGGCATCGATTGCCCGGACAAAGCCTTTGAAAAGGCCGGCGCGACGATCCTGCCGACCGCTGCCGACGTGTTCGCCCAGAGCGACATGATCGTGAAGGTCAAGGAGCCGCAGCCCGCAGGAAATCGCGATGCTGGAGCCGCGCCACCTGCTGTTCACCTACCTCCACCTCGCCGCCGACAAGCCGCAGGCCGAAGGGCTGATGAAGTCGGGCGCGACCTGCATCGCCTATGAAACGGTGACGTCGCAGTCGGGCGCGCTGCCGCTGCTGAAGCCGATGAGCGAAGTCGCGGGGCGCATGTCGATCCAGGTCGGCGCACATTATCTGGAAAAGGAGCCCGGCGGCCGCGGCGTGCTGCTCGGCGGCGTCCCGGGCGTGGCACCCGCAAAGGTCGCGATCCTCGGCGGCGGCGTCGCCGGCGTGAATGCCGCGCAGATGGCGGTCGGCATGCGCGCCGACGTCACCATCTACGACATTTCCAACGAGCGGCTGGCCGAGCTCGACATGTTCTTCGGCTCGCAGATCAAGACCGCCTATGCGTCGCGCAGCGCCATCGCCCGGGCGGTCAACGAGGCGGAACTGGTGATCGGCGCGGTGCTGGTGCCGGGTGCGGCTGCTCCGAAGCTGGTCACCCGCGACATGCTGAAGACGATGAAGCGCGGCTCGGTCCTGGTCGACATCGCGATCGACCAGGGCGGCTGCTTCGAAACCAGCCACGCGACGACCCACTCCGACCCGGTCTATGAGGTCGACGGAGTCATCCACTATTGCGTTGCCAATATGCCGGGCGCCGTGGCCCGAACCTCGGCCTTCGCGCTCAATAACGCCACCCTGCCGTTCGCAATCAAGCTGGCCAACCTCGGCGCGGAAGCAAGCGATGCGCCAGGATCCGCACCTCGCCAACGGTCTCAATGTTTCGGGCGGCAAGATCCGTCACCAGGCGGTCGCCGAAGCGCTCGATCTGCCTTACGAACCGGCTTGATGGCTCGCCTCGGGCGGCGGTGGCGTTCCCCTTGGCGTCATCAGGGCAATGCCATCCTCGATCATCGGCCGCCAGCTGGCATCGGCCGGCGCGTCGGCAAGATTTGCGCCATAGCCGGACCGCTTCCTCAGTGTTGCCCGACCGGGCTTCGGCCAGCCCGAGGAAAAAGCGCGGCGCGGGATAGCCGGGCGCCAGCTCCGCTGCCCGTTAAAGGCAAGCCGCGCTGCCGGCGTGATCGTTCGGGCATGATCGGTCAGCGCATTGCCCAGGCCGATCCACAGCTTATAATCGCGAGGATGCTCGCGCGAGCCTGCGCTTGCAGCAGCTTGGCCGCATCCTCGCGTGTTGCCGCGCGAAGCAAGCGCGTCCGCCATGTTGAGCCAGGTGTCGGAATAGTCGAATTGGCCCATCATTGCCTGGCGTGCGCCGGTCAGCGGCATCGGCGGCGCGCGGCGGTCCGCTGCGCGCGGCTGACCTCCAAGCCCGGCATTGCCCTGCAGCGCATAACCGGCGCCGCCGAAGGCAATGGCCGCAGCGGCCAGGGTCAGCATCGATCCGCGCAGCTTCAACAGCCACAGCAGGGTCAGTCGTGACCGCTGCCAGAGGCGAGCAGCACGATATAGCCCGTCATCCGCGCCTCCTGACCAGCCGCTTGCGAAGCAGCCAGGCGCCGGCGAGCAAGCAACAAGACCGGCGCCGCCCATAGCGGCCAGGTGACCGGCTCGACCGGCGGACGGTAGCTGACCCAATTGCCGTAGCGCTGGATCAGCCAGCTGCGGACCTGTTCTGGACTCTTCGCCGGCCGCGATCCGCTGCCGGACCAGGGCGCGCATGTCGCCAGCCAGCTCTGCATCGCTGTCGGCAATCGACTGTCCCTGGCAGACCAGGCAGCGCAGCTCCTCCATCAGGGCTTTGGCCTCGGCTTCCTGGCGCGGGTCGGGCAGCTGCTCATTGGCCCAGCGCGCCGGCGGCAGACCGCTGTCCGCCAGCGCGGGGACGGCCAGCGACAAGCGAGCAATAACGAGCAGAAGCCAGCGCTCACTTGGCTGCCTCCCATTCGGCGCAGGATCGTCGGCACATCGTCCGGCTCGATCGGGCCCATATGCTGGTAGCGGATGATCCCCCGGCCATCGACGATGAAGCTTTCCGGGACGCCCGACGATCCGAGCGCCAATTGCACCCGGCTTTCCGGATCCGAGCCGATCGCCGTGAACGGGTCGCCATGACGGGCGAGAAAGGCCGCGACGTCCTCCGGCCGGTCGCGAACGGCGACCGCATCGATCGGCGACGCCCTGGCGCTTCAGCTCCATCAGCAACGGTGCCTCGGCGATGCAGGGCACGCACCAGCTGGCGAAGACATTGATCATCCGTGGCTGGCCCTTCGTCAGACTCGGCTCGAGGCGAGCCCGGCCTGCCCGGCACGATCGGGCCCAGGGCAAACGCGGGAACGGGCTGGCCGACCAGTTGCGAGCGGGATTTCCTCGTCCGCCGGCCGGCTAAGTCGCCACGCAACCGCGCCGACAAAGGCCACCAGCACCAACAGCGGCAGGAAACGCAGCAGCCGGCTCATCCGAACGCCTCCTCGCCGCGGATTCGCTGCCGCCGCTCGCGCACCAGCCGACCGATCAACGCCAGCGCGCCGCCAAGCGCGATCAGGATTCCGCCGAGCCAGATCAGCGTCACGAACGGCTTCCACCACAGGCGAAGCTGCCAGCGCCCCTGCTCGTCCTGCTCGCCGAGGACGGCATAGAGCTGGCCGTTCCAGCTGGTGTCGATCGCCGCCTCATTGGTGGTCGTCGGCGGCGACGGGAAGAAGCGGCTTTGCGGCTTGAGGACGGTGACGCCGCCCCCTTTCGACGCCCGCAATTCGCCTTCGATGCGCGGTCCAGTTCGGGCCGGCGACCGGCATGACCTGGCGGAATTCGACCAGCCACGGCCCGAGCGTCGATCGTCTCACCGGGCCGCGCGGCCGCCAGCCTCTCCTGGGTGAAGGCGCTGTCCGACGCCATTCCGAGGATGGCAACCGCAACTCCGAAATGCGCGACCGCCATGCCCCAGACCGCAAGCGGCGTGCGGCTCAACGACCGGCCGAACAAGAGGCAGCAGGCTGGCAGGCAATAGTCCGGCGCCAAGCGCCAGTCCCAGGCGCGGCAGCAGGCCGATGCGCGGCGTCAGGATGAAGCTCGCGACGAAAACGGCGATTGCCACCAGCACTCCCGGTGCAAGCCGCGGCAGGATCGGCGCGGCATCCCGCCGCCATTTGAGCTGGGGGGCGATCATCATCAGCCGCCGCAGAACCAGCGCCAGCGGGCTGGCGACGCTGTCGAAATAGGGCGGCCCGACCGACAGTTTCTCGCCCGACAACGCCTCGGCGATCAGCGGATAGAGCGTCCCGACGAAGACGATGCCGAGGATCACCGACAGGAGGAGGTTGTTGGCGACCAGCCCGCCTTCCCTGCTGACGATTTCGAACGGCGCCCCTTCCTTCACCTGGGCGATGCGCAGCGCGAATAGCAGTCAGTGCTCCGCCGATATAGATCGCCAGCAGAGCGAGGATGAAGCGTGCCCCGGGTTGGGTCGACGGCGAATGAGTGGACGGACGTCAGGATTCCCGAGCGAACCAGGAAGGTGCCAACCATCGACATGGAGAAGGCGACCAGGGCCAGCATCATCGTCCAGGCACGAAGGCCGCCGCGCGCGGCGAGCACGTTGACGCTGTGCAGCAGGGCCGTTGCCGCAAGCCAGGGCATCAGCGAGGCATTTTCGACCGGGTCCCAGAACCACCAGCCGCCCCAGCCAAGCTCATAATAGGCCCAGTAGCTGCCGGCGGTGATACCAAGCGTCAGCAGGATCCAGGCGGCCAGCACCCAGGGCCGCATCGCCCGTGCGATCGCCGGACCGACATTGCCGCGGATCAATCCGCCGACGGCCAGGCTGAAGGCAACCGACAGTCCGACATAGCCGAGATAAAGCGTCGGCGGGTGGAAGGCGAGGCCGGGGTCCTGAAGCAGAGGGTTTAGGCCGCGCCCGTCGATCGGCGCCGGATCGAGCCGTTCGAACGGGTTGGACGCGAACAGCAGGAAGGCGAAGAAGCCAAGCGCCAGCGCCGCCTGCGCGCCAAGCGTCGCGCCGAGCGTCCGCTCGTCGAGCCGCCTCTCGAACAGGCCGACGACTGCGCCGGCCAGCGCCAGCACCGTGACCCAGAGCAGCATCGAGCCTTCATGGTTTCCCCACGCGCCGGCGAATTTGTAAATCCAGGGCTTCTGGCTGTGGCTGTTCTCCGCGACCAGCAGCACGCTCATGTCGCTGTTCAGGAAAGACGGCAATCAGCGCGCCAAACGCGAACAGGGTCATCAGACCCTGCGCCAACGCGATTGCGCGAACCGTTCGGAGGTCCGCCCCTGCTCGCCGCCCAATCCGCAGGCCAGCGCCAGCTGCAGCGCAGCCAACGCCGCGGCGAGCCACAGTGCGGCAAGACCGGCTTCGGCAATCATGCGTGACGGCCTCGTTGGCCATCTGCGGCGGCATGTAGCGCTCATCATGCTTGGCGAGGATGTTGTCCGCGACGAACAGGCCGCTGGTTCGAGCCGCCCTTCCGCGACGACGCCGCTTCCTTCGCGAAACAGGTCAGGTGTGATGCCGCGGAAGACGACGGGCGATCTCGGCCCGCGTCACTGACGGTAAAGCGAACGGTTAAACCGTCTTGGTCGCGCTTGAGCGAGCCCTTCACCACCATCCCGCCGAGCCGCATCGCCTTGTCCGGTTGGACCTTGCCTGCGGCGATGTCTGACGGAGTGACGAAATAGGCTGCGCGGTCCTGAAGCCCCCACATGGCGAGCAGCACTGCCCCGACCAGTGCGGCGACTGCGAGCACGACCAGGATCAGCCGTTGATGCTTCGGCTTGACCTTCATTGGCGGCGCTTCATCGCCTCAGCGGCTGCCTCGGCGACGCGCATCGATCACAAGCAAGAGCACCAGGCCGACAGTCGCCAGCAGAATGATCCCGTAGGCAACAATGACGAACGCCCACTGGTTCATTCGGCGACGCTCCGGCGCAGGCGCGCTTCCATCTTCTGCCGCGCGAGCTCCGCCCGCATTCGCATCAGCGCGACCGCTGCGAAAATGGCGGTAAAGCCGACCATGGTGAGCGGCAGCGGCCACAGCAATTCCGGAGCGATAGAGGAGCCTTCGGCGATGCTGATCGATTGGCCCTGATGAAGCGTCCGCCACCACATCACCGAATAATGAATGATTGGGCAGATTGACCGCGCCAACCACGCCGAACAGCGCAGCCATCCGTCCTTCGCCGCCGCGCTCCCGCTCGGCCGAGGCAAGCGCGATGTAGCCGAGGTAGAGGAAGAACAGGATCAGCATCGAGGTCAGGCGGCCGTCCCATTCCCACCAGGTGCCCCACGTCGGGCGGCCCCAGATCGAGCCGGTGGCGAGGCATAATGCGGCGAAAGTCGCTCCGGCGGGCGCGATCGCGCGGCCAGCTACTGCCGCCAACGGGTGCCGCCAGACGAGCTGGCTGATGGATGCGGCCGCAATCGACGCCCAACCCGCCATGCCGAGCCAGGCGGCGGGAACGTGGATGTACAGGATGCGGACGGTTTCGCCCTGCAGATAGTCGGGCGGGGTCATCAACAGCCCGCCCCATACGCCGGCAAGCAGCAACAGCAGGCCGATGCCGAACAGCCAGCCGGTTGCTGGCCGGGCGATCTTCAGGAAGCGGGCGGGGTTGGCATAACCGTGCATGGTGCTTGCGCGTCTCTAGCCAAACATCCCTGTCATTGCGAGAAGCGAAGCGAACGCGGCAATCCAGATAGGCCGGGCGGCCGCGCTCCTCTCCACAGCACGATCATCGATCAATCACGCGCGGCCGATCAGCTTCTGCGCCATCTCGTCGGCAACCGACGCCGGATCGCGGCCTGAGGCGGCACTTTCCGCCCAGATCTGCTCGAGCCGGCCTGGAATCGCCTCGATCCGCGAGCGCACCAGGTCGGGCCCGCCGTCGCCGAGATATTCGGTCGATACGTTGATGATGCCTCCGGCATTGATGACATAGTCCGGCGCGTAGAGGATTCCCCGCGCCTGCAGCCGCTGGCCATCCTCGGCGGTCGCCAACTGGTTGTTGGCTCCGCCCGCGACGATCGGGGTGTTAAGCCGGGCAATCGTACTGTTCAGTGAGGATCGCGCCAAGCGCACAGGGGCTGACCACATCCGCCTCCAGGAACAGGATGTCGTCCGGCGACACCACCGTGCCACCGGTCTCGGCCGCGAGCTTTTCGGCCCGGGCGCGATCGACATCAGCGATCGAAAGCTTGGCGCCTTCGGCCGCGGCCTGGCGGGCGACGCCTCCGGCGACGCTGCCGGCGCCCTGCAAGGCAATGTGAAGGCCACTCAGGCTGTCCTTGCCCAGCGCGCGCTTTACCGCCGCCTTGATGCCGAGGAACACGCCAAGCGACGTATGCGGCCCCGGGTCGCCGCCGACCGCGCCGCCCTCCACCGGGAGGCCGGCGACGAACTTGGTCTGCTTGGAAATCTCGATCATGTCGGCTACCGACATGCCGACGTCCTCGGCGGTGACATATTTGCCGCCCAGCGAATTCACCGCGCTGCCAAACGCAGCCAGCATCTCCGGGGTCTTGGTGCGGCTTGCGTTCGCCAGGACGACTGCCTTGCCGCCACCGAGCGGTAGGCCGGCCATGGCGTTCTTGTAGCTCATGCCGCGCGACAGGCGCAGCGCATCGGTCAACGCCGTCCGCATCGTCGGCATAGTGCCAAAGGCGCGTCCCACCGGCCGCCGGCCCAAGATGGGTCGAATGCATCGCGATGATCGCGCGGAGACCGCTCTGTTCATCGGTGACGAAGTGCAGCGCTTCGTGCGCGTCGAAATCGGGGTAACCCCATGGAGTATTCATGGATCGCCTAACCGCCTGCTCGGCCACGGAAAACTTGGGGCGATCGACGGGGCTTGAACCCGCGACCCCCGGTACCACAAACCGGTGCTCTAACCAACTGAGCTACGATCGCCATGAAACGCCTTGAAGAGGCGCGCCGCCCCCTTAAGGAAGCGCTCCAGCTTGGCAAGCAATAGCGGAAGGACGCTGACGTGGCCAACGAAACGATGCGCAAGTTCGGATTATCCGGACAGCCTGATCCGCGAATATCGAGCATTGGGTGGTCCTGCTGCGGCCGGCCCAGGTCACGCTCGGGATCGCTGATTCTGGCGGCGAAAGGCGATGCAACCGCGTTCGGCCAGCTGCCCGCCGGCGCGCATGCGGAACTGGCGACGATAACCAAAGAAATTGAAGCACACTGCTTGCCGAAATGGCTATGAAAAAATCAACTATCTGATGCTGATGATGGTCGATCCTCATGTCCATTTCCACGTCTTCCCTCGATATGCGGGGAGCGCGAACCTTGCAAGGTGTGGACCTTGCAGGACGCCGGCTGGCCCGGCCCACCGGACTTAAATCGGTCCCGACACATCGATGTGAAAACTTGGACGAGCTTCGCGACCGGATTTCGAGAATTGGCTAACCAATGCATTAACCGCCATTATCCGCAAGATGTAATGGAATGCACTTGCGCCTCGTAACAAGCAGAGCATGCCTCCCCAGGGGAGAATGAGGATGACGATTCGGCGGGCGCGCGTCCCGGAGGAATCCGGCGTGACCGTGCGCGATAGACTGATTGAGGCCGGCCTGGATCCAAAATTTGCGGACCTGTTTCTTAACATGCCGCACAAGGTGGTTCATGTCGAACCGCGGCGCCCATTTCGTGAGCCCGGTGCTCCGCGCGATGAAGTGATGCTGGTCCGTTCTGGCATGCTTGCCAAATTCAAGACCGACGGCAGCGGCCGGCGGCAGATCGTCTCGCTGCGGTTTCCTGGCGAGGGCATCCTGCCTCACGAAGGGAACGCCGACTATGGCCTGCAGGCTATCGTCAGAAGCGAGGTGCTGGTCGGCAAAGCCGAGGATTTCGACGCGATCGTCAATGCCAATCCCGAAGTCGCCCGCTTCTTCTGGAAGCTCGTCCAGCGCCAAAATGCGATCGGTTACGAATGGCTGGTCAATACAGGCCGGCGCGATTCAACCGCGCGTGTCGCCCATCTACTGTGCGAAACGGCGGTCCGCATGGGCATCGATCCGAGCCAGAGCAATATGATCAATCCGTTCACCCAGCAGCAGATTGCCGACATCACCGGCCAGACGTCGGTCAACGTCAATCGAGTGTTCGCCGATCTGGAACGGCAAGGGCTGATCCACCGCCGCGGCCGAGAAATTCAGTTCACGGATTGGGAAGAACTGCGGCGGATCGCGGGTTTCCAGCCAGCTTATCTGCAGTAGGAGTTGGCAGCTGACAATAAAAAAGCCTGCCGAAGTCGTTCGACTCCGGCAGGCTTTCAAAGCATGGTGGGCGCGACAGGGATTGAACTTGTGACCCCACCCGTGTGAAGGGCTGTGCTCTACCGCTGAGCTACGCGCCCATGCGGGAATGCGCCCTTAAGCGAGCGGCCCAGTGCTGTCCAGCCGCCTCAAACGCAATCTATTGAACCGCGTCCTTCAGCACCTTCCCGGGGCGGAATTTGGGCTGGGAGGTGGCCTTGATCTGCATCGGCTCGCCGGTGCGCGGGTTGCGACCGGTCGACGCCTTGCGGCGAGTCACGGAAAAATTGCCGAAGCCGACAAGCCGAACCTCGTCGCCTCGCTTCAGCGTCGACGTGATGATCTCAAGCATGGTTTCGACCGCGCGGCTGGCATCATTGCGCGACAGTCCCGCACGCTCCGCGACCTGGCCGATCAGTTCCTGCTTGTTCATGCTCTACGCTCCCGGCTGGACGCCGCGGGACTCGCGGGGCCCGAGAAAAGCCGATTTAAGGCAATTTCTCGGGCCTAAGTCAAAGGGCGAGTGACGAACGGTGGCCGCGAAACCCGCAAAAGACCTTAATGACGAACGCTCGCGCCCTCGCCTCCCACGGCAGGGGGAACGATTGGCTGCGTTGCCTGCTCATCCGCTTCGGTCCATTCAATCGGCGTCATCGCCTGCGTCAGCGCTTTTGCCAGCACTTCATCAACATGGCCGACGGGCACGATTTCCAGGGCCTCCTTGACCGAAGCCGGGATCTCCGCGAGGTCTTTCTCATTCTCCGCGGGGATCAGCACGGTGCCGATGCCACCGCGCAGCGCTGCCAGCAGCTTTTCCTTGAGGCCGCCGATCGGCAGCACCCGGCCTCGCAGCGTGACTTCACCGGTCATGGCGATGTCCCGGCGAACGGGAATGCCGGTCAGAGTCGAGATCATCGCGGTGACCATGCCAATGCCCGCCGAGGGGCCGTCCTTGGGCACGGCGCCTTCAGGCAAGTGGACGTGGATGTCCTTGTGCCCGAAGATCGACGGCCTGACGCCATAGGCAGGAGCACGCGCCTTGACGAAACTCATTGCCGCCTGGATCAACTCCGTCATCACCTCGCCAAGCTTGCCGGTGGTCTTGATCTGCCCCTTGCCCGGAACGGTGACCGCCTCGATTGTCAGCAATTCTCCGCCGACCTCCGTCCACGCAAGGCCGGTGACGGCACCGATCTGATCCTCTTCCTCGCCGACGCCGTAGCGGAATCGCCGGACACCAAGAAAGTCGCCGACATTGTCCGCGGCCAGGCTGATTCCCTCGGATTTGCCCTCGAGGATCTGGCGCAACGACTTGCGGGCTATCTTGGCCAGTTCGCGCTCCAGCGTCCGCACCCCGGCTTCACGCGTGTAATGCCGGATGATCGATCGCAGCCCTTCGTCGGTAAACGCCAGCTCGTCTTCCTTGAGGCCATGCGCCTCGATCTGCTTTGGAATGAGGTGGCGCGTGGCGATCTCGACCTTCTCGTCCTCGGTGTAACCCTCCAGCCGAATGATCTCCATTCGATCGAGCAAAGGCTGAGGCATGTCGAGCGAGTTGGCCGTGGTGACGAACATCACGTCGGAAAGGTCGTAATCCAGCTCCAGATAGTGATCCTGGAACTTGCTGTTCTGCTCGGGGTCGAGAACTTCCAGCAGTGCGGATGATGGGTCACCGCGGAAATCCTGGCCGAGCTTGTCGATCTCATCGAGCAAGAACAGTGGGTTGCTGGTTCCGGCTTTCTTCAGATTGGCGATGATCTTGCCCGGCAGCGAGCCGATATAGGTCCTGCGGTGGCCCCGAATTTCCGCTTCGTCCCGAACTCCGCCCAGGGACTGACGAGCGAATTCACGTCCTGTGGCGCGGGCTATCGAGCGCCCCAGTGAAGTCTTGCCGACGCCCGGCGGTCCGACCAGACACAGGATCGGGCCCTTGAGCCGGTTGGTTCGGGCCTGAACGGCAAGATATTCGACGATCCGGTCCTTGACCTTCTCCAGCCCATAATGGTCCTCGTCGAGCACCCGCTGCGCCTCGGCAATGTCCCGCTTGAGCCTCGACTTCTTGCCCCAGGGCAGGCCGAGCAGCACGTCGAGATAGTTGCGCGCAACCGTCGCTTCGGCGCTCATCGGCGCCATGGCGCGCAGCTTCTTGAGCTCGGCATTGGCGCGGTTGCGGGCTTCTTTGGACAGGCGCGTCTTGCGAATCTTGCCGGCGAGCTCGTTGAGCTCGTCACCGCCCTCCTCGCTTTCGCCCAGCTCCCGCTGGATCGCCTTGAGCTGTTCGTTCAGATAATATTCGCGCTGCGTCTTCTCCATCTGCCGCTTGACGCGGCTGCGGATCTTCTTCTCGACCTGAAGCACGCCGAGCTCGCCTTCCATGAAAGCGAACACCATTTCGAGCCGCCGTGCAGGGTTGAGTTCGCCCAGCAGCGCCTGCTTGTCGGCAACCTTGATCGACAGGTTGGAAGCGACCGCGTCGGCCAGGATCGAAGGATCCTCTATCTCGCCGAGCTGCATCGAGGTCTCCGCCGGGAGGCGCTTGTTCAGCTTGGCATAATTTTCGAACTGATCGATCACCGACCGCATCAGTGCCAGCGCTTCGGGTCCCTCGGCCGCCACTTCATCGACCAGCTCGACGTCGGCCTGCTGATGGCCGTCGGCGTCCTTGAGCGCCACAAGCTTGGCCCTTTGCGCGCCCTCGACGAGGACTCGGACGGTCCCGTCTGGCAGCTTCAACAGCTGCATAGCGGTGGCGATTACGCCGAGGTCGTACAGGGCGTCGCGGTCGGGGTCGTCCTCGGCGGGATCGAGCTGCGCGACCAGGAAAAGCTGCTTGTCCGCGGCCATTGCCGCTTCCAGTGCGGCAACGGATTTCTCGCGGCCGACGAACAGCGGCACGATTCGATGCGGAAAAACGACGATATCCCGGAGGGGAAGAACTGGAAGAGTACGGGTTGTCATTGGGTCTATATGGGCGGCAACCCTACATAGCGCAACGGACAGCTAGCCGAAGGCGATGACCAGACCCGGCCCGAGGTTTTGAAGCCCGTGGGTGGCCGCGGCAACTCCCACCCCTGTCCAGAAGCTCCGCTGGCGCCACACGACGTACAGCGTCGAAAAGATCAGGAACGGCCACCAGATGACCAGGCCCCAGCCAAGCGCTTGACTGGAATGAAATGCGCCCCAGGCAATGGCGCTGGCGACCACCGCGCCGGTCGTCGGCAGGAGTCGTTCGAACAGCCAGATCAGACCCGCCATGATCAAGGTCTCAAGGACGGGAGCAAAAACGACGAGCGCAAACAGCGCACCCCAGCCCTTGATCGGAAAGTCGGGTCCTTTCAGCTGGGGTAGCAGGATCCCAAAAAGGGCGGCGAGCAACAGGCTGCCGACGATGCTCAGGGCCCAAGCGGTTGGTATCGCCAGCCAAGCACGCCTGGGCTCGCGCAGCGGCGCCGGCAGGAACTTCAGGAAATTATCGTCGAACAGCCGGACGGGCGGCCGGGCAGTCGCCACGCGTTAGGCCGCGTCGCCCGAAGAGGCCGTCTTGTCCTTTTTGGCATAGACCCGAACCGGGTCCTTGGTGCCGGCTACGACATCCTTGTCGATGTGGACTTCGTCGACGCCCTCCATCGACGGCAGGTCGAACATGGTGTCGAGCAGGATGCCTTCGAGAATCGAGCGCAGCCCCCGGGCGCCGGTTTTGCGCTCGATCGCCTTTTTGGCGACCGAGTGCAGCGCCTCGTCGGAGAAGCCGAGCTCGACGTCCTCCATGTCGAACAGCTTCTGATACTGCTTTACCAGCGCATTCTTCGGCTCGACCAGGATTTTGACCAGCGCTTCCTCGTCGAGATCCTCCAGCGTGGCGATGACCGGCAAGCGGCCTATGAACTCGGGGATCAGGCCGAATTTGAGCAAATCCTCAGGCTCGGTCGACTTCAACACATCTCCGGCACGCCGGTCTTCCGGCGCCGCGACATGGGCCCCGAAACCGATCGACTTGCCCTGCAGCCGGTCGCCGATGATCTTTTCCAGCCCGGCGAAGGCGCCGCCACAGATGAACAATATGTTGGTCGTGTCGACCTGCAGGAATTCCTGCTGCGGATGCTTGCGACCGCCTTGGGGCGGGACGCTGGCAGTGGTGCCCTCCATTAGCTTCAGAAGTGCCTGCTGCACGCCCTCGCCTGACACGTCGCGCGTAATCGAGGGATTGTCCGATTTCCGGGAAATCTTGTCGATCTCGTCGATGTAGACGATGCCCCGCTGGGCCTTCTCGACGTTGTAATCGGAAGCCTGAAGCAGCTTCAGGATGATATTCTCGACATCCTCTCCGACATAGCCGGCCTCCGTCAGCGTCGTCGCGTCGGCCATGGTGAAGGGCACATCGAGAATCCGCGCCAGCGTCTGGGCGAGCAGCGTTTTGCCGCAGCCGGTTGGGCCGATCAGCAGGATGTTCGACTTGGCCAGCTCGACCTCGGTACCGGTCTTGGCGCCATGGGCGAGTCGCTTGTAATGATTATGAACCGCGACCGACAGGACCCGCTTGGCGCGCTGCTGCCCGATCACGTAGTCGTCCAGCACCTTGTAGATTTCGGACGGAGTCGGGACGCCGTCGCGAGTCTTGACGAGTGCCGACTTGGTCTCCTCACGGATGATGTCATTGCACAGCTCGACGCATTCATCGCAAATGAAGACGGTCGGGCCCGCAATCAGCTTGCGCACCTCGTGCTGTGACTTGCCGCAGAAGCTGCAGTAAAGCGTGCTCTTGCTGTCGCCGCCGCCGGAAAGCTTAGTCATACCATTCCTTGTCTTCACGCGGCAGCGCGAGCAGCCGCCCGGTCATGCTAGACCGGTTTATCGCACAATCAAACTGGCAGATGGGTTAACGCAGCTCCCCGCCCCAAGTGCCTGTCCCAAATATGGAACGTCCGGGCCAATGGGGCAAGGTGCCTAGCGAGACGGATGCCGGAAAGACTCGCTGATGGTGGCGAGATGGGGCACGCTTACGACGTCTACGGCCTCTTCAATCGCAACCCAGCGCATCCACGCTGGTTCTTCAGGCCGGCGTGACGTCACCGACGCCCGTTGCCGAGTCCTCGCCCATCGCGGGCCGTCGGTCGAAGACCTCGTCGATCAGACCATATTCCTTGGCTTCGTCGGCCTCGAGGAACTTGTCGCGGTCCATCGCCGCCTCGATCTCCTCGATCGGTTTGCCGGTATATTTGGCGTAGAGCGTGTTGAGTCGGGTGCGCATGCGCAGGATTTCGCGCGCCTGGATCTCGATATCGGAAGCCATGCCTTGGGCTCCGCCCGACGGCTGGTGAATCATGATCCGGCTGTTGGTCAGCGCGATGCGCATGCCGGGCTCACCGGCGCAGAGCAGGAAGCTCCCCATCGACGCGGCCTGGCCAATACAGACCGTGCTGACCTTCGGCCGGATGTACTGCATCGTATCGTGGATCGCGAGGCCCGCGGTCACCACGCCGCCGGGCGAGTTGATGTACATGAAAATGTCCTTCTTCGGGTTCTCGGACTCGAGGAAGAGCAGCTGCGCGGTGATCAACGAGGCCATATGGTCCTCGATCGGACCGGTGATGAAGACGATCCGCTCCCTCAGCAGCCGGGAATAAATGTCGAAGCTGCGCTCGCCCCGGTTCGACTGCTCGATGACGATCGGAACGAGGCCGGAAACGATATCTTGATGGTCCATGGGGAATGCGGGTCCTTGCGTTGCGTGGGGCCTACATCGGCAGGTTCGCGGCAATGTTCAAGCCGGATTGGGCCAACAAATGCGAAAGGGCGGCACGGCCAAGCCGAACCGCCCTTCCTTTTGCGGCGATCCCGAGGGACGGCCTTACATCTTGAACGTAGCGCGCGCGTACAGGTAGCGCCCGGGCACGTCGTGGACCGTTATTGCCAGATTGTTGGTTTCGCAGCCCAGGCAGCCCGGCGCCTTGACGTCGAACAGATTGTTGACGCCGACGGCGATGCCGAGATTGTCGACGAAACCCGGCATCCACCGCAATTGCGCGTCGGTGTAGAAAATGGAATCGATTTCCGCGTTCCCACCTGCCGTGTCTGTCAGCTTCGATATGTAGCGGCCGGTCAGAGTCGCGCCGAAGTCGGCGTGGTCCCAGTCGATGATGCCGATCGCCTTCCACTTCGGGAACGCCTGCGAGGGCGCGCCCTGCTCGGTGCCTTCGCGGCTGATCTTCTGCAACCCGCCAGTTGCCGGAACAAACACGTCATAATTGGTCAGGAAAGTGTTGTTCCAGGTGAAAGCGAAAGTGCCAAAGTCGGTCTGCACGTTGCGATACGCCAGGTTGAGATCGAAACCCCTGGTCTCGATTGCCGCAATATTCTGCAACAGGCCCGAAATTTCGGTCAGCTCCCCGCCCACGCGGGTGACCAGAGCGCAAGCGGCGGGGTCGTTATTTACCACGCAATTGACCAGCGTCGTGTCGCCGTTGACCGTCTGGATGGCCTGCTTGACCTTGATGTCGTACCAATTGCCCTCGATCGAGAACCCAGGAACGTAACTGGGGCTCAAGACGGCACCCAGGACCCAACTCTTCGAGGTTTCAGGCTGGAGGTTTTCGTTGCCGCCAACCACGACCGAGATTTGCGGATTGGCCTGAAGGTAGCTGCCGTCGGCGGGCACGCCGGCGGCGATGCAGTTGGCGCGAACCGTCGCATCGTTGCTGAAGCGCCGCGGCTGTGTGTTAGTTGCATGCGACGAGCAAGGATCGCTGAGGGTTTGGTCAAACCGCGACTGGCTTCCGAACAGCTCGCCGATCTGGGGAGCCCGGAAACCTTCCGCCCAGGACGCGCGGAACCGCAAGTCCTCGACCGGCTTCCAGTTGAGACCTGCCTTGAAGGTGGTGGTCGAGCCAATCCCCCGGGAATAATCGGAGAAGCGCACCGCGCCGGTCAGTTCAAGAAGATCCGCGAACCGCCGATCGGCCAGCAGCGGAGCGCTAACCTCCGCATAGGCTTCTTTGACATCGTAGCTGCCCTTGGTGGGAAGCGCGGGAATATCGGAGCTGAATCCTTCGGCAACCACTGGGTCTGGGTCAAAACGGCCCTTGAGATCGCGATATTCAACGCCGACCGCGAGGCCCAGCGGACCTCCCGGTAGCTCGAATATACTACCGGAGAGGTTGGCCGTCAGGTCCAGCACCTTCTGCTCGCTGCTGTCATTCTGGACGAACGAAACATAGTCGATCATCTCCTGCGTGATCGAACCCGCTCCTCCGAACATGTTGAACGGCACGCAGCCGGCGGTGGCATTGCAGGTCGCCAGTGGCCCAAGCGCAATCCCGAGGCGGCCCGAGTGGATGTTGCCGAACATCTTCTGCTTGGCCTCGTTGCGACCGTAGGCAGCATTGACGTCCCAGAACCAGTTGCGGCCACCGACGTCGAAGCTGCCGTCAAAGGTTCCGACCCCATACCAGGTGTCGACCGTCTGATTGAACCGACGCGGCCCGCCTTCGACGAAACGGCGGAATATGGCCCGCAGGTTCCCGTCATTGGCCGCTGGCGTGAGGGGGTTGTCACCAACCAAGTCCACACCAAAAGGATTGAAGGGGTTGGTGGCGTAAATCGACAGGCCGCTGAGCACGGGCGTCAGGCCCGAGGTCGGCCCGAGACCGAAGGGAAGCGGTGCCGCCTCGTTCTTCGACTTGCGCCGGTTCCAGATACCCTTTGCCGAGAAATTGACGTTGTCGGCGACCTCATATTTGACATTGGCGAAGGCGCCAAAACGCTCCAGCGGGATCTGAAGGTAATTGAACGGCGCGAAATTGAACCGGTCTCCGGGATCCGCAAACGGTCGGAAGTTGGCCAGAGTTGGCGTGTTGGTTGTGGAGATCAGCGTCTGCGTTACGCCGGCGAAAAAGCCGTTAAATTGGTAGCGGCCCATTGGGATGAAGCCTGAACACTGACCGGCATCACAGCTATCGGCATAGGGGACCGGGAACAGCGTAAGATCCCGATCATCGGTCGAAACGGAATTCTGCTTCACATAATTACCGCCAAGCACAACTTCGAGCGGGCCATCGCTGCCATTGCCCCAGCTCAGCTCATAGTTCTGAGTGAAGCCGTCTCCTTCGTCATAGCCGCCGATTTGAGCACTGGCATCGAAGCCCTCTTGCCGCTTCTTCGTGATGATGTTGACCACGCCCGCGATCGCGTCCGAGCCATAAATCGCCGAGGCACCGTCCTGCAGTACCTCAATGCGCTCGATCGCGCTTTCAGGAATGGTGTTGAGATCGGTCGATCCCGGCACGCCGGATGCTGAGGCGCCGTTCACATAACGGATGCCGTCGACCAGCACGAGCACGCGTCGGGAGCCGAGGTAGCGTAGATCGATTTCGGCTGCGCCGGCGCCCACGCCTCCGCCGTCGGGAGGATTGCCCAGGTTACCGCTATTGTTCATCTTGCTGTTGAGGCCGCCGCCCGAGCTTGGCAGCCGCTGCAACACGTCGCTCACCGAATTGAGGCCGGTCTTCGCGATATCTTCCTCGTCGACGAAGACGATCGGTTGCTCCTGGCTCAGCGGATCGCGGCGGATGCGCGAACCGGTGACGACAATCTCGCCGCCTTCGGTCGGCTCCTGGGCGGTCGTTGCCGGATTTTCGGCAATGTCGGGTGGCGGCTGAGTGCTTTGCGCCGCGGCTGCGCTGCCAATGATCAAGGCGAGCAATCCGGCTCCTGAGCGAAGCCCCGTCGAAAAACGGCCCATCGATTATCTCCCTGTTAAACGAACTCCGGTCACGAAATTCCGCTGAAACGGGAGAGTAACAAAGGAGTTGGGCGCAGGAATAGCACCCCGTTGCTATTGCCGTGGCACTGTTACTTTTCAGCCACAAATGGTGCGCGGTAGGCTAGATAGGCAATCCGGCGCAACTCACGCCTTCCCCGGGTCACCGTGTCGAGGATCAAGCCTGCGAAGAAGCTCAGCACAGCAACGATCACCATCCCGGTCGCCAATATTGCCGTCGGGAAGCGAGGAACGAGCCCCGTGTCGAGATAAGTGATCAGCAGCGGCACGGCGAGGATGATGGATGTCAGCATCAGCAGGCCTGCCAATCCGCCGTAGAACAGGACCGGCCGCTCGACACGATAAAGCGTGCCGATCGTCTTCAGGATTCGCCAGCCATCACGATAGGTGTTGAGCTTGGAAGCCGAGCCATCGGGGCGAGCGCTATAGGCCGTGATCAGTTCGCCAACCGGCATCCTTAGTTCAAGCGCGTGCACGCTGATCTCGGTCTCGATCTCAAATCCCTCGGACAGAACCGGGAAACTCTTCACGAATCGACGCGAGAAAACCCTGTAGCCGGAAAAAATATCCGTGAAGCTGCGCCCGAACAAACGCGCGAGCAGGCCCGTAAACAAGCGGTTGCCGATGACATGGCCGCCGCGATAGGCCTCGGTAACCTCATGTTGGCGGGTGCCAACCACCATGTCGAGCTGCTCGGAGACCAGCATGCGCACCATCTCTGGAGCAGCTTTGGGATCGTAGGTCAGATCGCCGTCGGCCATGACATAAATGTCCGCGTCGATATCGGCGAACATGCGCCGGACCACATGGCCCTTGCCTTGCTGCCGCTCGTACCGGACGGTCGCACCAGCGGCACGCGCCAACTCGGCAGTGCGGTCGCGACTATTGTTGTCGTAGACGTAAACGGCGGCGTCCGGCAGGACTGCGCGAAACCCGGCGACCGTATCCGTGATCGCCGCTTCCTCATTGTAACAAGGCAGGATGACCGCAATCCGCAGGCTGTCCAAAAACATCCCCCATTCCGTCGTTCCCGCGAGCTCGGGAATCCCGCTTCTTTCCTAGCGCAGGAAATTCAATAGCGGGATTCCCGATCGCGCGGGAACAACGATTATTTTTTCTTTGCCGGGGCTTTCTTGGCCGGAGTTTTCTTTGCCTCGGCTTTTGGCTCCGACTTGGCAGCGGGCTTCTTCGGCTCCGACTTGGCTTCAGCCGGCTTTGCCTCGGCTTTCTTCGCCGCCGGCTTCTTGACGGGGGCCTTCTTGGGCTTCTCGTCGTGATGGTCATGTCCGCAGCCCGGGCCATGGACATGGCCTTCCTCACTCTCGAGGTCGGCTTCCAGCCGGTCGCGCGTCACGGTGAGGTCGCTGACTTCTGCCTTTGAGAAGAGGAAGTCGACGACCTTATCCTCATAGAGCGGCGCCCTCAGCTGGGCGGCGGCCAGCGGGTTTTGCTGGATGTAGCGGACGAAGGCGTCGCGATCCTTAGGTTGATACTGCGCGGCCGCCTGGCCGATCAGGCAATTCATCTCCTGCTGGCTGACCTCGATTTGGTTGGCGGCACCAATTTCGCTGAGCAGCAGGCCGAGCCGGACCCGGCGGACGGCGATGCTTCGATATTCCTCGGCATCGCCCTCGATCTCGTCAAGCGCGGCCTGGGGATCGGCTTCATGGCTCGCCTCGTGCCGCAGCTGGGCCATGATGTTCTGATATTCCGCCTCGACCATCGACGGGGGCACGTCGAAGTCATGGTCTGCGGCAAGCTGATCGAGCAGGCGGCGCTTCATGTGCGTGCGCGTTAGGCCGTTCAGCTCCTGGCGCTGCTGGTCGCGCAGCAGTCCTTTCAGCTGTTCGAGATCGTTGAGGCCGAGCTGCTTGGCGAGCTCGTCATCGAGCTTGGTTACTCCCGCGATCTTCACCGCCTTGACGCTGATGTCGAAGGTAGCCGGCTTGCCCTTCAGCTTCTCGGCCGGATAGTCGGCCGGGAAGCTGACCTCGATCTGCTTCTCATCTCCCGATTTCACGCCGACCAATTGGTCCTCAAAGCCGGGAATCAGCTGGCCCGAGCCCAGCACGACCGGCATGTCAGTGCCCGTGCCGCCGTCGAAGGCGACGCCGTCGACCTTGCCGACAAAGTCGATGGTGACCTGGTCGCCTTGGGCGGCCTTGTGGCCCTTCTTGGCGTCCTCGAAGCGGGTTTGGGAGGCCGACAGCTGCTCAAGCTGCTTGTCGACCGCCGCTTCGTCGACCTCGACGTTGAAACGTTCGAGCTTCAGGCCGTCGATCTTCGGCGCCGGAACTTCGGGCAGAGTTTCAAGACGAACGTTAACTTCGGCATCCTTGCCCGTCTCGTAGCCCTCGTCCAACTCCACTTCCGGCTGCATGGCCGGGCGAAGCTTCTTGTCGGACATCAGCTGCTGAACGCTGTCCTGCACTGCCGTGTTGAGCGCGTCACGCATCAGCGCTTCGCCATGCATCTTGCGGATCAGGTTCGGTGGGACCTTCCCGGGACGGAAACCTGGCATGCGCACGGTTGGCGCGATGCGCTTGATCTCGCCGTCGACGCGGGCGTCGATGTCCTTGGCGGGAATGGTGAGCTTGTAGGCCCGCTTCAGGCCTTCATTTTCCGTCTCGACGGTCTTCATGGTCACGGCCGTAATTCCTGTTCGTCAATCTCGTGTCTGTGCGGGCATTCCGCTGCTCGCCTGTCCGATGACAGGCTGCGCGTCGGAATGGTGCGGGCGAAGGGACTCGAACCCCCACATCTTGCGATACTGGAACCTAAATCCAGCGCGTCTACCAATTCCGCCACGCCCGCGCGGACGCCTGAAAGTGGGCGGCCTATACCAAGCTTCCGCGTGGGGGCAAGAGCGGTGGGACGAGCAACCTCCGTCTTGCGGCGGGGTTATCCTCATGAAGGAGCCAGTTTCTATGCAATACACGCCCGATTCCCCGCCCGAAACGCCGGCCCGGCCGACGGAACCGGCACAGCCGAGCCAGCCCGCGCAGCCAACCGTGCCCCCGGCCGAGGCGCCTCCCCTGTCACCGGACGTCGATGTCCCGGCGCCGGGAACGCAGCCTCAGGGCTGAAGATGGCGAGCAAGCCGCAACGGCCAGGGGAGCCGGCGCCCGCCGATGAACCCGGGCACGTGCCTCCCTTGCCCGGCGAACCCGAGCCACCGCCACCGCCGGATCCCGTCTGTGCCTAAACTCTCCGCGCCGAGTTAACGAGCGTCTCAAAGTCGGGGAGCAGCGCATTATAGTAGTGCGAACGCGCCGCATCGAACAGGATCATGTACAGCCGGCCGTCGATCACCGCGGCGACCGCACGGCCCTTGCGACGGACTTCATCGCTGTCGAGATGCTCGTAGTCGAATTGGAAGCCGTTCGTCCCCATGAATGGCCGCGGTGTCAAAGCCACCGTCTTGAAATCGACGGCGCCGGCGCGAACGCGGAACAGGCTTTCGATCATTGCCGCAATTTCCGGGGGGGTCATGTTCGACCGGAACTTGGGTACTTGCCGGTCGTCACGGCTCCGCTGGTAGACCAGCGCCTTGCCATCCTTAAGCCCCGTGACAAAGCTGATCCCGTCAAGATAGGGGCCGTTCTGCGTCCAGTCCTCGACCGAGTGGATGTCGACGAACAGGCTGCCGGATATCTTGTTCCATTCGCGGGGCGGTGTAACGGCCATCGAATCGTTTCCGACCCGCACCTCCTTAACTCGCACCAGCGAGTAGCCGCCGTAGCCCAACGAGCCCCCACCGAGCGAGGAGCCGCAGCCCGACAGGGAGGCCGCCGCTGCAACGAGAATGACGAATTGCTTGATACGCATGACGAGCTTCCTCAACCGATCATCATCTGACGAACGAGCGCCGCGTCCGGCGCATTGGGTGACAGCTGCAGATAGCGAGCGAATGCGGCGCGCGCCTCGGTGCCCCGACCCTGCTTCAGCAACATGATGCCGTGCCACCGCCATGCATCTGCCGGAGCATCGGGATACATGATGGCTGCCGCGTAACCTTGGGCGGCGCGCGCCTCATCTTCCCGTTTGCTGCTTCCCCGCAGACGCCAGATTTCCCCTTCGTTGAAACGAAGCAGCCCGTTCCAGCCGTCCTTGGCCAGCGTATTGACGATATACTGGCTTGCGCCGGGGTCGTTGAGCTTGATCTGGTCGTCGAGCATTGTCGGCCGAATCTTCGCGATCGCCGTCAAATAGCGCGCGCGGTAGGCATCGTAGACCTTGCCCGGTTGTCTTACCTCGGCCGCCGAAATCCTCAGGTCCGCCATACGAGCGTCGGGCGACGGGTGGGTCTCGAAAATGTTGAAGTCGCGACGCCGCCGTTTGCGACGGTATTTGGCTGACAGGTCGAGCTCGCCGATTAGCTGCTCCCAAGTCTCGCTCATCGCCATGGGGTCGTAACCTGCCTCTGCCAGCAATCGCACGCCCATTGCGTCGGCCTCAGCCTCGAGTGTCCGGTTATATTTGAGTAGCGACAGGATCGTCCCCAGCTGCGCCAGCTGGTAGATATCGCCCATATAGTTGCCGGTCACGCCGCCAGCGATACCCGCTCCCATGGCCAGGAATGCGAAAACATCCGTTTTGCTCTTCATGTCGCGCCACTGGCGAACCTGATGCTTGCGCAGGAAGTGGGCGCTTTCGTGCGCGACCACTCCTGCCAGTTGCGCCTCGTTGCGCATGCGCAGAAGCAGACCGGAGAAAATGACCGTGAAGCCGGTCGGGAACATAATCGCGTTGAATTCCGGAATGCGCGCCAGATAGATGCGCATGTCCCTCGCTGCCGGTCCCCCGACATTGCCGATCAGCGTGCCAAGGTAACGGATCAGCTGCGGATCCCGGATCAGCAGATTGGAGCCGGAGACTTCCTCCTCGACCCGCTCCATCTGTTGCCACATGCCTTTTTCGTCCTGGTCCACCGCGCGATAACCAGGGCCGATCAAGGGAACCATGTCTCTGGGCAGGATCCGTGCTTCCGCGCTTCCGGCTAGTGAAGCCGCAGCCAGACCGCCTCCCGCACACAGAAGGCCGCGCCTCGACAGCGGCGCGTTCACTGGGCGCTCTCCCGGCGGCGGACATTCCGGCCCGGTTTCATCCGAGCGAGCAGCCGGTCGACCATCTGCGCTGCGCCTTCAGGGGTTCGGATGTCGCCGAACTTGATCCCGGCAATCTGGCTGCTGGCCTGGGACACGTTGAACCACACAACCTCGCCGGTCCTTAAGTCGACCAGGCTGGCGTAGCCGAACTGGCCCCCACCCCCGATGTTCGGCGCGCAAAATCCAACGAAGCAGCCGGCAATGCCCAGGACCTGCAGTCCGATGCGACCGGTCGATGCAAAGCTGTCTTCGGCATAAAGAAACAGGGCGTAATCATATTTGGTACGCCTGCCGAGTTCGACGGCGTCTTCACCCAGCGTCCAGTCGAGGCCCCTGTTGCGTTTGGTCGGCAGATATTGCCCAGAGTAACGATGCAGCGCGATCGAGCTTGCAACGGCGTAGTGCAGCCGCTCGAGCTCGGCGACGGTGTCGGGATCGACGCCCGTGAGCGAGTTACGCTTTTCCATGATGAACACATTGCCGCCGCGGTCGGCCTGCTGCGCCCTCAGCGCAAGGAGGAAATTGGCACGAGCCTGTTCGGTCCAGTCGGCTCGCGGCTCGACCAATCCGCCGGTGGTGACCGAACCGACGCTGACGTCAGGCCGCATCACCAACAGCTTGTAATTCCCTTGTGGCGGCGTGAACTCGACATCCGCATATTGGCGAGTCTGGACGCATCCCGCGAGCGCAACCGACGCCAACAGCGCCAAACCAACACGGCGCATTACTATCTCCCCGAAGCCTTGCTCCAATTTCGAGGCTGCCCAGTCATTTCAGAAAAAGCAAGCCTTTTAAGCAGCTTAGCGAGCCGAACAGTTAATCGTGGAAACACCAGTCAAGCATTTGCCGTCAATCGATTTTTGGTCAACCGCCAGGCCGAGCGAAGCTGCCAGGGTCGGCATGATGTCTACCGTCTCGATCGAGTCGTTGCGATCGGTCCGCGTCATGCCGCGCCGCCAGAACAGGATCGGCACGCGGCGATCATAGTCCCAGGGACTGCCGTGCGTTGCGACATAGCTGCGCGTATCGGCAATCGGCGTGACGTCGCGCTTCAGCAGAACGACGAAATCGCCCGACCGCTCGGCATCAAAGCTGGCCCGGGCGCGCTCGATCAGGCTCCAACCGTCCGGCGGCGAGGTTGGCGACGCCGCGGCGGCAAGCTGCTCGCGAGTGAACACCGCCTCGACTTGCGGATGGGCCCGGAAAGCGGCGACGGCCGCAGCCTTGGCCCGGACCCGGTCCGCCGGCGACAAGGCACGATCGACATACATATCGCCGAATGACCCCTCGCCATAGAGAACTGGGCCCTTCAGCCCCAGCTTGGCGCCCACTGCCGCGCCAACTTCCTTGGCGGTCAGCTTGGCATCGACGCGCGCCGCGCCCGGCACCCCTTGGAGGCGCCTGCGTTCGGGGATGTCCTGACCGCCATGATCGGACGTCAGCACCACGAGATAATCGATGCCCTTGCTGTCCAGCAGGCGGAAGAAATCACCGAGGTCGCGGTCCAGTGAGAAAAGCTGAAGGCACATTTCCGCGCCCTCGGTCCCATAGCTGTGGCCGATGACGTCGGTTCCGGCGAGACTGATGGAAATGACGTCGCTCGACGATCCGCGACCGAGCTGCATCTCTTCGATCAGCGATGCGGCAAGCGCGAGGGTCGCGCCGTCGAATTCGGGGCTGGCCCGGAAATTGCGGGTGTCACCCGCCTTGCGGGCGAAGACATTCGTTCCAACCGGCACGCCGCCGCCCTCGACCGGAATGGCCCTCGCCTTGCCCTGGCAGGCGGCAGGCAGTTCCAGCGGCGGCCGATCCTGGCCGATGGCGTTGCTCACTGCGGTGCGGGCCGCGGTCACGGAGCGAGGCATGGCGACGCCCTTCAGGTCGGTGACGAATGTCTTGCCGTCCCAGTACCAGCGCTGGTCCGCATGGTGACCGGACATCATGACCGCCGAACGGTCCTTGCCGGCTACCGCGACATTGCGGCTGCCCGGCCGGGCACGCTTCAGCAGGTCGCCCAGCGTCGGCACGCGCAGGTGATAAGGCGACACGGTGTAGGACGATGACGAGCTTCCCGCGACCCGCTCGTCCTCCGAACAGTAGACACCCTTGTCGCTGCGGGTTTGGGAAAGGTCGAACCAGAAGTTGGCGATGATCCCGGTCCGCGACGGACGAGCGCCGGTCATGATGGTCGAATGGCCGGGGCAGGTCTCGGTCGCATTGTGCGACTGATAACCGTTGCGAAATACCGTTCCTTGCGACAGGCGTCCGATACCGCCGAGCAGCTGCGGCCGATATTCGTCATACAGGTCGCCCGAAAGCTGATCGATCGACAGCGCCACAATCAGCCTCGGCGCTCCCGGAGGGGAATCTGAGGTAGCCGCGGGCTGGGCGCAGGCGGTGGAGGAGATGGTGGCAGCAAGCAGGGCGGCGGACAGTTTACGCATGGAGCCTCCTCGTTCCCCTGCAAAGGCAAGGGCCCAGGCCGCTGCGATAAGCAGGGCTGAACCGCTGGTCTAGGCTCCCGTCCCGGCAGGCGCGCTTTTTTATCCCAGCTTGGCCCTCAGCCGCTCGTTGACGACCTGCGGGTTCGCCTTGCCCGCCATCGCCTTCATCGTCTGGCCGACGAAGAAGCCGAACAGCTGCTGCTTGCCGCCGCGATATTCGGCGACCTTGTCGGCGTTGGCAGCGAGGATCTTGTCGATCTCGGCATCGATCGCGCCCGTGTCGCTGGTCTGCTTGAGCCCACGCTCCTCGACGATCTTCGAGGGCGGCTCGCCGGTCTCCAGCATGATCTCGAAGACCTGCTTGGCGATGGTGCCGCTGATCGTGCCGTCAGCCACCAGTTTGAGCAGCTCGGCGGCTTCTTCCGGCGAGATCGGGCATTCCTCGATGCTCTTGCCGGTGCGGTTTAGTGCGCCAAATAGCTCGGCGACGGTCCAGTTGCTGGCCTGCTTGGGCTCCGCGCCCGCCGACAGCAGCCCGTCGAACCAGCGTGCGGTCTCGACCTCCGCGGTCAGCACCGAGGCGTTGTAGGCGCTGATCCCCAGCCCTTCGAACCGCTTACGCTTGGCGTCCGGCAGCTCTGGCAGCGAGGCGCGGCATTCCTCCAGGAACGCCTCGTCCAGCTCCAGCGGTAGCAGGTCCGGGTCGGGGAAGTAGCGATAGTCGTGCGCATCTTCCTTCGATCGAAGCGTGCGCGTGACGTTCTTGTCCGGGTCGTAAAGGCGCGTTTCCTGGACGATCTGTCCGCCCTCCTCCAGCACCTCGACCTGGCGGCGCGCCTCATGTTCAATCACCGCCATGACGAAGCGCACCGAGTTGACGTTCTTGGTTTCGGTGCGGGTGCCGAGCTCGCCGCCGACCTTGCGCACGCTGACGTTGACGTCGGCGCGCATCGATCCTTCCTCCATATTGCCGTCGCACGAGCCGACGTAGCGGAGGATCGCTCTCAATTTCCGGAGATAAGCCCCTGCTTCTGCAGGAGAACTCATGTCAGGCCGCGAGACGATCTCCATCAGCGCGACGCCCGAGCGGTTGAGGTCGACATAGCTCATGGTCGGGTGCTGATCGTGCATCAACTTGCCCGCGTCCTGCTCGACGTGGATTCGCTCGATGCCGATCTGCTTGACGCTGTTCTCGTCCTTGTCGTCGAGCAGGATTTCGACCTCGCCCGGCCCGACCAGATGGATGGTAGAGCTGCGAGATCTGGTAGCCCTGCGGCAGGTCGGCGTAGAAATAATTCTTGCGGTCGAAGCGGCTCCAGCGATTGATCACCGCGTCGAGCGCCATGCCGGTGCGCACCGCCTGGCGGATGCATTCGCGGTTGGGTACCGGCAGCATGCCGGGCATGGCCGCATCGACCAGGCTCACCTGCGTATTGGGCTCGGCGCCGAACGCCGTCGCCGCGCCGGAGAAGAGCTTGGCGTTGGAGACGACCTGGGCATGGACTTCCAGCCCGATCACTACTTCCCAATCGCCGGTGGCGCCCTTGATGCGATAAGGTGCGGTTGCGTCAGCCATCACCACCACCTCTTCGGACGATGATCGAAACCGGCGCGTTCCTCGATGGCGAGGCCTGCGTTGAGCACGCCCTGCTCGTCGAGCTCGCGGCCGATCAGGTGGATGCCGAGCGGCAGGCCCTGGCTGTCGAGCCCGCCCGGAACCGACATGGCCGGCAGGCCGGCAAGGCTGGCCGGAACCGCGAACACGTCGTTCAAATACATCGCCAGCGGGTCGCGCATCTTCTCCTGCAGGCCGAACGCCGCCGACGGTGCGGTCGGGGTCAGGATCAGGTCGACCTGCTTGAACGCCTCGGCGAAGTCGCGCTTGATAAGGGTACGGACCTTCTGCGCCTTGGTGAAATAGGCGTCGTAGAAGCCCGCCGACAGCACATAGGTGCCGATCATGATGCGACGCTTAACCTCCGCGCCGAAGCCGGCGGCGCGGGTCGCGGCGTACATGTCGTCGAGGCTTTTCACCCCCATTTCGCGCAAGCCGTAGCGCACTCCGTCATAGCGGGCGAGGTTGGACGAGGCCTCGGCGGGAGCGATGATGTAATAGGTCGGCAACGCATATTTGGTGTGCGGCAGGCTGATCTGAACGACCTCCGCGCCCGCATCCCGTAGCCACTCGATACCCTGGTCCCAGATCGCGTTGATCTCGGCCGGCACGCCATCGATGCGATATTCTTTCGGAATGCCGACCTTCTTGCCGCGCAGATCGCTGCTGAGCCCCGCTTCCCACTGCGGCACCGGCAGGTTGAGCGAGGTCGCATCCTTGGGATCGAAGCCGGCCATCGCCTCGAGCATGATCGCGCAGTCGCGCACGGTGCGGGCCATCGGGCCGGCCTGGTCGAGCGAGGAGGCGAAGGCGACGATGCCCCAGCGCGAGCAGCGGCCGTAAGTCGGCTTGATCCCGGAAATGCCGGTGAAGGCCGCCGGCTGGCGGATCGAGCCGCCGGTGTCGGTGCCGGTGACTCCCGGCGCCAGCCCCGCCGCGACCGCCGACGCCGAGCCGCCCGACGAACCGCCGGGCGTCAGCGCTGCATTGCCCCCATCGTTGCGCTTCCAGGGACGAGATCACCGGGCCATAGGCGCTGGTCTCGTTGGACGAGCCCATGGCGAATTCGTCCATGTTGAGCTTGCCGAGCATCCCCGCGCCGGCCGCCTTGAGGTTGCCGGAGACGGTGCTTTCGTAGGTCGGCTTGAAGCCTTTGAGGATGGTCGAGCCGGAGGTGCTGTCGACGCCTTCGGTCGCGAACAGATCTTTGATGCCGAGGGGAATGCCGCTTAGCGGCTTCAGCGAATTGGTCGTCCGGTCGCGGTCGGCGGCTTCGGCCGCGGCCAGCGCCAGCTCGGGAGTCTCGACTGTATAGGCGTTGAGCGAGCGGCCGGCGACGACTGCGGCGTTGAACGCCTCGGCAATCTCGCGCGCGGTGAAGTCGCCGGCGCGGAAGCCTTCGCGCAGCTCGGTGATCGTTTTGAGGGTCAATTCGCTCATTCGATCACCTTCGGAACAGCAAAGAACCCATGCTGCGCATCGGGCGCGTTCTTGAGGACATCGTCCCGAATATTGCCATCGTCGACCCGGTCGTCCCGCAGGCGCAGCTGGTTTTCGATCACCGCGGTCAGCGGCTCCACCCCGTCGGTATCAACCTCGCCGAGCTGCTCGACCCAGCCGAGGATATTGTTCAATTCGGGCACCATCCGGTCGATTTCGTCATCGCTCAGGGCCAGCCGGGCGAGACGTGCGACGTGGCGCACCTGATCTGCGTTTACGGACATGCAGGGGCGGCTAGCAGGACGCCCCCTGCCCTTCAACGCCTATTCGAATGGTTCGCCGACTGGCTTGCCATCGACAAGGAGCTGGCGGCGCTCGACGCGGCGGAACTCGATCGCGGCGTGGCTCAGGTCGAGCGTTCGCGATTTGATACTGGCGCTGGTCGCAGGTAACGCCACCGCCCATCTGCTTGCCAAGCGCGGCCATGCATCGATACGCGCGATTGGACAAGGCCATGGTAATCTGGCTTGAAGACCAGCAACAGCGTGCCCGGCATCGAGCCGAAGCAGCGCGCATGGTTTTCGTTGCAACCGTCAAAACCGCGTGATCTCGCGCCTTCAGTTCGTCGGTCAGTTGGATGTCAGGTGACATCACACGCAAATATTGGTCGAGGCGAAACTGCTGAGCGACGCTCTCGGTGTCCCGGCTAAGTGCATAGCGATCCTTGGTCGCTCAGAGCGGACTTGCGCCAGTCTGGCGCACATCCGCCGCACCGGCGTTCGCGATCTCGGCCAGCCGTTCGCGGCCTTCGGGTCCGAAATCGAACGCCATCGCCGTCCAGTCGAATTCTTCTGCCTTGATCTTGCCACTCTCCAGTCGTGCGAGCTGCGAGCGGGCGCTGATCGCGCCAAAATCGAGGATCGGCAGAGCCAGGAACAGGGCCAACCCGCACAGCGCCTATCGCCAGACTTGGTCTGGAGCGGGCGTAGCGGATTGTCGAAATTCCTTGCGGCCTTTGTACACCGCCCACCAGGCGGCAAGGCCATAGGCAATGGCGATCGTCACCGCGACGACGCCCCAGATGCGCTCGGGCGTCCAGCCATATTGGTTGATCCGCTCGCCCATCGACAAGGCGGCAAGGATCGCCAGCGGCAGGATGCAGAGCAGCAGTACCAGTGCCGCACGCCGCAGCCAGATATTGGGGCTGCGCTCGTCGCGACCATCGCCGATGACCGCATTGACCAGCAGGATCGCTCCTGCCCCCGCTAACAACAGCATTGGTGTGGCCGGAATGTCCGACTCCCAGAGGCCCTTGAGGCCGGTGAACGGTAGCGAGAAGAGGAAGGCCGCCAGCGCCACAGCGAGGACTGGCGCAAGCACCGCGAATACCACCATCACCAATTTCTGCAGCGTCGCGACGAGCGCATCGCGCTCGCGGAGCAGGCCAAGCGCGCCGCCGAATGCAAATCCGGCCAGCATCCACGCGAACCATCCTTCTTGCAGCAAATCCTTGATCGCCTCGATGTCGATCACGTCGAACAGGGTGGCGATCAGCCAGGCGAGCAGGAAGGTGACCCCAGTGAAAGCGAGGCTGGCCGCGCCGATCACCGCGTCGGTCCAGGCATGCCGGTGCAGCCGGGCATAGGGAAAGCGCCAAGCGCCCTCGTCGCGCACCGTCTGGAAAAGCGGCGCAGCGATCAGCACCGCCAGGATTCCCGACAGGAAGGGGAATTCCATGATTTCCGGAACGTGGTTGTACTGAGCGGTGAACCAGCCGATTAGGGCGATGACCGCGCCCCAGCCGAGCGCGAATGCGATCGCCCAGGTCCAGCGACGTAACTCGACCGTCAATAGGAAAGAGATGGTGGCGACTACTGTGAAGGCGGTCGCTGCCTGTTTCCACACCGGAAAGGTTTGGCCATAGCCGGTATGGCCTTCGGTCAGCAGGTGGACGAGCAGCCCGCCGACAGCGCCGATCGCGGCCATGATCCACGGCCGCCGTGGCCAGTCCCGGTCTTCCGTGTCGAAACGTTCGGCCATGTCTAATCCCCCGCTTGGCCGGCAAGTTAGCGGCCTGTTCCGTTGCCGCAACCGTCTATGGTGTCCGCCAGTGAGCGGCATGAGCAAATGCTGAGCTTTCGCTGAAATCTTGCCCGTCGCTCCTTCGTACCCTAGCGCAGCGACCCATGTGTGCCCGCCGCTTCTTGATGCTGATCTTCATCCTGACGCTGATTTTCGTCGGCGGCGCCTTCGCGCTCTACCAATTCGGCGATCAGGCGCTGGTCAGGATGGCGACCCCCAGCGGCCATTATCAGGAGCCGCCGAAAGAGAGCGGCCCGAATTATTCCAAAATCGACGCGTGGTTGAGCCATCCCAATTTGACGAACGATCCATCGCGCTGGACGCCAGATGGCGGCGAACAAGACGTGCGACAGAAAACGGTCATGGCGACCTTCTACGTGCACCCAACTACCTATCTGGAACGAGACCGGTGGAATGCCTCGGTCGATCCCGGTGGCGAACCCGCCCGGCGAGCGGCCGTCTTCGCGCAAAGCCAGGCTAGCGCGTTCGTCGACGGATATATTTGGGCACCAAAATATCGCCAGGCGGCTTACGGCGCGTTCCTACTGAAGAGCGACGATGCGCAGAAGGCACTCGACCTCGCTTATCGCGATGTGCTGACGGCCTTCGACAGGTTCCTCATTGAAAATCCGGGCAAGGGACCAATCGTTCTCGCCGGCCATAGCCAAGGTTCGCTTCACCTCCTCCGCCTGCTGGCGGATCGGAGAGAGGCGCTGAAAGATCGGCTGGTCGCGGCCTACATTGTCGGTTGGCCGGTTGGGGTGACTTCCGACCTGCCGGCGACCGGCATCCCGACTTGCACGAAGGCGGCAGAAGCAGGCTGTGCGCTCAGTTGGCAAAGCTTCAAGGATCCCGCCAACACCGGGCTGGTGACCAAGGCCTGGGTTGGGACCACGGGCCTCACCGGCGCCGCGCGCCAGCGCGGCGACATGCTTTGCACCAATCCGCTAACGGGTACGAAGGACGGAGCAGCATCGTCGCAAGTGAACGAGGGAACCCTGGCGCCGAACGGCGATCTTTCCAATGCCAAGCTCGAGCGTGGGCTGGTCGGCGCGCGATGCGACAAGGGTTTCCTGCTGATCGACGGCGACGTGCCGAATCTTGGTCCTTATGTGCTGCCGGGCAACAATTATCATGTCTACGACTATGCCTTGTTTTGGGGATCGATCCGCGCTGACGTCCGGCGGCGATTTCATGCCTGGATGAACCGGTGATCACCGCAACCGCAGCAGAATTCGCATACGAGCTGGCACGTCATGGCGGGCGGCTTGGCGGACTCGACGTAGGCACAAAGACAATCGGCCTCGCCACCTGCGACGCGGGCTGGAGCTTTGCCACGGCGGCCGAGACGCTGAAGCGGACCAAGTTCACCAGGGATCTCGAAGCTCTTAAGAATTTCATCGCCAATCACGGCATCGTCGGTCTGGTCGTAGGCCTGCCGCTCAACCTTGATGGCAGCGACAGTCCACGAACCCAGTCGGTCCGCGCCTTCGCCCGCAATCTCGAGCACCTGGCTCTGCCCATCCTTATGTGGGACGAACGCTGGTCGACGGTCGCGGTCGAGCGAGCCTTGATTGAAGCGGACGTAAGCCGGGCCAAGCGAGCCGAGAAGGTCGACGCTCATGCCGCCGCGCATATCTTGCAAGGCGCGATCGACGCGCTGGTCAATTTGCCGCCTTCAAGCTAGGGGGCGGCTTTAATGCACTTACTGTCCATCGACGATCTGACCAACGATCAGATCTCCGCCATTCTCGACGAGGGCGAGCGCTGGTTCGCCTACAATCGCCAGCCGCGGCGCAACGACCATCGCCTCGACGGGTCGACCATCGTCAACGCCTTCTTCGAGAATTCGACCCGCACCCTGCTGAGCTTCGAGATCGCCGCCAACCGCTTGGGCGCGCAGGTGGTAACGATGCAGGTCGAACATAGCTCGATCAAGAAAGGCGAAACGCTGGAGGATACGGCGCGGACTTTGAACGCGATGCGACCTGACGCCCTGGTCATCCGCCACGGCACCGATGGAGCGCCCGCCAATGTCGCCGCGATCATGGATTGCCCGGTGATCAACGCCGGCGACGGGATTGGCGAGCATCCCACCCAGGCGCTGCTCGACGCCGCCACCATTCGCCAGCATTTCGGCCGGATCGAAGGACTTGAGATCGCGATCTGCGGAGACTTGAAACACAGCCGGGTTGCCCGTTCCAATGGGAAGCTGTTGGAACGGCTGGGCGCCAGGCTGCGATTTGCGGCGCCGCCGTCGCTGATGCCCGACGATCTTGGAGACGGAAGGCTGGACGAAGCGGTCGCAGGGGCAGACGTGGTCATGATGCTAAGGGTGCAGCGCGAGCGGCTGGACGACGATCTCGGCGATGCTCCGGGTGAATATCTCGACCGCTACGGCCTGACGCAGGAGCGTTTCGCGGCCGCTGCTCCCGAAGCCGTGATCATGCACCCAGGCCCGATCAACCGGGGCGTCGAGATCGAAGGGGCACTGGCCGATCATCCGACCCGCTCGCTGATCGTGCGGCAGGTGGAAATGGGGGTTGCGGTCAGGATGGCCTGTCTCGACCTCCTGACCGCGGAACGGCTTGGATGATTAACCGCGCGAGGCGAATTGCACCGGTGCGTCGCCCGAAACCGAACGGACGAAGCAATTGGCCCCTGCGCGCCTTAGTGATGCGCACAGGTTGTTAGCCTCGGCCTGGCTGTCGAAGCCCTTGACCGACAGGCGATAAACGACGCCTTCGCCGCCGGTGAAGCGGGCGGTTACAGGCGTATAGCGCTTAAGGGACGAATGCTTTCCGGACACCTTGTTCCAAGCGAAAGCGATGCGTTCGCGTGACGAATAAGCGCCGAGCTGGACCACTGCGCGGCTTTTGCCCTTGGCAATAGCCGCAGCCTTCCGCAGCTTCGGCAGCGGCTCGGACAGGCGGACCGCAGCCGGCGAAAGTGCCGGGCGAGCGTCGGTCAGCTTCGCCGGCTCCGGCGCGACATAGGGTGTCGCTGGCGGCAATTCGACCGTGACGGAGCTTGCCGCAACGGGTGCGGGCTGCTCGGCAAATTGCTCGACAGCAGCGACCTCGACCGGCTGATCGACCGGATCGGATTGGGGGACGGGCTCTACCGACGCCTGGCGGACCGCTTCATCCTTGTGCAACGCCAGGCGAACCGGCTGACCCGGATCGCTGGCGGCGGGCTGGATGCCGATAAAGGCAGCGACCTGGTCCGACGCGCGGGCCGGCGTGGCCAGCACCATCCACTGTTGAATGCGGCCATCCAGCTGGTCAGCGGGAACATCCTGCGCGGCCACGGTGCTCGCCCGCTCCCAGTCGCCGGCGAAAGCATAGGCCAGGGCAAGGTTCTGGCGGGTTCGCGCATCGGCGCCAACCGTACGGGCGGCGGGTTCCAGCAGCGCGATCGCCGCGTGCGGGTCGCCGGCCAGGGCCAGCGCGAGGCCAGCATCGGACGCGTCGATGCGTCCCTGCGCCTCGGCCAGCAGCAGCTTGGCTTCATCGTTCTTGCCCTGGGCGATCTGGACCAGAGCGAGCTTCAAGATGACCTGCTGTTGATTGCCGTAAATGCTCAGGGAGTCGCGATAGGCCGCCTCGGCCGACGCGAAGCGGCCGGCCGCAAGGTAGCAATTGCCGAGAAGGGCGCGAAAGCCGGCGTCCTGCGGACTGCGCTCGACGGCAAGCTCGGCGAGCGGGATGGCCGAAGCTACATCGTTGGTCGCGAGCGCCATCTGTGCCTTGGTCGCCAGTGGAAGCTCGCCGGAATTGACCTTGCCGCCGAACATCGACGCGCTGCCCACCCGGTTGCCCGGGCCGGCGCAGCCAGCGGCCACCGCGATCAATGAAACGGCGGTTAGTGCGGTACCCAGGCGGTTGGTCTTGGTCATTGCACTTCCTTCCCTTGCGCCTTCTTCAGGCGCTTTTCTTACTTGGTGCCCGTTCGGCCATCGAGTCGAGCTCGGGCATGCCGTCGAGCAGCCGGTCGAGAGCATCGGTAACGAGCTGCTGGGCCGACCGGCCGTTAACGGCGCAGGCCAAACGCAGCTTGAGGTGACGCGATGGATCAAGTCGCAGTGTGAATGCGGCCTTGCCCTTGGTACCTGGCGCCGACCGCGGGACCCGCTGGCGGGCCGGGGCCGGGGCCGAGGCCGGAGCCGTAGCCTGAGCCGGAGCGACAACGCGCTGCGGGATCACGACTACCGGCGCTGGATCGCCAAGCGGCTCTCCCTCCTCGGCTGCGGGATCATACACTTCCGCAGTTTCATCGATATACTCGCCGTTGTCGTCTTCCCCATCCTCGTCATGGGCGGCGAAACGATTGGCGATTTCGGCCTGCTGGTCGTGGACCGGCGAAGCAATCGGCGTCAGCGCCGAAATTGGATTGCGTAGCGGCTGTTCCGGAAGCTCATCGCCAAACGCATCGTGATCCTCGTCGCGAAGCGGAGCAAGCGCTGCCTTGGGCGGTTCGAAACCCATGTCGTTCCAACCGAGGTCTTCGAGCCCGGCACCGGATTGGCCACCAAAGCCTTGAGGACGCATCGCCGGACGGGCCGCGCCCTTGCGGGCCAGCAGACCCGAGGACAGCGAGGCGAATGCCTTAGGTTCTCCCATCGCGCTCACTCCTTACTGGCCCATCACGCGGCGGCCGAAGCCACCGACAGGACGCGGGCTGGCCGGCGCGCCAATGCCTGGAGCGGCGTTGGGGGCGGCAAAAACGGTGCGACGGAAATTCTTTTCGAGGCGGTCGGAGATATAGTCCCACAGCTCCGTTACCTCGCGGGCCGAGCGGCCGTTGGGATCGACCTCCATGACCGTCCGGCCGTCGATCATCGAAGCGGCGAAATCGGTGCGGTGGTGAAGTGTGACCGGGGCAACCGTGCCGTGCTGCGACAGGGCGACGGCAGCTTCGTAAGTGATTTTGGCCTTGGGCGTAGCTGCGTTGACGACGAAGATCAGCGGCTTGCCGGCGCGGTCGCACAGGTCGACCGTGGCGCCGACTGCGCGAAGGTCATGGGGCGAGGGTCGAGTCGGAATGACGATCAACTCGGCCACCGCGATGACCGACTGGATGGCCATGGTGATTGCCGGTGGAGTGTCGATCACCGCCAGGCGGAAGCCCTGCTGGCGAAGCACCTCGAGGTCCGACGCGAGCCGGGCAACCGTCGTCTGGGCGAAGGCGGGCATGTCGTCCTGCCGTTCGTTCCACCAGTCGGCCAGCGAACCCTGCGGGTCGATGTCGATAAGGCAGACGGGACCTGCGCCCGCCAGTTGCGCTTGCACCGCAAGATGTCCGGACAAGGTCGTCTTACCCGACCCGCCTTTCTGCGATGCCATTGCCAGAACGCGCATGAATTTCCCCTTGGCCGAGACGTCTGATTTGACTTCACCTGACAGCAAAGCCCCTAAAAACTGGTTAATGCCGATCAGACCCTGTTCGTGCATCCCTAGGACGGCTAGGGTTAAGGAATGACCGGCTAAGGCACTGAAATGCGTAACTTGTTGCTTGGCTTGATGATTGGAGTGGCCGCCTTTCCAGCCGCGGCGCAATCGGTGCGCGCGGGGATCGAGGCATGGCAGAAAGGTGACACGACCGGGGCGGTGGCAATCTGGCGGCCGCTGGCCGACAAGGGGGACGCAGATGCCGCCTTCAACCTCGGGCAGGCTTACCGGCTGGGCAAGGGCGTTCCGCTTGATCTTGCGCAGGCGCAAGGATGGCTCGAGCGTGCCGCACGCAAGAATCACATCGATGCGCAGACCACGCTCGGGCTGCTGCTGTTTCAGAACGGGAACCACATCGGCGCGATGCGCTGGCTCAACGCGGCAGCCGAAGCGGGCGAAGCGCGCGCGCTGCTAATGGTCGGCACCGCCCTCTACAATGGTGACGGCGTGCCCGAGGACCCGGTGAAGGCTTATGCCTATGTCAGCCGTGCCGCGGCCCAGGGCCTGGCCCCAGCCCAGGCGACATTGGCCGACATGGATGCGGTGATGCCGCTTGAGAAACGCAAGAAAGGCGTCGCCTTGGCGCAGCAAATGGTCGCCTCGAAGGCGCCGTCGGCGACGACCGCTGCACCGAAAACCGCAGCTGCGAAGCCCGCAGCAAAACCAAAGATTGTTCCGCCCAAAATTGCGACGCCGAAGGCCGCGCCCAAAACCGCGGAACCGACGGGGACAACGGGTTCGGCCTCGAAGCCGGCAAGTGCGGCCGTCGGCAAGTGGCGAGTCCAGCTCGGCGCGTTTGGCCAACGGAAGTCGGCGGAGGCTCTGTTCGCCAAGGTTTCGGGTAAGCTCGCCGGTCGCCAAGCCCATTATGTGCCGGCAGGCGCGGTGGTCAGGCTGCAGGCGGGCCCCTTCGAGAGCCGGACCGCGGCCAACGCCGCTTGTGCGCGGCTAGCTCCCCAGCCCTGCTTCCCGGTCGAGGCTCGCTAGGCCTCGATCCATTCGGCGCGAGGAATGGCTTGCGCCCACAGCAGCGCGTCGAGTCCATGATGATCGATCCGGGCGTCGGCGACGGCAGCCAGCGCCGGCTTGGCCCGGTAGGCAATGCCAAGCCCAGCCTCCTCGATCATGGGAATGTCATTGGCACCATCGCCGATCGCCATGATCTCGCCGGTCGATAAGCCAAGCCGGTCGCGCGATGCCGACAGCACGTCATGTTTCGCGCGGGAGTCGACGATCGGGCCTTCGGTAAGCCCGGTGAGCTTGCCAGCCCGCGTGCCAAGCACATTTGCTTCGAATCGATTGAAACCGATCCGATCGGCAATCGGCGCGACAAATGCCGTGAAGCCACCTGAGACGAGGACGGTTTCCGCGCCTCTCGCACGCATGGTGCGAACCAGCGCCTCGGCACCTTCAGTGGGACGGATTCTCTCGCTGAGGCACTGGTCGATCACCTGCTCCTCAAGACCTTCAAGCAGCTTGACCCGCTCCCGGAGCGCGCCGGCAAAATCCAGATCGCCTTGCATCGCCAGCTCGGTGATGGCGGCGACCTGGCCCTTGACCCCGGCATAGTCGGCCAGCTCGTCGATGCATTCCTGGCCGATCATGGTCGAATCCATGTCGGCGACCAGAAGTCTCTTTTCGCGCGGGCCGGGCGGGTGGGCGATGATATCGACCCCTTCCCAGCCCTCATATGCGGCGCGAACCGACGAGCGTTCGGCATCTGCCTCAATGTCCGCCGCATCCCCGCGATCGATCCACCTAGAAAAGCGCGAGGCAGGCAGCCGTGCAAGTGCCGCTTCCAGCAGTCTTTCGTCGAGCCGCCCGGCTGCTATCAGCGTCGCAATGACCAAATCGCGCCCTCCTGTCGCCCTCATTGCCGGTCCGACCGCAAGCGGCAAGTCACTGCTGGCATTGAGGCTGGCGGAGGCCACCGGAGGAGCGGTAGTCAATGCCGACAGTGCCCAGGTCTATCGCGACCTGCCGATACTGTCGGCCGCGCCATCGAGCGAAGTCCGCGGACGTGCAGAACATCTCCTCTACGGTGTGCTCAATGGGGCCCGGCCCTGTTCGGCGGCTGACTGGGCAGCGATGGCCAAGGCTGAAATCGCACGGCTCCATGGTGAAGGCCGACTGCCGATCCTGGCCGGCGGGACCGGCCTCTACCTTCGAACGCTGCTCGATGGCATCGCACCTGTGCCGGCCATCGACCCGGGAATCCGGGCAGAGGTTCGCTCCGCCAGCGTCGCGGAAAACCTCGCTGCATTGGCGCCACTCGATCCAGTCGCGGCGACTTCGCTCAATCCTGGCGACACTACCCGCATCGCCCGTGCGCTTGAGGTGGTGAAGTCAAGCGGCCGTACCCTGGCCGAATGGCAGGAGCAGCGCCAGGGCGGGATCGGCGAGGAGATCGATATCAAGGCACTCGTGCTGCTCCCTCCCCGCCCCTGGCTCTACGAGCGCTGCGACCGGCGGTTCGCCCAGATGGTAGCGGAAGGCGGGTTGGTCGAGGTCGAAGCCTTGCTCGCAAGGAACCTCGATCCGGATCTTCCGGTCATGCGGGCCATCGGCGTGCCTGAACTGGCCGCCCATCTGCGGGGCGAATCGACGTTGGAGCAAGCGATCGCCGCCGGCCAGCAGTCGACTCGCCGCTACGCCAAGCGGCAATATACCTGGTTCGGCCATCAGCCCCCGCCAGACTGGCCCCGCTTCCATGATCCGCTTGAGGACAAGGCAGTCGATCGGGCGCTGGCGCTGCTCGCTCCGGCAGGTTAGCCAGAGCCATGGACGCCAGGCGCGACGAAGACATCGATCCGACCCCGCTGGAAAGCAAGCGGGTTGCCATCCTTGGTTACGGCAACCAGGGCCGGGCGCAGGCGCTCAACCTCCGGGACAGCGGGATTGAAGTCGTGATTGGTCTGCGCAACGGATCGGCCAGCGCGGCCAAGGCCGAGGCGGACGGGATGAGAACCACGTCCCTCGTTGACTCAGTCGGATCCGCCGACATCGTCATGATGCTTGCCCCGGACGAAGTGCTGGCCGCCATTTACGAGACGGTGGAGCCGCACATTCCCATTGGAGCCGGGCTGGGCTTCAGCCATGGACTTGCGATCCGCTTCGGCTTCATTACCCCCCGCAAAGACCTCGACGTATTCATGGTTGCCCCTAAGGGGCCAGGCACAGCCCTTCGGTCGCTCTACCTCGAAGACGAAGGCATGGTCGCGCTATATGCCGTCGCACAGGACGCCAGCGGTCAGGCCGAGGCCATCGCCCTCGCCTATGGCCGTGCATTGGGCTGCGGCCGCGCTGGGCTGCTCGCGTCGACCTTCGCCGAGGAATGCGAGGCCGATCTGTTCAACGAGCAGGCGGTGGTGTGGGGGGCAGTTCCGGAAATCCTCATCGCCGGCTTTGACACGCTGGTCGAAGCCGGGATCAGCGAGGAAGTCGCCTACATGGAATGCGTTGGCGAGCTGAAACTCATTGCCGAGTTGATCGAGGCGCGCGGCATCGCCGGAATGCGCGAGGCGATCAGCAACACGGCCGAGCTGGGCGCCGCGATCGGTGGCAAGCGCCTCGTCGACGAGCGGATCCGTTCGACAATGCGTGAAATACTTTCCGAGATCCGGGCCGGGCAGTTCAGCCAGTTGCTCAAGGAGGAGGAAGCGTCTGGCTACCCGGGCCTTCGCCGGGCCCGCCAGCTCAGCCGGGCGTTACCTGTTGAGCGGGCGCGCAAGAAATTGATCGGCTAGGCCACCGGCTGCTCGGCAAGGCCCGGACGGTCGCCGACCGAGGCGCGCTCGATGTAGGCGCGCTGCAACCGGCGGTGGGCAGCCTCAGCTTCGGGATCGGCCGCGGCAGCGGCCAGCTCCGCTTCTTCGGCCGCGCGGCGGGCGAAATAGCCCTTGTCAAATTCGCTCATGACCCGTCTCCCGCGATACCGTATCGCCGATATAGCAACGTTGGCCGTCTATGTCGTCCCAATGCAAAAAAGGGGCGCCCGGATTCCCGACCGCCCCCTTCTTACACCACGTGTCGCCTCAGAAGCGAGTTCCGACGGTCAGTGCGACCTGGTTCCGGGACAGACCGGCTTCGTAATTGGAGTAGCGATACTCCGCTCCAACATAGGCCTTGCCGGCCAGCGTCAACTGGCCGCCGGCGCCAATTCGAAACCCGTCCACATTCTCGGCGAACCTATCTTCACCGTCCGTCGCCTTGAAACGCGCGTTGGTGTAGCCGCCCTTGAGGTAGAGGTTGGCAGTCGGCGAAACGGCGAAAGTCGCGCGGCCGCCGGCATAAAGATCGCGGCCAGCCTTCACTTCGGCGAAGTCCTCGTCGCCTTCCTTCTGGGTCGAACTCGGTCGCCTCGCCGTCGATGCCCAGCGATACGCCATTACCGACCGCGAAATCATAACCCGCTCCGATGCCGAACAGAGCGCCTCCATCCTTCTCGCCGAGCCCCTTGACCCGGTCGTAGCCAACGAGCGCTTCGACGCGCGGACCGGACACTGCAGCGGCGTCCTGGGCGAACGCCGGAGTCGCGGCAAGAAAGGCGGCTGAAACAGCCGTCGCGCAGAGAATCTTTTTCACAACAATACTCCATTATTTGCATCCTCCCGAGGACCGGGAGGACAAGCGGGGAGATCGTCGGAATCACGGAAAATACCCGCGAAATCCGCCAATTTTCCTGTTATGCCGTGTGGACCGGCAGCCCCGCTCGCTCATTTGGGTGCGGCACTTGTCCCTTCAATGAATGAAGTAAGGTCAAATCAAGGCGAAGCTTAGAGTTCCCGTTTCTAGTCAAGAGCTTGGGCGTTGGAAAAAAATTCTCAGGTAGCCAAGGATTACTATTTCCGGCCGAATAGCTTCTCTATGTCGCCATGGGCGAGTTTCACCCAGGTCGGGCGACCGTGGTTGCATTGGCCCGAATGGGGCGTGACCTCCATTTCCCGAAGCAACGCATTCATTTCTGCCACCGACAGGATCCGACCGGCGCGGACCGAGCCGTGGCAGGCAATGGTAGCGGCAACATGGTCGAGCTTGTCGCGCAGCGACAGCGCGGTACCCAGCTCCGCGAGCTCGGCGCCAAGGTCGGCAAGCAGCGCCGGAGCATCGGTCTTGCCAAGCGGCGCCGGCGTCGCCCGGACCAGCATGGCGGTTGGCCCGAACCGTTCGATTTCGAGACCGAGCTCGCCGAGCTCGGCAATGGCCGCTTCCAACCGGTCGCAATCAGGCTCGTCCAGTTCGACGACGTCCGGGATGAGCAACGCCTGGCGAGCGACCTGACCGCCTTCGGCGGCCTTACGCATGCGCTCCAGCACCAGCCGCTCATGCGCGGCATGCTGGTCGACGATGACCAGTCCGTCCTCGGCCTCTGCGACAATGTAGGTTGCGGCGACCTGGCCGCGGGCTACTCCTAGCGGATAGGAGGGCACTGGCGCGGTTGCCGGCTCGGCACGGGCGGCGGGACTTTGCCTAAAGAGAGTCGGCCGTTCCGCCACCGCCGCGATTTCGTTCGGCAGCCCCCGGAATGTGGGAGACCGGTTTTCGAGTTCTTTGAGGTTTCCGCTTTCCCGGGCGTGACCAGGATGAGAATCGCTTACCCAATTGACCGGCGCCGCGGCCTGCTCCCGTGCCGCACTGCGGTGACCGGCTTCATCCAGCGCGGACTTGAGCCCACCAATGATCAGCCCGCGAACGGCGGCCGGATCGCGGAAGCGGACCTCGGTCTTGGCCGGATGGACATTGATGTCGACTTCTTGCGTCGGCACCTCGATGAACAGTGCGGCAACCGGATGCCGATCCCTCGCCAGCAGGTCACGATAGGCGGCGCGGAGCGCTCCGACCAGCAGCCGGTCCTTCACGGGCCGCGAGTTGATGAAGAGGAATTGCTGGTCGGCCATGCCGCGGTTGAAGGTCGGCAGGCTGACCACGCCGGTCAGCCGCATGTCGTGGCGGACGCAATCGATGCCGATGCCGTGCCGATCCAGCTCATGGCTGAGCAGCGCCGCGACGCGCGCCGGCCCTTCCGATGGCTGCACGGCCAGCACGCGCCGCCCGTCATGCTCGAGGGAGAAAGCGACGTCGGGTCGCGCCATTGCCAGCCGCCTCACCGCGTCGAGGCAGGCGGCATATTCGGCGCGAGGGGAGCGCAAGAATTTGCGGCGGGCCGGAACCTTGTCGAACAGTCCTTCGACCCTGACCCGCGTTCCGGTCGGTAGCGCCGCCGGCCCATCGCCCTTTCTAACTCCATGATCGATCTCGATCCGCCAGCCGTCGCTGCCGCGCGGCCGGCTTTCCAGCGTCAGCCTCGAAACGCTGGCGATCGATGGCAGAGCTTCGCCGCGGAAGCCGAAGCTCGTCACCTCTTCGATCGCGTCCGTCGGAAGCTTGGAAGTGGCGTGACGCTCGAGCGCCAGTCCCATCTCCGAAGGCACCAGGCCGCAGCCGTCGTCGGTCACCTCGACCAGATCGAGACCGCCGGCGGAAAGCCGAATCACCACCGATTTGGCGCCGGCATCGAGCGAATTTTCGATCAGTTCCTTCAAGGCGCTGGCGGGGCGTTCGACTACCTCGCCAGCGGCGATGCGATCGATGAGCTCTGAAGGCAGCCTTCTTATTGACATGTTAACCTCCGTAGCCCAATCCGAAGCACCCTGCGAAGCGCGTTATTTCCCTCAGAATTAAAGCTGCTTTCACAAGGACTTGGATAATCGGCGGTAAATCGGGTCGCCAAGCGACCCAATTTCCAAATCAAGGGCGAGAGACGGGTAGAGCATGTTCTGGACACGCTGGTTCAAATGGATGTCGCACGACATGGCGATTGACCTCGGGACGGCCAATACGCTGGTGTATGTCAGGGGTCGTGGCATCGTCCTCAACGAGCCGTCGGTCGTCGCCATCGAGACCATCAACGGTGTCAAGAAGGTCAAGGCAGTCGGCGACGACGCAAAGCTGATGATGGGCAAGACGCCAGACCAGATCGAGGCAATCCGTCCGCTTCGTGACGGCGTCATCGCGGACATTGATGTCGCCGAGCAGATGATCAAGCACTTCATCCACAAGGTCCACGGCGGCAAGATGCGCGCCTGGCGCTTCCCGGAAATCGTCATCTGCGTGCCGTCGGGCTCGACCAGTGTCGAGCGCCGCGCGATCCGCGACGCCGCCTCCAACGCCGGCGCCTCCGCCGTCTATCTGATCGAGGAACCGATGGCCGCGGCGATCGGCGCCGATATGCCGGTGACGCAGCCGATCGGGTCGATGGTGGTCGACATTGGCGGCGGCACGACCGAAGTCGCCGTTCTCTCACTGCGCGGCCTCGCCTACACTACGTCCGTTCGCGTCGGCGGAGACAAGATGGACGAGGCGATTTCCTCTTACGTCCGCCGCAATCACAATTTGCTGATCGGCGAAGCAACTGCCGAGCGGATCAAGAAGGAAGTGGGCATCGCCAAGCCGCCTGTCGACGGCATCGGCAAGACGGTCCACATCAAGGGCCGCGACCTGGTCAATGGCGTGCCCAAGGAAATCTCGATCAACCAGGGCCAAATTGCCGAGGCATTGTCGGAACCGGTTGGCACCATCGTCGAGGGCGTCCGCATTGCGCTTGAGAATACCGCACCGGAGCTGGCCGCGGACATCTGCGACCAGGGCATCGTCCTCACCGGCGGCGGCGCACTTCTCCAAGGGCTGGACGAAGTGCTGCGTGACGAAACCGGCCTGCCCGTCACCGTGGCCGAGGATCCGCTGACCTGCGTCGCGCTCGGCACCGGCCGCGCGCTCGAAGAAGAGCAGTTCCGCGGCGTCCTTCAGACCGCCTGAGGCCAGCTAGACGGTGGCGGCCTCGGCGGGACCGCGTCCGGGCTGGTCGAGGCGGGCGCAGTATAGCCTGTTCTTCAGCTTCCTAGCGGTGGTCGCCGGCCTAGTGGTCGGGCTGATCCTGCTGATACTCTCGCTGATTGCTCCGCAAAGCTACGCCGCCGTGCGCGGCGCCGCGCTCGACGTCACCGCACCGGTCAGCGGTGCACTTCGCGAAGTCACGACGACGGTGACCGGGCTGGTCAGCGGTGCCGGCAGCTATTGGGATGCCGCCAATCAGAATGCCGAATTGAAGCGCGATCGGGCGACACTGATGCGCCGTATGGTCGAAGCGCGCGCCATTCTGGAAGAGAATCAACAACTTAAATCCGCCTTGCAGCTGCGAGAACGAACCCGCGGGGCGGTTGCCGCCGGCCGGGTCGTCGGCTCCTCGTTCGAAAGCTCTCGCCGATTTGCCATCATTTCCGTGGGCAGGAGCGATGGCGTCCGCGTCGGCATGCCCGTGCGCGCGGCCGAGGGGCTGATCGGGAGAGTGATCGACGCGGGGGCTATCGCCAGTCGCGTCTTGCTGGTCACGGACCGGGCCAACATCGTGCCGGCCCGGATCCTGAAGGGAGGCCAGCCGGTTATTTCCACCGGGCGCGGCGATGGCACCATCGACGTACGGCCGCTCGAAGTCGGCAAGAATCCGTTCAAGCGCGGTGACGTCATCGTCACCTCGGGCACGGGCGGCCTCTACCCGCCATTGGTCCCTATCGCCAAGGTTGTGCGGCTCGATGACGATGGCGCGATTGCCATTCCGATCGCCGACCCGGCGCGCGTCAGCTTCGCCATCGTCGAAACGCCTTTCGAGCCTGAAGCGCTCGCCGCGGCATCGTCCGGCACCGAGGTGCCCTGATGGTCCGGTCGGCGCTTGGACCGCAGGGCGGAGCTCGCCTCAACAAGGGGCCACGCACGGGCGCGGACTTTATTCCTGCATCGTCGGTCCTCATCGGCTCGCTGCTGTCGCTGTTGCCAATCGTTTCGGCGACCGGGTGGTGGCCCGATTTCGGGTTGCTGATGCTGCTGGGCTGGCGGCTCCTGCGCGCCGACGCATGGCCGGCATGGTGGGCCGCCCCGCTCGGATTTTTGAACGACCTCATCCTCGGTACCCCAATCGGCCTATCGGTTGCGCTATGGGCGGCGATCATGGTTGCCATGGATATCCTCGACCGCCGCACCATGTGGCGGGACTATTGGATCGAATGGGCGATCGCGGCGGTATTGATCGCTCTTTCGGAATTGGCGCATTGGCGCATCGCCGGGCTGACCGGAGCCGAACTGCCATTCAACATAGCCGTCGCCCCGGCAATCCTGATCGGGGTGCTATGCTTCCCTGTGGCCGCATTCATCGCCTCCCGCCTCGACCGCTGGAGGCTGGGCCGATGAAGGCATCCCGCTTCACCGCCGCGCACCAGTCGATCACCTTCTCCCGGCGGATGATGCTTGTCGGCGGAGCCCAGGCGGCATTTGGCGGCGTCCTGATCGCGCGCCTCGGCTATTTGTCGGTCGCCCAGAGCGAGCATTACCAGCTGCTGTCGGAAAGCAACCGGGTCCAGCTCATCATCGTTCCGCCGCGCCGTGGCTGGATTATCGATCGAGCCGGCAGACCGATCGCCATCAATCGTTCCGACTTTCGCGTGGATATCATCCCCGAACAGGTCGAACGGCCGACCGAGACGCTGCGAACCCTGGCTGACATCCTCAAGCTGACGCCGGACGATGTCGACCGGATCATCAAGGAATTCAAGGCCGCACGCGGGTACAAACCGGTCCAGATCGCCGAGAACGTGCCCTACGACCAATATGCGGCAATCACGGTGCGCTTGCCCGAAATGCCCGGCGTCCAACCGATGCGCGGCTTCTCCCGCTACTATCCGACCGGTCCCGCAGTCGGGCATCTGGTTGGCTATGTCGGCGCTGCGTCCGCCAAGGAATATGAGGAGGAGAAGAACCCGCTCCTGATCACTCCCGGTTTCAAGATCGGGAAGGAAGGCCTTGAGGAGACGCTTGAAAAGCAGCTCCGCGGCCAGCCAGGCGGGCAGCGCGTCGAGTTGACGGCCCGCGGCAAGTTGATCCGCGAGCTCGAGCCAAAGCCCGATCGTTCCGGACAGACTGTTCAGCTGGGCATCGATGCGGGCTTGCAGGAATATGCCGCCAGAAGGCTCGGCGAGGAATCCGGCAGCTGCACGATCATCGATTGCCAGACCGGCGACATTCTCTGCATGGCCTCGATGCCGGGCTATGACCCCAACAGCTTTTCAGACGGAATCGGTCAGACCGAGTGGAGGATGTTGTCGGAGGATCCCCGCAAGCCGCTGACCAACAAGATACTCTCGTCGCTCTACCCGCCGGGATCGACTATCAAGCCGATGAATGCGTTGGCGCTGCAAGCCGCCGGAGTCGACCCTGACGAGACAATCCATTGTCCCGGCGGCTACCGGCTCGGCAATCGCTTTTTTCGCTGTCTCGGTCGGCACGGGACCGTGAACATGCGCCGGGCAATCGCCAAGAGCTGCAATACCTATTTCTACGCCATGGGTCATCGCATCGGCTACGACCGCATCGCCGAAATGGCGCGACAAATGGGTCTTGGTCAGAAGTTCGACCTGCCGGTGGTCAGCCAGAGTTTTGGAACCGTTCCCGACAGCGCGTGGAAGGCTCGAAAATATGAGCAGAACCGTCGGATCGTCGAGCGACCCGACTGGACGGCATCGGACACGCTGAACGCCTCGATCGGCCAGGGCTTCCTGATTCTCAATCCGCTTCAACTCGCGGTCATGGCTGCGCGGATTGCCTCGGGCCGCAATGTGCAGCCGAGCCTGATCGGCGTACACAACAAACCGGCTCCCCTCCTGGGGCTGTCCCAGGAGCATCTTGAGGCGGTGCGGGGCGGCATGTGGGAAGTGGTCAATGGCGACGGTACCGCGGGCGCAAGCCGCTTGCTGATCCCCGGCATCGAGATGTGCGGCAAGACGGGCACGGCCCAGGTTCGAAAGATCGTCGGCACCCAGCGCGGCCAGTCGGGCGACTGGAAATATCGCGACCACGGGCTGTTCGTTTTCTTCGCGCCCTTTGACAAGCCGCGCTACGCCGGATCGGTCGTGATCGAGCATGGACTGGGCGGCGCGCGCGCCGCCGCGCCGGTTGCGAAGGACGCGCTGACCTATTTGTTCGACCGGCCGCAGGCCATGAAGCGACTGGCGGAACTCGAAACCCAATGGGGCGGAACATTGCTTGAGCGGTCGGCTCGGCGCCAAGCCCAGGTCGACACCATTTCGAAGGCCGCGTCGGGGCGTCGCGCATGATCAGCTCGGCGATTATCCCGCAGCCCCTCGCCCGCCTCCCCTGGCGGTTGATCTGGCTCGTGGCGTTGATTTGCACGATCGGAATCATCACCTTGTTCTCGGCGGCAGGGGGAAGCTGGTCGCCATGGGCGCTGAAACAGAGCGTCACCATCCTCGCCTTCTTCGGCCTGGCAATCGCCATCAGCTACATTCCCGAAGGCTTCATCAAGTCGGTCACCTTTCCAAGTTATGTGGTCATCCTGATCTTGCTGGTGATCGTCGAGATGGTCGGCTTCGTCGGCAAGGGCGCGCAGCGCTGGATAGACCTCGGTTTCATCCGATTGCAGCCGTCCGAATTCATGAAGCCGGCAGTGGTCCTGGTCCTTGCGCGCTTCTATGACCTGTTGCCGGCCTCCGACGTCCGGCGCTGGCGGGGTCTCTGGCCGGCTGCGCTGCTGGTGCTGGTTCCTTGGGTCCTGATCCTCGTCCAGCCCGATCTCGGTACTGCGACGATGGTTCTGGTCGGCGGCGTCACGATCATGTTCGTTGCGGGCCTGCCGATGTGGTACTTTCTCTCCGCCGCCGGCGCCGCTGCCGTCGCAGGGCCGATCCTGTTCACCATGATGCACGAGTATCAGCGCAAGCGGGTGCTGATCTTCATGGATCCCGAAGCCGACCCGCTGGGCGCCGGCTACCATATAAGCCAGTCGAAGATCGCGATCGGATCGGGCGGGATCTGGGGCAAGGGCTATCTCAATGGCAGCCAGAGTCACCTCGATTACCTGCCCGAAGGGCATACCGACTTCGTCTTTGCCACCTTTGTCGAGGAATGGGGCCTGGTTGGCGGAGTCATGCTGATCATCGCCTTTGCCATGGTGGTGCGGTGGGGAATGAAGGTCAGCAGGAAGGCCCGCACCCGCTTCGCCCAGTTGGCCGCGGCCGGCCTGTCGATGACCATCTTTTTCTATTTCACGGTCAATCTGATGATGGTGATGGGGCTTGCGCCGGTCGTCGGCATCCCGTTGCCTCTGGTCAGTTTCGGCGGATCGGCGGTGATGACGGTGATGATCTGCCTGGGCTTGCTGATGGGTATCGAGCGCCAGTCGCGCACCCGCTCGGCACTCATCTAAATCTTATCGTCAAAGGCAGTTGCATGGGGGGAACAAGGCTGTTAGAGGCCCGCCCGCGCCCCCGCCTGCTTGCGGGCTGGCAGCGCTGCCTGACAGGCACGGACGCATAGCTCAGTTGGTAGAGCAGCTGACTCTTAATCAGCGGGTCCTAGGTTCGAGCCCTAGTGCGTCCACCACCTACAGATACTTGGCTGGATAAGGCGCATCCGCAGGCCTGCGGGTAACAAGTCCGTGCCCAACGGATCGAAGCCGGGCTTACGTAATAACCGCTATATTCATTGCATCTGCCCTCAGGGCAGAAAGCCGCCTTGACCTGTTTGTCAGTGGAAAGGCCCGCCCTGTGCGTCACCAGCAGTTGAAAGACCCGACCTCTTTTGATGTCGTCGTCGATACGGCATTTGTCGCCGAACTCACCTCGCGACCGGAAACTTCGCAGCCGGAGCGAGCCGTCCCCGACGTTCCAGCCTCGATCGGGCTAATGATGATTGGCGTTTACGTTGCTATCGTTGGCCTGTTCGCGCTGACGATTGCAACTGCGGGCCTAGGGCCGTTCATGATTGCGATCGACGTCGCTTTCCTTGCTGCCTTCTTCTCGGTGCCGATGATCATGCTGAAGCAAGAGAAGGACATGTCGCGGAGACCGACCCTTGGTCGTTTTATCGCGCAAGGAATGCAGACCTATACCGGCCATATCTCGGGCGGTGGCGCGCTTGCGCAGATGTTCGTCGTACCGGTTTCGCTGGCATTCGGCGTACTCGCCATCGGCATCATCAGCTGGCTCGTCTGAGGCGGGAAGATCGGGCTCGGCGTGTCGCATCAATAGCCGGTGTAGCGGCCGGGCTTATGGAAGACGATCAGCTCACCGGCAACGGCGACGGCGCTCAGGACCGAGACCGCAAATAGCTGCGAGCTCATGTTCAGCACTGGCAGTGCACTGAGAAGGATCAGCGCGTCTGCGGCAAGCTGCGTCCTGCCAGTGTTCCAGCCTCGGCTCTTCTGCAAGGCCAGAGCCATTATTCCAATCCCGCCTACTCCCACACGATGGCGCGCCAGCAAGAGGATGCCGACCCCGATCAATGTGCCGCCAAAGATAGCGGCAAAGATCCCGTTCACTTCCTCCATCCGAAAGGCCAGCGGGATCATAAGGGCAAAGGCTGAAATCAATAGATTGGCCACGATCGCCTTGATCATAGAACCGCGCCCCATCTCTCGGCCGGCCAGCAGGAAGAAGGGAATGTTCAAAAGAGTGAACAGGACTCCAGGAGGCAGCGGCACGAGGTAGGAAACAATGAGTGCCAGCCCGGCGACGCCGCCGGTAACCAGCCCGGCCGATTTGAGCCAAACCAAGCCCAGCACGACGAAAAGGCTCCCGGTCAGGCACGCATAGGCATCTTCGAAGAATGTGTGACGAAGCGATGCTGGCGCTACCTGATGCTCTGTGGCTTCAATCGTCGGCGTCATTGAAGTGAAAATTCGAATTGGAGCCAGAATTTCCGCGTGTCCGTCGCAAACTCGTCGGCGGCATAGTCGGCCAGCTTGGCCATGGCTGTCCATCGGCCCTTCTTGGCTGACAGCTGGGCATCCCATTCATTGCCATAATGGAGTCCTAAGCGATCGCTTTCGAAGCGATGGTAAATAAGGGCGGCATTGATCGCGTCCAGGCCGAGCGGCTCCTTCCATCCGTAACCGGCGCTGCCGTACAAATCCTTCACCCCATTGGGCGGAGTCACCAGGAATTTGTCTGCCCAACCCTGAAATTTGTGCAAGGTCGCGAGCGGCGTCTGGAAACTTGTAAAGGCGACGCCCTCGTCCGCGCCCAGCCGCTCGTGACCTAGCCCTAACTTGATTGCACCCATTTCGGCACCGAGCTCGGCCAGCCAGTAGTCAGTCGCATAGTCGTTGGGATTGCGGTGATAATCGGATTGTCGTGCATAGCTCAGCGCGTAGGTGAGCTTCGCCTTTTCCGCGACCGAGCTGCTTCCCGCAAGGCGGACGCCGTAAGTCTGGCTCGAAAGCCGAAAGCCCTGGACTTGAGCTTCGTCCTGATCGACCAGAAAGGCGAACCCCGATAGCGTGCCAAGCATCGTTGGATGGCTGACGGTCGCGAAAACATTGTTTCCTCCTATGGCTTGCTGCCGGGCGCCGACGCCATCGACCCCCCAGATGGTCCGCGCCGACCACGAGTAAGTGAGGTCGGCCTTGAAGCCCTTCGGATCGCCAGATTCCAGTCGCATCGCGTCAAAGGTCTGCTCATTCTGCCGCCAGCCGGACGAGCCGACAAACCGCTGATCATCAATGTTTATCCGCTGCCGGCCGATGGTAACGACGGTCTTGGCAAGCCCGCGATACTGGATCTGCAGCCGGTTGAGCTCGACGTTCTCCGGATCCGCGACGATGGGGTACTGCACTTGCCATTGAGCCCGTTGTCATATTGCTCAATGGGCGCGACGGTCCCCTCTCCTTCCGCCAGAAGCGACCATTGATCCCGCGTCAGTTCGGCGCCAGCGCGAAGGCGCAAGGTCAATGCGTTTGCTTCCTCAGCCAGGCCATTCTGTTCGACGTGCTCGTACCGGAGGCGCGCGTCGGCGATTGGCTTTATGGCCTGAGCCATTGCGGGCTCGCCAATGCCCGCCATCAATCCCGCGACCAGGATGGCCGGATGCAGAGCTAGCCGCACTTTGAATAACCGCAGCTAAGGCAATTGTTGCACCCCTCCACCTTGATGAGGGAGGCGGAGCCACATTGCGGACAGGCTGCGTGCAATGACGGCGGCCGAGCACCATCAACTGGCGTAGGGAACAACTCGCCCTGCTCGATCCCGAGATGCCGTTCAACGACGCCGCCAATCGCTGCCAGCAGCGATGGGACATATTTGCCCTGCACCCAAGCGCCGCCGCGCGGGTCGAACACCGCCTTCAGCTCCTCGGCGACGAAGGAGACGTCGCCGCCCCGGCGAAACACTGCGGAGATCATTCGCGTGAGGCCAAGGGTCCAGGCGTAATGCTCCATATTCTTGCAGTTGATGAAGACTTCGAAGGGCCGCCGAGCGCCGCTCTCGTCGATCATGTCGTTCATCGTGACATAGACGGCGTGGGCGCTGTCCGGCCATTTGAGCTTGTAGGTCGTGCCCTGGAGCGCCTCGGACCGGCTGGCGAGGACGGGCTCCGGCTGCTGGTTGGCTTGGCCTTTGCGGTGACTGAGCACCGAACCGGTGACGGCATTGGGTCGGTAGGTGGTCAGCCCCTTGCAGCCCAGATGATAACCCTCGACGTAAATGTCGGCGAAGGCATCAAAGCCGATATCCTCGGGGCAGTTGACTGTCTTTGAGATGGAGCTGTCGATGAGTGCCTGCGCCGCCGCCTGCATGGTCAGATGGTCGGACGGCGACAGTGTCTGCGCGCTTACGAACAGTTCGGCTTCCGGCGGCTGTATCCTCGCCCTTCAGCCGCCTCCACGCCTGCAACGCATAATCCTCGACCGCTCTTCACGTGTCGAGCCATCGGCGTTGCGGATTTTGCCGATGATAGGAATAGGCGAACACCGGCTCGATCCCCGACGAGACATTGCCGGCAAGCAGCGACGTCGTTCCGGTCGGCGCGATCGAGGTCAGGCAGCCGTTACGCAGGCCATGCTTGGCAATCAACGCGCGGGTTTCATCGTCGAGGCCGGCGACATTCGGCCGCTCGAGCATGCCTGGTTCGTAGAGCGGAAAGGGTCCCTTTTCCGCGGCGAGCTCGGCCGACGCGCGATAAGCTTCCCGCTTGATGATCTCCAGCCAACGCCGGGTCAGCGCGACGGCCGGGCCGCTGCCATAGGCAGTGCCGCAGAACAGCAGCGCGTCGGCCAGCCCGGTAATGCCGAGGCCTATCCGGCGCTTTGCCTTGGCTTCCTCCTCCTGTTGCGGCAGCGGATAGCGAGAAATGTCGATGACATTATCCAGCATCCGCACCGCCGTGCGGGTCAGCTCGGCCAGTTCGGCTTCGTTGATCGCCGCGTCCGGCTCAAATGGCCGCTCGACCAGCGCGGCCAGATTGATCGACCCGAGCAGGCAGGCGCCGTAAGGCGGTAGCATCTGCTCGCCGCACGGATTTGAAGCGTGATCGTTTCGCAATAGGCCAGGTTGTTGAGCTGATTGACGCGGTCGACGAAGATCACGCCTGGCTCGGCCGTGTCGTAGGTTGCGCGCATCAGACTTTCCCACAGCTCTTTTGCGCGAATGGTACGCACCGGCTGGCCGTCGAACATCGAGCTGCCATTCGGCGTCGGCCGAAAGCGCCTTCATGAAATCGTCGGTGACCAGCACGGACACATTGAAGTTGCGGAAACGCGTTGGGTCGCGCTTGGCGTCGATGAACGCTTCGATGTCAGGATGGTCGATCCTGAGGCAACCCATCATGGCGCCGCGGCGCTGTCCGGCCGACAAGACGGTCCGGCACATGGCGTCCCAGCAATCCATGAACGTTAGCGGTCCGGACGCATCGGCCCCGACGCCTTTCACCGGGCTGCCCGCCGGGCGGATGGTCGAGAAATCCATGCCGACGCCGCCGCCCTGCTGCATCGTGATGGCGGCTTCGCGCAAATGGGCGAAAATGCCTTCCAGACTGTCGGGAATGGTGCCCATCACGAAGCAGTTGAACAGGGTGACGCTCCGGTCCGTGCCTGCGCCCGCCAGGATCCGTCCGGCAGGAATGAAACGAAAATCGTATAGCGCGTCAGCGAACTGCTGCCGCCAATAGTCGCGTTGCTCCGGTACCTCGACCTCGGCAATCGCGTTTGACACACGCGCTATGGTCGCAGCGAAATCATCGTCGCCGCCCCCATCCGGCGAGCGGAATCGATATTTCGCAGTCCAGATTTCCTGAGCCAGCACATTGGCAAACATTGCGTTAGCCCCTCCCTTTTCATCGTCAGAGAAGAGCTACCGCACGATCTCGATTGTAGAATTGACCCAGCGCAAAGCGCCTTCGGCGCGCGTCGTTTATCGGCTATGGACCTGATTTCTACCGGGACGTTGGCCGGTTATTCCATCGCCAAAAAGGGGAACTACGATGTCCAGCACGCGCAAGCTTTGGATCGCCCTGATTGGCCTGCTCTTACTTTCCTTCGGCGTCCTTCTCTTGGTGGGCCGAAACATTGCCGTAAACGCTCCGCCGATGCCGGAACAGGTTGTCAGCGAAAGCGGGCAGACGGTTTACACTCGAGCGGATATCGAGCGCGGCCGGCAGGTCTGGCAGTCGATGGGCGGCATGCAGCTTGGATCTGTTTGGGGGCATGGCGGATACGTCGCTCCCGACTGGTCGGCTGACTGGCTGCATCGCGAGCTGGTCGCCGTTCTCGATGGCTGGGCGCAGCGGGAACACGGGGCGCGATTTGATGCACTAACACCCGAACAGAAGTCGGCCTTGCAGGCACGCCTGCAGCCGGTGATGAAGCATAACACCTACGATCCAACCACTTCGACCATCGTCATCGCCGATGACCGCGCTGCGGCAATCAGGAGCGTTTCGACGCATTATGAGAGCCTGTTCGGAAACGATCCGGCCACCGCCGAACTCCGCGAAAATTACGCGATGAAGGACGGCACGGTAGCGCGTGAGGATCACCGGCGAGCACTGGGAGCCTTCTTCTGGTGGACAGCTTGGGCAGCCAGCACCGAGCGGCCGGACAGCAAGATTACCTACACCAACAATTGGCCAAGCGAGCCGTTGATTGGAAACCGACCTCCGGCGAGCACCTTCCTCTGGTCCGCCTTCAGCGTGACCTTCCTGCTTGCGGGCATCGCGCTTCTTGGCTGGCACCATGCTGTCACACATGGGAAGGAACAAAAAGAGGAGCACAAGCTCCCCCGACGCGATCCAATGCGGAGCGTCACGATCACACCATCCATGAGGGCGACTGCAAAATATTTCTGGGTTCTGCTGGCGTTGTTCCTGGTCCAGATCCTGTTTGGCGCGATGACCGCCCATTACCAGGTCGAGGGGCAACTGGTTTACGGCTACCAGATGGCAGAGATCCTGCCATATTCGATTACCCGGACCTGGCATACGCAGCTCGCGGTTTTGTGGATAGCGACCGCCTGGCTCGGCACCGGCCTCTACATGGCCCCTGCAATTTCGGGCCACGAGCCCAAGTTCCAGGCGCTTGGGGTGAATGTCCTCTGGCTCTGCCTGCTCGTAATCGTCGTAGGTTCGTTCGCCGGCCAATGGATGGCGATCATGCAGCGCCTTGGGCTCGAGAATAATTTCTGGTGGGGCCACCAGGGCTGGGAATATGCCGACACCGGGCGCTTCTGGCAGTGGTTCCTGTTCATCGGCCTGCTGATCTGGCTGACATTGGTCGGCCGGGCCCTTTGGCCAGCACTCAAAGAGCGGTCGGAAGCGCGTTCGATTACGGCATTGTTCTTCCTTTCAGCGGTGGCAATTGGCCTGTTCTACGGCGCCGCGCTGCTCTGGAACGAGCACACGCATATCTCCATCGTCGAATATTGGCGGTGGTGGCTGGTGCATCTGTGGGTCGAGGGCTTCTTCGAGGTCTTCGCCACCGCCGTGATCGCCTTTCTGTTCACGAAGCTGGGACTGATCCCGGTTCGAACCGCAACTGTTGCGGTGCTATTCGCGACGATCATCTTCATGGCTGGCGGCGTGCTCGGCACGCTCCACCACCTGTATTTCGCCGGTACGTCAACGCCGGTGCTCGCGCTTGGCGCGAGCTTCTCGGCCCTGGAAGTGGTGCCGCTCGCCTACATCGGCTTCGAAGCTTACGACCACTGGAAGTTGGCCAGTGCGACGCCGTGGATGCGCCGCTACAAGTGGCCCGTGAAGTTCTTCCTGGCGGTATCGTTCTGGAACCTGGTTGGCGCGGGCCTGTTCGGCTTTCTGATCAACCCGCCATTGTCCCTCTATTATATGCAGGGACTGAACCTGACCCCGTTGCACGGCCACACGGCGCTGTTCGGTGTCTACGGAATGCTCGGAATCGGATTGGTCTTGTTCTGCCTGCGCGGAATGATGCCCGAGCTCGTCTGGAACGAGAGGATCCTCAAGGTAAGCTTCTGGACCTTCAATATCGGCTTGGCGATGATGGCGCTGCTGACGCTCTTGCCGCTAGGCACCATCCAGCTGCTGGCCGCGATCGAGAATGGCTATTGGTATGCGCGTTCCGAGCATTTCATGCAGCAGCCCCTGGTCGAGTTGCTGGTGTGGATGCGGGTGCCGGGCGATACCATCTTCAGTGTCGGGGCGCTGGCGTTGACCTGGTTCGTCCTCTCGCTGTGGTTGATGCCGCGACGCGAACCGCACGAGGTTAGCGCCGAAGATGATGCCGATGAGAAAGAGGCGCTAGAGGCCCAGGTAGCCTGACGCGGATATGGAAGAGTTCTACCTCGACATTCGGGGCATCCATATCGGTGCCGTTGTCCTTAGCGGGTCGCTGTTTGTCATCCGCGTGATCGGTCACAATCTGCTCAGCGCCAAATGGCCGATGGCATCGTCGCTTCGCTTCATCGTCTGGTCAGTCGACACGATACTGCTGACGGCTGCATTGATGCTGATGACCATCGTCCAGCAATTCCCGTTCGTCGATGCGTGGCTGACGGTCAAAGTAATTCTGCTGGTCGTTTATATCGTCATTGGCTGGTGGGCGTTCCGGGCCGAGCGCAAAAAGGTCCGGATCACGTGCTCGCTTACCGCCATCGCAGTCTTCGTATTTATCGTGACGGTCGCGCGTACTCACAATCCGCTGGGATTTATTGCGGCGATTTGATTCAACTCAAGGCGCGCTAAAACCGATTGCCTCATTGCAGACTGAGATCGGGACCTGATTGCCCGACGACTGCGATGGAGATGAAAATGCGTATCGGAATGTTAGCCGCCGGCATGGTAGTCGCGCTGGCGCTCGCAAGCCCAGCCGCGGCGAAGGACCACCTCGTCAAGATGCTCAACAATGGCGCCAGAGGCGCGATGGTGTTCGAGCCGGCACTGGTCAAGGTAGCGCCCGGTGACACCGTCACCTTCGTTGCCACTGACAAAGGCCACAATGCCGAGGTGATCTCGACCATGATCCCGGCCGGCGCAGCGCCATTCAAAGGGAAGATGAACCAGGACATCACCGTCAAGTTCACCAAGCCCGGCGTCTACGGGTACAAGTGCCTGCCCCACTATGGCATGGGCATGGTCGGCGCCGTGATCGTCGGCAGCCCCGCGGCTAACGCAGCTCAGGCAAAGGCGGCGAGCCACCCTGGAAAGGCCAAGCAGACCTTCGCCAGCATCCTTAAATAGTCGCAGCGCGCTTACCCCTTTAGGCTGCGACAATTGGCGCCGGTTCTGAGGACCGGCGCCTTTTCTTTGGTCGCAGCTCGGGCCAGGGAATTATCTGCAGCAGTAAGGCCAATGCTCGACTTGCAGCATGTGCATCGATCACAGCGAAGCGCTGACTGTCCACGAATGATCCCCACAAAAAGATGACGGCGGCGGAATTGTCCGCCGCCGTCAGGCTGCTTCCCCGGAGTGGCAGGGTCTAATGCCCCGAAGCTGCAACCTTTGCCGGATCCTCCACTTGATGAGGCCGGAAGATTTCCGCCTGCTGTTCTCCTGACACCTGAAGGATACCCTTCAGTCCCTTCTCGAGCCGCGACAGTGCGTGGTCGACCAGGATGAACTTGCCGGGCACATCGACCTTGAAGTCGGTGATCGCCGCGCCGCCAGGCGGAACGGTGATCGTTTGCACGTCGGTCATCGGCGCGGATGTCACCGACGCCAATGGATAGGCCTTGTCGAATATCTCGCCGATGACGTGGAAGCTCGACGTCTTGTTGGGACCGCCAACTCCAAAATAGACCCGGACGGTCTCGCCGGTCTTGGCAGTCAGAGGCTTTCTCGACAGGCCGTCGGCCGCGCCATTGAAGACCAGATACTCGGGAGTTTCGGCCAGAAGCTTGTCGATGCTCTCGGTAAGCTCACCCTTGGTGCCGTGGGCCTGTTCGGTGTAGATCTCGCCCTGCATCACGTAGAATTCGCGATCGACCTTGCTCAGGCCCTCTTCAGGCTCGACCAGGATTAGCCCATACATGCCGTTGGCGATGTGCTGGGCAACGGTCGGGGTCGCGCAGTGATAGACATATAAACCGGGGTTCAGGGCCTTGAAGGTGAAGCCCTTGGTCTCCCCGGGGGCAGCCATGGTCGCGGCGGCACCGCCGCCTGGTCCAGTGACGGCGTGGAAATCAATGTTGTGCATCATCACGCTGTCATCGGCATTCTTCAGGGTCACTTCGACGGTATCGCCGACGCGAACCCGAACGAGCGGTCCCGGTACCTGCTTGTTGAAGGTCCAGTAATGATAGGTGGTGCCGTCATCCAGCTGGCCGGTGACCTCGATCGTGTCGAAGTGGATCTTGACGGTTTGTGGCCCTCGGCGGGCGATCGGCCCAGGCAGGTCGGCTGGATCGCGGACTATATCCGCCACCTGCGCGGATGCTTTCACTTCCGCGTGGTGGGCTGCATGGTCCTGAGCGATCGCCGGCGACGCCGCAAACAGGGCGGCTGCACCGGCAGAAATCAAGAACTGGCGTTTCATCTTACTCTCTTTCCGTCATTGAATTCGGGAACCGGTAGTTCGTGAATTGTGGCTGGGCATTGACCTGGATCATCGGGTCCATCAGTCCTCGGCGAGCTGCTCGAGCCTGGCGCGCTCGACGATCCGAAATGCCTGGCGCCCCGTCAGCTTAATCAGCCGAGCGGCCTTGAGCGCGCTGATCTCGCGGCTCACCGTCTCGATCCTGAGGCCGAGATAATCGGCGATATCGGCCCGCGACATCGGGAAGTAGATATCCCCATCGCCATTCATGGAATGGCAGCGGCCGGCCAGCATCAGAAGGAATGACGTGACGCGCTCCGTTGCGGTCTTGCGGCCAAGCAGCACCAATTGCTGGCGTGCGGCCGCAAGTTCGTGCGCCGCAACAGCGTAGAGCCTCCGCTCAAGCTCGGGGTGCGCGGCGACAAATTCGTCGAACTGCCGGCGAGGGAATTTGCAAAGGGCCGATGGGGCAACGGCTTCGGCAGTGAAGGCATGCTCCTCTTCCATGGTGATGCCCAGGAAGTCGCCCGGAAACAGAAAGCCGGCGATCTGCCGCCGGCCATCGGGAAGCAACTTCGACAGTCGCAGCAGGCCGGAAGTGAGGCTGTAGACGTTCGCCGCCTGGTCCGCTTCGAACACGACCGTATCGCCGGCTTCATAGTGGACGGTTGGACCGCTTTGCTTGAATGCGCGCAGCGCCGCAGAATGCAGCACTCCGCAAACGGCCAGTTCACGCACCGCGCAGTGGAAGCAGGGATGATCACGCTCCAACTCCGGAAGTGCGTCTGCCCTTAGTGCCATGCCCATGTCGATTCTCGATCAAAGTTTGCCGGACATGAGGCAGATCAAAGACTTCGCCCTTGCCCGGTGGGACAGCAGATACATGGCCACCAATGCGTCCCATAAGCCGCAATTCTACGTAGTTGCCTTGCCGCCCGCCCAAGCCGATGGCGCCTATCCGCTCATTCGCTCCATTGCGCCCGAGTTGTCGCTGGAAGGCTGGCGCGACTACGTCCAACGGCGATACCGGTCAGGCGGGCTGCTAGGACTTCATGACGAGCGTGGCGGAATCGTTGGCATATTGAGCTATCGGCTCGGCGAACGGATGCGTCATGGGCAAGTGCTGGCGCTCGACGACTTCGTGACATTCGAGCTCAGTCAGGCCGCACCGGGCCGAGCGACCCTACTGGCCGCGGCTGAAAGGCTCGCCCTGGATTTGGGTTGCACGGGTCTAGAGCTCAGGCTCGCATCCAAAGGTCTTGCCGACGATAATAGCGCGAAGACCCAAGGCTGGACGTCTCTGGGCTTGTCGCTGGACTCCGTTATCCTCGTGAAGCCTCTCTGAAGACCTGCAGCACAAGTCGACCCTTTCTTCGCAGCGATTAAGGCCGACCGTCCGGCCGCGGTCCAAGCAGCTTCGGACCGTAGAGGGCCAGGAACAACAGGAAGGCTCCTCCCCAAAGTGTCCCGGCAATCTTGATCAGAACCATGTAATCGAAGGACAGCCAGGGAGCGGCGACGCGCAGTGCCGCGCCGCCAGTGACCAGCCCGTAAATTGCGACCGTGCCCTGGTCGGCGCGCAAGTCGCGCCCCGTATGACCGAGCGTCGCGCGGGTCATGACAGCCAGCACCATCGAGGCCATTGTCCCCGCGCTTAGTGCGTGAAGCCCCGCGGTGGCGGGCACATCCAAGTCGACGATGCTCAGGCCCAGAAGCAACAAACCAATCGGAAGCCACGCGTACGCAAGGTGCAGGATGAAGACCAGAGGTTCCGCCATAGTCCTGTGACCGCCCCACCGGGCCAGCCGCATAACCTGGGACAATCCTGCCGCGAAGAGCAATGCCGCAGTCAGGCTCGGTTTGATTTGCAAGGCCCAGCAACCCAGAGCGACTGCTGTGATTGCGATCGTCACGTGATCGAACGTCGTTGCTTGGCCCGGAAGGCGGTCTTGCCCTTGCTTGATCAGCCAATTGGCCGTGAATGAGGGAATGATCCGGCCGCCGATCAGGGTGACCAGAATAAGGATCAGCGCCATGCCGCCGCGCCAGCCGAGCTGATCGGTGGCGATGAAGCCAAGCGCTTCGAGGTGATCGATGATTGCCGCGATGGAAAGCAGGATAACGACGCCCACGACAGGGACGTTTCGGTTCTTTGCGATCATCACCTCGCGCGCGCAGGAGCCAGCCAGTGTCAGCAGGAAGGCTGCCTCGATGAACAGTGCGGTCCAGCCGCCGATTGTACCCGAAAACAGAATTGCGGCACGCGCCGCAATCCACATCAGCACCAGGGTGGCGAGCCGCCATCCGGCAATTGGCAATCGGCCGGTCCAGTTTGGAATGGCGGTCAGCAGGAAGCCAGCGATGACTGCGCCAACGAAGCCGAAAAGCATCTCGTGCCGGTGCCAGGCGAGAGGATCGAAGTGGGTCGGGAGCTCAATAGAGCCGGCCAGTGCCTGGATCCAGAGAGCGACGACTACGATGGCCCACATCGGGCCAAGGAAGAAGAAGGGTCGAAAACCCGCCCGAAGTACGGGAGGAAGCGCAAGGAGCCTGGCCCGGCGGTCGACGTTTGCTTCAGCGTTCATTTTTTTCCTTCCCCGGCCGGGCCCGATGCAGTCGCTCCGGGCCCGGCCGCCTCCCCCACCTATTCGGCCGGAACCATTGCGGGCTCGGGCTCAATGACAAATATGGGCCGCTTTGCGCGCGGAGCGATCAGCAGCTTGGCCATGAACAGCGCCAGCAGCACGGCACCAACGCTGAACACCATGTCGCCAGGTACGCGCATCCACACCAAGGTCTCCATGACCGGGCTGTGGATGACTTCCGGCGAGCGCGCATGCCAGAACCCGGTCGTGACGCTGTGGTAGGTCTGATATAGGCCTTGCGGCACGAGGCTCAGGAAGACCATTGCTCCAAGCCCTACGTTGAGCGTCCAGAACGTCGGTTTCAGCAGCGCGTCTGACCAGTTGCTGGTGCGGTACGATGTGCGCAGGCAGAACAGCATCAGGCCGATCCCGAGCAGCCCGTACACTCCGAACAGCGCCGCGTGGCCATGGCTTGCGGTCAAGTTCAGTCCCTGCACATAGTAGAGCGAGATCGGCGGGTTGATGGCGAAGCCGAGAATGCCCGCCCCGACCAGGTTCCAGAAAGATACGCCGACAAAGAAGAGGATCGGCCACTTGTAGGTCGCAACCCACGGAGCCGCCTTGGTAAGCCGGTAGTTGTGGAGTGCCTCTACTCCAAGCAGTGCCAGCGGGACCACCTCGAGCGCGGAGAACATCGCGCCCCAGGCAATGATCGGCGTGGTCGTGCCGGAGAAATAGAGGTGGTGGAGGGTGCCGAGGATGCCGCCGGTGAGGAAGATCACCGTCGAGAAGAGGACCGCCGAATTCGCTGCGCGGGCCCGCACCAGGCCGAGGCCGGCGAAGATCAGCGCGATGATTGCTGTGGCGAACACCTCGAAGAAGCCTTCGACCCACAGGTGGACCACCCACCAGCGGAAATATTCGATCATCGACAGCGGGCTGTGGCGACCCCAGGTCAGCGCCGCGCCGAAGAACAGGCCAATGCAGATGGTCGAGATGAACACCATTCCGATCAGTCCACGGGTCTCGCCCGGCTTCTTGAGCGCCGGCCAAAGCGCCCGGCCGACCAGCGTCAGCCAGATCATCAGGCCAGCGAACAGCAGGATCGCCCAGAAGCGTCCAAGGTCGACGAACTCGTAACCCATGTGACCGAACCAGAAGTTTTCTGCGTAACCGAGCTTCTGCTGGATGGCGAACCATTCGCCGGCGAACGACCCGATGACGACAACCAGCAGCGCAATCCACAGGATATTGACGCCCAGCTTCTGATATTTCGGCTCATGCTTCGACAGCATCGGCGCAAAGTAGAGGCCTGTGGCCAGCCAAGCGGTGGCGATCCAGAAAATGCCCAGCTGCGTGTGCCAGGTGCGGGTCAGCGCGTAGGGAATGATCTCCGAGATGTTGTAACCGTAGAACTGCTGGCCCTCGACCGCATAGTGGGCGGTCACTGCGCCGAGAAAGATCTGTGCCAGGAACAGGCCGATGACGGTGACGAAATACTTCGTCGTCGCGCGCATCGACGGAGTCGGGGTGAGCTGGAGGAACGGATCGCGGTCCGGAGCGGTGACATGCTCATCCTCGCCCTTGCGCGCCTGGTACCAGGTCAGCCAGCCAATACCGAGAATGAGGAACAGGACGCTGGCGATCGACCACATGCCGAGCGAAGCCGACGGCTCGTTGCCGACCAGTGGGTCGTGCGGCCAGTTGTTGGTGTAGCTGATTTCCTGGCCGGGGCGCTCGGTGACGCTCGTCCAGCTGGTCCAGAAGAAGAAAGCACCCAGTTGCTCGCGCTGCCGCGGGTCGCTCAGGGTCTTTTCAGGGATCGCATATTGCTCACGAAGTTCCGCGAGCGTCGGGTTCGCTGCTGAACAGCTGCGCATAATGGTTGCCGACCGCGGCAATCGCGGCGGCACGGTCGGGACTGACGGTTATGGCGCCAGTCGCGGGATCATAGCGGTTGGTGCGGAGTTCATCCTTGAGCCGCTCCTTAAGCGCACCCTGGTCCTCGCTCGAAAGTGCGGCAAAATTCTCTGCCCCGTTTCGCTTTGCCCAGATATCCAGCAGCGTGGTCGACTTCGCGGTGAAGCCAGTCGGCGCCCCAGTCGGGCGCAACATAACCGCCATGGCCCCAGACCGAGCCTAGCTGCATGCCGCCGAGCGTCTGCCACACCTCGCGGCCCGTCTGGATGTCGGCCTTGGTGAAAATGTCCTGACCGCTTGAGGATACCACCTCGCTCGGGCACCGGCGGCGCCTGGACATAAATTTCGCGGCCGATCAGGCCGAGGATGCCGAACGAAACGAGGAAGATTCCCGCCAGCCATGCCCAAAGCTTTTTGTTGTACGCCATCTCAAATGTCCCCCCGGCCCAATGCCGGTCATGGTGCGCTGGTTAGCGAGGCGTCGACCCGGTTGATTTACGCAGTTTTCCCTAAGTCGAGCGGTCGCGCCTCGCTGCCGACGCAATTCCGTTTGGTTCCGCCGGATCGGCATTGATCCACCTCAACCAGGGAACCCTCCTTTCCGTAGATGTGCGTATTCAGAATCCGCCGCGACCCGGCCATTTCAGGCAAGATGAAGTGGAAAGTGATCCGACTAGAGCTTGCGTCCAGCTGGGAGTTTCCCAGGGGTTCGGCCGGCCGCAGCTACCTGATTCGGCTTCCCCTGGCCGAGGATGGCGCGATCGATACTGCAATGCTTGAATCGCAGCCCGCGCGAGCGACGGTACGTCGTTATTGGACGAACCAACCGGATATGCTCGGCTACCTGGTGCGAACGCCAATGGGATACGCAATCCGCTACGAAGCGAAAGGGACTTCGGCGAACGAAAATGTCGAGCCGAACCTTTTCCAGTTCGGCGCTGAGGCGATCAAGGCAGGTGAGCAGATTTTCCTGACCGAGCCGGATGGAAGTCGACTGCGGTTCCGGGTCGCCGGGATGCATTAGTAATCAGTCGGCTTGCTCCTCATCGAGGCCGGCCGCGAAAGCGATGCGAAGAGCTTCCGAAAGGCTCGCCACACCAAGCTTGCCCATCAAATTGGCGCGGTGGATCTCGACTGTGCGCGGGCTGATGTCGAGATCGTAAGCGATCGTCTTGTTGGGATGGCCGCGAACCAAGCCTTCGAGGACGTCGCGTTCGCGCGGCGTCAGTGCTTGTAACCGTACTTGGGCCTCCTCCGCCCGCGCACGGCTTCTGCCAGCCTGCTCAATACGCGCAAAGCCTTCGTCGATGGCGCCAAGTAACACTGCCTTTTCAAACGGCTTTTCGATGAAATCGACGGCGCCGGCCTTCATCGCCGTAACGGCAACGCCCACGTCTCCATGCCCTGTCATAACGATGACCGGGTAGCCGATGCCGCGTTCCTGCAGCGCCCGCTGCACCTGTAGCCCGTCCATTTCCGGCATTCTAACGTCCAGCAGGATGCAACCGGGCGGCAGCTCCTTCGCTTCCCTGAGCAGCTCTACCCCCGACGCGTAGACGTGACACTCGGTAGCCCGAGGTTTTGAGCATGAAGCTGGCCGAGCGACGAATGGCCTCGTCATCATCGACCAGATGGACAATCCTGTCGCTCACGCCTTGGCCTCCTCGCTGTCTGCATCGATAACCGTGAAATGGAATGCCGTTCCGCCAAGTTTTGACGGCTCCGCCCAGATTCTTCCCCCATGGGCCGAGACAATGGTTGCCGAAATCGACAGGCCAAGCCCCATGCCGCTCGCCTTTGTGCTCCTGAACGGCTCGAACAGGTGTTCGGCGACTTCCGGGGCAAGGCCGGGACCGCTGTCGGCGACCGTAACTCGAATGAAGCCGCCGGGCTCACGCTCCGAATAGATCAGCAACCGCCGGACTGCAAATTCGGCCATCGCCTCGATCGCGTTGCGGATCAGGTTAAGGATGACTTGCTGGATTTGGATACGATCGACCAGGACCCGATCAGCGATAGGATCGAGCTGCACATCGACTTCCATGGTGAGTTCGCCCGCGCCGACCAGGGCAAGCGCGCTTGCCTCGGTAATCAGCCGCTGCAGGCTTTCGATGTGTCGCTCCGTTTCACCGCGGGAGATGAAGTCGCGCAAGCGACGGACAATTTGTCCCGCGCGAACCGATTGGGATGCGCATTCGTCAAGCGCCTCGCGAATGATTGGCAGCGTCTCCTCGTCGGGCACTTTCCGCAACAGATCACGTACAGTCTCGACATAGTTTGCGATGGCGGTGAGCGGCTGGTTGAGCTCATGGGCCAGGCTGGTTGCCAGCGTACCCATTTCCGAGACTCGCTGGACATGCGCCAGTACCGACTGCAAGTCGTGCACGCGGAGCTCTGCCTGCTGCCGTTCCGTGAGATCACGGATGAAGCCCGTGAACACACGGTCATCGCCAATCCGGGCCTCGCCGACCGAAAGTTCGATCGGAAAGGTCGCGCCATCGCGGTGCCTTGCCGTCAGCACTCGGCCAATCCCGACGATCCGCCGCTCGCCCGTGCGCAGGTAGCGGTCGAGGTAACTGTCATGGCGCTCTCGATCTGGCGACGGCATCAACATGCTGACATTTTCGCCAATCACCTCTTCCTCCGAGTAGCCGAACATACGTTCTGCGGAGGCGCTGAAGGAAAGCATGCAGCCCTTTTCATCGATCACGACAATAGCGTCGGGCGCGGTCTCCAGGATCGACCGCAGGTGCGCGTCCTGGGCAAAGATGCTTTGGGTCCCGTCAAGCTGGCTGGCCATCCATCCGCATCTAGCCGGGATAGGGGATCGGTGGCCACTAGGTAGCTTTGCGTAACGCCCGACGCTGCACAGCGAGAGTAAGCCCGGCCGGAAGGAAAGCAGATGAGCGGCTGGAATTATTATCCCGAGCTTCTGGCAACGCCGGTCCCTCGCTACACGAGCTACCCGACCGCGGCCGAGTTCAGCGATGCGGTCGGGGCGAGCGAGACGGAGGCGGCACTTGCAGCCATCGAGTCCAACCAGCCCATCTCGCTCTACGTCCATATCCCCTATTGCCACGAGATTTGCTGGTACTGCGGCTGCAACACAGGCGCGGCCAACAAGACGCATAGGCTGTCCAGCTATCTCGACACGCTGGGCGAAGAGATCGGCTTGGTCGCGTCGCGACTGGCCGGGCGAGGGCGAGTGCAGCGGATTGCATTTGGCGGCGGAAGTCCAAACGCTATCGCACCAGAGCAATTTGCCGCGCTTCTCGCAAAGATTCGCGGAGCATTTCGCGTCGACAACGCCCTGCTGTCGATCGAGCTCGACCCACGCTCGCTAAGCAAGCCCTGGTTCGAGGCGATCGGCGCTGCGGGAATTGGCCGCGCCAGCCTTGGGGTCCAAACCCTCGACCCCAAGGTCCAGCGCTCGATCGGCCGTCTGCAGCCCGAGGCGCTCATTCGCACCGCAGTAGCGGAGCTCAGGCAGGCCGGCGTACGCTCGCTCAATTTCGACCTGATGTATGGCCTACCCCGCCAAGGTCTCGCCGAGCTGGAGGCGACGCTCGCCGCGACGATCGAGATGCTGCCCGAACGGATTGCCCTATTCGGCTATGCCCATGTGCCACATCTGATCCCGCGCCAGCGGCGGATCGACGACAGCGAGTTGCCGGATGCAGAATTGCGCTTCGCTCAAGCCGAATTGGGCCACCGCATCCTAACGCACGCCGGTTACGACGCCATTGGTTTTGACCATTATGCGCGCCCCCACGATCCACTGTCGATTGCTGCGCGCCAGGGACAGCTTCGGCGCAATTTCCAGGGGTTTACCGACGATAATTCTGAGGTGATGATCGGCCTCGGTGCCAGCGCCATCAGTCAGTTCCCGGGCCTCATCTCCCAGAATGACAAGAACGCTGGACGCTACAAGAACCGTGTTTCGTCCGGACTGCTTGCCGCGACCCACGGCGCTGTTCGCTGTGCTGAAGACCAGAAGCGCGGCCGGATTGTCGAGCAACTGCTGTGCGGCGGCGAAGCGGAGATCCGCAATTTCTTCGACCGCGAGCTGTTGGACAGACTTCATCCGTTCCTTGATCGCGGACTGGCAACGTTTGAGTGCGGTCGGTTGCGACTGCCCGACTTTGGGCGGCCCTACGCTCGGGTGATCGCCTCGATGTTCGATCAGTATCGGCAGCCCGATGCGCGGCGGTTCAGCAGCGCAATCTGAAATGAAGGATGGCCTGCCCGGCTGATCGCGAGCATCGCATCGGCGACATTGATCCAACGCAACGACACGCCAAGACATCGACCCAATCAACCAATCCATGGATACAGATATCATCATCGTGGGGGCCGGCCCCGCCGGCCTAAGCCTTGCGCGAGCGCTGGAGCACTCCGGCCTGTCGATTGCCATAATTGATCTGCAGCGGCGCCGATCCCTTGCCGAGCCTGCCGATGACGGCCGCGACATCATGCTGACGCACCGATCAATTCAACACTTAGTTGACCTCGGTATCTGGGCGAAGCTGCCATCGAGCGAGATTTCCGCTCGTCCGGGAAGCACGGGTGCTCAATGTAGATTCGAAGCTTTCGGCGCCTGCGGATGGGGAAGCTCAACCCGCGAGAAACCTGGGATCGCTTGTTTCCAATCAATTGATCCGGCGCACGCTCTTCGAATGCGTCGAGCAACAGGCCAACATTACGCTGAAAACCGGCGTGACAACCGTCGATGCAAAGGCGAGTCAGGCAGGCTCGTGCGTAACTCTGTCCAGCGGCGAAAAATTGACTGGCCGATTGTTGATTGCTGCGGACTCTCGCGCATCGACAGTCCGGACGGCGCTCAGGATCGGTACTGAAATGGCCTGGCTGGACCAGGCAGTGCTGGTGTGCCGGATCGAGCATGAACGGGATCATGGGAATATTGCCACCGAATGGTCCGATCATCAGCAGATATTCGCATTGTTGCCGCTGCTTGGGTCGGCAATCGTCGGTGGTCCTTACGGTTGCGATGGAAGAGTGCAAAGCGGCTTGCCGCTTTGAGCGACGTCGCCTTGGGATCGGAGATCTCTGACCGATGCTCGCATGGGCTGGGGCCGCTGCGGGTCATTGCGAACAGTCGCCATGTCTACCCAATCGTCACCAGCTTTGCGAAGAGGTTCGCCGTTCCGGGGGCCGCACTCATCGGCGATGCCGCGGTCAGCATGCACCCGGCGACACGTCACGGGTTCAATCTTGGACTGGCCGGCGCGACCATGCTGGGAAAGGAAATTTGCGACGCGCAACGGCTGGGCTTGGATCTGGCGATAAGTCCGGATTGTTGCGGCGCTATGAGCGTAGTCATCGAAGGTCGGCCTTGTTGCTTTACCGGACAACGAATCTCCTCGTCCGATCCTGCGACGAAGGCTGGCCACCCCCATCTGACGCGTCACGCGAACCTGGGACTTGGACGGAGCTATGCATGACAGTTCAGGCAGCTCTGACCAATAGAGGCGTAGGCAGCGCTCAATTAGCGGGTCCTGGGTTCGAGTCCTATTCCGTCCACCACCTTCCCATCATCGGCATCGGCGGCTCGCGTTGGTGGATGCGGTCGTCGCTCCGCTGTCGTGATTCGCTAAATCGGTGACGCGCTTCGCGTAATGCGAGCACTACCCTTCTCTACGGTGCGGCCGATTAGGGGAGAGGAAAATTAATGTCTCGAAACAATCGATTGGTCGCGTTCGTCAGCGTTATGGCCCTGGCCAGCGCACTTTGCGCCGCACCCGCCATCGCGCAAGAGGAGCCGACCAGCGAGGCATCCCCTGCAGCGACCCAACCGCCCGTCGATGGTCCGAGTTCTGATGCGGCGGACGACAGCGAAATCGTCGTCACCGCCCAGAAGCGCGCCGAAAATGTGCAGGACGTGCCGATTTCGATCGCCGCCTTTACCGGCGAGACGCTTGAGAAGAACAACGTCGTCAACATCGAAGGACTGGCGAAGATCACGCCGAACTTCAGCGCGGCGAAGGGCGCGCAGACTTCATACGTCCGCCTCAGCATCCGCGGCATCGGCGCGGCCAGCAACACGACGGTCGAGCCGAGCGTCGCCGTCTTCCTCGACGGCGCCTACGTGCCGCGCGTCGGGGCCGTCATCAGTTCGATGCTCGACATGGAGAGCGTCGAAGTGCTGCGCGGTCCGCAGGGCACCTTGTTCGGCCGTAACGCCAGCGTCGGCGCGGTCTCGTTCCACACCGCACGGCCCAAGTTTGGCGACTTGTCGGGCGAAGTGACCGGCGAGATCGGCAACGGCGACCGCTACAAGGCCTCCGGCTTCGTCAACGTGCCGGTCGGCGAGAATGCCGCGTTCCGCTTCGCCGGCTCGCAGCAGTGGTTCAAGGGCTATTGGCACAACGAGCTCGACGACAAGCAGGTCGGCGGAACCGACGACACCATCCTGCGCGGCAGCTTCCGCGGCGAAGTCGGGCCCGGTCGAATGGGTCTTCCGCGCCGACTACTCGAAGCTGAGCGGCGACGGTGCAACCAACATCGACTTCGACCGGAGCAGCGTTTCCGACGCCCAGTGGAACGTCTTCAGCACGCGTCCTCGGCGCGCCCGGACACCGATCTCAACGACCGGGACATGAACCAGTTCCTCACCGCCGACGTCGATGACAAGCAGTGGGGCGTCAACAGCACCCTGTCGTGGGATGTCGGCGGCGGTTCGACGGTCCGCCTGATCAACAACTATCGCGACTGGAAGAACGATCAGCTCGACGGCGACGTGATCTTCACGCCGACGCCGATCCTGTCGCGCACCGGCACGTTCGATTCGAAGAGCCAGAACCACGAGCTGCAGTTCATCTCGCCGACCGAGCAGTGGCTGGACGGCCGCCTCGATCTGGTCGCCGGCCTCTATTACTTCCACGAGAAGTACGGGCAGGGCGAGCGGCTGCACATGAACGAGCAGTTCTGCAACGAGCTCGTCCCCGTTGCCCCCTGCCGCGGGCGGTTCGCAACGCCTGCAACGCCGTTCCCATGGCAGACCGGAGGCAGACGCGACCGTCCAGGAAGTCGACCAGAAGGTCGACAGCTATGCCGCCTATGCGCAGGCCAACTTCCACTTCACCGACAAGCTCTTCGCGACGCTCGGCGGGCCGCTACAGCAAGGACAAGAAGGAAGGGTCTTACGACCAGGTCACCAATCCGTTCCTGGCCACCGTTCGCGCGGCGGAATCGCTGACCCTCCCGGACGTCGACGACGAGCAGTTCACCTATCGGCATCGGCCTCAACTATGAGCCGAACGAGGACCTGCTGTTCTTCGCCAGCTATTCGACCGGCTACAAGTCGGCCGGCTACAATAGCGGCGCCGGCTCGCCCGTCGCTGACGACCGTCGCAGGGCAATTCGTTCCGAGCGGCGCGTGTTCGACCGCGAGACGACGGAGAATTGGGAGCTTGGCGCCAAGACCAGCTGGCTCGACCGCAAGCTGACCGCGAACCTGACCTTCTACCGGATGGACATCAACGGCTTCCAGGACCGCGCATTCGACGGCACCAGCTTCACCGTCCGCAATGCCGGCAATCTGCGCCACCAGGGCTTCGAGTTCGACGGTGTCGTCAGAGCCGTCTGCGCAACCTGTCGCTGTGCGCGAAGCCTCGCCTATCTCGATTCCGAGTTCACGGAATATGCCAATGCGCCGGCCTTCCGGGTTGCGCCCCACGCAGTGCGGCGTCATATCCGGTCGCCTGCCAGGCGCTGCCCCAATCGGGGCAGACCCAGGACCTCGAAGGGCAAGCAGGCGACCTTCGCGCCGGAGTGGAGCGGCCGCGTCGGCTTCGACTGGACCGGCGATATCGGCTCGAGCGGGATGACCTGGGGCCTGAACTCCAACCTGTCGTTCGTGTCGCAAGCAGTTTGGCGGCCTGCGTCAACGACGCCAATCCGCAGACCATCAACGACGGCTATGCGCTGCTCGGCGCCCGCGCGACGCTCAACGGCCCGGACGACCGCTGGTCGGTCTCGCTGTTCGGCAACAACCTGCTCGACAAGCAGTATGAGGCCGGCAACCTGTACCAGTTCCTGGGCACCAACCTGGGCCTGAGCAACGGCGTCTTCACCGGCAGCACCGCCGTCCGCCGCCTGCATGCCGATCCGCGCACCTACGGTGTCGTCGGCTACGTTCCGCTTCTAGTTCCGAGTTAGGGGAGGGGGAAGCCCGGCGCCGGTCCATCGGCGCCGGGCTTTTTCATTTGGGCGAGACGAGCAGCCGGGACAACGGAACAACTTCCCGCAGTTCAGTATTGTCGTAATGGGAGAGGAGCCCGGCGCCGGTATTTGCGCCGGGCTTCTTTATTTCTGCCGAGCTGCCAGCCGTTCCAGCAGCGGCAGCGCGCCTTCGCCAGGGCCCGAAGCCGGCAGCGGGGTTCAGATGGCCGACGTCGCCGGCATCGTGCAGCTCGGCGCCCCAAGCCCGGGCCAGGCCGGCGATCTTTTCGAACTGCGGCCAGCGGATCGTTGCGGCTGGCGACGACGATCGACGGAAAGGGCAGCGGCTCGCGCGGGATCGGCAGCCAGCCATTGGCGTTGAGATCGTCATATGCCGGGTAGCCCGGCGGCAGCGGATTTTCGACGTCGGCCGGCGCCGCCAGCAACGCGCCGCGGATCTGCCGTGTCGGCTGCCAGCGCCCAATTGACGACCATCAGTGCGCCGGCGCTGTGCGCGGCGATGACGACGTCGCCCTCGATGCTGGTGAGCGCCTCATCGAGAGCGCGACCCGTGCGTTCGCGGCTTAGCCGGTCTTCTGGTCAGCGGCTCGACCGTGACCGAGCCCGGAATCTGCGCGGCAAGCAACGTCTGCCAATGCTCGGCAACATGGTCGCGCAGGCCCGGCACGAACAAGACGGTCACGTCGTCCAACGCGACTCATATCCAGCCTCCCCAAGATGGCGAGCAAGGCCAAGCCGGCGATGAACAGGGTCTCGAGGATCATCAGCAGCACCGGCTTCCATCCGATATCGACGATTTCGCTGAAAATGGGTCTTGACGCCGAGCGCGGCGATCGCCGCGACCAGGCACCAGCGCGACGCGCGCGTTGCCGGCGTCGCGAACGAAATCCGGGATCGGGACCAGGCTGTTGACACGACCAGCGCCGCGAAGGCGGTGACGAACCAGGGCAAGCAGCGGCGGCCGCTCGCCCTCGCCGTGGCCGCCCTCGCGCCGGGCCCAAAGCCCGACGGCGACGATGACGGGCAGCAGCATCGCCACCCGCATCAGCTTGACGACGGTCGCGGTGTCGCCCGCTTCGGGCGAGATCGCATAGCCCGCGCCGACGACCTGCGCGACATCGTGGATGGTCGCGCCGATGAACATGCCGGCATGGTGGTCGTCGAAGCCGAACAGGCTCGGAGATCGCCGGGTAGAGGATCATGGCGATGGTCGACAGGGTCGACACGCCGATGATGGTGAAGCCGGTCGCCCGTTCCTTCAGCGCATGCGGCGGCAGCGCCGCCGAAATCGCCATCGCCGCCGAGGCGCCGCAGATCGCGGTCGCGCCGCCGGAGAGCAGGCCGAACTCCGGCTTGAAGCCCATCGCCCGCGCCGCCCAGATCGACGCCAAGATGGTCAGCGTGACGGCGGCAACGACGAGCGCGACCGGCTGCCAGCCAAGTGCGGCGATCTCGCCCAGCGTGATGCGAAAGCCGAGCAGTGCGACGCCGAGCCGAAGCACCGTGCGCGACCGGCGAACTTGATGCCCGGCCTTGCAGCGATCGACGTCGCTCAGGAAGTTCATCGCCATGCCGAGCAGCAGCGCGAACAGCATCACCGGCCCGGCAGTAATGGTCGGCAAGGAATGCCGCCGCTGCGGCGATGACCAGCGATGCCAACAAGACCCGGACCGACCCCGGCCAAGGCCGGGGCGCCGCAACGGCACGAACCACTTCGTCATATCCTACTCCGCGAATGGCGACATCGGCCCGCGAAGACCGGCGGGCAGCACAGGAAGACCAGTGCCGCCGCGATGCTGGCGAGCGGCAGCCAGCTGCAAGGCGTCGAGCAGGCCCGATCCGGTCGGCCAGCCGGCCGGTGAGGATCGGGCCGGGCGCGAGGCCGAGGAAATTGTTGGCAAGAGTGAGGGTCGCGAACGCCGTGCCGTGGATGGCGCGCCGGCGTCAGATTGGCGACCATGGCGCCGGCCGGGCCGGCCGTGGCGGCGGCAAGGAAGATTGCCAGCCCGAGGAGGATCAGCTGCGCCGGGCCGGCGGGAAGCAGCAGCGCGGCGCTCAAGCAGCGACGGCGCAGGCCAGGCTGTAGCCGACCGCAAGTCGAAATTCGCTGGTCGGGCCGGCTGAACAGCCGATCGCTGAGCAGGCCGCAAACGACCATGCCGACCCCGCAGATCGCAGGAACAGCGCGGCCAGCGATGCCGGCGCTCGTCGACCGGCAGGCCGTAATAGCGGTTGAAATAGGTCGGCAGCCAGGCCGGCAGCGCGCCAGCCACGAACAGCTGCAGGCCGCTGCCGACATAGGCGCAATTGATGGTGCGGCCGGCGAACAGGGCTGCCGAGCTTCGGGAATTCCTGCTTCCGCTCATAGGGCTGCTGTCCGGCTGCCTTGGCGAGCGCGTGCCAGCCGTTGCTCGCCGGACGAGCAGCGGATAGAGGACGGCGAGGGCCAGGCCGGCAAGGGCGATGACGAGGAACGCCATCCGCCAGCCATGTGCGGCGGCGACCGGCCGCCGATGCCGACGCCGAGCACCTGGCCCAGCAGCCCGCCCGCCATGAAGGCGGCGGAAAGGGTCGCGCGCATGCGCGTGGGAAAGACGCTGACGACGACGGCGATGCCGACGCTGCCATAGGCCGCCTCGCCGACGCCGACGAGCACGCGGCCGGCCAGCATCTGCTCGATAGTTGCCGGCAACGCGCGCAGAGCAGCGTCGCAAGGCTCCACAGTACGGCCATGGCGGTCAGGCTGTTGACCCGGCCCCAGCGGTCGGCGAGCAGCGACAGCGGAAAGGTCAGCAGCCCGACCATGATCGCGACGACGCCGCTCAGCAGGCCGAGCTGGCCGTCGCTGAGCGCCCATTCCGCCTTGAGCAGCGGGAAGACGGCATTCAGCACCTGCCGCGCCATATAATCGGAAATGAGCAGGCCGAACGTCAGCGCGAAGACCACCCAGGCATAGCGTCGGGATCGGGTGCTGGCCGTTCGGCCGTCGAGCGATCGGTCATGCGGCGTACCGGTTGGGCAGCGCGCGCGCTGCCCGGGCTCGCGGTTCGGCGCCATGCCGAGCTGGGCCAGCGTCTCCTCGACGCTGTTGTACTGGACGCCGATCTTGTAGATCTCGCGCGCCTCCTTGGCGGTCGCGATCTCGCGGCCGAGCTCCTCGGCGATGCGGACGATCTGCTCGATCTGCTGGACCGAGGTCATCTTGTCGCCGTGCTGGTCGTAGAGCGTGTCCTCGTTGCCGCAGCGCGACATGCATGCCCATGGCACATCGCCATGACGTTGATCGGCAGGACGTTGCGCATCACCGATTTCGAGGGTGACCGTCGAGCCGTCCGGCGCGCGGCGGATGAACTCCATGAAATTGTTCGGGTTGGGCCCGTCGAAGCCGCCGCCGATGCCGACCCAGGTGAGGTTGAGCGGCCCCTTGTAGATGGCCGCGGCGGACCAGCCGCTCGACGCGTCTCGAGGTCGGGCATGCAGGTCAGCTGGAAATGCGGCTGGATGCCGGCCGCGGTCAGGCGGCGCAGATGCTCCTCGACCCATTCCGGGCCGGCCGGAACGACCATCTCGCGATAGGCGTGATAGAGTCGCGGGCTCGGCGAGGCTGGTCTTGCCATATTCCGTCTTCGGACATCAGGTCCATGATGTTCATCTGCGTCGTGTTGACCGCGATGGTGACCTGGTCGGGCTTCGGCTTGAGTTCGGCGAGCATGTGGCGGGCGTCGTCGGACAGCCACTTGGCGTCGGCGCCCTCGCCTTCAGGGGCGAAGGAGATCGAGCCGCCGACCTGGAGGATCATGTCGGGCACGGCCTCGCGCAGCAGGCCGAGCAGCTCGTTGAACTTGGACAGCCGCTTGGAGCCCTTGCCGTCCAGCTCGCGCACATGGATGTGCAGCACGGTCGCGCCGGCATTGTAGCAGTCGACCGCCTTCTGGACCTGCTCTTCCATCGTCAGCGGAAGGTCTTCCGGGAAGTCGCTCGACTCCCATTCGGGGCCGTAGGGCGCGACGGTGATGACCAGCTTTTCCTGCGTTTCGGGCAGCAGCGAATCGTCGAGGAACTGCATTGATAATCTCCTGTCAGTTCATTCAGTAAGGGCGGTCGCCGATGATGCCCGCGCGCTCCATCTTCCGGACCGCGGGCCAGTAATCCATGACCGCATAATGCTGGGTGCAGCGGTTGTCCCAGATCGCGACGCTGTTCGGCTGCCAGCGCCAGCGCACCTGATATTCGGGGATCGCGGCGCGGCCGATCAGATAGTGCAGCAGGTTTGCGCCGCCGGGCGCGTAGTCCTGGCCGTAGCGGACGTTCTCCGCGGTGTGGAAATTGGTGAAGTGGGTCGCGAAGCCGTTGACGAACAGCACCTTCTCGCCGGTTTCGGGATGGGTGCGAACGACCGGATGCTCGGCGTCGGGATATTGCGCCTTCAGCGCATGCCGCTTCTCGATCGGCATCCGGGCGCCGAAGGTCGCCTCGATCGAATGGCGGGCGTAGAGCCCGTCGATCGTCTCCTTGATGTGGTCGGGCAGGTCGTCATAGGCCTTGGCCATGTTGGCCCAGATCGTGTCGCCGCCGACCGCGCGGGCATTCCAGGCAGCGCAGCACGGCGCCCATCGGCGGGCACTTCGCGCCAGGTCGCGTCGCAGTGCCAGGCATTCTCGTAATGGTCGGGCGGCGAATTCGAGGTCCTTGTAGATGCAGACGAGGCCCGGGATGATCGGGATCGCTGCCGAGCGACCGGATGGTCTTCGAGCGCGCCGAAGCGGCTCGGCGAAGGCGACATGGTCGGCCTTGCTGATCGCCTGGTCGCGCAGGAACAGCACCTTGTGCGTCAGCAGCGCCTCGCGGATCGCCCCGAACAGATCGTCGTTGCGCGCCGCCTCGGCGAGGTCGACGCCGGACAGCTCGGCGCCGATATGGGCGGTGAGTTTCTCGACGCGCATCGTCGCACTCCAGATCGACGAAGATCGACGAGCCGGTCGTCTTGCCGGCCTCGAGGTCGCGGTGCGCCTGCACGGCGTCCTCGAGCGCGTAGCGCTGGTTGATCTCGATCTTGATCCGGCCGCTGGCGACATGGTCGAACAGCGCGCTCGGACAGCTCGGCGCGCTCGGCCGGGTCGGCGATATAGTCGGCCAGCGCCGGACGGGTGAAATAGACCGAGCCCTGCATGGCCAGCTGCAGCGCGTCGATCGGCGGGAACGGCCCGGAGGCCGTGCCGCAGCCGACCAGCACGCCGCGCCGCTTCAGCGAGGCGAGCGAGCCTTCGAACGTGTCCTTGCCGACGGTGTCGTAGACGGTGGCAACGCCCTCGCCGCCGGTCAGCTCGCCTGACCCGGGCGGCGACGTCCTCGCGGCGGTAGAAGATGATCTCGTCGCAGCCGTGCGGCGCTGGCGATTTCGGCCTTCTCTTCGGTCGAGACGGTGCCGATGACGCGAAGCCCGAGCAGCTTCGCCCATTGCACGGCGATCAGGCCGACGCCGCCGGCCGCGGCGTGAAGCAGGATGGTGTCGCCCGGCTTTCAGCCAGGGGTTGGTCTTGAGCAGCCAGATAGGCGGCGCTCAGGCCGCGCATGGTCATCGCCGCGGCGGTTTCATGGCTGATCGCGTCGGGCAGCTTGAACAGCGAGCCGGTCGGCATCACGCGCTCGGTCGAATAGGCGCCGAGCGGGCTTCCGGTGTAGGTCACGCGGTCGCCGGGCGCGAAGCCGGTGACGTCGGGCCCGACCGCCTCGATCGACGCCGGAGGCCTCGACGCCCATGCCGTTGGGCAGGGGAACCGGATAATAGCCGAGGCGGAAATAGGTATCGGCGAAATTGAGGCCGACGGCGACGTGCCGGACGCGGACTTCGCCCGGGGCCGGGCTCGCCGACGGCGACATCCTCCAACTGCAGGACCTCCGGACCACCGGTTTCGTACATGCGGAGCGCTTTTGCCATCTAACTTCCTATTGGTTTGCCTTGCCGGAAAATTAGACCTACTGGCCATTTGCGTTTGCACCGATCACGACAATTTTTGATTAGGTAACGACAAGGGGGCCGATGGAACTCGTTCGTGCAGCGTCGCTGACCGGCTATTTCGCGATTGCGGAACAGCTGAGGCTCGACACCATGCCGCTTCTGCGCAGTGTCGGATTGTCACGGGCGATCCTGGAAGATCCCGAGCAGATGCTGCCTGCGCGTGCCGTCATCCGCCTGCTTGAGGAGAGTGCCGCGGCAGCCGATTGTCCGACATTCGGTCTGCGCATGGCTGAGACGCGCGAATTCGCGGACCTTGGCATGGTCAGCCTGCTCATCGCCCACCAGCCGACGTTGCGCGACGCGCTTTCCGTCCTCGCCCAGTATCGCAACCGGATCAACTCGACGTTGGTGCTGCGGGTCGAAAGCTTCGACGGACTGGCGCTTTTGCGTGAAGTGTTCGCGATCGATCCGCCGATCGCCTCGCGACAGGCCGACGATCTCGCCCTCGCCGTGCTCGACCGCATTTGCCAAAACGTCGTTGGAACCGGGTGGAGGCCGATCAGCGTCAGCTTCACTTACGAACCCCCTCCGGCGCAGGACAAGATCGTTTACCAGAGAATCTTCTCCTGCCCGATCGAATTTGGATCGGAGTATGACGGGATATTGGTGAACAGCGCCGACCTCGATCGCCCCAATCCGCGTTCGGAGCCTGCCCTGGCGCTCCACGCCCGAAACCTGGTCGGAGCGATGATCGACCCGGGTGAGCGAAGCCTGGTCAACGAGGTCGAGGAGGCTCTCTTGCTACTCATGCCGAGCGGCCGGGCGTCAATCGCCAGGGTCGCCGACTGCCTTGGGATGAATGTCCGGACTCTGCAGCGTCGGCTCACCGAGGAAGGATTCAAGTTCAGCGAACTGCTCGATCGCGTCCGGATTCGCGAAGTTAGTCGCCACTTCGCTCACCGCCGCCTGCGCCTGACCGATATCGCCCATCTGCTTGGCTATGCCTCGCTAGGAGCCTTCAGCCGCTGGTATTGCGAGCGCTTCAACGAGGCGCCAAGCAAGGGCCGCCAGCGCGCCCGCCGGCAAGCGCTCAGATGACTTTGAATGTCCGCTTTAGGCGGAATCGTCATTTGCGTCTATTGTGGCCGCGGCAGCAGCAGCGCCAGCAGCTTGGCCCGGCATTCGCCGTCGATGATCCCGTCGATCAGGTCGGGCCGGAACCGCCGCTGGAAAGCAATCACCGCTTTTTGCGTGTCCGTCACATCATAGCCGAACCGCTCGAGCGCCAGCAGAAAGCCGGCATCGGTCCAATAAGGATCCATCAGGTCGCGCGTCGGGCTTGGCAGCGCCAGCCGCCGCTTGGCCAGCGCCGACCAGGGGAACAGCTCGCCCGGGTCCTCCTTGCGCGCCGGAGCCACGTCGCTATGCCCGACGATATTGCCGCGACCGATGCCGTGCCGCTCCTTGATGTCGGCCACGAGAGGAATGACCGAGGCGATCTGCTCGTCCGGAAACGGGCGGTAACCGAATTCATGGCCCGGGTTGACGATCTCGATGCCGACGCTGGCCGAGTTGACGTCGGTGATGCCGCGCCAATAGCTCCGGCCCGCATGCCAGGCGCGCATTTCCTCATCGACCAGCCGGATCACCTCTCCGTCCTCTTTGACGAGGTAGTGGGCCGAGACCTTGGATTCCGGCGAGGTGAGCCGGTTCAGGGCGCCTTCCGCGTCCGGCATGCCGGTATAATGAAGGACGATCATCGATACGGGCAGCTGACGCTCGTCGCAGTTCGGCGAAGGGCAGCTCGTGAAATCCATCGCGCGCATGGCGCATGGGAAGTGGGTTCGGGTCAAGCCCTGAGTGCGACTGGCGGGGCTTCCCCGCGCTCGAGTGGGCGATAGAGACCTCGCGAGTCCGGATCTGCCCAGAAGCGCTTGGTCTGGCCGATCACCGTTTCGCCGGCGCCGAGCATCAGCGAGCCGTCAGGAGCCATCGCGTCCGCGATGCGATCGAACACCTGCGCACGCCGATCCCCGTTCAGGTAGAGAAGCACGTTGCGGCAGAGGACGATGTCGAACTTGCCGGGATGCGGAGCCGGCTCAAGCAGGTTCTGGACCTGGAAGCGAACCATGCGCCGCAACGGCTCGATGGCCCGCCACCCATTGTCGGTTTCCTCGAACCAGCGGATCATCTGGGTTATGCCGAGACCGCGCTGCACTTCGAACTGGCTGTAAAGGCCGTCCCGCGCACGGCGCACGACGGATTCGCTAACGTCGCTACCCAGGATGTCGATCGTCCATCCCGCCCATTTGACCGGATCCTCGGCAAACATCATGGCCAGTGAATAGGCCTCCTGCCCGGTCGAACAGCCGGCCGACCAGATCGACAGTCGCTTCGTTTGCTGCCTTCGCTGGACAAGCTTGGGCAGAGCCGACTTCGCCAGCAGGTCAAACGGGGCACGATCGCGGAAGAAATAGGTCTCGTTGTTCAACAGAGCTTCAACGACCTGGCTGGCGAGGCTCGGCTCGCGGCCCATCACCAGTATCGTGATCAGCTCGTCGAGCGTTGGGATACCCCGCTCCCGAAGCAGGGCCGCCAAGGCCGTTTCGATGCGCCAGCGGCGGCTCATCGTCAGCTGCTGGCCTGTCCGGGCCTCCAGCAGCCCGGCAAGGATGCGGCTCGAGCTGTCGCTTACTTGCACGACCCGTCCTCGATCCGCGAGCCGACCCGCCGCGCCAGCTTGTCCGGCGTCAGGATGGCGCAGGCGATACCCGCCTCGGCGACCGCGCGCGGCATGCCCCACACGGCCGAACTCGCTTCATCCTGGGCCATCACCGAGCCACCGGATTCAACCAATCGCCTGGCACCTTCCACGCCATCGCGGCCCATGCCGGTCAGGACCACGCCTAGCGCGCCGCCGCCGAGCACCGCACCGGCCGAGCTCAACATCGGGTCGACAGACGGCATGCAACCGCTGGCTGCCTTCGTCTTCAGCAAACGGGCAACCAAATTGCCGTTCACTTCATCGACGATCAAATGGGCTTCACCCGGCGCGACCACGATGAGGTCCGGCAAGAGGCGCGTTCCGTCCTCGGCAACGACCGCCTCGCGGTTGGCGGCGAGCGACAATTGGCGCGCGAAGACGGTCATGAAGGCCGGCGGAAGATGCTGGGTGACCAGGATAGGAACGCCAATCCGCGGCGGTAATGCTGCAAAGAAGGTGCCGAGGGCGTGAATCCCGCCGGTCGAGGCCCCGATGGCAAGCAGCCGAAGCGGCTCCTTGGTTTGAGCCGGAATTGTTCGCGGCTGCGCCGGGCCGGCGGCCACGCGGATCGAACTGCGATCAGCATAGCCAAGCTCGCGCAACTTGCCGAGCAGAACTTCCGAAAATCGGCCGTTGAACCGGCCGGTGCCGGGCTTTGGGAGCGTGTCGTGCGGCGCCGAGCGCCAGCGCGGCCACCGTCTCTTCCGCCCCTTCCTCGGCGAGAGATGACACGATCAGCACCTTCGCCCCTTTTGCCGCCTCGAGGATTCGCGGCAATCCCTTGAGACCGCCCACGCCCGGCATCTCCAGGTCGAGCAGGACGATGTCGACCATTACCTGGCCAAGCGCTTCGATGGCGTCTTCGGCCGTGCCCGGCAATGGCGGCAATTTCGAAATTTCCGTCTGCGTCGATCATCCGGCTCAAGACGGCGCGGGCGACCATCGAATTGTCGACGATCATCAGCCTGATCGGCTGACGTGAGGGCTGGCCGGGTCCAGCCCTGTGGCTGGCCCGGGAGGTGGCGAGCGCCCCTTTCATCGGACAGGCCTTATGCTACGCCGACGAGTTGCAGCTTGATGTGGAGCGTTTCCCGGTCGAACGGCTTCATCACATATTCGTCTGCGCCTGCCTCGAGCGCGGCACGGATGTGCGCCATGTCATTCTCGGTGGTGCAGAAGACAACCTTGGGCTGGTCGGAATGGCCGCGCTGCCGAAGCAGCTTCAGGAATTCCATGCCGCTCATGACGGGCATGTTCCAGTCGAGCAGGACGACGTCCGGCATCTTGGCTTCGCAGCGGTCCAGCGCCTCGCGACCGTCGCCCGCTTCCTCGACCTGGAATTCGAGGGTTTCGAGGATATGCCGCGCGACCTTGCGGATTACCTTGCTGTCGTCGACGATGAGGCAGGTTTTCATAGTTGTTTTCCGTCCGTGTTGACGTGTGTCTTTAGGCGATAAGGGTAACGAAGCTCTTAAGCTGCACGCGCTTCCGAGCCCGGCCCGGCGACCAGGGCTGCGATATCGACCAGAAGCAGCGGACCCTCCTCGGTTTCGATCATGCCCCGCGACACCCTCTCCCATCCGGCCCCCATTGCGGCGCGGATCGGCGTCGGTTCGGACATGGCCTCGACGACATCCTCAACCGCATCGACCGTCAGGGCATAATGGTGGCCGTCGAGCTCGACGACGGCCGCTTCGTGAAGCTGGCCGTCATTAAGATTGGTGTTGCCCAGCTCGAGCGACCGCTGGCAATCGATCACCGTCAGCACGCGGCTGCGCAGGGCCGAAAGGCCGGCCAGGTGGCTGGGCGCGCGCGGCACCGGGATCAGCGATTCCAGTTCAACTACGCTTTCGACCGCCGCGGCAGGCAATGCCACGCGGCTTCCGCCAATGGAGACGATCAGCAAAAGCTCGTTCATCTAGCGCCTCCCCGCGGCGGACTTGAGGGCAATCAGCAACCCGGCGCGGTCGTACCGATAGATGCTGTCCTGGCCGTCCGCAGCATCCGGGTCGCTGGCGAGACGGAGGATTCGTCCGCCGTCATCCGGATCGACCTCGCGTCCCTGCGAAACGATAGTTACATCGGCGTGGAGCTCGTCCTTCTCGCCGATGACCAGATAACCCGCGGCCTCGACGATCGGGCGAAGCATGTTCTGCATCCACGCATCGCCTTCCGGCAGGCGACAGACCAGCTGGCCGGCCGGCCGCGACGCCGCAGCACCGAGATGCTGGGAGAAGATCCAGTGTGTATCGACCAACTCGGCCGGCTCGCCGCCAATCAGTGCGACGCCGCCGACGTCCCCGATCGTTTCCGCGGGAATGATGTCCTTTTCGAGGGTCATCATGTCGATGACTTCGCGGAAGGCGTAGCCGATTTCGTTCTGGCCGTCGTTGAGGCGGAATATACGCACCCGGGCGTCGAGTTCGTCCGGCTTTTCAACGCCTGCCAGCGGCAGGATGGCCTCGCCAAGCTGGACCCGAAGCTGGCCGGCGCTATGCCGGATGGCCTCGCTGGCGACCTCCTCGATGCGGTCGACGACACCGAGCCGGACCGCGCGACGATGTCCGTCGAGTCCGCGGAACAGGAGAACCGGCACTTCATTCGAATTTGTCGATACCGGAGGCTCGATGGCGCGGCCGCCGCGCTCGAGGGTCTCGAGCCGTACGCCGCCCACCTGAGCAAGCCCGGCCGGATCGAACAAGCAGGATCGGGCTGCCGTCGTCGGCGAGGGTCGTACCGGCATACAGGCCCGTCGCCATCACGGCCGGCGCCGCCGGTTTCACCACCAGTTCCTCATGATCATGGATGCGATCGACCGCCAGCGCATAAACGTCACCACCTGCCGGGCGGAGCACGACCAGCGTCCGCTCATCGTCGGCGACCTCGCTCGGCAGGCCGAGTACGTCGGCCAGCGCCACTTCCGGCACCCGGCGGCCGCGGATCGTTGCGACCCCTGCCCCACCGATCTTTTCAAGCGAAACGCTGCTGCCATTGGCGCGCACAATCTCCTCGATCGCCGAGCGCGGAATGGCGAAATGCTGCGCTCCGATTGAAACGGTGAGAGCCGGGATGATGGTCAGGGTCAGCGGAACCCGAAGAGTCATCCGCGTCCCCTGGCCGGGAAGTGAATCCACCTCCACCACGCCGCCGATCCGTTCGACGTTGGAGCGCACGACGTCCATGCCGACCCCACGGCCGGAAATGGCGGTGACTTTCTTGGCGGTCGATAGCCCCGCCTCGAAGATCAGGGCCAGCTGCTCGCCGCGCGTCATCTTCTGGGCGACCTCGCGCTCGATCACTCCATTGGCGACCGCTTTCTCGACCAGCTTCAAACCATCGATGCCTTTGCCGTCATCGGCGATTTCGATCAGGATCTGATTGCCCGATTGGCGCGCCGAAACCGACAGCAGGCCGATCTCCCGCTTGCCTGCCTTCAGCCGCTCAGCCGGCTTCTCGATGCCATGATCGACCGCATTGCGGATGATGTGGGTCAACGGATCGCGGATCATCTCGATCATCTCGCGATCCAGCTCGACGTCTCCGCCATCGATGTCGACCAGCACCTGCTTGCCTAGCTCGGTCGACAGGTCACGGACCATGCGTGGCAGTGCGACGAACAAATTCTCGATCCGCTGCATGCGGGTACGGGTGATGGCATCGCGCATTTCGGCGATGATGCCCGACAGCCGCTCGAACGCGCCGTCGACTTCAACGTCGCCCGACGCCTCGCGCAGACGGCGAGCCAGCTCGTTGCGGGCCAGCACCATGTCCGACACGCCCGACATTACCCGGTCGAGCAGCTCGACCGACAGGCGGATGGTGCGCGGTGTCGATCCGTTGGCCTTCACCCCTTGGTCGGGCGCAGCCGGAGCGGCTGCCTGCGCGGTTGCGACCTCGGCACCTGGAGCAAGCGCGTCGATCAGCGCACTGTCATCCCCGGACGGCAGCTCCTCACCGGCGTCGATCGCCGAGATCATCTCGCCGATGCGGTCGATGATGGCCAGCACCGCACTGACCAGCGCCCCGTCAGGGGCGCGGCGTCCAGAGCGGCAATCGGCAAGCGCATCCTCGGCAGCGTGGCTGAGCGCCTCCAGGCGCGGGAAATCGAAGAAGCCGCAATTGCCTTTTACGGTGTGGACAAAGCGGAAGATCGAATCGAGGCGCGCACGGTCGCCGGGGTTCCCCTCCCAGGCGACGATTTCGCCGCCCAGCGCTTCCAGCATCTCCCGGCACTCCGCCACGAAATCAGCAATCAGATCATCCATCGAAGGCGAGGCCCCACCCAGCTAGAGTTGCTTGGGTCCTCTATGCCGCCAAGGTGTTAACGTGCCGTTATCCGTGACCGCTCAGTTCCGCGGCAAGGTCACCCCGATCAGCAGGAATTCCGCCATGGGATCGCTGATCTGGATCGTACCGCCTGCTTCCGCGGCCAAGGCATGAGCAAGCCAGGCGCCCGCCGCGCGGGGTTCAACCTCGCCGCCCGAATGGCCCTTGGCGATCGTCTCCCGCAGCTTGGGATCGAGCAAGATGCGTGGCCCTTCTCCCCGGATCACCATTTCCAGCGCCCCATCCCGCCGCTCGGCACCGACATCCAGCCGGCCGCCGCGCACCAGCGCGTCGCCAGCGATCATTGCCAGGTTGAGGAGCAGCTTGATGGCACCTTTCGACAATTTGTCATCGGAGACCATCCAGCCCAGATCGATGCGCTTATCCGCGCCGTAAAGCCCTTCCAGTGCGGCCTTGGCTTCGCGCGTGTCGATTTCGTCGCCGAAGCCGCCGCCAGCGCCAAAGGCTAGGCGGAAGAATTTGAGTTTGTTGGCGCTCGCCCGGGCGCTTTCCGCGAGCAATTCCAGGCAGCGTTCGCGCATGTCCGGATCCTGCTCGTCGGCCAGCAGCTCGATACCGTTGTTCAACGCCCCGACCGGCGACAGCAGGTCATGGCACAAGCGCGAACAAAGTAGGCTGGCGAGTTCGACCGCGTTCATAAGGTCGTGCATAGCGGGACTTTAACCTAAGGCAAATATTTGACCCCATTGAATCCGACACGATCCTTTCCCAAATCGAGATCAATGGCCGGGGGGCATACGACCGTCGAAATTGCGCTGGATGCCAGCCATGTCGGCTGGCGCCTGGATCGCGCCCTGGCCGCGGCGCTCCCTGCGCTGTCGCGCGAGAGGCTGAAGGTGCTCACCAAGGCCGGCGCGCTGACCCGCGAGGGTACGCTGGTCCGCGATCCCGCGACCAAGGTGAAGGGTGACGAGCGTTATTTGCTGGCGCTTCCTGATCCGGAACCGGCCCATAACGAGCCGCAGGACATCGCGCTGCCGATCGTCTACGAGGATGAGCATCTGCTGGTCGTCGACAAGCCGGCCGGACTGGTAGTCCACCCCGCAGCGGGCAATCGCGACGGCACGCTGGTCAACGCGCTGCTCCATCACTGCGGCGGATCGCTGAGCGGAATTGGCGGCGTGGCACGGCCGGGGATCGTCCACCGTATCGACAAGGATACTTCCGGACTTCTGGTCGTCGCCAAGCATGACAAGGCGCATGAAGGCCTGGCCAAGCAGTTCGCATCCCATTCGATCGATCGCCGGTATCTGGCGATCGTGTCCGGCGTTCCGCGCCAGGCCGCAGGGACTGTCGACGCGCCGCTCGCCCGTTCGCCGCACAATCGCAAGAAAATTGCGATCGCGCCCAGGGGAAAGAGAGCGGTTACGCACTGGAAGCGGCTGCAGCTTCTCAGTGACGCCGCGTTGGTCGAGTGCAGCCTGGAAACGGGACGGACCCATCAAGTTCGCGTGCACATGGCCTCGATCGGCCACCCGCTGGTCGGCGATCCGGTCTACGGCGGCGGAAAAAGCGTTCACAGAAAGTTGCTTAATCAATTGGACTTCAAGCGCCAGGCGCTGCACGCAGCGCACCTTGGGTTCATCCACCCCGTCACGAAGGGTCGTCTGTCGTTCGACTCGGCCCTTCCGTCGGACATGCAGGAACTGTTCACCGCACTTGGTGTATAGGAATAGTACAGCCAGGGGCGCCTTAACGTCCCGGCTGAGGGAGTGAACGATAGATGGCTAATGCGACTGGCGTTGTGTCGATTCCCGCCTCGGGCGGCGAAGCCGGGCTCAACCGCTACCTCAGCGAGATCAAGAAGTTTCCGATCCTCGCTCCTGAGGAAGAATATATGCTGGCCAAGCGGTGGCGCGAACATGGCGACACCGACGCAGCCGCGCGCCTGGTCAACTCGCACCTCCGCCTGGTCGCCAAGATCGCCATGGGCTACCGCGGTTACGGCCTGCCGGTCAGCGAGCTGATCAGCGAGGGCAACATCGGCCTGATGCAGGGCGTCAAGAAGTTCGAGCCGGAGCGGGGATTCCGCCTCGCTACCTACGCGATGTGGTGGATCCGGGCCTCGATCCAGGAATTCATCCTGCGCTCGTGGAGCCTGGTGAAGATGGGCACCACCGCCGCTCAGAAAAAGCTGTTTTTCAACCTTCGCCGGATGAAGAACCAGATCGACGCGTTCGAGGAAGGCGACCTGAAGCCGGAGGCCGTCACCAAGATCGCCACCGACCTCGGCGTGACCGAGGAAGAGGTCATCTCGATGAACCGCCGGATGGGGATGGGCGGCGACACCAGCCTAAACGCCCCGCTGCGCGACACCGACGGCGAAGGCCAATGGCAGGATTTCCTGGTCGACAATGGCCCGCTGCAGGACGAGATTATCGCGGACGACGAAGAGCGCCGCGTCCGCCACGAACTGCTGGTGGAGGCGATGGACAGCCTCAACGACCGCGAGAAGCATATCCTTACCGAGCGCCGCCTGATCGATGAGCCCAAGACGCTCGAGGATCTCAGCCAGGTTTACGGTGTCAGCCGCGAACGCATCCGGCAGATTGAAGTCCGCGCGTTCGAGAAGCTGCAGGCTGCGCTGATCCGGTTGGCGGGCGAGCAGCGGCTACTTCCCGCGGCCTGAGGCGGCTTCCTCGTCGGCCGGGGCCGGCGGCCCGGCTTCGGCCAGGCTCGGCCCCTTTTCGGACAAGCCCTCGTCTTTCGTGCCGGCGACATGATCGGCAACCCAGGCGCCGCGCTCCCCCAACGGGCGGGGGTGCCCGGTAGTGCTGTCGATTGCTGTCTGGTGCTCCAGCTCGGCGTTGAGCTCGGCACCGAACAGGAAGACGTATGCCGACAGGTACATCCAGGTCAGCAGCATGACGATCGCGGCAATTGAGCCGTAGGTCGCGTTGTAGTCTGTCAGCCGCGTCACGTAGAAGCTGAAGCCGATGGCCAGCAGCAGCCAGACGAAGGCGGTGAAGACGGAGCCCGGAGTCAACCATTGCCATTGGGCTTTCTCACGGGAAGGACCGAACCGGTAAAGCGTTGCCGCCACGCCGGCGGCAAGCAGCAGCATCCCGAGATAAAGGCCGAGCTTCCCAACCGCGAGAGCAGCGCCCGAGGCTCTCGGCAACAGTTGTTCGAGCGCGGTGATCGCTGAGATCGCGGCCAGTGCGATGAGGGCGATCAGCACCGCCGCCAGCGTGATCGCGAAGGCAGTGAGGTAGAATCGAGCCAGGCTCCGCTTCTCCTTTTCCTCATAGGAGATATTGAGCGCAGTCATCACGGCCCCAGCCCCATTGCCGCCGGCGTACAAGGCGATCAGCAGGGCAACCAATATTCCTACGCCGCCGGTTTGTTCGGAACTTTGCACCGCGTTCATCAACAGCTGGCCGACCAGCTCGACGACATCGGGCGGCAGAATTCGAAGCATGGTCATCACATGCTCGATGACCGTGTCGGGCTGGGCGAACAGGCCGTAAGTCATAACCAGTATGCCGAGCAGCGGGACTAGTGCGAGAAAGCCGTAGAACGCGACGCCGGCCGCGATCAAACCGATGTTGTCGAGCCAGCTCTGGTTCCAAACCCGGACAGCCACTTCCCTCCACGCGCTCGGCGGCATTCGCCACGGAGAGGTTGCGTCCCGGCCTCGGTGCTGCGATCCCATGGTCTGGAAAATGGCTCAAACCGCCTCCTCGTTCCGCCCCTCTTGCCTTCGCCGCGAAAGAGTCCGACGCTGATCCTTTGGAGAGCGCCCTGCCGCTCGACATGCGACTCGGCGCCCCCGCCAACACCGGAGGAAGGAGAGTCGCATGCCCGGAGCAACCAACGGCACGAGGTTAATCGCGCTGGTCGGACCGGCCGGCGCGGGCAAGACATCGCTGGCGGAAGCATTCCTGTTCGCCAGCGGAACCACGGACCGCCAGGGTTCAACCGCGAACAAGTCGAGCATCGGCGACAGTTGCGAAGAAGCTCGCTCGCGCGGCGGCTCGACCGAAACCAATCTCTACAATTTCACCTATCTCGGCGACAAATATGCGATCATCGACGCGCCCGGATCGATCGGCTTTTCGGCTGACGCCGCACGCGGCATCGCGGTTGCGGACGTGGCCATCGTGGTCGTCGACCCGGACCCGGCGCGCGCGGCCCTTGCCGCCCCGGCGCTACGGACGCTCGACGAGCTCGGCATCCCCCACCTCGTATTCGTCAATCGCATCGACCAGGCGCACGGCCGAATCCGCGACCTGCTGACCGCGCTGCAGCCGATGAGCGTCTCTCCCCTGATCGCCCGCCAGCTGCCAATTCGCGACGGCGAGAAAGTCACCGGCTTCATCGATGTCGCGCTTGAACGCGCCTATCATTATGTCCCCGGCAAGCCCTCCGAACCGATCGCGCTGCCCGAAGAGCTGGCCGAACGCGAGGCACAGGCCCGCACCCAGCTGCTCGAGCAGCTGGCGGACCATGATGACAATCTTCTCGAACAACTGCTGACGGACCAGGTGCCCGAGCCGGGAACGGTGTTCGCCGATCTGACACGCGAGACCAGCGACAATCTCGGCGTTTCCGTCCTGTTCGGCTCGGCACAGAATGGCTGGGGGATCCGGCGACTTCTCAAGGCATTGCGTCACGAAGCCCCCGGACCGGAAGCAGCGGCGGCGCGGCTCGGGGTCGATGCTCCTGCGGTCTATGCCTTTAAAATCTACCACGGAGGCTCGGTTGGCAGGCTGGCGCTGGCCCGAGCGATCGGAGGACCGATCCACGAGAATAGCGACTTCGAGAGCTCGAGCGGAGAGCATGGCCGCCTGGGCGCGCTGTTCGGGGTCCAGGGGGACAAGACCGCCAAGATCGCCGAGGCCGGCAATGGCGACGTGGTCGCGGTAGCCAAGGTCGACGCGGTCAAATCCGGCGACTGGCTCGGTTCGGGGAAGTTGCCGCCGCCAATCGAGATCAGCTTGCCGTCGCGCAACTGCGCGCTCGCGATCCAGCCAGCGGATCGGAAGGATGACGTCAGACTGTCCGGTGCGCTGGCCCGGGTCCTCGAGGAAGATCCGAGCCTGACCCTCGAACAGGACGAGGCCAGCCACGAAATGCGGCTGCGGGGCATCAACGACGAGCATTTGAAAACGACGCTCGCCAAGCTCAAACGCCGCTACGGCGTCGAGGTAACTCATCATGCGCCGTCAATCGGCTATCGTAAATCGATCCGGAAACCGGTGACGCAGCGCGGCCGCCACAAGAAGCAGTCCGGCGGCCATGGGCAATATGGCGACGTGATCATTGAGATCCGGCCGCTTCAGCGTGGCGAAGGATTCAAGTTCGACGAGAAGATCCACGGAGGGGCGATCCCCAAGCAGTGGATCCCGGCGGTGGAGCAGGGTGTCAAAGACGCCATGCACAAGGGACCGCTCGGCTTCACCGTGGTCGATGTGGGAGTCACCTTGACCGACGGCAGCTACCACAGCGTCGACTTCAAGCGAATTGGCCTTCCGGCTCGCCGGGCGAGTCGCAATGCAGGAAGCATTGGCGCAGGCGGTGCCGCATCTGCTCGAACCGGTACAGAAACTGGTGCTGGTGACGCCCTCATCGGCCGCGAGTCGGGTCTCTTCCGCAGTCGCTAGCCGCCGCGGCCAGATGCTTGGCATGGGACCGCGCGACGGCTGGACCGGCTGGGACCGGATCGAGGCGCTGATGCCCGAGGCGGAGCTCGGCGGCCTTGAGGCGGAACTGCGGTCAATGAGCCAGGGACTGGCCAGCTATGAAGCCGAGTTCGACCATCTGGCCGAGCTCAGCGGTCATTTGGCCGACAAGGTGGTCCAGCAGCACGAGGCGGAGCCCGCCTAGGCAAGGCCCTCCACGGTCATCACCGGGCGCCAGTCGCCGAGCCCGTGTCGCGACGCGAAATCGTTGGGAACGGGTTCGCCGGCGTGAATTCCATGGCTGACGTACACCGCGTCGATGCCATATTTCGCCGCGCCCAATATGTCGGTCGGCAAGCCGTCGCCGATCGCCAGCATGGCCGTCAATGAGGGGTTGCCGGAAAGCGCGCGCGCATGGTCGTAGATCGGCCCGTGCGGCTTGCCGTACCATTCGACATGCCCACCCAACGCTTCATAGATGTCGGCCAGCGCGCCAGCGCAGGCTTCGCGAACGCCGCACCGCAAAACGACGCGATCGGGGTTGATGCAATGCATGACCACGCCCGATCGCGCGAGGCCGGCCAGTTGCTCGCGATACTGTTCAGGCTCGTCGCGCCATTCGTCGAGCCCGGTGCAGGCGAACTCGGCGTAATTGCTGTCGATCAGTTGCACGCCGCGGCGCATCAGGTCCTGGCGGTCCGCCGCGGTGCCGAGAAACCCGACCGGTCTTGCCGGGCTGGTCAGTGCGGCGATCCCCGCCTCTCCGCTGCTTGCGATCGCATCATAGGCGGCGCGCGGAAGGCCCATCCGGTCGAGCTGCACCTGGACGACGTCTGCGGAGCGGGGCGCATTGGTGAGGAGGACAATGTGCCGGCCCTCACCCTTCCAGCCGAGCAGCCGTTGTTCGACGCCCGGCAAGAGTTGCCCTCCGTCGTGAACCACCCCCCAGATGTCGCACAATATGGCCCGATATCTGGGGTCGAGCCGGTCGAGATCGCTCACGTCGTAGCGGGTAGCGGCTCGCCCGCCTCGTGAGGCTCGCCGGCGGAAATGACCTGCGCCGCGACCAGGTCCCCCACAACGTTGAGCGTCGTCCGGCACATGTCGAGGAAGCGGTCGACGCCGAGCACCAACGCGATTGCTTCGGGCTGGATTCCGACCATCGCCAGGATCAGCGCGATCACCGGCAGCGAACCCGCCGGTATGCCCGCCGTGCCGATCCCGCCCAGGATGCAGACCAGCATCACCGTCAGCTGCTGGCCGAGGCTGAGGTCGATGCCGAAGAATTGCGCGAGGAAGATCACGGTCACCCCCTCGAACATCGCCGTCCCGTTCTGGTTGGCTGTGGCGCCGATGGTCAGGACAAACCGGGAGACGCGCCGCGGCAGCTTGAGCCGTTCTTCCGCGACCTTGAGCGACGTCGGAAGAGTCGCATTCGAGGAAGCGGTCGAAAAGGCCATCAGGCTGGCCTCCTGCGTCTCGCGGAAGAAGGTGATCGGGTCTTTCTTGCCGAGCGTCTTCAGTAGCAGCGGGAAGACGACGAACATCTGGATGCCAAGCGCCAGCAGCACCACGCCGACGTAGGCCGAGAGGCGGACCAGCAACTCCCAGCCAAACAGCGCGGCGAGATTGAACATGAAGCAGGCGACCGCGACCGGGGCCAATTTGATGACGATCAGGATCAGCCGCATCGTCACGTCGAACAGGCCTTCGAAGCCCTTGAGCAGGATTCGGGAACCGGGCGTATCGGTGATCAGCAGGCCGATACCGAAGAACAGGGCGAAGAACATTACCGACAGGATGGCGCTGTTGGAGCCCAGGGCTTCGACCAGATTGTTGGGGATGATGCTGACGAAAGCGTCGATGCCGGAGGGCTGCTCGGCGCCCGACTGGACGATCTCGCTGGCTCGGCCGGCCGATTGCTGGAGCATTTCGGCCGCAGCGGCCTTGTCGACGCCGGCACCAGGTTGAAGCAGGTTCACGACGAGCAGGCTGACGGCAACTGCAATCGCGGACACGGCGACGGTGTAGACCAGGGTCCGGATGCCGACCCGTTTTAGCGATCGGACCTCGCCCATCTCGGCGATGCCGACGACCAGTGCGGAAAACAGCAACGGAATGACGAGCATGAACAGCAGGCGCAGGAAAATCTGGCCGATTGGCGTCGTCACATAAGTGGTGACGAAGTCGACCCAGGCGGCGTCGCGCTGCGTCGAATAAACGATCAGGCCGAGGATTAGCCCGGTCATAAAGCCGATCAGCATCTTCCATTGCAGGGACAGGCCCCTGGCTGCTGGGCTGGTCGTCATTGGATTCCCCTCACTTATCCTGTGGCCGCGCCATTGCGGGCTGAGCAGCGTCCGTCAAGCGCGCCCGCTCGCGAACGGATCATCGATGGAAGGCGGAGGGGCGCTGAAATATTTCGGGCCCGCCGCCGTCATGTGAAAGCAATCCTCGAGCCTGACTCCGAACTGGCCGGGGATATAGATGCCCGGTTCGTTCGAGAAGCACATGCCCGGAGCCAGCGGCGTGGTTTCGCCGTGAACCAGATTGACCGGCTCATGCACCTCCATACCGATGCCATGGCCCGTGCGATGCGACGTGCCGGGAAGCTTGTAACCCGGGCCATAACCCCAGCTTTCGTAAGCGGCACGCACGGCGTCATCGACGCTGCCTGCCGGGGCGCCCAGCTTGGCGGCCGCAAAGGCGATCTGCTGGCCGCGGTGCATCTGGTCCCACACCTTGCGCTGCTGGGCGGTCGGCGCCGCGCCCCATACGTAGCTGCGCGAGATGTCGGACTGATAGCCGTGGACCGAGCAGCCGCAATCGAACAGCATGTTGATACCCTTTTCGACGGTCTGCGGCCGGCGGGTACCATGGGGGTAGGCCGTTCCCTCGCCCGTCAGGACCAGCTGGAACTCCGGCCGTCCGCCGTGGGCCAGCGGTTGCCGCTTCGATGATCGGCGGCGACGTCGCGCGGCGTCATCCCGGCCCTGACTTTCGGCGCCGCGTCGCGATAGGCGGCGATCATGATGTCGGCGGCCGCCTGCATCAGTGCGAGCTCGGCCGGCGATTTGAACATCCTCGTTCCACGAACGACGGAATTTGCGCTGACCACTTTGGCGCCGCGGGATGTGCTGATTGAGCTTGTCGAGGATGAAGAAGCGGTTGGTCTCCTCCATGCCGATCCGGTTGCCGCCCATCCCCCGTTCCCGCAGGAAGTCGGCGACCAGCTTGAGCGGTTCATCATGCTCGTTCCAGGTTCGGATCTCGGCCGGGACGCCGAGGCTTTCCTCGACTGACGGTTTTTCGAAGAAGGGAGTGACGATGATCGGATCACCGGTGACCGGGATGACGGTTCCGGTCAGCCGCTCCGAACGGCCCCACTGGACGCCAGTGAAATAGTCGAGGCTGGCGCCGGACTCGACGATGATGGCGCCGATATCGTTGGCCTGCATCAGGGCGCGTGCCTTGGCGAGGCGCTGCAATCGCTCCTCACGGCCGATTGGCGGCGGGATCGGGATCGAGGGAGTTGCCGCATGCAGCTCCTGAACCGCGGCGTTTGCCATGCCGGTCAGAGGAACGGCGGCCATCGCTCCGCTGGCTAGCAGCAGCTGGCGGCGATCAAGATGCATTTCATCCCCCGCGAGGCGATCGTTGACGCGGCCATGTGTTGCATGTCGCGCCGCAATGCGCCAGCACCGCGCGCCCATGCCCTTTCACCTGCCACACGACGGCAGCGGCAAGCGCCGCTCCGGTCCCAGGGAGACCGTTGCGCTTCTCGCCGGGCTGATGGCGCTCAACGCCCTCGCCATCGACGCGATGATCCCCGCCCTGCCCAACATCGGATCGGACTTGGGCGTGGCCACCGAGAACCTGCGGCAGCTGGTGGTTGTGGCCTATTTCCTGGGGTTCGGCGTCGGCCAGATCTTCTGGGGTCCGCTCGCGGATCGATTTGGGCGCAAACCGATCCTGGCCACGGAGTCGCGCTTATATGCCGCCTTTGCACTGCTGTGCGGGATGGCCGGCAGCTTCGAGCTGCTGATCGCCGGACGGATCGCCATGGGAGCCTCCGCCGCGGTCACCAGGGTTCTGGTGACGGCGATGGTACGCGACCTGTTCGAGGGCGAAGAAATGGCCCGGGTGATGAGCCTCGTCTTCATGGTCTTCATGCTGGTGCCGATGCTTGCGCCCAATATCGGCCAGGCGATCTGCTGGTTCGCGGACTGGCGCGCCATTTTCCTGATGCTGGCCGGCTACGGCGCGGCGATGTGGCTATGGAGCTTTGCCAAGCTGCCTGAAACGCTGCATCCCGAATATCGCCGGGCGCTGCACGGCGGGCAGATATGGCAGGGCATCGAAACGGCCGCCACCGACCGGCTGTCGATCGGCTATACGCTGGCGCTGACCGCCGTGTTCGGCGTGCTGACCGGCTATATCGCCTCGATCCAGCAGATCGTGTTCGACGTGTTCGATTCGGGCGGTCTGATCGGGCTGGTATTCGCGGCGATTGCCGCGCCGATGGTCTTTAGCCAGCTGGGGCAACAGCAAGGTGGTCGGCCGGTTCGGCCTCCGGCGCACCGGCCATGGCGGGCTGTTCGCGTTCGTTGCCATGACCGCGTTGCATGTGCTGGTCGCGGAGTTCACCAGCGAGCCATTATGGTTGTTCGTCGTGCTGATGGGACTGACCTTCGTCAGCTTTGCCTTCACGACGTCGAACTTCGGAACGCTGGCAATGACCAATATGGCGCCGATCGCGGGCACCGCTTCCTCGTTCCAGGGAGTGACCGGCACGATCGGCGGCGCAATGCTCGGGCTGCTCATCGGCCAGGCGTTCGATGGAAGCCAGCTACCCTTCCTGATCGGCTGCGCGATCTGCGGTTCCGCCGCTCTCGTTCTGGTCCTCTGGACCGAGCGCGGGCAGCTATTCGGTGCGATCGAGCGGCCGGCCGAACTGGAACGGGCGGAGGAAGCACCCCCGCCCGATCTCTGATTTGAAATCAGCCGATCAACTATTCGGCGATATCGTCTTCGGGCCCGGCACCAACCATCAGCGCCTCGCCGACCTCCTCGGTCTTGCCACGGATCGCATTTTCGATCCGCTGCGCAATGTCGGGATTATCCTTGAGATACTGCTTGGCGTTCTCGCGGCCCTGGCCGATGCGGGTCGAGTCATAGCTGAACCAGGCGCCAGACTTCTCGACCAGCCCGGCCTTGACGCCGAGATCGAGGATTTCGCCGACCTTGGAAACGCCTTCGCCGTACATGATGTCGAACTCGACCTGCTTGAACGGCGGCGCCACCTTGTTCTTGACGACCTTCACCCGGGTGGTGTTGCCGACGATGTCGTCGCGATCCTTGATCTGGCCGGTGCGGCGGATGTCGAGACGGACCGAGGCATAGAATTTCAGCGCGTTTCCGCCGGTCGTGGTTTCCGGATTGCCGTACATCACGCCGATCTTCATCCGCACCTGGTTGATGAAGATCACCATGCAGCGCGAGCGGCTGATCGAGCCGGTCAGCTTGCGCAGAGCCTGCGACATCAGGCGAGCCTGCAGGCCGACATGGCTGTCGCCCATCTCGCCCTCGATCTCGGCCCGCGGAACCAGCGCGGCGACCGAGTCCACCACCAGCACGTCGATCGCGTTGGACCGGACCAGCGTGTCGACGATTTCCAGCGCCTGCTCGCCGGTGTCGGGCTGCGACACGATCAGTTCGTCGATGTCGACGCCCAGCTTCTTGGCATAGACCGGATCGAGCGCATGTTCCGCATCGACGAAGGCGGCCGTTCCGCCGGACCTTCTGCGCTTCGGCAATGGCATGCAGCGCCAATGTCGTCTTGCCCGAGCTTTCCGGACCGTAGATCTCGATCACGCGGCCGCGCGGCAGACCGCCTACGCCGAGAGCGATGTCGAGGCCCAGCGACCCGGACGAAATCGTCTCGACCTCCATCTTCTCGCGGCTGCCCAGCTTCATCGCCGAGCCTTTGCCGAACGCGCGATCAATCTGCGCGAGCGCCGCTTCCAATGCCTTTTGACGATCCGTGTTCACGCTGTCCCCATTCAATCCGACGACTTTGAGCTGCGCTGCCATTTGCTTGTTCCTTCGTCAATCGGAAGCTCGCCGCCCCCTTCGAAGGTCATTGCGTATCCCATTTGTTCTCCAAGAACAAGGGGCGAACATTACTTGCGCGCAACAGCGTTGAGTGCCTCCCGCAACGAGGCTTGGAAATCTCCGCGTTGATAGATGTCATTATGCCCCGCACCAGGGATTGTGCGGTCGAATTTCAGGTTAGGTACTCCGTGCCGCAGGGCGTCCGTTCGACTAGCCGCGATGATTTCGTCCTGCTCGGCGGACAAGATAGCAACGGGCACGTTACCGCCGGCCAGGTCGTCGGCCGCCGGAATTTCGTGCTGGAAGAAGGGACCGACGGGCAACCAGGGATAAAGGTCCGGCGTCACAGCCTTAAGCGAATCGAACGGCGTGACCAGGATCAGGCCGTCCAGCTTGCGTTGTCTCGACAGCCTTGCCGCAATGCCGCTGCCGATGCTGAACCCGGCTGCGACGACCAGATCGGGTTGAACTCGCTTAACGGCCTCATCGAAGACCAGCGGGGCGTCGGCCATCAATGCATCGGCCGAAGGGCTGCCGGTGGAAGGACGATAACCGCGATAGTGAAACGTGACGACGTGCGCCTCGGGGAAGACGCCATGAAGATAGGTCGCAACCTGCTGCCCGTTCCACGCATTGCCGCCGAAGCCCATTAACAGCATCTTGGGCCCGATCCCCTCCTCGACTGGTCGAAAGTGCACTCCGTGGAGGGTGTGGCGATCGTCCGTGGCGACCTGCAACTGCTCGGCGCCGGGCGGCAGCGGTCCCGCGGAAGGCACGGCATGGACCGGGAAGAGAAGGTCTGCCTGCGACAGCATCAGCGCACCGAACAAGGCAAGCAGGGTGAGCAGCGCGACAGCGGCAATTCTCAATATCTAACTAGCGAGAGCCGCCTCGATGATCGGCGTCACGCGATCGATCGTGAACGGTTTCTCGATCATCGGAGCATTTTCGAACTCGACGGAGGCGGCTCGACATGCCCCCCGCTGGCAAGGACGAAAGGAGTCCCCTTGTCACGCAGCGCGGCGGCTACCGGCCAGACGCTTTCGCCCTTCAGATTGACGTCGAGGATGGCCAGGTCGAAACCGCCCTTCTCGGCCTCGGCCAGCGCCTGGCTGACCGTGTCGCAGGTGCCGCGAATCGTATGACCCATCGATTCGAGGAAATCCTCGAGCATCATCGCAATCAGAGGCTCATCCTCGACAATCAGGATGGAACGCGCGCCGACATGATCATGGGCATAGCAGCCGAAACGCTGGAAGAAAGGGCTAATTGATTGGCGAGCGCCTTGCGCACCGCTTCGGCCAGCTCCTGCACGGAGAAGGGTTTGGGCAGGAAGGCGACATTGGCAATGTCGATCGATTTCCTCAATTGCTCTTCCGCATAGCCGGACATGAACAGGATCGGCAGTTCGGGTCTGGTCTTGCGCGCCTCGCGGACCATGGTCGGCCCGTCCATTACCGGCATGACGACGTCGGAGATCAGCAGCGCGATCTCCTCGCCTTGATCGATGATCTCCAGAGCCTCCTCGCCATTGTTGGCGGTCAGCACCTTATATCCGTGGCGGGTCAGCGCCCGCTCGGCGACGGTCCGAACCATCGGCTCGTCTTCGACCAGAAGGATGGTGCCCGTGCCCCACAGCTCGTTCTCGCTGTCCTGCTTCTTGGCCGATCGGCGCCCCTCCTTCTCTTTGTCTTCCTGATGGACCGGGAGGTAGATGGTGAAGCGGGTCCCCTCGCCAACCTTGGAATTGGCAAAGATATATCCGCCCGACTGCTTGACGATGCCGTACACCGTCGACAGGCCGAGGCCCGTGCCCTTTCCGACCTCCTTGGTGGTGAAGAAGGGCTCGAAAACCTTGCTCAGGATCGAGGCAGGAATGCCGGTGCCCGTGTCGGAGATGGAAAAGGCCGAATAGTCGGCGATCGGCAAAATCTCGCTTCCGAGATCAGCGACCTGGTCGGCCCGCACCGCGTAGGTCTGGATGGTCAGCGCGCCGCCGCCCTTCGACGCCATGGCATCCCGAGCGTTGACGGCCAGGTTGACGATCACCTGCTCGAGCTGACCCGGGTCGGCCCGCACCGGGCCAAGGTCGCGGCCATGCTTGACCACCAGTTGCACGGTTTCCCCGAGCAAGCGCTTCAGCAGGTGGGAAACTTCGCTGATCACGTCGGGCAGCTGCAGCAGCTGAGGGCGCAAGCGTCTGCTGGCGCGAAAAGGCCAGCAGCTGGCGGGTCAGGCCGGCCGCCCGGTTCGAGTTGGACTTGATCTGTTGAAGGTCGTCATAGTCGGTGTCGCCCGGCGTATGGCGCATCAGCATCAGGTCGCAATGGCCGATGATCGCGGTCAGGATGTTGTTGAAGTCATGAGCGACTCCGCCAGCCAGCTGGCCGACCGCCTGCATCTTGGTGGCCTGGGCAATCTGGCTTTTGAGCTTGGCTTCCTCGCTATTGTCCTTGAGCAGCAACAGCACGGCGGCATCGCCAAGGCCTCGCAAGCCCGCGACGGTCAGCGCGACGGGCTCGGTCGGTTGGTGAGCCAGGCGGACCGGAAGGTCGGCGGACATGGCCGGTCCCCGCGCATTCCGGCGGACGGCGTCGGCAACCGCGGTCTTGTCTTCCTTGACCACGAGGTCGCCCGGATAGGATGGCATTGCCTCGACCGGGATTCCGCCCGCCTGGCGGAACGCCTTGTTCATGGTCAGGAAACGCCCGTCGCGATCGACCAGCGCGAGACCGATCGGCAGCATCTCCAGCAATATCTGGACGTTGGTCGAGCTGGCAAGGCTTGGCCCTTCGTCGGCATCAAACAACAGCAGGGTCGCCGCCGTCGGTCCCCTGCCCGCCTCGATCGGCACGTTGACCACGCGCAACGAGCGAGCATCCGGCCCCTCCGCCACCAGCCGTACGCTGCCCCTCGCCGGTTGCTTCGATCAGGTCGGTGAACAGCGGCGGGCGCTTGGACGAGACGGAACCGCCGAGGGCCCGATCGGAAAAGGGCGCGTTGGCCGCCACCAACCTGCCTTCGGCGTCGACCAGCACCGCCAAAACGCCTGCCGCGGCCAGCCGCTCCCCTGTCTGCCCGGCGATGCGCTTGGCGGCGGTGTCGAGCGGATCCTCCGGCGGATCGCCGGCAAAGCTCCACAGGAGCAGATCGTTGCCGATTCCGATCCGCCGGACTTCGACCTTCGACTGGCCCTGTTGGAGCTGCACCACCTCGACCGCTGCGTTTCCATCGCGGATCGCCCCATCCCGCAGGCTTGCGAGTGTTTTGGCCGCCTTTTTGTCCTTGCCGAGTTCGACCGGCAGCGCGGCCGCCCCGAACCGGCCCTTATAGGTGGAGTTGACCGACTTAAGGCCGCCGTCGACTGCGGTAATGCAGGCCGGAAATGCGGAGAGGTTGAGGGCCGATCCCACCAATGCCAGGTCCGGCAGAACAATCGGTTCGACTTCGACCCGCCTGGCGCTGCGCCGGTCGATGACGAACGTCGCGATCAGCATTGCGACGAAACCGGCGAGGAACAGGCCACCGTAAATCGGCTGGCCGAGAATGAAAAACAGCAGGGCGCCGCTGGCCGCAGCTGCGGCGACCAGCGCCGGCACAAGCCAGCGGAGGCCGCTGCCCAGCGGCTCGACTTCGTCAAGATCGAGCTGTTCGTACAGCATGGGCTACCAGGTGCGCAGGCGGTGGTACGGCGTCATGCCATTCACCGCGCGGGACTGAGCGACTTTGACCTCATTGGCGGCGCGGAAACCCTTTCCTTCGAGAGGCGGCGGCGATGCAGTGCAGCCCGAGGGCGCGGTTCCTGGGGCCGGAAGTGGGATTAGATGCATCATGTTACGCTCCCCAATCCATACACTTTTCTGGCGGTACTCAGTCCGGGCGCGCGAAACGCTGCCGCCATTTGCGGCCGATCCACCACCGCCATACGACAAGCGACACGATATAGCCTAGCAGCGCAACGCCAAGCCCAATCAGGAACAGGCCTGACACCAGCGCCGGCGCAGCGTCTGACAGCAGCCATTGCAGCCAAACGCTGACGTGCTTGCCCCTCAAGCGCGGTAAAGGAAGCAAGGTCGGTGTGAAACCCAATCCGTCCGCCGATGTCGATCGCCGCATAGAGGAAGAACGGGGTGGTCAGCGGATTGGACAGAAAGGTCATTGCCGCGGCGATCGGGATATTGGCCCGCAACGGAATGCACAGCAGCGCCGCGCCGACGATCTGTAGCCCGGGCACCATCAGGAAAATGCCGATGAACAGGCCGGCGAATACGGCGCGCGGGACCGATCGGCGGGTGAAGCGCCAAAGTTCCGAATGGGCGATGCGCTGGCCGAACGGGCTTCAGCCAGGGGCTGGCAAGCACCTCCTCCCGCGACGGTGTGTTCTTGTGCATCAATCGTTGCCAAAAGTTGGGCTGACTAGCCATGTTGCCTCAATAGCCTGCCCTGTTCCCGCTTCCAGTCGCGTTCCTTGATCGTCTCGCGCTTGTCATGGAGCCTTCTTGCCCCGCGCCAGCGCCAATTCGACTTTCGCCCGCCCCCGCGAATTGAAATAGATGGAAAGTGGCACCAGCGTCAGGCCCTGACGGGTAATGGCCCCATGCAGCTTGTCGATTTGCTTGCGCCTTCAGCAGCAGCTTTCGCCGCCGGCGCGGCTCATGGTTCATCCAGCTGCCGGCGCCATATTGCGGGAATATGGCTGTTGATCAGCCAAACTTCCTCGCCTTCGACCAGCGCGTAGCTCTCCGCGATCGACCCTTCGCCGGTGCGGAGCGCCTTCACCTCGGTGCCCTGGAGCTCGATCCCGGCCTCGAAGCGCTCCTCGACGAAATAATCGTAGCGCGCGCGCCGGTTCTCGGCGACGACTTTGGCCTTGTCGAATTCGATGATGGAGGGTTTGGACAAGGGTGCCTCAGATCAGTCCGGCGTGGGCCAGCGCTTCGTCCACCGCCTTCTTCGAAGCAACCGACGGCTCGCGTCATCGGCAGGCGCAAGTTCCGTCGGAAAGCCACTTCTGACCAGCGACATCGCATATTTGACCGGGCCCAGGCGACGCGTCGCTGAACAGCGCAGTGTGAAGCGGATAGAGGCGATCCTGTAGCTTCAACGCTTCGTCCCAGCGGCCCTCGCGAATCGCCTCCTGGAATTCGGAGCAGAGTCGCGGCGCGACATTGGCCGTGACCGAGATGCAGCCAACGCCGCCCATGGCGTTGAAGGCCAAGCGCCGTTTCGTCATTGCCGCTCAGCTGGATGAATTCGCGCGCCGCATGCACGACGTTGGTCCGACACCCGCCCGAGATTGCCGGTCGCATCCTTGACGCCCACGACATTGGGCAGGCGCGCCAGCCTGGCCATGGTTTCCACCGATATGTCGGTGACGGTCCTGGCTGGTACATTGTAAAGGATGACCGGGATGTCCTCTTGGGCGACGGCGGCCAGATGTGCGTAGATCCCCTCCTGATTGGGCCGGTTGTAATAGGGCGGTACGTGCAGCGCCGCATCGGCGCCGGCCGCCTTGGCGTTGCGGGTCAGCTCGATCGCGTGGGCCGTATTGTTCGAGCCGCAGCCGGCAATCACCGGCACCCGGCCGCGCGCTACCTCGACCGCGATCTCGATCATCCGGCGGTGCTCCTCGGTCGACAGGGTCGCCGCCTCGCCGGTCGTGCCGCACGGCACCAGCGCGTTGGAGCCTTCCTCGATCTGCCAATCGACCAGTTCACGGAACGCCGCTTCATTGACTCGGCCCGCCGCAAAAGGAGTCACCAAGTGCTGGAATCGACCCGAAAAACATGAATTATTTCCTTCGCTTGAACTTGCGGGGGCGTCCGGCGTTCGCGAAATTGAAGCCCGTTGTTCAGCGGCTGATAAGGACTCGTTGCGCAGGATGTCCAGTATGAGGAGCGTGGGGATCATTTTACCGCTGTTGCTGTCGACCGTTGCCGTGGCCGCCGTCCAGCAAAGTCAGAATGGCGCAGGCCATGTGTCGACCTCCGTGCAGGCGAGCGGCCAGGCCGCCGCTTATGACATCAATTACGCACTGGCCGACTGGCGCCGCCTTCGGTCGAGCCAAGGCTATGCATTTGCCGACTATGCGCGCTTTCTCAACGCCAATCCCGGCTGGCCGGGCGAAAGCGGTTTGAGGCGAAGCGCCGAAAAACAGATGCGCCCGGGCGAAAATGCCAACACCGTCCTGGCCTTCTTTCGCACGGAAGAGCCGCAAACCGGCAACGGCTGGGCGCGCCTCGCCGAAGCCAGTCTGGCGCGTGGCCAAGCCGGCGGAGGCGCTGGCCTTGCCGCGCGGGGGGCCTGGGTTTCGGGCGATCTCAGCCAATATGACGAGCAGCTGCTTTTCTCCCGGTTCGGCTCGCAGCTCACCGCCGCCGACCATGACAAGCGGATCGACGCGCTGCTGTTCGACAAGAAGGCAAGCGACGCCTACCGCATGCTCCCCTGGTCGAGCCCCGGCCGCCGCGCCGCGCTCTACAGGCGCGTATCGCCCTGCAGGCGCGCCAGCCCGACGCCGAGCAGCGCTACCAAGCGGTGATCGGCCAGGTTACCAGCGACGCGGGCCTGATGATGGACCGGGCGCGGTACCTTCGCGAAAGCGGATATGAGCAATCGGCCCGCGACCTCTTCGCGCGGCCGCATAATTTCGCGCACAAGCCGGCCGATCCCGACCGCTTCCTCGACATGATGGTGCTGCTGTCCAAGGCCGCCGCCGGCGACCGGCAGTGGCAGCCGGCCTATGACATCGCCCGGCAGGTCGACGACGTCTTTCCGGCCGGGCGCCGATATCAGCCTCAAAAGCTATGACGTCCGCGACAAATATACGACGCTGACCTGGACCGCCGGGACGGTCGCGCTGGAACGCATGAACCGTGCCCGCGACGCGATTTCGATGTTCGACAAATATGCCGGAGCCGGCCGCTCGCTGCAGGTCAAGACCAAGGGCTGGTATTGGGCAGGCCGCGCCTCGTCGCAGGCGGGCGACCACTTGCGCGGCCGCAGCTATTTCGAGCGTGCCGCGGCGACTCCGGAACTTTTCTACGGCCAATTGGCGCTTGAGCGGCTCGGCAGGATCGTTCCGGCCCCTGCCGGAGCTCCATCGCTGCAGTTAACCGACGCCCAGCGCCAGGCCTTCAACCAGAAGCGCCTGGTTCGCGCAGTGCGCCTGCTTGGCCAGCAGCGGCTGTACAGCGAACAAAGCCTGTTCGTCCGCGCCCTGTCCGAGAATCTCGACAGCGATGCCGAACGTTTGCTGGCGGTCGAGCTCTCGACCCAGCTCTGGCGGCCCGACCTCGCCGTGTGGACCGCCCGATCGGCGCGCAATGCCGGCAACGCATTCTACTACAAGGCGACTTTCCCGACCCATTCCGGCAACGTGCCCTCCGGCCGCGGCTGGTCGCTGGTCCACGGCATCACCCGCCAGGAATCGAGCTTCGACAAAGCCGCGGTCAGCCACGCCGGGGCGCGCGGGCTGATGCAGCTGATGCCCGGCACGGCCCGCGAGCAGGCGGGGAAGATGGGGATCGGCTATGATTATGGCCGGCTGACGTCCGACCCGAACTACAATGTCATGCTGGGCAGCGCCTATTTCCAGCGGCTGGTCAACATGTGGGGCGGCAATTATCCGCTCGCCGTCGCCAGCTACAACGCCGGTGCGGGCAATGTCCGCAGATGGGTCAGCAGCTATGGCGATCCGCGCGGCAACGTCGACATCGTCAGCTGGATCGAGAAGATCCCGTTCGAAGAGACCCGCGGCTACGTCCAGCGGGTGCTGGAGAACAGCGTGGTCTACGACCGTCTGAACCCGACCCTGCCCGGGCCCGCAGCCGGTCCATATCTCTGCCTATCTCGGCAAATCGTCGCGCCCCGGCTAGAAGCGCGCCCATGTCGACCGTCCGCCGCGGTTCATCACGCCGCAGGGTTTCGCGCGCATCCGCGCCGAATATGAGGAGCTGTTCGGGGTCGAGCGGCCCAAGATTGTCGAAACTGTATCGTGGGCCGCATCGCTCGGCGACCGGTCGGAAAATGCCGACTATCTCTACGGCAAGAAGCGGCTGCGGGAGATCGACCGCCGCCTGTCGTACCTGTCGAAGGTGATGAAGTCGGCCAAGGTGGTCGATCCGGCACGCCAGGAGCAGCGTGACAGCGTTCGCTTCGGCGCGACGGTCGAGCTGGCCGACGAGGATGACGAGCGGCGCCTTATCACCTTGGTCGGCGAGGATGAGGCGGACGCCTCGGCGGGCCGGATCAGCTGGGCCGCGCCGATCGCCCGCGCGCTGATCGGTGCGCGGGTCGGCGACGAGCGGATCGTCCGGCTGCCGGCCGGCGAAAAAAGCTACGAGATCATGTCGATCAGTTACCCGGACTAGGCGTTAGTGGTCTCGCTGGCTTTTCGGTGATCGGGAAGTGGACGATCGTGTCCCCCATCGCCGGCGGTTCGGCCGGCATCGCCTTCTCCAGTCTGATCGGCGATCGCCGTCAGCGCGGCAATGCAGCGCCGCCATGCCGTCGTTGGCGTCGATCACCGTCCACGGCGCCCAGCGCGTGTCGGTGTGGGCAAACAGGTCGTGCAGCGACCTCGAGATTGCGTGTCGCGCTGGCCAAGCCCCGCCACGTCTTCCTGCGAAAGCAGATGGCGGCGCCAGGGATCTTCCTGCCGCTCGCGAAGCCGGCCGCCTGCGCGTTCGGCGGTAACATGGAAGAACAGCTTGATCGACCAGGGTGCCATGGTCGCGCTGCTGGGCCTCGAACTCGTTGACCTCGTCGCACGCGCGCGCCCAGCGCTTGTCGTCGAGCCTTGCCGATGACGCGCTCCTCGATGATGCGGCGGTACCAGCTGCGGTAGAAGATGGCGGTATCGCCGGCCGCCGGAATGCGGCTCCAGAAGGGCGCCAGCCAATGGCGGTCGTCATCGGCCTCGTCCGCGCCGCCGACGCTGATCACCCGACAGTGGCTCGGGTCCAAGGCCCCGGCCAGGCGCTTTGAGGGCGGCGCGCTTGCCCGACGCCGATCCAGCCTTCGAACAGGATGATCGCCCGCTTGCGATGGACGATCTGCGAGAGCTGCAGGCGCGCAAGACGGTCCTGCAGCGCAGCTTCAGCGCTTCAGCCGCGTCGCCGCTGAACGGTTCCCCCCGTTCAAATTCCGTTAACTCGATCGGCACCGCGACGGCCTAACCGAAAGGGTTGGCGGCCGCAATCGCCTTTCGTCGACTGCTCGACAGGCGAAACGTCCCGCCGTGGCACGGATGCTACGAGCCGTTAGCTCTGGTCTTTGGGGCGCGCCGTCGGCGACGATCCGGATGCGACAACTCCTTGAGCTGCTTGTCGCATCACCGGCGCCGGCGCGTTCATCATCAGATCCTCGGCCTTCTGGTTCATCGGGAAGACGATGACCTCGCGGATGTTGGGCTCGTCGGCGAGCAGCATGACGATACGGTCGATGCCCGGGCGCCGAACCGCCGTGCGGCGGCGCGCCGAACTTGAAGGCGCCGATCATGCCGGGGAAGTTGCGTGTCGACCTCCTCCCGCGTGTAGCCCGCGATTTCGAACGCCTTGTACATGATGTCCGGGCGATGGTTGCGGATCGCGCCCGGAGCTACAGCTCCACGCCGTTGCAGACGATGTCATATTGCCAGGCAAGGATGTCGAGCGGATCCTTGGTCTCCAGCGCCTCCATCCCGCCCTGCGGCATCGAGAAGGGATTGTGGCTGAAGTCGATCTTCTTGCTGCTCCTCGTTATATTCGAACATCGGGAAGTCGACGATCCAGCAGAAGCGGAACGCGCCCTTTTCGATAAGGTCGAGCTGCTCGGCGACGCGGGTGCGCGCGAGGCCGGCCAGCTTGGCCGCCTCGTCTTCCTTGCCGGCGGCGAAGAAGATGCCGTCGTCCGGGCCCAGGCCCATCGCCTCGGCCAGCTTGTCCATGCCTTCGGTGCCATGGTTCTTGGCGATCGGGCCGCCCCACTCGCCGCCCTTGCGGGTGGCGTAGCCGAGGCCGGCAAATCCTTCGCCCCGCGCCCATTCGTTCATGTCGTCGAAGAATTTGCGGCTCTTGTCGGCGGTGTTCGGCGCCGGAACGGCGCGGACCGCCATGCCCTTTTCGACCAGCCCGGCGAACAGGCCGAAGCCCGAGCCGCGGAAATGCTCGCCGACGTCGCTGATCAGCAGCGGATTGCGAAGGTCGGGCTTGTCGCTGCCATATTTGAGCAACGCTTCCTTGTAGGGGATGCGCGGATATTCGCCGGCCGGCGTCACGATACTTACCCTCGCCGAACTCCTCGAACACGCCCGACAGGACCGGCTCGATCGCCGCGAACACATCGTCCTGGGTGACGAAGCTCATCTCGAAGTCGAGCTGGTAGAATTCGCCCGGCGAGCGGTCGGCGCGGGCATCCTCGTCGCGAAAGCAGGGCGCGATCTGGAAATAGCGGTCGAAGCCGGCGACCATCAGCAGCTGCTTGAACATCTGCGGCGCCTGGGGAAGCGCGTAGAATTTGCCCGGATGGACGCGGCTGGGGACCAGATAGTCGCGCGCGCCTTCGGGCGACTGAAGCCGTCAGGATCGGGGTCTGGAACTCGGTGAAGCCCTGGTCGATCATCCGCCGCCGGATCGAGGCGATGACCTTCGAGCGCAGCATGATGTTGGCGTGCAGGCGGTCGCGGCGAAGGTCGAGGTAGCGGTATTTGAGGCGGATTTCCTCGGGATAATCGGCCTCGCCGGCGACCGGCATCGGCAGTTCGGCGGCGCGACGATTGGATCTCGACCTGCTTGGCGACCACCTCGATCTCGCCGGTGGCGAGCTTGGGGTTGACCGCCCCGCCCTCGCGCATCACGACCTCGCCGTGATCGTCACGACCGATTCGACGCGAAGACTGTCGAGGATCTTCAGCGCCTCGCTGCCGGCCGCGCAGACCACCTGGGTCAGGCCGTAATGGTCGCGCAGGTCGACGAACAGCACGCCGCCATGGTCGCGCTTGCGATGGATCCAGCCGGACAGGCGGACGGTTGAGCCGACGTCGCTGGCTCGAAGCTCGGCGCAATTATGGGTACGATAGGCGTGCATGGGATTGGGCTCGCTGAGGAAAAGGCCGGTTCGCAGGCGCGAAAATCGCGCCGCCGCTTCGCTTTCGCGGGCCCTTTGTCAAGGCGCGCAGAGGTCGCTATGGCCCGCGACAGATGAAAATTCACCCGCTGATCACCACCACCAAAGAGCTTGTCCGCCCTCGTCACCGCATGAGCGCCCATGACTTTGTCGCGGTCGATACCGAGTTCATGCGCGAGAATACCTATTGGCCAGACCTGTGCCTGTTGCAGGTCGCGACCGACGAAGAAGCTGCGGCGATCGACCCGAAGGCCGAGGGGATCGATCTGGCGCCGCTGCTCGAACTGCTGGTCGACAATCATGACGTGCTGAAGGTATTTCACGCCGGCGGGCAGGATCTGGAAATCATCCACAACTTGACTGGCAAAGTGCCCAATCCGATGTTCGACACGCAGATTGCGGCGATGGCGCTCGGCTATGGCGAGCAGGTCGGCTATTCGAACCTGGTCGAAAGCGTGCTTGGCCATTCGCTCGACAAGGGCGCGCGCTTCACCGACTGGTCGCGCCGCCCGCTCGACAAGCGCCAGATCGACTATGCGATCGCCGACGTGACCCACCTTGCCGAGATTTTCCCGAAGCTGGTCAAGAAGCTGATCAAGACCGGCCGCGGCGAATGGCTCGACGAGGAAATGGAGCGGCTGGCCGATCCGTCGAGCTTCGCATTCGAGCCGGAAGACGCCTGGAAGCGACTGAAGCTTCCGAGCCGCAACCCGCCGGTGCTCGGCCGGCTGAGAGCCCTGGCCGGCTGGCGCGAAACGGAAGCGAGTGCGAAAAACCTTCCGCGCGGACGAATCGTCAAGGACGATACGCTGAACGAGCTGGCCAGCCATCCGCCCAAGACGCAGGATGACCTTGGCAAGGTCCGCGGCCTGTCGTCGGGCTGGAGGGCCAATGATATCGGCGCTCGGCTGATTGCGGCGCTCGCGACTGCGAGCCGCTGGAGCCACATGAGCTCCCATGCGCGAGCCGAGCCGCCCGGGCCTGACGAAGGATGCGGCGCTGGTCAGCGACCTATTGAAGCTGCTGCTCAAGATCCGCGCCAAGGAGGCAGGCGTTGCTGCAAAGCTGATCGCTCGTTCCGACGAGCTTGAGGCGCTCGCCGCCGGAGTGCGCAACGGGCTCAATATCCTGAGCGGCTGGCGGTTCGACGAATTCGGCCGAGATGCGCTCGACCTGGTCGAAGGCCGTCTGGGGTTCGCGACCGAAAATGGCAAACTGAAAATGAGCCGCCTGGCCGACAGTGCAGTTATCGATTAGACGCCGGTCAGGCGGCCTAGCGCTCACATTGACTTGGTCGACAAAGGGGAGCTTATGCGCCAACTCATCCTGCTCGCTTTCATGCCGCTTGCGGCCTGTACGGTCGCCACCTCCGATGCAACGGCGGACAGCATACCCGTGCCACCGGCAAACTGCCGTGGCGAGGCTTGTCCCAGTTTACCGGGCAGCCGGCGAGCCAGGAGCTTGGCCGACGCATGCTGACTGCGTCCGGCGCCCGCACGATACGCTGGGTACCGAAAGGCGGGGTGGTCACGATGGATTTCAACCCGAGCCGGCTGACCGTCCAGCTCGACGGGGCCAATCGAGTCGAACGCGCCAACTGCGGCTAAATCAGCCGAACCTCTGGTTCACGCTCCAGCGCGCGGGCCAGCTGGATCATGCGCCGTTCCACCGCTCTCGGAATAAAGCTCGCGGTACTTGTCGGGGATAAACAGGACGACATTGCCGTCCTCCAGGGCAATGCTGGTTTTGCGAAGCAGGACTTCGGTACCCCCGCTGAGGCGTTGAGCCAGACGAAGCGCACGGCCCCAGGCGACGACCCGCTCGACCTCTTCATCGCTTGAGCAACTCGGCAACGTCCGGGCTGAACCCTCCATCACCGCCAAACGCGCTGCACAGCGCCCGGCCGAGGACTGCGCGGCCATGCGAATTGATGCCTACCCAATTGCCGTGAAGGGCCATGTCCACGGCACGCTCGGCGCGGAAGTCCGGATGTGCATTCCAGGCGATGTCACCCAGCAAACAAGTCGCAAGCCGCAACCGCCTCATCTCTTGGCTCTCGTCCGGGAAAAGCGGCTCCATCCATTGATCGAGAGCGGTTCCATGGTCGCCGAACCGTCCCAGCCGCTCGCCGACTTCAAGCGCTGCGGCAAGCAGGGGGTCTGCGGCCTCGGGTGGCACCGTCGAGATCGCGATAGAGAAGCCCTTCGCGCAAGCCGAAGGCCGAAACATAAATTTTCCTTGGTCCGAGAACGTTGATCATCGCATCGAGCAGCGTCGACGACCGCAGGCAGGGTCGGAATTCGGGCGCCGGATATTTGTGTCATGCGCCTTCAACTCGTCGGCAGAGCAGGTTGCGAGGTCTCGCCGAATGTCCGGCAGCCGTTCCGGCAGGATGCGATGATTGATGGACGATCGGCAGCGGATGACCGATCGTCTTCATGTCCAGATGTCGCCAGCGCCCGGAACGAGCCGCCAACCAGGTAGAGGCTATGGCCGCGGGCGGCATCCTTCAGCCCATTGCCCTTGATACCATGGCGGAGCTTGCGGGCGATTTCGCGACGATCAGGGGATCGGGCCAAGCCGGAGTACGCCGAGCGGCAGAGTGATGCCCGCTGCCCACCTCGCCGCCGTGGACGCTGATAAGCTCCAGGCTGCCGCCGCCAAGGTCGGCGACCATGCCCTTGGCGTCCGGGATCGCCGAGAGCACGCCCATGCCGGCCAGCTCGGCTTCTTCATCACCGGTAATCAACCGCGGCTTGAGGCCGATATCCGCAATCTGCTTGAGGAAAGCCTTGCCATTGCTGGCATCGCGGACGGCCGCGGTCGCCACCGTATGCAGCCGCTTCAAACCCATTTCCTTGCCAAGCTGGCGGAACCGCGCCAGCGCTCGCAGGGTCATATCCATCGCATAGGCGTCGAGCTTGCCGTTCTTGGCAACGCTCCGTCCGAGCGCCGCCATTACCTTCTCATTGAACAGAACAGATGGAATCCGCTCGGCACCGCCATAGGCGACGAAGCGCACACTGTTGGAGCCGATATCGATGATCCCGACCGGGCCAAACGGCTTGGTTGCCATGTCGGCAGGGCAGAGCGAATTAGCCGCGCTGCGTCAACCTCAACTTGGGCACCGCCTTGCCCGCCAGTGACGCTCCGCGGCCCGACAGCGAAGGGTTGGTCATGAAATAGCGGTGCAGGTTGAAATGCCGTTTGCCCGGCTTCATCCGACTATAGCTGCCGTCGGCATTCAGCACCCAGCTCTGCTCGTTGTCGATCAGGTTGGCGATCATAACCTGATCGAGCACCTGTGCATGGACTGTGGAGTTTTCGATGGGCAGCATATACTCGACGCGGCGGTCGAAGTTGCGCGGCATCCAGTCGGCCGAGCTGATGTATATCCTGGCCTTGCGGTGCGGCAGCCGCGCCCCGTTGGCGAACACGAATATCCGGCTGTGCTCGAGGAATCGGCCGACAATCGATTTGACCCGGATATTTGACGACAGGCCGGGTACGCCGGGCCTGAGGCAGCAAACGCCGCGGACGATGAGTTCGATCGACACCCCCGCTTCGCTGGCATCGTAGAGCCGTCGATCACAGCCTGGTCGACCAGGCTGTTCATTTTCGCCCACACTGCGGCCGGCTTGCCCTCGCGCGCATTGGCGATTTCGGCATCGATCAGGGCCAGGATCTTGTCGCGCAGGCCGCCGGGACTGAGCGTCAGAAGCTCGAGGTTCTTGGGCTTCACATAGCCGGTCGTGAGATTGAACAGCTTGGCGGCATCACGCGCAGCACGGCGCGATGCGGTGAAGTAGCTGAGGTCGGTGTAGATCTTGGCCGTCGTCGGGTGATAATTGCCGGTTCCGAAGTGGCAGTAGGTGCGCATGATGCTGCCTTCCCGGCGGATCACCATCGACACCTTGGCGTGGGTTTTCCATTCGACGAAGCCGTAGATGACCTGGACCCCTGCTCGCTCCAGCCGGCTCGCCCACAGCAGGTTCTGCTCCTCGTCGAAACGTGCCTTGAGCTCCACCACCGCCGTTACCGATTTGCCTGCCTCGGCCGCAGCGACCAGCGCGTCGATGATCGCCGATTGCTTGCCGGCGCGGTACAGCGTCTGCTTGATCGCCACGACGTCCGGATCTTCCGCTGCTTGACGAAGGAAGGCGACGACCACCTCGAAGCTCTCATAGGGGTGGTGGACGATGAAATCCTTGGCCTTGATCGTCGCGAAACAATCGCCGTCATGCTCGAGTATCCGCTCCGGGAAGCGGGGCGTATAGGGCGTGAACTTGAGGTCGGGCCGGTCGATCTCGACCAATTGGCCAAGATCCGCGATTCCGATGAAGCCGGCGCTTTCCGCGACCAGCGCCGCATCGGCCGCCAGGCCTTCACGGACCAGCTCCTCCAGATCGATCGGCGTGTCGGCCGCGAACTCCAGGCGGATGACCCGTCCGCGACGGCGGCGCTTGATCGCGGTGCGGAAGTAGCGGACCAGATCCTCGGCCTCTTCCTCGACCTCGATGTCGCTGTCGCGGATCAGCCGGAAGGCCCCCGACGCCACTTTTTCGAACCCGGGGAAAATCTGTTCGAAATGGGTCCGGATAAGCGTTTCGATGGCGATATAGCGATGGCCAGGCCCCGGGAGCCTTGAGGAATCGCGGCAGAGTCGGCGGGATCATCAGCAATTCGACGACCGGTTCGATGGACTTGCCGTGCCGAAGATCGAAAATCAGGCTGAAGCCGCCATTGGGAATGAACGGAAACGGATGCGACGGATCGATCGCTTGCGGCGTCAGGACCGGTAAGATCTGCTCACGGAAATGCTCGCTCGAGCCATACTCGGTCGGCTGGCGTCAGCTCGTCCTCCGCAAGCACCTCGAGTCCTTCGTCGGACAGCGCCTCGCGCAGAAGGATCCATTCGGCCTGCTGGGCGACGACCAGCGAATCGGCCTCGCTCGGCGATCGCATCGAGCTGCTGGGTCGCGGTCATTCCGTCGGCGCTCAGATCCTCGACCCCGCGCAACTGCTGGCCCTTGAGGCCGGCCACGCGGGCCATGAAGAATTCGTCGAGGTTGGTGCCCGAAATCGACAGGAAGCGCAGCCGTTCCAGAAGCGGGTGAGCTTCGTTGGTGGCCTCTTCGAGAACCCGGCGGTTGAAGGCGAGCCAGCTCAGTTCGCGGTTGAACAGCCGGGCGGTCGGCCGCTTGGATCGATTTCCGCCTTGAGACGTCATGCCGCGCCCCTCGCCTCGATGATCCCGCCCTCGCTCAGGGCCCGCCTGACGGTCGGCAGGGTCAGTCTTGCTCGCTCCGCAATGGCAAACCGGTCGATCGTCTCCACGACCCGCTCGGCCATCCAATAGCTCTCGCTCCACCCTATCACCGATATATTTCAAGCAATCGTCGGGAATGTGCAGGCCGCGGTCGGCAAAGAGCAGGCGAACAATCGATCGGAACAGGGCATCGTCCGGCTGTTCGATGCGCGCAACCGGCGTAACCGCGAGACGCGTGCGCAGGTCGGGAAGCCGGATCTCCCACGCCGGCGGCACTTCGATCGACCACCATGGTCAACGGCTTGCCGCTGTCCTGGGCGGCATTCCAGGCATGAAACAGCTCCTCTTCGTCATATTTTTCGGCGCCGTCGAACAGCCGCCCGCCGACACGGGTGACGAAAGCTCGAGCAAGCAGGGATCGACCGGACCGGCGAGGACCGGTCAGCATTGTCGCCCTGACCGGCCACAGGCTCCAGCGAGCGGAAATGCTCGAACGCGGCCCGATTGGCTTCGGAAATGATGAGGCGGCTGTCGTCCCCTGCGTGCGGCCAGTCCAGCGGCAGCGCGAACTGGTCCGCCGGATGTCTCGACGGGGTCTGGCCGCTGAATGGGCGGCGCGGCCCCCCGCGTGACGTAAAGTACGCCGCCTCGGTTAGTGACTGCCCAACCGCGCGACGACAATGCGGCGCCGAGTGCTCCGGCGTCGCCGCGGAAGTTGACCGAAAGGTTGGCGTTGCCGTCGGGCAGAGTTGCCTGGGTGACCCAAACCACGCCCGCAAGCCCGCGGATTTGCGCTACCGATTGGGCAACGGCGCCGGCGTCGCCGCGCTCGATGACCAGCACTTGCACGACGGTCGGTTGGATGGCGGCAGGCGCTTGCGTCAGCTCCACTTCTTCTTCGGGCGGAGGCGGCGGCTGGATGATCAGATCGGGATCGCCGCGAACGAGGCCGGCCGCATGCGCCTGGATGAACAGCTGATCCATCCGCTGAACGCCTTCGGACATTATTCGAGGTAGATCCTGGCTGTTGCGCGCGATCAGCTCGAACCTGCCTAGAACCTTGCCGTCCGGGCCGAAGCGGCCAACGAAATGCGCTTTCGTCGGCCCGCCCGGATAAAGCCGGTCGACCCGAACTTCGGCGATCAGAATGTTGGCGGCGCCGTAAAGATCGAGCACGTTGCGCCACCAGCCGCGTCCCGGCCGTCGGGTTTGCGCGGCATTGACCAGCAGCGGATCGACCCCGAGCCCGCTGACCCGAACATAATCGATCGGGCTTTGCGAGGTGCGAAACTGCGCCCAGGCCCGCTGCCAGGGATTGCGCAGCTCGACGCTGGTCGCCGTGCCGCCCGATGATCATCACCGGGATCAGCAGCATTGGCGCGGATCGGCGGACCTCGCCCGCCACACCCAGCAGCTCTCCGGCGCGGGCGCGGTCGAACAGTACGCCCAGCGTCGCGATATAGCGGTTGGGGCCGATCTGCTCCTGTTCGACCACGATCGAGCTGACCAGCCCGTCCAGGGTCGGATCGCGCGAGTTGGGCGCCTGCGAAATCGGGCGGTTGTTCATCTTGGCCCAAAGCGCCTTGAAGCCCTCGCGTTGGGCGATCCGCCAGCCGGTGTAGCGCTTGCGGTTTCGGCGTCCTTGCCGGCGACATCGACCTTGATTCCGCCAATTTCCAGCGTTCCCGGTGCTGTCGATCGGCAAGATTCCGCGCTCGGCGCTTTCCATCTGCGCGACCAGGGCGCCGCCCAATCCGGCCAGCGCAAGGAAGCAGGGCAAGCAGGAGAACGGCGGATCGACGGAGGAGCATCACCGCGCTTTTGGCGACAATGGCGTGGAAATCCAAGCGAGATATGGCTAGTCGCCGCCGCCATGAGCAACCGAGCGCCGCAAAAGCCGCTGACCTATGCCGATGCCGGCGTGTCGATCGCCGCCGGAAATGCGCTGGTGAAGGCCATCGCGCCGCTCGCCAAATCGACCGCGCGCCCCGGCGCCAACGCCGAACTGGGTGGATTCGGCGGTTTTTTCGACTTGAAGGCGGCCGGTTACGAGGATCCGCTGCTTGTCGCTGCCAATGACGGGGTCGGTACCAAGCTCAAGCTGGCGATCGACGCCGGCCAGCATGATGGGGTCGGCATCGACCTGGTCGCGATGTGCGTCAACGATCTCATCGTCCAGGGCGCCGAACCGCTTTTCTTCCTCGACTATTATGCGACCGGGAAGCTGGACAATGACGGTTGCTGCGGCGGTCGTCGCGTCGATCGCCGAAGGCTGCCGCCAGGCCGGCTGCGCGCTGATCGGCGGCGAGACCGCGGAAATGCCGGGCATGTATGCTGCCGGCGACTACGACCTCGCCGGCTTCTGCGTCGGCGCGGTCGACCGGGCCAAGGCGCTGACCGGAAATCAGGTCGCGCCGGGCGACGTCATCCTCGGCCTTGCGAGCTCCGGCGTACACAGCAACGGATTTTCGCTGGTGCGTCGGCTGATCGAGGTCAACGGCTGGAAACTCGACCGCCCGGCCCTGTTTGACCAGGACCGGCTGCTCGGCGAAATCCTGCTTGAGCCGACCCGCATCTATGTGAGGAGCCTGCTGCCGCTGGTCCGCGAGGGGAGGATCGGTGCGCTGGCCCACATCACCGGCGGCGGACTTCTCGAGAATATTCCGCGGGTTCTGCCGGAAGGTTGCCATGCCATGGTCGATGCCGACAGCTGGCCCCTGCCCCTCCTGTTCGCCTTCCTCCAGGCAGGCGGGGCGATCGAGCCGGCCGAGCTGGCGCGGACCTTCAACTGCGGCATCGGCATGGTCGCCATTGTCCGGGCGGACGAGGCGGAGGAGTAACGAAGCGCCTGGAAGCGGCAGGTGAGACGGTCTACCGCATCGGCCATATCGAGGCAAGTCAGGCCGGCTGCACGGTGACCGGCAGCGCCGGGACGTGGAGCGCCCGCGAAGATCTGGACGGCCACGCATCATGGCTGAACGCAGCCGGGTCGCGGTCCTGATTTCGGGCCGCGGCTCGAACATGGCGGCGCTGATCTATGCGGCTCGGGCCGATGACTGCCCTTACGAGATCGCGCTGGTTACCGGCGACAAGCCGGATGCCGAAGGGCTCGAGGTTGCCCGAGCGGAAGGCGTGTCGGTCGAAGCGCTGGACGCCAGGGCCCTCGGTTCCGGCTTATTGGGACCGACTGCAGCAAGTGCTGGAGGCTGGCGACATCGACCTTGTCGCCCTGGCTGGCTTCATGCGGATCATTCCCGACGAATTCGTCGCCAAATGGGAAGGCGGGATGGTCAACATCCATCCCTCGCTACTGCCCAAGCATAAGGGACTTCGAACGCATGAAGCCTGTCTTGCGGCCGGCGAAAAGGCGACCGGGGCAACCGTCCACCTGGTCACGCCAGAGCTCGACAGCGGCGAAATCCTCGGTCAGGTCGAGGTAGCAGTACTTCCGGGCGATACGGCCGAGAGCCTGGCCGAGCGGGTGCTGATTGCCGAGCATCAGCTTTATCCACGCGTTATTGGCCAGTATCTCGGCCGAGCGCGCGACTTCGATTGGATCACGGACAGGGTTGGCGACTTGGCACTGGCGCTGCCGGAAACTCGGTTCCAGACAAGTCACGGCTCCCCGGGTTGGAAGGTCGGCAGCCAGAGCAGCGGTAAGTTCTTCGCGATCATGTGGAACCGCCACCATGGCGAGGAAGCGGTCGGGGTGCTGGTCAAATGCAGCGGCCAGGACGAAATGGCCCAGCTGATCGAGGCCGAGCCCGACCTCTATTTCCGACCGGCCTACTATGGGCCGTCCGATTGGATCGGCATAAAACTCGACCGCCCGCGCGTGGATTGGGACCATGTCGCCCAGTGGCTGCAGCGCAGCTGGCTGGCCATGGCTCCTCCGCGGCTGACGAAATTGATGCGGGTCGCGAACGAATTCTGACGGTGGCGGCTGAGCCTCCGCCGAGGAGGCGACGGACCTCCCCTCCCGTCAATTGCCTGCTTCCATCGACGGCGTTTCCGGCTTCAGGTAAGATTGCCAGCAGCTTGGGGTAGATCGCAATGATAGCTTTCCTGATAATCGCTGAGGCGGTCGCCGCGCCGACGCCGATGCCGGCATTCCTGTCCGGCTGCTGGGAACAGAAGACCGAAGCCGGCCGCTGGACCGAGGAATGCTGGACCGACGCCCGCGGCGGGCTGATGATCGGATCGGGCCGGGACGGAAACGGCGACAAGGTCGGCCATTGGGAATGGATGCGGATTGAGCGTGGGCGGGACGGATCGGTAACCTTCTACGGCTCGCCCAAGGGAGCGCCCCCAGTCGGCTTCAAGGCGACCGAGGCCGACGGCAAGTCGATTACATTCGTTAATGCCTCACACGACTATCCCCAGCGCGTGCGCTATGTCGTGACGGCCGTCGGTCTCGAGGCCGAGGTGTCGCTCGCCGATGGCAGCAATCCCAACCGCTGGAGCTATCGCCGGACCGCCGCAGCGACGCAGAAGTAAGGTCTGCCCATTAATCCGGGTTCGGTTTCCTAATTTTTAACTATTCCGGCGCAGGGAGAAGCGTGGAGGAAGGGAACCGCCCGCCCATGCGATGGCTGCGCCGAAAGGTCCGTGAACGCAAGACCGAGCGTCCGAAAAGGATTCTGGGGTGGGCGCTCGTCCTCGGCTTGCTGTTCGGCCTGGTCGGAGCCGGCGAATATCCCGAGGATCGCCTCCGGGTCGTGCGCAATCACATCAACAAGCGGCCCGTCAGCGGCGACATTGTCCTGGTCGGAATCGATGAAAAATCGCTCCGTGAGGTGGGCCGTTGGCCCTGGCCCCGGAGCCGCTATGCGGAGCTGGTCGAGTTCGATCGACGCTGCGGGCCCGAAGCAGCAGGTCCACGACATCCTGCTGTCAGAGCGTACCGAGCCGGCGCAGGACCTGCGGTTGGCGCGGGCACTCGATAAGAGCCGCAACGTCACGCTTGCCTATCTTCCCCGGACGGGCGCTCGCGACGGCCATCTGCAGGACATCAAGCCGCTGCCCGAGTTCACGCGCAAGGCCCGAATCGGAACGATCGGTCTTTGGTATAACTACGCCAATGAAGCGTGGATCCTGCCGCAGGGTTATCGCCAGGGACCCAGCCTGGTGCCCTCCGTGGCTACCGTTCTGGCTGGAAAAACTGCGACGACGGACGCGACGTTCCGGATCAACTATGCTTTCGATCCACGTACCGTCCCGGTGCTCAGCGCGGCCGACGTGCTGGCCGGCCAAACAGATCCCGCTCTATTGAGTGGCAAGACAGTGATCGTCGGTATTACGACCGAGCGGCTGGGCGACCAGTTCATGGTTCCTGGATGGGGCAAGGAAAGTGGCGTCTATATCCATATCCTCGGCGCCGAGACGCTGAAGGCCGGAAAGCCGCTCGATTTGGGATGGCTGCCGGCATTCTTCCTGGCCGGCGACCTTGGCCTGCCTGATCATAAGCCGCAGCGGCCGGGTGCAGGCGGCAGGCCTCGCCGGCGGGCTTATGGTCTTGTTCGCAGCGCCGTTGTTCCTCGAACGGGTCCAGGTCTTTGCCGACGTCACGGTCGCGCTTTTTGTGATTGTGTGGCTTGGCTCGGGCCTGCTGCTGCAAATGGCGAAGCGGCGCGGCCTGACCAATTCGGTGAGCGGCCTGCCCAACCTCGTCGCATTCCGCAAAGCATCGAACGAGGGTGCACTTCCCCTGGTCGTCGCGCGGGTGATCAATTATCCGCAGATCGTGTCGACGCTGTCGCTGGCCAATGAACGCAGCCTGGTCGAGCAGATCGTCGCCCGGCTGAAAGTCGGCTCGGAAGTTTCGACCGTTTATCATGGCGACGAGGGTATATTCGCCTGGACCGTCTCCAGCGGCACCGCCATCGGCCACCACGTCGAGGCACTAGCCGCCTTGTTCCGCAGCCCGGCCAAGATCGAGGGCAGGCCATTCGACATCGCGATCAGCTTCGGCGTGGAAATCGGCAGCGGCCGTTCGTTGACCAACCGGCTGAACAGCGCGCTCGTCGCCGCCGACGATGCGACGCGCGGAAGGGCTGCGCTGGAAGTATCACGATCCCGAACGGCTGAAGGACGTCGAGTGGCGCCTGTCGCTGCTCAGCCAGCTCGACGATGCGATCGACAACGGGCAGGTTTGGGTCGCCTATCAGCCGCAGCTGGATCTGAACACGCACCAGCTGAGGGGCGCCGAAGCGCTGGCGCGCTGGACCCACCCCGAAAAGGGTCCGATCAGCCCGGCCGAATTCGTCGCTGCAGCGGAGCAGAACGATCGCATCGAGAAACTGACCATGTTCGTGCTCGACAAGGCGGTGGAAGCGGCGGCCAGGATCAATCGCGATTACGGGCCGTTCGACATGGCGGTGAACCTGTCGGCGCGAATGCTGGGCGACAAGACACTTCCGTCGCGGGTCCGCAAGGTCCTCGACCGGCATGGACTCGATCCGGCGCGGCTGACACTGGAGCTGACCGAAACGGCAGCGCTGGTGAATGGCGCCGACACGAGCCCACTGTTCGGGCTGCGCGATCTCGGGATCAAAATCTCGATCGACGATTATGGCACCGGCCTGTCGACCCTCGATTATCTGAAGAAGGTCCCGGCGAGCGAAATCAAGATCGACCAGAGCTTCGTCAAGTCGATGCGCGACCATCGCAGCGACCTGGTCATGGTCCAGTCGACCATCGCCCTTGCCCACTCGCTGGGCCGCACCGTCGTCGCCGAAGGCGTCGAAAGCCGCGAGATCCTCGACATGCTGGTGGCGATGAAATGCGAGGTCGCCCAAGGGTTCATTATCGGTCGCCCGTGCAGCCTCAACGATCTGTCCAAGCGGCTGACCGGGGATCGCAAGCGGCGCGCGGCCTGATAGAATCTCCGCAAGAAGTTGTGGAAGTCGCGTCGACGCTGCTTCGAACAATCATAGCAACTCAAAGTCTTAGAAGCTTATTACTTGGCGTCCGTCGGCCCCATTTCGGGAATATGGTTAACTCGTTGCTAACCATTTCGATTAAGGTTAATGTCCCTGTCAGCGACGTGAGTCGCATCTGACGACAGGGGACGATCATGAAATACAAGACAGCTCGCCCGACCCGTGGTCTTTGGTCGTGGCTTTTCGGCTGCGGCTGGAGCGGCGCTGGCGGCACCGGCTAATTGATTTCGGCCGTTTATCGGCCGATTTCAGCGAAAATTCAGACGATCTGCGGCTCGGCGCGGATCGTCTTTTCGCGTCTGTAGCATGCGCGCTGTGGATCGGCGCTCGACCGGCGCAGGGTCGAGCTCCTCATCCGCCGAGCGATTCGAATAGGTTAATCGTTACTGCGCCGTCTTCAGACGATCGTGAATGACATTCCCGTCTTTGGATAACCGGACGGCGGCGACGATCTCATCCTCGTCGGCGAACACTGGCGCGGCCTTTTCCTTGTCCCAGAATGCGATCAGAAAGTTGGCCAGGTTGCGCGCGAACAGCGCAGAGGCGTCCGCTGCCAGGGTCCGGGCCAACTGAACCGCGCCGACAATCTTCACCCCATGCTTCTCAACGGTTTCGCCCGCCACGCATCCTTCCACATTGCCGCCGGCTTCGGCGGCCAGATCGACGATCACGCTACCGCGGCGCATGGTTGCGAGCTGTGCGTCGCTGATCAGCCGCGGCGCGGGCCTGCCCGGGTATCAGCGCGGTGGTGATGACGATATCTTGCTTGGCGATATGGCTCGATACGAGCTCTGCCTGGGCCGCCTGATATTCGGCACTGGTTTCGCTGGCGTAGCCGCCCTGCCCCTCGCCCTCGATTCCCGCGACGCCTTCGACGAAGATCGGCTTGGCGCCGAGCGACTGGATCTGCTCCCTCGTCGCCGATCGGACGTCGGTCGCGCTGACCTGCGCGCCCAAGCGCCGCGCGGTGGCGATCGCCTGGAGCCCGGCGACGCCAACGCCCATCACGAACACCTTGGTCGGGCTGACCGTGCCGGCCGCGGTCATCATCATCGGGAATGCCCGGCCGTAGACCGAAGCGGCATCGACCACCGCCTTGTACCCGGCAAGGTTCGACTGCGACGACAAAATATCCATCGACTGGGCGCGGGTGATGCGCGGCATCCATTCCATCGCCATCGCCTCGATGCCCTGGCCGGCGTAGGCCGCGATGTCGTCGCCCGTCTTCGCGGGGTCGAGCGCTCCGACCAGCAGCGCGCCGTTCCTGGAGCCGTTGAGCGAAGACGGGTCGGGGCCGGAAACGCACAGGATGATGTCGGCATCCTGGAGGATCTCCTGGCGCGAACCCGTGCTGGCCCCCGCCGACTTCAAATTCGGCGTCGGAAATGGACGCGCTTCCTCGCCCGCGCCCCGCTCGACCGCGACCGAAGCCCCCAGTCCGGTGAATTTCTTCACCGTTTCCGGAATGGCGGCGACGCGGGTTTCTGCGCCGCCCTCTTTCAGCACCGCGATCTTCAAGCGGCGGGCCTAGTTGGAAATAGTGAAAAGCACGACGGCGGTCGCGATCGCCGTCAGGATGACGCCCCACTTCAAGAGCGTGAGAAAACCTGAATAATTCCGGAAATGCGCCGGATAATCCATTTCGGTGGCGGTCGGGTGGACCTTGTCGTCGGCCATTTGCTGATCCCTGTGTTTAGCCTGCTTCGGGAACGGTCTTAACAAGCCCGCCCGCGACCCCCAAGCGCCTTTTTGTGCGCTCCTTAAGAGGAGCTTTACTCCTTTCGCGTTAAAACCAGACCCATGCGCGAAGAAGTCGTCCTGCGGTCGCTGCTTTTGGTCGATGCCGACGCCAATGAGCGCCGGCAGCTGTCGGCGGTCGCTTCCCGGGCGGGATGGAGCACGGTTGGTGCGGATTGCACCGAGACTGCCGCAGCCATCCTCCAGGGCCCGCACGGCCGGGAAGTCCGGGCGGCGATCCTGTCGAGCTGGAGCGGCGAACATGGCCCGGAGCTGATCGACGCTCTGAGGCAGTGCCGTCCCAATCTTCCGATCATCGTGCTCGCCGACCACGGATCCGTGTCGCTGGCGGTCGGAGGCGATGCGCGCCGGCGCATCCGATTATCTGGCCAAGCCGATTGCCCCGGAAAGGCTGATGGATGCGCTCGCGTCGCATGCCGATCGCCGCCGCGGAACGGGCGAGCTCGCGCCTCTTTCCGAAAAGATCGCGCCGGAGCTGATGCTCGATCAGCTGGTCGGCGCAACGCCCGAATTCCGCGCTGCGCTGGCGGTGGCTGCCAAGGCGGCACGCAACCGCCTGCCGATCCTGATCGTCGGCGAGGCCGGTTGCGGCAAGGAAACCTTCGCCCGCGCCATCCACCACGCCAGCCTGCGCGCCAAGGGGCCTTTCGTCCAGGTCGACTGCAAGGCAGTGGCCGCCAACATTATCGAAAGCGAGCTGTTCGGCCACATGCCCGGGGCTTTCCCTGGCGCCTTTGCCGAGCGGGTCGGCCGTATCGTCGAGGCGAACGGCGGCACGCTCCTGCTCGACGAGGTCGGCGCCCTGCCCGGCGAAACCCAGGAAAAGCTGGACCGGGTCCTGGCCACCGGCGAAGTCCGCCCGGTCGGCTGCAACGGATCGAACTCGGTCGATGTGCGCGTGATTGCCACCACGAGCCGGGCGCTTCCGGACGATTTCCTCGCCGGCCTTGCCGGGCGGATCTCGGCGACGACGGTCACCATTCCCCCGCTGCGCGAGCGCAGCGGCGATATCCCCGCCCTGGCCCGGCATTTGCTGACCCGCTTCGCCGAGGAGCCTGGCATGCGTCCCCTGTCGATCGGCAATGATGGACTGGCCGTGCTGATGCGGTACGGCTGGCCGGGCAATGTCCGTCAGCTGGCCGGAGTGCTGTTCCGGGCCGCGCTTCAGACCGAAGGCCATTCGCTGACCGCCGATGACTTTCCGCACATTGCGATCCAGTCGCGCTTTTCGGGCCGCCGAAGCGACGTTTCGCCTGACATCGGCAAGGTGTCGGCCGATGCGGCCATGTCGGGGGGACCCGGCGTCACCCTCTATCGGCAGGACGGTCACCTTCGCACGTTGGAGGAGATCGAGGCCGACATCATCCGCCTCGCCATCGGTCATTATCGTGGTCGCATGACCGAGGTTGCGCGCCGGCTCGGGATTGGACGGTCCACCCTTTATCGGAAGCTCGGCGAACTGGGCATCGACACGGCAGCTTGAATGATGGAGACGAAATGAGCTTCCTCGGCAAAATCCGCGGCATGATGGGCCGCGTCGACGACCAGGTTCCCGGCGACCAGCCGGCGCGCAACCGCACTTTCTCCGCAACCCAGTTCCGCGATGGCGAACTGGCGCGTGCCGCCGCAGCGCGCAGCCGGACGCAAGAGGCCCAGATCGATGCGGCCCAGGTGTTGAGCCCGGCTATCAATCCCGTCGCCGAAACATTGATGACCGCGGACTATGAAGCGCCGGAGGTCGTTGATCCGGCGCCCGCGCCACCCGCGCCGGAGGCCGTGGATCCGGCGCCCGTGCCACTCGCGCCAGACGCCGTGGATCCGGCACCCGCGCCACCCGCGCCAGAAGCCGTTGAGCCGGCGCCCGCGCCACCCACGCCACCAACATCACCGGTGGCCGATCCAATGCCCTGGGACGAAGCGGTCGGCTGGCTGTCGCAGCGCTCGGCGGAAACGCGCAACTTCGTCGGGACATATTGGAATTGGGATTATGACCTGCGCGTCCTGCATTTCCTCGCGCAGCAGCCGGACCTGGATGCCGGCGTCGCCGCTCATATTTTCTGGATCACCGCCGCCAGCGAGGATTACTTCCCGTTCGGCGATGACGAGCCGGACAGCGAGATCACGCAGCAGATCGCCTGGCTGACGGACTTCCTCGGCCGCCGGTTCGCCGAAGACGCCTTCCGGCCCGCCAGCTACGGCTTTGACGACAGCTGGGATTGCGTGAGGCTGAAACGGCGGCTGGCCGATCTTCATTCGACCGGGCATCTGCCATGGTCTCCCGACGCCATTCCGACCAGTTCGGCTGCCGAGCTGATGAGCTTCGACGACATTCCCGAAAACGAGCGGGAGGAAGTCGGCGCGTTTCTTGCGCGCTTCGGCGTCTATTGATTCAATAACCGCAACGGCTGAGGCTTGGCGCTGACCAATGACGGGCGCTAGGGCAAGCCATGCCCAAAACCCTCGTCACCGGAGCAGCCTCGGGAATCGGACGCGCGGTTGCAGAGCTGCTGGCTGGCAACGGCCATTCCCTTGTGCTGGTGGATATCGGAGATCTCGCAACGGTTGTGCCCGACCGGCCCGATGCAATCAGGCTGCGAGGCGACGTTTCCGATGAGGCATTCTGGGACGCAAGCGAACAAGCCCTGATGGGCCTGACGCACGCCGTGATCAACGCCGTCGCACCCGGCGGGGTCGACACGCCGATTTGGGACGAAATGCCATTCTTCAAGCAGCTGGTTGCATCGGAAGGCAGCCGTGAAGGGGCGATCCAGGCAATGGCCAGGCTGGCCACGCCGCTCGGCCGTTATGCGTCAGCCGGGGAAATCGCCGGGCAAATCGCATTCTTGCTGTCGGAAGAGGCAGCTACCATCACCGGAACCGTGCTGGTCAGCGACGGTGGCTATTCGCTTTAGGCGGACTTCGGGGTCAACGCCGCGTCGCGGAGGCCGCGCCATAGCTTCAGCGCCTGAATCGTCTCCGGAACATCGTGGACTCGGACGATCTGGGCGCCCTGCTCGACGGCCTTAAGCGCCAGCGTGAGGCTGCCGGGGATGCGCTGGTCGGCCGGCGCCTCGTTCGACAGGGCGCCGATCATTCGCTTGCGGCTCGCGCCGACCACGACCGGGCAGCCAAGGCCATGAAGCAGCGCAAGGCTGTTCATCAGCTCGAGATTGTGCGCGACGGTCTTGCCGAAACCGATTCCCGGATCGACCAGGATTTTGTCACGGGGAATGCCGGCTGCTTCGGCAGCGGCCACCCGCTCCTCAAGCCACCGATAAACCTCGACCGGTGCGTCGTCGTACCTCGGGTCCTTTTGCATCGTCTGCGGGTCGCCCTGGTGATGCATCAGGATGACCGGCACGCCCAATCCGGAAACCGCGGCGGCCGATTGCGGGTCCCAGGTGAGCGCGGAAACATCGTTGACCAGCTTGGCCCCCGCCCCGACGGCCGCGGTCATGACCGCGGATTTGCGGGTGTCGATGGATACGGCGTTCCCGCCTGACGCCAGCTGCTGGATGACCGGCACGACCCGCTCGATCTCGTCATTCTCCCAGACAGTGCTGGCGCCCGGACGGGTCGATTCGCCGCCGACGTCGAGAATGGCTGCTCCCTGGGCTGACATCTTCGCACCGGCTTCCGCCGCCGTCGCTGGATCCGCGTAAGAGCCGCCATCGGAGAAACTGTCGGGCGTGGCGTTGATGATGCCCATCACCTGCGGCTGGTCGAGCCGGATAGTTCGTTCTGCCATCTGTAGCGGCGAGCGTGGGCCGATGATCCGCGCCCAGTCCGCGGCCATCGCCTCGTCGAAGCGGTTTTCAATGCCCTCGACCGGCACGATCTCCGCTGAAATCCGCTTGTTGCCCTCGACGCGGATCAGCTCGACCAGCCCGAACCAGTTCAGACCGCCGGCGAGCCGGGCAACCTTTCCGTCATGGCCAAAGGGGGAATCGACGAAGCCCGTGGGGCGGATGAGAGTGCGGGATGCCATGTTCAAACTTCTATACGTCCTGAGCGAAGTCGAAGTGCGCTGGCAAGACGGTTGTGCAAGACGCCCTTCGACTACGCCCCCTGGGGCTCCTCTCGGGACGAACGGATTGGGCTACAGGCCCGCCAAATGCTTCTGCCGCAACATGTCGATCGGCTCGAGCCGGCCCTCATGCTCGACATGCCAGAAGGTCCAGCCGTTGCATGACGGCGCGCCTTGCAATGCCGCGCCGACCTTGTGGATCGATCCCGCCTCGCCGTCGCAGGCGATCGAGCCGTCGGCGTTGACACTGGCCGACCAGCGCCGCTTCGCATCCGTCAGCTTCGAGCCGGCCGGAACCAGGCCACCTTCGACCAGCAGGCCGAAGGCGACCCGCGGCTGACTACGCTTGTCGGCCATTACGGTCATGGCGCTTTCGTCGAGCGGCAGCGTTGCGTCGATCCGCTGCCGTGCCACCTTCACATAGTCGCGCTCGCGCTCGATCCCGATCCATTTCCGTCCCAGCCGCCGAGCCACCGCACCGGTCGTCCCAGTGCCGAAGAAAGGATCGAGCACCACGTCGCCCGGCTTGGTGCAGGCCAGCAGGATGCGATAGAGCAGCGCTTCCGGCTTCTGCGTGGGATGCGCCTTGTCGCCGGCTTCGTCCTTGACCCGCTCCGATCCAGAACAGATCGGCATCACCCAGTCCGAGCGCATCTGCAGGTCGTCGTTAAGCGCCTTCATCGCCCGATAGTTAAACGTGTAGCGCGCCTTCTCATCCTTGGCGCACCAGATCAAAGTCTCATGGGCGTTGGTGAAACGCGTGCCGCGGAAATTGGGCATTGGGTTGGCCTTGCGCCAGACGATGTCGTTGAGGATCCAGAAGTCGGCATCCTGCAACAGCGCGCCGACGCGGTAGATGTTGTGATAGCTGCCGATCACCCAGATCGTGCCGTCGTCCTTCAGGATGCGGCGAGCCTCGGCCAGCCATTCGCGCGTGAAATCGTCGTACGTCGCAAGGCTGTCGAACTTGTCCCAATCGTCGTCGCAGGCATCGACCTTGCCGCCCTCGGGCCGGAACAGGTCGCCGCCTAACTGAAGGTTGTAAGGCGGGTCGGCGAAGATCATGTCGACCGAGTTGTCGGGCAGCCGCGCCATCTGCGCGATGCAATCGCCCTCGAGAATGGTGTCGAGCGGAAGCTCTTTCTTGAGCGGAGTGGTGCGCAGGCGCGAACGCCCGACATCTTCCATCAGCGGCAGCGTCATGATCATGTCAGGCGGTCCCCGGTTGCTCGACAGACTCGATGAGTTCAGGCCGGACTCGGGGTCAAGTAGAACAGCCGCACGCCGCCGAGCGAGCTCATGAGAACAAAAGGAATCCGTTCGACAAGGTTACACAAGATGTTGAGTCCACGCGGGTGAGTTGGACTCAATCCCTAGTGGTGTGGCTCGAAAGACTCTGACCCCAAATTTATTGAAGGGGGAGCGGCACCAACTGCTCCAGCTTGTCGCGGACCTTGGAGAAAGTGCGTCGATGATGCGGGGTCAGGCCGAGCGCGTCGATCGCCCGGATATGCTCCGGCGTCGGATAGCCGCGATTGGTTTCCCAGCCATAGCCCGGGTAGTCGCGGGCGTAATCGGCCATGATCCGGTCGCGGGTGACCTTGGCAACGATCGATGCGGCGGCGATCGACCGGCATCGGGCGTCGCCGGCGACGATCGCCTTGGACGGGCGTTGCCAGCGCGGGGTAGCGTTGCCGTCGACGAGCACCCAGGCCGGCTCGAACCCCAGCGCCTCGACGGCACGGGTCATCGCCAGCATCCTGGCCCAATAGATATTGATCTGCTCGATCTCCTCGACCGAGGCGATGCCGACGGCGATCCGCGCAACTTTCTGCAGCCGGCACGTAGATCGCCTCTCGCGTGTCGAGGTCGAGCTTCTTCGAATCGTCGATCCCGCGCGGGAATTTCTCGCGATCCAGCACGACTGCGGCGGCGACTACCGGCCCGGCGAGCGGCGCGCACCCCGCCTCGTCGACGCCAGCCAACGGTTGGGGATAGGGCAGCTCGAGCTTGAAACAGGGTCGCTTCACGGTTGGCAAGGATATTGGCGAGCCCGTCTTAGTGGAAGCAGGCAAAGCAAATTTCTGTGGATAGAGCGTAATACAAGCATCGGTTCGTCCTGAGCGAAGCCGAAGGGCGCTGGCATCCAACGCCCGTGCAGTCCGCCCTTCGACTACGCCGCTGTGCGGCTTCGCTCAGGACGAACGGGAGGTAGGATCCTCGCTCATGCGCCACGGCGGGAAGCGGCGGGACTCGCCGGCGCGGTAGAGGAAAATGGTGTTGCCCGACGGGTCACGAAGCCGCGCCTCGCGCCACATCCATGGCTGGTTGCGCGGGCCATGTTCGAACGGCATGCCCTGACGCGCCAGCCGTTCCACCCGCTCGTCGAGATCGTCGCATTCGAAATAGACCGCGACCGTCTCGCCGATCTCCGCTTCCGCATCGCATTGGATCGAGAAAGTCGCCCCGCCCGCTTCGAACCGCGCATATTGGTTGTCGGGACTATCGACGATCTGCCGGAGGCCGAGCTTGCGATAGAAGTCGACCATCTTCGGATAGTCCTTGCCCGTCACCGTCACTTGATTGAGGCGAAGACCAAACCCGGTGTCGAGCCGCACCGACTGGTGGCCGAGCGGGCCGTGACCGTGTCCAAGGCCCGGCGCCTCGTGCAGCGCCATGCGCACAAACAGGCGCGCCCGCTCCACTGCCTGGGACAAGCCGAGCCCGGCGCCGAGATAGAAAGCGATGCCGCTGGCCAGGGTGCAACCCGTGCCGTGAGTTGACGTGGTGTCGATCCGCTGGCCCTGCCAGCTCGTCATATTGTCTTCTTCGATCAGCGCATCGGCCAGCGCGTCGCCTTCCTCATGCCCGCCCTTGATCAGCACCGCGCAGCGATGGTCCGACACCAGCTTCAATGCGCCCGCAACCTCATCTTCTTCGCCGGACAGGCGCCGGAGCTCGGGCAGGTTGGGCGTGGCGATGGTGGCAACGTCCATCAGCTTGCCGAACGCCGCGACGGTCGCATCGTCCGCCAGCGTTGCGCCGCTGGTCGCGACCATGACCGGGTCGAACACGACCGGAATGTCTTCCAGCTTCTCCAGCCGGGCGGCGATGTGCAGCGCGGTGAACGGCGATCCGATCATGCCGATCTTGACCGCGTCGACGCCAATGTCTTCGATCACCGCGTCGATCTGTGCCAGCACGGTTTCGGTCGGGATGACATGCACCGCCGATACGCCCTGCGTATTCTGGGCAGTGACCGCCGTCACCGCCGTCATGGCATGGCCGCCGAGCATGGTGACGGTCTTGATATCGGCCTGAATCCCCGCTCCGCCGCCGGAATCGGATCCGGCGATAATGAGGATACGCGGAGTTTTAGCCGTCATGCCCCCTCCCTAGAGGGAAATTGTTAAGCAGCCGCAACCGCCTCGCAAATCCGGTCGACCAACCGCTCGACCATTTCCGGGTCGTCGCCTTCGGCCATGACTCGGATCAGCGGCTCGGTACCCGACTTGCGGATGACCAGACGGCCGCGCGTTCCCAGTTCGCTTTCGGCACCGGCGATTATGGATTTGACCTCGTCCGAGTCCAATGGAGCGCCGCCGTTGAAGCGAACGTTCTTGAGCAGCTGCGGAACCGACTCGAACACGTGCAGCAGTTCGCTCGCCGGCGTGTTGCTCTCCACCAGCGCGGCCAAAATCTGAAGCCCGGCCACCAGCCCGTCGCCGGTGGTGGCATGGTCGGTGAGGATGATGTGGCCCGATTGTTCGCCGCCGACATTGCGGTCCATGTCGCGCATCGCTTCGAGCACATAGCGGTCGCCGACCGCCGCTCGATGCATTTCCAAGCCATGGTCGCGAAGCTTTCGCTCCAGGCCCAGGTTGGACATCACGGTGGCGACGATGCCTCCTCCACGCAGCGTTCCCCGCCGCTGCTGCGACAGTGCGATCAGCGCCATCAGCTGGTCACCGTCGACCATCCGGCCTTTCTCGTCGATCACGATCAACCGGTCGGCGTCCCCATCGAGCGCCAGACCAAGGTCGGCGCCCGATGCGATGACGGTTTCGCGCAGCAGTTCGGGTGAGGTCGACCCGCACCCATCGTTGATGTTGGTGCCATCGGGCTGGGTGCCGAGCGGGATGATGTCGGCCCCAAGCTCCCACAGCGCGTCGGGCGCGACATGATAGGCAGCGCCATTGGCGCAATCGATCACCACTTTGAGGCCGTCGAGGCGCAGGTGAGGCGGGAAGGTCGACTTGGCGAAATGGACGTAGCGGCCGCGGGCATCGTCGATCCGCTTGGCCCTGCCGATCCGGGGCGCATCGATCAGCGTCGCCGGTTGCTCCATCAACCGTTCGATTTCCAGCTCGGCATTGTCGCTGAGCTTATAGCCGTCCGGCCCGAACAGCTTGATGCCATTGTCTGCAAAAGGGTTGTGGCTGGCCGAAATCATCACGCCCAGGTCGGCGCGAAGATCGCGGGTCAGCATGGCCACGGCCGGGGTCGGCATTGGCCCAAGCAGCACGACGTCCATGCCAACCGAAGTGAAGCCGGCGACCATCGCCGATTCCATCATATAGCCAGACAGGCGCGTGTCCTTGCCGATCACCACCCGGTGGCGGTGAACGCCGCGCAGGAAATAGGTGCCGGCCGCCTGGCCGACCCGCATTGCCACGTCCGCGGTCATCGGCGCCTGGTTGGTGCGCCCGCGAATCCCGTCCGTTCCGAAGAATTTCCGTCCCATCAGCGCGGCCTTAAGCGTTTTGCCCTAGCCGAGGAAGGCCCAGACCCCGGCCGGGCGGCCTCCAAGCGGCTCATGAGCCCAGGTTGCGCCGAGCCACAGCAACGTGCCGAGCACCAGCGCGAACGCCGTCAGCCGATTTGAGGCCGCGGCCATAAGGGACGAAGCTGGTCTTCGAGCGCCACTCGCGCCAGATCTCGCCCAGCAGCCGCTCCTTCTTGGCATCCTGAAGCGCAGCCCCGACCAGGGCCAGGAAGGCGATTGCAATACACAGGATCAGGCTGGCCTGCGTCGGATTGACGATCGCATGGCTCGCAGCCCACAGCGCGAAACCCCACATCATCGGATGCCGAGTGATCGAATAGACGCCGTGGGGCTCCTCGATCCGCTCGATTTTCTTGCCCGGGCGGGGAAAGGCGGGGTTGTGCCGAAGCGAACCGATAAACAGCACCGAACCCAGCCACAACAGCACCGTGGCGATTGCGAAACCCCAGCGGCCGGCGTCCCACAGGGGCTGCGGCGCTTCGGCCGACGCATCAGGATAGGCCCAGATCATCCACCCGAAGGTCAGCAGAGAAACGATCGTGTAGACGATGGCGAAGCCCCGCTCGCCCAGCGCCGAGACCATCGGCGTACGCAGCGGATGCGACATGAGGAAGTGGGTGCCCACGAAGGCCAGCGAGGCCAGCGCCAGCATCCCGATCCCGCTCATTTGCGATAGGCCTCCGGCAGCGCCTTGCGCTCGAGCGAGCGATACCGGTCGCGCAGCTTGGTCTGGTGGTTGTCGAGCGGCTGGCGCACGCCGTCGATCCATACCGCTTCCGGCGCGCTGTCAAGCTCGAGCGGGTCGCCCGACCAGATCACCACATCGCCGCGGCGCCCTGCAGCGAGGCTGCCGATTTCCCGCCCCAGCCCGACGGCTTCCGCGGGCCGCGAGCTGATCATCGCGAAAGCCTCGCCCCAGCTGACCCCCGCGGCACCCGGCACCTTGGCCAGCGCAACCAGATTGCCGGCATATTGGCGCTGATTGCGGACGTAGCGGGTGTCGTTGTCGTCGATCATGCCGATCGCCACCTTGACCCCACGATCACGCATCCGCCCGACGTTGGACTGGGTCGCGGCCAGCATCTCGAAGCTCGCCGGCAGGTCGTTCAGCGCCGAAGCGATGACCCAGACGCCGGAACTCGCGATTTGGTCGGCGACCAGCCAGCCTTCCGTCACGCCGACCAGCGCAATCTTGAGGCCCGGGAATTCGCGGCGAAGGTCGAGGACGTTGAGGATGTCCTTGGCTCGCTCGACATGGACCAGCAGCAGCTGCCGTCCGCGCACCACCGGCACCAGCGCCGCCGCATCGAACCGGGTCAGCAGCACATCCTCGCTGCGCTGCGCCTGGCGGGTCAGCAGGTTGGGATCCGGCCGTTCCTCATAAGGGATTTCGGCCTGCTGTGGGTCGACCTGCTGGCGGCCGGTCAGCGGCTGCTGCCGAAGTCCGCCCAGGTCCCGCGCCTCGCGCAACGCGTTGCGGAACAGCGCGAATGCGGAAGTGCGCGATCCGCCCGCCTTGCCCGCTCCCGTTTCTCCCAGCTCGACGAACTGGAAGGCACGGGGCCGCACAATCGGATCCATGTCGTCGCCGGTGTCGATGATCGCACCTTGTCCGCCGAAGATGCTCCGGCCGGTGACCGGCGCGACCACGGCACGGGTGACGCCGTCAGCACGGCTGACCGCAATCGTCGTTGCCTTGGGGTTGATCCCCGGAGTCACATCGATCGCGGCGCTGAACGGGCTGCCGTCGGTTTCGGTATCGTCGGAACCGTCGGCGCCAAGGTCGACTTCGGCCAGGCCCAGCCGCGAGAAGCCGGCGACAATGCCGGGCGTCACCCACTTGCCATTGGCGTCGACCACTTCGGCATCGCTCGGCACGTTCACGCCCGGCCCGGCGGCGACGACCCGTCCGTTGCGAACGACGACCGTGCCGCCCTGGATCGGCTCCGACCCGTCGCCGAGCACCAGCGTGCCGTTGGTGATCGCTACGGTCTGCGCGGCGAGCGGGGAGGCAATCAGGGCGAGCGCAAATCCCAACGCCGTTCGCCCCGAGCGAAGTCGAGGGGTGTTAGTGCCCGCGTGCCTCGACTTGGCTCGGCACGAACGGATGTGGAAGCCGCTCACTTCGCATCCCCTTCGCCCGGCTGGCCGAGCTCGAAATCGCTGACCGGTCGCAGCTTGGGATTGGCCGCGTCGTACAGCAGCGCGCCGTCGATCCACACCTTCTCCGGCCGCGTGTAGGCGCTGAACGGGTTGCCGTTCCACAGGACGACATCGGCCATCTTGCCGGCCTTCAAGCTTCCGGTCTGTTCGAAGATGCCGAGCGACCTGGCGGGATTGGCGCTGAGCCAGGTCCAGGCGACTTCCTCGCTGATGTTGATCCCGGCGCGCCTGCCGGCGGCGATGGCCTTGGCCGCTTCCTGGTTCAGCCGCTGGATGCCGTTGGCGTCGTCGGAGTGGACGATGGCGCAGGCACCGGCATTGTGGACGAACGCGATATTCTCGTTGATCCCGTCATAGCTTTCCAGCTTGAAGCCGTACCAGTCAGCCCACAGCGCGCCGCAAATGCCGTTCTCGCGCATCAGGTCGGCGATCTTGTAGGCCTCGACCCCATGCTGGAAGCTGGCGATCTTGTAGCCGAACTCCTTGGCGACATCGATCATGATCGCCATCTCGTCGGCGCGGTAGCAATGGTTGTGGACCAGCACCTCCCCGTCGAGCACGCCCCGAAGTGTATCCAGCGCCAGGTCGCGGACCGGGACCTCGCCGCCGGTCTTCTCATATTTTTCCCACTTCCGGTCATATTCGACCGCCTTCGCCCAGGTCTGCCGCACATAGGCGATGTTGCCCATTCGCGTCTGCGGCATCTGGTTCTTCGACCCATAGACCCGCTTCGGATTCTCGCCGCAGGCCATCTTGAGGCCATAGGGAGCGCCGGGGAATTTCATGCCCTGCATCGTCCGGGCCGGGACATTCTTCAGCGTTACCGAGCGGCCGCCGAACAAGTTGGCCGATCCCGGCAGGACCTGCAGGGAGGTTACGCCGCCATTGGCCAATGCCCGGGAAAAGCCGGGGTCCTGCGGCCAGACGCTATGCTCGGCCCACACTTCCGGCCGGGCCGGAGAAGTCGCCTCATTGCCGTCGCTGAGCGACTGGGTCCCAGGCGAGGGATAGTCGCCCAGATGGCTGTGAACGTCGATGATCCCCGGCGTTACATAGCGGCCGCCGGCGTCGATCACCGTCGCGCCCTCGGGGGCGCCCAGGTCCGCACCGCCTACCGCTGCGATCTTGCCGTCGACTAGCAGGATCGAGCCATTGTCGATCCGCCCACCCTCGCCATCCAGGATGATTGCGCCACGGATCAGCGTGGGGACGCTGCCGTAGGGCTGGTAGGTCGACGGGAAGGGATTCTCGTTGATCCGGATTGCGCCGGGTTTCGGCTTTTCCTTCGGTGCGACACAGGCGGAAAGGCTCGCGACGGCAAGGACCGCCGCGAGCCTGATCAATCCCCCCTGCCGCGGCATCAGGCCTTGGCCTCTCCGCTGAGGTTGGCACCCGCGGCTTGCGGCTCGCCAAGTTCGCGATCGCCCGCCAGGTCGCGGGTGTCTCGCAGCGTGTCGAGGTGCATCCAGCGCTTCACCAGAGGCGCCAGGGCAAGGACGATCACGCCGACGCCGACACTGATCCAGCCGATCTTGTCATAGATCGCCAGGGTGCTTTCCTTGGTCATTTCGCCGCCATGGCCGCCGGTCGCCTCGCCGATCTTGCCGGCGACGAAGTTGCCGACCGCGGTCATGTAGAACCAGGCGCCCATGATCAACGAGGCCATGTACGACGGGGCCAGCCGGTTCATGGCGCTGAGGCCGACCGGGCTGAGGCAAAGCTCGCCGGTGGTGTGCAGCAGGTAGAGCAGGAAGACGAAGATGACCGGGGTCATAGCTTCGGCTCCGACCGAATTGGCACCCCAGACGAACACCAGGAAGCCTGCGCCGACCTGGAGCAGCGCCAGGCCGAACTTGGCCGGTGCCGAGGGCTCCAGCCCCTTCTTGCCGAGGATCACCCATAGGGCCGCGAACATCGGCGCGAGCAGGATGATGTAGATCGGGTTGATCGACTGGAACAGCGTCGCCGGGACGCCGGCGCGATCGACGAACCGGTCGGTGTAGAGGTTGATGCTGCCGCCGGCCTGCTCGAACAGGCCCCAGAACAGGGGATTCAAGGCGATCAGGAACAAGATGGCGAAGATCCGCTCGCGGGGCTCCTTGTCCAGCTTGAACGCCTCGTAAAGCACGTAGCCGAGCAGCGCCACGCCGGAGACGATCAGCAGCGTCTGGATGACGTCCTGATACTGGACCAGGGCCCAGATCACCGCCACCGCCGCGAGGCCGATGCCGTAGAGCGTCACGTCGCTGACCTGGCTGCCTTCGGCGCGGACCGGGGGCTCGCCGGCGCCTCGCAGTGACTTGCGGCCCAGAACGAATACGATCAACCCAGCCAACATACCGATGCCGGCAAGTCCGAAGCCATAGGCCCAGCCGATGGTTTCGCCGAGATAGCCGACCAGGATGGTGCCGATCGCGGCGCCGAGGTTAATCCCCATGTAGAAGATGGTGTAGGCGCCGTCGCGGCGGGTATCGGTCAGATTGTAGAGCTGCCCGACCATCACCGAGATGTTGGCCTTGAGGAAGCCGGAACCGACAATGATGAAGGCCAGTGCAGCCCAGAAGATGTTGATGAAGGGGTCGGCCTGCTTGGCCACCGGATCGGTCAGGCCCTGGATGCCTTCGAAGGCCATCAGGAAGTGGCCGATCATCAGCAGGATGCCGCCGAACAGCACCGCCTTGCGCTGCCCCAGGTAGCGGTCGGCCAGATAGCCGCCGAGCACCGGCGTGATGTACACCAGGCTGGTGTAGGCGCCGTAGATCAGGTTCGACTTGTCGTCGGCAAACAGCCAATGCTTGGTCAGGTAGAAGATCAGCAGCGCGCGCATGCCGTAGTAGGAGAAACGCTCCCACATTTCGGCGAAGAACAGCATGTACAGGCCCTTGGGATGGCCCAGCGCCTCCGGCTCCCGCCGAGCGGCGATCGCCGCCCCGCCGGCCAGGAAGAGCCCGAAAACGGCAAGCGCGATTACGACGATCCAATCGCCCTCGGCCCATGCAGATACTGGTTTCAATCCCATAACGGGCGTTCCTCTCGAAGTGTCGGCCGGCCTCGCGCGGGGCGTGCCTGTTTTGATTTGAGCGGCACCCTAGCGACGAAAACGCGCTTGTGAAGTCGATTGTTGCCAGAGGCTTGCATCGTTATGCGGACCGCATGACACTCAACGACCGTTCGTCCGCGCTTGCGCTTCTTCAAACGCGCCGATCCGGCAAGCCGCGGGACCTCGTCGCCCCCGGACCTGTCACCTCAAGAGCTTGAGCGGATCCTGACCATCGCCATGCGAACTCCGGATCATGGCAAGATCGCCCCGTGGCGGTTCGTGCTGATCGGTTCCAGCCAGCGCCAGGACGCTTGCCGACCTGTTGGCTCGCGCGCTTCCCGAGCACGACCCCGGAGCCGGCCCCGCCCACTATCAGAAGGCATTGGAGTTCGCCCACCAGGCGCCGGTGATGATCGTGCTCATTTCCTCGCCGATTCACGGTCACAAAATTCCGGTGTGGGAGCAGCAATTATCCTGCGGCGCGGTGGCTATGAACTTGCTCCATGCGGCCCACGCCATCGGTTATGTGGGTGGCTGGATTACCGGCTGGCAGGCCTATTCGCCGCGGGTCACCCAGGCATTTTGCAAGGATGGGGAGCGGATCGCCGGTTTCATCTTCCTGGGAACGCCCGCCAGCCCACTGGAGGAGCGGCCGCGTCCGCTGCTGGCGGATCACGTAAGCCAGTGGGAACCGGCGGAAAAATGATTGAACTTGATGCGCTTTGCTGTATTGTCACAGCATGACGCTTCGATCTTCCCATGAAAAGCCCGTTTACGTCCGCCTTCGGGAAGTGATTGCCGATGCAATCCTTGCCGGCCGCTACAGCGACGGCGATCCCTTGCCATCGGTGCGCGCGCTGGCGGCCGAACAGGGCGCGAACCCGCTGACGGTCGCCAAGGCCTATCAGGGATTTCAGGACGACGGCTTCATCGTCGTCAAGCGCGGCGTCGGCATGTTCGTCGCGCCGGGCGCCGCGGCAAAATTGCGCAGCTCCCAGCGCAGCGATTTCATCACCAATGAATGGCCGACCATTCGCGACCGCATGGCACGGCTCGGAATCGATCCGGCCGACTTGCTGGCTAGAGCGTAGTTCCCCTGCGCAGGCAGGGCCCCTTCATGGCAAGCGAAGCGCAGCGATCCGGGTTTCAGCGATAGTCGCTTTGGCCCTTCGGGCGTCTGGACACCGGCCTTCGCCGGGGAACAGTTACGCCAGGGACTCCGCCGGCACTTGGTAGAGTAGTGCAGCGCCTGCTTCCGCGGCCGCACCGAGGCCCAATGCCTCGGGTACCATCGTCGCGAGGAAATAATTTGCCGCGGCCTTGGTCCGTTCGTCGGCATCCTGCGATTGCGCCATCCGTTCGACCAGCCAGCCGGCGACCATCACCGAGCACATGGTGAGGAAGGGGTAGCTGCCCGCCAGCCGGTCGTCCGGGGCAGCCTCGCGCAGGCTCGCCGCAGCCACTTCGACCGCGTCGGTCAGGGCGACCAGGCGCGGGTCCCGGGTGTCGGCCTCGATGTCGGCAATCAGCTCGTCGAATGCCAGGCCGCCATCGAGCCCCAACTTGCGGCTGACCAGGTCGGCGGCCTGGATGCCGTTGGTGCCTTCGTAGATCGAGGCGATGCGGGCATCGCGCAGATGCTGGGCCGCGCCGGTTTCCTCGATGTAGCCCATTCCGCCATGGACCTGGATGCCGAGGTCGGCGACCTCAATTCCGACGTCGGTGCCCCAGGCCTTGGCCAGCGGCGTCAGCACCTCGGCGCGCAGGCCAGCGCCGGCTTCCCCCCGCGCCGCGCGATCCATCTGGCCGAAGGCATAGTAGGTCAGTGCTCTTGCCCCCATGGTCAGCGCGCGCATTCGCAGCAGCATTCGGCGCACGTCAGGATGCTCCGAAATGGGTACCGGCAGGCGGTTGCGCTGGCCCTGTTTGCGTTCGATGGCATAAGCAACCGCGCGCTGGGTCGCCCGCTCGGCGATGCCGACTCCCTGCAACCCGACATTGAGGCGGGCATTGTTCATCATGGTGAACATTGCCGCCATTCCGCTATTCTCCGGCCCAACCAGCCAGCCGATCGCACCGCCATGGTCGCCGTAGCTCATCACGCAGGTCGGCGAGGCATGGATCCCCAGCTTGTGTTCGATCGACACGCAGCGAAGGTCGTTGTTCGTCCCGTCAGGCAGCAACTTCGGCACCAGGAACAGCGAGATGCCGCGAGTCCCTTCCGGTGCTCCGGAAGTCCGTGCCAGTACCATGTGGACGATCTGATCGCTTAGATCATGCTCGCCGTAAGTGATGAAGATCTTGGTGCCTGTGATCCTCCAGCTTCCGTCGCCGATCGGTTCGGCGCGTGTTTTCAAGCGCACCGACATCGCTGCCCGCGGCGGGCTCGGTCAGGTTCATCGTCGCGGGCCATTCGCCGCTGACGATCTTGGGCAGATAGTCGCGCTTGAGCTCGTCGGAACCATGGCGATCGATCGCCTCGATGGCGCCCATCGACAGCATCGGGCACAGGGCGAACCCGACGTTGGCGGCATTCAAATCGTCCATCAGCGCGGCCGACAACGCATGCGGCAGCCCCTGCCCGCCATGCTCCTCAGGCGCCGCCAGCGTCATCCAGCCCCCCTCGACGAAGGATCGCCAGGCAGCCTTGAACCCTTCCGGCATCGTGACCGCGCCATTATCCCAACGCGCCCCGACCGTGTCCCCGACGCGCAGCAGCGGCGCGAATTCACCCTCAGCCAGCGCTGCTGCGCCCTCCAGCACCGCGTCCACCATCTCTGAGTCGGGCCCGCCTTCCAGCTCGCCGATCCCGACGACGGCGTTCAAGACAAGCCGTTGTTCCAATACAGGCGCGGTAAAGCTCATGGTGGCTCCCTTGATGATGAGGCCGTTGAGCTATAGCGGGCAGGCCATGAGCGGGCCAGCCGACACACGCGTGATGCCGATCGGCGAGGAGGCGATTGCCGAGGCCGCCAGGCTGGTGCTTGCCGGTGATCCGGTCGCGGTCCCGACCGAGACCGTCTATGGCCTGGCCGCCGATGCGACCAATGCCGCGGCGGTGGCGCGGATTTACGCCGCCAAGGGCCGGCCCGCGTTCAATCCGCTGATCGTCCATGTGCCGGACTTGGCTACCGCGGAGCGGGTCGGGCGGTTCGACGACCAGGCTCGCGCATTGGCTCTACGGCATTGGCCCGGCCCGTTGACCCTGGTGGTGCCGCTCCGTCAGGGTTCAGCCATTGCCAGCATCGTGACCGCCGGCCTGCCGACAATTGCCCTTCGTGTTCCCGCCCATCCGGTGATGCAGGCGTTGCTCAAGGCGTGCGGCAAGCCGCTGGCGGCTCCTTCGGCGAACGCCAGCGGTTCGATCAGCCCGACCCGGGCCAGTCATGTGCTCGCGTCGCTGGGAGGCCGAATCCCCCTAGTAATCGATGGCGGCGCGACTCAGCGAGGGATCGAATCCACCATCATTGCCGCGACGGACGGCAGCCTTCGACTGCTTAGGAGTGGCCCCATCGAGGTCGAAGCGGCGGAGCTCAAGAAGCCGACGGCGATCGAGGCTCCCGGTCAGCTCGCCAGCCACTATGCCCCGAATAAGCCATTGCGGCTCGACGCCACCTCGGCGGCGGAGGATGAGTTTCTGATTGGCTTCGGCCCGGTCGCCGGCGAAGTATCGCTCAGCGAGAGCGGCGACCCCGTCGAAGCGGCGGCGCAGCTGTTCGACTTGCTGCACCAGGCGGACGCCGCGCCGAAGCCGCGCATCGCCATTGCCCCGGTGCCCGGCAACGGCATCGCCGCCGCCATCCGCGACCGGCTCAAGCGGGCTGCGGCGCCGCGCTCATAGAAAAGGGCCCCACCGACAGCCGATGGGACCCTTCTTCGCAGATTCGAAAAGCCTACCGGTTGCTCGAAGGCGCACCGGCGGCAGGTACGATGACCGGAGCATTGGGAGCAACGGTCAGTGGCAAAGTAGCTACCGCTTGCGGCGCAAGCGCGATGTCTTGATCGAGGAAAGCCCGCCCCGGCATGTTGAGGGGCATTTCTGCGCTCGTGCCGGTCACGAAAAACCCAGCGACCGGTAGAACAACGATGGCCCCCACAACGCCCGCCGTGCCCGTCTCACCTCGAGAGTCCATGTCGCCTTTGAGGCGAATGCTTGTGCCGTTGATGTTCACGGATTTGATATGCAGATGGATGCCGCCGGACTTGCCCCACATCCCTTTGTTGCGAACCTCGGTCAAAACACCCTCGACAGGACTGCGAGCCGGAATCACAACCCGCCCATTCAGCAGCACATCTTGAGCCACTTCCAACTGCACGCGTTGACCAACTTTCAGACGCTTGCCCTTCGTCGTCAGAAATTCGGACAGCACCACGGGAACCGGCGCGCCGGCGCGCAGCACATTTCCCGCCGCCTGCTCTTGGACGACCGTAACATTCTGGGCCTGCGTCGGCTGCGGATTAACAACCGTCTGCGCGCTGACGGATGCAGCGACCAGCACTACGGACGCGGCAGTAATCTTTGAAAGCATTATATTCCCCCTCAAGTGAAAGCAGCCCCCCGGCTGCCGTTCCTTGCGGTGCATTGAAGTGTTTAAGTTAACAAGGAGAATTGGCCGCTAACGGGAATTAACCCTGCGCTGTTGCGGCTTTGACACGTGCCTGGAAGCTCTTGCGCAGTTTCTGCAACTTCGGCGGGATGGTCGCGATGCAATAGGGGTTGTTTCGACCTTCACCCGCCCAATAGTCCTGGTGATAATCCTCGGCCGGATACCATTCGGCCTTGGGCTCGATGGTCGTCACCACCTTGCCGTCATTCTGCTCATTGGCCCGCGCAATCGCGGCCTGGGCCGCCTCACGCTGCGCCTCGTCCTGGGGGAAAATGGCCGAGCGATATTGTGTGCCGATGTCGCCACCCTGCCGGTTGAGCTGGGTCGGGTCGTGGATCGCGAAAAAAATGTCGAGCAGCTCGTCGTAGCTCAACACATCGGCGTCAAACGTGACTCGGATTGCCTCCGCATGGCCGGTGTCGCCGCCGCAGACCTGCTTGTAGGTCGGGTTGACGCTGTTCCCGCCGGTATAGCCGCTCTCGACCGATTTGACGCCGATGACGTCGAGGAACACCGCCTCGGTGCACCAGAAACATCCGCCCGCCAGCACTGCGACTTGTTCGGCCATTGTCCTGCTCCGTTTGCGATAGGAGCGCGACATATGCAGCGCAGCGGCCAGCTTCAACCGATGCCGTCATGAATAATGGCCATGCCGTCGCGGCAAGACGGCGGCTCAGCCCCTGATGCTGGCCTTGAGCGTCGCCATTTCGAGCCGCTTGCCGATCCATTCGGCCAGTTCCTCGAACTTCAGCGGCTGATCGAACACGATGCCCGCCTTGCGGTCGGCGAACCAGCGTACCTCGCCGCGGACCGGCCGCAGGCTCTCGACCACCACGACGACTTTCTTGCCGAGGCAATATTCCTCGATCGGCTCCACTTTGATGCCGCCCAGCGAGATGTCGTGGACTTCGACCGTGTAATAGCTGTTGTCGACCCTGACGTTGGCCTTGCAGTTCACTTCCAGGCGCGGCGGCCGCGGGCGAAAGCCGTGGCGGGGCTTGCGGCCGGCCAGCAGTTCGCCAAGGTCGATGTTCTGGTCGAACTTGAAGCCGGCGGCACCCTCCCGGATCCACACCACGGTCGACGGGATCGTCTGGGACGACAGCTCGATGCTGACCACATCGTCGACCCGCACCGAATGGCCCATCTCGGCCATCAGCCCGCCGGCGGAGACGTTGCGGACCCTGATCAACTGCTCGCCGCCACTGGCATCCTTGAGCTTGGCGACCCGCAGCATGGCGATCAGCCGGTCGTCGGATCGCCGCTCGGACGGGCGTGGTACCGACGTGCTCAGCGAAAAGGTCGTCGATTCGAATGCAATATTGTCCTCGCCCAAGGGACGCTTGGTCTGCTTGCGCCGGATCAGTGAACCGAACATGCCAGGGCCTCTCCCAAAGCGAAGGAAAATCGCGTCAAAGCGGGACAATACGTGTATTGAGGTTAAAATCAGGTTTCGCGCGATGGCTCCCGCTCGTAAGCTTGGTTACGCCGCGGCAATAAGGCGGATGGGAGACGGGCTGGGAAATGGCATTGCCTCGGTTGCTGCTGATCGATGACGAGCCTGCCCTTGCCGCATTCGTGGCGAAGGCGGCCGACATGTGCGGCTACCTGCCTGTCATAGCCGAGCAGGACCAGCAATTTCGCGATCTTTTCCAGGCCGAACGGCCGCAAATGGTCGCGCTCGATCTCGGCATGCCGGGAATGGATGGGGTCGAGTTGCTGCGCTTCCTCGGCTCGGAGGACTATAAGGAGCCGGTGCTGATCATCTCGGGCTTCGACCGTAGGGTGCTGGAAAGCGCGTATCGCTTCGGCGAGGCGCTGGGCTTGCAGATGGTCGGGCCGCTGGAAAAGCCGGCCCGTCTCGAGCAGCTTGAGGAAATACTCACCCGGGTAAGGCCGTCAGTGGTGCGATGATCGCCCAGGCCGACATCGGCCTGCTCGACGGGTTCGAGCGGGCGCTGATCAACGGCCGGCTGCGCATGGCCTATCAGCCGAAGATTTCCCTGTCCGACGGGCGCCTTCGCCGTGTCGAGGCGCTGGTCCGCTGGGACGATCCGGAACTGGGGCCGATCTCCCCCGCCCGCTTCGTGCCGTTGGCGGAGAAGCACGGCCTGATCGACCAGATGACCCAGTGGGGCCTGCGCACCACGCTGCGGCAGTGGATCAGTTGGCGCGAGAAGGGCCTCGATACCTGCCTCGCCTTCAACATTTCGGCGCTCAATCTCGACCAGCTCGACTTTCCCGACCTGGTCGAGCGGATGTGCCGGGCGCTTGACGTTCCGACCGATCGTTTGGTGCTGGAACTGACCGAGGGCGCCACCCAGCCCTTGATCAAGCTGATGGATACGCTGACCCGCTTCCGGATCAAGGGGATCGGCCTGGCCATCGACGATTTCGGGGTGGGCTATTCAACCCTCATGCAACTCCGCCAGCTGCCCTTCACCGAATTGAAGATCGACCGCTTTTTCGTCGACGATGCGCCGACGTCCAAGGACAGCGCACTGATCGTCAAGAGCATCATCGAGCTGGCGCACGGGCTGGGCCTGACCGTGACTGCCGAGGGCGTCGAGACCGAGGAACAGTTGAAGCTGCTGCGCGATTTGGGATGCGATGTCGCCCAAGGCTATTTCGTGGCCCGTCCGCTGGAGCCGGACAAGCTGATCCCCTGGCTCGACGAATTTGATGAACGCTGGCACCAGATGATTCGCGACGAGCCGCAGCTGCCGTTCCGGCTACCGCGGCGCTATATGGGCTAGACGTCCAATACGTGATCGAATCTAGAAGGTCCTTCAGGCCGTCCCGAATTCGATCCCCTGCGCCAGCGGCAGGTCGTTTCCGTAATTGATGGTGTTGGTCGACCGCCGCATATAGGCGCGCCAGCTGTCCGAGCCGCTCTCGCGGCCCCCGCCGGTTTCCTTTTCGCCGCCGAACGCGCCGCCGATCTCTGCCCCTGAGGTGCCGATGTTGACGTTGGCGATGCCGCAATCGGACCCGGCGGCGGATTGAAAAAGCTCGGCCTCCTTCAGGTCGCTTGTGAAGATTGACGAGCTAAGACCTTGAACTACAGCATTATTCAGCTCGATTGCCTGGCCAATGGTCCGATAGCGAAGAACATAGAGGATGGGCGCGAACGTCTCCTGGAGCACCATGCCCTGCTGAGCATCGACTTCGACGATCGCCGGCCGGACATAGCAACCGCCTTCGACCGCCTGGATGCGTTCAACCTCGGGATGGGCTCGGAGCATCCCCTCCAGCGCCGCCTCGTCGATCAGCGGGCCGACGAGCGTTCCGGCATCGCGCGGATCACCGATCTGTACCCGGTCAAACAGCTCCCGAAGTCTCGCCACGAGGCCATCGGCGATCAATTCATGGACAATCAGGCGACGCAGCGTCGTGCACCGCTGGCCGGCCGTCCCCGCCGCCGCGAACAGGATTGCGCGCTCCGCCAGCCGCAAATCGGCCGACGGCGCGACGATCATCGCATTATTGCCGCCAAGCTCTAGCAATGAGCGGCCGAAGCGCTCGGCAACCCGCGGGCCGACCGCGCGGCCCATCGCGGTGGAGCCGGTGGCCGACAACAGCGCGATCCGAGGATCGGCGACCAGCACCTCGCCGACGTCGCGCCCGCCCTGGACGCACTGCAGCAATCCCTCCGGGGCATCCCCGAACCTTTTCAGCGCCCTTTCGGCCAGCGCCATCACCGCGGCAGCGCACAGCGGGGTCTTCTCGCTCGGCTTCCAGATGACCGGATCGCCGCAGACCAGTGCAAGGGCCGCATTCCACGCCCAGACCGCGACCGGAAAATTGAAAGCCGTGATCACGCCGACGACCCCCAGCGGATGCCATTGCTCGATCATCCGGTGATTGGGCCGCTCGCTGGCGATGGTCAGGCCATAAAGTTGACGCGACAGGCCGACCGCATAGTCGCAGATGTCGATCATCTCCTGGACCTCGCCCAGGCCCTCCTGCACGATCTTGCCCGCTTCCAGCGTCACCAGTCGCGCCAGCGGCTCCTTGGCCGCTCGCAACTCCTCGCCGATCAGGCGGACCAGCTCGCCGCGGCGCGGTGCGGGGACGGTTCGCCACTTGAGGAAGGCCTGCTGGGCTTTTTCACAAGCTGCGGTGACCTCCGCCGCGCCCGCTTCCTCGACATTGCCGATGGCCTGTCCATCGATCGGCGATCGACTGACCAGCGCACCACCACTCTCCACGCCCAGTTGGGCAAGCAGGTCGCGGGCTTCGTCGGCGGTCGACAGGGTCATGTCATCGAATTCCTGGCTTTGGCCATGGCTTCCACCCCCGCGTCGATCGTCTCGTCGCGCTTGGCGAAGCACAGCCGGATCATGTGGCGCGGCGGGTCATTTTCGGCGAAGGGCGACAGCGGCACCACCGCTACCCCGGCCTGCTCGACCGCCTGTCGGGCAAAGCTTTCGTCGTCAAGTCCGATGCCGGACGCCGCAAGGTCGACGCAGAGGAAGTAGGTGGAGGCGCTTGGCAGTACGGCGAAGCCGGCCGCTTGGAGCCCGTCGGCCATCCGGTCCCTCGCCCGGGCAAAGCGCTCGCGCATCGGTTGCAGCCAGGCGTCGCCCTCCGCCAGGCCGTAGGCGACTGCCGATTGGAGGTTGGGCGCGCTGGCAAAGGTCAGGAACTGGTGCGCCCGGGCCGCGAGCGTCGCCAACTCGGCCGAAGCGGCCAGCCAGCCGATTTTCCAGCCGGTCAGGGAGAAGATCTTTCCCGCCGATCCGCATTTGAGCGTCCGCCCTGCCATGCCAGCGAACGAGGCAATCGGCCTAAATCTCTGGCCGTCGAGCAGGATATGCTCCCACACCTCGTCCGAGATGACGATCAGGTCGTTGATCACCGCAAATTCGGCGACTGCCGCCAGTTCCTCGGTGTTGAACAGCCGTCCGGTCGGGTTATGCGGGTTATTGAAGACGATCGCCCGGGTCCTGCTCGAAATCGCGGATTCCAGCGCGGCCCGCTCGATTCTCCAGCCAGGAGGCACCAGCGCCACTTCCACCGGCAAGCCCCCTGCCCGGCGGATCAGCGGCGCATAGGCGTCATAGGCCGGAGTGAAGACGATCACTTCGTCGCCCGGCTCGACGGTCGCCAGGATGGCGGCCGCCAAAGCTTCGGTTGCTCCGGAAGTAACGCATATATTTTCGGGGCTTAGATCAATTCCTTGATGTCGATCGTAATGGTTCGCGACCGCTTCCCGCAGCGTTGGCAGTCCGCGCGATGGGGCATACTGATTGCTTCCCTCGACGACCGCCTTGGCCGCCGCCTCCAATATCTCGGCCGGCCAGCCGAAATCGGGGAAGCCCTGGCCCAGATTGACCGCTCCATGTTTCGCCGCGGCCAGCGACATCCGCTCGAACACGCTGGTTTCCATCTGCTCGTAGAGCGGGTTCAAAGCAGCGCTCCTTCGGCGCGCAGGCGCGCAATCTCTTCCGCCTTATAATCGAGGTTCGCCAGGATGGCGTCGCCGTCCTGTCCCTCGCGCCGCGGCGGATCCGGGCGGTCGAGCAGCGTTTCCGAATAGCGCGGCGCCGGCGCAGGCTGGAAGACGCCGTCGAGATCGAGGAAAGCACGACGCGCCAGGTTGTGCGGATGGACCGGGGCCTCGCCCAGATCGAGCACCGGGGCGACGCAGGCGTCGGTGCCGGCAAAATGCGCGGTCCATTGGTCGCGCGTGCGGGAAGCGATTACGGTCGCGATATCGTTGTGGCTGGCGCCAGGCGCCAGCGCCAGTCCCCTGAACAGTGCCTCTCGAAATTGCGGCTCGATCGCGCCGATGCTGAGGAATTTGCCGTCGAGGCAGCGGTAGATGCCATAGGTCGGCTCGCCGCCGTCCAGCAGATTGGCCTCGCGCTCGTCGCGCCAGTGCCCCGCAGCCCTCATGCCATAGGTAAAGGCACCGACCAGTGCGGCGCCGTCGCTCATCGCCGCGTCGATCACCTGCCCCTGCCCCCCGCGCTGTACCGCGAGCAGCGCCGCAACCATGCCGAACGCCAGCATCAACCCGCCGCCGGCATAGTCGCCGAGATAGTTGATCGGAACGGCGGGCCGCTCCTTCGGCCCGATGCCGTGCAACACGCCCGTGATTGCAACGTAATTGATATCGTGGCCGGCTTCCTGGGCGAGCGGCCCCTCCTGCCCCCAGCCGGTGACGCGGCCGTAGATGAGCTGGGGATTGGCCTTGAGCAGCTGCTCGGGGCCAAGGCCGAGCCGTTCCATGACTCCCGGCCGATAACCTTCGATCAGCCCGTCGGCAGTGGCGGCCAGCCGTCGCACCACTTCGCGCGCGGCTTCCTGCTTCAAATCAAGCGAAATGCTGCGGCGCGAGCGGAGCAGCGGGTCATTGGGCACCCCGATCATCCCGGCCCGCTCGACCCGGATGACCTCGGCGCCATGATCGGCCAGCATCATTGCCGCGAACGGGCCTGGCCCCAAACCCGCCATTTCGACGATCTTCAGTCCGGAAAGCGGGCCCGCCATGACGCCACGCTAGCGGTCAGGGGCTCGCCTGCAAGCCTCAACGCAAAAATGCTGTCCTACATGGCGCTTTTATGGCTAGCTTCCGCCATGACGAGCATCCTGCCTCTTTCCGACTTCGCTGCCGCTAAGGTCACACAGGACCCTCAAAAAGGCGGCTCTCTCCGTGAACTTAGTGAGCTTATGGGCGCGCTTTCATGATCGAAACATCCGACCGGTCGCTGTTCGACCAAGATCACCATGCCTTCCGCGACACCGTTCGCCGCGTCCTCGCCGATGTGATCGAGCCCAGGCTCGATGATCATGAGCGTGACGGCATCGTCGAGCGCGAGGCATGGAAAAGGGTCGGCGACGCCGGCCTGCTCTGCCCACAGGTGCCGGAGGCGTATGGCGGGCCGGGCCTCGACTTCCGCTTCAATGCGATCGTCGGCGAGGAGCTGAGCTACATGGGTTCCGCAGCCGGCTTTACCCTGCAGTCGGACATCGTTGCCGAGTATCTCGTTCATTATGGGAGCGAGGAGCAGAAACGGCGCTACCTCCCGGGCATGGTCGCCGGTACGACGATCAGCGCCATCGCGATGACCGAGCCGGGGGCCGGAAGCGACTTGCAGGGCTTGAAGTCGATTGCCCGGCGCGACGGCAACGGATGGAAGCTGAGCGGCTCCAAGACATATATTACCAACGGCCAGGCGGCCGACCTGGTGATCGTCTGCGCCCGGACCACCGAGGAAGGGGGGGCGAAAGGCATCTCGCTGTTCCTGGTCGAGAGGGAGGACGAGGGATTCAGCCGGGGGCGCAACCTCGACAAGATCGGCCACCACGGCAACGATACGTCCGAGCTGTTCTTCGATGAGGTTAAGCTCCCCGCTGACCGTCTGCTTGGCGCCGAAAACGCCGGCTTCGTCATGATGATGCAGAAGCTCCCGCAGGAGCGCCTCTGCATTGCGGTACAAGCGCAGAGCAGCGCCCAGCGAGCCTTCGACGAGGCGGTCAAGTTCACTTCCGGCCGCAAAGCGTTCGGGAAGCGCGTGCTCGATTTCCAGAACACCCGTTTTACCCTTGCCGACTTGAAGGCGCGGCTGCAGGTCGGCTGGGCCCATCTCGACTGGGCGATCGCCCGCCATGTCGCCGGAAGGCTTACCCCGGCAGAGGCGAGCGCCGCCAAGCTGTGGCACAGCGAAATGCAGTGGGAGGCGTGCGACGCCGCCCTCCAGCTCCATGGCGGCGCCGGCTATATGAACGAATATCCGATCGCCCGCTTGTGGCGGGACGCGCGGGTCACTCGCATCTATGGCGGCACTTCCGAAATTATGAAGGAATTAATCGGTCGCAGCATCGGCTGAAGTGCGGAACGGGGGCCCTGGCGAGACGTTCAATCTCGCAGCGAAAGGAGGGCAATATGTCCATCGCACCCCAGCTCCGCCAATTTCTCGACGAGGCCAAGGCCGACTACGAAGTCATTGATCACGGGCCCACTCAATCGGCGCTGGACAGCGCGAGAAGCGCCAACATTCCCCCTGACCGCCTCGCCAAGGCGGTCCTGCTCGATACCGACGATGGCGATCATCTGCTTGCCGTCGTTCCCGCCGACCGCAAGGTTGAGCTGAGCGAATTGAGAAGCGAGCTTGGCCGCAAGCCGCGCCTCTCCGCCGAGGCGGAAGTGGGCAAGGTTTTCCGCGATTGCGAGGTCGGTGCGGTGCCGCCGGTTGGCTATGGCGTCGGCACCATCATCGATGACTCGCTCGAGCAGCAGCCGGACGTCTATTTCGAAGCTGGAGACCACAAGTCGCTGGTGCACATGAGGCGCGATCAATTCTCGCAGCTGACCAAGGATGCGCGCCACGGCCAGTTCAGCGGCCCCTGGCTGACCGAGTAGTCTTTTTTCGAACATAGGGGGAGTGCTGGCTGCCCGTTTCGCCCGCGATCCCCCAGGGCGGACATTACCCGCCCATCGCCACCCGCCTCCTATGTTCAGATATTGGTCTGATCGGCAGGCACATCACCTGGAAGCGTCGCCGCGCCCTCTGCGTCCGTGCAGGCCATGCTTTCGGCTCCCAGGCCATAGCAGCTCATGGAGATGGACCCCATTGCGTAGCCGCGGACGAGCGGATGCAAGGCCGATTGCTGCTCCGCCGCCATGCCGGCCAGGTAAAGCAAGGGAATGAAATGATCGGGGGTCGGGACCGCTGCCGCATAGTCGCTGTGCTCCGTCAGCCGCAAGATTTCGCCCGGGGTTTCCCCCAGCTGCTGCGCGACGGCATCATCGAACCGCTCGGCCCAATCAAATGCTGCGTCCGGCCGGTTCCACTGCACCTGGCGCAGGTTATGGACAACGTTTCCACTCGCCACGACCATGATACCGCTTTCCCGAAGCACGGCGAGTTTGCGACCGAGGTCCAGATGATAGTCCAGCGGCTTCAGCGCGTTGATGGAAAGCTGGACGACCGGGACGTCGGCCTCTGGATAGAGATGGGCAAGGACGCTCCACGTGCCGTGATCCAGGCCCCATTGATCATGATCGAGACCGCACCAGGTCGGCTTGACCGCCTCTGCGATCTCCTCCGCAACGTCGGGCGCGCCGTCGGCCGGGTAATCGAACTCGAACAGCTCCTGCGGAAAGCCGTAAAAGTCATGGATAGTCCGTGGCCTGGCCATGGCCGTAACTGCGGTCGCGCCGAAGAACCAGTGGGCGGATACGACCAGCAATGCTCGCGGCCTCGGCAACCGGACGCCCAGCTCGCGCCATGCCGCGGTGAAATCGTTGCGCTCAAGCGTGTTCATGGGACTGCCGTGGCCGATGAAAAGTGCAGGCATGGTCGTCATCGGGAATGCTCCTTGGGGCTCGATTCTTCGGCGCGCCGGGATGCGATCAATCCGCTCGCCGCGATCAACGCCGGCAGGGGTAAAACGGCCCGCCCGTGAGCTGCGTCACGCCGCCAGTCGGGTGGGCCCGCTGCGAACCAATCTTTGCAAATCGGCGATCGCCGCCAGCGCAAAGTCGAGCGTCGGCTGGTCAATGAGTCGGCCGTCCTCGAACTTCTTGTGCACCTCGCCGATTACCGTTTGCGGCCTTGGTACGATCAGGGACTGGGTGGCCAGCAGCGTTTCGTGCAGCTGGGCCTGAGCCCGAACGCCACCGGTGAAGGCGGGAGACGCACTCATCGTGGCCACCGGTTTGCCGATGAGCGACGCGACACCGTAGGGGCGGGACGCCCAATCCAGCGCGTTCTTGAGCACGCCCGGCATGCCATAGTTGAACTCGGGCGTGACGATGACCAGGCCGTCAGCGGCCGCAATGGCACGGCGGAGCGCGGTGATCTGCATCGGCGGTTCCGCGCCATCGAGATCCTGATTGTACAGCGGCACATCAGCCAGGCTGTGGATGGTGAGATCGACTTCGCCAGCCAGCTTCTCTTGAAGCGTCGTCAATATCCCGGTCGAGTAGGAATCCGAGCGAAGACTGCCTGATATACCGAGCAAGGAAATCGCAGCCATCACGACCCTCCCTGCGGAATCTTCCGCTTGAACTCGGCTTCCAGATGCAGCGTGACCTCATCGCCAAGCAGCGGCAAACCATAGTTGATGCCGAAGTCGGAACGCTTGATCTTGGCTTTGCCGTCGAACCCGAGCGAGTAGTGCTTGTCGACCGGGTTAATGCCCGCCTGGTTGAAGTCGGCTTCAATCACGATCGGTTTGGTAACGCCACGAAGCGTGAGATTGCCGGAAATGTTGGCCGTGTCGCGATCGACCAGGCGAATGCCTGTCGCGTGGAAGCTCGCATTGGGGAATTTTGCCGTGTCGAAAAAGTCAGCCGTCTTCAGATGCTTGTCGAGGCCATCGCTGAACGTGCCGACGCTGTCCATCCTGACCGACGCGTTGAGCTTGCTGGCAGCCGGATTTCCCACATTCAGGTCGAGGGTCGCAGCAACATCGGTGAACTGGCCGACGTAAGTCGAAAAGCCCATGTGGTCGACCGACCACGTAATCTTGCCGTGCGCCGGATCGAGTACGTAGCTGCCCGACTCAACCTGAACCGGATCGCGGACGAGGCCGTCGGCTTGCGCGAGAGCGGCGACGGACAGGGACGTGACACTCAGCGCAGCGATGATTGCAAATTTGCGGGTCATGATGATTTCCTATGAATTGGAGGTGGCGCGCCGCCAGGGAGGGAGCGGCGCGCCGGGGGAGCTCAGGCAGCAGCGTCGACGAGAACCAATTCGCTGTCTTCGAGCGCCGTGATCTTGATGGACGTGACGTCCCTGATTGCCGCGCCGTCGCGGGCCTTGACCCGCTCGCCGTTCACGTCGACGGCTCCAAGCGCCGGAACCAGATAGGCAAAGCGCCCGGCATCCAACGGATATTCGATGGTCTCGCCGGCCTGCAAACTCGCACCAGCCACGCGGGCGTTCGCGCGGATCTTGAGGGCATCATCGTCGCCATCGAACCCCGAGGCCAGCGTCACGAACTTGCCCGACCGCTCGCCCTTGGGGAAAGGCCGAGCGCCCCAGGAGGGTTCACCGCCCTGTTCGGTCGGCTGAATCCAGATCTGGAAAATCTGGGTGGCCTCGTCTTCGCGATTATATTCCGAATGCGCGATGCCGCTGCCGGCCGACATCACCTGCACGTCGCCGGCCTCCGTACGGCCGGCGTTGCCCTGATTGTCGCGATGGCTGATCGCGCCTTTGCGGACGTAGGTAATGATCTCCATGTCCGAATGGGCATGCGGCGGAAAGCCGGTGTGCGGCTGGATCGTGTCGTCGTTCCACACCCGCAGCGCACCCCATCCCATGCGATTGGGATCATAGTAGCCGGCGAACGAGAAATGATGCTTGGCATCGAGCCAGCCGTGGTTTGCGCCGCCGAGTTGGCCAAAGGGTCGAACGTCAATCACTGTTCTTCTCCCGAATGTCTATTTGTCGTTGAGAAGAATGTAGGCATCACAATCCGCTCAAGATATAGAAATGCTGGAAAGGCATTGGTGACGAAACTTGCATGGCTCGCTTACCTGACCTCGAAGCGCTCGCGATCTTCGCCAGGGTGGCGGATCTCGGATCGTTCGCCAAAGCGGCCGGCGACCTGAAGCTGTCGAAGCCGACCGTATCCAAGGCGATTTCTCGCCTCGAGGCGCGGCTCGAGGTCCCCCTACTTCACCGCACGTCGCGTCAGCTCACGCTGACGGACAGCGGCAAAGGCGTGCTCGAGCGTGCCCGGCGAATTCTGGAGGAAGGCGCGGCGGTCGAGGCAGAGGCATCCGCGCAGTCAGAGAGTCCCACGGGCATCGTCCGCCTGACCGCTCCCATGTCGTTCGGCCTGGCCGAGATCGCTCCGTTGTTGCCGGAGTTTCTGAGCAGCTATCCTGACGTCCGCGTCGACCTTCATCTGAGTGACGCACATGAAGATCTGATCGCCAAGGGCTATGACCTGGCTGTTCGCATTGCGGCGCTTGCGGACTCCTCGCTCCGCGCGCGCCGGATCAGCCCAGTGGATACACCGATCGTGGCGGCGCCCGCCTATCTCGATCGTATGGGACGGCCGAAGCATCCGATCGAGCTCGAGCGGCACCAGGCAATCCTCTATTCGAACTTGCCGACGCCTGCGGTGTGGAAGTTGCATCACGAACAGGAGGGCGAGTGGGTGGTAAACGTCCCCGCGCGACTTCAGGCAAATAATGCCGACGCCGTCATGCCGGCACTCGTTGCCGGAGTTGGATTGGCCATACAGCCCCGGTTCGCGGTCTGGCGCGAGCTGGAGAGCGGGGCCCTGGAAGAAGTCTTGCGGGACTGGCGTCCAACGCCGATCAGCCTCTATCTGGTTATGCCCCCTGGAACCTTGCGCCCCTTGGCGGTCACGGTCCTGATCGATTTCCTGGCCGACCGGCTCGCCCGATCGTGCTGGGCAAAATCGGAAGATGGGAACGGCAGTACTGCCCAAAGCTTCGTCGCAACCGGCCAGGACGGGTACAAGTGAATCGGTTTAAAAGGCCGGCGAGGCGCGAGCCCGACTGAGCTCTGCACGTTTCACGCGTGCAACCGCCAAGGCAAATGCCGGTCGATTCCATCTGTCTCACCGCAGGCACGACGGAGGCTTGCGGAGTTGCTCGGCTTTTGAAGGGTCCGCGAGACATTGGCTGGGGCGGCAGGATTCGAACCTGCGAATGCCGGTACCAAAAACCGGTGCCTTACCACTTGGCGACGCCCCAGCATGGCCGCCCGTCGGAATGGGCGTTGGCTCGCGCGGCGGCTTATAATGGCAAAGTCACGGTTGGAAAGCCGGAAAGTCAGGCGGTTCGGCCGGTGCGGCACGGCGGTGCTCGATTCCAACTCCTCGGCCCGAACCGGCCGTCCGAAATGGAAGCCCTGGAGCTGGGTGCAGCCGAGCTGGCGCATGACGTCGGCCTGATTTTCGGTCTCGACCCCCTCCGCGGTGGTTTCGACGCCCAGTCCGCGCGCGAGAGCCAGGATGGCATGGACGATGGCAACGCAATCCCTGGCTCCCTCGGCGGCACCGCGAACGAAGCTCTGGTCGATCTTGATCTTGGCGAAGTGCGCCCGGCTCAAATAGCCGAAACTGCTATAGCCCTTGCCGAAATCGTCGAGCACCAGCCGAACGCCCAGCGCCCGCAACCGTTCCAGCGACGCCAAAGTCGCCGCATCGTCGCCGAGGAAGACGCTTTCGGTCACTTCCAGCTCTAGCCGGCTCGGCTCCAGGCCGCGTCGATGCCAGCGCGCCGAGCACCGTTTTGGCTAGTCCGGCTCCGGTCAGCTGTGCCGCGGATATATTGACCGCAACCCGCATCTGCCCGTCCCACCGGACCGCCTCCGCACAGGCCTCGCGAATGACCCAGTCGCCGATCTGGTGGATCAGGCCGGCATCTTCGATGATCGGGATGAACTGGTCCGGAGGAATGTCGCCGCGCTTGGGATGCCGCCAACGCAGCAGGGCCTCGCGCCCGACCACTTCGCCGGTCACGGCATCGATGATCGGCTGGTAGGCCAACGCCAGCCCGTCGCCGCCAAGCGCCTGGCGGACATCCTGCTCGAGCAGGCGGTTGTCCTCGGCCTCATCGAACATCCAGCGTTCAAAGAAAGCGTGCCCGCCGCGTCCTGCCTCCTTGGCACGGTACAGCGCCAGGTCGGCGCTGCGCATCAACTGTTCTTCGAACGGCCCCGTCGTGCGGGCAAGTGGCGATGCCGATCGTTGCGCCGACATGCAGCGTCGCGGCGCCGACTGTGAAGCTTTTCGACAGGTCGGCGATGATCCGGTCGGCAACGGCGCCCAGCTTCTGGCGGTCGCCGGCACCGCTCCACACGACGGCGAATTCGTCTCCGCCGATGCGGCCGACGCGCCCCCCGTCACCGACAGCGCGTTCCAACCGCCTGCCGACTTCAACCAGCAGTTGGTCGCCGATCGCATGGCCGAGCGTGTCGTTGACCAGCTTGAAGCGGTCGAGGTCGACCAGCAGCAGCGCGCAGCCGCGCTCGGCTATCCCACTGATGCAGCACCGCTTCTTCGAGCAGTTCGCGCACCAGCAGCCGGTTGGCGAGCCCGGTCAGCGGGTCCGTGCGCGCCGCTCGAACGGCGTCGTTGCCGTGTAGTCGCGCCTCGGTGATGTCGGAGGCAACGCCGCGCCAGCCGGCCAGCTGACCCTTCTCATCGATGGATCGGCTTGGCCGAAATCGACCACCAGCGCTGGCGGTCGGCGGACGTGATGGCGCGATCGCGGAATGGCGTCCCGCCATCGATGTCATCGAACAGGCTGCGCATGCCGCTCGACAGCGGCGACGATCTGGCCGCCGGGATCGAGGAAGCCGTTGTAATGCGTCCGACGACCTGCTCTTCGCGCAAGTGCCGATTGCCGCGAGCAGCTCGGCCGACATGTTGGCAATGCGCAGGTCGCCATCAAGCTCCCACAAGCCAGCCCGAGCCGGTCGCCTCAAACTCGCGGAGCAGCTTGATGATCTCGCCCTGTTCGCGAAGCTCGATCCGGTCGCGGGCGTGGCGCGATGAATTGGCGAGCCGTGCTAAGAACGTTGATGAACAGCGACGGCTGAATAGGCAATCATCAGACCGAACATGCTGGCGGCTGCCGAACCGCAAGGTCAGTGAAATGCAGCCGATCGCCAGGATGCCGACATAGATGATCGCCGCCTGCGGCATCGACACCAAAGTGATGCTGCCGGCGCTGACCAGCGCGGCCATCGACCACGCACATGAAGATTTTCTGGCCGGGTTCGGCGGTATCGAACCAGAACAAGCGGTGGCACCAGCCACATCGACGCCAGGACCGCGATCAGCAGGCAGATCTTTCCGTGCGAGGCGGATATTGCTCCGCATATTCCGGGTCATGGCGAAGCCTCACCGCTCGCACGCCGCGCATGAAGCAGAGCAGCAGTGCGGCACCGAACCACAAGCCCAGCTGAAAATTGTCGGTGGTGTCACGGAGCCCGACGACCATCACGGCCGCGGTCAATATCTGGATTGCGACGGTCGCCGGTACCAGGCGGACAAGCGCATCGATCTGGGCCTGGCGGACGGCGCGGCCGACCCGGTCATGCGGCGTCTTAAGCGAAATAGGTCTGGACAGCGCGGCCCGCGGTCGCGGACGCGCCGATCGACTGCTGTCTTGGTCGCTTGTCCGCCCACGCGATCCGGTTCCGCCTACGCCTTTAAAATATCCGGCACGTCGGGCTTAGCGCAAAAGATTGCGAAGAAACCATGAATGAGTAAGCAGCGCCGATCAGTAATTGAGCCGCCGGTTGACCAGGTCGTCATAATCGCGCTGCAGCTGGCGCGACAATTCGCCGATTTCGAAGTTCCACGGTCCGGCCGAACGAATGAACGTCACTTCCGCCGCCGAGCCGGTAATGAACATCTGCTCGAAGCTCTCCAACTCGTCCGGCCAGATTGCCCGTTCGATGACCTCGATCCCACGGCGCCGGGCGAGGTCCATCACTGTCTGGCGAGTGATGCCGTTGAGGAAGCAGTCCGGCGTCGGCGTGAACAACTGGCCATCTTTGGCGAAGAAGGCATTGGCGCCGGTCGCCTCGGCGACCTGGCCCCGCCAGTCGAACATCAGGGCGTCGTCATAGCCGCGCTCGTCGGCATGCTTCTTCGACAGCGACGCGATCATGTAAAGCCCGGCCGCCTTGGAATGGACGGGTGCGGTGTAGGGTGCAGGTCGGCGCCATGGGGCGATATCGAGCCGCAACCCCTTGTCTGCTATCTCCGGCGCATAATATTTGCCCCAATCCCACGCGGCAATCGCCATGTGCGGCTTGGTTCCCTTGGGCGACACGCCCATCTTTTCCGAGCCAAGCCAGGCGACGGGCCGGACATAGGCGTCGGTCAGGCCGTTCGCCTTGACCACTTCATTGCAGGCAGCATCGATTTCGTCGACCGACCAAGGGAGCTCGAAGCCGAGCAATTCCGCCGACCTTCGAAGCCGGGCGCTATGCTCGCTGAGTTTGAATATGATTCCGCCATAGGCTCGCTGTCCCTCGAACACCGACGAGGCATAGTGCATGGCGTGAGTCAGGATATGGACGTTGGCCTCGCGCCATGGGACGAGCTTTCCGTCGATCCAGATCCACCCGTCGCGGTCGTCGAAGCTGCGCGTTTCGGCCATGCCATCCTCTCGTTTTTCGAGCGTCGCGCTAGGCGAGCGGCGGCGGAGCGTCAATCTCGCCCGATTTCCGCGGCAAGTTCCTGCCCTCGTCGGACGGCGGCCTGCAGCGTCCGGTCGACCAGCGGTTGCAATCCATCGGAAGAGTCGAGCGCGGCCAAACCTTGTTCGGTAGTGCCCCTGGGGCTGGCCACGCGGCGGGCGATCTCGCGCAATGAGGCACCGGTGTCCGCGGCATAGGCGCCGGTGCCGACGAGCGTCTGGATCGCGACCTGCTCGGCCAGACCCGGGCTGAGGCCAAGTGACTTCCCGCCAGTTGCCAATGCCTCGGCGAAGCGGGCGACATAGGCGACACCGGCCGCGGCGACGGCACCGATCACGCCAAGTTCCAATTCATTCTCGCACCAGACTATCATGCCGAGCGAAGCCATGAGCTGGCTGATGCCGGCCAGCTGTTCCATACCGCCGTCGGCCGAATAGATTGCGGTCACTCCCTGCACCTGCGCGACCGGCAGATTGGGCATGACGCGGACGATCGCCCCAGCATCGGGAAAGTGCCCACGCAGGCTTTCGGCGCTTACCCCTGCGAGCATCGACACGAGTATCGTCTCAGGGCCAATGTGCTGCTGCAGACCGGGCACCACCTCGCCCAGCTTCTGAGGTTTGAAGCCGAGCATCACGAACCGCGGACTTTCAGCTGGATAGTCGACGACGGTGCGGATTCCGTCGACCGGCTTCCCGCTCGGGCGAATCACGGTGACATTCGAAAGGTCCAGGCCGCCTGCGCGCCATCCTTCGACCATTGCGCCGGCCATATTGCCGCATCCGACCAGCCACGCCGGCGCCGGAAATTCCGCCGTCATGGCATCAAGCTTCGCCGGCGGTATCGATCAGCGCGGCGGAAATCGCTTCACCCGGCGACTTGCCGCCCCATAGCACGAACTGGAAAACGGGGTAGAAGCGCTCGCATTCCTCCAGCGCCGCTTCGCTGATCGACTCTGCATGCTCGAAGCTCATTGTCTCGCCCTCACCGACCAGTGCCGCATGGCGAAAGACGATCAAGCCCGATCCCGACCAGAGTTCGAAATGGCCGAGCCATAGCTGCTCGTTGATCAAGCCCAGCGCCTCGTAGATGGCGGCGCGCTTCTCGCTCGCTACCTTGATGTCGGGAAAAGCCAGGAACTGAAGTACCTGATCCTCCGGTCGCCAGACGCCCCGCAGTTCATACTGCGCCCAGCTGCCCGTCGCGGATGCGATTATTTCCCCGTCGCCGGCCCGTTCGCATGCCCAGCCCCGTGCCTCGAAATACTGCTCGAGAATTTCGATCGGGGCGCCGTCGTCGCGCTCGTCGGTTTCCGGTTCGTCAGTCAGGGCTTCGCTCCCTTTGACGGCTTGGTCGGCTTCGGCTTGGCAGCTGCGGCGGGCGGGGTGCCAGCCTCGAGAACGGCGATGCGCCTGGCAAGCGCCTCGTTCTCGTCCCGGGCGGCGATGGCCATCGCCTTGACTGCCTCGAATTCGTCGCGACTGACGAAATCCATCCCGCCGACCCATTCGCGCATTTTCTCGCGCATCGACGCTTCGGCCTCGCGGCCGACGCCGGCCATTGTGCCTGCGACACCGTTCATCATCTTGACCAAATCATCGAACATTCGATTCTGGGACTGCATGAAGCTACTCCTGTCAGCCCTGACATAGGACGCCCGCAGCCCGCTCGCCAGCCTTCGTTTTGATCGCGCCAAGCAGGAATTCGACATTACCCTCGGGGCCGGTGATGGGGCTTCGCTCGACGCCCACAACCTCCCAGCCCTTCGACCGGACCCAATCGGCGGCTTCTTCGCAAACGCGCCGGTGGACGTCCGCGTTTCTCACCACGCCGCCCTTGCCCACCTCCTCGCGTCCGGCTTCAAATTGAGGCTTCACCAATACCACCAGCTTCGCACCAGGCCTGGCCAGGTCCAGGGCTCGATCAAGCACTTTGGCCAGCGAAATGAAGCTGGCGTCGCACACCACGATGTCGAGGGGCTCAGGAACGATTTCGCGGCTAAGATCCCTCGCGTTGGTCTGCTCGTGGACAACAACGCGGGGATCGGAGCGAAGCTTCCACGCCAACTGGTTGGTCCCGACATCAACCGCGTAGACCCTTGCTGCCCCCCAACTCAACAGCACGTCGGTGAAGCCGCCGGTCGAGCTGCCGACATCCAGCGCCACGAGGCCCGTCACGTCGAACCCGAAAAAACTCAGGCCATGATCGAGCTTGACCCCGCCGCGCGATACCCAGGGGTGGTCGCGGCCTCTGACGGTCAGATCCGCATCCTCGGCCAGCATGTCGCCGGCCTTGGCCACCCGCCTGTCGCCGAGGAAGACATTGCCTGCGAGGATGAGGGCCTGCGCCCTTGTACGGCTATCGGCGAGCCCGCGAGCCACCAGCAATTGGTCTGCCCGGATCCTAGCGGGCACGATTTTCCTCCTGCCGCTCTTCAAGTCCCTCGCCAAGCTCGTCGCTGGCCTCAGCTTCAGTCGAGGGCGAAGCGGCTGGAGCAACCTTTCGGACGGAGCCATTTTCCCTCAGGCAAAGGCGCAGGTAGAGCGGCAGATGGTCGGACCCGATGTCAGGGAGAAGGTCGATCTGCATCAGTTCAAAGTGCGGTGAGACGAACAGATGATCGAGCGGCCAGCGAAGCAACGGATAATTGGCGTTGAAGGTCGGATAGAAGCCGCGGCCGACGCGTGGATCTTCCGTGCCCGCTACCTTGCCGAACAGGCGGGAGGTGCGCGACCAACCGACGTCATTAAGGTCCCCCATGACGATCGCCGCCCGTCCTTCATCGCGAACCTTGCGGCCGATCATGATCAGCTCGGCGTCGCGCTCGCCGCTGTCGTCGCCGGGCAGGGGCGGCTCAGGGTGGACGGCATACAGCGCAACCTGCTCTCCGCCGCGGAGGCGCAAACGGACATGCGCCGAGGGCACGCCTGGCTGAAGCAAATATTGGATTCGCCCTTCCATGGGCAGGCGGGACATCAGGATCATTCCGTAAGTGTTTGGTAGTGGCTCGGAAATTCTGAATGGGTAGTACGGATGCAGCGGCGTCACGGCTTTGGCCCAATCCACTCCGGGCTCAAGCAGCAACAATATGTCCGGCCGCCGCTGCTCAACCAGATGAAGCAGCTTCCCATACTGATTATTGGTCATCAAAACATTGGCGTTGAGGAGTGAGATTTGCCGTTCGACTGGGCATTTCCCGGTCCCCCGAACCTCCTTCGGATAGGGTGGAAAATAAGCAAGGAAATGGCTGGCCTGCCACGTCAGGGCGGCCGCTATTCCACCTAGCAGCGGCCAACGGGCGCGACCGAGGCCTGCGAACCAGGATAGAAGGCCGACGATCAGCAACAGTCCGGCGATTTGAAGCCGCGGAAAATCCCACGTTCGCACCCACCAGCGATCGGTCCACCACAGCGGCAGGATTGAAATGACTATCAGCGCGACCGCAAGGACGACCAACACCCGTCGCCCCCACTTGCGCCACTCTTTCAAGCGGCGCTCCGAATGGTCCAGCCCGCCATCAGGTCGAGGTGGCGGCCTAGTTCCGCGACGGTAGGGTCAGGCCCTAGCGGGGAGAATGCGGGAAGCGGGTCCTGGCCCCGCATCGATCGCCAGAAATGCAGGATCAACCCGTCGATTTCCGGCCGATCGATCATAATCTGACTTTCCAGCCGATCGTCGGGCAGCGGCTTCAGCGGGGCATGATAAAAGGGAGCCAGCTCGCGCCACAGGAAGCGGATCGTCGTCGGCGAGACGAACGCCCGGGCCATCGCACGCTCAAAGCGGTCGTACTCCACTCGCCCTCGCCGCCGGGCCAGCCAATGATGGCGGCGACGCGACATGGGCATGGTCAGGAAGAAGAGGCCGAACAGCCCCAGCAGGCCGTAGAGGAGCCACTCGCTAAGTGTCAGGCGATCGCTCCCGCGTCGGCTCCGAGGTCGTTGCGGCGGAGTGCCTTCAGCACCGTCTCAACGATGTGCGGTGCGTTGAGCCCGGCCTCGTCATATTGTTTGTGCGGCGATTCCTGGTCCTGAAAAAGGTCCGGGAGGCGCATGGTGCGCAACTTCAAGCCGGCATCGATCAGACCCTCGTCACTGGCCATGGTCAACACATGGGCGCCTAAGCCGCCGATCGATGCTTCCTCGACGGTCACCGCCACTTCGTGGGTTGTCAGCAGCCTGCGGATCAACTCCTCGTCGAGCGGCTTGGCGAACCGCAGGTCGGCAACCGTGGTCGGCAGCCCCTTGGCGTCGAGCAACTCCGCCGCCTTTTCCGCTTCTTCCAGCCGGGTGCCCAGCGACAGGATGGCGACCTTCTTGCCTTCGCGCACGATGCGGCCCTTGCCGATCTCCAATCGTTGCGGGACTGCCGGCAATGCCAGACCCCTGCCGTTGCCGCGCGGATAGCGAACGGCAATGGGCCCGCTGTCATGAAGCGCCATGGTGTGGACCATGTGTACCAGTTCCGCCTCATCCGCGGCGGCCATCACCACGAAATTGGGCAGGGTACAGAGATAGGCGAGGTCGAAGCTGCCGGCATGGGTGCAGCCGTCAGCGCCGACCAGCCCGGCGCGGTCCATGGCGAAGCGCACCGGCAGATTTTGGATGGCGACGTCATGAACCACCTGGTCGTAGGCGCGCTGCAGGAACGTCGAATAGATGGCGCAGAACGGGCGGTGCCCTTGCGCGGCCAGTCCGGCGGCAAAGGTTACGGCGTGCTGTTCGGCAATGCCGACATCGAATGTGCGATCGGGAAAGGCTGCTTCAACCTTGTCCAGGCCGGTGCCGGAGGGCATCGCTGCGGTGATGGCGACGATCTTGTCGTCGCGCGCCATCTCGGTCTTCAGCGCATCGGCGAATACCGCGGTATAGGCCGGCGGACCGCCGCCGGGCCCCTTGTCCTGCTTGCCCGACACGATATCGAACTTGACCACGCCATGATATTTGTCGGCGGCATTTTCGGCCGGGCCATAGCCCTTGCCCTTCTTGGTGACGGCATGGACCAGGATCGGCCCTTCCGCGGCGTCGCGTACATTTTCGAGAACCTCGACCAACGCCTCGACATTATGTCCGTCGACCGGGCCGACGTAATAGAAGCCAAGCTCTTCGAACAGCGTGCCGCCCGTGACCCACCCGCGGGTATATTCTTCCATTTTACGGGCCGCGCGGTGCAGCGGCTCCGGCATCGCGCGCGCCAGCTTTTGCGCCAGGCGCCGCGGACCCAGGTACATGCCCGACGAAACAAGCCGCGCGAGGCTATTGCGGAGCGAGCCCACAGGCGGGGCGATCGACATGTCATTGTCGTTGAGAATGACGATCAGCCGGTTGCCTGCCGCCTGCGCATTGTTCATCGCCTCATAAGCCATGCCGGCACTCATTGCTCCGTCGCCGATCACGGCGATTGCCCGCCATGGCCGGTCAGCAAGCTTGTTGGAGATGGCGAAGCCGAGCGCCGCGGAAATGCTGGTCGAACTGTGGGCCGCGCCGAATGGGTCATATTCGCTTTCAGCGCGCTTGGTGAAGCCGGACAGCCCGCCACCCTGGCGGATCGTGCGGATGCGGTCGCGGCGGCCGGTGATGATCTTGTGCGGATAGCATTGGTGGCCGACGTCCCAGATCAGCTTATCGTCCGGCGTGTCGAACACATAATGGATGGCGACGGTTAGTTCGACCACGCCCAGTCCCGAGCCGAGATGGCCGCCAGACTGGGAAACAGCCGAGATCATCTCGGCGCGCAGCTCGTCGGCCAGCTGGGGCAGCTGAGGCTTTTCAAGCCTGCGGATGTCGGCCGGGTAATGGACCTGGTCCAGCAACGGGGTTTCGGGTCGGTCGGACATGGCGGCGGACTTATCCCTTAGTGACAGCCGTGTCACCAATCTGTCTGCGATTTCAGTGAATACTCAGGAAATGCTCAGGAGGATCGAGCGCGACAAAGATCGTCAATCGCGACTCGAGCCTTATCGAACCGTTCTTCCCAGCTGCCGCGGATTTCGACTGCGTTGGCCCTGGCCACCGCGAGCACTTCGCGCGATACGCGGTCGAACCGGGCCCGACTCTCCGGCTCGCCGTAGACCCGGGTGCCATCGTCGATGAACGGCGCATCCGTGCCCAGCATCAGGTAGAGGTCGGCCTGCCGGTGGCAAATCAACTCGTCGGGCGCATAGCCGATCATCATTTGCGACCAGGCGGCGGTCATCAGTGCGTCGGTATCCGCAATCAGCAGCTTGTTGCACCAGGGCCGGGCGGCCTCGATCATCGCTTGTTGCGCATTGCCGATCAGCAGCAGATCCTGCTCGCGGCAGTCGGTGCCATAGGTTTCGCAGTGAGTGCGCCCATATTCGGGCACGAGGACCGTGGAATAATGCGCCGCCAGCCGCTCGGCGAGCATGGACTTGCCGACGCTTTCGACGCCGTGGACGCAAATCGTCAGCGCATAATGGTCTCGTACCGGCGGCGGCAGAAACCGCCAATGGCTCCACGGATCGGCCCTCACGGCCGTTGCCCTCAACCCGCCGAGCCCGGCCTCGTCCGTGTTCAGCACGCGGGCCCCCAGCGGCACGAACAATCCGCCGAACTGGTGAGCCAGCTCCGCTCCGTCGTCGTCGCCGGCGAACAGATAGTCGATCGGCTCGGGGTGCGCCTTTGCAACGATACGGCGCCAGATGGGCCAGAAATTGGGGTTGTCGTCGGAAGCCTGGGGCGCAGGTGCGCCGTGCCAGACGACCCGGCAGTCGGGGAACATCGAGCGCATCCATTCCAGCCGCATCTGCCCGGACATTGGATCATCGGGCTGTGAACAGACCAGAATAGTCAGCTCGTCCGCGAGCCTCCTTGCCGCATCGATAAGTGAGACGTGGCCGGCGTGCGGGGGCATGAACTTGCCCAGCAAGAAACCGCGCTTCATGCCCTCGCCTTTCTACGCCACTCGAGCAGTCCAATCACAGCCAGCACCAGGAACAAACCATAGAGGGCTGCCGTCACACCGAGGCCGCGCCAGGCGAACAGCCCAATCGCCAAAAGGTCCACGCTGACCCACAGCACCCAGCTTTCGACCCTGCGAAAAGACTGAAGGATTTGGGCGGATACGCTCAGGCCCGCAACGGTCGCATCGGCCATTGGCGCAACCGCATCGGTGTAGCGGCCCATGGCCAAGCCCCAGATCGCGATGGCCACAGTGGTTCCAACCAGCCAGCGCAGCCTGGCGGAATTGCTTAGCCAGCCGACCGCAACTCCATGATCCACCCGATCCGCGTGAACCCAGGCCCACCATCCGTAGAGCTGGATGAGGAAGAAGAATATTTGCAGCAGCGCATCGGAGTAGAGCTTCGCGTCCCAGAACACGAAGAAATAGAGCGCCACCATGACGATTCCGAACGGATAGTTCCAAACCGACCGGCGCACGACCAGCAGGACGGTGATGACGCCCAGCAGCGCCGCCGCAATTTCGATGCCCCCCATCGATCGGTATTAAGGCCTGAGTGCGATCAATGCTGGCGCTAGCTGCAATCTTCGCAGCGGCCGCGAACCTCGATTACCGGGCGCACCTCGGCGAAGCCGGCATGCTCGGCGGCCGAACGGACCCCCTCGGACAATTTGTCATCGTCGATGTGCGTGGCCTGCCCGCAATTGTCGCAGATAAGGAAGATGCAATCGTGCAGGCAGCCGGGATGTTGATTGGCCACGTAGGCGTTCTCGCTCTCGACGCGGCGTGCCAGGTTGGTCCCAACGAACAGATCGAGGATGCGATAGACGCTGTTGGCCGCAACCCGCTTGCCGCGCGCCTTGGAGACTGCCTCGGCGATATCATAGGCGCTAGCCGGCTTGTCGAAGCCCGCCAGCGCATCGAACACCGAAGCACGCATGTCGGTCCACTGCTCGCCGCGCTCGACCATCCGCCGCGCGGCGGCGTCGCGAAGCGCGTTGCCCTGATGTAGCTGGTGGGAATGTGCTGACATGGCCCAAGGATAGGCTTTGCGGCCGTGAGCCGCAAGCAAAGTCCCTATTCGGCAGCGATGAAATTGAGCCGGTGCCCCAGTGCCAGGATTGCCACGCCGACGACGGTGTAAAGCGCCTCCGTACCGTTATGCGGCAAGGTCAACGCGCCGGCCATGACCCCGAGTCCGAGGCCACCCACCGCGCTGGGCATCGAATAGCCATGCTCGAGGACTCCGCGGCCGAGGGAAATTGCGCCCATCACCATGGCGAGGCCGAGCCCAACCTCATGCACCCACTCGGCGCCAAGCATGCTGCCAGCGCTTGCCACCAGGGCAAGCAACACTGTCGTCGCCAGGCAATGCACAACGCAAAGCCCGGACAGCCCGATGGCCATCCGGTCGAGCCGATGGGAGGGAATCGCGATGAGCGACATGTCGCAGGATATAACGTCGCTTGGCGCAAGTGACAATATTACATTGGCCGAATCTGCGAGATTGTTGGCAACTGGTTGTAATGCGGCCATATCGCGCCGCCATATGGACTCGGCCCTTGCCCAACCCGAGGTCGCAACGGCGGCCGATACGCGACCCAATGCTATCGCAACCTGGCTAATGTCCGTTGCCGGCCTGGTGTTTCTGATGGTCGTGGTCGGAGGGATCACCCGCCTCACCGAAAGCGGTCTCAGCATCACCGAATGGCAGCCAATTCGCGGCGCGATTCCACCGCTGACCGACGCGCAATGGCAGCACGCCTTCGACCTTTACAAGCAGACGCCCGAATTTCGGCAGATCAACGGGCCGGCGGGCATGAGCCTGGCCGAATTCAAATTCATTTTCTTCTGGGAATGGGTGCATCGGCTGTTGGGCCGAGTGATTGGCCTTGCCTTTGCTCTGCCGCTGATGTGGTTTGCGGCGAAACGCTCCATTCCTCCAGGGTATGGCTGGCGCCTGGTCGTCCTGTTCCTGCTCGGCGGAGCTCAGGGCGCGCTGGGCTGGTTCATGGTCAAATCGGGCCTGGTCGAGCGGACTGACGTCAGCCATTTCCGGCTCTCGGCGCACCTGCTGCTCGCGCTGGTAATCATGGCAGCCCTGATATGGACCGCTCTGGATTTGAGGAGGCTGGCGGAGACCGGCGTCAACCGTCCGGCCCGCCTCACCCGCGCCTCCTGTTTCACCGCGGCCATCCTGTTCGTCCAGCTATTGCTCGGCGCATGGGTGGCGGGACTGAACGCCGGCTATGTCGCCAGCGACTGGCCGCTGATGCAGGGGAAGCTCTACCCGGATGGGGTAGAGTGGAGCCGAGGCATATTACGCGCACTGGCCAACGATCCATTTCTGCTGCATTTCATGCACCGCTGGTGGGCTTGGGTGCTAGTCGTCGCATTGGTTGTTTTCGCTCGGCAGGTCAGGCCCGTCGATCCGCGCGCCTCGAAAGCCATCCACAACGCTTTCGGAACGCAGATTCTGCTGGGGATCGCGACCGTGATGACCGGCATGAACATCGTGCTGGCCGTGCTCCACCAGGCGGTCGGGGCGCTGGTCGTTGCCGCCTTCACCTGGGGCGCGCACGTCGATGGGAGGCGGGAGCAATGAGCGTTGTCACTGTTTATGCGACCTTCACCTACGCCGGCCAGGCGCAAACGATCGGCATGACGGCCGTTGAGGAAAGGCTCGCCGCATGCGTCAATATCCTGCAGCCGTGCCGATCCATCTATCGCTGGGAGGGACAGGTCCAGTCCGCGACGGAGACGCCCGCTTTGTTCAAGACAACGCTGGACAAGGTCGACGCACTCATCGCCCGTATCAAGGAGCTGCACAGCTACGACGTGCCAGCGATCGTGGTCTGGCCGATCGAACGCTTGTCGGCAGACTTTGGCGATTGGGTGGAGGAGAACACCCGGTAATATTTTACCCGTCAGAACATCCCGCTTTTGCTTGACTTTCCGGGCACCCATCAGCATTAGGCCGCCTCGACGGCGCCGCGAGCCCGGGTCCTTAGCGAAGCAACGCTTCGATGGGATTTGGAAGTGGCTCCTCCTGCATTTATGAGAAGAGGTCCAGCCCATGAAGGCGCTGATGAAGACCACCAAGTCGATCAAGCCGGCCGAGGTGGAGAAGAAGTGGCATCTGATCGATGCCGAGAACCTGGTGGTCGGCCGCGTCGCGACGATTATCGCCAATATCCTGCGCGGTAAGCACAAGCCGAGCTTCACCCCGCACGTCGATTGCGGCGACCATGTCGTCGTCATCAACGCCGACAAGGTGCGCTTCACCGGCAACAAGCTGAAGCAGAAGCTCTATTACAAGCACACCGGCTATGCGGGTGGCTTGAAGGAAACGCCGGCCGGCAAGATCCTCGAGGGCCGGTTCCCCGAGCGCATCCTGGAGAAGGCGGTGGAGCGCATGATCCCGCGCGGTCCGCTTGGCCGCGACCAGATGCGCGCCCTGCACCTCTACAATGGCACCGAGCATCCGCACGCGGGCCAGAATCCCGAACCGCTCGACGTCGCGTCGATGAACCGCAAGAACAAGGTGGGCGCATAATATGGCCGACAAGAAGAAATCCCTCGCCGACCTCGGCGCGCTGACCAGCGAAACGCCCGAGGCCCCCGCCACCATCGAGGCAACCGAAACGACCGTTGTTGAAGGTGGCGAAAGCGAAGCCGCTGCTGCGACGGAAACCATCGAGGCGCCGGTGTCCACACAGGGCCCGCAGATCCAGGCGGTGCTGCGCGAGCAGCAGCTCGACAAGTACGGCCGCGCTTATGCCACCGGCCGCCGCAAGGACGCCGTTGCGCGCGTCTGGCTGAAGCCGGGCTCGGGCAAAATCGAAGTCAACGGCCGCGACCAATCGATCTATTTCGCTCGTCCGACGCTGCGCCTGGTGATCAATCAACCGTTCGACGTCACCGACCGGGTCGGCCAATATGACGTCGTCGCAACCGTCAAGGGCGGCGGGCTTTCCGGCCAGGCCGGCGCGGTCAAGCACGGCATTGCGCAGGCACTTTCCCGCTACGAGCCGGGCTTGCGCACGGCGGTGAAGCGCGAAGGTTTCCTGACGCGCGACCCGCGCGTGGTCGAGCGCAAGAAGTACGGCCGCGCCAAGGCCCGCCGCAGCTTCCAGTTCTCGAAGCGCTAAGCGAACAACAATCGAACACGGAAAAAAGGGCGGTCCGCTGGGGCCGCCCTTTTCTTTTGAGCCGCCGCGGCTACGAACCGACAAATGCCCCTCGCTTTCACCCGTCAGGTCAGCCCGCGGATCGCCGAATGCGCGCTAACCCATCTTAATCGCCAATCTATCGACCCCGACCGGGCTGCGGCCCAGCATGGGAACTATGAGCAGGCGCTGACGGACGCCGGATACGCCATCGTCCGCCTGCCCTACCTGGCCGACGATCCCGACGCAGTATTCGTCGAGGACACCGCGATCCTGCTTGGCGAACACGCGATTATCACGCGCCCCGGTGCCGCGTCCCGCGCCGACGAAACGACATCGACCGCAGAAGGCCTCAAGCCCTATTTCACCATTCATCATCTGGCGGCCGGCGCTCTCGACGGCGGCGATGTGCTGAGGATCGATAACAGGCTCTACGTCGGTCATTCGAGCCGGTCGGACGCTGCCGGGACGTCGGCACTCAAGGACGTCGCTGACCCGCTCGGCTATGAGGTGGTGCCCGCCGAGGTGGGGCGCTGCCTGCATCTGAAGACCGCGGTCACCTATGCCGGACGAGACGGCAGCGGAATTCCCAGCTTGTTGTACAACCCCGATTGGGTCGACCCAGCGCTGTTCGCCGGCGTGGTACCGCTGGCCGTTGCGCACGGCGAGCCCTTGGCAGCAAACGTCGTTCGTTTGCGTGACCGGCTGATCATGGCGGCCGGAAACCCGGAGACCGCTGCCAAGCTTCGGGACCGCGGATTCAACGTCGTCGAAGTCGATCTGACAGAACTTCAGAAAGCCGAAGCCGGGGGAACCTGCATGAGCCTGATCAGCGACTGAGCCGGGCGCGGATTTCAGCTTCGTCAAGCGGCAGCTCGACCCGTTTCAGCCGGGCGGATTGGCCGCTAACGATATCGAGGCTGGATTTCGGAAGCCCAAGCGCCTTCGCCAGCAGTTTGATGACCTCGTCGTTGGCCGCTCCGGCCGTGGGCGCAGCGGCCACGCGAACCTCCAGAAACGGTCGCCCGCCAGGGTCGATCTGCCATTCTCCGATGCCCGGCCTGGCCGAGCGCGGCGTAACGCGAAGGGACAGGAGAGCCATGCCAATTGTCTTGCCAGCGCCACAATCAGGCGGCAAGCGGGGCACTCATGACAGAACAGAACAATATCGAAACGATCCTAGACGAACTCGAATCCCGCTACGAAGCCTCGGTTGGCCGCCTCAGAAAGGCGCTGACCCAATATGCCAATAAAGGGATCCGGCCCGACGCTGCCGCGCGAGATGACGGCGCCTTCGCCTATCCTGAGCTGCGCATCGAATATGATCCGGTAACGCCCTTGCCGACCCCCGACCGCGCCTTCGCCCGTCTCAACCAGCCGGGAATCTACACCACCTCGATCGCCCGCCCGAAACTGTTCCGCGAATATCTGCGTGAGCAGCTGGAGCATCTGATCCGTGACTATCCGGTACAGGTAAGCGTGGGCACCTCCGCCAGCGAGATTCCCTATCCATATGTTCTCGATGGCGGCGACCTCGATTTGCAGGGCATTTCGACCGTCGAGCTGTCTCGCTGGTTCCCGTCGACCGACCTGATCCACATTGGTGATGAGGTAGTCGACGGTGCCTGGGACGTTACGCTCGACCCGACCCGGCCGCTGGCCCTGTTCGACGCGCTACGCACAGACTTCAGCCTGGCGCGGCTCAAGCACTATACCGGAACGCCGGCCGAGCATTTCCAACGCTACGTACTGTTCACCAACTACGTCCGTTACGTCGACGAGTTCGTCCGCTTCGCCATCGGCGCGCTGCGCGATCCGGACAGCCGCTTCACCGGCCTGTCCGTCCCCGGCGGGATCTATGAGCATGGTGACCTGGCCGACGCCGAGGAGCAGATTGCCGCGGGCGTCTGGCGGCGGCACCAGATGCCCGCCTATCATCTGATTACGCCCGACGGCGACGGCATCACGCTGGTCAACATCGGCGTAGGCCCGAGCAACGCCAAGACGATCTGCGACCATATTGCAGTGCTGCGTCCGGAAGCCTGGCTGATGATCGGCCATTGCGGCGGACTTCGTCCCAGCCAGACGATCGGCGATTACGTCCTTGCCCACGCCTATCTGCGCGACGACCACATCCTCGACGACGTGCTTCCGGTCGAAGTGCCGATCCCTGCGATCGCCGAAGTGCAGACCGCGCTGTTCAACGCGGCGCTGGCGGTTACCGGCGAGGACGAGGACAGCGTCAAGAAGCGGCTGCGCACCGGCACGGTCGTCACCACCGACGACCGCAACTGGGAGCTGCGCTACACATTGTCGGCGCTTCGCTTCAACCAGAGCCGGGCGGTGGCGATCGACATGGAATCGGCGACCGTTGCTGCCCAAGGCTACCGCTTCCGAGTGCCATACGGCACCCTGCTCTGCGTGTCGGACAAGCCGCTGCACGGCGAATTGAAGCTGCCGGGCCAGGCCAATTCTTTTTACGAGCGCGCAATCAGCCAGCACCTGCGGATCGGAATCGAAACGCTCGAAATCCTGCGCAACGAAGGCGACGGGCTTCATAGCCGCAAGCTGCGCAGCTTCGACGAGCCGCCGTTGCGCTAGCGAAAGTTGCCGGCTGTCCTGCCCGTGGCGGGAACCTTCTGTCCCTTGGCCAGCCAGGCTTCCAGCGCATCGAGGTCCAGCCCGGCGTCGAAGGCATCCGTGCCGCCATTGAAAGCCGAAAACCCGTCGCCGCCGGAGCTCAGGAAATTGTTGACCGTCACTCGATAGCGAGCCGCAGGATCGATTGGCTTGCCGTCCAGCGTCATCCACAGGACGCGCTGCCCCTCGGGCCGCTCGAGGTCGTAGCCGAAGCGGAAGCCGGCCGAGGGGACAAGGAGGGATTTAACCCGGATCACCCCGTCGCGGACGCCGAACTGCTGTTCTAGCACGGCTTTGAGCTGCGCTCCGTTCAGCGTCTTGACCACCAGATTGTTGCCGAACGGCTGGAGCGCGAAAATCTGGCCGTAGGTAACCTCGCCCTGCGGACCGGGAACGAGATTGGTCCTGACGCCGGTGGCGTTAATGAAGGAAATCCGTGCACCGCCGCGGCCCGGCGCACGCGTTGCCGCCAGTTGCGCGTCGGCAATCAGGTTGGCGACAGGAGACTGCATTCGTCTGTTTCCGAATCCGCGGCGGGACCGTCGAGCTTGCCGACCACTCTCGCTGCTGCCGGAGCTGCTGCGGCGGCGTAGCGACCGACCAGCGAAGCCACTGCCCGCGTCTGCAGCGAAGCGATCGGGCAATACCGGGACGTTAACCGCCCGTTGCCCCATCAGCCGCTCGCCCAACGGATCAAACGTCATGCGGATGTCGCTGACGAAATAGCCGTAGCGCCCGGCGCTGGTCAGCATCCGCCTCGACCCGCCGCGGTCGATTTCACAGGCATAGGCGTGGTGCGTGTGGCCGGAAACGATCGTCTGGATCGACGGGTCGAGCCTGCCGGCAATTTCGAGGATTGGTCCCGACAGACCGTCACACCCTGTTTCGCGATAAACGTCGGGAGTGCGCGCGCCCTCATGGATGATCAGCACCACGGCGTCAGCGCCCGCTGCCTTGAGCATGGGCACGAGCGCATTGGCGGTCATCGAATTCATCGATGAAGGTCAGGCCGGCCACCCCGGCAGGAGTGACCAGCGTCTGCGTCTCCTTGAGCGTCATGCCGATGAAACCTACCGTCACCGGACCGAAGCGGCGGATCGCGGTTGCCGGAAGCAGCGTCTGGCTGCTGCCCGTTCGGACATTCGCGGCCAGGAATTCGAAACTCGCCCCGCCGAACGGCTCAAGCCTGCACGGCACGCGCGTGGTAAATCTTTCGCAGCCCCCCTTGGCCATGCGGAGCAGCTCGGCGACGCCCTTGTCGAACTCATGGTTGCCGACTGCCGCGATATCGACCCCGGCCGCGTTCATTGCCTGGATGGTCGGCTCGTCGAGGAAGTAGGCCGATACCAGCGGCGAGGCGCCGATCATGTCGCCGGCCGAGACGGTGACGCTGTTTGCGGTGCGTACCGAGCGGAGAGCCGTAGCCAGGTGGGCGGCGCCGCCAACGCGCGTGGTGACCTTACTGCCATCCGCCGCCGCCATGGTGATGGGGGCCGCCGGCGTTTCCAGATTGCCATGGAAATCGTTGATGCCGAGGATCTGCACCTCGATGGGTGTGGCGGTGGGCGGTGGTGCTTCGGCCTGCCGAGGCGGCGTCACGCACGCGGCGACCAACGCAAGCGGCGCGAGGGCAAGGATACGCTTCATCAATTCCCCCAGGTTCGTCATCGCGAGGGACGAAGCGACGCGGTAATCCAGACTGGATGCTTCGCTTCGCTCGCAACGACGGACTGACTTGTCGATTCTGTTGCACCGCTTAAGGTCATTTCAATGACAGATGAAGAACTCATCGCAGCCGCCCGGCAAGCGGCGCTGGCGGCCTATGCCCCCTACTCCCGCTTCTTCGTCGGCGCCGCGATCGAGAGCGTCGACGGGCAGGTCGTCAGCGGGGTCAATGTCGAGAACGCCTGCTACCGTCTTGGCGTGTGCGCCGAGCAGAGCGCGCTTAGCGCCGCCCATCTCGCCTTCGGCCTGCACAATGTTGCGCGGATCGCGGTGGCGGGCGGCAATGTTCAGGCGGGCGCGTTGTTCGGGGAAAGCGTCGTCACCCCCTGCGGCGGCTGCCGGCAGGCGATCTACGAGGCGTTCTGCCTCGCCGGCCGGGATATCGAGATCATCTGCTCGTCGGGAGACGGGACAAAAAGTGAGCGCCACTTCATTTCCACATTGCTGCCGAACGGTTTCGGGCCAGCAAACCTGAAGGACGCAGGTTAATCTTTGTTATGATGATTTCGGTAAGTCTGCAGGCAACCGTTGGAAGGTTGCGCGGTTTTACTAACCATGGTGCGACAGTCCTGCGTTCATCTTGATGCCGTCATCGAGAAAATGGCCCGCGTATTTGGGCCAGACCGACGCCAGGACCATCTCGACCAACACCGCCGCCCGCCATTCGAGGCCACGCTTCGGCCGGCGGGCGGCGGACCAATGCCGGCCCTCCAGCGATAGCGGCACCATTTGCGATTCCGCCCGGCTCAACGGCTCGATGTTCGCGCCGGTTTCGGGCCGCCGTCAGACCCACGGCATATCGCCTATTTCAGCTTGATCTCCCGCAGCCGCTCCTGGAGATAATCATGGCTGCTGATCGGCGGCCATTTCGGCTGCTCGCCTGGCGGGACGGTGCCGGGCAGCGCCTCGATCATGAAGTCGGGGCGGAAGTGGAGGAAGTAGGGCATCGAATAGCGGGCGTGGCTGGCGCGGTCGGGTGCCGGGTTGACCACGCGGTGGCTGGTCGAGCGCAACACGCCGTTGGTCAGCCGCTGCAGCATGTCGCCGATGTTGATCACCAACTCGCCGGGCTTGGGGCTGACCGGAATCCAGCGCCCGTCCTTGGTCCTGAGCTCCAATCCCGCTTCCTCCGCACCGAGCAGGAGCGTGATGGTGTTGATGTCCTCATGCGCGCCGGCGCGGATATGATTGCCGGTCGGCTCGGTCTGCGCCGGATAGTGCAGCAGCCGCATTACTGAATTTCCGTCGCGGACCGTGTCGGTGAAATAATCCTCGTCGACCTTCAGGAACCGCGCGATGGCGCGCAGCACTTTAACGCCGGCCGCGTCGAACGCGTCGTAAAGCTCGAGGAAGGTTTCCTTGAAGCCGGGGATTTCGTCCGGCCAGATGTTGTCGGCCATGACGTCTCGGAACTTGTGGCCAGCCGGCAACTCGCGTCCGACGTGCCAGAATTCCTTGAGGTCGAACGACGTCGCGCCCTTGGCGGTCTCGATGCCAAATGCGGTGTAGCCGCGCGCGCCGCCGCCGCCCGGAACCAGATATTTCTTCTTCACCTCGTCGGGCAGAGCGAAGAATTGCTTCGACAGTTGCTCGGCGTGGTCGATCAGCTGCTGCGGGATGCCGTGGTCGCGGACGATGGCGAAGCCATATTCAACGAAGCTGTTGCCCAACTCCTGCGCGAAACCCTGCGGGTCCTTGTCCGCGTCGGGCAGCGAGACGGAAGCGATATGGTCACTGGTGATTACGTCGGTCATATCGGGCTCTTAGCAAAATTTCCTGCGTCATTGCGAGCGAAGCGAAGCAATCCAGCGGCGCATGGATTGCCGCGTCGCTGCGCTCCTCGCAATGACGATTTACCCGATCATCAGCCCGGCAAGCGCGGCGCTCATTAGGTTGGCCAGCGACCCCGCCAGCAGGGCGCGCAGGCCGAGCCTGGCGATCATCGGGCGTTGGTTTGGGGCCAGGTTGCCGGTAACCGCCATCTGGATCGCGATCGAGGAGAAATTGGCGAAGCCGCACAGGGCGAAGGTGACGATCGCCCGGCTGCGGTCGCTCAAGGCTGCCGCCGGGCCAGCTGCGTTGCCGAGATCGATGAAGGCGACGAATTCGTTGAAGACGATCTTGGTGCCGAACAGCCCGCCGGCGACGCCCGCCTCGCTCCAGGGGATGCCGATCAGGTACATGACCGGCGAGAATAGCAGGCCCACGATCGCCTGGAACGACAGGTCGGGCCTACCGAACCAGCCGCCGATCCCGCCAAGTATGCCATTGGCAAGCGCCACCAGGGCGACGAACGCCAGCACCATCGCGCCGACCGCCACGGCCAGCTTGACGCCGGTCTGCGCACCCTGCGCCGCGGCCATGATGATGTTGGCCGGCCGCTCGCCTTCCTCGAAGGTGTGGACCTCGATCTCGTCCTCGGGCGCCGTGGCCGTGGCCCCGCCCTCCAAGGCCAGTTCGTTCGCGCCGACCGGCTCGTCGGGCATGATCAGCTTGGCCATCAGGATCCCGCCCGGAGCCGACATGAAGGCGGCGGCCAGCAGGTAGGGAAGGTAGCGTTCGCCCAGCAGGCCGGCGTAGGCGGCCAGGATCGTCCCGGCGACGCCGGCCATGCCGACGCTCATCAAGGTGAACAGATGCGTCGGCGGCAGCGCAGCGAGGTAAGGGCGCACCACCAGCGGGCTTTCCGACTGGCCGACGAAGATGTTGGCCGCGGCGCCCAGCGATTCGACCCGGCTGACTCCCGTCACCCATCCGATCGCACCGCCGACCCACTTCACGACCCGCTGCATGATGCCGAGATGGTAGAGGATGGCGACCAGGCTCGCGAAGAAGATGATCACCGGCAGCGCGGCGATGGCGAAGGTGTTGGCCAGCGGGTTGGATGCGGTCGGGCCGAACAGGAACTCGGTGCCCTTGGTGGCATAGCCGAGCAGTTCGGCGACGCCATCCGACATCGCCTGGATCGTGGCGCGACCCCACGGCGTTTTCAGCACCAGGAAGGCGAGCACCGCCTGAAGCGCGAACGCCGCTCCGACCACCCGAAGTTTGATCGCCTTGCGGTTGGACGAAAATGCGACCGCAATCAGAATGATGGCCGCGATGCCCGCGAGCCCGAGCAGATATTGATTCATGAAACGCGACCCCTCCCCGAGCGCGATTGGCCCAACGGCCTTCTTACCAAGTGACGCCTTGTTCCGCGTTTTTTGCCGCCGCGTCCAGTAGGTCGAGCGCCTCAGCCGGAGTTTCGGCTTTCAGCATTTGCAGCCGGCGCGCCTGGCTCAAGAAACCGCTGTCGCGGACATGATCCATAAAGTCTGCCAGGTCGTTCCAGAAGCCATGGACATTGAGCAGGCAGAAAGGCTTGGCATGATAGCCGAGCGCGTTCCAGGTCCAGGCCTCGAACATTTCATCCAGCGTGCCGATGCCGCCCGGCAGGCAGACGAAGCCGTCGCACAGCTCGGTCATCTTCGCCTTGCGCTCATGCATATTGGCGACGGTGTGAAGCTCGGAGAGGCCGGTGTGCGCCACCTCATGGTCAACCAAGGCCTGCGGGATCACGCCGTAACACCTTGCCCCCCGCCTCCAGCATGGTGTCGGCAATGATGCCCATCAGGCCGAGGCGCCCTCCGCCATAGACCATGTCCACTCCGCGCGCGGCCATTTCATGGACCAGCGAGCGAGCTGAGTCGGCGAAGGCCGGGTCGCTGCCGTGAGCGGAACCACAGTAAACGGCGAGGCGTCGAATCATAGCTTCACCAGGGCTTTGAGGTCGGTCGTCGGGCGCGCACCATATTGCCGGATCACTTCGGCCGCTGCGATCGCGCCGGTCCGCAGGCAACGCTCGAGTGAAGCACCTTTGCATCGCGCGGTGAGGAAGCCGGCGGCGAACAGGTCGCCGGCGCCGGTGGTATCGACCACTTCGTCGACTGGGGCCGCGGGGATCGAGATGCGCTCGCCATTCTCGATCGCGATCGCGCCCTCCTGGCCGCGGGTTACCACCAGCACCGGCACCTTGATGCTGAGCTCCGTCATTGCGTGCCTGAGGTCGGTCCGGCCGGTCAGCTGCAGTGCTTCGGCTTCATTGCAGAACAGGAGGTCGACGCCGCCGCTGTCAATCATCTGGCCGAAGCTTTCCTTGCGACCGGCGATGCACACGCTCTCGCTCAAGGTGAAGGCAACCCGGCGGTTGGCGGCGTGGGCAACCTTGATCGCGTCCATCATCGCCGCCCGCGGCTTTTCGGGACCGAACAGATATCCTTCGAGGAACAGGATCGATGCCGAGGCGATCAGCTCGCGGTTCAATGCGGCCCCGTTCAGCTCGTGACTGGCACCCGGGCAGGTATTCATCGTCCGCTGCCCATCGGGCGTAACCAGGATCAGGCAGCGACCCGTGGGAGGCCCCGAGCCATCGCCCCTGGGCAGCGGCGGCGTGTCGAAACGAACGCCGAGCGCGTGCATGTCATGTTCGAAGATCATGCCAAGCTGGTCTTCGGCCACCTGGCCGATGAAGGCCGCGCTGCCGCCCATCGCCGCTACACCGGCCATGCTATTAGCCGCCGACCCGCCGGACATTTCGCGCGCGACGCCCATCGCGGCATAAAGCTCGTCAGCCCGCTCCGGCGACAGCAGCTGCATCGACCCTTTCGGCAGGCCGTGAGCCCGGATGAACTCGTCGTCGCAATCGGCAATGACGTCGACGATGGCATCGCCCATGGCAACTATATCAAGGGAAGGCTGGGTCACAGGGCAGCGCGCCTAGCCGCCCGAGATGGAGGCGGTCAACCGGCCGCCATTGCGAGCAGCGCACCCACGCGGCAATCCAGGCTGGATACTTCGCTTCGCTCGCAGTGACGTTTGGGCTTGCGGGCGGCGCGCGAGCCGCTAGCAATCGCGCATGACTGACCAAGCCCAGCCTGCAATTCCACGTTCCCTCTTCGCGCTCGCCGTCTTCTACGGCGGCATGGTGTGCATCGCCGGAGTGCTGGCCAACAAGCAGGTCGGCGCTCGGGCCCTTGGCGGTCGAGGCCGGCATCTTCGCCTTCCTGTTGCTTGTCACGACATCGAGCGCGGTGGCCGAGCTGCATGGCCGCGATGCTGCCGAGCGGTTGGTAATATTGGGGTTCGTGCCGCTGATTGCCTCGACTCTGCTGGCGATGCTGGTGCTTCAATTGCCTGCGGCCCACGACATGCCGGCCGACCGCCAAAGTGCATTCGCAACGATCATGGGCTCCACCCCCCGCATCTGGATCGGCGGGATCATCGCTTACGGTATCTCGACCTTGCTCAACGTATACATCTTCAGCCGCCTGAAAGCCCGGGAAGGCGCCAGGATGATGTGGCTTCGGGCCGGCATCGCCAGCGTGCTCAGTCAGATTGTCGATACGCTGATCTTCATCACGATCAGCTTCTACGGCGTCTTCCCGATCGCCAATCTGCTGCTCGGGCAGATGCTGGCCAAGGTCGTGCTTTCCGCGCTCCTGGTGCCGCTGGCTGATCTACGTTTTCGTCGCCATCGGGCGTCGGCTGGATTCCCGCTGATTGATTTCAAGCGTTGCGGAATCGCATCAGCGGAACCCGCACGGCATGGAATCCTTACTTACACCCTTGTTCGGCCGCAGGAACTTTGCTGTAGCCGAGATCGGAGTCGCGCGGGGTGGCGCGATGGGGTGGGGTAATCCTGCAACGCGGTGAGAAGAAGGTGATGCCCGGCTGCGGGCTGTCACCTGTCTGTCTCACTCGGCCCTTAGCCGCCTGCCGTGCCTGATTCAGCGGGTTCAAATCTAGGGGTCAAGTTTCGTGAAAAAACTGCATCTGCTCTGTGCCGCGGCTGTCATTGTCGCGCCTGCCACCGCCTTCGCCCAGGAAACGACGAGCTCCATTCGCGGGCAGGTCACGTCCGGCGGCGCGCCGATCGGCAACGCCCAGGTAACGATCGTCCACGAACCGTCGGGCACCACGTCGACGGTCGACAGCGACAGCAGCGGCGCCTTCTCGGCCTCCGGTCTGCGCGTCGGCGGGCCTTACACGGTCGAGGTCAGCGCCGATGGCTATGACACGATCAAGGTCACCGACCTTCACCTGACCACCGGCGAAGCCTTCCGCGTTCCGGTCGAGCTTCCCAAGCAGGAAGCGTCAAAGGAAATTGTCGTCACCGGAACCCGCATTCCGCGCGAGCAGTCGATTGGCCCGATCACCACGCTGACCCGCACCGAGATCGAAGGCGCTGCCTCGATCAACCGCGACATCCGCGACCTCGCCCGCCGCGACGCGTTCGTGACGATGGACCTCACCAACAGCCGCACCATCGAGGTTGCCGGCAACAACGGACGCCTCAACCGCTTCTCGGTCGACGGCGTCCAGTTCTCGGACGACTTCGGCCTCAACAACGGCGGCCTGCCGACCTCTCGCGGCCCGGTCCCGTTCGACGCGATCGAGCAGTTTTCGATCAAGGTCGCGCCCTTCGACATCGCCGAGGGCGACTTCCAGGGCGGCGCCATCAACGTCATCCTCCGCTCGGGCGGAAACCGCTTCAAGGGATCGGCTTTCTACAGCTACACCGACGACAGCCTGACCGGTGACAAGGTTAAAGGTCAGGAGATCAATCTCAAGTTCGAACTCCAAGCAGTATGGCGGCTTTCTCTCGGGCCCGATCATCAAGGACAAGCTGTTCTTCATGGTCGCTTATGAGAAGACCAAGGAGAGCGATCCGTTCGACGATGGCGTTGGAGATGGATTCGCCAACCAGGTTGCTGGCATAACTCTCGATGACGTCGAGGAAGTCAGCTCGATCGCACAGAGTGTCTATGGATATGACACTCTAGGGCTGATCCAGAATGCCGTCGAGGAAGACGAGAAGATCGTCGGAAAGCTGGACTGGAACATCACCGACAGCCAGCGTGCCTCCTTTACCTACATTCGGAATATAGGCACGCAGCAGTTCCAGCAGAACACCTTTACCACGGCCCCGCAGGCGCTCGGCCTTCAATCGAACGGCTATGAACTGAAGGAAGAGGTCAACTCAGGCGTGTTCCAGCTCAACTCGGACTGGACCGATAATTTCTCGACCGAGCTCCGCGTCAGCCACCGCGACTACAAGCGGGACCAGACCCCGTTCGGCGGCCGCGACTTTGCCCAGTTCGAGGTCTGCCTTGATCCCACCTCCGTCGGATCGACGACTAGCTGTAACGGCAGCCGCCTTTTCTTCGGCCCGGACATCAGCCGTCACTTCAACGACCTAGACACCAAGAATACGTCGATCGACCTGACGAGCCGCGTTTCGCTCGGCAGCCATGTGATCAAGGGTTTGATCGGGTTCACCCAGAACAAGACCTTCAACTTGTTCTTGCAGCGAGGTCTAGGCGATTATTATTTCAATTCGATCGTGGACTTCGAGAACGGCCTCGCCAATCGCCTGCGTTACCAGGCGGCAGTGCCCAGCCTGGATCCCAACGATGCGGCCGCGACTTTCCGCACCCGCAACATCACCTTCGGCCTCCAGGATGATTGGGACGTAAATGACGAGCTGCAGGTCACAGGCGGCGTTCGAGTTCGATTATTTCGAGGGCGACGACCGGCCGCCGCTCAATCCGAACTTCCTGGAACGCTATGGCTTTAGCAACCAGGCGACCTTCGATGAGAAGTATCTGATCCAGCCGCGCGCCGGTTTCAACTGGAAGCCGACCGACCGGATTATCGTTCGCGGCGGCACCGGCATCTTCGGGGGCGGCACGCCCGATGTGTTCATTTCGAACAGCTTCTCGAACACTGGCCAGCTAACCAATTCGGTCGACATCAGCCGACAGAACCCAACCGGAGCTCCGGCCGGAACGCTTCCGGTCTGCAGTCTTTCGCTGACCACTCCGAACCGGGCGGCCATCTGCAATGCCGCGCTGAATGGTGTTACTGGGTTCGACATTCCGACCGAAGTCGAGGATTTCGTCGTCGACGCCGCTTCGCTGGCACTCGCGCCGGTCAACGCAATCGACCCTGACCTGGATGTTGCATCCCAGTGGCGCAGCAGCCTGTCCGTCAACTACGACGCCGACCTCGGCAGCTTCCTTGGCGACGGCTGGCTGTTCGGCGCGGACCTGCTCTACAGCGAGATTATCGACGCCTATCAGTGGACCGATCTGCGTTCGGTTCCGATCGGTACATTGCCGGACGGTCGCAACCGCTACGGACCGCTGAATGGAGTCGCCACGACCAATCAGGACCTGTTCATGACGAACAGCCACAAGGGTCGCGGAATTGTCGCTGTCGCCCGCTTCTCCAAGCGGTTCGATTTCGGCCTCGAAATCGACGGCAGCTATACTCGCTCTGACGTCGAGGATTGCAATGCGATCACATCTGCGACGGCGGGATCATTGTATGGCAATAACGCGTTCTTCGATCCGAACAGCGCCGCCTGCGGCCGCTCGATCTACGAGATCCGCGACCAGTGGAAGTTCGGAGCCGACTTCCGCCGCAAGTTCTTCGGCGACAACGAGACCCGGATTTCGCTGTTTGGCGAATATCGCACCGGCCGGCCCTACAGCATCACGATGCTGGATCGCGGCACCGGCCGCCTGCCCGTCTTCGGCACAGTCGGCAATGGCGGACGGGTCCTGCTCTACGTACCGGAGTCGAACGATCCGCGAGTGACTTTCATCAGCTCGACCGTCGGCGGGGTTACGCAGACCGCGGAGGAGGCCCGGTTGCTATTCAACCAGATCATCGCGGATGAAGGACTTGGCAAGTACCGCGGCGGAGTCGTCGCCAAAAACAGCCAGGACTCGCCCGATTTCTTCAAGGTTGACCTGCACCTGTCGCAAGAGATCCCGACCTACGTCCTGGGCAGCAAGGTCAAGCTGTTCGCGGACGTCGAGAATATCTTGAACCTGATCGATAGCGATTGGGGTGCTCTGACGCAGGTCAGCTTCCCATACACCGCGGCCGTCGCGACCGTGACATGCACCAGCGTCGTGGCGAATAACTGTACACAATATCAGTATTCGCGCGTCACTCCGGTGAGCAAGTCGCTCAGCAGCCGTCAGTCGCTGTACCAGATCCGCGTCGGAGCGCGGTTCAGCTTCTAACCGGCCGGCCCAGGGCCTTTCAAAAGGGCGTCGCTTCATTGTGGAGCGGCGCCCTTTTTCACATTCGGGCAAAACGCCATTCAACTTAACATGGATTTGGCGGATTTCCGGGAAACATTAGGGGCATCCGGAACGTTTACCGTGCGTGCGATTAGCCTCCTTTTCGCACATGATGAGTGCCGTGGCTTGCACTCACGCTGCCGGTGGAAGGGCGGACGCAGCTGAATTGCTGCGCCCGCCCTCTTTATCCGGGCCGGCGAGGCATCATAGAGCCTCGCCGCCGACCCAATGTCATTTTCTGTCGGGTCGCTTTCCCTCCTTGTGAAGAACGCCAAGAATATCGTCGAGCTCCTCGTGTCCATGCGGCTCGGGATGCCCGCCCTCGCGCAGGAAGTGCTTGTCCAGCTTCTCCATGATCTCGAAGCCGGCCTTGCCCTGCATGATCAGCAGCGCGTCGAGCTTCGCCTCGACCCGATCGTCATTCTCCTTCGACGAAGGCGAACCGACATAGAGGAAATAAGCCAGACCACAGACCTGCCAGAGCAGCTGCAGAAACTCCGACTGCCAATTCTCGAACGTGTCCCGCATCATTTCGTCGAGATATTCGGATTGCTGCGGAGGCTGACCATGCTCGGCGGCTTCCGCCACATAGGACTGCCAGCCGAAATACCAGTGCAGCAATAGCGAGACGAGGAAGAAGCCCAGCGTTATCCAGGCGTAGCCATATTTCCTGAGGATCATGCGTTCCTCCATTCAAGTCGCATTGCTGCAACAACGGAACGTAAGCGATCAGGTTTCGGGAAATTTCAGCGATATTTCAGCTAGGTGCGGCCAATGTCGGCCGATTATGTCTGGAGCGGGTAACGGGAATCGAACCCGTGCGTTCAGCTTGGGAAGCTGACAGGCTACCATTACATCATACCCGCGAAGCCTTTCGAACATCTAGGTTCCGGCCCGCCGAGCGTCAACGGGCTCAAATTCCCCCGGCGACCGGCTCATAGCCGACTTCTGCAAGCTTGCTGGCCAAGCCGTCGGCCACCGCCCTGGCTCGATCGGCGTCCTCGGACCGGACTACAAAATTGGAGCCGACGCGGCCCTGCTTGAAGAACGGATAGCTGCCGATTGAAATCCCCTCCGCCGACTGCTCGGCCTGGCGGAGAAGATCGGCCACTTCGCTTTCCGGAGCAAAGGCGCCGACGGTCACTGAAACCAGCGGCCTGCCACCCTCCAGGGTACCGCTCAGCGCGTCGAGCATCCCGGCTGTGATGTGCGGGACGCCGGCCATCAGGAACAGGTTGCCGATCCGGATCCCCGGCGCGCCGGACATCTTGTTTTCGATCAGCTCGGCGCCCTCTGGAACGCGCGCCATCCGCAATCGTCCCTCATTCAGCCCGCCTTTGTCGGCATAGTAGCGCTCGAGGATCGCCCTCGCCGCCGGGTGGACGACCACGGGGACACCCAGCGCCTTGGCGACCGCATCAACCGTGATGTCGTCATGGGTCGGCCCGATGCCGCCCGTGCTGAAGCAATAATCATAGGCCGACCGCAGCGTATCGATTGCCTCGACGATCCGCTCCTCAACGTCCGGCACGACCCTCACTTCGGCCAACCGGATGCCTTGCGCGTTGAGCCAGGTCGCGACTTGGGCGATATTCCGGTCCTGGGTCCGGCCGGAAAGAATTTCGTCGCCGATTACCGCCAATCCTGCCGTCCAGATCCTGCCCAAACCACGCCCTCCATTCGACATTCGGCCGGTGTGGACCTATCTAAGGCCGATGACCGAATATATCCACGTAGGCCCCGAAGACCGGGCCGAGCCGCGCAGCCAGGTGATCAAGCTCCACGGCGCCGAAGGGTTCGAAGGAATGCGCCGCGCCGGCCGGCTGGCCGCCGAGATTCTCGACGCACTGGTTGCGCAGGTGGTTCCGGGCGTTACGACGGGTGAAATCGACGCGATCGTCCAGCGGATGACGCTGGAGGCCGGCGGAGTTCCGGCGACGCTCGGCTATCGCGGATATACCAAGAGCTGCTGCACCTCGATCAATCATGTGGTCTGCCACGGCATTCCGGGCGACAAGGCCCTGAAGGATGGCGATATCGTCAACATCGACGTGACCCCGATCCTCAACGGGTGGCATGGCGACACCAGCCGCATGTTCTTTGTCGGCGACGTGCCGATCAAGGCGAAGAAGCTCGTCGACGTGACCTATGAATGCCTGATGCTGGGGCTGGAACAAGCCAAGCCGGGCAACCGATTGGGCGACGTTGCCCATGCCATCCAGGCCCATGCGGAAAAGCACCGCTACGGCGTGGTCCGAGATTTCTGCGGCCATGGTCTCGGCCGGCTGTTCCACGACAGCCCCGAAGTCATCCATGCCGGACGGCCTGGTACCGGACCAGAGCTCAAGCCCGGCATGTTCTTCACCGTGGAACCAATGATCAACATCGGTCGCCCCGATGTAAAGCTGCTCGACGACGGCTGGACCGCGGTAACCCGCGACCGCTCGCTATCGGCTCAATTCGAACATTCGATCGGGATCACCGAGGTCGGCTGCGAGATTTTCACGAAGAGCCCGAAGGGTCTGGACAGGCCGCCTTACTAAGCGGCTTTCGCCTTCCGCTGGGCATCCCAGCGTGCGGCTAGCGCCTGGGCGCTTTCGACATCCTCTGGAAAATCGACCTCGCCCCATTCATGGCCGTTGATGTCGAGGGTCCACACCGGCGCTTCCTGGGCGATCTGGTGGATCACGCGAAGATACCAGATGGTGGTGCCTTCGGCCGTCCGGATCGCCCGTTCGATGGCGTGACGGAAGGTTTGCGCCCCAGCGCCGCGGAAGGCGAGCAGGCCAATCAACTCAGCATTGACCTCGCCGAGGTCTAGTCGCTTGCCGATGGAGTGGAGCCGTCCTGCATCGTCGACTACGACCTTCATGTCGTCTTCGTCATAGCCGTCCTTGCGGTCGATGGTGACGCAGATGCCCTGTTGATCGCGATTTCCAACGACGCGAGCCATCAGCTCCTCGCTGACCAACGTATCTCCATTCCACACCAGTACGTCGCCCTCGATTTCAGCTTTCGCCACGAACAGCGAGCCGAGATTGTCGGCGACCTTGTAGAAGGGATTGTAGATCGTGCGGACGCGCGGACTGACGTCGCCGCGTCGTTTTAGCGCGGCTTCGATCTGGTCATCGCGGAACCCCGTCACGACCACTGCCTCTTCGACGCCATTGGCGGCGAGCGCATCCAGCTGCCGGTCGAGCAAGGTGCGACCGTTGAAATCGATCAGGCACTTGGGCTTGTTGTCGGTCAGGTGGCCGAGACGCGACCCTTGGCCGGCAGACAGGATGATGGCTTTCTTCATAGCGCTCACCGACTGCCTGCCAATTGCGGCAGAGGTTTGGCAGAAAGTTGCATTCACCGCATCGCACCATCAGGCCATGGCGCTTTTAGGCATGCTGTGGCTATGATGGCCTCTGCGACGCGGGGAATGTGCCAGTGAAAAAGATCGAAGCGATCATCAAGCCGTTCAAGCTCGACGACGTCAAAGATGCGCTGCATGAGGTCGGCGTGAGCGGCATCACAGTGACCGAGGTGAAGGGTTTTGGCCGTCAAAAGGGCCATACCGAGCTTTACCGCGGTGCCGAATATGTCGTCGACTTCCTGCCCAAGGTGAAGGTTGAAGTGGTGGTCGAGGACGACCTTGCCGACCGCACGGTCGAGGCGATCGAGAATGCCGCACGCACCGGGCGCATCGGCGACGGCAAGATTTTCGTCTTCGCCATCGAGCAGGCGGTCAGGATCCGCACCGGCGACCGGGGCGCGGACGCAATCTGAGTGTTCCGCTTCGCCGATTGCTCGGCTAGGCATTGGGCCTGATGGACGATCCCCGCCTCGCCTCCATGTCGCCCGACGAGCTGAAGTCGAACATGCGCGCGCTCGGCTATCGAACCCAAAGCGATCTTGCCAATGCGATCGGGGTCAGCCGTTCGGCCGTCAGTCTGTGGCTCGAGGGCAAGGTCGGTGTCCCGCGGCCTGTGGCCATGTTGCTGAGGATGCTGGTCCAGGCCCAGCGCCGCGCCTTCTAATATTTCACCCGTGAAAAGTTCACGGCAGTCGTGACTCCGCCGCGCCATGCTGGAATCGCATCTCCACAACCGAAGCCGCAGGGCCGAGGCGATTCTCTTGCATCCAGATGGGGTCCACCATGGCCAACGCCGCGTCCAAAATCCTGAAGCAGATCGAGGAAAACGAGATCGAATATGTCGACCTCCGGTTCACCGACCCGAAGGGCAAGTGGCAGCATCTGACCATGGTCGCCTCGGTCATCGACGAGGACATGCTGACCGACGGCTTTATGTTCGACGGTTCTTCGATTGCCGGGTGGAAGGCAATCAACGAGAGCGACATGATCCTGATGCCGGATCTCGACGCGATCTATGTCGATCCTTTTGCGGCAACTCCGACCCTGATCCTGGTGTGCAACATCGTCGAGCCCTCGACCGGCGAGCTCTACGCCCGGGACCCGCGCTCGACCGCGACCCGCGCCGAGGCCTATCTCAAGGCGACCGGCGTCGGCGACACGGTGTTCGTCGGACCGGAAGCCGAATTCTTCATGTTCGACGACGTCCGCTTTGAGGACAGCTATGCCGCCTCGGGCTTCAAGCTCGACGACATCGAGCTGCCGACCAACACCGGCCGGGAATATGAAGGGGGCAACCTCGCCCACCGACCGCGCGCCAAGGGCGGCTATTTCCCGGTGGCCCCGGTCGACAGCGCCGGCGACATTCGCGGCGAGATGGTCTCGACAATGATCGAGATGGGCCTGCCCTGCGACAAGCATCATCATGAGGTCGCCGCCGCGCAGCACGAGCTCGGCCTGACTTACGGCAAGCTTGTTGAGACCGCGGACCGCATGCAGGTCTACAAATATGTCGTCCACATGGTCGCCCATGCCTATGGCAAGACCGCGACCTTCATGCCCAAGCCGATCGCCAAGGATAACGGCAGCGGCATGCACACCCACATGTCGATCTGGAAGGACAGCAAGCCGCTGTTCGCGGGCAACGGCTACGCCGGGCTCAGCGAGACTGCGCTCTATTTCATCGGCGGCGTGATCAAGCATGCCCGTGCGCTCAACGCCTTCACCAACCCGACCACCAACAGCTACAAGCGGCTCGTGCCCGGCTTCGAGGCGCCGGTCCTGTTGGCCTATTCGAGCCGCAACCGCTCGGCCTCGTGCCGCATCCCCTATGGCGCGGGCGAAAAGGCGAAGCGGGTCGAATTCCGCTTTCCCGACGCGATGGCCAACCCCTACCTCGCTTACTCCGCCCTGCTGATGGCCGGCCTCGACGGCATCCAGAACCGGATCCATCCCGGCGAGGCGATGGACAAGAACCTCTACGACCTGCCGCCGGCCGAGCTGGTCAATGTGCCGACCGTCTGCGGCTCGCTGCGCGAGGCGCTGGTCGCGCTGACCAACGATCGGGCATTCCTGACCAAGGGGGACGTGTTCAGCGACGACCAGATCGACGCCTATATCGAACTCAAGTGGGAAGAGGTGATGCGCTGGGAAACCACGCCGTCACCGGTCGAGTTCGACATGTATTATTCGGCGTAATTTTCCGGAGAAAGTTACCGGATCGTAACACTTCGCATGCCAGCATCCCGATGCCATGGCATGCGAGGTCGTCTCGATGAACAAGTTCCGCTCGGCTATTCTGTCGGGGAATGGGCTGTACCCCAAGAACCCGCTCGTCCGGGACAAGAATGCGCGCGGCGCTGCCGAGGACGATCTGTCCTCCGTTGAAGTGCCGCGGGAGGAAAGCCGCAGCGCCAATCATCGCGACAACGACCGTCATCGCCTGGACCAGGAAGTCGCCCGCGCACGCTTTGCCGACGAGGAACATGAGGTTGACCTGATCAACCTTTCGGGCGGCGGCGCGATGATCCGGGCCGACTTCGCCCCACTGCTGTGGGAGCGGGTCGACCTGATCCTCGCCGAGGGCGCCGAGATCGAATGCGCGGTCCGCTGGATTCGCGGTGACCGGGTCGGCCTCGAGTTCGCGCATGAAACCCGCATCGACTGCGATCCTGAGGCCCGTGACACGCTGTTGCTGGACGTTATTCACCGCAGCTTCCCGAACTGTCGCTTTCGCGCCCCGGGAACCGGCGGCCGAACCGTCGACGGTCGAACCAGCCAAGACAGGCGACGACGACGACGCGGTTGCCAATTCGCGCAGGACTGAACGCCGCCATCCGTTGGTATGGATGGGCGAAGTCTATTTCGCCCACAACAACGAGAAGGTGCGGCTTCGCAACATCTCGGAAAATGGCGCGCTGATCGAAAGCCCGGTTCAATATCCGAATGGCGCCGAAGTGCTGCTCGACCTGGGCGATGCCGGCCAGCATTTCGCGACCGTCAACTGGACCTGCGGCGACAAGGCGGGATTGAGGTTCAGCAACCCCTTCGACCTCAAGCTGCTGGGCAACGCCAAGCCGGAACTCGCGCCTCATCTGATGATCCGCCCAGGCCCCGGGCTACGAAGCTCCGATATCGACAATCCCTGGGCCGATGGCTGGAAGCGCCAGTCTCTGGATGAGCTGCGCGACGACCTTGAGGGCTACCTCAAGCGCTGAGGCGCCGATCGCTAATCCTCTAAGATCTGGCTGGTGGTCTTGGTTTCGCGCATCCGCACATAGACGATCAGCGAGCAGCCAATCACCACCGTCACGTAGATATAGAACCAGCGCTCATGGCCAATGCCCTTGAGCCACAGCGCCACGGCCTCGGCGGTGCCTCCGAACACCGTGTTGGCAAGCGCGAACGGCAAGGCGACTCCGAGAGCGCGGATGTGGCTCGGGAACAGCTCCGCCTTCACCACCGCGTTGATCGATGTGTAGCCGGTGACGATGACCAGTGCCGCCAGTACCAGCGCAAAAGCCGTGACCGGATCCCGCGTTTGTTCGAGTGCCGTGAAGATCGGATAGGTGAACAGCACGCCGCAGACGCCGAAGAAGATCAGCATCCGCCGCCGTCCGATCTTGTCGGACAAATGACCGGCAAGCGGCTGCCACAGCATGAACAGGCCCAGTGCAACCGTCATGATGCGGGAGGCCGTCGGTCGATCGAAACCCGCCGTATTGGCCAGGAATTTCTGCATGTAAGTGGTGTAGGCGTAGAAGGCGAGCGTTCCGCCCGCGGTCAATGCGATCACCAGAAACGCTTCTCGAGGATGCTCGCGGAACAGATTCCTTCCGCTCGATTTTGGCCGATCATCGAGCCGGGCGACGTTTTCGTAGCTCATCGTCTCGTCGAGCCGACGACGGATGAAGAAGACAACGACCGCCAGGGCCGCGCCGGCACCGAAGGCCAGACGCCAGCCCCAGGACTCCATCGCCGCTTCTCCAAAGGCGGATTGCAAGCCGACCAGCAGGGCCAGCGCGGTCAGCTGTCCACCGATGATCGTCACATATTGGAAGCTGGACCAGAAGCCGCGGCGCTCGCGGCCGGCCATCTCGCTCAGATAGGTGGCGCTCGAACCATATTCGCCGCCCAGGCTAAGCCCCTGGATGACCCGGGCGACCAGCAGGATTGCGGGCGAAAGCAGTCCCACCTGGGCGTAGGTTGGCGCGAAAGCGATCAGCAGCGAGCCGAAGCACATCAGCGATACCGACAGCGTCAGCCCCGCCTTGCGGCCACGGTGGTCGGCGTAAATCCCCATCGCCCAGGCGCCCACCGGCCGCATGACGAAACCGACCGCGAAGATCGCCGCGGTCTGCAGTAATTGGGCGGTTTGATCGCCGGTGGGAAAGAAGGCGCTGGCGAAGTAAAGGCCGAACGCCGAGTAGACGTACCAGTCGAACCACTCGACGAGGTTGCCGAGCGAACCGCCCAGGATGTTCTTGAGGCGGCGGCGCGCCGAGCTAGCGGGCATCGAACCGCGAACTCGGCCGGCGCGGATAGACTTCGGCTGTCCCTTCCCAGCTTAAAGACGGCGTCTCCGCTGCGGTGACGGCCGCAAGAAGGGAAAGCAGAATCACGCCGCCCCTCTCGCCTTCTCCGCCCTCGGGCTGCTGTAGACCATGTAGATCACCAGCCCGATGATGTTCCAGATCAGGAAATAGGTCTGGGTCTTCACGGGCAGGCTCCAGAATAGATAGAGGCATCCCGCGATGCCGATCACGCCCACCACCCACGGCAGCGGCGTGGTGAACTTGCGAGGCGCAGTGGGGTCCCGGCGCCGCATCGTCAGCATTGCCGCGCAAACCGCGACGAACGCCGCCAGCGTACCGGCATTCGCCAGGGCGGCGATATCCTCCAGCGGAAAGATACCGGCAATCACGGATACGATTACGGCCGTGAAGGCGGTGATCCGCACCGGCGTGCCGCGCTTCGACACATTCGCCAGTTTCTGGGGAAGCAGGCCGTCGCGGGCCATGACGAAGAAGATCCGGCTCTGCCCATAGAAGAACGCAAGGATCACGGTCGGAAGCGCGACCACCGCCGACACCGCCAGGATCTTGCGCTGCCCAGCCCTGCGCCGATCTCGCGCAGGATCAGCGCCAGCGGCTCCGGCGAGTTGGCGAATTGCGTATAGGCCAGCGCTCCGATCGCTGCGGCGGCCACCGCCATGTAGATGAGCACGCACAGGATCATCGATCCGACGATGCCGATGGCGAGGTCGCGTTCGGGGTTCTTGGCCTCCTCCGCCGCAGTGGCGATGGCATCGAAGCCATAGAAGGCGAAGAAGATGATCGCCGCGGCTGCCATCACGCCGACTTCCAGCGGCTTGCCGTCCGGTCCGGTTCCCCAGTGCGCGGCAAAACCATGCGGCATGAAGGGGTCGAGGTTCCCGGCGTCGAATACCGGCAGGCAGACCATGATGAACAGGGCCAGCGCGAGCAGCTTCACCACTACCAAGCGCCGCGTTGAGATTGGCGCTTTCGCGCGTTCCGTAGATGAGCAGGCCGGCGACGACGGCGATGATGAATATGGCGGGGAGATTGACCAGGCCACCAAGTTCGGGACCCTGCGCCAGGGCCATTGGAAAGTCCGAGATATTCGCTCAGTAGGGAGCCGCATAGCCCGACCAGCCGACCGCCACCGCACTCACCACCAGGCTGTATTCCAGGATAAGCGACCAGCCGACGATCCAGGCGATGAGTTCGCCGAAAACCACATAGCTGTAGGTGTAGGCCGACCCCGAAGCGGGATACATGGTTGCCATCTCGGCATAGGCCAGCGCTGCGCAGGCGCAGATTATGCCAGCGATCGCGAAGGACAGGATGACGGCAGGGCCAGCCTTGGCCGCGCCCACGCCGGTCAGCGTAAGGATCCCGGTTCCGACAATTGCGCCGACGCCAAGCGCCACCAGGTGAGGCCAGCTCAAGGACTGCGCCAAGCGGTGATGCTCCGGCATTTCCTCGCGCGTGACGATCGTCTTGCGGACGTTCCAGTTTCTCATGCCGGCCTCCCCCAGAATTCGCGTTTTGCGCAGCTTTCGCTGGCGTTACGATAACCGTCAATAATCCTTCGACACGCGCACGTTCGCGCTAGCCCGGCCGATGGTCGATACCGAGGACAGGATGGAGAGCCAGCGGGTCACTTGATATTCAACTTGCGTCGCCGAATAGCCCTGTCCGTCGGTGATTACCTCCACGAACAGCTTGCGGGTCAGATATTTTCCGGCCGAAACGGCTGTTTTCTGCCCGGTCGCTATGTCGGCCGGCACGATCCTCAGCCGGTCGAGCCCCACCGCACGGCGTACGGCGTTGATCGGATCGAGGCTGCCCGAGCCCGACTGGAGCGCGGCGACGGCCGAAGCGAGTTGCAAGGCTTCCGGCGCGGAAAGGTTGGTGATCGAAGTTCCGAACAGCAGGCGCGACAGCAATTCGTCCTGGGGTAGCTGCGGCACCGATGCGAAGCGGATTTCGGGGTTCAGGCCAGTCCCGCCGACGATGATGGTGGCATCGAGCCCCTGCACCTGCGCTTCGGCCCGAATATCGAGCAGCGGATCGGGCGGACTTTCGCCGCGGAAGCGGATCACGCCGCGCTCCAGCCGGAAACTGCGGCCGGCGAACTCATAATCGCCGCGGATCAGGTCGGCGCGGCCATTGATCCGCGGGGCATCCACCGATCCGCCGATCTTGATGTCGGTGCTCCAGCGGCTGTCGATCCCCAGTCCGCGGACATTCAACGGGCCGCCGGCAAGATCGACGTCGAGCCTCCACGGCTGCAACTGGGCGACCTCGATGACCATGTCGGCATCCTGGCCGACGTTGCGGACCTTGAGTTGCGGCACGGACGCCGCCGCGCTCGCCCGGCCCAGCGTGAACCGGCCGCCGTTGAGCCGCAGGTTACCGCTTATCGTGCCGCCGTTGCCGCTGGACTTGATCGCCAGCGGACCGGTCACGGTCGCTGCGATGTCGTCGCGATCGAGCAGCCGGGCCCTGCTGGCATCGAACTTGAGGTCCAGGCCGGCCTTGCCGCCGCTGAAGTCGACCGTCCCGCTGCCGGAAATGGAGCCGCCGCCCGGGGTCGAACCGCTGAGCTGCGACATCACAAGCCTTGGTCCCGCGAAACGGCCCTGCGCCTGGATGCGCTCAACCACGGTGCCGGTGATCGGGCTCTCCAACCGGGCCCCGTCGGCCTTGACCGAGCCACGGATCTGCGGATCGACGAGGCGCCCGCCGATATCGGCGCCGACCGCGATCGGTCCCGACAGGTCGAAGGTTTCCACCCCCGACAGTCGCCACAATGTGTCGGCTGGCCCGGCGTAGCGTAGCTGGAACAGCATCGGCGCATTCATCAGCTCGGCCATGATCGGCCCACGCCCCAAAGGAGCAAATCGCGCCTGGGCCCGGCCGATCGTCTTGCCGTCGCTGACCGCCACCGCCCGCATCGCCGCCCGGCCTCCGCTCAGTTGGGCGTTGACCCCGACGTCGATCGGCTTGGACGCCAGCACCAGGCCTGCCCGGCTCAGTCCCCGGATCCGGAGATTGGCACTGCCCGATGGCGCGCCCTCCCAGCGATAGTCGATCCGGCCGCTGGCGATTCCGCCCAGCCCCGCCTTGGGCCAGGCGATGGCGAGCAGCTGTAGCGGCATCGCTTCGATATCCGCCCGGAACTCGGGCCGCTCGCCGGTACGGCCCGACAGCGTGCCCCGCCCGCCGCCGAAGCGAATGCGCGTCGGGGCAATCTGCCAACCGCCCGCGACCCGCGTCATCACCAGCGGGCTGTCGAGTGTCAGTGGCCGCCGCGCCAGCTCTCCGCGCCCGGTCAGGCTGACCCGATCAGGGCCGACCTGCGCAACTGTGACGAGCTGGAAGGCGGATCCCCGCGTGCCCGCCAGCGCCGCCCGAACCTCGCCCGAGCCGTTGACCAGCCGCGCATTGGCGGTGAGCCGGGCAAGGGAAATGCCGCTGGTGGTGAGGCCGCGCGCGCTGACTACGCCGTCGAGTGTGGTCCGTCCCTCGGCGAGGATGATTGTTCCGTCGACCCGGCCCGATCGGACGCTGAGCAGCGTCGGCCCCGCAACGCTGAAGTTGTTGGCCGCGAGATGAGCTTCGATCCGCTGGTCACCGTTGTGGGGCGAGAAGTCGAGGGTGCCGCTCAAGGACCCGCCGGCCAACCGCAGCTGCCCGGTGAATCCACCAGGATCCGAACGCAACTGCCCGCGAGCGGTCGAACCGGCTACCTCCAGGGCGGCAATGTCGATCACCGCTCGACCGCCCTTGGGCAAAAGGATCAGGCCGTTGGACGTGAACGGGCCGAGCCGAGACTGCCCGTTGGCGCGGTAGGCGAAGCCCTGCGCGTTGGGATCCAGCATCAGCGTCATGTCGCGAATGCCGAGTGCGTCATTGGGACGGTCGAGCGTCAGTTCGACTTTCGGCCGCTCGATCCGCCCGTCGAGCCGGACCCGGAGCGTGCCATATTGTTCCTGCCGCCCCCGCGCCTCGATCAGGAAGGTGCCGTCCTTGCGCCTGATCCCCTGGCCGGACAACCGGAGCCTTGGCGAATAAAGCTCGAGGTTTCTGAGATGGAGGATACCGTCGTTGCCGCGCTCCAGGTCGGTGGTCAGCCGCGGCAGGCCCCCTGTCAGCGACGCGAAGAACTGATTGTCCAGCCGCCGTACCCAGGCTTGCGCCTTGCCTACCACTCGTGAGCCTTTGCCGCCCGGCCCCGGTATGACCTGCAACTGGGTTTCGATATCGACGATGCCCAGTCCAGGTATCAGGTAACGCTTCATGCCGCCCGAGATGGCGATGTCGAACCGGCCGGTCGCAAGATCGATCAGCAGCGACAGCGTGCCATTGACCTTGGCGCTCTTCAGCCGAAGCTTGTCTCCGCGCACCAGTTGCGGGGTCACCGACAGGAAGCCTTCGAGGCTCAGGTCGGCAAGAATTCCGCCGGCAACATCGCCAATGCCAGTGATCGCCCGAGCCCTCAGCAAAAGCGGCACGCGCATCGGCCAGGGCGACAGCTTGCCGCGGCCTTCGGCGCGGACATCGACAAACCCGGTCTGGTCGAACGCCATGCGAGGACTGGTCAGCCGATAGGCATAGTCGGCGCTCTCCTGCAGTCCGTCGAGCGTCCACAGCAGCCTCACATTCTGCCCGGTCATGTTGGGAAACAGCGCCGCCGGTTTGAGCAGATCCACGCCAAGGCGAACCTTGTCGTACCGGCCTTCCGCGAGATCATAGGCGCCACGTGCCACTGCCCGCAGAGACGGCGACGCGAGCGCCAGTTGGCCATCGAGAATCCGGTCCCGGAACGTCGCGCCGCCTTCGACGCGGATTCGCGGCGCCGTCAGCCGCTGCAGCCTGCCCTTGAGGAATGGAGCGGGCACGAGAAAGCCTTTGAGCTGATAGCGGCCGCTGTCGGCCGCGAGGGCAAGATCGGCCGCCTCACGCCGCTCGACCAGAAGCCGCGCCGCGCCGCGCCAGCGGGTCCAGCTGCCGTCCCCTTCAATGCTGAGGTCGAGCGGTCGCCTGAGCCCGACGATCGCCGGGATCAGGCCGTCGCGCGGGGCAATCGCCCTGACGTCCAGGTCGAACCGGTCGCGCTCCTGATCTGCATCTAGCCTCGCCGCAAGCTTATCCCCATCGAGCATTGCCAGCTGCAAGCCGATCATCGCCCGCCCGGCGCGAATGTCCGCCTCGCCGAGCACGCTTCCGGTTCGCGCCGCCCCGGCAACGCCGCGCGCCACCTCGAGCCGCTCGATCTTCAACCGGCCGATGTGAATGTCGAACTCGGGCAGGATCGGCCCCTTCCGGCCGGTACTTCTAAGCCTGGGCAGGCGGTGAAGTGTGACTCGCCGGGACTCCAAACGGTCGATGTGGAGGCTGTTGTAGAGCCACGCACCCGGCGCCCAATCGACGGTGATTTCCGGGCTGGTCAGAAACACTCCTTGCGGGTCGCTGACCGTGACGCTCTTCAGCCGGGCCGCGCCATAGATCGAACCCTCGATCCGCCCGACACGGATGCGCAGGCCGGTTGCTGTCTCCACCTGCGAAATGCGATCGACGATGAAGCGGTGGCCGGGCGCGGTATCGAGCAGGATCAGCCCGCCTAGCGCGAGCGACAACAGCACGAGCAGCAGCACCAGCAGCTCGGTAAGCAGCCTCTTTCCCCAATGCCGCCGCTCGGTCAGCGTGACGATCTCCTCGCCGCCTCCTGGCGCGGTGATCGCCGGCTGGGCCATCAGAAGGCCTGTCCCAGACCAACCACCACCGCAATACGGCCATCACCCTGCTGCCGGTTCAGCGGCGTGCCGATGTCGATGCGGATCGGGCCGAAGCTCGAATAGTATCTGGCGCCGATGCCGACGCCGATCTGCCAATCCTTGAAATCCGGCATTGCGTCGGTCGAAAGTGTTCCGCCGTCAATGAACGGCACGACCCCGAAATTGCCGCCGAATGCGTTCAACCGGATCCGTCCCTCGAGGCTGAATTCCGCCAGGCTTCGGCCGCCGATCGGGTCATTGTCCGCATCGCGAGGTCCGATCCGCTGATAGCCATAGCCGCGCACCGATCCGCCGCCACCCGAATAGAAGCGTCGCGACGGGGCTATATCATCGCGCTGGGCGCCGAGAATGGTGCCGAGCCGGACGCGCCCCGCCACGACCACCTTGTCCGAGACAGGGTGGTAAGTGCTGCCGTCGATCTGCAGCCGCCCATAGGGGAAAGCGCCACCCTGGAAGCTGATTTCCGGGCTGACTCGACCAAGCAACCGGAACCCCCGGGTTGGGTTGAGCAGGTCGTCGCTCTGGTCGAGCCCGAGGCTGCCGGGCACCGCGGCAATGAAGAAGGTCCGCCGCCGCGGCTCGCCGGTAGCTTCAATGGTGTCGCGCTCGTCCGTGGCGATCAGCTCGGCGCCAAGGCTCCAGGTCCATTTCTTCTGCCAGATGAAGTTGCTCTGGCGTTCAAATCCGCCCGATAGAGAAAGCGTCTTGGCTTCATACGCATCACGGTCGACGTGGCTGGCCAAAGCCTGGGCATTCAAGACCTGGTCGCGCCGCAACCAGTTATTGCGGCGAAAAATGACGGCGCCGAGCTGTTCCTGCGTGCCAACGACTCCCCGAACCGTCAGCGCGCCTTCGGGGTTGAACAGGTTGCGGTGCTGCCAGCTTGCCTCTGCTCTTATGCCCTCGCCGGTGCCGTAGCCGACCTCGCCAGCGAGGGTTCGCATCGGCGCCGGTTCCAGCTTTATCGCGAGATCGATGACCCGGCCCTCGTCACGCGGTACCTGGGCCACCTCGACCGAGGAAATCAGGCCGGTCGCGATCAACGCCCGGCGCAGGTCGGCGACCTCGCTCTGCTCATATCTGTCGCCGGGCCTGAAGCGTGCGATGACCTGCACATGGCGAGCGGAAAAAGGCGGCTGGCCGCTGACGCTTGTCTGGCCGAAGCGGGCAATCGGACCCGGTGTCACGGGCAGTACCAGGCGCGCCGACTGCGCTTCATGATCGACGACGATATCCTGCTCACCGACCTCGGCGGTGGCAAATCCGCGCTCACCGAGCGCAACCTGAAGCGCGACGCCCGCCTCGATTACCCGTTGCGCGACCACCGGATCGCCCGCCTTGACCCCAAATGCCTGGCGCAGTGAGAGGGCCTCACCGCCGGCCGCTTGGTCGAGGCCGGGCAGCTCGACGCTTTGAAAGCGATACAACGGCCCCGGCGTCGCCGCCAACTGCACCTGAAGCTGCTGACCGGCCGCCTCGATCGTCGGCTCGACCGCGGCATCATAATGTCCACGGCTTCGAAGCAGCTCGGCCAGCAGCTCCGCGTCGGCCCGGGCCCGTCGGTCGATTTGCGCCGCATTCGCTTCCTTGCTGCGATCACCCTCCAGAACCGACCGCTCGTCAAAGTCGCTGCGTATGGTTTCAGCCTCGCCAACCCCTTCGAGCCCGGTGATGGCCCAACGATAGCTGCGCGTGGCTGTGGCGTCCTCGACCCGATCGGCGGCCTCCGCAGTGGCTTCGGCTGCCGCTTCGGGCTCGACCGCCTGAAGCTCCGGCGGCGGCTCCGGGTCGCGCTGGTTCATGTCGGGCCATTCGACCCCCAGGTCGGGCATGGCATCGAGCGGGGCGGACGGATCCAGCTCGGGCGGCTCCGTCGGTGTCTGGGCATGCAGCGGCAGCGAGGCCAGCGCAACGACAGCGCAGCCCATAAGCCATTGAAATGCGGCGACCCGCCGAACGCGACCTTTGCCCATCAAGGCGCAAGCCTAGCATGGCGCGGAGGTAACGCCACCTCCCGCGCACAAGCGGATTGGCGCAAATTTAGTGAATTGTGCCGCGGATTTCCGGATCGGCCAGAGTCACGATCACACGCTCGATCTGGCGCCAGTGGCAAAATCGCAGAACGTTGCCCTTGTCCCTGCTTGCTTCGGCACGCGCCGCAGCCTCGAAGCCCGCGTTATCGCCGAAGGTTTCCAACAGCAGTGCCGCATCGGCCAGCGATCCGCGGCCATTGATGAAGGGCGTGTCCATGGGCGCCTAGTAACGCAATGTGTCTTGCGCTTTGGGTCACAGACACGGTCAACGAACCGTAAACCATGTTTGCAGGCAACCGTCCCAGGGGCATGGCGGAGCCGCAACTCTCGATCTCTGGCGCGGCGGGCACCGATCTGTCATGTCGCGCCCCATGCAACGGCGCCGCACGCCGGTCTCCGGCGGAATCTTCCTGTTTCTCGGCCCGGTTATCGGCGCGGTCTACGGCTTGAGCCGAAGCGAACCGATCCTGTGGATGCTCTATGGGTTCGGCGCTGGAGTTGCGCTGGCGGTGCTGGTGTGGATGGTCGAGCGCCGGCGGCGCTAGCCTTGGACGCCGATGTCGAAGTGGAACACTTCCTCTCGCGTGCCGAGCTTGTCGTAGAGCGCGACCGCCGGGCCGTCGGGCGGATCGGCCTGGACGAAGATCGCCCAGGCGCCTTTGTCCCGGGCAATCGGCTTCAATGCCTCGATCAGCCCGGTGGCAACCCCGCGGCGACGAAACTCCTCCCGCACGGCAAGGTCATAGATATAGATTTCGCTGCGCTCTGCCTCGAACTTGACCAGTTCATAGGCGGCGAGCGCGCCGGCCATGTCACTGCCGATCCACGCCGTCAGGGCGATGAACTTGCCATCGCTCAGTATCCGCTCGAGGTAGGCCGGTTGCGGAGGCGCTCCGTGATAGCCCTCCTCGCCGAAAACTTCGGCGAATAGCCGGTTGGCAGCTTCCATGGCGTCCGTCTCGCCGGGACCAAGGCGGCGGATGTCGATCACGCGATCTTTCGACCGGCCCAGATTACCCTGCCGATGCATTCAATTTCGTCCAGGCCGACGTCGGGCAGATCGCTGTAGGCCGGATTGTCCGACTGAACCGTCACTCGGCGCCCGACCGGATGGATCGCAAGCCGCTTGACCAGCAGCGTGCCATCGACCCGCAGCACGTAAATACCGTCGCGGAGCCGATCGGTCGTCTCGCCGAAATCCACCAATATGTCATCGCCAGCGGCCAACGTCGGCGCCATCGAGTCGCCCTCGACCCGGATCACCGACAATTTGGAGGCCGGCGAACCGGTCAGCGACTTCAGCCAGCCGGGATCGAAGGCGAAATAGGGCCGAGCCCTTTCGTCGTCGGCTAAGGCTCCCGGTCCGGCCGAGGCCCTGACCGCCGTCCGAAACACCGCGACCAGTTCACCTAGTTCGGCCGCGCTATCGTCCGGCAAGCCGCCGAGCAACGCTTCCGGCACCTTGAAATAGCGCGCCAGGGCGCGCCGTTCGCGCTCCCTGAGCTGCCTGGGCGTCCCCTTGCGCAGATATTGCTGAATATAGGCGTCGTTGCGGCCGATCATCCGCGACAATGCGGCGAAATTTTCTCGCCGCTCGGCGCATAGCCGCTCCAGCACCTGCCGAGGCTCCAATGTCATGATTGCAGATTAACCATAGGAAAATTCCTAGACAAGTAGGAAATGCGTTGGAAATGAAGGGAAGCCGAATTGAAATGATGATGGGGATCAACTACCGTGAATTTTCTTCGAGAAGTGGAGAAATTCCTCAAATTCAGCAACATGCCCGCAGCAAGATTTGGACGCGAAGCAGTAAAGGACCCACGATTTGTCTTCGATTTACGCAATGGGCGCGAACCGCGTCCTCGCACGATCGAGCGAGTTCGCGCTTTTCTGGGAGCCTTTCAATGATGAAACTTGCACTATCGCCCGCTGCGGCAGGCCTGCTTCGAGCGCTAGTTGCCAGGGCGGGCATCAACAGGGATAGGATTTTGCTTACCGATTTCCGTTCGGTTGATTGGCAATCGCTTACGTTCATCGGCGAACGGCATGAAATGGAACTTCGGATACCACCCCCCGATGCCCAGGCGCTGGCTGATAGGATAAGCGACGGGCTTGGCGACGCCGAATTCGCCATACCCGGGCAGATTGTTGCCGACATTGGCCTCCACTTCCCGCCGTCCGACAATCGGGACGGTTCGGTGACACTGAACATAGAGGCGTTGACGATCGCCGAGTAAGGGACTCCCGGGGACGAATTTAACAAGTGGATCCGAAGGGGCTAGCGCAGCGATGCGCGGATGTTGGCCAGCGCGTCATGAAGCGCCGCGCTGGCGTCGGGAGGCCGTCCGCCCTCGACTGCCGGCCGCTCGAATTGTGTCGGGCCCCGCCCCTCCGCCAAAAAGTCCACTATTCGATCGACCAGTTCGCCCGGCGTTGGTTCCTGCCGCTCGAATAGGCGGACCACACGCGCATCCGATGTAGTCTGTTCGAGGCGATCGTTCAGTTCAAGCACCGCATCCGTTTCTTCCAGGACCAGTTCGTCCGGCTCGATCGATGCGAACTCCGCCGGCTGAAAACCTTGCAATGGAGCAAGGCGGTTCCCGCTGCCCAATTTGAAGGCGAGATGGCCCGCGGCGAGAGCGCAGCCGCCGAGCCCAACCGACTCGATCGATGAAAGTCCAATGCGCCAGCTTGCCCAGCCCACCGCCAATGCCAGCGGTACCGGGGCAAGCCATTCGATTGCGACCTCTACCGGATGCGGTTTTCGTGCCCAGCTCATGGCCGCGGCTTACCTTGAATTGCTTGATAAGCGGTTTAACGTTCGATGGCCTTGATCAGCGCCTCGGTGAAGGCCGGAACATCGCCCGGCTTGCGGCTGGTAATGATATTGCCGTCGGTCACGGCCGGTTCGTCGACCACTGTGGCGCCCGCATTTCGCAGATCGGTGCGGATCGATTGCCAGGCGGTGGCGCGGCGCCCGCGCAACAGGTCCGCCTCGACCAGCAACCAAGGCCCGTGGCAGATTGCCGCGATCGGTTTGCCGGCTTCAGCGAATCGCGAATCAGGCTCACCGCCCGCTCGTTCATCCGCAGTTGATCGGGATTGCCGACTCCTCCGGGCAGCAGCAGCGCATCATAGTCATTCGGACTGACCTCATCGATCGTCAGGTCAGGCGTGATGCGCCTGCCGGGTTCGTCGTGAACCGTGGCCATGATCGGATTGCCGGTGGGGGAGGCGAGCGTCACCTTTGCTCCCTTCTCGAGCAGCATTTCACGCGGGCCGAACAGCTCGCTCTCCTCGAAGCGATCGGTGGCCATGATCAGCACATGGGCGTCGGCAATTGCGGGCATCTCATCGGTCCTCGGCGGAACATCAGCGCGCGCCCGCCTTTATGCTGCGAACCAATGGACGAACAGATCAAAAGGCTGCGTCACAGCAGCGACAGTGAACCAGGCTACACCCGGCGGCGCATCGGCCGCAGCTGGGCCTATTTCGACGAGAACGGGAAGCGCATCACCGATCGCGCCGAGATCGACCGGCTCAACGCCATCGGACTGCCACCGGCTTACAACGATGCTTGGTTCTGCAGGGATGCGCACGGGCATCTGCAGGCGACCGGCGTCGATGCGCGCGGCCGCAAGCAATATCGCTACCATCCCAACTTCCGAAAGCGCCGGGACAAGAGCAAATATGCCGATTGCCTGGGGTTCGGCGAGGCATTGCCGAAGCTTCGCGCTCGGGTCGAAAAGGATCTGAGGAAGCGAAAGCTCGACCGTGACACGGTTTTGGCCGCCGTCGTCCGCCTGCTCGACACCGAATTCATCCGCATCGGCAATGAGGAATATGCGCGGTCCAACAGGAGCTTCGGCGCTACCACCCTTCGCACCCATCACCTTCGCCACCACGGCGGCAAGCTCAAGATGCGCTTCCCGGCCAAGCATGGAATCGTCCGCGAGGTGACGATCACCGACCGGAACCTGAAGCGGATCGTCGGCAAGTGCCAGGACCTTCCGGGGCAGATGCTGTTCCAATACATCAACGGCAGTGGCGAGCCGCAGGCGGTCAGCTCTGCCGACGTCAACGACTATATTCGCGAAGCCACCGGGGCGGATTTTACCGCCAAGCATTTCCGCACCTGGGGCGCGAGCGTCATCTTTTTCGAGCAAATGCTCGAAAAGACAGGTGGAACAAGGCTCAGCCTGGTACCGCGCTCGAACCGGTTGCGGAAGCGCTCGGCAACACCGCCGCCATCAGCCGCAAAAGCTATGTCCATCCGCTGCTGATAGACCAGCTACAGCAGGATCCGCGCGAACCGCTGCAGCGGCTTCGAATCCCCCCGCCGCCGGCGCCGCCTTTCCAATGCCGAGACGGCGTTCCTCGCCTTCCTCAAAAAAGGCAAGCGGCGTCGTCGAAATAAGGCGGCAGCTTGAACCTTGCCGGCTCCCCCGCCACAAGCGCGGTCATGAACAAGCTCCAGGTTGCCGCCGACGCCCCGCGCGAAATCGAGAGCGTCTACGATTGGCTCACCGCCAACCTCGATCGGCTGGCGTCAGGGGTGCTGGTGGCGTTCGTCATTGTCGGATTGATGATGGTGATGCGCTGGATCGGCCGCCGCATCGCCGCCGCGAACCCCGACAGTTTCGGCTGGAAGGGAATCATCGGGCGGGCGCTGGCCAAGACCAGCATCTTCTTCATGCTCGCCGCCGCGATCGATATCGTCTGCAGCTACGCCGCCGTCCCGCCGAAGCTGGCTCGGCTGGCCGATATATTGTTCATCATTGCCGCGGCGCTCCAGGCCGCGATCTGGGCGCGCGAAATCATCATCGGGGTCATTCGGCATCGGGTCGGCGAGGATCCCGGGGCCACCACGCTCGGCAACGCGATGGGCATCATCCGGGTGCTGGTCAGCACGGCCGCTTTCGCGTATCGCGACCATCGTCATCCTCGACAATCTCGGCGTCAACGTCACGGCGCTGGTCGCTGGTCTCGGCATCGGCGGCATCGCCATCGGCCTTGCCGCGCAGGGTATTTTCTCCGACCTGTTCGCGGCGCTTTCGATCGTGTTCGACCGGCCGTTCCGCCGCGGCGACATGATCCGCTACGACAATACCACCGGCAAGGTCGAGCGGATCGGGCTCAAGACCACGCGGCTGCGCTCGCTCACCGGCGAGCAGGTGATCATGGCCAACACCAAGCTGCTCGAGCGGGAGATCCACAACCTCGCGCTGGCCTCCAGCCGCCGGATCGCAGCGCCGTTCGGACTGGCGCTCCGAAGCGACATGGCCCATCTCGATCGCGTAGCCCAGCTCGGCGAGCAGGTCGCAACCAGCATCAAGGGCTGCAAGTTCGTCCGCTGCGTGCTCGTCTCGATCGGAACGTCGAGCCTCAATTTCGAGCTGGTGTATGACGACCGGGCAACCGACAACAACAAGCTGGCCGAAAACCGCTCCGCGATCCTGTTCGAGCTGATCAGAAAGCTGAAAGCGGACGGAATCGACCTGGCTGTATCGACTCGCCGCCACTGCGCCCGCGACCGCCGCTCCAATGCACCTGAGCCGCATGCCGTAGCGTCAATTCTGCGGCTCTTGTCAGGCTCGTCCGCGCAGGCCTAGGAGAGCCGTCAATGCCCATCGCCAGCCTCGACGAAATCCGCGCAAGGGTCGGTCAGCCGATCGGCGCTTCGGATTGGATCGAGGTCGGCCAGGACCGTATCGGGCAATTCGCCGATGCAACCGACGACCATCAGTTCATCCACGTCGACCAGGCCCTTGCCGCGCAGACCCCATTCGGCGGGACCATCGCTCACGGCTTCCTCTCTCTCTCACTTCTTAGCCGCATGGCCGCCGACGCGATGCTGATCCCCGACACTGCGAAAATGGCGGTCAATTACGGCCTCGACCGTGTCCGCTTCCTCGCGCCCGTCAAGGCGGGCAAGCGGGTGCGCGGCCATTTCACGCTGGAAGGCGCCGAGGAAAAGGCGCCCGGCCAGCTGCTGCTCAAACATCTGGTCACGGTCGAGATCGAGGGCGAGGAGAAGCCCGCGCTCACCGCCCAGTGGCTCGGCCTCGTTTTCACCTAGGAGAATTTCCATGTCCGTCCGCGACGCCGTCATCGTCTCCACCGCCCGCACCCCGATCGGGCGCGCCTACAGGGGCGCGTTCAATGCCACCGCCGGCGCCACCCTTGGCGCCCTTTCGCTCGCCCCGGCGATCGAGCGCGCGGGCATCGAGGCCGGCGAAGTCGATGACGTCGTATGGGGCTGCGTGCTGACCCAGGGCACCCAGTCCGGCAACATCGGCCGCGCAGGTCGCGCTCCGCGCCGGCTGCCCGGTGACGGTCAGCGCCCAGACCATCGACCGCCAATGCGCTTCCGGCCTGATGGCAATCGCCACCGCCGCCAAGCAGGTCATCGTCGACCGCATGGATATCGTCGCCGCCGGCGGCCAGGATTCGATCAGCCTTGTCCAGACGCCCGAAATGCGCATCAGCGGCGACCCCTCGCTCATCGCCATGCACAAGAATGTCTACATGCCGATGCTGCAGACTGCCGAGACGGTCGCCCAGCGCTACGGCATCGGCCGCGACGCTCAGGACGAATATTCGCTGCAATCGCAGCAGCGCACGGCCGCCGCCCAGGCCGAAGGCCGGCTGTCCGCCGAGATCATTCCGGTCACGGTCAACATGGGCGTCAAAGACAAGGAGACCGGGGAGGTCTCGTTCAAGGAAGTCACCGTCGACAAGGACGAGGGCAACCGTCCCGAGACGACGCTCGAGGGTCTCTCCGGGCTGCAGCCGGTCCTGGGCCCGGACACCCACATCACCGCCGGCAACGCCAGCCAGCTCAGCGACGGCTCCTCCGCCTGCATCGTGATGGACAGCGCGCTCGCCGAACGTCGCGGGCTTGAGCCGCTTGGCCGCTACATCGGCATGGCGGTCGCCGGGACCGAGCCCGACGAGATGGGCATCGGCCCGGTGTTCGCAGTGCCCAAGCTGCTCCAGCGCTTCGGCCTCAAGATGGACGACATCGGTCTGTGGGAGCTAAACGAAGCCTTCGCAGTGCAGGTGCTCTATTGCCGCGACAAGCTTGGCATTCCCAATGACCTGTTGAACGTCGACGGCGGCGCCATCTCGATCGGCCACCCCTACGGCATGTCGGGCGCCCGCCTCACCGGCCACGCATTGATCGAGGGCAAGCGCCGAGGCGCCAAATATGTCGTCGCCACCATGTGCATCGGCGGCGGAATGGGCGCGGCGGGGCTGTTCGAGGTCCTCTAAATTCTTGACGGCACCGCAACGAGAACTACGCGTTAGGTCGGGATGACCCCGGTCGAGCTAATCGCCCTCGCCGCCTCCACCAGCCTGCTGGCCGGCTGGCGCCTTTATCTGGTGACGTTGATTACCGGGCTGGGGATGAAGCTCGGTTGGATCGCGCTGCCGGACCAGCTCCAGGCGCTCGACGTGCTGGCCAACAATTGGGTGCTGGCCATTGCCGCCATCGGCGCCTTCGCCGAATTCTTCGCCGACAAGATCGCCTGGGTCGACAGCGCCTGGGACGCGGTCCACAGCTTTATCCGCCCGCTCGGCGGCGCGCTCCTGAGCCTCGCCATCGTCGACGCATCCGACCCGGCCTGGCAGATCGGCAGCTTCCTGCTTGGGGGCGGGGCGGCCTTCATCGCCCATGCCGGCAAGGCAGGCGCGCGAACGCTGGTCAACGCCAGCCCCGAGCCTTTCTCCAACGTCGTCGTGTCGACTGCCGAGGATGTCGCAACCGGCGGCCTGCTCGCTCTGGCCATCGCCAACCCGATCGCCGCGGCGATCATCGCGCTGGGCCTGGTGATGCTGTCGATCTGGCTGGTGTTCGCCGCAAGGCGGGCGCTGCGCAATCTCATCGATCGGTTGAACCCGCCGCGGCCGACGGCGTGAACCGCGCCCCCGCCAAGGCCGCGCACGACCCGCGCTGGACGTTGGTCATGTCGGTCGCCGCGAGCTCGCTGAGCTTCATCGACGGCTCGATCTTGAACGTCGCCCTGCCCGCAATCCGGGCGGGAACCGGTGCCGGGCCGGCGGAGGTCCAGTGGGTGGTCAATGTCTACACCCTGCCCCTCGCCGCCCTGATCCTGATCGGCGGAGCGCTCGGCGACCATCAGGGCCGCCGGCTGTGGCTGATTATAGGGACCGCGTTATTTGGCGTCGGCTCGCTCGTCTGTGCCGTAAGCGGCGCGCTCGAGCCGCTGCTTGCCGGCCGCGCCCTTCAGGGGATCGGGGCAGGCCTGCTGCTGCCGAACAGCCTTGCTCTGCTCAATGGGGTCTATGAAGGCGAGGCGCGCGGCCAGGCCATCGGCACCTGGGCCGCCGCCGGAGCGATCGCCGCGGCCATCGCGCCGCTGATCGGCGGCTGGCTGGTCGAGCATGTCGGCTGGCCCAGCATATTCTACATCAACCTGCCGCTGGTCGCGGCGGCGATCTTCGTCGCTCTCACCAGGGTCGAGGAGGTCAGGGAGCCGGAGAAGGCGCGGCTCGACCTCGGCGGCGCCTTGCTGGCGACGCTCGGCCTCGGCGCTGCGACTTACGGACTTACCTTGTGGTCGGAGAAATTTGCGCTGACTCCGATGGCTTCGATCGGGCTCGTCGCCGGGGCCGCGCTGATGATCGCCTTCATCCTGTGGGAGCGGAGGCTTGGCAACCGGGCCATGGTTCCCCTCCAGATGTTCGAGAACCGCTGCTTCTCCGTCACTCAACCTGATGACGTTCCTGCTCTACGGCGCGTTCGGCGGCGCAATGCTGCTCATCCCCTATGTGCTGATCGAAGCCGGCGGCTATTCGCCGATCCAGGCCGGAATGTCCTTGCTGCCGCTGTCAATCCTGCTCGGCCTGGCGTCACCGGTGATGGGCAAGCTCGCGGTACGGCTGGGGCCCCGCATTCCGCTCACCGTCGGTCCGATCGTGGTCGGCGCCGGCTTGCTCCTCGCCACCCGTATAGCCGCCGACCAGGCCTATTGGACCCACGCTTTTCCGGCCATCCTCGTCATGTCCGTCGGCATGACTCTCGCCGTCGCGCCCCTGACCAGCACTGTCCTCGCCGCGGTGGATCGGCATCAGATGGGCATGGCATCGGGATTCAACAGCGCAGTTGCGCGGCTCGGCGGGCTGATAGTGGTGGCATTGCTCGGCGCGGTACTCGCTGGCTCCGGCGCGTCTCTGCTCGAAGCCCTTTGCTTTCGCCATGATCGCGCATGGCGATCGCGGCCGCACTTGGTGGCGCGGCATCCTTCTTTGGGCTGTCGGGCAAGTGGATGCGCAATCGGGATGCGCTGAGCTGATTGAACCTAGGGCGTTCACGGGGGTTTGACCGGCAGCATAGGAGACCGCCGCATGCCCGAATCCAGCAGTCCGATCGTCGAACGCGTCGCCCGCGTGCTTGCGGGCGCCGCCCACAGCAGCAATGCCGAGGGGAGCGACCCGTCGGCCGGCGACAAGGTCGACCTGGTCTGGCCCGAACATGTCAACCAGGCGCTGGCGGTCCTCCACAGCATGCGCGAACCGGACGAGGCGATGGCCGCGGTCGGCGATGCGGACATCTGGCGAGCAATGGTCGAGGCGGCCGTCGCTGAGCGGGTCGACGCCGACGAGCGGCAGCCGGGCTAGGAGCAGACTCCAAGCATTATATTTGTGGTAAACGGGCTCTTCCGACAACTCAGCGGGAGGGCAGCCATGGATCGCATTTCGCGCCTGTCATTGGCCTTGGCATCGACCACATTGTTCGGCGTTGCGGCCCCATTCGGAATTCACCGCACAGCAGCTTTCGCTGCTCGACCCTTCGGCCCGAATGGCCAGCCTGTGCGGCGGCGGCAAGGGCTCGTCGATGCGCGACAAGCTCGCCCTTTCCTTTGCCCTGGTGCAGGCAAGCACGCCTGCGGGGATCCGGCTGTACGATGGCCTGGGCAAGGTCGATTTTCCGATCAGCACGCAAAATGCCGAAGCGCAGCGCTATTTCAATCAAGGGCTGGGTTTCGCCTATGGCTTCAACCATGCCGCCGCGGTCGCGTCCTTCCGCGAGGCGCAGCGGCTCGATCCCAATTGCGCCATGTGCTTCTGGGGCGAAGCGCTGGCCTATGGCCCGAACATCAACGCCCCCATGACCCGGACGCCAATGAGTTGGCCTTGAAGGCCATGGCGCGGGCGCAAGAGCTGTCGGCCAAGCTTGCGCCGCCGGAACGCGCCCTGATCCTGGCGCTGACCAAGCGCTATTCGGCGGATCCCAATGCCAAGCGCGCCGACTCTCGACGGCGCCTATGCCGATGCGATGCTGGCGGTCGCCCGCTATTATCCGCAGCACGACGACATCTCCCTGCTCGCGGCGGAATCGGCGATGGACACGCTGCCGTGGGATTATTGGGAGCCGGACAAGCAAAGCGCCAAGCCTCGCCTGGGCGAGGCGATCCGGCTGGTGGAAGCGGTAGCGGCCCGCAACCCCCAGCACCCGCAGGCCCCTCACCTCTACATCCATCTCATGGAAAATGGCCCCGACCCGAAGCGGGCGGAGGCGGCCGCCGATCGGCTGTCCGCGCCGCTTGCGCGGCGACGCCGGGCACATGGTCCATATGCCGGCCCACATCTATTATCGGCTTGGCCGCTGGAAGGATTCCATACGGGTCAACGTCGACGCCGCGCGCAAGGATGAGGCCTATATCAAGGAAGCGGACGACAAGGGCTTCGTCCGTTACGGCTACTATCCGCACAACGTCCATTTCATCGTGACCTCGGCGCAAATGGGCGGCGACCTGCCGACCGCGATCGCCGAGGCGAAGCGACTGGCGTCGATCGTCGATGCGAACACCGCGGCCCAGATCGCCTGGATCCAGGCCATCTATGCGGCGCCATACTACGCGACCTTGCAATTCGCGCCGGCTTCGGACGTGCTGGAGTTGCCGCAACCCGACCCACGCCTGGCCTATGTTCAGGGCGATGCGCCATTACGCCCGCGCCGTGGCCTATGCGCAGCAGAAGAACGAGATCGGCTTCGACAAGGAGATGCGGCGAGCTGGGCCGCATTCGGCAGCTGGATGCGCTGAAGCCGATGATCGACCAGGGCATGCCGGCACCCGACATCCTCGCGATCGCCGAGCATGTGGCGCGCGGCAGATATGCCTCCATTCGCGGGCGGCATCTCCAGGCTGCCGACCATTACCGCCAGGCGGTCGCGATCGAGGACCGGATCTCCTACATGGAGCCGCCGTGGTGGTACTTCCCGGTCAATCAGTCGCTGGGTGCGGCGCTCTATCGCGCCGGCCGCTACGGCGAGGCGCAGCAGGCCTTCACCGCCGCCCTCGCCAAATATCCCGGCAACGGCTGGGCGCTCTACGGGCTCGCCGCATCCGAACAGAAACTCGGGCGCCGAGCGCAAGCGGCGGCGGCCACGGCCGCGCTCAACCGCGCCTGGCTGGGCGACCCGAAGTGGTTGCGGATGGAGCGGCTCTAGCTAGCGTTCGCGGCGATGAACTTCTCGACCACCGGCGCGATCTTCTCGCGCCACTTGCGGCCGTTGAAGATGCCGTAGTGGCCGACGTCCTTGGCGAGGTGATATTGCTTCTTTGATGCCGCCAGCCCGGTCGCCAGGTCGAGGGCGGCCTTGGTCTGGCCAATGCCGCTGAATGTCGTCGCGCTCGCCCTCGATCGCGAGCAACGGCGTATCCTTGATCGCCCCGGGATCGACCTTGCGGCCGCGATGCTCGAGCTCGCCCTTGGGCAGCAGGTGCCGCTGGAACACGGCGTCGACCGTCTGCAGGTAGAATTCCGCAGTCATGTCGCACACCGAGCAGATATTCGTCGTAGAAGCCCCGGGTCGCATCCGCGCTTTCATCGTCACCGACCACCAGATGCTTGAACATCTCCCAATGGCTGATGAGGTGCGACCGAGGTTCATGGTCATGAAGCCGGCGAGCTGAAGGAAGCCTGGATAGACCTTCCGGCCCGCGCCCGGATAGATCATCGGCACGGTGGCGACGACATTCTGCTGGAACCAGCTATGGGGCCGCTGGGTGGCCAGCGTATTGACCGCGGTCGGCGCTTTGCGGGTATCGATCGGGCCGCCCATCATGGTCAGCGTCTTCGGCCGCGCCTGATGCTTGTCGGCATTCATGATGGCGGTCGCCGCATAGGCCGGGACCGACGGCTGGCAGACCGCCAGCATATGCGGCCGCTTGCCGGTCGGCTCGTAGATCTGCTGTGAGAATTCGATGAGATAGTCGATGTAATCGTCGAGGTCGAAGCTTCCCTCGGTGACCGGCACGAGCTTGGCGTCGCGCCAGTCGGTGATAAACACGTCATGCCTGGGCAGCATCCGCCCCACCGTGCCGCGCAGCAGCGTCGCATAATGGCCCGACATCGGCGCGACGATCAGCAACGGCTCGCCGGCTCCGCCCCGACCTTGCGGAAATGCTTGAGCTGACCGAATGGCTTGCGCAGCGCGATGTCCTCGTCGACCGGCACCAGCTTTTTGCCGACCTGCACGTCATCGAACCCGAATTCGGGCTTGCCGCGCGGCGCCGAAGCATGGGCGAAAACTTCAAGGCCCGCTGCAACCAGCGGGCCCATCGAGGAATAGCCGAATCGGATTGCTCGGATTGTTCAGCCACCCGGCGCCGAGGCCCGCAAGCCGGCTTGCCCCGGCCAGCAGCGAGCGCTGCACCTCATAGGCGTCGTAAAGCATCAAGATTTTCCTGGGAAAATGGGGCACGTTGCCGGGAATGTGGTGCTGTATTCGCGTTACGGCAAGCAAATTGCTGCAGCCGCACCCTCGCAATGCGGCAATTGAGGCAAGGCAGACACACTGCTAGACCGAGCCGCCATGGCCAGCGACTCCCGAACGCCCAAAGGGCAAGTCGCTTTCCGACCTCGGCATGGTTTGGAGCTTCGCCCGCCAACTACCCCGGCCACATCGCTGGCGCGGCGATTGCATTGCTGATCGCCGCTGGCGGCCACCTCAGGCGTGCCGTACGCTTCAAGCTGATCATCGACGCGGGTTCTCCGGGCGACGGCGAGATCGCGCGCTGGTTCCAGTATCTGCTGTTTCTCGTCGTGTTGATGGCGCTGGCCACGGCGGTCCGCTTCTATTTCGTCAGCTGGCTCGGCGAGCGCGTCGTCGCGGACATCCGCCTGGCCGTGAATCGCAACCTGCTTCGCCTGGCGCCCGGTTTCTTCGAGGAGAACCGCCCGGCCGAAATCACCAGCCGCATCACCGTCGACACGACGATCATCGAGCAGGTCGTCGGCACCACCGTCTCGGTCGCCCTCCGCAATCTGGTCATGGGCATCGCCTGTGCGGTGATCCTGTTCGTGCTGGCGCCCAAGCTGGCGGCAATGATGCTGATCGGCATCGCGCTCATCGTGCTGCCGCTGACCTTCCTCGGGCGGCAGGTGCGCGCCATATCGAAGAGCAGCCAGGACCGCATCGCCGACATCGGCACCGTCACCGGCGAAATGCTGGGCGCGATGAAGATCGTCCAGGCATTCAACCAGCAGGATCGCGAGGCGCAGCGTTTCGCCAGTGCCACCGAAGCGGTGTTCAGCACCGCCAAGAAAGCGAATTGGCCTTCGCGCGCTGATGACCTTCCTCATCATCGCGCTGGTCTTCTCGTCGATCACCTGGGTGCATCTGGCAGGGTGCGGTCGATGTTGCCGCCGGGCGGATGACCGGCGGGACCATCGCCGCCTTCGTCTTCTACGGCGGGCTGCTGGCGGGCGCGTTCGGCGCCCTGTCGGAGGTCTATGGCGACTTGCTGCGCGCGGCGGGCGCATCGGAGCGGCTCAACGAGCTGCTGGTGGCCGAGCCGGAAATCAAGGCGCCCGGCCGACCCGGTCGCCACTGCCCGTGCCGGCCGAGGGCCGCCTGCGGTTCGAGGACGTCACCTTCCACTATCCGACCCGCAAGGACGACCTCGGCGCTCGCACGGCTTCAGCCTCGAGGTACGGCCGAACGAGCGGCTTGCGGTGGTCGGCCCGTCGGGCGCGGGCAAGACCACCCTCTTCCAGCTCGCCCAGCGATTCTACGATCCGGAACAGGGCCGCGTGCTGCTCGACGGGGTCGATTTGCGTGATGCCGATCCGGCCGACGTCCGGCAGCGCATCGCCATGGTGCCCCAGGACGTGGTGATCTTCGCCGCCTCGGCCCGCGACAACCTTCGCTACGGCAATTGGGACGCGACGCGAGGACGAGATCTGGGAGGCGGCGCGCGACGCCAATGCGGAAAGCTTCCTCCGCGCCCTGCCCGAAGGCCTCGATACCTACATGGGCGAAGGCGGGGCCCGGCTGTCGGGCGGCCAGCGGCAGCGGATCGCCATCGCCCGCGCCCTGCTCGCCGCGACGCGCCTTTGCTGCTGCTCGACGAGGCGACCTCGGCTCTCGACGCCGAAAGCGAGCGGCTGGTGCAGGAAGCGCTCGACCGGCTGATGGCAGACCGCACCACCATCGTCATCGCCCACCGCCTCGCCACCGTCCGCGCCGCCGACCGGATCATCGTCATGGACGATGGCCGGATCGTCGAGGAAGGCGACGCACGGCAGCGCTAGCCGCGCAAGGCGGCCTCTACGCCCGCCTCGCGCGGCTGCAGTTCGACGGGATAGCGGCCTAGCGCTTCCTGGCTCCTGGGCAGCGGCCGAAGCGCTCCCTCGATCACCATGCGCGCCGCCTTTCGACCGATTTCCTCGCCGGCTTCGTTGGAAAAGCGGTAATGGACGCCGCCATACATGCGGCTGTCCGATACTTGCCGCGCCCATTCGTTCCAATTCGGGCAGCATTGCGTCACCGACGTCGGGTTTAGCAGCGAACCGATCCGTACCCCCTGCCCCGGCTTCCACCCGCTCTGATGTTCCATCACCTCGGCAATCGACCCGGCAAGGGTACAGTGCCCGCACGGATATTCCTGGAAGTTCGGCGTGGCGATCAGCGGCACCCAGGCGGGGTCGGGCTGGGTCGCCGGGTTGTCGTCCTTGTCGCCATTGCGGATGGCGGTAATCGGCCGCCAATATTCATAATGCTGCTTGGCGACGACCATCGCCTGCGCGGCATCGTCATTGGCCATCTGATACAGCGCCAGGAACCGTGCGTTCTCGACCTGGGACCGGCCAGGCATGTCCGTCGCCCGCCGAACCGAGGGCGCGATGTCGAACGCCTGGCGATAGCGGGCGATCAGCGTCTGATAGGGCGTCCGCTCCTTGCTCTCCTTGCCGCCCAGCCGCCGGACCTCCTCATAGTCGCGGGCATAGCGCTCGCTGCCCAGCGCGGGCGGGGGCGGCGGGCGAAGACTCTCGGCGCTCGGAATCACCCACGGCTTGAGTGCCGGCCAGTAAATGTCCAGGGAGGGCAAGCCGGTCGCCACCCATTCGCCTGGTACAGTTCGTGGCCGGTAAGGTCGTTGGACGATCGCCGGATCGACTCCTGCAGCGTTCATCGCTGCAGCTGCCGCCTGTTCACCGATCGCCTTGCCTGCCTCTACGGCTGCGCCATCGCCGATCTGGGCCATGCTTAGCGTGTAGCTTTCCTCCAGCGCAGCCTTGTTTGCGGGATAGTGTTTGAGCAACACTTTGAAGGCCGCGGTCGCCGCTGCGGCGTCCTGTGACGCCGTCCGGTCGGCCTGCGGAAAATTCAAATAGGTCTCATAGCGCCGGTCGATCGCATTGACCGCTTCGAACATCGCCAAGGTTGCTCGCGTCGCGGCCCGCGTGGCGTCAGGCGAAAGCGGTCCGGGCGCGCCTTGGCTGGCGAGCCAATAGCGGTGAGCGGTTTCCCACCAGTCAGTCACCGTGTCCGCCTGGGCCGGCGTCGCCGCCAGCGAAATGGCCACCGCGCCAATCAAGAAAATGTCTTTACGCATCTCGCTCTCCCTCGCGTTTGCTTGCGCCCTTTAGTGTGATGCTGTATTAGAAACGTGCAACACCTGGGAGCATGACCGTGGGCATCAAAGAGATGATTGCACGTTGCATTCAGCGGATGCGCGAGAAGGAATGCGCCCGTTGCGACAACCGCAAGGTCTGCCCTGCCGGTCGCTGGCAGGCGATGTTCTCCGAGTTCGAACAGCCTCGCCGCCAGCCCGAACGGACCAATCCCTTCATGTCTTTCCTCGGCGAATTGGCCGGTGCGATCGAGCGCGGTGCGACCCGCAAGGAATCGAGTTTTCGGCGAGAGGTGGAGGCGGTCGTCGAACCGCTGCTTGCGAAAGGCGACGCCAATATCGATCGCGTGGCGCGCGACATGGGTCTCAGCCGCCAAACTCTTTATCGCCGCCTCAAGGCTGAAGGCGTGACCTTCGAGCTGCTGCTCGACGAGCTTCGCCATCGCCTGGCGCTGAAGCTGCTTCGCGACCAGCATTTGCCGGTCAAGCAGGCCGCCTGGCGCCTCGGCTTTTCTGATCCCGCTGCCTTCTCCCGTGCCTTCAAACGCTGGACCGGAACCGCGCCGAGCTTCTCGCGGGCCTGATCCGCCGGAAGGCCTGATATGTTGCCAGAAGGCCTGATATTGTTGCCGCGTCGGCAGGCGGTATTCATCATCACATGTTATAGGCGACGGGACATGTATCTGACCGACTGCAACCGCCGCGCTTTCCTCGGCATGGCCGCGGGTACCGCCCTGGCCGGTATCGCCGTGCTGACCAGCGGCCGGGCGGCGGCATCTTTCGAAATTCAGCGCAGCCCGGCGGAATGGCGTACCCGCCTCGGACCGCAGCGCTTCCACATCCTGCGGGAAGCGGGTACCGAGCGGCCGTTCACCAGCACGTTGTTGAAGGAGAAGCGGAAGGGAATCTACGCTTGCGCGGGCTGTGACTTGCCGCTGTTCAGCTCCGCCGCGAAATTCGACAGCGGCACGGGCTGGCCAAGTTTCTGGAAGGCGTTGCCCAAGGCCATCGGCTACCAGCGCGACCGCTCGCTCGGAATGGTTCGTACCGAGGAACACTGCCGCCGCTGCGGAGGGCATTTGGGGCATGTCTTCGACGACGGCCCGCCGCCGACCGGCAAACGCCATTGCATCAATGGCCTGTCGCTGACCTTCAAGCCGGCCTGATGCTGATCTTCCTGCTCGCCTATTTGGGCGGCATCCTCACCATTCTCAGCCCCTGCATCCTGCCGGTGCTGCCGTTCGTCTTCGCTCGGGCCGACCGGCCGTTCCTGCGCAACGGCTTGCCCTTGCTTGCCGGAATGGCGATCACATTCGCGCTTGTCGCGACGTTGGCTGCCGTCGGCGGCGGGTGGGCGGTCGCGGCCAACAGCGCCGGGCGATGGATCGCCATCGTCCTGCTGGCCGCCTTCGCCCTGCTGCTGATCTTCCCGACATTGGCCGAGCGAGCCATGCGCCCGCTGGTCGGATTGGGCGAACGGCTTTCGGCCAAGGGGACCGAGGATCGGATCGGCGGCTCGCTGCTGCTCGGCGTTGCCACCGGCCTTCTTTGGGCGCCCTGTGCAGGCCCGATCCTCGGCATCATCCTGACGGGCGCAGCCCTGTCCGGCGCCAGCGCGACCACTGCCGGCCTGTTGCTCGCCTATGCGCTCGGCGCCGCGACCAGCCTGGCGCTCGCCCTTCTGATCGGCGGCCGGGTATTCGCGGCAATGAAGCGCTCGATCGGCGCCGGCGAAGCGGCTGCGCCAGGCGCTGGGGGTGCTGATCCTGGTCGGCGCCGGGACGATCGCGCTGGGGCTCGACACCCGTGTCCTGGCCCGGCTGTCGACCGCCCAGACCTTCGCTTTCGAGCATCGTCTCGGGCAGTTGCTCGGAATGGAGCAGGAGGAGCTGACCACCAAGACCGGCGGCACACTGCCGGTCGAGGGGGCGCTGCCGCCGATCGATGGCGCGGTTTTGTGGCTCAATTCCCGCCGCTGACCCGCGAGCAGCTCAAGGGCAAGGTCGTCCTGATCGATTTCTGGACCTACAGCTGCATCAACTGCATCCGCTCGGTTCCCTTCGTTCGCGCCTGGGCATGAGCGCTACAAGGAGCAGGGCCTGGTCGTCATCGGCGTTCACTCGCCCGAATTCGCCTTCGAAAAGAACCCGGCCAACGTGCGCAAGGCGGTAGCCGATTTCGGCATCCGCTATCCGGTCGCGCTCGACAATAACCTCGCCATCTGGAGCGCATTCGACAACCGCTACTGGCCGGCCCATTACCTGGCCGACGCACAGGGTCGGATCCGCTACCATCACTTCGGCGAGGGTCGCACCGATGAAACGGAGGCTGCGATCCGTGCGCTGCTGGCGGAAAATGGTGCGATGAAGCTAGGCAGCAAAGCCCGGGTCACCGCCATGGGCGCAAGCGCCGCCGCGGATTTCCGTTCGATCCGCAGCCCGGAAACCTATCTCGGCACGCGCCGGGCGCAGAATTTCGCATCGCCGGGAGGGCTGCGAACGGGCGCCAACAACTATCTTCTGCCGGCCAGGTTCGAGCTCAATAACTGGGCCCTGGACGGGCGCTGGAGCGTCGAGCCGCAACGCTCGGTTTCCATCCTGCCGGGCGGCAAGGTCGCCTTCCAGTTCCGCGCGCGCGACCTCCACCTGGTGCTCGGCAGTGCGTCCGGCAGACCGGTCCGGTTTCGAGTGTTGCTCGACGGGCAATCGCCGGGCGCCGACCATGGCATGGACATTGACGGTGCGGGCAATGGCCGGGTCACCAGCCAGCGACTCTATCAGCTAGTCCGTCAGAAGGACCCGAACCGCGAGCGGTTGTTCACGATCGAATTCCTCGATCCCGGCGCTGAAGCTTACGCCTTTACCTTCGGCTAGGCGGCGAGCTTGAACGAGTCCGGTTCCCGGTCGCAAACCTCGCGCCAATTGCTGGCGGCGGCGCTCCGCCAGCGCATGTTGCAGCGCATAGAAATGTTGCGCGGGGTTGGCGCGGAAGGATGCCGGCAGCCTGGGCTCGTTGCGAAACTCGCGCTCCACGGTTTGCCAGCCACGCTTTCGGTCCCGAGCCTCGCTGCGGGCCAATGCCCTGTCTCCCAGCAGGCGATTGGCCGAGCGCCCAACCAGGTCGCTTCGATCGCCCACCATGCCGCTTGCAAAGATTTTTGGTTCACTGCCGCAAGCGCGTGCAACTCGCTCTGCTCGGCCAGACAGGATGCTGGTTTCCTCGGAAACCGCTGCGCGGGCACGCCGCGCGCCATGACATTCGTCGAGGCGCCCGCAGCAATTCCGGCGGCAGCCGTTGCTCCGCCTGATTGCGCAACGCCGGCGTCGCGCTCAACCGGTAGGCCAGATATGCCGTTGCACAGCGCGCTCGCGACCGCTCGCCGACGGCCTTGACCAATTCCGCAAGAACGCCGCCTTGCTTCCTCCCGTCGAGAGAAGAGCCAGCCCCAGCGTTCGACCCGCCTGGCCAGCGCCTCGATTGCGCCGACCGATGCGAAGCTCGCGCCGCGCCTCTGCCAGCGCCCATTCATGGGTTCCGCGCGAATGGTCGAACAAATGGTGCAGCACGATCGCCCGCTGGCAATAGTCCTGGGCCCTCCCGGCGATCCCGGCGACCTCTTCCTCCAACTGCTCGGTCAGTCCCTGCTGATGCGCGGTGATGATGTCCATGGCGCAAGGCTAGCGTCGAGCGGTTGAAAAGCGGTTACTTGCGGGTGGAAAATGCGCTCGGCTTTTGCCCGCCAGGCCCCACTCCGATTGCCCCGCCGAGAAAGGGCCCGTCGAACGCGTGCCGAAGCACGGCCAAAATCGCGCCGATCCCGCGCAGCGCGTCAGTGGATCGAAATCGCACCGGCGACGCCGTACCCGGCGAGCTTTGGCGGCCGCGCATCTGCCGCCAATGGTTCGCGCTCACGGCGGTTTGCGGCGATGTCCACGGATCGGCTGTTAGCCCGACAGCGGTTTGGAAGCGGTTACTCCGCATCGTCGGAGAGTGCCGTTACCCCCCACCAACGAAAAGGGCGGCCCCTCGCGGGACCGCCCAATTTCACGTCGAGACTGCCCGACCTAGAAGACCGTCATATAGGCTTCGTTCCCGACGAACCCCATCTTCGACACCTTGGCCTGCTTGGTCACTGCCAGCACCTCGTCGACGATGACATAGCGGGCTTCCGGCTCCGGCTGCAGGTGCAGTTCAGGGATCGGGTCCATCTGCTGGGTGACGTCGAGATACTGGCGCAGCTGCGTCAGGTTCACCGGCGCTCCGTTCCACATCACAGCGCCCGCCTGCGTCACGACGATCTTGTTCTTGACCGGGTCGATCGGCGGCGGCGGGTTGTTGCTGCTGTCCTGCGGCAGGTCCAGCTTCACCGCATGGGTCTGCGGCGGGATGGTAATGATGAACATGATCAGCAGCACCAGCATGACGTCGATCAGCGGCGTCGTGTTGATGTCCATCATCGGCTCGCCTTCGACGTTCGAGCTCAGCGGTTTGCATCGACATGGTGGCTTGCTCCTAACTTACAGCCGCGGGACCGGGCCACCGGCCGCGGGCTGCGAAATGAAGCCGACGCGGGCGAAGCCTGCGCGCTGCATCGTGAAGACGGTTCCGCCGATGCACTTGTACGGCGTGTTGACGTCGCCGCGGATGTGCACTTCCGGCATATTCTCTTCGTTGATGTTCTCGACGCCGCCGACCGCTTTGATCTGGTCTTCCAACGCCTTGACCGCGCGGTCGAGCAGCTGCTCGTTGTTGACCGGGGTCAGGTTCCAATAGACCTCGCAGGCGCCGCCCGGGCTGCCGCGGACGGTCAGAGAAACATTCTCGGGCTTCGTTTCGGTGGGCTCGTTGCGGACTTCCGGCAGGGTAATCGGCACCGACTGGACCACGACCGGAACGGTGATGAGGAAGATGATCAGGAGAACCAGCATCACGTCGACGAGCGGCGTGGTATTGATGTCCGACATGGGGACGTCTTCGCCCCGAATCGTGCTCGCCTACTTGCATTGCCATGAGGCGTTAATCCTTCTTCGTTCAACTCTATCCGGGCCGGCTGCCGTCGTCGCCTCCGGCCCGGGTACGATGCCGCTTAGCGCGCCGCCGTCGTTGCCGTCGGGGCCGGCTTGGCAACCTGGGCCGGCTTGGCCGGGGTACCGAGCGCCGGCTTCACCGCGCCGTTCGACATCAGATAGCCGTGGATGTCGTTGGTGAAGGCCGCGAGGTCCTCCGAAATCGACTTGTTGCGGCGGATCAGCCAGTTGTACGCAAGCACGGCCGGAACCGCGACGACCAGACCGAGGGCGGTCATGATCAGCGCCTCGCCGACCGGGCCGGCGACGGTCGAGATGTTCGCCTGGCCCGACGCACCGATCTTGATCAGCGCGCGATAGATGCCGATGACGGTTCCGAACAGGCCGATGAACGGAGCGGTCGATCCGACCGTCGCGAGGAAGGCCAGGCCCTCACCCAGGCGATTGGTGATCGCGCCCTGCGAACGGGCCAGCGAACCCGCCATCCAGTCGTGCTGGTCGATCGGGTCGGTCAGCTTGCTGTGCTGGTCCTGAGCAATCAGCGCGTCCTCAACGATCGCGCGGTAGGCGCTGCGCTGCTCGAGCTTGTTGGCGGCTTCGCGCAGGTTGGGCGCATTCCAGAAGCTGGCGCGCACCTTGTTGGCCTGGCTCATGATCTTCTGCTGCTGCAGCAGCTTGGTGAACAGGATGTAGAAGGAGAAGACCGACATCGCGACCAGAATGATGAACACAGTCCACGAGATCAGGCCACCCTCTTGCAGGGCCTGCATCAGACCATAGGGGTTATCGCCGGCGGGGGTGGTGGGAGCTGCCATATCTTTGACTTTCCTATTGAAATTCTTGAGGTTCGTTGAAACTTATTCTGACGGGATTTCCCAGCGAATGCGCTGGTTGTAGGTATCGGAAATCGGGTTGCCCGCCTGATCCTTGGCCGGAGTAAACCGCGCGCGGCGCCGCAGGATGCTGCAAGTCGTGCTGTCGAGCGAAGACGAGCCCGAAGAGGCGGTAACCGAGCAATCCGACACGCGGCCGTCAGGGCCGATGGTCAGCCGCACACGCAGTCGTTCCCTGCTCTTCGTTGCGCAAGGCTGAAGCCGGATAGTCGTCGTTCGAGAACAAGGCGAGCAAATTGCCCCTGGCCTTGGCGGCCTGCGACACCCTCGGAGGCGGCGGTGCCGGCGGTGCCGGCGGCGCCGGCGCGGCGCGCGGCGTGATCACCGGCGGCGGTGCGACAGGCGTCGAGATGATCGGCGGAGCGACCGTATTGGTGCGGACGATCGGAGGCGGAGCCACGACCTGCGGCGGAGGAGGAGTCTCCATCTTTTCCGGCGGTGGCGGTGGTTCCTCGGGCGGGGGCGGCGGCTCGTCCTCCACGTCAAATGTTTTCAGATCCTCGGCGGCTTTCTTGATGACGTTATAGGCAAGGCCCGTCACCAGTGCGTAGCCGAGAGCAATGTGGATGAGCGCCACGATGACAATCGCCGCGGTGCGATTGGAGCTCATCTCTCTGCGTCTTGCGTAGGACATTAAGCCGCAAATCTCCTCGATGGTCAGATTCCGCGACCTACCCGGAAATTGCGAAATGACGCGACCCGAGCTGTCGTGGAACCGCCGATGTATTAGTGTATCATCGGCAGATACGCGCCACCCTTAATGAAGCGAAAATGGCTGCGCAACGAATTTTGTTCCGATTGCGGCATCAGTCGAGCGGATTCATGGCCGTGCCCCGGCCGTTCCCCTACGGTTTACGGCGTTTCGCCAAGGAACGAAGCGATCTCGACGCCGACCCCTTGCGCGTCAGGATAGATGTCCGGTTTGACGCTTTTAATGCGCAGCGCCTTGACCCCGCGATACGCCGCAACCCTTTCGAAAATGGCATGAACCAGCGATTCCTGCAGGTTGTAGCGACGTTCCTGGGCGATGCGGGTCACCTCATTCTTGAGATAGTCATAGTTCCACGCATGGACCGGATCGTCGGACGGAGGCGCGTCGGAATCCTCGAGCCACAGTTCGATTGAAATAAGCAGGCGCTGCGGCTTGCCGATTTCGAAATCATGAAAGCCGATGTCGGTCATCACCTCCAGCGAATCGAGCAGGATTTTGCTCTGCCGCACCTGCAGGTGGCGTGGAATCATACCCTCGAGCTTGACCGGTTCGTCGCTCATCTGGACCCGCATGCCCGTCACCGATGGCGACAGGACTTGCCGCTCGCCGGATGGCGATAGGAATTGCCCGTCGCCGGATGGCGACAGAAATTGGACGTCGCGCGGCAGAGCCATGAAGCGCTGCCCGCCGTCGATCGTCAGCGTCTGGCCGGTCATCCCGGTCGAATCAATCAGATAGCGCAGGGCCGCGACGATGTCGCCGATCTCGACGCCTCGCTTCAACGGATTGAGGTCGTGCACTGCCTCGAAATTATCCGTCTCCTGCTCGCCCGAAGGAAGCATCAGCGCCGGCGCGATCGAGTTCACGCGAATGCCCTGTTCTGCCAGTGTCCTGGCGGCCAGCTCGCTCAGCCCCGCAAGCGCATATTTGGAAACTGTGTAGCTCAGGAAATCGCAATTGGGCGCAGCCAGCTTGGCGTCCAGCAGGTTCACTACCAGCGCCTCCCCTCCCTCATGCCGTCGGGCAAGTTCGTCGATCAGCAGCATCGGCGCCCGCGTGTTGATTCGCAGGTGGGAGTCGAACTCCTCGGCGCTGATCTGGCCAAACCCATCGAAGACGAAGCGCGCGGCGTTGTTGACCAGCAGCCGAACCGGCGGCTGGCCGTGGGTCGTGGCGAAGATGCGCTGGGCGCAGTCGGACTGCGCCAGGTCGGCGACGGCCTTGATCGCGCCGTCCGCCACCTGGTCGTCCTCGCGACGAACGTGAGCGACGACCGACCAGCCGTCGTCGAGCAAGGCACGGACCATCGCCGCGCCGACGCGCTTGCCGCCTCCCGTGATGATGGCCGTCCTGCCGTCCATGGCGCTGCCCCTACCATCCTCGGTCCTCGTCGCCTACAGCGCCACCGATGCCGGAAAGCCGTCCTCCAATCGAAGCCGCGGGATTGAGCCTGGCGGCACTTGCAGAGGCCATTGAAAATCGTGGCGGCGCTCCGCCAGTCGACCGCTGGAACCCGCCGCATTGCGGGCACTCCAATATGCGCATCGGTCGCGACGGCAGGTGGTTCCACGAGGGCAGTCCGATCAACCGACCTGCCATGACCAGATTGTTCTCGACCGTGCTCCGGCGAGAACCCGACGGCAGCCACGTACTGGTAACGCCAGTTGAAAAGCTGACCATCGATGTCGAGGTGACCGCGTTTCGGGCAACGCAAATGTCCATGGCGGGGGAAGGCCAGCAGCGCCGAATCGGCCTGACATTGGACAGCGGGGACGCATTGATCGTCGGCCCGGAGCATCCCTTGACGGTTGTCGAGACGCCGGATGGTCTGTCGCCGCGCGTCGCGGTCCGGTTCGGCCTTGAAGCCGAGCTCTCGCGCCCGCTCTATTACGAACTGGCCGATATCGCGATCATCGAAGCACATGATCCTCCTGGAATATGGTCCGACGGTGCGTTCTTCCCGTTGATGCCATGAGCCTGATCGAACGAATTACGCTGGCGCTGGCCAAGGACCCGCCGCATGGCTTGCTGCCCGGCGACCTCGTCGAGGGTCATGACGGGCACCATCGCGAGGCAGCGGTTCTGGTGGCCATCACCGACCGGCCGGAGCCCGGCCTTATCCTGACGCAGCGGCGCGAGCATTTGCGCACCCACGCCGGCCAGGTCGCTTTCCCCGGTGGCCGAATCGATGAAGGTGAGGATGCGACGGCGGCGGCGCTGCGCGAGGCGCAGGAGGAGCTCGGCCTCAACCCCGCTCTGGTGCGCCTGCTGGGTGAAGCCGACCCCTATTGCACCGTCAGCGCCTATTGGGTGACTCCGGTCGTGGCCGTCGTTCCCCCCGATCTTGACCTGGTTCCCAATCCCGAAGAGGTCGCCGACTGGTTCGAGGCCCCGCTTGATTTTGTGCTCGATCCGGCCAACCAGCAGTGCATGACCGCCGACTATCAGGGCCGCGCCCGCAACTATTATCGGATCGACTGGCAGGGCCGTCATATCTGGGGCGCGACCGCGGCGATGCTGGTCAACCTGACGCGGCGGCTGGGGGGCTAGCTCCTCGATGAAACTCGACCCCAGCGAATGGCTTGGCCGCCCGGGCATCAAACGGCTCCTCAAGTCGCTCGACGCCAAAAAAGGTCATGCGCGCTTCGTCGGCGGTGCGGTCCGCGACTTCCTGCTCGGCGAGCATCCCGGCGATCTCGATCTGGCTACCACCCATCGGCCGGAACAGGTGCTCCAGCGACTGGAAGCCGCGGGCATCAAGGCAATTCCGACGGGCATCGATCATGGCACGTTGACGGCCATCTCGTCCGGAACGGTCGTCGAAGTGACGTCGCTTCGCGCGGACGTGTCGACCGACGGCCGACGCGCCACCGTGGCGTTTACCGACGACTGGGAGCAGGACGCCGGCCGCCGCGATTTCACGATCAATGCGCTTTATGCTGATCCCTACACCGGCGAGCTGCACGACTATCATGGCGGCCTCGACGATCTAAGGTCGCGGACGGTGCGGTTCATCGGCGAGCCGCTGCAGCGCATCGCCGAGGATCATCTGCGCATCCTCCGCTATTTCCGGTTCCATGCTCGTTATGGTCACGGAGATCCCGACCCCCACGCACTCGAAGCGTGCACCGAGCGGGCCAACGACCTCATGGCCCTGTCACGCGAGCGGATCGCCGACGAGCTGACGAAGTTGTTCGCGCTGGGCGACCCCACTCCGACCGTTCGACTGATGTGTGAGCGCGGCCTGTTCGCACCGGTCGTGCCGGAGATCGGGGAGGTCGATCGGCTGGCGGCGCTGGTTGCCGCGGAAGTGGCGGCATTTGTCGAGCCCCACCCACTGCGCCGGCTGGCCTGCCTGTTGCCCAGGGATCCCGAAGTCGCCGCCCGAGTGGCGGCCCGCCTCAAGATGTCGAACAAGGCTCGGAAAAGGCTGGCTAGTGCCGCCGATCCATCGCTGGGCCCCAACCCGCGCGCGCTGGCTTATCGCATCGGCACCGAAGGCGCCGTTGACCGGCTATTGCTCGCCGGCCGGCCCGACGACGCATCGGCCATCGCCAACTGGACTCCGCCGCGGCTGCCGATCAGTGGCGGCCAGCTGATCGCCCGCGGCGTGCTGGAGGGACCGCAGGTCGCTCGGACACTGAAGCAGATCGAGGATGCATGGGAAGCCGCTGGATTCCCCAGGGGCGACCAATTCGAACGATTGGTTGCGGAGGCGCTGGCCTAGGGCAGGAAAATCGGCTCGAGGAAGACCGCGCCGGCCTCATTGCCCAGCGCCCAGCGGATTTGAGCGGGAAAGGTGCCATATTTCGGCACTTCGAGCTGGACCTGCTCGCCGATCTTCAGGGAACCGTCGGTCTCCAGCCGGCAGCCCTGCCGGCTGATGTCGGTGACGACAACCGGGATCGTCCCGCCGTCGCTGTCGGTCAGGGATGTCTTGAAATTCGGTGTCGACGCGCGGTGCGCGCTTGATGAACCCCGGTTCCCTCATTGAGCCCCCGTTTGGTACGCAACACGGCTCGATTAACATAGATTATGAACACCGCAAAACGGAACCGGTCAGTGCTTGCGACGGCTCTTCCAATATTCCAACGCCGTCTCGGCCGCGAGCGGCTTGGCGAAATAATAGCCCTGGCCGGAAGCGCATCCCAAAGTTGCCAATGTGGTCGCCAGTTCGACCGTCTCGATCCCCTCGGCGGTGGTCGACATGCCGAGCGCGTCGGCCAGGCTGAGCACCGCCCGCACGATGGCCACCGCGTCGGGATCGCGCATCATGCCGGTAACGAAGCTCTTGTCGATCTTGAGAACGTCGATCGGCAGTCGCTGCAGGTAGGCCAGGCTCGAATAGCCGGTGCCGAAATCGTCCATCGCCACGGTCGTGTCGAGCGCCTTCAGGGCCTCGAACACGCGCGTCGCCCGGCCCGGGTCCTGGACGATCGAGCTCTCGGTCAGTTCGAGCGTCAGCCGGTCGCCGGTCAACCCGCTCGACTTCAGCGCGCTCTCCACCACCTCGGCGATATTGTCGCGTGCGACCTGGATCGCCGACAGGTTGACGCCGACATAGAGCGGCAGCTTCTGGCCCGCCTGATGGTCCCAACCGGCCAGCGTGCGCGCCGCCTGGTCCATCGCCCAGCGGCCAAGCTGCAGGATCAGGCCGCTTTCCTCCGCGACCGGAATGAATTCCGCCGGGCTGATCTCGCCGCGGTCATCATGCTGCCACCGGGCGAGCGCCTCGAAACCGGCCACCTCGCCCGACTTCAAATCGATCAACGGCTGGTAGAACAGCTTCAGCTGGTCCTTGTCGAGCGCGCGGCGGAGCTCGGTCTCGATCGAGAAGCGGCGGCGCGCGAGACTGGCTTCCTTCGGTTCGTAGACCTGCGGCTTGCCGGCGGCCTTGGCCTGCTTGACGGCGAACTGGGCATTGCGGAACAGCTCCTCGGCGTCCTGCCCCGGTTGCAGCAAGGCAACGCCGATCGCGCATTCGATGCGGATCTCCAGCTCGCTCAGCTTGAACGGCGTGGCCATCACCTGCTGGATTCGATCGGCCGCGGCCAGCGCATCCGCGACGCCGCGCTTGAGGCCGACCAGCACGCCGAACTCGTTGCCGCCGGTGCGGGCCAGCACGTCGCCGCCGCGCAGCGCCGACATCAGCCGACGGGCGAAGGTGATCAACAGCTCGTCGCCGGCCAGGCTGCCCATCAACTCGTTGATCCGGCTGAAGCGCAGCATGTCGACCACCAGCACCGCATGATCGTTCACCCTGGGGTCGGAGCCCCGCGCCTCGACGGTCTCGGTGAAGGACAGGCGGTTGGGCAGGCCGGTCAGGCTGTCGCGCAGCATCTCGGCGCGAAGGTTGTTCTCGGCCTGCACCTCGACGGTGCGGTCGACCACGCTCAGCAGGCAGCGCGGCTCCCCCTTCGAATCCGCTTCCAGCGGCGCCAGCTTGAGCTTCAGGAACCGCTTTTGCGGGCCCTCGCCTTCGGCCAGGTCGAGCTCGTCCGCCGAGGTCGACCGGTCGGCCAGATAGGATTGGACGAACGCCCCGCTGCTGCTTTCGGCATAATGTTTGAACAGGTCGGCGAAGGCGACCGGATCGGCGTCGCATCCGGCAAGCTCGAAGAAGCGGCGGTTGAGCGCGTGGATCCACAAACTGCCCTCGCGCAGGCCGAAAACTCCGGCCGCGATCGGCAGGGCATCGAGCAGCGCGCTGTCGTCCGCCGACGCACGGATGCCATGACCCTCATTATTGGCCGCAGAGACTCGCGCCTTTTCGCGCGGCCGAGCGGTTCGCCGCAGCCTGCATAGACAGCCGGGTTAAACGAGACAGGTTAATGGGCGGTTTCGACTGGACTTGTCATAGGTTAGGATCGGCTTGTTTGCGGAACCGTCATTGCGAGCGAAGCGAAGCAATCCGGCTGATTGCCGCGTCGCCTTCGGCTCCTCGCAACGACGATCAGGAGCTGAGGGAACCGCCTCGAACCGGTTGCTTCTCGGGAACCCGTTCGGCGCGATGCGCCCGCTCGCTCCGCGGATCGCCCGCCACGGCGTCAGGTCGGTCTCCGACCGCACCCGCCCGCTCTCGCCGCCGAGCGGCCAGCTGAGCCCGTCGGCCAGCACGAACGCCATCGCGTCGGACAGTCCGCCGTCGCGGTAGCGCTGCAGCTGCACGCCCGACCCGCGGCCGAGTTCGGGCAGCTCGTCGAGCTTGAACACCAGCAGCTTGCGGTTGTCGCCGATCACCGCGACCGAGTCGCGCCTGGCCCGCGACCGGCCTCACCACCGCCACCTTCGCCCTGGGCCGCAGGTTCACCAGCTGCTTGCCCTTGCGCGTCTCGGCCAGCACCGCTTCGCCGCTGGTCACGAACCCGCGCCCGTCGCTGGATGCCGACCAGCATCTTGCATTTCCGGCCGCACCACGAACATGGCGACGATCTCGCTCTCGGCCTCGAGGTCGACGGTCAGGCGGATCGGCTCGCCGAACCCGCGCCCGCCGGGCAGCTTGTCGCCGCCCAGCGTGTAGACCCGCCCATTGTCCGCCGCGACCAGCAGCTGGTCGGTGGTCTGGGCGTGGAAGGCGAGATGCGGCCCGTCGCCCTCGCGCCACTTGAGCTCGGCGATCTCGGCCAGCGCGACATGGCCCTTCATCGCCCTGATCCAGCCGCGCTGCGACAGGATCACCGTGATCGGCTCCTTCTCGATCATCTGGGTCCAGTCGATCTCGGTCCGCGCCGCCGCGGCCTCGGGCCGGATCATCGGTCCGCCGCGCGTCGCCGAACTTGTCCTTGAGCGCAGCCAGGTCCTTCTTCAGCCGCGTGCTCTGCGCGCCGGGCTGTCGAGCAGCTTGTCGAGCTCCTCGCGCTCCTTGGTCAGCGCCGCCCGCTCCTTGTTGAGCTCCATCTCCTCCAGCTTGCGCAAGCTGCCGCAGCCGCATGTTGAGGATCGCCTCGGCCTGCCGGTCGGTCAGCTCGAACTCGGCGATCATCACCGGCTTGGGCTCGTCCTCGGTGCGGATGATCTCGATCACCCGGTCGAGGTTGAGGAAGGCGATCAGGAAGCCGTCGACCAGCTCCAGCCGGTCGTCGATCTTGCCGATCCGGTGCAGCGAGCGGTTGACCAGCACCTCGAACTGGAAGTCGACCCAGGCGCAGCAGCGCCTCCTTGAGGCTCATCACGCCCGGCGTCCGCGTCTTGTCGAGCACGTTGAGGTTGAGCGGGAAGCGCACCTCCAGGTCGGTCAGCCGGTAGAGGCTCTCCTCGAGCAGCGCGGCATCGACCGTGCGGCTGCGCGGCTCCAGCACGATCCGCACCTTGTCGTCGCTCTCGTCGCGCACGTCGGCCAGGATCGGCAGCTTCTTGTTGGCGATCAGCTCGGCGATCTGCTCGATCAGCTTGCCCTTCTGCACGCCATAGGGGATCTCGTGGACCAGCAGGTGCCAGCCGCCGCCCTTCTCGATCACCTTCTCGATCCGCGCGCGCAGCGCGGAAAGCTGCCGCGCCCGCTGACATAGGCGCGCGCGATCGCCTCCTCGTCGTCGACCAGCACGCCGCCGGTCGGGAAGTCCGGGCCCTTGACGAATGCGATGCAGCTCGCGGTCGTCCAGCCGCCGGTTGTCGATCAGCGCCGAGCGCGGCGTCGATCAGCTCGGCGACATTGTGCGGCGGGATGCTGGTCGCCATGCCGACCGCGATGCCGCTGGCGCCGTTGGCGAGCAGGTTGGGGAACAGGCCGGGGAAGACCTCCGGCTCTTCCTCCTCGCCATTGTAGGTCGGGCTTGAACGTCGACCGTGCCCTCGTCGAGCCCGGCCATCAGCTGCACCGCGATCGCGGTCAGCCGCGCCTCGGTGTAGCGGTAGGCGGCGGCATTATCGCCGTCGATGTTGCCGAAATTGCCCTGCCCGTCGACCAGCGGGTAGCGCAGCGCGAAATCCTGCGCGAGGCGCACCATCGCGTCATAGACCGACTGGTCGCCGTGCGGATGATATTTGCCGATCACGTCGCCGACGACGCGCGCGCATTTCTTGTAGGCCGCTGGCCGGGTCGAGCCGCAGCAGCCGCATCGCCCACAGCAGGCGGCGGTGGACGGGCTTCAGCCCGTCGCGGACGTCGGGCAGCGAGCGCGCGGTGATCGTCGACAGGGCATAGACCAGGTAGCGCTCGGAAAGCGCGCTATCGAACGGGGTGTCGATGATGAGGTCGGAAGTAGAGTCGGACTGCATAGAGCAGCCCTAGCAAGCACTTCCGATTTGCGTCACCCCGGACTTTCCATTTTGTCGACCCGAGTTTGATCCGGGCTCGACCTTTCCTTCCCTTCATCGCCTGGCCGCAGTGCGTAAGCATCTGCACGGCTAATGTCCGGAATGGGTGAAGGCGGCCGTAAGCCGGCACCGATCGGAAAAGACCAACTCGGGCAGATCCGCATACCGAGCGCGGGTCGGCTCGACAGCACCTTTCGAACCATTTAAAGGCTGAACAACGGACGCGCAATGTTGGGGATAGCGGGCGGAGAATATTTCCACTTCGCGATACGAGACTTCGGAAGGCGTCTTCAACCACCATCCAGCTCACCCCTTCCGAGCAGGGCGGATGTCGTGAATGAGCCGCTGTAGGCATAATATCCGAGCGTTTCAGGGCGAGCAATGGACGCCGCATTAATCATAACACCGGGCTTCGCTCTTCCCTTCTCTTTCACTTTCGGCAAATTCCGCCACAGCGTTTCTGGAGAAATAGACTCATTACGCCTTGCCCGGTTTGAACGGCACGGACACTACGGCGAAATACGGCCTTCAGCGTCGAGGGCGATGAACAAGAATGCGGTCAACCATCGCATACCGGTGACCGTCAATCACGTCCTCGTCCGGCCGGTGAAAGTGAAATTGAACCAGTTCCCAGCGCTTGCCGTCTACCATACAGCCGAACTGCGCGGGCTGTCCGCAATTCACCGATAAGGAGCGTGCCGTCCGTCGCGATGATAAAGTCAGGCTTCCCGACCGGCAATTCAGTCAGCCGGCAGGGTTCGCCAGAACCTGAAAATCATCCGTTGCTGTCATAGTCGATGTCTTGATTGCACTTGGCTGGCACAGCGGGCCGGTTCTTGGACTCGTCCGAGCATGCCCATCGGGGCGAGCTGACCTCCACCCGGCCTGAAACCAATGATGCGACTCGGAGCGGGCACCGCCCTCATACAGGAGCGGGTCACTAGCCGTCCGCATTAACTAGGTGATTTCGGCATTGCGACCAGCGTTCATTGCGTAAGTCGATTGGTCCGATCCTTGGGCTGATGCGGCTGTGCCGGCAAGAAGCCATACAGCGAACGCTAAGCGTGCACGATAATGAATCTCTTTTCGCCAGCCTATGGCGGCGGCCAGACGCGGACACGGCTTCACAGCTGAAGTCGGACCGACCACCGTTGCTGTTCGTGCGGGCGTCCGCCTTTGGGCGTATTGGGACCTATCAGGTGTCGAGGCCGGTCGGCTTTGACGCCTGCGAGGGGATTCAGACGATATTAACATGAAGGTCTACAGGTCGCAGTCATAGGCCAGGCAGCAGTCCCGGTTAAGCGCTCAATCATATTCGCGAGGCCGGCGATTACCATTGGTGACGAGTGCCAATGATCCGCAATGGGTCGAAAGCAGACACTAGCGTTAATGTCCGGTATGGGTGGAAAGCGGACATTCGCCTAGTCGAGAAACTCTCGCAGCTCCCTGAAGAACCTCCCAGGCTGATCTAGCATGATGAAGTGGTAGCTTTCGGGAATGCGCTTCAATGAAGCCTGCGGCAGATCGCGATAAGCGGCGCGATACAACGCGTCGGTTGAATTGTCCCGATCGGTATGTTTGGAGCACTCACGTAAAGTACAATGACGGGTCCATTGATGGCACCAAGCCTCGGGCGCAGATCGGTCAGGGCCACTTCCTCGAACAGCCTGCCCGCGACATCGCCGTCGCTAGCCATGGCTTGTGCGATATAGCTCGGCCGATAAACATCGCTGCGGATCATCGTCGAGTAAAGGCGTTGGGTGGCGGCCAGCCGATCGGGGCCGAAATAGCGTTCCCGAGCTTGCGCACCGATCATCACTGCTTCTTGAGCAGTGACATCGGGGCCCTTGAACAGCATCGCCCCGAACGGGACCATGTCCACCACCATCGTCCGGGACACGACGGAGGGAAGGTTTGCCGCCGTCATCAATGCGAGCAGCCCTCCAAAGAGTGGCCTACGACCGCAGGCCCATCGAGCTGTTGTTCGACGATATAGCGGCTGATCTCCCCAGCTACTTGCTCCAACAAAGGGCCGGAACGCCGGTTCGCTAGCGGCGGGGTGCCTGCAAATCCGGCGATCTGCACCAGATGGTAGCGGTAACCCGGCACGGCAGCCACGGTACCATTCCAGACGTCGCGGGATGTCGCCAGACCAGGGATCAGAACCACATCAGCTCCGGACCCGGCGGTAACTATTGAAATGCGGTCGGAATTAATCGGGATGTCTGCCTTGGGGTTGCACATGCCGTTAGGCTCGCGCCGACCGCTGCCAAAGAAACCAGAAGTTCGCGTCGGTTCAACATTTACCCTCGCTCTGATGAGCGGTGAGGATGCATCCAGTGTGCCAATGTCCGCAATGGGTCGAAAGCGGACATTGGCATATCCTCGGGCAGGCAGCGACGGCAGCACGAACCACCAGGTCGCTCGGCATCCGCAACCGGTTGAAAGGAGGCCTCAAATCGGTGAGTCGCCACCGAAATTTGTGTTTATTTTCCATTAAATGCTCTAGGGACAGCGCTTGCTCACCGCTGCTTGCTGGCAACGAGTTCGGCGGGGTCGCACTCCAAGGAAACCCAGTGAAGCCGCGCGCCACATTATCCATCGTCAAGCGGCCAATCGGTGTGAATTGACATTCGTTTGCGCATCCGTCCCGTCGGGTCTTCACGTCATTGTGTCCGTGAAGTTCGACCAGCGCGCCTCGCCCGACGAGATCGCCGCATTCAAGGATGCCGTCATCGCCTGCCCGTTAATTCTGCACTCGGTCGAGCTCACCGGCAATTTCGATTTCCTGGTCGAGGCGACGGTGTCCGACATGGCTGAATACGACCTGCGGATTAAGTCCATTGCCCAGCCACTGGCGAAACTGGTCAGTCGATTTGAGGCCAGTTTTGTATGCCGGCGCTACATTCGGAAAGATGAAGGGCCCCGACCGATTTGGGTCACGTGCGATGACGGCCTGCGACGTATCGAGCCCGGGACGATCGATAAGGTTACGGCAGAAGGCGACTATATGCGCCTCCACTCCGGCGGCAGCAGCTGGTTGATCCACGCAACCATGCGTTCCATCGTGGACCTCCTGCCCCGCGATGATTTCATAAAACTCCACCGATCGACGCTTGTGCGGCATGGGTTCGTCAAACGTATGTACCGGGATAATGGCCATTGGGTCGTAGCGCTGGATGACGGAAGCCATGAACGGGTCGCCAAGAGCCAGGTATCGGAAACCTTGAAGCGAATGCGCGTCGAATTAGCGACGATCGAGGACGTTTCGTCGAACGACCCATTGTTGGCCGAAAGAGCGCAGCGGGTTTAACTAAAAGTTAACGCGAGGCACTGTCCCACGCTGTAAAAGGCTCTCTCCTAAAAAGCGAGGAAGGGCAACGAACATGACATACAGCAGTATATTCTCGATGTTCGCCGCATTGGCGGTGACAGCAGGGGGACTCATTGCCATCACTCCTTCCGCTTCCGCCAAGGACCAGCCGCTGGTGGTGTTCGCGCCGCCGGATGCCCCCACACGTCGCGTCAGCTATGCAGACCTTAACCTGACCAGCCAGGCTGCTGAAAAGATGCTGTATCGCCGGGTCGCTGGTGCAGTGCGTACGGTTTGCAATGAAGCAACAGGTCCGACGTCGGGCTTTTACGCCACGAACGCCTGTCGCGATTTCGCATGGGACGGAGCACGGCCGCAAATCAACCGTGCGGTAGCGCGGGCCCACGAATACGCGGCGAACGGTTCAACAACCGTGGTTGCGGTTCAAGCAATCGTGCTGGCGGTCCCCAGATAGGATCATCCAATACGCGATATGACGGCCCCCATCGCTGGGGGCCGTCGTTTTTTAGGGAACGGCCGTATGGGGCGCTTTGCCCTACATCCTGAGCCCAAACCTGGGCCCGGCCCACACCATCAGCCCATACAGCGCCACCGTCAGCACGCACCCCGCGACCAGGCTGGTCCAGAACCCGAACCCGTTCCTCAGCATCGCCGGGATCAGCAAAAACATCGGCAGCGACGGCAGCACGAACCAGAATGTCGCCTGGGCATGATCGGCCATGTTCGCGACGTCCGGCTTGTCGCGCCACAGCCAGATCATGCCGAGCACCGAGACCAGCGGCAGCGAGGCGATCAGCCCGCCGAAACCCGGATAGCGCTTGGCCACTTCCGAGATGATGGCGATGAGGATGCCGCTCAGCGCGGCCTTGATGGCGAGGTAGAGCATTGGCCAAGCTACCGAGCGCAGCGAAGCGATTGCAAGGCAATCGTTAGCAGCGCGTAGATATGGCGCGGGCCGGCCGACCGGCGAGCACAACTCGACCGGATCGATGCTCAATGCTCTTGATGAGGCGCGTTTCGATGTTGTCCGTCGGGAAGCAACACCCACTGACTAGCTGTTTTGGGTGGAAAGCTGCCGTTAGCTAAGTTACGTTGCCCCGATGTCATTCAAAGGTTTCATGGCCGCATTGTTTGGCCGTGAGTTGAGGCCTTCGGACGCGCTTCTTCGTCATGTTAACGGCTCCGGCTCCGGCTACGAACTGGATGACATGACTTTCGGCTTCTATTCCGAAGAGGTCGAACGCGAAGCAGTTGAGCCACTGCTCGCCATCAATCAGCAATACATCACCAGCGAGTATCCCTTGGGCATAAGCAACCCGGCTGCTTTCCAAGCTATCCGAGAATTGGCTGAGGAGCTTCGCGCTAAGGGCCTTTGAGCGTCCGCAATGGGTCGGTTATGGCCGGTAAGGGTGGAAAGCGGTCAAAGCTCGGGTTCAGCCAAAGCTTCCAAAAAAGCGGTGCGTCGCTCCGTCCAGTCCGCCATACAACTCAAGTGGTTTCGGCCGTGTTGGGGCGGCGCGTAAGCCGCAGCCAGCCTTGCACACTCGCGATCCCGGGCGCTGACCCATTTTTGTTGTTCTTTGCGAAGGCGGTTTGCGTCACTCTCCCCCTTGTTGGCTGTTTCATGCGCGAGCGTGACGGCCCATTGCCGGTTCAGTTCAGCCTCGGCTTGATCAAACGAGTATTCCGCAAGGCATAGCGTTTATGGTTGAGCATCATCATCGGAAGGATTGGCACAAGCCGCATCTCCCGGAATTGCAGCCCTTATTCCTTCGATACTCTCGGGAACGGCACTCATGGCCGGCTGCGCTGCTAATCCCGCAAGCAAAAGAGGCAATATTGATTGCACGGCCCATCTTCGCAGCGACAGCTAATGACCGCAATGGGTCGATTGCGGCGGGAAAGGGTGGAAAGCGGACATCAAAGACTTGGATGCTCGGCACCAATGTCTTGTAGAGAACCGAGCTTGGGCGCATAGCTCGATGGGTCGGGAGGCAACCAGCGTCGCCATTACGCATGAGGGTGTCACGATGACCAATGACATTGTGGAAGGCGTCATCGCCCACTCGCGCGACGAGGAACTGGACCAGCCGAGCCTACTACCACGCGCCTTCGAGCCGCTCACCCGACTCTTGTTCACCGAAGCGGGCCTTCACCCTGGAATGCGCGTCCTCGACGTGTGCAGCGGCGGCGGCGATGTGGCGCTCCTGGCGCGAGAGTTCGTCGGCCCGGACGGCCACGTGACGGGCTTCGACCGATCGTATGGAACGATCGCATATGCAAACGAACGAGCGGCGTTCCGCAGCCTGGACAACGTCAAGTTCATCGAAGCGGACGTCGAGAATTTGCCCTTTGGCCAAGACTTCGACGCGATCGTCGGTCGCATCGTCCTCATGTATCGGCTCGATCCTATTCGTGACTTGCGAGCGCTGGTCCGCTGCCTGAGGCCCGGTGGCCTGGTCGTCTTTCAGGAATTTGACATGTTGCCGGGCAAGACGGTTCCGCCGGCCGCCGTGATTGATGACGTCCGCGGATGGCTGCTCGATTTCTTCGCGCGGGCGGGACTAGAGTTGGAGATGGGGCCAAAGCTTTACGCCGCATTCAAGGCCGCCGGACTGAATGCGCCACAGATGCGGGTCGACGGCTTTATCGGGGGCGCCGAAAGCATTTGCCCGGAACTGGTCGCGAGTGTCGCGGGCATGCTGTTGGCGCAAGCCGAGGCGCTGGGTGCCATTACATCGGAGGAAGTGCAGATCGACACTCTCGAGGAGCGGATGCGCGCGGATCTCTCCAGGACCGGTGGGGTCATGTCGACGCCGCTGCTCATTGGCGCCTGGTCGCGGCTTCCGGACTGATTGACGCGGCGAACATGGCTCGCACGTTCTCCTTCGCTCCAGTTTCAGTGGGCGGAGGAGAGCAGCTCCGCCCGCCCCTTCAGAGGAAAGCCAATCGCGTGGAGCTTTGTGGATCTCTTCAGCGCAAGCTATTCACGGTGTTGCCTCAACGAGCGGCTTGTCACTGTGGAAGCGGGGGCGCCACTGTCGAACATCGGCGATGAAAACGCCGTTCATGATGGCGGGATCAGCTGCAAGTATTGCCTGCGCTTCTGGCAAATCAGCCGCGCGCACAATGGCCAGGCCCCCGTCCATGCCAAGATAGCCACCTGCCGCGACCGCCCGGTTTTCGCGGACAAGGGTCGCGTGATAGGCTCCATGCGCTTTCAAATCTTGCTGTGCCATCGGCTTTCCTTCGACCCAAGCCGGGCCAGGCCGGAACAGGAACAAGAAGAGCTGACGGCTCGATTCAGGTTGGGCTGCCGGTACCGATGTGGCGATGAACGCGCATAGTAGGATAAGGAACGTCTTTGGCATGTGCGAACTCCAAAATGGCTTAGTTCCATCATAGCGGATGCACTATACGAGCGCAGAATATTGTCCGGGAACGTCCGAATCGTGAAGCCCAGCGTCTGACACCGGTCACCTTCGTTTGTCGCTCTGACCTCTGGGGGTTGGTTTTCGCAAACCGCAAGACCTCATTGGGTTGCAATCTGCCACGGCAGCTTTGGGTCGAAAGCTGCCACTCCGCTAATGGCCGTTATGGGTGGAAAGCGGACACTACCGGCAAGCATCAAGGGAAGTTCAATCTCCTAAGCAGGGCCGCATATCGCGGGTCAGTCCGGATCGGATCGAGGAACGGGTCTACCTTGAGATAGATTAGTCCCGTATTCTTGGCCTTTACTGCATTGTCGAATTCGGCAAATGCGCGGTCCTTGTTCTGGACATACGCATAGACTTCGCCAAACTGAAAGTTAAAGAAATTCGGGCCAATTTTCTTTAGCTGCGCGATCTTCTGGTTGGCTCCGACAATATCCCCCGTTCGGGCATCGACGAGCGCTTCGCGTGTCAATCTGAACGGATAGCCGGCCGGCATCGCCCCATATTCGGCCTTGGCTTCTTCGGGGCGTCCAAGCAAAAGGAGGCTGTCGCCGATGAAAATGCGTGCGTTGTGAAGTTCCGGCGCGAGCGCCAGCGCCTTCCGGCCCGCTTCGATCGCCTGCGAATAGCGCCGCAAATAGGTCAGGACTTCAGCTTTCCGCCAATAAAAGCGGCCATTGAGCGGATCGAGCGCGATGGCCCGGTCAACTAGCCGCAAGCCTTCCTGCGGGCCCACAAAACAAGCCAAGTTGCGTGACGCGAAGGAAAGGACGTCCGGGTCGTTCGGAGATAGCGCAAGGGAGTGTTTGGTGTGTGCTAAGGCGCTCACGAAATCGAGGCGCTCGAGCGCAAAGTTGGCCAATGCGGCGTGCGCCGAGCCAAGCTTGGGCGCGAGCGCTACCGCCTTACGCGCAGCGCTTTCGCCTTCTGCTAGCTCGTTGCTCGCTTGGGTAGGAATTGATGTTTGCGCCAAAACCCAGAGCGCAGTCGCTTTCGCGACATAGGCGTCCGCATAGTGTGAATCACGGGCGATTGCGGCATCCGCGAGAACACCGCTTCGGCGCATCGCCTCTGCGCTATCGGCTTCTCGAATCAGCTTCTGGCTTTGCAGGACAAGGTCTTGAGCGACGCTATCCGCAGTGCCGCCGAGCGTGAGGGCCTCACGGCCGGCCCGCCCCAGCGCGATGCTCAGCGCCGTCGCAACATTGGTCGCGATGTCGGACTGGATCTTGATCGCATCACCAGGCGCCCGGTCATAGCTTTGCGCCCATCGCTCCACTCCATCTGACCCACTCACCAGCTGTGCGTTTACCCGGATTATCTCCGGCGAGCGGCGAACACTGCCGGTCAGGATATTGGCGACGCCGAGCCTTGCAGCGGCAGTTTTGGTGTCAAGATTCTTGACCGCATCGGACGATGAGCGGCCGATTACTTCCAGACCGATCCGCGACAGCGCGGACGCGGAGCTCCTCGGCCACGCCTTCAGAAAAATAGGCTTGGTCGTGGCCTGGAGAGAGGTTGGCGAAAGGCAGCACGGCAATTCGCCTTGCATTTGGCGGTGCAGGCCTCAGCAACAGCCAGCCGCCTACTCCTGCCGAAGCAACGGCGCTTGCGCCGCCGACGAGCAAGGCGCGGCGAGAGATTCTGCGGCGATCGTGAGGGACCATCACGGGGGCGATGTCTTCGCCAGCTATCCGCCGCCGCACTGCCTCAGCGATTGAGCGGAAGCGGGGATCCGATCGCTTTCCCTTCCAGCCCTTGAGCGAAACGGCCTGGACCTCGCCGAAGCCGAGCGGCGGTTCGGTAGCGTCAAAGCGGATCGGCAAATAGGCGTCGCCGCTTGCGCGCACGCGTCGCTTCGTCGCGCACGAAATCGCCCCCTGGACCTACGGAGTGCCGGGTCCACACGACGATGACGCATTTTGCGGCGTCGAGATGTTCCTGGATGTCCTCGCGCCAGTGCGCGCCGCCACCGATGTGGGCATCCCACCAGACGCTGAATCCCTCGGCCTCGAGCGCAGAAATCAGCTGGATGAGCCGAGCTCGGTCTTCCGCTTTGTACGACACAAACACGTCGGTCGCACCGATCATTGCAGTCCCCGCAAAAGACCTGCGGCAAACTTAAGTCATATGCCCGGATTCACAAGGCGCGTTTCATCCAGGCCGCTAGCCAGCCTATCCGCAATGGGTCGAGATCAGGCTCCTGCGCTAATGGCAGCTTTGGGTGGAAAGCGGCCACTCGCGGTAGGAGGTCGGCGTGTTCACGTTGGCGGCGGCTACGGTACAAATGCCGTATCTGCGCCGCAGAGGCGGAGCACTAGCATCAGCAGGTGTTAGTCTTGCCGAGTTTTTGGGGAACAATGTGCCGCAGCAAAACGCCCTCCGCGCGCTAATCGCCAACGTGCGCACAATGGCCGCACGCTATCGGAATTGGGCGGACCAGGCGAGCGCGTATCAAGTAGAGGAGTTCCGCCAGCTGGCGGATGCGTCTGAGCAATCCGCTAACGAGCTTGAAGAGATGCTGCGCCGGACGAGCGGCGTTTAGCCCGGCCTGCGTTGCTAGAGTACGGAATGGGTCGAAAGCTGCCCTACGCTAACGGCCGGAATGGGTCGATTCCGGTCATTAGCAACGCTACGCTCGAGCCATGTGCAACCTCTACCGCCTGACAAAGGCCCGGCCGAGGTCGCCAAGCTGTTCGGCGGCTTGCTCGCCGATCCGGCCGGCAACGCCGGCGAGATGGTCTATCCCGGCTATCCCGGCCTGGTCGTCGCCGGCGGGCGCGTGCAGGCAGATGAGCTGGGGCTTCCCGCTGACGCTGAAGGGAAAGGACGGCCGGGCGCTGAAACCCCGGCCGGTCAACAATGCCCGCGCCGACAAGCTCGACAGCTTCATGTGGCGCTACAGCTTCCAGGAGCGGCGCTGCCTGATCCCGGTCACCGACTTCTGCGAGGCGGAGGGCGAGAAGGGCGCCAAGACCCGCACCTGGTTCTCGCTTCCGGACGAGGAGGTGTTCGCCGTCGCCGGCCTGTGGCGCGACACGCCCGAATGGGGCCCGGCCTATGCGATGGTCATGACCGAGGCCTGCGTCCACCTGCGGACGTCCACGACCGCATGCCGGTGATCCTCGCCCGCGACACTGGACCGACTGGCTCGACGGCCCGCCCGACGCGGCGCGCCTGCTCTGCCAGCCCTATCCCGCCGACATGACCGTCCGCCGCACCGCCGATCCATGGGTCAAGCGCTGAATGAAATTTGCAACTAACCGGCTTCGCCGCCCGTTGGGTCATTGCTACCAGTCGGTATCGACGGTCCTGGGCGCTAAGCCGCACCTTATTCCCTCTTTGACGCCTCATAGCGCGAGTTCGGCCAATGACGGCCTCTCGGCAACAAAGGACAATCCCCATGAAATATTTTGGAACCGTCAAGTCGTTCGACAACGACAAGGGCCTCGGCTCGCTGACGCCGGAAACGGGCGGCGACGAGCTGGCTTTCGAGCGCAGCGCGATCAGCTGGGATGCTCCGAAGTCTCCCGGCATCGGCGAGCGCCTGTCCTATGACAAGGGCATGCTCAACAACCAGACCTGCGCCGTGAACCTGGCGAGAATCTAACCCTCCGGCCGGGAGCATGACTCCCGGCGAGTTGCGTCACGCGAGGGGCACGTGGATGCCGACACTCGGCGTCCACGTGCCTACGCGCGTTCGGCGATGAACCTTTCCAGCCACCGGCGGTTGACGCCGAACGCCCTCCCCTCCCGCCTGAAAGCCTTCTCCATGAAACCGTCAGAACAAGCCGCCTGGCTCAAGCTCGGCATCGACTCCTGGACGCTGGGCTGGCAGGCCGCGCGGGTGATGGGCCTGCGTACCGCGCGGATCGCGGAAGGCGGTCCGGCGGCGGGACTGGAGGCATGGCTGATGCTGACGGAGAAATGGCAGGCGGCGGCGGAAATCCAGACCGACATGCTGTTGCGCGGACCGAGCGCAAGCCCGGCGGTCACGACCCGCCGCACACTCGCCCACTACCGGCGCAAGGTCGCCGCCAACGACCGCCGCTTGCGCTAGTCGCGCAAACTCCTTCGCGAGCTTCGATTTTTCTGTCCTACAGCCCGCCGGTCGTGCCACCGGCATGATCCGTTGCGCGCTCTTTCAATCGTCCGGATCATCGAACTCGGGGACGAGGCCTTCGTCCCCGCAAAAACGCTTCACGAGCGCGAACATTGTGAACATTCGAGGCCGCCGGCCACCCCGATAAGCTTACACCGGACAGGCAAAAAGGCGCCTAGTCCGTGAACTTTGCAACCTTTGTGAACTTAAGCGATCCGCTGGCGCGATGCCGCCGCCCGGCGGCTCAGACGATCGAGCCGACCCTCTGTCCGTCGCGGTAGACCTCGCAGATCGGGCAGTCCTCGCTCTCCGCCGCGTCCTTGACCGCCTGCCGGTCGCCGTTCGCGAGCACGTCCTTCTTCTTGATCACCGGCCCGCCCGGCCTGGCCAGCTTGTTGACTTGGTAGAGCTTCATCGACGCCTCCCGGCCACAATGCTGCGCCTCGCTACCGGGGATGGCAACAGCTTTTGTAGGATTCGAGGGCGGGTACCCGGTGACCGGATCGAGCCCCGGCGCAATCCGTGAAACAGGCACCGCCTTCGACCGTTTTTGACGGCGAAGGAGAAAATCATGCCCCGTGAGTTGATCGATACCGGAACCGACAAGCGCTACGTCCGCCGCGACCGGGAAGGCCGCTTCAGCGAAAGCGACGACGTCGGCCGCAGCCATGCCTCCGACCAGAAGCGCGATGCCGACAACAAGTCAAAGCGCGGGGAAGGCGACAAAGGCGACCGGTGAACCGCAATTGCGCGGAACGCCTCGCGGCAACGGGCGTTCTTTCGTCGGTAAGGCGCGTGGCCCCTTTGCACGCCTGCTGGCCCCCGGTTGTCCCGCAGCCGGGGGCTTTCATCAAGCGCAGCACAGCGCTCGTGGGCAGGCAGGCCATTTTCAGGACGCGAGGGATTGATGAGCGACAAGACGATCTACGACGAGCCGAGCGAGGTCGAAGCCGCTGATGGCGTCGTTTCGGTGAAGGGACCCGATTCGGTCGGCGTCAGGCTGACCGCCGAAGCCGCCGCGGAGACATCCGATCGCCTGCTCCACGGGGCGATGAAGGCGCGCGGACAGAAAGTCCAGGAAGAGAAGAAGCGGCCCTCCCGCTAGCGGTGGCCGGAATAGCGGCTTCGGAGGCACGCGCTAGGAGAGACTTTCTTCGACGAGCAGCTGCTCGATCTCGGCCAGGCGAGAGCGCAGCTCGGCCGTATATTCCTCGGTGATCTCCTTGCGTTCGCCCCCGCTCGTCTCCCACATTTCGCAGCTGCGGGATTCAAGATTGCGGATCTGCCTGCGAAGACCTTCCTGTTCCTTGCTCAAATAGTCCTTAAATCGTTCTCGCCACACGATTTTTTCTCCGTTCGCGACGGATATAGCACATCGGTCTCTATTCGCCGCTATGTCGGCTAGCAGACTATCTCCCTTCGATACGACCCGGTAACAACCTCGTCATTCCTGAGCTTCGCAATTCGGGGACCGAGAGACGCAGGCCGCGCTCCCGCTGTGCAGAGAAGTGGAACATCCCCGTGTCGTCCGACGAAATCGAATATTACCGCGCCCGCGCCGCTGAGGAACGGAAGGCGGCGGCCGACGCCTCGAAAGCGGAAGTCGCGGCGATCCACCAGGAGTTGGCGAGGCTCTACGACGCGCTGGCCAGACAGCCCGAACTGAGGCCCCGCCGCCGGGTGGCCTAAGCCCAAGCCGGAACATGGTTTCCTGGTCGAGGTCCATACGAAGAGCAACGAGTGGGTCGGACTCGAAACCTATCCGTCGATGGCCGCCTGCGAACGGGCCCTCGCCGCGCGGCCCGCCAAGCCGGGCCACCAGATCGCCTGCACGCCACGATTGCATTAGCGCTGGAAACTCCGCCGCCCGCCCATTCGTTTGACCCGGCGAAGGAGTTGACCATGACCGACCGCAAACCCATCCCGCACGCCGACAACGACATCATCGACCGGGTGGACGAAGAGCCTACCCCGTCCCAGGGCGGTTCGTCGGGCGGCAATATGCAGCGGGAGATCGGAGCGCTGGATGAGGAACGGACCGCGACCGGCGCGGATCCGCAGCCGACCTCGGTACACAAAGGTATGAAGCCGCGGTCCGGCGACGAGCCCAACCTGCCCAACCGCGAACAAACGCGCGGCCCCCAGGACAAGGCGCCGCCGCGCAGGACGCGCTAGGCCACCGCTTCAAGCGGCGGCACCTTGCTTTGCTCGACCTGGCGCAGCAGCCATTCCCTGAACCGCTTGATCTTGGGGACGTTGCGCCGCTCGGGCGCGATGCATAGCCAGTAACGGAAGCCGGCGGTGGCAGTGAGGTCGAACGGCTGGCACAGGCGCTGGTCCCTGATGTCATTCTTCCAGAAGGCCGGAGTAAGCAACACGAACCCCTGACCGCCCATCGCCGCATGACCTTCGTCGGCCTGGCTGTCGAGGCGAAGACCAGCTTTGCGCGGCCGATCGGCGGCGCCCTCGACCCCCGCCGCCTCGAACCACTTGTCCCACCAATAATCTTCCGGGCTGATCAGCGGCAGATTTGGCAAGTCCTGCGGCTCGGGCGGGCGGCCGAGCTGCTCGGTCATCCGCTGCCAAAAGCCGGGCGCGCACATCGGCGTGAAATCGACCTTCATCAGCTCGACCGATACCAGGCCTTCCCATGGGCGCGCGCTGGCGCGGATCGCGACGTCGGCGTCGCCGGACTTCAAGTCGACCAGCTTGTTCGATGTCGCCAGCCGCACCGCCAAGTCGGGATGCTCGACCTGGAAGGCGCCGAGCCGCCAGGCCAGCCACGTATTGGCGAAGGTGAAGGTGGTGGCGACGGTCAGCAGCGCCTCATCCTCCTCGCGCTGCGACGCGAACGCCGCCTCGATGCTGTCGAACGCCTGAGTCAGCTGGGGCAGCAGCCGAAGACCAAGCCCGGTCAGCCTTGCCCTCCCCTTCTCGCGCACGAACAGGGCCGCGCCCAGCCGCTCCTCCAATAATTTGACCTGATAGGAGACCGCGGCCTGCGTCATGCCCAACTCATTGGCTGCGGCCGTAAAATTTTCTAGGCGTGCAGCCGCTTCGAACACGCGGACCGCGGCCAGGGGCGGGAGTTTCCTCATGATCGAACTCTATAAGCCCAGCTAATTGCTGCCGTCTAGCCTTTCATTGGGATGAACGAATTGGTCCCGCTACATAGTCAACAAGCGCCGGTGGGCTCGACCCTCCAATCCCCGGAACCCCCAACGGGCTCACCGGCGCAACGATGGAGGCAATGATGCGCGACGAAATTTTCGACCGTGATTATCAGGCCGGCCGTGACGCCCTGCATGATGGCATCGACCGGTTTATCGAAGGCGCCGGCAACGCGCTGAAGGTGCTTTACCGGATCCAGTTCGACGCCCCGTGGAAGAAGAACAACGGGACGGCGACGCACTCCGCACGCTGAAAAGTGGAGGCGGCAATGAAGCATGTTACTGTCATGGCGGTCGCCAGGGCGATTGCGCACGCGGTCCGCGGCCTTGCCGCTGGTCTGAGGCGCGAAATCTGCTGCCCGAAGCTGCACTTTGCGGGCTGGCGCTGACCATGATCGCGAGAAAATGGCACGGGCGGGTCCCAAGCGCCAAGTTGGCTGAATATCTGCAGCTGATGGCCAATGTGGGCCTGCCCGACTATCGTTCGACCCGTGGAAATCGGGGCTCCTGGTGCCTGTTTCGCCGCGACAACGGCGTCGCGCATGTCGAGATGTTCACGTTGTGGACCGACCTCGAGGCGATCCGGCGGTTTGCAGGCGACGACCTAACCCTTGCCAAATATTATGATTTCGACCCGGACTTCTTGCTCGAGCTTGAGCCGCGAGTAGCTCATTTCGAAGTCATCGAAGGCTGACACCAGGCTCAATTGCGGATGGGGGGCGGCTCGCCTATAGCCTCCCCTCTCTTCATTTTCGCCGGAGTCAGCAACGCCCATGGTCCGTCGCCGCCAAATCTACGAAGGCAAGGCCAAGATCCTCTACGAAGGACCCGAACCCGGCACGCTCATCCAATATTTCAAGGACGATGCGACCGCCTTCAACGCCCAGAAGCGCGGCACGATCAGTGGCAAGGGCGTGCTCAACAACCGCATCAGCGAGCATATCTTCACTGCTCTGGCCACAATTGGTGTCCCCACCCACTTCATTCGCCGCCTCAATATGCGCGAGCAGCTGGTCCGGCAGGTCGAGATCGTGCCGATAGAGGTGGTCGTGCGCAACGTCGCCGCAGGCTCGCTGTCGAAGCGGCTTGGCATCGAGGAGGGCACTCAGCTGCCCCGCACCATCATCGAATATTATTACAAGGACGATGCACTCGGTGATCCGATGATCGCCGACGAACATATCGCCTGCTTCGGCTGGGCCAGCCAGGAAGAGATGAACGACATCGCCGACATGGCGATCCGGGTGAACGACTTCATGTGCGGCCTGTTCGCCGGGATCGGCATCCGCCTGATCGATTTCAAGCTCGAGTTCGGCCGGGTGTGGGACGGCGACTATGGACGTATCATCCTGGCCGACGAGATTTCGCCTGACGGCTGCCGACTATGGGACATGAAGACCAACGAAAAGCTCGACAAGGACCGCTTCCGCCAAAGCCTGGGCGGCGAAGCCGAGGCCTATCAGGAAGTCGCCCGGCGGCTCGGGCTGCTGCCGGAAGGCGAAGAAGCCAGCGCCATCCTCGACCTTGACGAGCACCGCAAGAAGCGGGGGCGCTAACCGCAGTGGCGCTCCCCCGAGTTCGCGTCGTCACACTGAACGCGGCGCTCGGGCCCCTCGACTACCGCGTACCGGACGGGGTGGCGGTCGAGCCTGGCTCGGTAGTCATCGCGCCTCTTGGCCCGCGGCAATTGATCGGTGTCGCCTGGGAAGCGGACCGGCTGAAAACCGAGGAAGTGGGGGACAATCGGCTTCGGCCGGTGGCCGGGATGGTGGACGTGCCGCCTATTCCCGCCGCGTTACGCCGGCTGGTTGAATGGACTGCCGACTATTACCTCTCGCCCATCGCCGCCGTGCTGCGGATGGTGCTTTCAACCTCGGCTGCTCTCACCGGGCCGCGGCAGATGATCGAATATCGGCCGACCGGCGCCGTCCCCGCCCGCCTTACCCCGCAGCGCGAGCAGGCGCTGGCTCGGATCGAAGGGCGCCAGGGGACGGTGCGCGAGCTTTCCGCTCATGCCGAGGTGAGCGAAGCGGTTATGCGGGGGCTGGTCAACGCCGGCGCGCTCGAACGGGTCGAAGTCGACGCCGACCAGCCATTCCCGCCTCCGGATCCCGATTTCGCTCCGCCTGACCTGAATGACGAGCAGCAACGGGCGGCCGGCAGCCTAACGTCTGCGATCGGACAAGGCTTCGACCCGATACTGCTCGATGGCGTGACGGGATCGGGCAAGACGGAGGTCTATTTCGAGGCAATCGCCGAGGCGGTACGGCAGGGGAAGCAAGTGCTGGTCCTGCTGCCCGAAATCGCCCTGACCGAGCCGTTCCTGACCCGCTTCACGGCACGCTTTGGCTGCGCGCCGGCGGCCTGGCACTCGGACCTTCGCTCATCGGAGCGCCGCCGTGTCTGGCGCGCGATCGCCAATGGTGAAGCCAAGGTCGTCGTGGGTGCCCGTTCCTCGCTGTTCCTCCCTTACCCCGACCTCGGCCTGATTGTCGTCGACGAGGCCCATGAACCGAGCTTCAAGCAGGAGGAGGGCGTCCAGTATCACGCCCGCGACGTCGCGGTGATGCGGGGCCATTTCGAACAAATTCCCGTCATACTCGCCTCTGCGACGCCGGCAATCGAGACGCGACATATGGTCGAGATCGGCCGCTATCGTGAGCTGAAGCTGACCGAGCGGCACGGCCTGGCTGCCCTTCCGGAGATCCGCTCCCTCGATCTCACGCAGGACCCGCCGGCGCGCGGGCGCTGGCTTGCCCCGAGCCTGGTCGGAGAGTTGGAGGCAAACCTCAAGGCGGGCGAACAGTCGCTCCTGTTCCTAAACCGCCGCGGCTTTGCGCCGCTGACCCTGTGCCGACACTGCGGCCACCGCTTCCAATGCCCCAATTGCACGGCCTGGATGGTCGAGCATCGGCTGATGCACCGCCTGGCCTGCCACCATTGCGGCCACGTGATGCCGCCGCCAAAGGCCTGCCCGGAATGCGGCGAAGAGGATAGCCTGGTCGCGTGCGGACCCGGGGTCGAGCGGATCGCCGACGAGGTTGGGGAACTGTTTCCCGATGCCCGGACGATCGTTGTCACCAGCGACACGATCTGGTCACCGGCCCGCGCTGCCGAATTTGTCCGCGCCATGGAGAGCCAAGAAATCGATATCGTCGTCGGCACCCAGCTGGTGACCAAGGGCTATCATTTTCCCAACTTGACGCTGGTCGGCGTAGTCGATGCCGACCTTGGCCTTCAGGGCGGCGACCTGCGCGCGGCCGAGCGAAGCTTCCAGCAGATCCAGCAGGTAGCCGGTCGGGCCGGGCGCGGGGACAGGCCGGGCCGGGTGCTGGTCCAGACCCACGATCCCGACGCGCCGGTCATCGCCGCCCTGGTGTCGGGCGACGCGCCCGGTTTTTACGCCGCCGAGACGGACGCGCGACGCGAAGCCGCGATGCCACCATTCGGCCGGCTCGCCGCGATTATCGTGTCGAGCGAGGACAAGTTGGAGGCCGAGGCGGTCGCCCGGCGGATTGGACATTCCGCTCCCAGCGTCGAAAGCATGGCCGTGTTCGGTCCCGCCCCCGCCCCGCTTGCCATGCTTCGCGGCCGTCACCGCCAACGGATCCTGGTGCACGCGGCACGCAAGCTCGATGTCCAGGACGTAATCCGCGAATGGTTGGGCGCGCTCGAGTGGAGCAACAAGGTCCGCGTCGCGGTCGACGTCGATCCCTACAGCTTCCTGTGACTCACTGGCCACTTGCACCCCCGGTCGAAGCGGCTACCCTGCCTGGTGCCGAATAAAGGGGGTTTCATGGGGTGGGTCCTGCGCAGGACATTACCCGCGCTGTTATTTGCGTGTTTGGCCATGCCGGTCGCAGCGGCCTGGCATGAGGCGCGGTCCAACCATTTCGTCATCTATTCCGACCAGAGCCCGGCAGAGCTGAAGCGGTTTGCGGAGCGGCTCGAACGGTTCGACCAGGCCGTTCGGTACGTCCGCGGCATGGAGGACCCTGCGCTAACCGATGCCAACCGTCTCCGCATCTTTGTGCTGAGGAATAAGTCGGCGATCGCCAAACTGGCGGGATCGAGCATGGTCAGAGGCTTCTACCATGCCCGAGCATCGGGAGCGGTCGCGTTCGTGCCCCGCAACAGCGGGTCGAAATACGTCGATTGGGACCTGGATACCCAGGCCATCTTTTTCCACGAATATGCCCACCATCTGCAACTGAAGACCGCGAAGATCGCAGTACCCTCATGGATAGCGGAAGGGTTCGCCGAATTCTTCGCGACGGCCCAAGTGGGAAAAGACGGCAGCGTCACGATCGGACTGCCGCCGCAATATCGCGCTTATGAAATCATGAATTCCAGCGGCCTCGATCTCGATCAGATGCTTGGCGCTTCCTATCGGAAGCTGACTGCCGACCAGGTCGACGAGCTCTATGGCAAGGGCTGGCTGCTGGTTCATTACATGAATTTCAAGGAAGACCGGCGCTCGCAACTAGCCGAATACCTCGAAGCCATTCACAACGGAAAGGGCGCGCTTAACGCGGCTCAGACGGCGTTCGGCGATCTCAAGGTGCTGGAGAAGGAGCTTGCGCGCTACAAGCGCGGGAAAATCCCCGGCCTGGTGGTTGACGCCGAGCGGCTCAAGGTCGGCACGATCAATGTCCGGGCAATGACTTCGGGCGAAGCCGCGGTAATGGATGTCCACATCCGCTCGACCCGCGGCGTTGATCCAAGGACGGCACCCGCCGTCGCAGCCGACGCCCGCAGGGCCGCGGGACCCTACCCCAACGATCCCTTTGCTCAGTCCGTTCTGGCCGAAGCCGAATATGACGCCGGCAACTATGAAGCGACCGAAGCTGCCGCTGACCGCGCCCTGGCGGCCAATCCCAATCATATCCGATCCCTGATCTACAAAGGCCGTGCACGGCTTCGACTAGCGTCGAAAAATGCGGAAAAGGCCGACTGGAAGACAGTCCGCGGCTGGTTCACGCGGGCCAACAAGCTGGATACCGAGAATGCCGAACCGCTGATGCTGTTCTACGAGAGTTTTGTTCAGCAGGGCGCCCGGCCTTCCAAAAATGCGATTGATGCGCTCCTCTACGCTCAAACCCTCGCGCCGCAAGACGATGGATTGAGAGGGATGGCGGTCCAGCAGTTGCTCGTTGACAACCGCACAGCTGAGGCGAAGCACCTGTTTGCGCCATTGGCCTTCCAGCCGCACCTGTCGGACGAATGGCGCGACCTGTTCGGGCGCATCATGGAAGCTATTGGTGCGGGCGATAGCCAGGGGGCGCTCAACCTGATGGAACAGGGCCCGGAGAAGGTCGCCAAGGTGAAGGAGAAGTCCTGACTGCTCGGCATCCAGGAGGATACAGGCCGGCAACGACAGTTAGAGGTTGAGGTCCGGCTGCGGGATCGCAGCTCCTTCCGCCGCCAGCAGCTTCTTTTTGCGATCCAACCCTCCGGCATAGCCGCCCAAGGTTCCGTCGGAACGGATCACCCGGTGGCACGGCACCAGCACGGCGATCGGGTTCTTGCCGTTGGCAGTCCCGACGGCGCGCGTTGCATTGGGGTCGCCGACCGCCCGTGCGATATCGGCATAGCTGCGCGTTTCGCCCAGCGGGATTTTGCGCAACTCACGCCACACCGCTTCCTGGAAGGCCGTGCCGTGGACGTCGATCGGCAGCTCCGGCGCCGCCCGAGGCGCCTCGATCGCCTGAAGCGCCCCTGCCACCCAAGGCGCAATGCTGCCGTCGTCGGGGCGGATGTCCGCGTTTGGAAAGCGTCGGCGTAGCGCGTTTTCATCCTCGTCAAACGTCAGCCGGCAAATACCCTTCGGCGTCGCCGCGACCAGCAGCGGACCGAGCGGGCTTTCGGCGACGACATAGCGGATGGTCTCGCCCCGGCCACCGTCGCGCCAGGCCGATGGCGTCATGCCCAGCCGCTGCTTCGCATCTTCATAGAAGCGGCTTGGGGCGGCATAGCCGGCGTCATAAATTGCCTCGGTCACGCTCTTGTCCTCCTGGAGATGCTGTTCCGCGCGCCGGGCGCGAACCGCTCGGGCATAGGCCGCGGGCGATACGCCCATGTCGCGGGTGAAGATTCGCTGGAAATGATGCTCGGCATAGCCGACCGCATCCGCCAGCTCGCCCAATCTCGGAGGCTCCTCCGCTTGTTCGATCAGCTGAACGGCCTTGGCCACCGCCTCGGAATCGCGGCCGACCTCGTCGGGCTTGCATCGCAGGCACGCCCGGAACCCCGCCGCGCGGGCGGATTCGCCGTCGAGGAAGAATTCGACATTCTCCCGCTTGGGCCGCCGCGCCGGGCAGCTCGGCTTGCAGTAGATGCCGGTCGTCTTGACCGCTCCGATCACGCGGCCATCCCAGCTGCGATCGCGGCGCTCGAAGGCGGCCCAGGCGGCGTCTATGTCAATTGTTCGCATCAGCATGGACCCTACCATAGCCATCCGCCTAGTTCGCGCTTCCCGTGCCTTGCGGTCAAACGAGATGTCGATGAACTGGCAGTTTTTCGAAGGCGAGCTGCACCATGACGATGTGCGGATGCTGCTCGACCAGCATTTTTCCGAGATGCGGGCCGGATCGCCGCCAGACGCTTGCCATGTGCTTCCCATCGACGGGCTGGATGACCCAAACATCCGGTTCTTCACCCTGCGCGAAAACAGCCTGCTCCTGGGCTGTGGCGCCTTGAAGCGTCTGGAACCTGGTCACGGCGAGGTGAAGTCGATGCGCACGGCCGACGCGGCTTTGGGCCGTGGGGTCGGCAAGGCGATGCTGCACCATCTGGTGGCTACCGCCAGAGGCAGAATCCATGACCCGGCTCAGCCTGGAAACGGGCTCAACCGAACAGTTCGCGGCGGCCAACAGGCTCTACGAAAAAGAAGGGTTCGAGCGCACTGGGCCCCTTCGGGGATTACCGGGATACAGCCTGGACGCGTTTCTTCACGAAGGAAATCTAGCTCCGTTCGATGCGCGCTGCGAAACAGCCGCGGGTCGCGTTATGGGCATCGATATGATCGACCGCATGGTTGGACAGCAGGCGGCGGATGGCGGCATCGCCTTCGCCCGGCTGGGTCAGCGCGGCGTCAATCATCATCCCATCGGCGTCGAATGCCCGCAGGGACAGGACGCGGCGGGCGAGCGCCGGCGGGATTTCATCCCGATAGACGGCCGCTTCGGTCGCGCGTTCGCTGACGAAGATGGCATGGCTGGCGCGATAAGGGTTGTTGCCGTCGTGTGAGATATGGTTGACCAGCAGCAAGGTTTCCCCCGCCTGTGCGTCATCGAGCTGGATGCGGCATGGAAAGCTCGGCCGGCCATCGGCGGTCATGCGCGCGGCACCATGCTGGGCGAGCTGCTCGTCGCTGAGGCCAAAAAGATGAGCGAATTGCGAGGGCTCCAGGCCGGAGATCTTGTATGTCATGGCGCCGAATTACCTGCTTGGGCTCCGGCTCGCTTCCCACCACTTGCGCTCAAACCTCCAATTCGATCAGCAGCGCCGCATGGGCAACTACTGGCTTACCCTGCTTGCATCGTCGCGAACCCCTTGCTAGGGGCGCGCCAACCCATGGGGGGCGCGCGGTTTTCGGGCTGCGGCGCCCCGTTTATTGCATGGTCGCAATATTATTTCTGGAGCTTCAAACGCGTGGAGAATTCCGGCGGCATTCAGGCCAGCTTAGCGGGGCGTTACGCTTCGGCGCTGTTTGGCCTCGCCCGTGACGAAAGGCAGATCGACGCGGTGACGCGGAGCCTCGATTCTCTAGAGGCGGCGATGGCCGAATCGTCGGATTTCCGTACCCTGGTTACCAGCCCACTGATCGGCCGCGCTGATGCCGGCAAGGCGGTGCGGGCGCTGACCTCGGCGCTGGTGATCGACCCGATCACGGCCAACTTCCTCGGCGTGCTGGCCGACAACGGCAGGCTTTCGCAGCTTAAGGCCGTGATCAAGGCGGTCCGCCAACTGGCCGCGGGCCACCGCGGCGAAACCACGGCAGAAGTCACCTCGGCCTTCCCGTTGAACGATGACCAGGTCACCCAGCTGAAGGCAAATCTCAAGTCGCGCCTTGGCCGCGACGTCGCCATTGATGCCAATGTCGATCCCGACATTCTCGGAGGTATCATCATCCGGCACGGCAGCCAGATGATCGATGCCTCGATCCGCACCAAACTCAACACCCTCGCGAATGCGATGAAAGGCTGAACATGGACATCCGCGCCGCTGAAATTTCCCGCGTCATCCGCGACCAGATCGCGAACTTCGACGCCGACGCGCAGGTTTCCGAGGTTGGCAGCGTGCTGTCGGTCGGCGACGGCATCGCCCGCATCCACGGCCTCGACAACGTCCAGGCGGGCGAGATGGTCGAGTTCGAGGAGGGCACCAAGGGCATGGCGCTCAACCTCGAGAGCGACAATGTCGGCGTCGTGATCTTCGGTTCGGACGCGAAGATCAAGGAAGGCGCAACCGCGAAGCGCACCGGCACCATCGTCGACGTTCCGGTCGGCATGGGCCTACTCGGCCGCGTGGTCGACGCGCTAGGCAACCCGATTGATGGCAAGGGCCCGATTCAGGCAACCGAGCGCCGGCGCGTCGAAGTCAAGGCGCCGGGCATCATCCCGAGGAAGTCAGTTCATGAGCCGGTGCAAACCGGCTTCAAGGCGCTCGACGCGCTCGTTCCAATCGGCCGCGGCCAGCGCGAGCTGATCATCGGCGACCGTCAGACCGGCAAGACCGCCGTCGCGCTCGACACGTTCATCAACCAGAAGAACATCAACAAGTCGGGTAGCGAAGGCGAGAAGCTCTACTGCATCTACGTCGCCATCGGCCAGAAGCGCTCGACGGTCGCCCAGATCGTCCGGGCGCTCGAAGAAAATGGCGCGATGGAATATTCCATCGTCGTCGCGGCAACCGCTTCGGAGCCTGCGCCGCTCCAGTATCTCGCGCCTTACGCCGGCGTGACCATGGGCGAATTCTTCCGCGACAACGGCATGCACGCCGTGATCGTCTATGACGATCTGTCCAAGCAGGCGGTTGCCTACCGCCAGATGTCGCTGCTGCTGCGCCGTCCACCGGGCCGCGAAGCCTATCCGGGCGACGTTTTCTACCTTCACTCGCGCCTGCTTGAGCGCGCGGCGAAGATGAACGACGCCAACGGCAACGGCTCGCTGACCGCGCTGCCGATCATCGAGACGCAGGCCGGGCGACGTGTCGGCCTACATCCCGACCAACGTCATTTCGATCACCGACGGCCAAATCTTCCTCGAAACCGACCTGTTCTACCAGGGCGTTCGCCCGGCGATTAACGTCGGCCTGTCGGTCAGCCGCGTTGGCTCAGCCGCGCAGACCAAGGCGATGAAGAAGGTGGCCGGCTCGATCAAGCTCGAGCTCGCGCAGTATCGCGAGATGGCGGCCTTCGCTCAGTTCGGCTCGGACCTTGACGCCTCGACGCAGAAGCTTCTCGCTCGCGGCGCCCGCCTGACCGAGCTGCTGAAGCAGCCGCAGTATGCGCCGATGCCGATCGAGGAACAGGTCGCTTCGATCTACGCCGGCACTCAGGGGCTTCCTCGACAGCGTCGAGGTCAACGATGTCGTCCGCTACGAAGCGGCGCTGCTGAGCTTCCTGCGCTCCGAGCATGGGGACGTCCTGAAGACGATCCGCGACAGCAAGCAGCTCGACGACGATACCGCCGCCAAGCTGAAGGACGCGCTGTCGACCTTCGGCAAGCAGTTCGCGTAAGGTCGAGAGAGACGCTCAGGCGATGGCCAGCCTCAAGTCATTGAAGCTTCGCATCGGCTCGGTGAAGTCGACGCAGAAGATCACCAAGGCGATGAAGATGGTCGCCGCGGCGAAGCTGCGCCGGGCGCAGTCGAGCGCGGAAGCCGGCCGTCCCTATTCGACCCGCCTGTCGGAGACTGTCGACCGGCTGGTCTCCCGCGTCCAGGTCAGCGACAGCTCTCCCCGCCTGATCCGGGGCACGGGCAAGGATGACACCCACCTGATCGTCGTCGTCACCAGCGACCGCGGCCTGGCCGGCGCGTTCAACACCAACATCATTCGCGCTGTCCGCCGCAAGGGGCAGGAACTGGTCGGCCGAGGGCAAGACCGTCCTCTTCTACATCGTCGGCCGCAAGGGACGTCCGGCGATCCAGCGCGTCGCCCCGAAAGCGATCGTCGGGCAGTACGACACCAGCCACATGAAGGCTCCCGCCTTCGCCGACGCAAAAGCGATCGCCGAGGACCTGGTCGACCGCTTCCAGACGCAACCAGTTCGACGTCGTCCATCTCGCCTTCAGCGAATTCAAGTCGGTCCTGGTGCAGGAACCGAACGATCAGGCAGATCTTCCCGGTGGTCCCTGCGCCGGTTGCACAGGACAAGGGCAAGGCTGCTCCCGCCGCCGTCGAATATGAGCCCGACGAGGAAGCCATCCTGGCCGAGCTGCTGCCGCGCAACTTCTCGGTCCAGCTTTATCATGCGTTGCTGGAGAATGCCGCAGGCTTCTATGGCAGCCAGATGACGGCGATGGACAATGCCACGCGCAACGCCGGCGACATGATCAATCGCCTGTCGATCCAGTACAACCGCCAGCGTCAGGCGGCGATTACCACCGAACTCGTCGAAATCATTTCGGGCGCTGAAGCGCTCTAAAACGGACCTCAAGAGGAAGGCACCGACCATGGCTACCGCCGCTGAGCCCAAGACCCGCACCAAGAAGGCCGCCGCCAAGGGCGCGCCCCAGCCCGTTTCGCCCACCGCTGGCGGCAATCTGGTCGGCAGGGTCGCCCAGGTGATCGGCGCGGTCGTCGACGTTGCCTTCGATGGCGAGCTGCCGCCGATCCTGGCCGCTTTGGAAACCGACAATCAGGGTCAGCGTCTCGTGCTCGAGGTCGCCCAGCACCTCGGCGAGAACATCGTGCGCACCATCGCCATGGACTCGACCGATGGCCTGACGCGCGGCCAGCAGGTCTCCGCCACCGGCTCGCAGATCCAGGTCCCGGTCGGCCCGATGACCCTCGGCCGCATCATGAACGTGATCGGTGAGCCGATTGACGAGCAGGGCCCGATCGGCAGCGACATGACTGCTTCGATCCACGCTGACGCTCCGGCCTTCGTCGATCAGTCGACCGAATCCAGCATCCTGGTCACCGGCATCAAGGTCATCGACTTGCTCGCCCCATATGCGAAGGGCGGCAAGATCGGCCTGTTCGGCGGCGCCGGCGTCGGCAAGACGGTGCTGATCCAGGAACTGATCAACAACATCGCCAAGGGTCACGGCGGCGTGTCGGTGTTCGCCGGCGTCGGCGAGCGCACGCGCGAAGGCAACGATCTTTATCACGAGTTTCTCGAGGCAGGGGTTATTGCCAAGGACAAGGACGGCAATCCGACGCCTGAAGGTTCGAAGGTCGCCCTGGTATTCGGCCAGATGAACGAGCCGCCGGGCGCGCGCGCCCGCGTTGCCCTGTCGGGCCTGGCCCAAGCGGAATATTTCCGCGACCAGGAGGGCCAGGACGTGCTGTTCTTCGTCGACAACATCTTCCGCTTCACCCAGGCGGGCTCGGAAGTGTCGGCGTTGCTGGGCCGCATCCCGTCGGCGGTCGGCTATCAGCCGACCTTGGCCACCGACATGGGCCAGCTGCAGGAGCGCATCACCTCCACCAACAAGGGCTCGATCACCTCGGTGCAGGCGATCTACGTGCCGGCCGACGACTTGACCGACCCGGCTCCGGCGACCTCGTTCGCGCACTTGGATGCGACCACTACCCTATCGCGCGCCATTTCCGAGCTTGGCATCTACCCGGCGGTCGATCCGCTGGATTCCACCAGCCGGGTCCTGTCTCCAGCCGTTGTCGGCCAGGAGCATTACGAGACCGCCCGTTCCGTCCAGGCGACCCTGCAGAAGTATAAGTCGCTGCAGGACATCATCGCCATCCTCGGCATGGACGAGCTGTCGGAAGAGGATAAGCTGGTCGTCAGCCGCGCCCGCAAGATCCAGCGCTTCCTGTCACAGCCGTTCCATGTCGCGGAGGTGTTCACCGGCATCCAGGGCAAGTTCGTGCAGGTCGAAGACACGGTCCGCTCGTTCAAGGCGGTGGTGAACGGCGAGTACGACCACCTCCCTGAAGCAGCCTTCTACATGGTCGGCGGCATTGAAGAAGCGGTCGCCAAGGCCGAGAAGCTGGCCGAGGAAGCGTAGCCAAAAACCGCTCGCCCGTTAGGGGTGCGTCCGGAGAAGAAAATGACCGAACTCCGCCTCGAGGATTGTGTCAACTCGCACTGCCCGTGGTCGGGCGATCCGGTCAGTGCGGACAGTTTGACGGTCTACCAAGGCAAGGTCGTCGGCTTCTGCAACCCCGGCTGCCGGGACAAGTTCGAGAAAGCAGCGTCGGCCTTTGACGCCGCGATCGATGGAAAGAAATAGAGATGGCCGACCTTCACTTCGAGCTAGTGACACCCGAGCGCCTGGTCCGTTCCGACGAAGTGCACATGGTCGTCGTTCCGGGCGTCGAGGGCGAATTCGGGGTCATGGCCGGCCATGCGCCCTTCATGACCACGCTCAAGGACGGCGAACTTAAGGTCTTCAAGACTGCCGGCGGACAACCGGAAAACATCACCGTTTCCGGCGGTTTCGCTGAGGTCGGCGACAAAGGCCTGACCGTGCTTGCCGAGAGCGCGAACGCCTGACACCATCCCGCCCAACCAACAGGGGGCGGGCAAATTGGCGAGCAGTACCGAAGCGCAGTGGGGCGGTCCCACTCTCGCTTCGCCAAGGATAGCGACATTACTGGTCGTGGCAGTGGCGGTCGTCACGCGGATCGTCGCGTGGTGGAACCCAGTCGCCCATGTCGACGACCAATTCTATTTGCTGGCGGGCGAAGAGCTGCTCAACGGCCGCTGGCCGTACGTCGACGTGTGGGATCGCAAGCCCCTAGGCCTGTTCCTGCTCTATGCCGGCATTGCGTGGATCGGCGGCGGCACCATCCTGGGCCTCAATCTCATCGCAACGGCCTTTGCGGCGGCGACGGCAATGATCATTCGCCAGATCGCGTTGCGGTTTGCTTCCTCGACGAGTGCCACGTTGGCCGCTCTTTCCTACCTGATTTCCATGCCCGTATTTGGTGGCCAAACCGGACAGTCCCCGGTTTTTTATAATCTGCTGGTGGCGGGTGCTGCCCTGCTGCTGATGCGCGCCACCGATCGGGTCGGGATAACCCCTGTTCGCCGGCTCGCGCTGGCCGCAATGCTGCTCGCTGGCTTGGCCATGACTATCAAGCAGATAAGCGTTGTTGAAGGCGCCTGGTTTGGCCTCGCCTTCCTCTGGCTCCTGCGGCGGCTGGGAGCCAGCTGGGCGGAGATGGCTGCATCCGCGGCCGCAATGGCGTTTACCGCACTGCTTCCGACCGCGCTGATGATGGGAGGCTATGCATTGGCCGGGGAGGCGGCGCTCAGGGAGTTCTTCTACGCCAACTTCGTGTCCATTTTCGATCGTGGGGGTTTTCAGCTGCAGGCGAAGCTCGCCGGCGCGGCCTATTTCCTGCTTTACCTGCTGCCGCTGCTCGGCATGGGTGGCTGGGGCGCATTTAGCCGTTGGAGGAAGGACCGGCACGACGCGCGCACGCTGATACTGCTCGGCTGGATGGGTGCGGCACTGCTAGGCTACCTCCTCGTCCCCGCTTTCTTCGATCATTATGCTCTGCCAGTCCTCGTCCCCTTCTCTGTCGCCGCGGGCATCGCATTTGATCGCCCCGCGCGCTGGTTGTTATTCATGGGCCTCACGGCCTTCTACCTCATCGATGGGGCTGTCACCGATTTGGCAGGCAACCGCCGCGACGCGAGGCAATTCCAGCAAATCAGCGATTCCGTGCGTGCCGCAGGCCGCGGAGGCTGCGTCTATGTGGTCGACGGCCCGAGCCGCCTTTACAGCGAATTTCCTCAATGCCGGGCCACGCGATATTTGTTTTCCGATCATCTGGTGCTGATCACCGAGGCAAACGCGGTTGGTGTCAACACCGCGGCGGAACTCGCTCGGATTCTCTCGGAGAAGCCCGAGGTGCTCGTGACCCGTCCCGCGCCAAAAGGGGGCCGGCTGCCAGAGATTGAGTCACTCGTCAGGGATCGCCTCGATCGGGACTATCGCCTCATCCTTTCCTTGCCGAAAAGCTACAATCCCAGCATCGATCAAGTGACGCGTTTGGCAACGAAAGGACCTCGGTTCACCCAATCGTTAACCCTCCTTTTACCTTGAGCTGCTTGGGTATTACTTCAATTTTGAGGTGCCCGATGTTCCAGCAAACCGTCGACCCCAAACTCATCGTCCACGATGCGCCGCTGCAGCTTAGCGTGGTGATTCCAACCCGCAACGAGGTCGGAAATGTCGAGTTGCTGCTCGAGCGGCTGGCCGTGGCTCTGGCGGGCATCGAGTGGGAAGCAACCTTTGTCGATGACGGTTCGACGGATGGCACGCCGGAACTGCTGACCCGAATTGCTCAAAATGACCGCCGGGTCCGCCTCATCCGCCGCGTCGGCCGCCGCGGCCTTTCGTCGGCCGTTGTCGAAGGCGCCGCTCGCCTCCACAACGCCGATCGTAGCAGTGATCGATGCCGACCTGCAGCATGACGAGAAGATCCTGCCGGATCTCTTTCGCGCGATCGCGACGGACGGCAATGAGCTGGCGATCGGCACCCGCTATGCCGGCGATGGCTCGACCGGCGAGTGGGCCGAGGACCGGCTGAAGATCAGCCGCTTCGCCACCGCCCTGGCCTCGCCCATCATGAAGACCCGCATGTCGGACCCGATGAGCGGGTTCTTCGCCGTTCGCCGCGATGTGCTGCTGGAGGCGGCACCAAGGCTCAGCACGGTTGGCTACAAGATTTTGCTCGACCTGACCGCCTCCCACCCACGCCCGCTCAAGGTCGCTGAAATCGGTTACACCTTCGGCACGAGGCAGCATGGCAAGTCAAAGCTCGATGAAATGGTCGCCCTGGAATATTTAGAGCTACTGCTCGATAAAGCGATTGGCCGCTTCATCCCGGTCAAGCTCGTGCAGTTCGGCGCAATCGGCATGCTAGGCGTCGGCGTCCACCTGGCCCTGCTTTACCTGACGCTGGCCCTGTTCGGCGGCCCCTTCGCGACTGCGCAGGCCGCGGCCGTGATCGGCGCGATGACCTTCAACTTCGCGCTGAACAACAAGTTCACCTATCGCGACCGCCAACTCAAAGGCTTGGCCTGGGTAGGCGGGCTCTTTTCTTTTTACCTGGTTTGCTCGTTGGGCGCGGTAGCCAATGTCGGCATCGGCAGCCTGGTTTACGAGCAGTTTCACGGGTGGTGGATCGCCGGGATCGCCGGCGCGGTCGTCGGATCGGTGTGGAACTACGTCGCTAGCGGCTGGCTGACCTGGACCAAGCGTTAGACTGTCACTTTGTGATTGCCGCAGCCCGACATCGTCTTGGTGGCCGCTCCATCACGGCCGGACTGCTCTGCTCAGAGAACGATTTCCGATCACGAGATGGTAGTTTGCGCAGCTCGGCTAAAAACATGGGTAGGAATTAGTCTTTTCTCAAAGTTTGTCCCTTATTCACCATTTCGGTTTTCCGCGGATTGGTACTGGGAACAGTTATGAACGCATTCGGTAAGCGTAACGGTCTTGGTGCTGGACAGCGTCCCAGCTTCGGCGTGGCGCGCCCGATGAAGGGTGGTCCGGCACCGGCAGGCGGCGATCAGTTTCCTCCGGTAGAAGATCTGCCCGAGGCATCCGCGCCTTCCGAACAAGGCAGCGCTCCCGCAATGCCCGTCGGTCCTGGAGGCGCGATGGACCGCCTCAACGACCGCCAGAACGCCAGCGGCGACCGCGCATCCAGCAAGAGCGAGGGCTTCGAGGCCTCGGTCCACCGCATCAAGGAACAGGTCCTGCCGCGTCTGCTCGAGCGCGTCGATCCGGAAGCGGCCGCGACGCTCGGCAAGGACGAGCTGGCCGAAGAATTCCGCCCGATCATCTCGGAGGTGCTGGCCGAGCTGAAGATCAACCTCAACCGCCGCGAAACCTTCGCGCTGGAGAAGGTGCTGGTCGACGAGCTGTTGGGGCTCGGGCCGCTTGAGGAGCTGCTGGCCGACCCGGCGGTCAGCGACATCATGGTCAACGGTCCCGACCAGACCTTCATCGAACGCAAGGGCAAGCTGGAGCTGGCCAAGATCCAGTTCCGCGACGAGGAGCATCTGTTCCAGATCGCCCAGCGCATCGTCAACAAGGTCGGCCGACGAGTTGACCAGACCACGCCTCTCGCCGACGCACGCCTCCAGGACGGCAGCCGCGTAAACGTCATCATTCCACCGCTGTCGCTGCGCGGCACCGCCATCTCGATCCGCAAATTCTCCGAAAAGCCGATCACGCTCGACATGATGCGCGGGTTCGGTTCGATGTCGGAAAAAATGGCAACGGTGCTGAAGATCGCTGGCGCCTGCCGCATGAACGTCATCATCTCCGGCGGTACCGGCTCGGGTAAGACGACCATGCTCAACGCCCTGTCGAAGATGATCGACCCTGGCGAGCGCGTGATCACGATCGAAGACGCGGCCGAACTTCGGCTGCAGCAGCCGCACTGGCTGCCGCTTGAAACCCGTCCGCCGAACCTTGAGGGCCAGGGCGCAATTACCATTCGCGATCTGGTCATCAACGCGCTGCGCATGCGCCCCGACCGGATCATCCTGGGCGAAATTCGCGGCCAGGAGTGTTTCGATCTCCTGGCGGCGATGAACACCGGCCACGACGGATCCATGGCTACGCTGCACTCCAACAGCCCGCGCGAATGCCTGGCTCGTATGGAAAACATGGTGATGATGGGCGACATCAAGATCCCGAAGGAGGCTATCAGCCGTCAGATCGCCGAACTCGGTCGACCTCATCGTCCAGGTGAAACGTCTCCGCGACGGATCGCGCCGCACCACCAACATCACCGAGGTTATCGGCATGGAGGGCGAGGTGATCGTCACTCAGGAGCTCTTCAAGTTCGAGTATCTGGACAAGTCGCCCGATGGCAAGATCATCGGCGAATATCGCTCGATGGGTCTTCGTCCCTACACGCTCGACAAGGCAAAGCAGTTCGGCTTCGACCAGCCGTATCTGGAAGCCTGCCTCTAACAGCGAAGCCAGTCTTGCTCTTGACTTGCGGCCCGGCCATTGTCCGGGCTTCATTCGCATTCAGGGAGCAAGCCCATGATCCGCCGCGCCGCAGCATTGCTGTTGATCGCCACCGCCGCCACGCCGCTTGCAGCGCAGCAGCCGAGCGAGGCCACAAAGCCGGCCGCCACGCCGCCGGCGGCGCAGCAGCCGAGCGAGGTCGCAAAGCCGGCCGCCACACCGCTTGAGGCCGCCCTCGCCGCACCAACCCGCACGCCCGCGAACGTAGCCCGCGACAAGTACCGTCATCCGGCGGAAACGCTCACCTTCTTCGGTGTCGGGCCCGGCGACACGGTCGTCGAGTTTTGGCCGGGCGGCGGCTGGTATACCGAAGTGTTGGCGCCCTATCTGGCCTCGGCCGGCGCGCTCCATGTCGTTCCCCCTTCCGGAAGCTACGACGCACGGATCCGCACCAAGATTGCAAGCGATCCGGTTTACGGCAAGGTCAATGTCGCAACCTTCAACAGCGGGCAACCGACATCGATCGCGCCCGCCAGCGCGGACGTCGTTCTCACTTTCCGCAATGTCCACAGCTGGCTGGATGAGAAAGCACCGATCGCCGATCAGGTATTCGCGGAGGCGTTTCGCATCTTGAAACCGGGCGGCACGCTCGGAGTGGTCGAGCACAGGCTACCGGAAGAGGCCGACGACGCGCGGCAGCTGACCAGCGGCTATGTCAAGGTGTCGACCGTGCGCGCGTTGGCCGAGAAGGCAGGATTCCAGTTCGTGGGTTCGAGTGAAATCAACGCCAATCCCAAGGACACCAAGGATTACCCCGAAGGCGTCTGGACGCTTCCGCCTTCTCTTGAGCTCGGCGACAAGGATCGGGAGAAATATCTGGCGATTGGCGAAAGTGACCGAATGACGCTGAAGTTCGTCAAGCCTCGCTAGCGAAGCCGCTTCCAGCACCAATACAGGCCCTCAGGCCCAGAAGGCGCCGATCTTCTTGAGACGTTTGAAACGCGTATCGATTTTCTTGAGCTGGCGGGAGCGGCTGCTGACGTCAGTCCGACCAACCTCGCCGAGCCCGAAGTCGGTGACGATCTTGCGACCGACCATATCGTCGTGAATCAAGCCGAGGCAGTCCTGCAATGCTTCGAGCGACGCGGCGAACCTGCGAACTCGCTTGCGACGATAGAGCGGGGCCAGGAACTCGACCGAGTAGCGCAGCTTCTTGACGTCGATTCTTAGCCGATGAAGCTGCTCTTCGTGGAAGTCGTTTAGCTTCGCTCCGCCGCGCTTGACCTTTCTCCAGGCCCGGTCAAGCTGCCTGGCGGCGAATGTTTCGATCGGCTCGCCGGCCGCCTTTCGCTGCCAGTCGCCCGAAGCAGTCCATTCAACCAGGTCCATCAGCATGTCGCGCGAGCGCTGCGACTGAAGCGCCTCGATAACCTCGTCATAGTTCTTTGCGCGCGCAGATCGAAGCTTGCGCCGATCGCGCCAGCCCAACTCCTCTGCATGGTTATCCAAATATACGTCGAGGTTCCGAGCCTCACCGAATGGCTCCATAAAATTACGCAATTCTGTGCGCAGCGGCTCCAGCGAGGCTTGTCGTATGGCCGGGCGAAAGAGGATGAAGGCTGTCCGCAGCCTCCGCATGGCAACTCGCCCCTGATGGAGTGCTGCCGAATTGCGCTCGGCGAGAATGAGCGCCTGATTGAGCCGAAAATGCCGGATGCACTCGTGAACGATCACAGTGAAGGTCTGACCCGCGCTCAGGCCGCCGGCGATGTGTGGCCTACGCGCCTTCTGCTCATGATCGAACGCTTGCTTGGCCAGCATTCGACCCCGCTCTTCCTTGCTGAGCACGCCGACCTCGAGCGGTACGTCGTGCGCCAGCTCGCGCACAAGCTCGAACAGGGCCTTCGGGACGCCGGCCTTGAGCTCCAGCTCAAGCTCCTGAAATCTTCTCCTTTGCTTCAGCCGCGCTGACTGTTCCGGAATCGAGCACGACCTCGACAACGCTACCATCGCGGTCGATTAGCCATGTGGATCGCTCGACTTCGGACTGGACTGTAGGCTCAAGCCCTTGCGCTAGCTTCTTGAGCTTGCGCAGTGGCGTTTTCTTCAGCGCCTTGAAGTCGACCGACATGCTTTCGACCGGCGCTTCCCATTCGCCGCGGTCAAACAGTCCCGCTCCGCCGCCATTAGTCTTGACTGTCTGGAAATGTTCATCGCCGACCTGGCGGACGCGGAGTGAATAGCCCGCGTCGTGCAAGCGGCCGCGGTGAGTATCGAAATAGACCGAGGTTTGGGATTTCACGTCGTGACCGCCGTCCGCCAACAGCGGATGGTGCCGAACCTTCCGCGCCGCCCGGCGATGCAGCTCGAACTTGAGCTCAGTCTCCAGGTGATCCTTGGCGCCTTTGGTCATCGACTGCCCACGGTGACAGCTGTCCTTGCCGTTGCCTACGCCCACGCACTTACTCTCACGGACATGAGCCCATCAAGCCATTCCCGGTCGGGACACCGCCAAACCTCAGGGTCGAGGCCTACTCTTTTGATTTGAAAGGAAGATAATGGTGGGCGTGGCAAGGATTGAACTTGCGACCCCTGCGATGTCAACACAGTGCTCTACCACTGAGCTACACGCCCACACTGGACGGGGCCTCTAAGGACCGATTCCGAATTCCGCAAGAGACTAAAGGGATCGGGAGCCGCCCTGGCACCACTGCCTAGAGACGGCCGTGCTGGTCCTCTGTCTGGAACAGCCGGTCGACCTCGGCGACGAGGTCCTTCAGGTGGAACGGCTTGGACAGAAGCTTGGCCTCCGGCGCCGTGCGACCGCCCTGCAGCGCCACCGCGGCAAAGCCGGTGATGAACATGACCCGAATCGCCGGATCGATCGCGCTCGCCTTTTGGGCAAGCTCGATCCCGTCCATCTCCGGCATGACGATATCGGTCAGCAGCAGGTCATATTTGCCTGCCTCCAGCAGCGGCATCGCCTCGGTGCCGCAGCCGACCGCTTCGACCTCATAGCCGACCCGCTGCAGTGCACGCTGCAGATACTCGCGCATCGACGTATCGTCTTCGGCCAGAAGAATCCTGATCATCGTTGTTACTCTATGCTCGCTTGCCTTAAAATTTTCCAGCACCCGCCGTCACTTCTGTCGATTGCTGTCCGGTAATGGCACGGTTAGGCTAACTCCTGTTGCACATGCGCCGCTACCTTCCCCCGACGATTCACCCGCCGCGCGGTTCCCTGCCCGTCCTACTTTCCGTTCCGCATGCCGGACGGGAGTATGACCCGGCCGTGCTGGCCAATGCCGCGCAAGGACGGCGCGCCCTCGAAACGCTCGAAGATCCGCTGGTCGATCGGCTCTGCTGGCGGGCGATCGCCGCCGGCCTCGGAGCGGTAATCCAGAATATTCCGCGCGCCGTAATCGACTGCAATCGTGACGAAGCCGAGGTCGACCCGGCCGCAGTCGAAGGCATCAGCCCGGCCCCGGTCGGGCCGCGCGCGCGGTTCGGACTTGGCCTGATCCCGTCTCGGACGCACCGACACGGGGCCTTGTGGCGACGGCCGATCGATCGAGCCGAGTTCAACCGGCGGATCGAACAGGTTCACCGCCCGTATCACAGGGAAGTTGGCGAAGCGCTGGAACAGCTCGTCGTGCGGTTCGGCGAGGCCATCATGATCGACTGCCACTCCATGCCGACCCGGCGGGGCCAGGCTGCCATCGTGGTCGGGGATCGGCACGGATCCAGCGCCGCGTCCTGGGTCACCGCCGAAACTGCGCGAATTCGCGCGCGAAGCGGGCTTCCACGGTAGCGCTCAATGAACCATATGCCGGCGGTGCTATCATCGCAAAGCACGGTGCGCCCGCCCAGCGGGTGCACGCAGTCCAGCTGGAAATCGACCGGTCGCTCTATCTGAAAAATGACGGCCGGACGCCGGGCGTCGGCTTTGACCGCATCGCCCGTCTGATCGAGGCCATCGCGATCGGAACTCGGCAACAGCCTGCTCGATCGCAATTTCCGCCAGGCGGCCGAATAAAAAAAGGCCGCCCGGAGGAACCGGACGGCCCGGAAGTCAGGGAGGAACGCACTCGATGTGCGTGCCGCAGCCGTTCGCTTAAGGGGATACAAACGAACCGTGGCGGCAAGACCCGATGTGGGTACTTGCCACGCCAGTTCAATGGGGCGGCGAAGCAAGCCGCCGCGCGGTCGTCACGCTTCGGCGGTTGCCGGCTGTCGGGCCGGAGCCGGGCCGGTGCCCTGCTGCACCTGACGCGCGAAAATCTCCCGAATCATGGATAGCGAGAAGAGATGCGCCATGATCAGCGGCAAGGCGCCGTTCTGGTTGAGCTTGCGGAGCTCGTCGCCGCGCAAGTTCCGGAACTTCTCCTCGTCGACCATCTGGAAGCCGCGATAAATGAACGGCTGCTCGGCACCCTCGGGCTGGATTGCGACTTCGCCATCCATCAGCAGACCGGACTGAGTCAGCTCGGCCATGAACGCCTGGGTGCGTTGGCCGGCCTGTTCGAACTGCTCGCAGAAAGTTAGGATTGCCTTGGTCGCCTCCGACGGCTCTTCGCCGTCGAACAGCGGCTTCGCCATCCTCGAATTCGCCCACCGCGCCCGACGTCGGGTCGAAGCACAGCGACAGCTCATCGCTGTCCTCACGAAGGCGCGCCAGGAGGAAGGGGAAACGGCGCAGATAGGCAGGCACGTAGATGTTAGTCTCGCGCGACGGCGCCACTCTCGTCGAAGAAGGTATTGGTGCCCTCATGGAGACCCATCAGCACGATCGGAACCGGCGCATCGCCGACCGAGAAGACGATCGGAAAATGCCGCTGGACCATGGAGAATTCGTCGACGGTCACCGGGATCGCATGGGTCGAGGCAACGCGATCCAGCCCGTTGAGCCGACGCACGCGGAAATTGCCGTGGGCATTGCGGTTAAGCGGCTCAAGGCCGTTGTACAGAAGCGGCAGCATGTTTGGCGCTTGGCTCGCCATGAGGATCAACTCCAGAAATTGGGGCGGGCTGGCGGTGGAATCCATCCTCGCCGGCCTGCGTGAGATTTGCGGCGGCAGGCTCTAGTGGCGTGACCCTACCAAGTGCAAGGCGTTTAGGCAATAGCGATTTTCCGGATTTGCGACCTCCGGCCAAGTTCATCCTCCATTCAACGCTTGCCGATAGACCGGCTTCCCGCAATGGTTTTCCCCGCATGACGCTGCTTGCCCTCCTTGGACTGATCCCGGCCCTGTTCGGCATGGCGCGCGGATCCGCCGCGCCGCAGCAGCAGAGCGTGCGCCGCGTCGTGATCAACGAAGAGATGATGATCAGCATTCCGATACGGCCCGGCGCCCGTCGCAAAAGCTGGAATGGAGCGAGCGAAAAGGGCCCAAATGCATCTCCGGTCGGAGCGCATCGCGGGTGCGATGCTGTCGGGCCCGTCGTCGATCGATTTCGTTCTTCGCGACCGCACGCCGGGTGCGGCCGTAATGGACGATGAATGCCCGGCGCTGGACTTCTACCGGGGCTTCTACCTCCAACCCGACGATGAGCGCATCTGCGCCAAGCGGGAGACAATCCAGAACCGGGTCGGCGCGAGTTGCCGCATCGAGCGCTTCCGCAGCTTGTCCCTCACCTCAAGCAGGTGCGGCGCTAGGCAATCACTCGCCTTGACATCTGACCCCGCAGGCCTGTAGCGCGCCAGCGGCGCGGCCCATGATGGCGGCGCGCTTTCCTTTTTTCCGGATCTATTCAATGCCCTTTGCCGATCTCGGCCTTTCCGACCAATTGCTCCGCGCCGTTACGGACAGCGGATATGACGTGCCGACCCCTATCCAGAAGGGGGCGATTCCCTCCGTGCTGATGGGCAAGGACCTGATCGGCATCGCCCAGACCGGCACCGGCAAGACCGCCGGCTTCGTTCTGCCGATGATCGATATCCTGGCCGAAGGCCGCAGCCGGGCGCGGATGCCGCGCTCGCTGATCCTCGAGCCGACCCGCGAACTTGCCGCCCAGGTCGCCGAGAATTTCGAGAAATACGGCAAATATCACAAGCTATCGATGGCCCTGCTGATCGGCGGCGTGCAAATGGGCGACCAGGTCAAGGCGCTGGAAAAGGGCGTCGACGTGCTGATCGCCACGCCCGGCCGGCTGATGGACTTGTTTCAGCCGCGGCAAGATCATGCTCAACGACTGCAATTTGCTGGTGATCGACGAGGCGGACCGGATGCTCGACATGGGCTTCATCCCCGACATCGAGGAAATCTGCACCAAATTGCCCAAGCAGCGGCAGACGCTGCTGTTCTCGGCAACTATGCCGCCGCCGATCAAGAAGCTGGCCGACAAGTTCCTCAGCGATCCGAAAACGATCGAAGTGGCCCGGCCGGCTACGGCCAACATCAATATCGACCAGCGGCTGCTCGTCACCCGGGGCGACAAGAAGCGCGACGCGCTGCGCGTCGATCCTGCGCGGCGAGGAGTTCAAGAACGCCATCATCTTCTGCAACAAGAAGACGACCGTTCGCGAGCTCTACACCAGCCTCAAGCGGTCGGGCTTTGCGGTCGGGCAGATCCAGGGCGACATGGACCAGAGCGACCGCATCGCCGAGTTCGACCGCTTCAAGAAGGACGAGATCAACATCCTGGTGGCGTCCGACGTCGCGGCGCGGGGCCTGGACGTGAAGGGCGTTAGCCACGTCATCAACTTCGACGTTCCCTGGCAGCCCGACGATTACATCCACCGCATCGGCCGCACCGGCCGCGCCGGCGCCAAGGGCATCGCCATCACGCTGGCGACCCGCGAAGACACCGAGGCGGTCGCGGCGATCGAGAAGCTCACCGGCATCAAGCTGCCCCGTTCGGAGGGCGCGGCGCCAGTTGTCCAGGCGCCAGAGGAAGCTCCGCGCGAAGAACGGCCAGCAAAGGAGCGCCGTTCGCGCGGCAAGCGCGGCGAAAAGGCTCCGCGGGCCGAGCGCCAAACTGCGCAGACGGCCGAAATTACGGAGCCGAAACCGGCTCCTGCTTCGGCCCAGGAGCCGAAAAAGGCCGCCGGACGCTACAACCGGCTGGAATGGGCCGGTCCCGAGCTTTCTACAGTTCAGCGCCGCCTAGGCCACCTTCTTTCCCTGCCGGTAGCGGTCAAGGAAACTGGCCGAATGCGCTGGCAGCCGCTGCTCGCGGATGGCATCGCGCAGTCCCTGCATCAGCCGCTGGTAGAAGCTCAAATTATGCTCGGTCATCAGCATCGCGCCGAGGATCTCTCCTGACCGCACCAAATGATGGACGTAGGCGCGCGTGTAGATCGTGCAGGTCGGGCAGGAACACTCCGCATCGAGTGGCTCCTGGTCCTCGGCAAAGCGGGCGTTGCGGATGTTGATCGGCCCGTCGGCGGTGAAGGCTTGGCCGGTTCGGCCGGAGCGGGTCGGCAGCACGCAGTCGAACATGTCGATACCGCGTTCCACCGCTCCGACAATGTCGTCGGGTTTGCCGACGCCCATAAGATACCGCGGCTTTTCGGCGGGGAGCTGACCGGGAGCGAAATCGAGCACGCCGAACATCGCCTCCTGCCCTTCCCCGACCGCCAGTCCGCCGACCGCGTAGCCATCGAAGCCGATGTCGATGAGCGCGTCGGCAGATGACTTGCGCAACTCCTCGTCGAGAGCGCCTTGCTGGATGCCGAACTGTGCCGCGCGCTCGGCATGACCAGCTCCGCCCAGGAATGCGTCGCGAGACCGCCGGGCCCAGCGCATCGATCGGTCCATCGCCTCGGCCTGCACTTGCCGGGTCGAGGTCGTGGGCACCAGCTCATCGAATGCCATGACGATATCGCTGTCGAGCAGTCGCTGAATCTCGATCGAGCGTTCCGGCGTGATAAGATGTTTGGCTCCGTCGAGATGGGACTTGAAGGCGACCCCTTGCTCCGTCCGCTTGGTCAGCTCGGCGAGGCTCATCACCTGGTAGCCGCCGCTGTCGGTCAGGATTGGCCGATCCCACTTCATGAATTGATGAAGGCCGCCGAGCCGCGCGACCCGCTCTGCGCCAGGACGCAGCATCAGATGATAGGTATTGCCGAGAATGATGTCGGCGCCGGTCGCGCGAACGCTGTCGGGCTTCATCGCTTTGACGGTCGCTGCGGTACCGACAGGCATGAAAGCAGGAGTGCGGATTTCTCCGCGAGCCATGGTGATGACACCGGTCCGTGCCGCGCCGTCGGTGGCGTGAATGTCAAAACGAAAGCGGGTCATTGGCGGCGCTCCCTAGCGGCTAACCGACGCCCCCGCTACCGCGCCAGATATTGCACCAGCGTCTTTCCGGTGGGGTGGAACGACCGCTTCCAGGCCGCCTTGCTCTCATTGCCACCGGCGATTTCATCCGGGTCCCATTCGGTGACGAGATCGGTCTCGCGGTCGTACGCGGCGTACCCGTGGAGGAGGTCTTCGAACGGGAAGAGAATAGCAGGCCAGTCCTCGCCGTTGGGCCCGTGGGCTTGGCGGTCAGCATGCGATATTCCTTCACCGCGCCCTTGAGCGAATAAAATTCGCCGCACGGTGCGCTGCGGTGATGCTGACCGCTGAGGTAGAATTCCCTCAGATCAGAAGGCAGGCTGAAGCCAAGCTGCTGTTCGGCCTTGGCAACATCGGCCTCGGTTAGGGGCGTCGGCGGCTTGCGCGTTCGCTTCCGGAAATATTTGATCCGGATTTGCTGCCAAATCACGAACGGCAGCATGACCAGTGTGCCGATAATGAGGATCGGCAAAAGCAACAATTTCCGCATCCAGACCCCCCTGACGCTGGCTAACCTATTTCAGACCTTGTCCGCGTGACAACCACCCGATCAATCGCCAAGAGGCGCCCATGATCGAACCCTGGGTCTATGCCGCCCTCACTGCGACGGCCGTCCTGACCGGCTTCATCGATGCGATCGCCGGCGGCGGCGGGCTGATCATGATGCCGGCGCTCCTGTCGGCCGGCGTGCCGCCGATCAATGCGCTTGCGACCAACAAGCTGCAATCGATGTTCGGCACTGCGACCGCCTGCTCCAACTATGCCCGCAAGGGTCTGATCGACCTTCGCGCCAATCTGCTGACCGTCATTCTTGTATTCGTCGGCGCCAGCGTCGGGGTGATCGTGGTGCAAACGATCGACACCAGAGCGCTCTCCCTGATCATCCCCCTGCTGCTGATGGCGGTAGCCCTCTATGTCCTCGTCAGCCCGCGGATGAGTGACGAAGATGCGCATCAGCGGGTGAGCGCGCGCGGCTACGCTCCGGTCGGGGCCGTAATCGGCGCCTATGACGGCTTCTTCGGGCCGGGCACCGGCAGCTTCTTCACCGCAACCTTGGTCGGGTTGCGCGGACACGGCCTGACTCGAGCCACCGCGCTGACCAAGCTGCTCAACCTCACCAGCAACATCGCCTCCGTTCTGTTCTTCGCCATTGGCGGCAAGATGTTCTGGCTGTTGGGCCTTTGCATGGCTGGAGGCGCAATGGTGGGCGGCTGGATCGGAAGTCACACCGCGATGCGCTTCGGCGCCCAGGTGATCCGACCGCTACTTGTCATGCTTTCGCTCGCCCTTACAGCGCGGCTGCTGTGGACCTATTTCGCGGCCTGACTCCCGCCGCAATCTCCCCCTAGGTGGCCTGACCATGCCCAATCTGCCCCAAATCCAGTCGCATTTCGCTTTCATTGTCGGCGCCCCTCGCTGCGGCACCACCACGCTGGCGAGCTTCCTCCAGCAACATCCCGACGTTTGCTTCTCGGCGGTCAAGGAACCTCACTTCTTTTCGCGAGATGAAGTTGCCGCTCTGCCCCAAGATCAGTTGCGAGAGGTAGTTGCGCAGGAATATTGGCAACGGTTCTTCGGCCACTGCGAAGGCGAGCCTCAACTCTACGCCGAAGGATCCGTGACCTATCTTTACGTGCCTGAGCGGATGGAACCGATCCTCGATCTTTGGCCGGACGCGAAATTCGTCATTGCCCTGCGCGATCCGCTATCCATGCTGCCGTCACTCCATGCGCGCCTTCTGGTCACGGGCGACGAGACGATCCGCGATTTCCCCACCGCCTGGGGCAAAATCGATGAGCGGGCCCAGGGCAAGTCGATCCCCAAGCGCGCCGCCGATCCGCGCTGGCTGCGCTACGACCGCGCCGGCCTGCTGGGTCAGAGCGTCGAACGCTTCTTCGCCACCGTTGGCCGGGCGCGCTGCCATGTCGTGCTGTTCGACGATCTTATCGCCGATCCGCAGGGCACCTACCAAGAGCTGTGCCGCTTCCTGGAAATCGAACCCTGGCCCGGCACTGATTTCGGGGCGCAGCGGGTCAACAAGACCATTCGCATCGGCTGGCTGCAGCGGCTTCTCAAGCGCCCCCCCAAGGCGATCCGTACCGCGCTCGCCGGTGAACATTTCCACAAGCGCGAGAAGAAGGTCGGCACGACCGAAAGCCGGGCACTGGCAGCCTTCTTCCGGTTCCGCAAGCGGCTGCTTAAATGGAATAAAGTCTCGATCAAGCGCCAGCCGCTTGATTCCGGAGTTCGGCAGCAGATCATCGACCGCCTCCGTGACGACGTGATCCTGCTGTCAAAAGTCATAGATCGGGATCTCAGCCATTGGCTGGGCGGTGTGCCGGAAGCCAAGCCGCGTAAGGAAGCGGTCAGCGCCTAGGAAGCAGCAGGGAGCTGTCGCCATAGCTGTAGAATCGATAACCCTTTTCGATGGCATGGGCATAAGCCGACTTCATAACGTCGAGACCCATCAGCGCGCTGACCAGCATTACGAAGGCAGGGGAAGCCTTTCGTAAAAGGCTAACAATTCAAGTGTTTAGTATTGCCTTGTGGCGCGTCCCTTTGGCTTACCCAGCGACGACCCAAGGCGCAAACAGTGCGGGGAATGCCTTTTTCCTATGGAAAGCACTTTGGGCCAATCGCCGGCCGGAATCTGACCCCGTGCATACCCACGGGCGGTATGGCTGGTTTCCACCCTTTCTGGCCACAACCTACCCCAGGCGGACAGTCTTTGCCCTGTGGTGGCGCATCAAACAGGCGATCGGCAGCATTACGGTGTGAGTTTCGGCATCGCCCTTTCCAACGCCGGACTTTCTACGTCGACAACCATCATCCGGCCCGAGAAAATCCGTGCGATCTTTTCCTTGGCGCTTTTGTTAAACGCTGAGTAAATGATCCGAATGTCGGGAGAAGCGCCGAATGACGGACGTTTTCGTCTCTTACGGGCGATCGAGTGAGCCGGAGGCGATAAAAATCGCCAGCGCCCTGCGTTCGAAGGGGTACCAGGTTTGGCGCGACGACGAAATTCCGGCGAACCGCGCGTACAGCGAGGTAATCGACGAACAGCTAGCGACGGCGAGGGCTGTCATAGTCGTTTGGTCGGCGGAGGCAGCCAAGTCGCACTGGGTGCGGGCCGAGGCCGACCGAGCTCGCGAAGCCGGCACTCTGATCCAAGTCACGGTCGACGGAACGCTGCCACCGCTTCCCTTTAATCAGATCCAGTGCGGTGATCTGGCCGGCTGGAGCGGCGACGTCGGCTCGGATGCTTGGAAGAAGCTCGAAAGCGCAGTCGCAGCGCTGGTCGGGGAACGCGATCCTGCCGCGGCCGAAAAGGGCCAAAAGGAGCGAAGGTTTTCGATTTGCGTCCTCCCGTTCATCAACATGAGCGGGGATCCGGAACAGGAATATTTTAGCGACGGCATTACCGAAGACATCATAACCGATCTGTCGCAAATTTCCGCTTTATCCGTGGTAGCCCGCAATACGTCGTTTGCCTTCAAAGGCAGCGCCCAACACGTGACGAAAATTGCCCGCGAACTCAACGTCACGCATGTCCTTGAAGGCAGCGTCCGCAAGGCGGGGAGTAGAGTCCGCATTAATGCCCAGTTGATTGACGGCGTTGTCGGCGATCATATCTGGGCTCAGCGGTACGATCGCGACCTCACCGACATCTTCGCGATTTAGGATGAAATCTCCAAGGCAATCGTCGCCGCGCTCAAGCTTAGGCTTCTGCCGGAAGAAAAGAAGGCGCTTGAACATCGTGGCACTTCAAGCGCCGAGGCTTACAATCTCTATCTGATGGCGCGCGAGCTCTGGGTCAGTGGCAGCTTCGGCGATATTCGGCGCGATGAAACGATTGTGCGTATTTGTGAGCAGGCAACGGCGCTCGACCCAAATTATGCGAAGGCATGGGCATTGATTGCGCTGGCGCAAACGGAACTGCGCTTCTGGCACGAGAAACCCGAGGATGCGCTTTCGACCGCCGAGCGAGCATTAGCGATCGATCCGAATGTGCCGGAGGCGCATTGTGTCCGCGCGCGCTATCTCAGTGAACAAGAGCAGTTCGAGGAAGCCAACGATCAGATCGCCATCGCCCTGCGCCTCGATCCGGACTTATGGGAAGTCAACCGCGAGGCCGCAAGGCTGATCTTTCGGCAGGGGAGAATCCAGGACGCAATTCCTTTTTTCCAAAGAGCGGTCGAACTGATGGAAACGGATTACAACAACGCAAATATGCTTTTGTGCTGTTACGCGGGTCTCGGCGACAAGGCTGGAGAAGAACGGGCCGCCCGAACTGCATTGGAACGCGTTGAGAGCGTCATTGCGAAGGAACCGACAAATGGATCGGCGCTTGCTGTGGGTGCCACTGCGCTTGCGGCGCTCGGGCAATCTGATCGAGCCAGCGAGTGGATTTAGCGCGCGTTACTCGTAGCGCCTGATAATCTCACAATGCGATACAATTTGGGCTGCCTCTATTCCGCGCATCTTGGCGACGCTGATGCCGCGGTGAACGTCCTAGCACCGTTTTTTGACAAGATTCGGAGTCTCTCGCATCTCAGCCATTCAGATGTGGACCCGGACCTAGATCTGCTGAGGGACGATCCACGTTTCCAGAAGATGGTCGCCGATGCCAAGGCGAGGTTGGTTGATGCTCCGGAACTGATTTCGACAATTTAATTCGAGCGCCTGGCTAACCCCCGCATAGTATCGTCAGATCGTTGTAGCGAGCTCTGCGGGTGTCCGCTTTCCACCCATTCCTGAAGCCGAGTGTCTGCTTTCAACCCAAAGCTGCTATTCGTGCTTACCGGACGAGCCCAAACCTTACCCAAGCGCGACCCAAAGGTTTACGCGGTTTGTGTAGGACGCACTGAGTTTGCCTTGTGGACGGCATGGTGCCGCTTAGGTGACTCGAACACCTGACCCCATCATTACGAATGATTGGGCCTTAGGAACGAACGTAAAGCCGTTCGCCCATCATCGACCCATCACGACGCTCTTTCCGGAAGCAACAGCGACGCATCCCCGTAAGAGTAGAAACGGTAGTTGTTTTCGATGGCATGGGCGTAAGCCTCTTTCATACGCTCCAACCCCATCAGCGCTGAGACCAGCATGAACAGGGTCGATTTCGGCAGGTGGAAATTGGTCATCAGCCCGTCGACCGCCTTGAACTGATAGCCGGGCGTGATGAAGATCGCCGTGTCGCCTTCGAATGGATTGATCGTGCCCTCGTTATCGGCTGCGCTCTCGATCAAGCGCAACGACGTCGTCCCGACCGCGATCAGTCGTCCCCCAGCCGCCCGCGCCGCGTTGAGCCGGTGGGCAGTGGCCTCGTCGATCCGCCCCCATTCGCTATGCATTTTGTGACTGGCCGTGTCTTCGCTCTTGACCGGCAGGAAGGTACCGGCCCCGACATGGAGCGTCAGAGTCTCTCGCTTGACCCCATGTTGATCGAGCGCCGTGATCAGCCGATCGGTGAAATGCAGCGCCGCGGTCGGTGCTGCGACCGCCCCGGATTCGCGAGCGAATAAGGTCTGGTAATCGTCACGATCGGCTTCGTCGGTCGGACGCTTGCCTGCGATGTAAGGTGGAAGCGGCATATTGCCGGCGCGATCCAGCATCGTCTCGACCGGCTCGTCCCCATGGAAATGGAGCAGGATCGCTCCCTCGTCATCTCGCCCGACCGCGCTCGCCTTCACTCCCGCGCCAAACTCGATCAGATCGCCGTCGCGAATCCGCTTGGCATTGCGGATGAAGGCCCACCATTCGCGCAGGGATTCGCGCTTGTGCAGCGTTGCACCGACCCGGGCCTCTCCCCGCACGCCTTCAAGTTGAGCGGGAATGACGCGGGTGTCGTTGAAGACGAGCACATCGCCGGGCCGTAGGATGCTGGGCAGATCGAGCACATGGCGATCCGTCAGCGTCTCGCCTTCGACCAGCAGCATGCGAGCCGCATCCCGCGGCCGCGCAGGGCGGAGTGCAATGCGGTCTTGCGGGAGGTCGAAATCGAAAAGGTCGACGCGCATTATTGCGGCGTCGAGGCCTCTTGCGGCGGATCTTCCGGTGCGGGTGCTGTTGGCTGCTCGCCTGCCGGCTGCGCAGGGGGCGCCGCGTCGGCTGACGCTGCAGGCCCCTGATCGGCATCTGCTGACGCGGGATCGGACTCCTCCGCCGGGGCTGCCGCCGAGTTGGCGGGACCCGCCGCTTGCGGCGCAGTCTGTCCCGGGGCGGCGGGAGCAGCAGTGGTAGCTGCGGTCGTGGCAGTGGCAGCAACGACTGGCGGCGCGGGCAAGGGCCCTCCGATGGTCGCGCGGACAATCCTGGTCGGCTCGGCCGGCGGCTCGCCTTCGGCGATCGCATCTACCGTCGCCATACCCTCGATCACGCGGCCGAAGGCACTATATTTGTTATCCAGTATGAAACGCGGCGCGAGCATGATGAAGAACTGGCTGTTGGCGCTATCAAGCCCTTCGGCCCGCGCCATCGAAGCGACGCCGCGCACATGCGGCAGCTTGTTGAATTCGGCCGGCACGTCGGGCAGCTTCGACCCGCCGCTGCCATTACCCGCCGGATCGCCGCCTTGGGCCATGAAGCCCGGAATAACGCGATGGAAGACCAGGCCATTGTAAAAACCGGCCGTGGTCAGCTGCTGGATTCTGTAGACATGCTGGGGCGCGAGGTCCGGTCGGAGCTGGATGACCACCTTGCCGCCGTTGGACAGCTCGAGCGTCCATTTGTTGGCCGGGTCGGCGGTGACTTCGGCCGGAACCGCCATTACCGAGACAGGGGGTACAAGAGGCGCTGCAGCCGGCTTGGCCGCGATCAACGCCAGGCTGAGAAAAGGCAACGCAATCAAACGCTTGTTCATGTCCAACTCCACCCCTTGGCGCGGCACCGACTATCCCAGGGAGATCACCAGCGCCAGTGCTATTTCAGCTTCGCCGCCACGTCCTCCGCGACTGCGGGAGTAACGAACTTGTCGATCGCACCGCCATAGCGGGCGATTTCTTTCACCAGCCTTGACGCGATTGGCTGCAACGACACATCCGCCATCAGGAAGACGGTTTCTATATTGTCGTTAAGCTGCTGGTTCATTCCCGCCATCTGATACTCATATTCGAAATCGGCGACGGCTCGAAGGCCGCGCAAAATGAGGCTGGCGCCTTGCTGCTCGGCGAAATCCATCAGCAGGGAATCGAACTCTACCACCGTCACGCCAACTACGTCCGACACTTCGCGTTTCACTATTTCCAACCGTTCCGCGACGGAGAACATAGGCTCTTTCGAGGGATTGGTGGTCACACCGATGACCAGCCGGTCGACCAGATGGACGCCGCGGCGAATGATATCGAGGTGACCGAGCGTGATCGGATCAAAGGTTCCGGGATAGACGCCGATGCGCTGTTTCGTTGCCATCACCTATCCCTTTCCTGGACGTAGCGAGCGACGGCGCGGAGCAGGTCCGCCTCTTCGCCATGATGGTCGAGATGCTCGATCGCCTGGGTGATCAGAAAGGCGCACTGCTGCCGCGCCCGATCCTCGCCCAGCAACGAGACAAATGTCGCCTTGCCGGCGCCCGCGTCCTTGCGCAGCCGCTTGCCGGCGGTTTCCTCGTCGCCGGCATGGTCAAGCAAGTCGTCGGCGATCTGGAAGGCCAGGCCGATATCCCGGGCATAGCCGCGATAGGGCGTCCGGGAGTCGGCCGGGATCCGGCCCATGATGCAGGCTGACTCGACCGCAAACTCGATCAGCGCGCCGGTCTTTAGCTGCTGCAATCTGGTGATCGCTCCCATGTCGAGATCCTGACCTTCTGCCACCAGGTCGAGCATCTGCCCGCCCGCCATCCCGTTCGGGCCTGACGCGCGGGCCATTTCGAGCACCAGCTCGGCGCGGACGAACGGATCTTCATGAGTTGCCGTGTCGGATAGTATCTCGAACGCCAGGTCGTGAAAGCAGTCGCCGGCCAGAACCGCGGTGGCTTCGCCGAATGCCCGATGAACGGTCGGCTTGCCGCGGCGAAGATCGTCGTCATCCATGCAAGGCAGGTCATCATGGATCAGCGAATAGACGTGAACCGCCTCGATCGCGGCCCCGGCACGGATTGCCCGATCCTCGGCCAGCCCGAAAAGCCTGCCGGCGGCGACAGTCAGCAGCGGCCGAACCCGCTTGCCGCCGCCCAGCCCAGCATGGCGCATCGCCTCGAACAGGCGGTCGCGGCCGTCGCCCGGGCCGACAAGATAGTGGGAGAAGATATTCTCGACTTTGGTCGCGATCCGGTTCGCCTCGGCCCGTAGCTCGGCGTCGGTCACGCCGCTCTCAAGCAGCATCGAACGGCTTCACGCCCTGCGGCTGACCGTCTGGAGAGAGCGCAATCTGCTCGATCCTGGCCTGGGCGGCCTTGAGGCGAGCCTCGCAATGCCTCTTCAGCCGATCGCCACGCTGGTACAGTTCGATCAATTCATCGAGGGGCGCCTGTCCCTGCTCGAGGCTTCGTACGATTTGTTCAAGCTCAGCCAGAGCGGCCTCGAAACTCATCTGCTCGATGTCGACCTGATCCATTGGTCAGCTTTTGGGCCCTGGGTCTCGCCAAATCAACGCTTGAACGGATCCTTGATGCCGGGAACGATCTCGTCCGCGGCGGCTTCCACGCCTTGGCTCTCCGCGTCAGCAGCCGCAAGCGCGGCCTCAGCATCCCGATGATGCTGGTCGCGTTCGGCGCGCAATTGCTCGATCAGCGCCTCGCGGTCGCTGGCCAGTCGCTCGTCAACCGGGGCCGCAGTGCCAGCAGCCTTTTGCGCCTTGGCGACTGCCGCATCCAGCTCACGCTGGCTGGTGAGGCCCAGGGTCACCGGATCCTTGGGCTGGATATTGGCCATGTTCCAGTGGGTCCGCTCGCGGATCGCGGCGATGGTTGTGCGGGTGGTGCCGATCAGCTTCGAGATTTGGCCGTCCGACACTTCCGGATGATTGCGGATGATCCAGGCAATGCCGTCCGGCTTGTCCTGCCGCTTGGAGACCGGGGTGTAGCGCGGGCCCTTCGTGCGCGTAACCGGGTCGGGCGCCTTGTGCATCCGCAGGACATAATCGGCGTCTGACTGTCCCTTCTCGATTTCCTCATGGGTCAGCTCGCCCGAACGAATCGGATCCCGGCCGGTCAGCTTGGTCGCCGCCGTATCATCCGCAATCGCCTGCACCTCGAGCACGTGCAGCCCGCAGAAATCCGCGATCTGCGAAAAGCTAAGGGACGTGTTTTCCACCAACCAGGCGGCGGTCGCATGCGGCATCAGCGGCTGGGCCATGTCATTCTCCACAAACAATAAGGGCCGCCCCACCGAAGGAGCGGCCAGTCATTGGTTGCGCGTCTAATCCCGCCCTGCGGTCAGGGCAAGAAGAGTCTAATCATTCAGCCCGACATGCTCTGGCAGAAGCATGATCCGCTCCATCCAGCGGATGATCTCCGGGTAGGCTTCCAGATCGAAGTCGGCCTCATCGGCGACATGGGTATAGGCGAACAGGCAGATGTCGGCGAGGCTGAATTGGTCGGCGACAAACCATTTCCGGCTAGCCAGATGCTTGTCCATCAGGTCGAGCGCCGCCAGGCCATTTTCACGCTTGCCGGTGATTTGCATCCGCTGCGCGTCCGTTAGGGCGTCGATCCCGACCCACCGCAGCCAGAAGCGTAGCGAAGCGACATTGGGTTCATGGTTATACTGCTCCCAGAACAACCAGCGCAGCATGTCGGCCTGGTCATAATGGCCGTCGGGGATCAACTTGCTGCCATTGGCGAGGTAGAAGCAGATGGCATTGCTTTCGGTGAGGAAGCGGTCGCCGTCCTGTAACACGGGGATGCGGCCATTGGCATTGATGTCGCGCAGGAATTCGACCGTTCGCGTTTCGCCCTGCATGATATCGTAGTTCTTGCGCTCGAGCTCGAGGCCCAGATGCGCCGCCGTCAGCCGGATTTTGTAGCAGTTCCCGGACAGCGCATGCTCATGGAGGATCAGCCCGCTCATCCGCCGGTGATTAGCATGATCTTGCCGATGTGGTCACCCGCTTCCATCCGAGCGTGCGCCGCTGATGCTTGTTCCAGCGGAAAGCTCTCATCCATCACCGGCTTGAGCCGGTTCCCCTCGACATAGGGCCACACGGTCTGCGCTATTTCGTCCCGGACCATGGATTTGAACGCCAGTTCACGCGCTCGCAAGGTAGATCCGGTCAAGGTCAGCCGGCGGCGCATCATGTCGGGGATTGGAATTTGCGCGGTCGCGCCGCGCTGGAAGGCGATCGAGACATGGCGGCCGTCGTCGGCCAGGCAGGCGAGATTCTTGGGTACATAGTCCCCGCCGACCATATCCAGCACCACCGCAACGCCTCTGCCCTCGGTCCAGCGTTGGACCGCATCGACGAAGTCTGCGGTCTGGTAATTGATCGCATGGGCCGCTCCCAGCTCGATCGCTGCGGCGCATTTCTCGTTCGAGCCGCAGGTAACGATCACCTCCAGCCCGAACAGACTGCCGAGCTTGATCGCCATGGTGCCAATGCCGCTGGTGCCGCCATGAACCAATACCGTGTCGCCCTCGGCGGCAAATCCGCGTTCGAACAGGTTGATCCACACGGTGAACAGGGTCTCGGGCATCGCCGCGGCCTCGGTTATCCGAAGCACCTCTGGTACCGGGAGGCAAGTCCCGGAGGGAGCGAGGCAATATTCGGCATAGCCGCCGCCCGTGACCAGCGCACATTGGCGGGAGCCGATCAAATGCGTCGCCCCCTGCCCCGCAGCGACAACGGTTCCAGCAATCTCGAGACCGGGGATGTCGCTTGCCCCGGCCGGCGGCGGATAGAGCCCCTTGCGCTGCAGCACATCGGGCCGGTTCACCCCGGCGGCGGCGACCCTGACCAGCACTTCACCCTTCCCCGGCCTGGGTGTCGGACGCGAGGCGATACGGAGTTGCTCGGGTCCGCCTGGCGCGGCGATCTCCACCGCGCGCATCACGTCCGGGATAATTTCACTCATCTAGCCCCCTACCCAGCTGCTCGCAGACTTATTGACATGCCGTGAGCATGGGTCAACGATTCCGCAATGGACGAGGAAGACTTCTTTTCCAGCAAGCCGCAGGACCCGCTGACCCTGCTCACCAAGCAGGATTTGGCGCCCCTGTCGGTCGACGAGCTGCAGTTTAGGATCGAGACGCTGAGGGCGGAGATCGCCCGGGTCGAGGCACATATCTCGACTGTTACGGCCCACCGCTCTGCGGCGGAGCAGCTATTCAAGAAGTAGTTGCGTCGAGGGCACGGCCTGCGACGAACCGCTGCCCGGGCAAGCTCCTTCCCCCTTGATTGCGCCGCGCAACGCGACGACATTGGGAATCGAGCCCGCCGGCTCCCCGGTGGGCATGGAGTAGTCCATAAATGCCCAGTTTCGCTCGCGAACTTGAGACCACATTGCACAACGCTCTCGGCGAGGCATCGAAGCGCCGCCACGAATATGCGACGCTCGAGCATCTGCTCATAGCGCTGATCGACGACACCCACGCCGGACAGGTAATGACTGCCTGCGGGGTCAACCGCGATGATCTCAAGTCCACAGTGAAGGGCTATCTCGATAATGAGCTGGGTGCATTGGTCGCCGACAGCGCGACCGATCCGACCCCGACCAGCGGCTTCCAGCGCGTCGTCCAGCGCGCCATCCTGCACGTTCAGTCGTCCGGCCGCGATGAGGTCACCGGCGCCAATGTCCTGGTCGCCCTGTTCAGCGAGCGCGAAAGCTATGCCGTCTATTTCCTGCAGCAGCAGGACATGAGCCGGCTCGATGCGGTGACCTACATCAGCCATGGCGTCGGCAAGGGCGAGGTTTCGTCAGAGCCGAGCCCGCCGCAGGGCACCGAGGAGAAGACGGAAGCCAAGGGCGACAAGAAGGAAAGCGCACTTCAGCAGTTCACGGTCAACCTCAACGACAAGGCGAAAGCCGGCAAGGTCGACCCCTTGATCGGGCGCATGCCGGAAGTCGACCGCACTATTCAGATCCTCTGCCGCCGTTCGAAAAACAACCCGCTCTACGTCGGCGACCCGGGCGTCGGAAAGACGGCCATTGCCGAAGGCCTCGCCCGCAAGATCATCGAGGGTGACGTCCCTGACGTGCTCAAGGAAGCGGTGATCTACGCGCTCGACATGGGCGCACTGCTTGCCGGCACCCGCTACCGCGGCGATTTCGAGGAACGGCTGAAGTCGGTCGTTTCCGAGCTTGAGAAGATGGAGCACGCGATCCTGTTCATCGATGAAATCCATACGGTCATCGGCGCAGGTGCAACCTCGGGCGGGGCCATGGATGCATCGAACCTGCTGAAGCCCGCGCTCTCGTCCGGCGCGATCCGCTGCATCGGCTCGACCACCTACAAGGAGTTCCGCAATCACTTCGAAAAGGACCGCGCCCTGCTGCGCCGGTTCCAGAAGATCGACGTCAACGAACCGACGGTCGAGGACACGATCAAGATCATCGCCGGCCTGCGCTCATCGTTCGAGCAGCACCACGGCGTCCGCTACACGCCCGACGCGATCAAGTCGGCGGTCGAGCTGTCGGCGCGCTACATCCATGATCGCAAGCTGCCCGACAAGGCAATCGACGTGATCGACGAAGTCGGCGCAATGCAGATGCTGGTGCCGCCCAGCCGCCGCAAGAAGACGATCACCGTCAAGGAGATCGAGGCGGTGGTGGCGACGATGGCGCGGATTCCGCCGAAATCCGTGTCGACCGACGACAAGCGTGTGCTGGAGACGCTCGAGGCCGACTTGAAGCGAGTCGTGTTCGGCCAGGACATGGCGATCGAGAAGCTCGCCTCGCGCCATCAAGCTGTCGCGTGCCGGCCTGCGCGATCCCGACAAGCCGATCGGCAACTACCTCTTCTCAGGGCCGACCGGTGTCGGCAAGACCGAGGTCGCGCGCCAGCTCGCTTCGGTCATGGGCATCCCGCTCCAGCGGTTCGACATGTCGGAATATATGGAGCGCCATTCGGTTAGCCGGCTGATCGGTGCGCCGCCAGGATATGTCGGCTATGACCAGGGCGGCCTGCTGACCGACGCGGTCGACCAGCATCCGCATTCGGTGCTGCTGCTCGACGAGATCGAAAAGGCCCACCCGGACCTGTTCAATATCCTGTTGCAGGTGATGGACAACGGCAAGCTGACCGACCACCACGGCAAGACGGTCGATTTCCGCAACACCATCCTGATCATGACCACCAATGCCGGCGCGGCCGACATGGCACGCGAAAGCATCGGCTTCGGCGCGATGAGCCGCGAGGATGCGCAGGAGGACGCGGTCAAGAAGATGTTCACGCCAGAATTCCGCAACCGGCTGGATGCGGTGGTGCCGTTCGCCTACCTGCCGCCGGCCGTGGTCGCCCGGGTGGTCGACAAGTTCATCCTCCAGCTGGAACTGCAACTCGCCGACCGCAACGTCCATATCGAGCTGGACGACGGGGCGCGGGAATGGCTGACCACGCGCGGCTACGACAAGCTCTACGGCGCGCGGCCGATGCAGCGGCTGGTTCAGGAGAAGATCAAGCAGCCGCTGGCCGAGGAATTGCTGTTCGGCAAGCTGGTCGACGGCGGCGAGGTCAAGGTCCACATCAAGGACGGCGGGCCAGCCTTCGAAATCACCCCGGCCCCGCCCAAGGCGGCCAAGGGCAAGCCGGTACCTCCTACCGCCAAGCCCAAGGCGCGCCGCAAGGCCAGCGGGGATGCTCCGGCCGCGGAATAGGCCTCGAGCACGTCCCGCCCTTGATGGTCACTGGCTCTCAGAGCCACCGGCATGAATCAGGTTGCGCGGAATCGGCTGCCCCGGCTTGAATTCGGCCGCTTCCTCCGAACCTCGGTGGCGTTGCCCTCGCTATAGCTGTGCGCCCCGGCGCCGGCGAGTTTGCCGCCGTCGACGATCAGATATTCCTCGCGGATCGGCCGGCCTTCGAGGAAGCATTCGAGGATCTCGCGCGTCCCGGCCGCATAGCGCGCCTGCGCCGACAGCGTCGTGCCGGAAATGTGCGGCGTCATGCCGTGGTTCGGCATGGTCCGCCACGGATGGTCGCGCGGCGCCGGCTGCGGGAACCAGACGTCGCCGGCATATCCCGCCAGCTGCCCGCTTTCGAGCGCCGCGGCGACCGCGTCACGGTTGGCGATCTTGCCGCGCGCCGTGTTCACCAGATAGGCGCCGCGCTTCATCCGCGCGATCATCGCCTCGTCGAACAGGTTTTCGGTCTCCGGATGGAGCGGGCAGTTGATCGTCACCACGTCGCAATGCGGCACCATGTCGGCGGCGGATTCGTGGAAAGTCACGCCCAGCTCGGCCTCGACCTCGGCCGGCAGCCGATGCCGGTCGGTATAATGGAGATGGACGTCGAACGGCTTCAGTCGCCGCAGCACCGCCGAGCCGATCCGGCCGGCCGCGACTGTGCCGACATGCATGCCCTCGATGTCGTAGGAGCGCGCGGCGCAATCGGCGATGTTCCATCCGCCGGCCTTCACCAGGTCCCACGACTGAAGATAATTTCGGGCCAGCGACAGGATCATCATCACCACATGTTCGGCAACGCTGATCGAGTTGCAGTAGGTTACCTCGGCAACGGTGATGCCGCGCTCGATCGCGGCCTGCAGGTCGACATGGTCGGAACCGATGCCGGCGGTGATCGCAATCTTGAGGTTCTTCGCCTTGGCGATCCGGTCGGCGGTCAGATAGGCCGGCCAGAAGGGTTGCGAGATGACGACGTCGGCGTCGACCAACTCCCGCTCGAAGTCGGAATGCGGGCCGTCCTTGTCGGACGTGACGACCAGTTCGTGCCCCGCCGTTTCCAGAAAGCTGCGAAGCCCAAGTTCGCCGCCGACGCTGCCCAGCAACTGGCCGGGCCGAAAATCGATTGCGCTTGGCGTCGGCAGGGTCTGCCCGTCGGGATAGCGCTCGATGTGCGGCAGGTCGTCGCGCGGATAGCTGTCGGATAGCCGTCGACCGGATCGTCGTAGAGCACGCAGAGGATCTTCGCCATGGAGTGCCTTTCCTTGGGTGTGGGCACGCGGGACGCCCGGCCCTTCGGCCGGAATTGGCGCCGATTTCTTAGCAGCATCGACCCGCTTCGACACGGTCAATTTGCACTCGCCGCAGGCTCGCCGAAAAGCCGCTTGTATGACGCCGATGTTCTGCTTTGCTGCGAGCCAACAAGGAGGACCGCATGAAGCTCATTCGATTCGCGCTTGCCGCATTGGCGCTCGGCGGGTCAACGGCCGCATTGACTGCGCCCGCCGACGCACCCGATCCGCGGTTTACGGGCGGCGACCTGTTCAGTCTGGCTGTGGCGTCAGATCCGCAGATCAGCCCGGACGGGCGCTCGATCGCTTATGTCCGGCGGTCGAGCGACATCATGACGGACCGCGCGCGTTCATCGATCTGGCTGATCGACGCGGCAAGCGGCGAACAAAGGCCGCTTGTCGCCGGGTCCGGCAACCATTTCAGTCCGCGCTGGTCGCCCGACGGCAAGCGGTTGGCTTATGCTCTCGACCGCGGAAGGCTGCTCTCCGCAGTTGTTCGTGCGCTGGATGGATACGGGCCAAAGCGCGCGAATCACCGGCCTGCCCGACAGTCCGCAGGGCATTGCCTGGTCGCCAGATGGACGGCGGATCGCCTATCTGATGAACGTTCCGGACGATGGCGCAAAGCTCGGCTCGCCTCCTCCCAAGCCGGAAGGAGCCGAATGGGCCAAGCCGCTGGAGGTGATCGACAAGGTCACCTACCGGACCGACGATGGCGGCTATCTGAAGGCTGGCTTCGACCATATTTTCGTGGTGGATGCCTTGGGCGGCGCGCCGCGCCAGCTGACCTACGGCGCATTTCATGACGGCAATCCGGAATGGACGCCCGACGGCCGCGCCATCCTGTTCAGCGCCGTCCGCAAAGCCGATTGGGAAATGATCGCCAACGACAGCGAGGTCTACCGGCTGGACATGGACAGCGGTCAGGTCACTCCGCTGACCGACCGCCGCGGACCGGATGCGGCACCCGCCGCATCTCCGGACGGCCGGTTAATCGCCTATGTCGGCTATGACGATCACAAGAAGGGCTTCGAGCAGGCCGACCTCTACATGATGAATTCGGACGGAAGCGCGCCCCGCCGCTCGCCGCCAGCCTCGACCGCTCGATCGACCAGCTGGAGTGGTCGCCGGACGGCCGCTCGATCTTCGCGCTTACGAAGAAAACGGCGTCGGCGACGGTAGCCGAATCGGGCTCGACGGCCGTGTGTCACCAATCACCAGGGAGCTCGCCGGCGGAAGCCTCGACCGACCCTATGCCGGCGGCAGCTTCAGCCTGGCGCGCAATGGCGCCATCGCGTTCACCACCGACAGCGCAACCCGGCCGGCCGAAGTTGCCTTGTCGCGAGCGGGAAGACCCGCCAGCTGACCCGCCTCAACGAGCTGACGCTGTCGGGCAAATCAATGGGCGACGCTGCGAGAGATCCAGGCCAGCGCGCCCGACGGTTCGCCGGTGCCGTCCTGGATTCTCCTGCCTCCCGGCTACCAGGAAGGCACTCGCGTCCCGACGATCCTCGAGATCCACGGCGGCCCCTACGCGTCGTACGGCCCGCACTTCTCGACCGATTATCAGCTTTATGCCAGCGCCGGCTATGCCGTGCTCTACACCAATCCGCGCGGCTCTACCGGCTACGGCCAGGCCTTCGCCGACGGGATCGAGAAGTCATATCCCGACAGCAATACCGCCGACCTGCTGGCTGCGGTCGACGCGGCGGTGGCCAGCGGCATCGCCGATCCCGACAATCTGTTTGTCACCGGCGGGTCGGGCGGCGGCGTCCTTACCGCCTGGCTGATCGGCAAGACCGACCGGTTCAAGGCGGCGGCGTCGCAAAAGCCGGTGATCAACTGGACCAGCATGGCTGTTGACCGCGGACGGCCTGCCGTTTTTCGGTCCCTATTGGCTGGGCTCCCTCCCATGGGAAAACTACCAGGCTTATTGGTCCCGCTCGCCGCTCAGCCTGATGGCCAACGTCAAGACTCCGACCCTCGTCGTGGTCGGAGCCGAGGACTATCGCACCCCCGTCAGTGAGTCGGAGCAGCTCTATTCCGCGCTCAAGCTGAAGGGCGTGCCGACGATGCTGGTCAAGGTCCGGGCGCGAGCCACGGGGGACTCACTGCCCGGCCGTCGCAATCGGCGGCCAAGGCCGCGGCAATCATCGCCTGGTTCGACAAATATCGCACTCGCCAGCCTACGGCGCAAACGGCGGAACGCGCAGGCAACTGAGCGGTTCTGCGCACGTCGACGGCTTGCAGGTGAACAATCGAGCCGTTCGACGAACGGCGGTTTGCGCTGCTTGACGAGCACCAATTAGGCGACCAAGTTCCGCGCCAATCCGATCCAGTCAGGAGTCATCCATTGCGTCACTTCGCCCGCTTTTCCGCTGCTGCCATTCTCCTCGCCAGCGCAGCCGCGGCTGCCCTGGCCCAGACCCGCGCCCTCGTTCGATCCGGCCCGCCTCGACGCGCATATCAAGACGCTGAGCTCCGACGAGTTCGAAGGCCGCGGCCCCGCGACCGCCGGTGAGCAAAAGACCGTCGCCTATCTGGTCCAGCAATTGCAGGCCGCCGGTGTCGAAGCCCGGCGGCGAAATCGTCAACGGACAGCGGCAGTGGACTCAGCGGGTCCCACTGCTGAAATCGGACATTGTCGGCACGCCGGCGATCCGCCTCAGCCGCGGCGGCACGATAACTCAGCTCACGCCAGGGCCGAGCACATCGCCATCCGCTCGCCGCTCAACGGCCAGACCAGCATCAACCTCAGCAACGTGCCGATGGTCTTCGTCGGCTACGGCGTCACCGCGCCGGAGCGCGGCTGGGACGATTTCAAGGGCTCAGGACGTCAGGGGCAAGGTGATCGTCATACTGGTCAACGACCCCGACTTCGAGGGCGGCGAAGGCGACTTCGGCGGCAAGGCGATGACCTATTACGGCCGCTGGACCTACAAATATGAGGAGGCGGCGCGCCGCGGCGCCGCCGGCGTGCTCATCGTCCATGAGACCGAGCCGGCCAGTTACGGCTGGGCGACGGTCAAGAACTCCAACACCAACACGATGTTCGACATCGTCCGCCAGAACCCGGCGGCCGAGCACCCGCCGCTCGAAAGGCTGGATCCAGCGCGACATCGCCGAGGCTTGTTCAAGAACGCCGGCCTCGATTTCGAGGCCGCGAAAGCGGCCGCCAAGCGCAAGGATTTCCAGCCAGTCGACCTCAAGGCCAACCTCGGCGTGGCGCTCAATGCCAAGACCGAGGTCATCACCAGCACAATGTCGCCGGCCGCCTGCCCGGCACGCACCCGGCCGGACGAGACGGTGATCTACATCGGCGCACCACGACCACCTCGGCATCGGCCAGCCCGACGCCAATGGCGACCGCATCTACAACGGCGCCATCGACAATGCGCACCGGCACTGCCCACGTGCTCGAGCAGGCACGCGCTTTCGCGGCCGGCCCGCGGACCGCAGCGATCGGTCCTGTTCCTGGCCGTCGCGGCCGAGGAAAAGGGCCTGCTCGGTACCGAATATTATGCGGCCAACCCGCTCTATCCGCTGGCGAAGACCGCCGGCGTGCATCAACACCGACTTCATGGGCATGCTACGGTCCGGCCAAGAACTTCAGCATCTCCGGCCTGGCGAAGCTCGGACCTGCTCGACATGCTGGTTGCAGAGGGCGAGAAGCAGAGCCGCTACTTCTCGCCCGATCCGCGGCCGGAGGCGGGCGGCTTCTTCCGCTCCGACCACTTCCCCTTCGCCAAGGACGGCGTCCCGGCGATCAGCTTCCGTTCGGGCAACGACCTGGTCGAACGGCGGCACGGCGCGCGGCAATGCGCTGGCGGCAGACTATACGAGCCAAACGGTACCACCAGCCGGATGACGAATGGCAGCCGAACTTCATCTACACCGGCGTGGTGCAGGACTCCGCAACTGCTCCATGCGCGTCGGCGATCGGGCTCGGCCAACAGCTGCGACTGGCCGAACTGGAGCCAGGACAGCGAATTCCGCGCCGCCCGCGATCGAAGCGCGGCGGAGCGGCAGGGCGCCTGCGCCGCAGCGCCAAAGCCCGCGAAACCCGGCGAGCGCGGCTAGCCCTTGACCGAAACGTTGCAGCCGGCGCTCCCGCAAGAGCTCGACCGAAAGGCCGAACAGGCGATGCGCCGGCTGTGCGACAAACAATTGACGGTCACCACCGCCGAAAGCTGCACTGGCGGAATGCTGGCCTCGCTGCTGACGGATATCGAAGGCTGCGGCCACGGATTCGACCGCGGCTTCGTTACCTATTCGGCCGAGGCGAAGCAGGAATTGCTGGGCCTGCCGCCGGCACTTACCGACTGTAATGATGCCGTCAACGCGGACGTGGCAAGAGCCATGGCAGAGGGGGCGTTGTCGCGCTGCAATGCCGACATCGCGCTTTCGGTAACCGGCTTCGCCGGGCCATCCAGGAAGCAGCATGAAGAAGGGCTGGTCTATATGGCCTGCGCGCGGCGGGACGGCGAAACGAGGATTGAAGAGCGCCATTTCGGCGCGATCGGCCGCGGGCCGGTCCGCATCGAGGCACTAAAAGTGCTGGTCGATATGTTGTGCCGGGCAATCGACGAGGCCTAGGTTCACGCCGATCTAATTTTGTTCGATCTCCCATGACGGGACGAAAAGGGGAATGAAAATGGCAGGCCGACATCATTTTCTACCACAACCCGATGAGCCGCGGGCAAATCGTCCGCTGGATGCTCGAGGAGGTCGGCGCGACCTACGACACCGAGATTCTCGACTATGGGTCGAGCATGAAGGGCGAGGAATATCGCGCGGTCAATCCGATGATGAAAGTGCCGGCGATCAGCCACGACGGCCGCATTGTCACCGAGTGCGCTGCCATCTGCGCCTACCTCGCCGACGTCTTTCCCGAGGCTGGCCTGGCCCCGCGCGAGGAGGAAAAGGCCGACTATTACCGCTGGCTGTTCTTCGCCGCAGGCCCGCTCGAGCAGGCGGTGACCAACAATTTCGCCGGATTCAAGGCCAAGGAAGAGCAGCAGCGAATGTTCGGCTATGGTCACTACGACCTGGCGGTGAACACACTCTCCGATCATCTCGCCAAGCAGGACTATGTTTGCGGTTCGCGGTTCAATGCCGCGGACGTCTATGTCGGCAGCGCGGTTTTGTGGGGGACCCAGTTCGGCACTCTGCCCAAGCTTGATAGTTTCATGGCCTATGGCGAGCGCGTCAGCCGGCGCGAAGCCTACAAACGCGGCAAGGACGAAGACAATCAGCTCATCGCGGAGATTCAGGCCGCGGGATAACAGGAGGAAGCGCCATGGACGCGGGGAAACTCCAACAGGCGATCGAACTCTACGACCGCTTCACGCATGACGGCATGGACCGGCGCGATTTCTTCGCGCGGATGACGCTGATCGCCGGAAGCGCCGCAGCCGCTACAGGCCTGATCGCTTCCATTGCCGCCGCACCCGCCGCCGCGGCCATCGTACCGCCCGACGACCCACGCCTCACCACCCGGACAATGACCTTCGACAGTCCGGCCGGCTACAAGGCCTATGTGGCCGAGCCACGCACTCGTTCGCTGAAAGCAACGGTGCTGGTGGTCCACGAGAACCGCGGCCTGAACGACCATATCCGCGACGTCGCGCGGCGGATCGCGCTCGAAGGGTTTCGTGCGGTGGCCCCGGATTTCCTGTCGCTTTCCGGCGGCACCCCGGCGAACGAAGACACCGCCCGCGACGCCATCGGCAAGCTGGACCTCGCCAAGGTCACTGCCGATGCGGTGACCATGCTCGATGCGCTTTCCAGGTCGAGCCGGAGCGGCAAGGTCGGCGCGGTCGGCTTCTGCTGGGGCGGCGCCTTCGTCAACCGGCTGGCGGTCGCGGCGGGCGGCAAGCTGGACGCGGGCGTGGTCTACTACGGCCCTGCTCCGGATCCGTCGGAAGCGGGCAAGGTCCAGGCACCGCTGTTGATCCATCATGCGGGGACCGACGCGCGCGTGGCGACGACCCTCTTTCCCTGGGTCGCCGCCTTACGTGCCGCTGGCAAGCCGGTCACCTACCAAGGATATGATGGCGCTCATCACGCCTTCAACAACGACACTTCGGCCGAGCGCTACAACAAGCAGGCCGCCGAGCTCGCTTGGGGACGGACCATCCGCTTTTTCAAGCAGCATCTTGGGTAAATGCATGAAACAGGTTCGACTTATCGTTTTACCGGCCGCCGCTTTGCTGCTGAGCGGTTGCGTAGCCGGCATGGTGGCAGGCGCCGTCGGCATGGCCGCAGACAGCGGACGGGGAAGTGGAAAGCCACGAAACAATGAATTCATGCAGGCGGCGGCAAGGCAGACCTGCAGCGCCCACGCCTCGCAATATGGCACGGTGCAAGTCGTCGACGTTAAGCAGGCGGATTCCGAGGAAATCCTGGTCTCCGGCACTGTCGCGGACGCTAACGGCACGAATTCGTTCGAATGCAGCTTCGTGACGGAGATCACTGGCTTTAAGCTGCGACGAATCCAGCCCGGAACCTGAGCGCTTGATAAGGAAAAGGGCCGGCGGATCGCTCCGCCGGCCCTTCCTTGTCAGACTGGCTCCAAGCCTATTCCCGGCTGCCCATGAAGCTGAGCAGGAACTGGAACATGTTGATGAAGTCCAGGTAGAGGTTCAGCGCCCCCATGATCACGACCTTGCCCATCATGTCGGTGCCCGCGACATAGTCGTACATCGACTTGATTTTCTGCGTGTCATAGGCGGTGAGCCCCGCGAACAGCAGGACGCCGATGGCGCTTATCGCCAGGTGCATCGCGGTCGACTGCAGGAAGATGTTGATGATCATCGCCACCAGCAGGCCGACCACGCCCATGATCAGGAAGGTGCCCCAGCCGCTGAGATCCTTCTTGGTGGTATAGCCCCACAGGCTGAGCGCCAGGAACGACACCGCCACTGCGAAGAAGGTCTGGGCGATGGATACGCCGGTGAAGACCATGAAGATGGTCGACATCGACAGGCCCATCACCGTGGCGAACGCCCAGAACAGCAGGTTGAGCGTCGCCGTGCTCATCCGGTTGAAGCCGAAGCTCATCGCCATGACGAAGCCTAGCGGCGCCAGGATGATCAGCCAGCGAAGCGGGCCGCCTCCCAGCATGATGCTCTGGCCGATCGAACTGCCGGCGAACAGCATCGCGACGATGCCCGTAAGCAGCACGCCCGATGCCATGTAGTTGTAAACCTTGAGCATGTAGGACCGCAGGCCCGCATCGCGTACGGCGCGGGGGACGCCGACCGATACAGTCGGATCAAATCCGCCTGTCGTCGTGCGCGGGTCAAATTGGTTCTGCATTTCCACTCCTTGGCTGAGGGCAATAGGCCCTCATAGCTCCCAATATATCGTGGTTGTTCGCTTCCTGTTCAAGCAAAACACGACAATCGCGTTGCGAGGAGCCGCAAACGGGTCACGCGGCCATCCAGGTTGGATGGCTTCGCTTCGCTCGCGATGACCGGTAGAGCATGCCGATGCACAGGCTGTTCGTCGCCATCCGCCCGCCGGAAACCATTCGAGGACGGCTGCTCGACCTGATGGAAGGACTGCCCGACCTGCGTTGGCAGCATGAGGAGCAACTGCATCTGACCCTGCGCTTCATCGGGGAAGTCGAACGGCCGGTTGGCGAGGATCTGGCCGCTGCGTTGGCGCGTATCCGCTGCGAGAAGTTTGCGATCGCCCTGAACGGTGTCGGCAGGTTTGAAAAGCATCGCCACGGCGCGCTTTGGGCCGGGGTTCGGCCGAAGGAGCAGCTCAAAGCCCTCAATGCAAAGGTCGAGCGCGCCTGCCAGTCGGCCATGCTGGAGCCCGAGCGGCGCGCCTTTCATCCCCATATCACGCTTGCGCGCTGGAAAGGCCGCGCTCCCGGCGTCGACCATTTTCTCGCGCGGCATGGCGGCCTTTCCTCGAGAATTGGGAGGTCGGCGAGTTCATCCTTTACGAAAGCCGCCTCGGCCGCGGCGGCGCGCATTACGAGCCGATGGAGCGATACGCGCTAGGTTAGTGACACCGCCCTGCCCCCGGCCCCTTGACGAACCGGCCCGGCAGTCGCGCCGGTATGCTCGCCGTCGCGCAGCACCGGCACGCCGTTGACGAAGCACATGGCGCATGCCGACCGCATATTGCTGCGGCTTGGCGAAGGTCGCGCTGTCGGCGATCGTCGCCGGATCGAAGATGGCGATGTCGGCGATAATGGCCGGGCTTCAGCGCGCCGCGGTCCTTGATGCCCGAGATTGGCGGCCGGGAAGGAGGTCATCCGCCGCACCGCCTCCGCCAGCGGCACCCGCTTCTCGTCGCGGACATATTTGCCGAGCAGCCGCGCGAAATTGCCATAGGCGCGCGGGTGGGTGCTCGATTTCAGGAACACGCCTTCGGGCGCCTGCGCCGCCGCGTCGGAGCCGAAGCTCATCCAGGCAGCGCCACTTCGCGCGCGACATTGTCCTCGCTCATCGCCGAAATAGACGACCTGGATGCGGCTGTTGTCGGCGACGATCAGGTCGGCGATCACCTCCTCGGGCGGCTTGCCGCGCTCCCGCGCGACGTCTCCGAGGGTCCTGCCGGTCAGCGGCTTCAGCGCCTCGGTCTTGAAGCCGAGCAGGATCACCTTGTCCGGCTCCTGCACCGCCAGCTTGGTGTTCTCCGACGCCTCGGGCTGCGCATCTCGGCCAGCGCCCGCGCCCGCTGCGCCGGGTCCTTCAGCCTGCTCGACCCAGGCCTCGATCCCGCCTGCCTGGACCCACAGCGGCATGGCCGCGTCGAAGCCGGTCGAGCTCGCCGGATAGGTGTACATGTCGGCGGTGATGCGCAGGCCCGCGCGCCCGCGCCGCCTCGACCCGGGCGATCGCCGCGTCGATCTTGTGCCAATTGTCGCGGCCCGACTGCTTGAAATGATAGATTTCGGCCGGCGCGCCGGACTTCTCCGGAATCTCGACCAGCTCGTCGATCGCCTCGAGCAGCTTCGGGCCCTTCGTCGCGGATATGGCTGATATACATGCCGCCGCAGCGGCCCGCCTCGCTCGCCAGCGCGATCAGCTCGGGCGTCTCGGCGAAATTGGCGGGCGCGTAGATCAGCGAGGAGCCGACGCCCATCGCGCCCTCGTCCATCGCCTGGCGCACCAGCGCGCGCATCCGCTGCGAGCTGTGCCGGGGTCGGGTCGACGTCGCCCTCGCCCAGCTCGTGCACGCGGACCGTGGTCGCGCCGACGAAGCTGGCGACGTTGGGCGAGACGCCCTTCTTCTCGAGATAAGCCAGATATTCGCCCAAGGCTGGTCCAGTCGATGCGATACTTGATGTCGCCCTGCCGCTGGCGCCTCATTGGCCTTCATCGTGGCGTTCAGCGGACCCATCGACTCGCCCTCGCCCATCACCTCCAGCGTCACGCCCTGGCGGATGTCGCTCTGCCCGCGCCCGTCGGCGATCAGGCATCTCGGTCGCCCAGCTCAGCATGTTGATGAAGCCCGGAGCGACGGCGAGGCCGGCGGCGTCGATCCGCCGCGTGGCGCGAGCCCTGGCAGGCCCCAACACAGACGATCCGGTCGCCCTGGATCGCGACATCGCCGGCGTAGCGCGCGCCGCCGCTGCCGTCATAGATGGTGCCGCCGCGAATGACGGTGTCGTAGCTGGCCGTTGGCGTCACTGAGGCGCAGGAAGCAAGAAGCGCGCTCAGCAGGAGCAGTACCGACCTTCCTTGTTGCACGCGACCTCCCTCGTTAGCGCGGCATTTCCCAGCGAATGCGTTGAAACCCGATGCTTGCAACACGTTCGCCGGTCTTGGTCTTCGCCGGCTGGTAACGGGCGCGGCGCACGATGATCGCGCAGGTTTGCGCGTCCAGCACCGCGCTACCGCTCGGCTCGGCCACTCGGCAATCGCTCACCCGCCCATCCGTTCCGATCCGAAAATAAACGCCTGCAGTACCTTGCTGCCGCCCCCTGATCGCCGAGCTAGGATAGTCGTTTGTGCTGAAAATCATGACTAGGTTTGGATGAAATGCCGGTGATGCGATCGAATCCAGCACAAGCGGATCCATGCCCCAGCTGATCAGCAATTCCCGCTCGCATTTTTGGAGCGCCTGCATCGCCCCACCGATGTTCCCCAGCTTGAAGTTTAGGGTCAACTTGCCTGCTAAAACGTGAAGTTGCTTGGCGGCGGCAAGTTCGCCGATTTCCGACTTCTTCGTGTCGATCTGGACAAGCTGCATTCCCTTGATAGAAATCGGTCCCCTGCCGAAGGGGGCCAGCACAGGAATCCCGTCGTCGAGCGCCAAGTTTGCCGCGCCGAACGTGTATTTCTTGCCAGGATCGGACAGCCACAGCGCCACACGTACATGGTCGCTCATCGGTCCGGGCCGGAAGCCGAGCGTAATTTGCTGGTCACCGGTCCCAAACTTGCGGCCGACAATGCACATGGAGTTCTGCATGTTCGACCGTCCATGGACCGCTCGGCTCAAGCGCCGGCGGATTGGCTGGAACGGACTGGACGGCAAGTGCGGCAGATGCGGCCGCGAAAGCGAAACTGGACCCCATCGACGATGCATGACATCGCCGATAGCTGGCCGCAAGCGCCTTGCGTTCCCCGCGCCAGAACCCATATCGCCCTGCCCGCGTTGACCGCGGCCGCAAGCCTCAGTAAACAAGAACAAATCTGGAACAAACGGCCGCACATGCTGACCCATATTACCGTTCGCGGCGCGCGCGAGCATAATCTCAAGGGCGTGGATATCGCGATCCCGCGCGAAAGCCTGACGGTCATTACCGGCCTGTCCGGCTCGGGCAAGTCGAGCCTCGCCTTCGACACCATCTATGCCGAGGGCCAGCGCCGCTACGTCGAAAGCCTGTCGGCCTACGCTCGCCAATTCCTCGAGATGATGCAGAAGCCGGACGTCGAGCATATCGACGGCCTCTCCCCCGCCATCTCGATCGAGCAGAAGACCACTTCGCAAGAATCCGCGGTCGACGGTCGCGACGGTCACCGAGATCTACGACTATATGCGCCTGCTCTGGGCGCGGGTCGGCGTCCCTTATTCGCCCGCCACCGGCCTGCCGATCGAGGCGCAGCAGGTCAGCCAGATGGTCGACCGGGTGATGGAGCTACCCGAAGGATCGCGCCACTATCTGCTCGCCCCCGTCGTCCGCGGCCGCAAGGGCGAATATCGCAAGGAGCTGGCCGAATGGCAGAAGGCCGGCTTCACCCGCGTCCGCATCGACGGCGAGTTCCACGCGATCGAGGAGGCGCCGGCGCTCGACAAGAAGTACAAGCACGACATCGAGGTGGTGGTCGACCGGATCGTCGTCCGCGAAGGGATCGAGGCGCGGCTGGCGGACAGCTTCGAGACGGCGCTGAAGCTGGCCGAGGGGCTGGCCTATCTCGACCCGGCGGATGTGCCCCACCCGGCCGGCAGCGAGCGCACGGGCGTTGCAGCATCGCTCGAGGCCGCTGCCGAGCGCGAAGGCTTCAAGCTCGACTTCGGAGCTCCCGGCCGCATCACTCTTCTCGGAGAAATTCGCCTGCCCCGTCTCCGGCTTCACCATTGCCGAGATCGAGCCGCGCCTCTTCTCCTTCAACGCGCCGCAGGGCGCATGCCCGGCCTGCGACGGCCTCGGCGAGAAGCTGGTGTTCGACGAGGACCTGGTCGTTCCGAACCACGCGCTGAGCTCGCAAAAGGGCGCGGTCGTGCCCTGGGCCAAGAGCCAGCCGCCCTCGCCCTATTACATGCAGGTGTTGGGCAGCCTGGCGCGCGCCTATGGGTTCGACTTGGGCACGCCGTGGCGCGACCTGTCCGACGAGGCGCGCCACGTGATCCTGCGCGGCACCGGCGGCCGCCCGGTCGCGCTGCGCTTCATCGACGGCAAGAAGAGCTATGAGGTCAAGAAACCGTTCGAGGGCGTGCTCGGCAACCTCGAGCGCCGCATGCTGTCGACCGAAAGCGCGTGGATGCGCGAGGAGCTGTCGAACTACCAGGCCGCGCATCCGTGCGAGACCTGCGGCGGCGCGCGGCTGCGGCCCGAGCCGCTAAGCGTCAAGATCGCCGGCGAGGACATCTCGCTGTCCGCCCGCCGCTCGGTCGCCGACGCCCTCACATGGTTCTCGACGCCTGGAGCAGCACCTCACCCCGCAGCAGAAGCGAGATCGCCCGCGCGATCCTGAAGGAAATCAACGAGCGCCTCGGCTTCCTCCACAATGTCGGGCTGGATTACCTCAACCTCGACCGCAAGCGGCACGCTGTCCGGCGGCGAGAGCCAGCGCATCCGCCTCGCCTCGCAGATCGGCTCGGGCCTGTCGGGCGTGCTCTACGTCCTCGACGAGCCGTCGATCGGCCTCCACCAGAAGGACAATGACCGCCTGCTCGAGACGCTGAAGCGCCTGCGCGAGCTCGGCAATACCGTCCTGGTCGTCGAGCATGACGAGGACGCGATCCGCACCGCCGACCATGTCATCGACATGGGGCCCGGCGCGGGGGTCCATGGCGGCGAGGTGGTGTGCCAGGGGACGCTGGAAGACCTGCTCGCCTGCGAGACCAGCCTCACCGCCGACTATCTCTCCGGCCGCCGCCACATCCCGATGCGTGCCCAGCGCCGCAAGGGCACGGGCAAGAAGCTCACCGTCCATGGCGCGCGCGAGAACAATTTGCGCGACGTCACCGCCTCGATCCCGCTCGGCACCTTCACCTGCATCACCGGCGTCTCGGGCTCGGGCAAGTCGAGCTTCACGATCGACACGCTCTATTCGGCCGCGGCGCGGCAGCTCAACGGTGCCCGCATCCTCGCCGGCAAGCATGACCGCGTCACCGGGCTCGAGCATCTCGACAAGGTGATCGACATCGACCAGTCGCCGATCGGCCGCACCCCGCGCTCCAACCCGGCGACCTACACCGGCGCCTTCACCCAGATCCGCGACTGGTTCGCCGGCCTGCCCGAAAGCCAGGCGCGCGGCTACAAGCCCGGCCGGTTCAGCTTCAACGTCAAGGGCGGCCGCTGCGAGGCCTGCCAGGGCGACGGCGTGCTGAAGATCGAGATGCACTTCCTGCCCGACGTCTATGTCACCTGCGACGTCTGCCACGGCCACCGCTACAACCGCGAGACGCTGGAGGTGAAGTTCAAGGGGCGCAGCATCGCCGACGTGCTCGACATGACGGTCGAGGACGCGGTCGAATTCTTCAAGGCGGTCCCCGGCATCCGCGACAAGATGGCGATGCTGGCCGAGGTCGGCCTCGGCTACATCAAGGTCGGGCAGCAGGCGACGACGCTGAGCGGCGGCGAGGCGCAGCGCGTCAAGCTGTCGAAGGAGCTGTCGCGGCGGGCGACGGGCCAGACGCTGTATATCCTCGACGAGCCGACCACCGGCCTCCATTTCGAAGACGTCCGCAAGCTCCTCGACGTCCTCCACGCCCTGGTCGAGCAGGGCAACACGGTGGTGGTGATCGAACACAACCTCGACGTCATCAAGACGGCGGACTGGGTGCTGGACCTGGGGCCTGGCGGCGGGGTGAATGGCGGGGAGATTGTCGCCGAGGGAACGCCGGAAGCGGTGGCGGCGAACGAGCGGAGCTTTACGGGGCAGTATCTGCGGGAGACGCTGAAGAAGTCGCCGGTCAGTTCAGAGCCGGTGAAGGTGCCCAAGCCGAGCAGGCGGGGTAAGCGCGCCTCGGAGGATCAGCCGGACCTGATTGCGGCGAAGTAGCACGAGAGAACTTCTACTAAGAGTTCCTGCCTATTCGCTGCCATCGCCCAGATTCGTCTCCGCACGCTTTAGCTGGTCCACGACCCCTAACCCCCTCGCCCCCTCCTTCGAAATTCCCGCGCCTTGGCGCGGTTGCCGCAGCCTTGCATCGAGCACCACCTCCTCGCGCCTGAGCGTGAAAGGTCGAGGAACAATATCGCGCAGCCCTGTCCGTCGCACCGCCGGATGCGTTCCGCTCGGCGGTTCCAAGCAGCTCGACACCCAGGCCCGCGATCGTCGCCAGATATTCCCTCGCGTTGCCCTCCATCACCAGCTGCCCGGACATTGAGAGCCTTGGCCGGGCATCAGGCAGGGCCGCGACCGCGTTCAGCGTGTCGCGCGCGGCGCTCGACGGCCGCCCCGTCGCCAACGCGTAGATGGCCTCCCGCAGCTTGCGCGCCATCTCGACATCGTCCTGGGTCGTTCGGTTAGTGGACCCGGCCAGGCCCGAGCTGACCAGCCATCGGTCGAGATCGGCCGGCGTCTCGAGCAACTCTCGCGGCTCCTCCTTGAGCCGGCCGGCGAGCGTCGCGCAGAGGTCAAGCGCGAGGTGGCCGCCCCGAAAGCGGAAACCGCCACGATCCTCGGAAACCGCCTCTTTGCCCTGACTATCCATCCATTCCTACATTGACAGTTTATCCGGGTGGCATCTAGTAACCCCTTTATATGGTTACGACTCGAAAAGCACGCCCATGATCGACGAGTGGTACGACCGGGCCCACCGCGAAGGCCGGGCCGATCTGAACGCCGGCCTGGCCCGGCTGTTCGATGCGATCGCCCTCCGCGTTCTGAATACCCAATTTCGTCAAAGCAGGAGAAACGCCATGCGTGCCCTATTCCTCGCCTCCCTTGCCGCTGCCGCGTTGGCGCTGACGGGTGCTGCGGCCCCGCCCTCGCCCGAACCACTCTCGCTCGCCGGGACATGGGTGATGGAATCCGCCTACGAAATCCGCGGCGACGGCACCCGCACAACCAATTACGGTGAACATCCCAAGGGGCTGATGGTGGTCGATGGCGCCGGCCGCTACTCGATCCAGATTTACCGGCCCGATCGCGCGAACTTCGCCTCGGGCGTGAAAGCACAGGGTCTGCCTGAGGAATATCGCTTGGCCGTGCTCGGCTCGAGCACCCACTTCGGCCGGGTTACGGTTGACGCAGCCGCAAAGCAGCTGCTGTTCGACGTCGAGGCCTCGTCCTTCCCCAACTGGGAGGGCATCCGCCAGGTCCGCAACTACGGCTATGCCGAAGGCACGTTGACCTATGCGGTGCCGGCTAGCGCCTCGGGCAACGGCACCGTCGCTTATTCCGGTGTGGCGACGGGCCCGTTAGCCAGCTCGGCGAAGACAACGCCAGGCCTGCGCGGGGGCACCGCTAATCCAGGGCGAGGATTAAGCCGTTAACGGCGGCGCTCAGGGGTAGGATTATGACACGACTGTTAGCCCTATACCTTCGCTCGCAGGATGCATTTGTCGAGCTTTGGCTGCAGCGCTCGAAGCTTGATCACTGTGCGTCCAAGCTGCGCGTTCGGCACAGCTGCGAGGCTTCGTTGCGCCGCCGTCAGGTTTAGCAGTCGTACCACTGGCGTCGGCTGTCCGGAAACACCGTCTGCCGCAGGCGGCGGTTGGTCGGCAACGGCGGGCGCCGCTGCCGAAACGGCCTCCTTTGCCTCCTGTCCGGCTACCGCGGGATCATCAGGGGCAGCGGCTTCGTCCTCGGCTTCTTCCTTGTTGAGTTTCTCCAGCTCGGCGATCACCCCAGACGCGTCGAATGGGCTGCCGGCGGCGCTCAGTCGCTGAGCGGTGACTCGCTCAACGGCGAACAAGGCGGTTCGAACCATCTCGAAATATTGCCGCTCGGAGGAAACGTAAACCTCGGGCTCCCCGTCGTCGTCTACCACTCCTGCGACGCTCGGTGCCGCGTGCGGCGGCGCATCTCCAGTATCCGCACCTGCACCCGCAGCTTCCTGCGCCTCACTCAACTTCTTGAGCGTGAAGGGATCGACGCCCACGGCCTCGTTCTGAATGCACAGGAATGCATCCAGTGCGTCGTTGAACACAACTGCCTTATCCTTCGGCGCATAATAGGACTTGCCCTGGTTGAGCGCTGCGCTCGCTGCGCCCGTACCTATGGCCACTCCTGCGGGCGCTCCGAAAGCAGCGGCCGCCGCACCACCCGCAGTAGAAAGGAAGCCAGGCACCTCAAAGAACTGGCGCCCCTCGGCCGCCCGGTCCGACTGGCAACGATATGTCAGGACGAAATTGTTGATGAGCAGTAGAGCGCCATCGGTGTCGCGTCGGATTGACTGCGCGTTGGGGTCGTTGAAGTTGGGTGTGCAGACCGCATTGAATGAAGTCTGGGCACGCGTGAACGTCAATTCCCTGTCCATCTTGACGATGGGCGGAGCAAAGCTGGTCACCGCGCAACCGGAAGCCACGAACAAAGCACTGGATGCAAACAGAACGCGCCGCATCGATCCCTCCCCTTCGGAGCGATTCGGCCATGCCAGTATACGAAAATTTAATGCCGACCCAAGAGGGCAGGTGAAGTTTCGAGTTTGCGGTGACCGTGCGGTTTACGGTGGCAGTGCACCAAGTTTCCGCCCGCGCCCCCGCTCATGCGCCGGGAATCTTGCTGCGTCCCAGGCGGATCAGTGTATAGCGCTCCTGACGAAGTCGCCGCGTCCCCGCGCCTCCGCCCAGTCCTTCCCACTGGCATCTCGGAGAATTGCGCGCATGTCCAACACCGTCCTGCTCATCCACGGCGCCTGGCTCAATTCGCGCAGCTGGGACGCGGTCAAGGCGCGTTACGAGGCGAAGGGGTTCACCGTCGTCGCGCCCGACTGGCCCTACGACGACCGCTCGCCCGAAGAGCTGCGCGCCGAGCCGGACGAGAAGCTCGCCGGCCTCGGCATCGCCGAGATCCTCGACCATTATCAACGCATCATCGGCGAGTGCCCGGAGGAACCGATCCTGATCGGCCATTCGGCCGGCGGCGTGTGGGTCCAGCACCTGCTGAACCGCGGCCTCGGGGTCGCCGGCGTCGCGATCGATCCCGCCCCGACGCCCGGCGTCCGGCTGGGGCCGCACGCGGTCGTGTCGGCGCTGCCGGTCTTCTTCGACTGGGGCAGCTGGAAGAAGGTCGAGACGATGTCGCGCGACTATTTCCGCAACCGCTTCGCCCAGCTGGTGCCGGAGGACCAGGCGGACGCCCTCTACGACGAGTATATCGTGCCGACGCCCGGCAAGATCTGGTGGGACGGGATCGTCAATGCGACGCCGATCCGCTGGGACAATCCGGACCGGGCGCCTCTGCTCCTGATCGGCGGCGAGCTCGACCTCATCGCCGACGCCAGCATGACCCAGGCGATCTACGAGAAGCAGAAGCAGGCGCCCTCGCTGACCGAGCTCAAGATCTTCCCCGGCCGCTCGCACTGGACCCTGCTCGATCCCGGCTGGGAGGAAGTCGCCGACTATGCGCTGGACTGGGCGGTAGCGAACGCTCGCCCGGCCCGGGCGAAGGTGGAAGCAGCCGCGGTGGAATAGCTTCGGGAGCACGGCGTTGCATCGCCGGCCGCCAATCGGCAGCCGCCGCTCGTTATCTCCCGTTCATGCGTCTTATCCGGCTACTACGCGTTGATACCCTGAACTCCCCGGCGTTTTCTGGCGGAGAAGAAGGAAATTTCCATGATTCGCACGACCATGTTCCTGGTCGCCGGCGCGGTCGGCCTCGCCGCCGCCGTGCCCGCCGCAGCGCAAACTCCCTACCAATATCCCTACCCGCAGCAGACTTATCGCGCAGGCCTACCCGCAGCAGGCCTACCCGCAGCAGGGCTACCCGCAGCCGGGCTATGCCAATCCGCAACAGGGCCAGAACGTCGTCAACCAGATGATCGGCCAGCTGCTCGGCAACCGCTACCAGGCAAACGACCGTTATGCGGTCGAGCGCTGCGCCACCGCCGCCATGGCCCAGGCCAGCGCGCAATATCGCCCCAACCAATACGGCCAGGGCTATGGCAACCCCAACCAAGGCTACGGCTATGGGAACCAGGGTTACTATCCCGCCAACATGCGCGTGACCGCCGTCACCGAAGTGCGGCGCCGTAACAATAGCGTCCGCGTCTCCGGCCTGCTCGACAGCCGGGGCGGCTATGGCCAGCCCTACGGCAACGCCTACGGCTATCAGGGCCAGGGCTATGCCGGCCAAGGCGATCTCACCTTCCGCTGCAACGTCGATTATCGCGGCGCGGTCAGCAATGTCCGGGTGACCCGCAACCGCGCCGCCTACAACCGCGGCTACTAAGTCAAATGATGCCGGGCGCGCGGCTCAACAGGTCGCGCGCCCCTCCGGCCATCGCCATGACGGGCTTGCCCCAATAGCTTTTATTGCACCCTCTCGGGGGAAACGGCAGTGGCGACCGGCTTGACGCAGCGACCCGCTGTGGGTTGGCTGCGAATGACCACCTGCCCGCTGGCGCCCGGCCTCTTAATCCCCTAGCCTTTGGGTTCAGAGATCGCATTCAGAGGAACTCGACCATGGCCAAGGGACAGAAGAAATCCAACAAGGAAATCCGCAAGCCGAAGCAGACCAAGACCAAGGGCAATGCCGCGGCCCCATCGGCGAAGGGCCTCGGACCGAAGGCGAGCTAGAACGGATCTAGCCCGGCGGCATGGCGGGCCCTGGCCTCGCCTGCCGTCCGACGCAGCCAAGGACGATGTTTCGCGGCAACCGCTTCCATCTCCCGCCTGGCCAGCGTCAATTTCGACATGTCACCGGCCCACCCCGGCATATCCCAGCACCGCGACCAGCGGATATTGCACCACCAGCAGGAGCAGCAGGGTCAAATTGATCCGCCTGCCCGGCGCGAACATCGCGGCGCCCAGAGCGGGAATGAACAGGAGCAGCGACCATCGGTTGACCGCGCCCTCCAGCGGCTCCGCGCCCAGCGCCAGCAATGCGGCGATGGCGATCAGGTTGCACAGCATGACACCGCCCAGCACCCACTGGCGGTGCTCGAAATAATAGGCGTCGAAGTCGGGCCATTCGTCGAGGTCGTAGGGAAAGGTGATGCGCGCGACGAGGTAATAGAGACCCATCACGATCAGCCCCCCGAGCAGGCTGACATAGTGCGCGGGAACCAGCTCCCGCACCGACCAGGCGACCATCCAGAAGCTGGTGAGATCAAGCGCCACCAGCGCTCCCAGCATCGGCGTCAGCCAACCGATGCGCACTTTCCTGCGCGATTGGATCGCCCTTCCGAAGCCGCCCAACACCTCCGCCAGGCCGAGCCCGAGCAGCAGGCCAAACAGCGAAAAGACGAGTTCGAAATTGGTCATGGGCGCCCCCTCCCGGTTGCTTCATGGCCCCAATACTAGGACCAGGTCCAGCCGCTGGCCGCTGCGGTCGAACCGGCCTATAGGCGGAGGCAGTCCGACACCGGGGAGGACGCCATGCGCCCGATCGCCAATTTCACGGTCCACGCGGTACTCGCCGCCGCAATTGCCGCGCTCGCCACCACCAGCGCGGCCGGCAGCTTTTAGCCGGTCTTAGGCGCGCGGCGCGGCGAGAACGGCGCAGGCGATGCGATCGCCGCTGTTGCCGCTCGGGTCTGTCCGATAGTCGTCGGGCCCGGCATGGATCATCAGGCTGGTGCCATCCGCGTCCGCAAGCGAACCGCCGGTCACCAGGAAATTGATCGCCCCGCGGCCGTTGGCGCTGCCGGTAAGATTGGGCAGGTCGCCGGCGTGCGCGCCTTGCGGGTTCAGATGCCCGTGCTGTCGCCCCGCCGGGTTCCAATGCGCGCCGGCGCTTTGGAATGCAGGGCCGTCGCATCGCCCGACCGCATGCAGGTGAAGTCCATGATCGCCAGGCGGCAGGCCCTCCGCCGCGATCCGGAGATAGTTGCCTCCCCCGCGCGGTTCCACCTGGACTGCCCCGATGGAGGCGCCGGCGCCATTGACCAGCGGCACCGAGGGCCCGCTGATCGGGCCGAGCTCATCGGGCAGGGCGCAAGCCGCCAGCAGGGTCGGCAGGGCGAATATCATTAGCGGACGCATGACTCACTCCTCGAAAGCGATCACCACCCGCCGGTTCTGCACTTCGCGGACTCCGTCTTCGGTGGGAACCAGCGGCTGATCCTCTCCGAACGAGGCGACGCTTATCGCGTTCCGCGGGATCCCGCGCTTTTCCAGTTCGGCGCGGACAGTTTGCGCTCGCGATAGCCCGGCCAAGCGGTTGACCGCCGCGCCGCCCGACCGGTCGGTGTGGCCGGCAAGGCGCAGGTGGGCGCCCGGCTTGAGCGATAGGCCTCGGCGACCTGGTCGAGAACAGCTCTGGTCGTCGCTTCGGACGTCGGGCTTGCCCCAATCGAAGAAGACCATGAGAGGCGGCGACGGAGGTGCGGATGGCTTGCTGCGGCCTCCGCATGCGCCGTCAGACCGCAACGATCATCGCGATCGCCAATATACGCATCCGCCACTCCCAGCCAATCACCACCGGATTAGGGGGCGCCGGTTCCGTCGGCAACGCGCAAAAAGAAACCCCGGGAAGGCCGAAGCCTGCCCGGGGTAACTTTTAGCCTAGCCTCTTGGCTTAGCCGCGTTCCGGCTCCGGCGGAGGCGGCGGCGGCGGCGGCGGCGGAGGCGGCGGCGGACAGGTTTCCGTCGCCAGGATCACCGAGCCGTCCGGGCAAGTCTGCGTCGCCGGCGGAGGCGGCGGCGGCGGCGGAGGCGGCGGCGGAGGCGGCGGCGGAGCGAAGTTGTAGATCAGGCTCAGCAGCAGCGAGTGCGACCGGAACTTGCCCTGCAAGCTCGTCATTGACATCGTCACCAAATTTGTACTTGGTCGTGTTGAAGAAGCGATACTTCAGGCCAAGGTCGATATTGGTGCTGACCGCCTTGCGGACACCGGCAATGACTTGCCATGCGAAGGTGCCGTCGCTCTCGTCGACGTCGCCGAGGTCGTCCTGGTCGAAGGTACTTGACGCGGGCGACACCGACGCCGCCGCCGATGTAGCCGGCCCAGCCGTCATCGTCGCCGAAGTCGAGCAAGCCGTTGACCATCGCCGACAGGACGCGGACGTTGCCGTCCAGGTCGCCGATGAAGTCAGCGCCGTCGAACAGGTCGCCGTCGAGAACTCCTTCGTCGACCGAGGCGCGCTTCCAGCCAGCTCAGCTTCGACGCGGAAACCGCCGAAGTCATATCCACCGATCACGTCGAGGTCGAAGCCGACCTTGTGATCGATGTTGATGGCATCGTCGATGTCGAGCACGTCGACACCGTCGTCTAATGAAAAGTCGAGGTTCGTGTCCTCGACGATCATCGCGCCGCCTTCGACACCGACATACCAGGCGTTGTCGATCGCGACAGCCGGCGTAGCCAGGGCGGTCGAAGCGAGCGCAGCCAAAATGGCCAGCTTCCGCATAGAAATATCCCCTTTCACTTGCGTTCCGAGAACAGAACTGCCCGAACACATTATGAGAGGGCCGGTTGCCGTGCAAGCTTGCAAATGCTCGTCCTGTTGCCCAAAAGCCGCACAATTCTCCGTATCTCTCGGAAACAGGCGCTCGCAGGATGCCAATTAGCCGATCAGCCCGTGGGCTCGCATCGCGCTCAGAATCTGCCCCACGGCAACCCGGCATTCGCTGTCGACCATGGTACCTCCCGACGGATCGCCAATCGCGGACTGCCGATTGCGCACCACCGTCACGTCGTCGATCCGCACCTCCTGTGCGCGGAGAATGCCCGTTTCCCACGCGCCGTAAAGGCGACTGACGATCTCGCCGCTGGCGCGGTCCAGCAGGCTCATCCCGTCCACTGGCGATACAAACCGCCAGCCGCCCTCGCTGAAGCAAGCCAACCTTCCGTCGTGCCCGGCCCAGTCTCCCGTTCCACCGGCCGCGACGAGATAGCAGCTGCCGATTGTCGGACTTAGCGGCGGCGTGGGCGAAGCCGTCCCCTCGACGACTGGACAGAGCAACATGTCGATCCTTTGCAACGCCTCGTTGTGGAAAAGCTCCTTCTGCATCTGTCCGGGTGCCAGATACGGCAATGCGAACCGCGCGGTTTGATCCATGTCCGACCTTTCAGAGAGTGAGCGCGGCCCTGGCCGCGTGCGACATGGCTGCCAGACCAAGCGTTGCTACCGATAGGCTGATGACTTGCCCGGCCACGCCGGGAATTTGCCCCGGCCCGAGCACCAGCGAACGACTGGAGGTTTCAACGATGGTTTGGCCGCCCGGGCCCTCGACGGTGACACGGTAGAGTTCGGGAAAAACATCCGCACCGTCACCAACGCCGTCCATCCATGCCCATTGTCGGTGGCTGCGCCTGGTCCAGCGGACAAGGATGCCGCTGCCTTCCGTGAGCGCCTTGAGATGACAGGGGGATGGAGGGCGCAACGCTTCCCCGCTGATCAAGCGGCTCACCTGCGGCAATGGTGCGGCATCGCCGATGCCGTGCGCAACTGCGGTCAGGACAGCGCCGACCGCACCGACGGTCATGGGCGCAGAGCCAAGTCTGCTGGGTCGATCACGCAGAACGCTTCTCCGACGCTATGCGTCGCGGCCGCCCACTCCGTGCCACGCCGGCCTCGGAGCAGCCTGGAAAGCCGGAATAGACCCGGCGCCAACTGTTCGGCGCGGCCGAACTGGATCAGCTCATCGCCGACCAGTGCGAAGTTCCCACCCGCCATCAGCGCGTCCCAGTCCGCGTTGAGCAACATCTGCGTTTCGTTGATCAGCCGCACGTCGACCCGTGAACGTTCGTCCAGGATGATCGGGCGAACAAGGTTCGAGCGCCGTTCTCGGTCGTTTCCGAGCATGCCGCGGCGGCCGAGGGCCAGACCGGGCAACGGCTGACCATCCAGCGCCAGCGCGACCGGCAAGGCTTTCCACTGGCCATCATTGGATGCCGCAATATGGACCATTGGACTATCGCCAGGGGCATCGCCCATCGAGGGAAGCTCGAACAACGCCAATTGGCTGCGGCCGATACCAATATCGGGCTCGGAGACCGGCCTTCCGCCATCGGCCGGAAGTGGAAGGATCGAGGCCGGCGCGGCTTCGGCTTCGACTGCAACGGCCAATCCTTCGATGGACACGGCGCGCGCGATCCATTGCCTGGACCCGCCCTCCAGCTGCAAGATGTCGCCCGGTCGCATGGCCATGCGCGAAGGCGGCAGCCGCAGCTTCAGCTTGTCCCCCCCGCGCCACCGTCTCGACAATGCGTCTTCGGCCAACTGCCGCGCTTCGCCCGCCCCGAACACGGCCGGAAGGTCCAATCGAACCTCGCGCGTGCCGCCTTTGCCGCTCGACGCCCGCGCCTGTCCGGTCTGGTAATCCCGATCAGGGTCGTAATAGGCAATTGTCAGCATTGCCGGCAGCTCGCCATCGGGTGAGCGGTTGCGTTGCATCTTGGCAGCTACCCGGGCGGTCGGCATCGCACCCGAGTTCGTCACGGCCAACCAGCAACGGAGGATCGCCGCGGGCGATTGAAGCCGCCCACCCCGATCGACCAGCTTCACGCCGCTCAGCTCGATCAGTTGGGCCAGGCTATCGCGGATCGACGTACCGTGAGCGGCGAAGCCCGCCACCGGCATGTGCGTCGGATGCCTCGATCACGCCCCCGCTGGCGTCGGCCAGCATCTCCCCAAGCGAAACCGGCTCTTCATCCGCGATCACTTCGAACGTCAGCAACGGAATCCGGTTGCCGAATTCGGCCAACGCGAGTTCCTCGAAAATCGCCAGGGCAAGCCCTCGATAGGCCGGCGTATTGGCGATGCCCTCGACCGACGCGACAAGCGGATCGAGCGCCTGGTCCTCGCTGCCCGATGGCAAACCGGAACTTGGTCTTGATCTTGAAGTCGCCCGCCGCGCCGCGGATCAGCTTTCCGTCGGCCCAGATCCGGCCGATGGCACTGATCGGCCGCGACGAAAGCGCAACCGCAAGGTTCGCCGAATAGCTATACGTCAGCTGCTCCGGCGATCCCTTGCCGCCGCCTTCGATCGCTTCCTCTTCGCTCAGGTCGGTCGCCCAGATCACCGTCCCGGCCACCCGCATCGTTCCGTAAATGCGCGGAATCGGCGATGCCGTAGCTCGAGGTTTGGACGGCGAGGTCGCCAAGCCGTGGCCCTCTTCGCATGCCGGGACCGAACAGATCCTGGTCGATCGACTGGCCGACGAGGCTGCCCAGCGCGCCGCCGATCGGCCCGCCGAGCGCGGTGCCGACGGTGGTCAGGACAAGCGTCGCCATCAGCCCTCCGCTCCTTTCCCGAAGCCGATAAGATCCGCGATCGGCCAGCATCGGCTCGCCCGGCGTTTCGACCACGCGCCGGAGACGCGCGTCGGCATGGACAAAGCCTCTGCCGGTCAGATGCCGAGGTGCAGCTGGTCGGCGGCGGGCAGCATAACAGCAGATCGCCCGGCCTCGCCCCTGCCCGGCTCAGCCTGCGAAAGTTGCTCGAGGATCGCCGTCTGCATTTCGCCGCGATGATCGCCCCCGCAAACGATAATCGTCCCGAGCCAGTTCGGCGGGAAGCTCGAAGGCGGCCAGGCAAAGGCCGACGCAGTCGAGCCCGTGGCCGGGATCGCGGCCTTGCGGCGAAAGGGCGTGCCGACGAGCGCACGCGCCCGCTCGGCATGCAGCATCGCCCATGTTCAGGCTCCCGGATAGCGCGTCAGAAGATCGTTGCCCGGCAGGTGCGGCTCGCCGCGGAAATTGGCTGCGTTGGCAAACCGCTCGCAGCAGGTCGCAAGCCTCTTGTCGCACCTCTCGACGAAGCTCGACCGCGGTGCCCAGCGGCGACTCGCCGGCCGGGCGCTGCGAAGATGCAGCTCGCTGCCCCACGCACCGCCAGGATCGTCCGCCGTCTCTCCGTTTGCCGCGCCGCCCAGAAATCTCAGTTGGCCGAACCGGAATCGTTCGTCGACCGGATGGCCGACCGTCATGATGTGAGCACGAGCACCTGGTCACCGCACGTGCGAACTGTCCGGCCGGCCAGATCGACCCGGCATCGCGGATCGCCCAGTTCGGCGCGGCATTCGGCGAGGTCAGCGGACAGATCGGCCGTTCCAGCCGCGCCGCCACTCCCTTGAGCTCTGCCTCGAACGCTTCGTCGCTGGTCGCGACTTCGCCGAGCTCGCCTGCCAGCAGCGGACGCGCTTCCTCCGGGCTCCGCCCAGTCGACCGCGGACAGCCTGAGCACGGCGCCGTCCCAGCGGCCGGCAGCGACATCCGCTTCGCTGATCGCCGCTCGGACAGCGCGCCCGCCACTTCGCTCGAGTCGGGCTCGACCCCGAGCTGGGCGCGGATCGCCGCCGGCAGTCATGCCCGGGCGCCGGCTCGAAGCGCTCGCCGTCGACGATCAGCGGCCGGTCGTGACTGGTCAGCGCCGAGCCCGGCGCCGTCGCGCCGCTCGATCCGCCAGCAGAAGGCCAGGCTGTCGCGAGCAGCCCGCCGCATCATGCCTTCCCGCATTTCGATCAGCGGCACGCTCGGCGCCTCGCCGGCCAGGAAGGTCGCGCGGTTGATCTCCAGCCGGTCGTCGGCGAAGCGCACCGGCACGTCGAACAGGAAGCCGGCGCGTCACCGACCGCGCCCGGCGCCGGCGGCATGGTCGAAGCGCGACCATGCCGAGCGGCTCCAGCGTCCAGCCCGCGGCCATGCTCGCTGCCGTCGACCGCGACCCGCACGCTCCCCGCCACCGGCCGCGTGATCCGCCGCTGCTCGCCCTCGCCATAATGCTTTGACCAGCGCGAAGCCGTCGGTGCGCTCCCGTCGCCGTCCCGATCGGCTGGTCGGCGGCGCCCGGCCGCCGGTCATCCCGTTCGAGCTATAGTCGAACGGGTCGCGGAAGCGGAACCCGACCGCCGGCCCGCGCCGCGCGCGGAAGAAGGCGAGCAGCTCGCCCAGCTCGGCCTCGCCGCGCACGCCCGGCCCGGCATCGAACCGCAGCCGCGCCTGCTCCAGTTGACGTTGCGCTATTCATGCCCGCTGGCGCTGGTCACGACATTGGTCGAAAAGCCCGGCGCGACGCTCGCCTCGGCGCCGATCGCGATCGGGAAATCACATCGTCGAACGGCGTCACGTCATCCTCCTCTCCGAACAGGGTCAGCCCGTCGCGCAGCACTTGCGGCAGCGCCCAGAGGAAGACTTCGGCGACGCCCCGCCGCTGCGCCTCGCCCGCCGCCGCGACGATCGCCGCGCCACTGCTCGCGCTCGGCGCGTCGGCACGAAGCCCGACAGATAATGCTGCTCGCTCGGCGGATAGCCGAGCCGCGCCTCGACCTCGGCCAGCGCCGCCGCGCGCAGCGGCCGTCGCGCCGCTCGGTCACCCACTCATAATCCTCGAGCTGCAGCACATCGAACGCCGGCCTCGCCCAGCCGAGCGGCAGGTTGGCGCGCCGCACCTCGGGCGCCGCCGGGTCGAGCGGACCCGGCAGATAGGCCAGCAGCATGGGTCGTCGGTCGCCGGCGCCGCCGCCTTGACCGCCGCGGCGATCGCCGCGGTCGACGCCGCCAGCAGCGCGCCCGCCTGCGTCGAGCAGCGCCTTCTGCGCCGCGGTCAGCGGCCGCGCGCACGTCGGCGATCTCGACCGGCGACTCCGCCGAGCGCCGCCTCGCGCCGCATCGTCGTAGAGGCAGATCGCGCCGCTGATCGGCGTCACCCACCACCACGGCTCGCCGATCTGGAACTGCGGCTCGCAGCCCGGCCTCGACCGACAGCTCGACCAGCTCCGCCGCGATCCGCGCCGAGATAGGCGATCGCCTGCGCCGCTCGCCGGCGAGACCAGCGCCGACGGCGGGTCCTAGCCGGTCGCGCCGGCGCGCCGTCGAAGCGCCCGCTGCTTCCACGCCTCCGGGCAGAACATGTCGAGGATTTCGTACGACAGCGACCAGATCAGTCGATAGCCGCGCGCCTTGCGCCGCCCGCGCGAAGTCGCGGTGCCAGGCCAGCGCCGGCGCGTTGAACGTCCGCGCCGGATCGACCAGCCCGTCGCCGCCGAGCGCCGAAATAATGGCTCATCCCGACATAGTGGTTGATCGATCCCGCGATAGCCGAGCCGCTCGACGCCTCGCACCACCCGCTCGGGCGGCAGATTGTACATGTCGTCATAGGCGGTCGCGATGCGCAGCCCATGCTCCGGCACCACCGCGTCGCCGATCGCGAGCACGCTGCCCGCGCCGTCGCAGCGCGATGTCGCTGATCGTCGACGCCGCGCCTGCGCCGGCGCCGCCGAGCAGCGCCTGCGACCCTGCGACATAATCCGGCGGCACCAGGCTGATGAACATCCGGTCGATGTCGCGCGGATCGACCCGGTCGGCGTCGGCCGGCAGCACGAAGCCGCCGTCGAGCGCGTCGAAGTCGAGCGTCACCACCGCGTCGTCGGCGCTGCCCGACCGCATAATTCCACAGCCGCACGTACCAGCTCGCGGCTGCCCCGCCGCGTCGCGGCCCTCGATCGTCAGCGTCGGCCCGTTGATCGCGTCGAGCGCGCATCAGCCCGCTCGACTGCCAGCGAAAGCTCAGCACGGCATCGCGAATAATCGCGCGCCGTCTCCCGCGCATGCGCCGGATGCGCGTGCCGGTCCTCGCTCTCGTAGATCAGCCCGACCAGGTCGCCCTTGCGCAGGAACTCGCGCCTCGACCGTCAGCCCGTGCCCGTCGGCGCCGGTCACCACGCTGGCCATCGTCCCGCGCGGGAAATCGACCGTCCAGTGCAGCGGGTCGAAGCGCTTGACGAAGCTCGTGTCGATCGGCGCGTCGGCGCGCGTGAACCAGATGGTTCATCGCGCGCTCGCCGCAGCGCCGAGCGCACCGCCCGCGCCACCTGCCGCGACGATTGCCGCAGCACCTGCGGGTCGCTCGGCCGCCGGCGCGTTGACCGCGATCGACACCCGCACGTCGCGCGCCGCCGCCGCGCCAGCCGCTCGATCCGCCCGCCGCTCGACGGCACGAACAGTTCGGGCCCGCGCTCGCCGACCACATAGCCGCGCCCCGCGCTGACCGGCCCGCCGGTCGCCCGCCCCGGCGACCCCGAGCAGCCCCGCGACCAGCGCTCGCCAGCCCGCTCAGCAGCCCGCCGCCGACGCCGCCGCCGCCCGCCCGGCTGAACAGCGCCCGCAGCGACGCCGAGGCGATCTGCGCCATCGCCGCCAGCGCGACCCGCTTCAGATCGTCGAAGCCGAACTTGCCGCTGGTGATCGCCCGCGCCAGCGCGCTGTCGATCATCCGCCCGGCGCGCCCGACGCCCGCGCCAGCGGCCCTTCGAGCTCGCCGCGCATCGTCGCCACGTCGCGCGCGAAGCCGCCGGTGTCGGCGCGAACGCTGATCACCAGCCGCTCGATTTCCTCGTCCATCGATCGTCCTCATTCGTCGGGAAAGCGCTGCCATCAGCGCGTCGATCGTCGCCGCGCTCGGGCGCGTCCGCACGTCGCGCTCGGCGGCTCCAGCGCCGCCGCCAGTTCGGCCGGCGTCGCGTTCCAGAATTCCTCCGGCCGCCAGCCCGAGCAGCTGCGCCGCCGCGCCGCACAAGCCGCGCCGCCGCCTCGCCGAACATCGGCTCATCGCCCCTGCAGGATCTGCCCAAGCACCAGCTCGCAGCATCGGCGCTCACCCCGGCCAGCCCCTGCTCGACGATCGCCTCGCCGATCCGCTCGCGCGTGATCCCCGCCGGCCGCCCCGCGCGACAGATGGTCGAACAGCGCCGCGATCTCGCTCAGCGCCAGCTCGCCCTCGGCCGCCCGCTCGACCAGCGCGAACAGCGGCCCCAGCTCCTCCTCGGCCGCGACCAGCGCCGCGAAGCTCGGCCGCAGCACCAGCGTCTCGCCGCCGACCGTCAGGCTCGCCTCGCCGCGATAGCGGATTGGCGCTGCTCACAGCGGCGACCACCTCGCCCGAGCTTTCCAGCGCCAGCGTGTAATTGCGCTCGCCGTTGAAATCGCCGGCATATTCCAGCCGCGTGACCAGGAACTGCGCCGCGCATCCGCTCGCCGCTTTCGAAGCTCAGCTCGTAGTCCTCGATGCCGCCCGGCCAGCGCCAGCCCGCGCACCTGCGTCTCGGCCGCGCTGCCGGTGAAGATCCCGCTCGCCGCGACCGACACCGACCGCACGCCCGCGCCCGACAGCAATTCGCGCCAGCCGCCGCTGTCCTTGTTGGTGATCGCCACCGCGTCGCCGTTGATCGACAATTGCGTCGTCTTCAGCCCCGCGACCGTCGCATAGCTCGGCGTCGCCGCCGCCGTCGCCGATCTTGAGCAGGAATGCGCTGCCGCGTTCCGCCGCCATAGTCTTCTCCTCGATTATCCCCTCTCCTTGCGGGAGAGGGAGTCGGCGGTGGGCGAGTCAGGCTCAGCCGCCAGCAACCGCGCCCGGAAATCGATCGCCGCCGCCCACGGCCCGGCGACGTCGCGGACCATCCGCCGCCGCACCAGCCGCAGCGTGACCAGCTGCCAGCCCGTCGACCGCGCTCGAGCGCCGCGCACCGCCGCCTCGACCGCATCGGCCAGCGCGTGCAGCCGCGCCGGCTGCTCGTCCCACAGCGTCACCGCGACCAGCACTTCGCGCCCGTCGCCGCTCTTGTGGCTCCAGTCGCTCTCGGTCCCCGCGTCGATCGCCGCATAAGGAAAGGCCGCGCGCGCCGGCGGCCCGTCGAACACGCCGGTCAGTCGCCGTCGCCGCCAGCGCCGCCGCGATCGCCGCCTGCAGCGCCCCGCCCGCGCTCATCGCGCCCTCCCAGCAAGAACCGCAGCCGCGGGTCGATCAGCCAGCGCCGCACCAAGCCCGCGCCCGCAGACGATCACGCGCTCGCCGCTCGCGCTCGACCGCGACGTCCGGCGACTGCAGCGCTGCAGCTCGCCGTCGATCGCGTCGAGCCTGTCGCCGCGCCAATCCGCCGCCGCTCGCTCGCGCCGCGCTCGATCAGCTCGCTCCATCATGCCGCACCTCCTCGCAGCGCAGCACGATCCGGTCGCTTAGCGCGCGGGTCGTCGATCAGCTGGCGGATCATCAGCACGCCGCCCGCCCCACAGCACCCGCTGGTCGATCGCGATCCCGTCGCGCCGCGGATCGTCACCCGGAACCGCGGCATCGCGCTCAGCGCCATCGCCTCGCGCTTCCGGCCCCGCGCCTTCGGGCACGATCGCCGCCAGGCAGCGCGCGACCGGTTCCCAGCCGGCTGCCTGCAGGCCGCATCGCGGTGCGCGTCGTCGACCGGCCGCTCGATCAGGATCCGCTCGCTGCAGCGTCCCCGCGAACTCGCGCTCATGCCAGCCGCATCCGCCGATACGGCCGCCACAGCGCGGTCACCGCCGCCGGCGGCTCGCCGCCGCTCGCCGTCGCGCGTCGCGAACAGATGCGCGACCAGCCGCAGGATGCCCTGGCGCAGCGGCTCGGGCACTCGTTGGCGTCGCTCGCCATCCCCGCCATCGCCGCGCACCCGCACCGCTCGCGTCGCCGCCGTTCGGTCAGCCGCACCCAGCCGTCGCCGCGACGCATCGATGTCGATCGCATAAGTCCGCCGGCGGCCAGCACCGTCTCGCTCCCGTCTCGCGCGATCAGCCTCGACCGCGTCGATCGCCCGCACCGGCGTCAGCCCGAGCCGCTGCCACTGCGCCGCTCGCGCGGCAGCATCTTCGCTCGAACGGCCGCGCGATCAGCACCTGGCCCGATGAACGCCTCGCACAGCGCGCTCGCGGTGCGCACCAGCCCGGCCAGCAACGCTTCCTCCTCGCCGGTTTCGACCCGCACAAAGGCCTGCGCTTCGGCCAGCTGACCGCCGGCTTCGCGCGATGTCTGCTGGCAATCATCAGCGTTTCTCCACGCGCAGCATGATCGACCGGCTGTCCTCGCGGCCCGCGGCGGTCACGACATGGTTGGTCAGCCGGTAGACCCGGCCGGCCATGCCCGCCGCCGACCTTGACGGTCGCGACCAGCAGGTCGAACGCTGCGACGACGATCGCCACTCCCCCGGCTTCGGCCGGGCTCGACCGTCCAGCTCGCTTTCGGTCAAGCACGTCCCCGCCAGATATTCGGCGCCCCAGTCGACGCCATAATCGAGCGCCGCCTCGGGATCCTTCAACAGAAGGGTCATGGTTGTTCCTGCCTGTGTGGATGTTCAGCGCGGTTCGGGCGCCGGCTTGAAGTCCGCCAGCGCCGTCGTCGTCCGCTTGGGCGGCGCTTTCTTGCTACCGTTTTTGAAGTCGACCTGGGCGATGCTCGGATCGCCCCAGCGAAAAGGCCGCAACCGTCACGCCGCGAGGCTCCCCATGGCTTTCCATGTTCCAGGGGTTCCCCCGGCCACGCACATCCAGCCCGTTGGACCACCGGCCGTCGGCGCGGAATTGAACATCATGTCGCCCTGGTTGTAGGCGCCTGACGTCGGAGCGGCCGTTCCGGAAAGAACCTTCTTTTGGCCAAGCCCGAAACCGTTGTCGAACACCATCTTCCGGTTGCCGACGGGGTGCGATGTGCCGTCTCCGGTCCAGCGCATCGCCCAGTTCGACGGAGAGCCGCTGTTCAGCACCGTGAAGGCGAAGTCATTGCCCTGCCGCATGAACTGGTAATAGTCGTCGAAGTCGAACCCGTTGGGCGTCATCTCCACCTGGGCGCTACTCCCCGGTGCCCTGGCCTTGAAGATCTCGGTCTTGAGCGTGTTCCCCTGGGTATCGCCGGTTACCAAGGTGCCGCTGCCCTTGACCTGCGCGCCATGCAGCCCGCCGATCACCAGCGTCGGATTGTTGAGCTGTGCCGGGTTCTGGTCCCCTTCGGAATAGCAACCGAGAAAGAGGTTCGAAGCGTTGGGGTTGTCGGTCTTGTAGGCGCCTCCTTCGCGGAAGGTCGTGCCGCTGGCCCATACAGGAACGCCGTTATAGACGCCGCCCGGTCCGGAATATCCCCACCATGCATTGTCGGCAGCAGTGCCGGTCGGCGCGTTGGCGGTCGCTCCCGCCGCTTGCCCGGCTTTCACGAAATAGCGATTGCCGCCGAAGGTGCAGCCCGTCGGAATTGACCCCAGCGCTCCGTCCCAGCCATTTGCGGCAGCATGGCAGCCGACATAGGTGTTGCCGAGGAAACTGCTGTCATCGACGCCCCACGTCCGGTTGTGGGAGGCGTCGAGCATCGTGATCAGGCTGGCATTGCTGTCGGCGCCGTCGAAGAACAGCCCCTTGCGGCAATGCTCGATCCTGACCCGGTTGATGACGATATTGTTGGCGTTGCCCTCCGGCGAGCCGCCGGCCGCCACGTTGCAGTAGATGCCGTCGCCCTGGAAGCCGGTGATGAAGCAATCTTCGATCAGTGCCCGGGCACGCAGGTGGATGCCGTGGACCTCGCCTTCCGTTCCGGCATAGCCGCCCTGCAGATAGAGGCCGCGGATGATCGAGCCATCCCCGGCGTTGAAGCCGGGCGCGGTCGTACCGCTGGCGCCAGCGGTGTTGAACCGCTGCACCCTGATACCGGTCGTGCCCGCCGCCCAGCGCAGCTTTGAAACGATGCCCTCTGGCCTGTCCGCAGCCTTCCCCTTCGAAGATGAAGGTATGGGTGATGTCGAGCGTCGTCGTGCCCAGGAAATAGTGGCCGGCGCGGGATGAAGCAGCTTGGACCGATCCCTGGTACGGCCCGCGACCTGATTCGACGGCGATCGCCTTCAGCAGAGCCAGGGCCGCGGCAAAAGCCGGGCCGTCGTCGCTTGCGCCGTCGCCCTTGGCGCCGAACCATCGGACATTGACCGCGCCGTCGAACCGGCGAACCCATGCGCCGGACTCGCCCGACGGATCGAGGAAGGGGCGACATGGAGGCCCTGGGCGGGGTCGGCCGCCGACCTCGGCCGAATGGTCGGCCGGGTCGAAGACGAAGCTGCCGGACCGCCCCTTCGGCCAAGATAGGCTCGCGTCTCCCGTTGCTTTCGCCGCAAGATCCGTCCGGGCCGAAGCGGCCGACATCGCTCCCCCCAGCTGCTCGATCCGCGCGAACCACTCCGCCGGCGGCTACCAGCGCGATCGTCTTGGCGCCGCTGGTGAAATTGGTGAGCCCCGCCGACCAGGCCTGCCGCGCGACCTTGCCGTCGGCCTGCATCGTCCCGCGCCCGACCTCCCGCTCCTGCGGGTTTGTCGAGGCCCTGGATGCAATAATAGAATTGCTCGCCCGGCAGATCGCGGCGGCCAGGCTGGTAAACCCGCTGACCGCCGTGCCAAGCGTCACCGGGCCGGTGCCCGGACGTTGGCGACATTGCGCACCAGGTCGACGAATTTCGGCGTGAAAGGCATCGACCCGTTCTCCGAATGATTGGGAACAAATTGACCGGTCCGGAAAGGCAGCGGCGACGCCGGCCCATTGAATGGCGTCGCGGCGCGTGAGTTTGGCGTCCATGGTCGGCGTCCCCTCGTGCGCAGGGGGAACGCACGAGAGGACCGCTCAGGTCGTCAGATGAACTTCAGCAGCTTGATGCTTTCCGAATTCACCACCTGCCCGCCGACCCGCTTGGTCGCGTAGAAATGGACGTAGGGCTTGTTGGTGAACGGATCGCGCAGGATCGGTCGTCGCGTTGCGCTCGGCGATCGTATAGCCGGCCTTGAAGTTGCCGAACGCGATCGACAGGCTGTTCGCCGCGACATCGGGCATGTCCTCGGCCTCGATCACCGGATAGCCGAGCAGCGTCGCCGGCTGGCCCGCCGACCAGCCCCGGCTGCCAGACATAGGCGCCGTCGCGCGGTCTTGAACTTGCGCACCGCCGTCGCCGTCGCCGAATTCATCACGAACACCGCGCCCTGGCGGTACGGCGGGCGCAGCGACTGGACCAGGTCGAGCAATCTTGTCCTGCGGATTGCTCGCCGGGAACGCCGCCGACACGCCCGTGCCGATCGAACTGCAGCGTGCCCATCGGCCGCACCCCGTCCGCGCGTCGCCGCGTTGGGCGAGCTCAGGAAGCCGAGCGGCTGGTTGGTGCCGGTGCCCTTGACGAACGCCATCCCCTCGGCCCGCGCGAACTCGGTCGCGATCTCGTTGGCCAGCCAGGCCTCGACGTCGAACATCGCATCGTCGAGCATCTGCTGCGACGCCGCCGGATTGGCGTAAAGCTCGCCCGACGCCGGCACGATCTCGCTGAACGTCGGCGTATTCGGTCATCGGCCGCGCCGCCTCGAAGCCGACCCAGCCCGACGGCGTGCCGCCGGTGGTGACCAGCTTGCGATATCCGGCCGTGCCGACCTTGACGACATTGGCGATCGAGCGGATCGGCGAGATCGCCACCAGCGTCCGGTCGATCTTCTCGTCGATCTCGCGCGGCACCGCATAGCCGCCGATCGCGTCGGTCGAGCTGCCGACCGCCTTCTGCTCGAGCCCGCTCTCGATGCCCTTGCGCAGATACTGCTCGACGAACGCGCTCGCGCTCGCCGCCGACTTGACCCCATCCAGCGCCGGCCGCTGCGCCGCGATCACGCCCTCGTCGATCCGCTTCTTGAGCAGCGCCAGCTCCGCCTTCAGCGCCGCGACCCCATCATCGTCCTGCTCCAGCGCCTCGAACGACGCCTCCAGCCCATCCGCCTTCACTTCGATCATCGCCACTGTCTCCCCCATGACCAAATCGATGCACACCCGAGGGCCGCGCAAACCCGCGGACCTCAGCACCTCTCACTCGTCATCCCGCAATGCGGGATCCTGCATCTCACTCGACCGCATGCACCCGCGCCCTCGGCTGCATCGGCTCGGCCACCAGGCTGACCTCGACCAGCTCGAGCTCGCGCAGCTCGCGCAAGCCCCCGCTCCTCGCCCGCCTCGCGCACCCGATAGCCGAAGCTCAGCCCGTCGAGCCGCCCGCTCCGCAGCAGCTTCGCCGCCCGCGCTGCATCCGCCCCGTCGCCCAGCTCGGCGATCACCCGCAGCCCGCGCTTGTCCTCGCGACAAATGCTCGATCCGCCCGATCACCGCGCCGGCCTGTGCTGCCACAGCAAGGGCACCTCCGCCGCCGCGCTCCAGGCTCGCCGCAAACGCACCCTTGCGGACCACATCCCCGCCCCGGTCCGGCCGGTCGAACACCGCCGCATAGCCGGCGAAGCGCACCCGTTCCCCTGCGAAGGCAGGGGCCCAGACGCCGAAGGGCCGACTGCGCGGAATTGCTGCGCTCCGCTTGCAATCGCCCGTCACCAGATCTGTCCAGCCGCAACCGCACCGCCAGCCCGATCAGCAGCAGGCCGCCAGCACGATCCGCACCGCCCAGCTCACCACCGCCTGCCGCGCCGAGCGCTTGGCGTCGCGCCACGCCGACAGCAGCTCGCGCAATTCGTCCATGTCGCGCCGCGCCCGCGGATCGTCGAGCCCCAGCGCGCCAAGCGCCCGCGCTCGCCCCGGCCTGGCTCGCCTCCTCGACCAGCGCGCGAAGCGTGATCAGGTCGACGCCCCGCCCCTCCGCCTGCGCCATCAGCCGCGCCAGCAGCGCTCGCTCGTCATCCGCCCGTCATGTCTCCGCCTCCCGCGCGCAAACCCCAGCTGCTCGCGCTTCTCGTCGCGGCTCAGGAAATCCGCCGCCGCCGACCTGCTCCCACAGCCGCGCGCGATCCTCGGCCAGCTCGCTGATCTGGTCGGTGTCGACCGCGAGTCCGACCGGCCCCAGCCAGTCGCCGAGCATCGCGCCCAGCTCCGTCAGGATCTGCTCCGCCATCGGCAGCACCGTCTGCCGGTACAGCGCCCGCCCCGCCTCGCGCGCATTGGCGTAGGTCGCGTCGCCGGGCAGCCCGACCAGCACCGGCGGCACCCCGAACGCCAGCGCGATGTCGCGCGCCGCCCCTTCCTTCAGCGCGACGAAATCCATGTCCGCCGGCGACAGGCTCAGCGCCTGCCATTTCAGCCCGCCGTCGAGCAGCAGCGGCCGCCCGGCATTGGCGCTGCCCGAAAATTGCTCGCCCAGCTCGCTCTTCAGCCGCTCGAACTGCTCGCCCGACAGGCTCGACCCGTCGCCCGGCTCATAGACCAGCGCCCCCGACGGCCGCGCCGCATTGTCGAGCAGCGCCTTGTTCCAGCGGCTCGCGCGATTGTGCACGCTCGCCGCGCCGATCGCCGCGTCCAGGCAGCCGAGCCCATAATGGTCGTCGCCCGGGTTGAGCGCCTTCAGATGCGCCACCTGCCGCCGCCCCAGCGCATCGTCCCTCGCGATCCGCGCCGCCTGCCCGCCCGGCGCGATAGACGATAGGCCGCCGGCCATCCCGCCGCTCGTCGGTCGCGACGCTGACCCGCTCGGGCCGCAGCGCAATGCAGCTCGGCCGGCCGGTCATGCCCGTCGACGGCCAGCTGGACATAGGCATTGCCGTGCAGCAGCAGCGCCGCCGCCAGCCGCTCGATCAGCCCGTCCGCGCGCGACCAGCTCGACCGCCGTGCCGTCACCCTCGCGCGAACAGCGGCAGCGCCGCCGACCAGTCCCGGCCACCAGCCGCACCGCGCGCAGGCCCACCGGGTTGCGCCGATAGACCTCGTCCAGCTGCGCCTCATAGCCGCGCACGAACCCGCCCGCCTCGCCTTCGCCTTGCAGCCACGACGGGCACAAACGGCCGCCCCTCCGGCAGCGCTCTTGCGCCCGAACCATCCAAACATTCGAAACTCCTGAATATCGTCATTGCGAGGAGCCGAAGGCGACGTGGCAATCCAGACTGGATTGCTTCGCTTCGCTCGCAATGACGAATTGGCTAAAGCATCCGCACCCGCGGCATCCCCGCTCCTTGTCTCGCTCAATTCGGTCAGCGCCCAGATGCAGGCATCGGCCCGGTCGGGCGACCGGCTCGGCCCCTCATAGCCGCCGCCGATCTGCAGCCCCGCCAATTCCGCCTCCAGCTCGGGAAATGTCCCCGCCAGGAAAGCCTCGCCCGCGCTCGAAGCGGATCGCGACCGGCTCGGCCCGCGCGACCTTGCCGCGCGATGCATGGACCAGCTTGACCTTCAGTCGTCGGATCCGCGGCCTTGAGCACGCTCTTCACCATCGCCCCGCCCTGGTTGGCCTCGGCCACGACATGGCTCGCATCCCATCGCGCCGCCGCCCGCGCGACCGCCCGCGCCCAGCGCTCCGGGCTTGCATGCCGGAACACTGTCGATCGGCCAGCACATAGAGCTTCCCGTCCGCGCCGTCCCGGCGACCACGATCCCGCACGCATCGCCCTCCGCTCGACGCCGGCGGGTCGACCCCGACGACGATGCGATCCAGACTCCCTCTCCCGCTCGGGGATAGCAGGCCGAGCTCGAAGGCGAGCGGGGACAAGGGCTTGATCCTCGTCGCCCTCCAGCAGCGCCCGCGGAAACAGGCTCCCCTCCGCTTCGGCCATCAACTCGCCGTCCAGCTCCTGCCGCCCGATCCGCGTCCCGCCATAGGTCGCCATCATCACCTCGACGAAGCTCGCTCGGCAGCGTGACATTGTCGTTCGTCTTGCCGCCGGTGCTCACCGTCCACGCGTCGCTTGCGGATCCGTTCGAGCAGCCGCATCGGCCGCGGCGTCGTCGTCACCAGCGCCCTCGGCCTCGGCCCCGCGCCGCAGCCCCATCTGCAGATTGTTCCAGGCCTCTTCCGGCCTGCGCCATTTGGCCAGCTCGTCGCACCAGGCGAAATGATGCTCCGGCCCGCGAAGCCCGTCAGGATGGTCGCCGGAAAACAGCGTCGCGACGCTGCCCCGTCGGCCAGCTGAGCCGGCCCAGGCTCGGCTCCCAATTCAGCTTCACCCGCTGGTTGCGCGCGACCGCACAGCAGCCCGCTCACCCCTTCGACCATCACGTTTGCGCGCCTCGTCGATCGAGGCGGCGACCAGCGCGATCCGCGCGCCCGGCCATCGCGCCAGCCGATGGACCCACTCCGCCCCGGCCCGGGTCTTCCCGAACCCGCGCCCGGCCATCATCAGCCACACGCGCCACCCTTCGCCGCCGGGCGGCAGCTGGTTTTCATGCGCCCAGGCTTCGAAGTCGGCGTCGAACGCCAGCGCATCCGACGGAGTGCAGGCCGGCAATAAGCCTGCGCCTGTCCTGCACTTCCATCTTCAGGAAGCGCTCCCATTGCGCATCGGTCAGGCCGAGCGGCATTTGAGCGCCCAGCTGATCAGCCCAATCCGATCCCGTGCAGCTTTCGTCTCGATGCCGCCTTGCCCGGCGTCTCGCTCTCTCAGCCTGTCGAGTTTCTCCAGGATTCGTTCGCGCACCTCCCGTAGCTCATCACCAGTCGGTTCGATGGCGATGCTGTCGGCCGTCTCTGCGTGACGCTTCAGAAGCGCTACGGCCAGCGCCGTCGAATATTCACGCATCACCCGGTCGGTGCCTCTTGCGGTACGAACCAGCTTGGGCGTGCCTTTCATCGCCCGTTCGAGCAGCATCAATTCAAGGTTCGAATATCCTTCCCGGACGGCCGCTATCCAGCCGTTGCGGAAGGCGCCATCGAATTTGCGCCGGCGATACGCCCAGTTGGTGGAAAAGCCGGCGGCCTTGGCTGACCGGACGACGTTGCAGGTGACGGCCAGCGTCGCAAAGAATGTTTCGATCTGTTCGGGACTAATGTCGTGGCGCCGCCCGCCGCGTTTCCTGAGGCGCGTCCGGCCTTCGACGACAAGCTCGCTCATCCGCCTCTCCCAAATTCCATGAAAAAAGGCCGCCGCCCGAAGGCGCCGGCCCGAATCGCAATGATCGACTGTGCCTTGCTTGTGCCAAATCAGCGTCACGATGTCAAGGGATTTTTACCTATCTGGTACTTTTCTGGATTTGGCAGCGCGAGCGGTGCCGACTGGCACTCGGTGTACGCTATGCAAGGGAAGGAGGTGTTGCCGGTCGGAAAGCTTACTGGAGATAGTCGATCGGAACCCCGGTGAGGCGTTTCGCGCCGAACACCGCCGCCAGCGCTTCGTACCGGTCGGCCATTTCGGCATGCGCGGCCGCCACGCGCCAGTCATACGCTTCGCGGCTCATTTCCCGCTCGCTCTGCTCGCGGTCTGCGAAATACTGGCCCAGCGCTTCGTCAGTCATATCGCCCGAACGCTGGATTATCACGCCGGTTCCAGCACCTCCGCATGCCATACGGATTGCCGGCGAAGACCGGACCTAAATCGCCCGAAACCAAGCTATTCTTTCAAACTAGAAGTTCCGGGCGTTTCGTCCCCGGCCCGGCTCGCCCTGTCGGAAACGGATGGCCGAAAGCTTCGACCGGGGGTTGCCTTGTCATGACCCACCACCTCGAACAGTTCGGCAAGGCCATGACCGCGATTGCCGCGGTCCTCGCTTTTTCATCCACCCCGTTGCTCGCCCAGGAAACCGCGCCCGAGCCCGACGTCGACACGTCGGTCGAACCATCGGTTGAAACGCCGGCGACGGCCGACCCGCTGGCGCCGGAGCCGGCGGCCACCGAGACGGCCGTTCCGCCCGCCCCGCAGCCGAAAGTCGAATCGAGCCCCACCAGGGTAGAGCGCGCCACGCCAGGCGCGAGCCGCTCCGCGGCGCGTTCGACCGTCCGGCGGGCGAACGCAACTGCTTCGCGCGCGGCCGTCGCCGCCCCGCCCGTTACGGCCGCCCCGCCCGTTCCGGCAGCGGCGCCGGCTCCGCTGCCTGCCGAACCGCCGGTGGCGTCCGTTCCCACCGTGCCGCCGGTGGCCGAAGCCGCTCCGCCCAGCGCCGCGCCGGAGGCTCAGGCCCCCGACCTGATGAGCGATGACATGCTTCCCATCGCCGGCGCTGCCGCGCTGGGCTTGCTCGCGCTGGGAGGGGCCGGCATCGCGGCCCGCCGGCGCAAACGCCGCCGGGAGGCCGAAGAGTTCGATGCGCGGCAGCAGGCCTTGGCGACGCTCGAGGACGAACCGGTCATGGAGCTCGGTGCCCGAGACGAGGTCCGACCCGGACCGGCTTTTGCCCGGGCTGCGGCGCCGATGCATGATCCCGTGCCGGACAACAAGGCGCCGGCTGCCGGCTCCGACGGTTTCGACGCGTCCCGCTTCGGCCGTCATGTTCAGGCCGCCTATCGTGGGCCGACCGCCGACAATCCCTCGGTCTCCCTCGAATACCGGCTGCGGCGCGCGGCGGCGCTCGACGAGAATGAGCGCGTGGCCTCGGCGCAACCCGGCGCCGGGCGCGTCGCGGGCGCGCCTGAGAGGCACCCCCGCATAAGCAGATGGGAATCACGTCCCGATGCCGACTTCATGATTCGCCGAGCCGGAAAGACGGCGAAACATCCGGCCGAGGATTAATCGACAAACGGCGGCGTCGTCCGGCGCCGCCCCCGGTCAAGCCGACGCCAGGCACACCCCGTCTCATCGCGGGACCATCCTGACCCCGGTTGAAACCATTTGTTAACCAATTCGCTGGACCTTCGACCTTTCGCCATTCAATAGCGGGGGCGGCATGAGGTTCGTTGCGTCTTTTCTGTTGTTCGCGGCGGTGGCCGCTGCTCCGGCCCTGGCCGAAGCGCCGCCGCGCCTGACGTTCCTCGAACAGCAGCTCGCCTCGATCAGCGCCGCCAACCCCGGCAACCTGGGCTTCGCCGCGCTCGACCTCGAAAGCGGCGAGCTGGTGACGATCGAGGGCGACAACCCCTTCCCGATGGCCAGCACGATGAAGGTCGCGGTCGCGGCCAACTATCTCGCCCAGGTCGAGCATGGCCGCCGCTCGCTCGACGACCGCATCGGCGGACGCTCCGCCCGATCGCTGATGGAAGCCATGCTGATCCGCAGTGACAATTATGCCACCGACCTGTTGCTGCGCGACATCGGCGGACCGAGGACCCTCCAGTCCTGGCTGACCCAGGCGGGAATAAGCGGCCTGCGGGTCGATCGGAACATCGCCCAGCTGCTGAGTGCCCGTCGCGACCTCAAGGACGAGCGGGATTCCAGCACGCCGCGGGCCATGGTCACGCTCTTGAAGCGGATCGACGACGGCAGCCTTCTGCAGCCCTGGAGCCGTTCCTACCTGCTCGGTCTGATGGGCCGCTGCCTCACCGGCAAGAACCGGATCCGTGGCATGCTTCCAGCCGGGACTCTGGTGCAGAACAAGACCGGGACGCTTTCGGGTTACACCAGCGACGTCGGCTTCATCACCCTGCCCAACGGTCGCCGCGTGGCGATCGCCCTGTTCGCCCGCTACGGCTCGAACCGGCCTTACACCATCGCCCGCGCCGCTCGCGTGATCTACAACGGGTTCCTCTACGCGGCATCGCCGCACCGTCTCACGTCGCTTGCCCCCAGCAGCTGGACCTACCAGCCGACAGTAAATGCGGCGCCGCGCCCGCTCGCCCAACCGCCCTCGCAGTAGGGTGAGCAAACCGGACGACGAAGGCCTCCTTGTCATTTCCAAATTCCCGGAAATACGGTTGACAGCCCTGTCTTGATTGGTCATTTCGACTTTTGTCGAAAGGGCTACTCATGGACTTCCCCGCGCTGGTCGGCTGCATCCCTTTCATGAATTTCCGCTGATGGATCCGCAGGCCGCGATCGCCGCGCTGGCCGCGCTCGCGCAGGAACATCGGCTCGCCCTGTTTCGCCTGCTGGTTCAGGCAGGCGAGGAGGGCATGGCCGCCGGCGCGATCGCCGGAAGCCTCGGCGTTCCCAACAGCTCGCTGTCGTTCCATCTCGCCCAGCTGCGCGGCGCGGGCCTGATCACGCAGGAACGGCAGCACCGCTCGCTGATCTATCGCGCCAACTATCCGGCAATGAACGGCCTTATCGATTACCTGACCGAAAATTGTTGCAGCGGCGCCGACTGCTCGGCCGCCGCCGAGCCGGTTGGACAAAGGAAATCCGCGTGACCAAGCCAAGCTACAACGTCCTGTTCCTGTGCACCGGCAATTCCGCCCGATCGATCCTGGCCGAGGCCATCCTCAATCAACAGGGCATGGGCCGGTTCCGCGCCTTTTCCGCCGGCAGCCATCCCAAAGGTCAGGTGCATCCGGCCGCGCTCTCGCTGCTTAGGGAGCTCGACTATGGCACGGACGGCTTCCGCTCGAAAAGCTGGGACGAATTTGCCAAGCCGGACGCGGCGCCGTTCGATTTCGTGTTCACCGTCTGCGACAATGCCGCGGGCGAGGTCTGTCCAATCTGGCCCGGTCAGCCGATGACCGCCCATTGGGGCATCGAAGATCCTGCCGCGGTCGAAGGCGAACGCCAGCCTCAGGCATTCTGGGACGCATATCAGCAGCTGCAACGGCGCATCCAGCTGTTCCTCGCCCTGCCGCTCGACGACATCGACGACCTGAGCCTGCAGACCCGCCTCAAGGACATCGGCAGGACTGCCGACCAGGGCGCGCCGGTTGGCTGAACCGCTGGCACGGCGTGTCGCCGCCGAAGGCCTCGGCTGCTTCTTCCTGTTCGCCGCCGTCATCGGCTCGGGCATCATGGCCGAGGCGCTGGCCGGCGGGAACATCGCCCTGGCGCTGCTGGCCAACACCCTGGCCACCGGCGCGATCCTGTTCGTGCTGATCGCCATGCTCGGGCCCGTCTCGGGGGCGCATTTCAATCCCGCGGTCAGCCTGGTCATGGCCGCCCGCCGCGAACTGCCCTGGCGCGACGTGGCGCCCTATCTCGCGGCCCAGCTCGCCGGAGGCATCCTGGGCGCGCTGGCTGCCCACCTGATGTTCGATTTGCCGATCCTGCAGCTGTCGTTGAAGGGGCGCGCCGGGGTCGGCCAGTGGGCCGGCGAGCTGGTCGCGACCTTCGGCCTCATCCTCACCATCGTCGGCACCGCGACCCACCGGCCCAACCTCGTCCCCGCCTCGGTCGCCCTGTACATCACCGCCGCCTACTGGTTCACCTCGTCGACCAGCTTCGCCAATCCCGCGATCACCCTCGCCCGCTCGTTGAGCGACACCTTCGCCGGCATTGCGCTCGCCGACGCCCCGGCCTTCATCCTGTGCCAGCTGATCGGCGCTGCCCTCGGCGCGCTGGCGGCCGGGCAGCTCTTCGCTCTCCGCAGTCAAAAATAAGGGCCGGCCTCCGGGGGGGATGGAGACCGGCCCCTTCGGCGGCGGGCCGCGCCTGGGGTTGGGGGGAGGTGACGGCAGGAGCGGCCCGTTAAACCCGCCTATTCCGCTTCAACCTCCAGCCGGGCGTCCATCCGGATCGCGCGGGCGAGGTTGTCGTAATTGGGCGAGGTCGCCTGGACCTCGGCATGGATCTCGGCGAACTGCTCGGCGGTACCGTCGCCCGCGATCCGCACCACATATTGCAGCGCCGGATATCCGGGCGGCACCGTGTCGGCCAGGGCGAAGAATCCGCGCAGGTCGAGCGTGCCCCTGGTCTCGATCTCCAGCCTGCTGAGGTTGATGCCCCGCTTGGCCGCGCCGGCGACGTAGCCGACCGTCATGCAGGCATTGAGCGCCGCCATCAGCAGCTCCTGCGGATTGGGCGCCTCGTTGCTGCCCAATATCTCCTCCGGCTCGTCGGCCATGATGACATGGTCGCGGACGACCAGTTCGCCATTGCCCATCCGGATCGGGCCGACGCGGCTTTCGCTGCGGAACTGGCCCTGCCAGCGGGTGGTGACCTCGAAGCCCAGGGCGGGGTGTTTGCCCGCCTCGTCGACCAGCTCCTGCAGCCGGCCGAGGTCGATGTCATTGACGATGGTCTTTTGAATGGGGCTAAGCATACGCAATTCTCCTGTGGTGTTGGTCAGCAATAAGTGGGTGCAAGCTTGTCGATCCTGGCGAGCTCGGCTTGCGACAAGGCACCGAGCGTCGTTCGGAACTGCTTGTGGACCATGCCGGAGCCGAGATAGGTCCAGCGCAGCGCCTGGTGCTGCCGGTCGATCAGCGTGGTGCGCTGCTTCGGCGGCAGCTTGCGCAGGGAAGCGCGCTCCAGCGCCTGGCAGTTGAACTTGGCCTGCTGCTGCAGGCCGACGTCGAAGAATTCGGCAATCTTCACGAACCCGTCGATCGCCGCCCGAATCTCGCGCCCGCTCAGCCCGTCGGCCAGTGCCTCGACCATCAGCGTGTCGAGCTTGGCGTGCTGCGCCTCCTCGATCCAGTGGCAGCGCAGCAGGTTGGCGAACAGCGGGTCGAGCTCGGACTCGCCGCGGACGCTGTCGACATAATGGCTCTGGGTCATCCACTCGATCATCAGCACGAACAGCGCGACGCTGAGCGGCGGATGACCGAGCACCACCTTGGCCACTGCTTGCGGCGGGCCGATCACCTCGCAGCCCTGGCCGAAGCCTCGCGCAAACAGCTCGCGGAAGCGCTTGAACAGCTGGATATGCTTGGCTTCCTCCGCCGCGAACTGGAGCATCGCCCGAACCCGGATGTCGTCGGCGTTGGGCAGGTCCTCGCGGACATGGTCCATCACGAACGGCAGGATGAACTCCTCGACCAGCCCGAACATCGCGAGATATTCATGCGCGCGGATATGGTTGAGCGTCAGCTTCTCGCCGTCCGACAGCATGTCGAAATCGGCGCTGCGTGCCAGCCGCTCCGGCATGAACGGCTTCGACCAATCGAGCGCCGCGTCGGGGCCGATGACCTCGTCGATCTGCCACGCCGCGCGGTCCGCTGCAGCCAGGATTGCCGGATATTTGAAATCATGGAACATGATGGTGCTCAGCTCCTCACGCTACGATTAGCGGATAGAGAGCGGCCCCGAAGGAAAGCCCGGCAAACATCAGCGCGCCCAGGGCGCTCGCCACTCGGGTGTCCCGGTGTAACAGATGCGACATTGTTCTTCCCCGTCAAATTCAGGCGGCATTCCCGCCCACCACCCTCCAATGGCGGGTCATGGTGGAAGCAAGCGTTGGAAAAATCGTTGGAACCGCGAGCTGCGTCGGGTTAACCACGTTTCCACGATGATTGAGCCGCCGGACAGGCGAGCGATTGCGCCGCAATCGTGAGGCTGCGTCGACGAGTTGGCGAAATCCGGACGGCCTGCGCGCCGAGCATGGCAAGTGGCGACAGGACCGACGGCGCGGATTACCTCCGCGCCAATTGGCTTGAGCGGGGTAACCGATGCAGCTGCACTTGCTTGGACCGATGTCCGTGATCAAGGACGGGGAGGCGTTACCCCTCCCCGCCTCGCGCAAGACGCGCGCCCTGCTGGGCTATCTCGCCACCGAGGAAAGGCCGGTCCGCCGCGACCGCCTGACCCATCTCTTCTGGGAAGTGCCCGACGATCCCAAGGGCGCGCTGCGCTGGAGCCTCTCCAAGCTGCGCGGCCTGCTCGGTCCGTTGATCGTCGCCGACCGGGAGACCGCCGCCGTGGACCCGACTGGCCTCACCATCGACTTCGCCGAGCTCAAATCCGCCGCAGCCAACCTCGCCGCCGCCCCGACGGAAATGCTCTTACAGATCTGCGCCTCTACCACCGGCTCCTTCATGGAGGATCTCGATCTGCCGGGCTGCGACGATTTCAATGCCTGGCGCATCGCCAATGCCGAGGACGTCCGGGTATGGCTCGATCGGGTCTGCACCGAACTGGTCACCCGCGAGCTTCCGCCCGACCATCTCCTTCCCCACGTCCGCGCCTGGGTCGAGCGCTCGCCCCACGACCCCGAGCCTGCCGAGGCGCTCTGCCACCTGCTCGTCGCCGCCGGCCGCGATGAGGAGGCGGAGGCACAGCGCATCCATCTCATCCGCCGCCTTGCCGATGCCGGCGTTCCCGCGACCGTCGCGCTGCGGGAAAGTGCGGCTCCCCTCGACGACGACGCTAAGGACAAATCCCCGGCCCTCAGGCAGGAAGTCCACTTCTGCAGCGCCAGCGACGGCACCACCCTCGCCTATTCCGTGACCGGCTCCGGTCCGCCGATCGTCAAGGCCGCCAACTGGCTCAACCATCTTGAGGCCGATCTGGTCAGCCCGCTGTGGATCCATTGGATCCGTGCCCTGACCGCGATGCGCGCGCTGTGGCGCTACGACGAGCGCGGCAACGGCCTGTCCGACTGGAACGCGCCCTTGAACTTCGACGCCTTCGTTGACGACCTCGAAAGCGTGGTCGATGCCGCCGGCCTCGACCGCTTCGACCTCGTGGGTATCAGCCAGGGCGCGGCGGTCGCCATCGCCTATGCCGTCCGCCATCCCGAACGAGTGCGGAAGATGCACCTGTGGGGCGGCTATGCGCTCGGCTGGGCCCATCGCGGCGACCCGGCGGAGATCGAGCGGCGCGAGGCAATGCTCGAGCTGACCCGCCAGGGCTGGGCGCTCGACAATCCCGCCTTCCGCCAGATGTTCACCTCGCTCTACCTGCCGGAGGCCAGTGCCGAGCAGCGTGACTGGTACAACGAGATGCAGCGCGTCACGACATCGGCCGAAAACGCCGTCGCCCTCCAGCGCGTCTTCGGCCAGATCAATGTCACCGACCTGCTGGGCAAGGTGACCACCCCAACCCTGGTCGGCCACTCGACCCGCGACGCCGTCGTCCCGTTCGAATCCGGCCGCGCGCTGGCCGCGCGAATCCCGGGCGCGAGGTTCATCGCGGTGGAGAGTCCCAACCACCTGCTGCTGGAGACCGACCCGGGCTGGCCGAAATACGCCCGCATCGTCGAGGAGTTTCTGGAAAGCTGAGCGATCGGGCGGGAAGAATATGTCAGACGGATCGAAGCCGCGGCCGGGTGCCGTCGGCCGGCTCATCGTCCAGCAGCGAGGCCACCACCCGCGCCAGATCGGCCTCCCGGAACGGTTTGGCGAGGCGCGGCAGTCCCGCCGCTTCGCCCTTGGCGAGGTTGGCATAGCCGGTCAGCAAGAGCGCCTTGAGCTCCGGGCGGTTGCGCCGCGCTTCCTCGATCAATTCGCTTCCCCGGATTCCCGGCATCAGATAGTCGGTGATGAGCAGGTCGAACGGGCGGCCGACGGATAACTGGTCGAGCGCAACGGTGCCGCTGCTCGCTTCGGTGACCGAATGCCCCATTTCCCGCAACATTTCGGCCGTCGCCGAGCGCACCAGGTCTTCATCGTCGACCAGCAATATGTTGGCGCGGAGCGGCTGGCTTGGAAGCTTGTTGTCATGATCCTTGAGCTTGTCCGCGTCGCCCTCCGCGACCGGCAGCCACAGCTCGGCGGTCGTCCCCTTGCCGACCGCGCTCCGTATATGCAGCGCACCGCCGGACTGGGCGGCCAGGCCGTGAACCATTGAAAGGCCCAGCCCGGTTCCTTCGCCATGGCCCTTGGTGGTGAAGAAGGGTTCGATCGCCCGGTTCAAGGTCGCCTCGTCCATGCCCACCCCGGTGTCCGACACCGCCAGGCGGATGTACCGGCCCGGTGTCAGCGTCTGGTCGGCCGACTGGCCCATCTGCGCCTGGTCGAGGATCAGACGCAGATTGCCGCCGCCACTCATCGCGTCGCGCGCATTCACTGCCAGGTTGAGCAGGGCCAGCTCCAGCTGGGCCGGGTCGACTCGTGCCGGGGGCAGGTCGGAAGCGATTTCCAGATGCACGGTAATGTGCGGACCGATCGTCCGCTGCATCAAGTCATACATCCCTTCCACCAGCCGCTTGATGTCGACGGTGCGCGCCTCGAGATGTTGGCGCCGGGCAAAGGACAGCAGCCGCTGCACCAGGGTCGTCGCCCGTTCCGCCGCCTGCATCGCACCCGAGATCAGCCGGTTCGAACGCTCGTCGGCTTCATGCTGGCGGCGGAGCATGTCGAGCGCGCCGACGATCGGGGTCAGCAGATTATTGAAGTCGTGGGCCACGCCCCCGGTAAGCTGGCCGAGCGTTTCGAGCTTGGCCATCTCATGGACTCGCGCCGTCGCCTCGGCGAGCCGTTGCTGGTCCTTCAGCCGATCGGTCACGTCGTACGCAAACTGATAGGCACCGACCTGCTTTCCGTCGGGATCGTGGAGCACGTCGAACTTCATTTCATAATAGCGCTTCCCGCCGTCAGGGTGCTCGGCTTCGACGATTTCGGTGAAGGCTTCGCCGTCCAGCGCGCGTTGCCACAGGGTCCGGGTCCTCACCTGCAGGTCAGGATGGTCGGCCAGCAATTCCAGCTTGTTGTCGCCAACCGCGGGGCGCCTTCCCAACAGTCCCTCGATTTCGTCCATCGCCGCCCGGTTGATCGCCAGTATCTGGAAGCCATGGTCGATCACCTGGACGATGGCATCGGTGCCCTCGACCAGGTCGGCCAGCAACTTCCTTTCCGCCAGTGCGTCGGCAATCCGATGTTCCAGCGTGGCGTTCAGTTGCTGGAGCTGGATCTCGGCCTGACGGCGGGCGGTGACGTCCTGGAACAGCACGGCGACCTGCCGGCTCTCCGGCGGCTCCAGCCGGAACGCGGCAAGCTCCAGGTAACGGCCGGTCGCGCGCAACTCCCGCTCGAAGCGGATCGGCGCACCGGTGGTCAGCACCTCGCCATAAAGCTGGACCCATTCGCCCGCTTCGTCCGGGACCATTTCCCGGACGCGCTGCCCGACCACGTTGGGGATGCCGGCATGGCGCTCGTAAGCGGCATTGGCCTCGACATGGATGTAATCGCTGAGCGGTCCGTCCGGACCGTCGAGGAATTCGATGATGCAGAAGCCCTCGTCCATGGTGGTGAACAAGGTGCGGTATTTGGCTTCGCTCTGTCGCAGCCTGCCTTCGCTGAGCTCCAGCGCCGCGACATGCCGTTCCGCGTCATATTGCCGTCTTCGCCCCCGCAGCGCGGCGCGCGCGAGGCTGACCAGAGTGGTCGGATGGAACGGGCGCTCGAGGAAGGTGACATTGCCAAGCACTTCCAGATAGCGGCCGGCGGCCGGGTTGCGCTCGAGGCCTCCGCCGCGCTGGGTCAACAGAACGAAGGGGAAATCCGACCAGTCGGGCTGATCGTTGATCCATTCCGCCAGCGGGCGCAGGTCCGCTCCGCTCAGAGCCTCTTCGGTAACGACGGCAAAGCCCGCCCCCTGGTCGAGGCGCTCGACCAATTCCCCGATGTCCGCGACGATCGTCCCGCCAAGATTGGCTTCCGCCAGCATGGCCTTGGCCACCGCGGCATCGCGCCCCTGCGGCGCAAGGATCAGCGCCTCTTCGGACTGTTGGGACTTCACCTGTCCGCTGGCCCGAGGAGTTTCGACGGCTCCTCGATCAGCTCGGGGACGCCGCGCAGGACTCCCTGGAAGCCGATCAACGGCTCGCCGAGCGTAATCCCGTTCCGGTCGATCCGATATTCGCGGATGGTATCCTCATGGGCGCTGGTCCGCTTCTTGATGACCGACATGGCGCGACGGACTCGGCCAAGCGCTTCGAAATAGCGCAGCAGGATAACGGTGTCGGCCAGGTAGGTGACATCGACTGGCGCCTTCATGTCGCCGACCAGCCCGTGCTGGGCGACCGTCAGGAAAGTCGAGCATCCCTGGCGGTTAAGATATTGCAGCAGCTCGTGCATGTGCAGGATCAGCGCCTGCTCTTCCGGCATCGCCGCCTGATAGCCGTTGAGGCTGTCGATTACGACGGTTTGCGCAAGATGCTGCTCGACGCAGCGGCGGACCCGCTCGGACAATTCGCCAGGAGTCATCTCCGCCGCGTCGATTTGCTCGATGAACAGCTTTTCGGCGTCGACCACCGCCTGGAGGTCGATCCCCAGCCCTTTGGCGCGCTCGAACAGCAGGCCAAGCTCCTCGTCGAACACGAACATCGCCGCCCGCTCGCCGCGATCGATCGCTCCCATGATAAACGTCAGCGCCAACAGCGACTTGCCGGTTCCGGCAGGCCCAAGGATCAGCAGGCTCGACCCACGCTCGACGCCGCCGCCCAACAGCTTGTTGAGCTCCGGCGTCTCGGTTTTCAGCACTTCGCGCTTGAAGTCCTTGCGATGCTCGGCCGCGACCAGGCGCGGGAACACCCGCACTCCGCCAGTCTCGATGACCATGTCGTGGTAGCCGCCGCGGTATCGCTGGCCGCGATATTTGACCACCCTCAGCCTGCGCCGCTCCGCGCCATAGACCGGCGACAGCTCTTCGAGGCGGATGACTCCATGCGCCACGCTGTGCATGGTCGAGTCATTTGCTTCGGTCGACAGGTCGTCGAGCATCAGGACCGTGGCCTTGCTTCGCGCGAAATAATGCTTCAGCGCCAGGATCTGCCGCCGGTAGCGCAGCGACGATTGGGCCAGCAGCCGGATTTCGGACAGGCTGTCGAGCACCACGCGATGCGGCTTTACCCGTTCGAACAATTCGAAAATGCGCCGGGTGGTCTCGCCCAGCTCGAGGTCGGACGAATAGAGCAGGCTTTGCTGCTGTTCCTCGTCCAGCAGGCTCTCGGGCGGTACCAGCTCGAAGATGTCGATGCTGTCGAACGACCAGCCATGAGAGGCAGCGCCGGCGCGAAGCTCGTCTTCGGTTTCCGACAGGGTGATGTACAAGGCGCGCTCGCCGGCAGCCGCGCCGGCCATCAAAAATTGCGTCGCGATGGTCGTTTTGCCGGTCCCCGGCTTGCCCTCCAGAAGATACAGTCGGCCTCGCGCCAGGCCGCCTTTGGTAATATCGTCCAGCCCGCCAACGCCAAGGTTGGCTCGTTCGGTCAACTGATTCACGCGATGCTCCAAATTACGGCTTGGCAGGATCAAACGCAGGTTATCCCATTACGATCCCGAATCAATCATGGCCCCCGGGCACGGCGCGGGAGCTGGCGAATGTCCAATACCTCGTCGACGCCGGCACCTTTTCCGGGTGTCGCTCAATCCTCGCGAAATCCTCCGTGATGCGGCTGGTGGTCATCCGCGCGGAGCCGGCACTCCCGCGCGGTGATGCTGCCTCTTAATACCCCATCATTTCGGCCATCACCACGCGATGCGCTTTCTGCCGGACGATCTGCTCCGGCCGCTCAAGCTTGCGGGCGATGACGCGCATCGGAAGTTCCAGGCGGACGAGCTGGCGCAGCGTTGCAAGGTCGCTTTCGCTCCACCGGTCTGGCTCCGGACGATTTTCCATGGCTGACACCCTCGCCGCTGGCTGGTTTGCCCCAGACCAACCCGCGAAGCCCGCCTTGGTTCATTCGCGGTCCCGCAGCGGGATCTGCGCTGCGCGGCCTAATAGCCCATCAGCGCCAGCACCTCGCGACGGCTGCGCTCGTCGCTGCGGAAAATCCCCATCATCCGGCTGGTCGTCATCATCACGCCCGGCGTGCCCACTCCGCGCGCGGTCATGCAGGCGTGGCTGGCTTCGATCACCACCGCCACCCCCTTGGGCTGGAGGTGCTCGCAGATGCAGTCGGCGACCTCCGCGGTCAGCCGCTCCTGGACCTGCAGCCGCCGGGCAAAGCCGTGGAGGACGCGGGCTAACTTGCTGATTCCAACCACTTTATCGCGCGGCAAATAGGCAATCGAGGCCTTGCCGATGATCGGCGCCATATGGTGCTCGCAATGCGACTGGAACGGAATGTCCTTCAACAGCACGATCTCATCATAGCCCCCGACCTCGTCGAAGGTCCGCTTGAGGTGCTGCGCCGGGTCCTCGGCATAGCCCTTGGCATATTCCTTCCACGCCCGAGCCACCCGCCTCGGCGTGTCGAGCAGTCCTTCGCGCTGCGGATCGTCGCCGGCCCAGCGGATCAGCGTCCGGACCGCCTCCTCGACCTCCTTTGGCACCGCCACCTTGGGCGCGCTTCTGACCAGGTCGCCGTCCTCTGGGCTCCCGGCCTGTCCCGAGCCGGTCGAAGTGGGAGGACTCATGGCTTCAATTCCTCTGCAATCTCATAGGCCACCTGGGCCACTTGGCCCCTGATATCAGGCACCGCGGTAATTTCCCAAAACTTGCCTTTGGTAAGCGGGCCCACCGCCCAGGCGCGATCCGCTCCCACGATGCGCGATTTTCCGTCGACCTCCAGCCCCAGGTCGAGCACGTCGGGTCGGGCCAGCCCTTGATCGAACAGGTCTTTGAGGAGCGGATTGCCGCTGGTCGAAATCGAGCCCAGCGGCCCGGTGCAGTTGACGACAAGCGCGAAGCGATGGTCGGTTGCCTGACGCTGGCCGCGGCGGCGGATGGCGACATCCAGCGCCTGTCCGTCGGTCCACATGTCGGTCACCCGCCCCGCGACGATCTCCAGCTGTCCCAGCTGCGCCAGCCGGCGCATCCGGTTCGCCACGTCGGGCGCGATGCGGTGGCGGTGGACATCCCACCACGGCCTGACGTGGCGCAGGAAGCGCCGTTGCTCGACCTCGGCCAAGCCCTGCCACAAGGCCTGGCTATGCGGCCGCAGGCTGTCTACCGCGGCGCGCCAGCCGACCGCGGCTCCACGGTTGAGCAGCCATCGCCACAACCGTCTCACCGAGCCTTGCGGCACTTCCTCCAGGGTTACCGGCGCCACCCCATGATCGGCATGCTCCCGCGGCATCAGCCCGCGCCGTGACAGGGCGGTGATGCGACCGCGCAGTCTGGCCGCGTCGAGGGTCAGCACCACGTCGACCATGGTGAGGCCGGTACCGATCAGCAGCACGTCACCGCCGCTTGCCGCACGCTTGACGATCGCGCGGCGGCCCGCCTCGCTCCACGGATCGTTGACGAACAGCTCGGGCGGCAGGCCGCGCGCCAGCGGCGGCGGCGACGGCGGCTGGTTGCCCTGAGCCAGCACCAGCGCTCGGCCCTCGATCCGCGACCCATCGGCCAGCGTGACCGACCACCCATCGCCCACCCGCTCCGCAGCCACAGCCTCGCTCGCAACCGATGCCACCAGCCCGGTGCTGCGCGCTTCGCTCAGGATCTTGGATAGATATTCGCCGTATCGCTGCCGGGGAACATAGGCCTCAGGCTCATATTCCGCCGCAACATCTTCGGCAAAATCCTCGGGCTTGTCGGCCCACGCGCCCATTTTTGCCGCGATGACATTGAGCAGGTGCGCTTCTTCGAGCGTCGAATAGGCGGTGCCCTTGCCCTCGCGGCCGCTGCCGTCGACCAGCACGCTCGCGACTCCGCGCCGCGCCAGCTCAGCCGCGACCATCGTGCCGGAGTAGCCGCCGCCCACGACGACGGTGATCGGCCTGTCGGTCGCCATGGAGCTCAGATTTCGTAGTCCGGCCAGGCGTTGGGGTTGGCCGCGCCAGCCTTGCGCTTCACCATATGCTCGTGGAGGCTGATGACCGTTCGTCCAGCAGTCTCGGTGAATAGCACCGGTACCACCGCATGAACGATGCACGCCAGCCCGGCTCCGACCATCCTGGCGCCGATCACCACCGCGCCCGCCCCATGCTCCGCCCAGCTCATCCCCAAGGATTTCGGATGATCCCGGAACAACCGCGCGAGCATTGAATTTACCTCTCTTTTCCGTCGCTTTGGTGGCCCCGGCAGGAACTCGAACCTGCGACCTTCGGTTTAGGAAACCGCTGCTCTATCCTGCTGAGCTACGGAGCCATCCGGCCATCCCCTAGGGTAGCGAGCTTTCTAAATCAATTCGCCACCGGCGGGATCGGGCGGCGGTGCTGATGGACCGGAATCCTCATCCTCACCTCGGCGATCCGCGCCAGGTCTATGTCGGCAAAAGCCAGCCCCGGCGTCCCGCCCATGTCGAGCAGCAACTCGCCCCACGGGTCAGCAACTAGCGAGTGGCCGTAGGTCTCGCGGCCGTCCTCATGGTGGCCCGCCTGCGCAGCGGCGATGATGAACAGCTCCGCCTCGATCGCCCTCGCCCGCATCAGTACCTGCCAGTGGGCCTTGCCGGTCGGCACGGTGAAGGCCGCCGGTACGGCGATAACCTCCGCCCCGGCCTCGCTCAGCCGCTGGAACAACTCCGGGAAGCGCAAGTCGTAGCAGATCGTAAGACCGAGCTTTCCGACCGGGGTATTGGGAACGACCACCGCTTCCTTCCCTCCGACATACATCGCCAACTCGCGCCAGCTCTCCCCGGTGGGCAGGTCGACATCGAACAAATGGATCTTGTCATAGCGGGCGCGAACCTCGCCTTCGCCGTCGATCACAAAGCCGCGGTTGACCAGCTTGTCGCCCTCGCCCTTCAGCGCCAGCGAACCCAGATGAACCCAGATGCCGGCGGCTCGAGCAGCGTCGCGAACTGCCGCCAGCACTGGGTCGGCATCTTCACGCCTGGCCTTGCCCAGGGCCCTCTCACGGTCTCGGTCGAGCAGACCTGACATCTCCGGCGTGAACAGCATGGCGGCACCGCCTGCCGATGCCTCGCGCACCGCTTCCTCAAGCTTTTCCGCATTGGCAGCGGGGTCGATCCCGCTTTGCGCCTGATAGAGCGCAATGCGCACCGAAGTCATGCAGTCAGCAACCCGTCGAGCTTGCCCTGCTGCTCAAGCGCCATCAATTCATCGCATCCGCCGATATGACGTCCATTGACGAAGATTTGCGGCACGGTCATCCGGCCACCGGCACGCTCGACCATCTCCGCTTTCTTCGCTCCGCCGAAATCCACGGAATGTTCCTCGTAGGCGATTTGCTTCATGTCGAGCAGGCGCTTGGCGCGAACGCAGAACCCGCAGGTGAACTTGGTATATATCTCGACCTTGGCCAACTGGCCCTCCTTCGAAATCGGATGATGCACGTTAACGCATGAGTTGGGACGGGCGAACCACCCTCGCCCAGCAAATAAGCTCGACTGTGCCGGCCCCGGCCCGGCGAAGCGCCTGCGCGCAGGCTTCGGCGGTGCTTCCACTGGTCAGGACGTCATCGATTAGGATCACCGTCCGGCCGCTTATATTTGACGATGCCCTGAACGCCCCGGACACGGCCTTGCGCCGCTCAGCTTGATTGAGGCCCTTGAGCGGCCGAGTTGACCTGACCCGGCGCAGAGTGGTCGCATCAGCGTGCAATCCCCACCTCCGGGCTACCTCCCGAGCCACCAAGGCGGACTGGTTGAACCCGCGGCCCCAAAGCCGCCAGCGGTGCAGCGGCACCGGAACGATGACGGCGTTCTCCGGCCAGTCTCCCTTTAGCGGCACCATGTAACGGGCCATGGTCCGAGCGAGCGCGACCTTGCGCCCATATTTGAGCTTCAAGGCGATCGACCGCGGCAAATCGTCGTAGGCGACTGCGGCACGTATGCGATCCAGCAGCGGCGGCTGCGCCAGGCACCGGCCACAATTGTCGATTTCGGTGCCCGCAAGCGGCAACCCACATTGCTTGCAGCCCGAATTTCCAAGCCACTCGATCTTCGACCAGCAAGGCGGGCAAAAGGCGCCGACTTCCTCGGTCACCTGACCGCATCCCGCGCACCGCGCCGGCAAGGCAAAATCCAGCAGCAGCCTTCCGACTGCATGGATCGGCTTGATAAGCGCGCTGACCATTCCCCCTTGTCGCCCGAGCCTCGCCGCCGCACAAGCGCCCCCGTGACGGCCGACCTATTCGATCGACGCCTTCGGGCCCTACGCCGTGATCGCGCGGCTCGTATCGGGCCGGAGTTGTTCCTCTATGATCGCGCGTTCGGGGAGTGCCTCGATCGGCTGCGTGATATTGCCCGGCCGGCCCGGCGCTGCTTGCTGATCGGGTGCCCGTCTCCCGACTGGCCGCAATTGCTCGGAGATCTCGCCGAGGAAGTGGACGCAATGGACCCGGGCCCATTGTTCGCCGCTGCCGCTGGCGGTTCAACGGTGGAGGAAGATCGGTTCGACTTCGGGGAGGAGCGATATGATCTGGCCGTGGCCATTGGAACGCTGGACAGCGTCAACGACCTGCCATTGGCGCTAAAGCTTATCCATCGTGCGCTCCGACCGGGTTCTCCGCTTATCGGTGCAATCGCAGGAGGCAACAGCCTGCCCGCCTTGCGCGCCAGCTTGATCGAGGCTGGCCGAGCGGAAGGCCGCGCGGTCGCCCGAACCCACCCCAGGATCGAGGGGCCAACCGTTGCCGCACTGCTTTCGGCGGCGGGTTACTCGGCCACGGTGGTCGATATTGACCGGGTCACGCTTCGCTATTCCGACCTTGCAACGCTCATCCGCGATCTGAGGGCAATGGGCGCCAACTCGATGCTGGCCGACCATTCGCGAGGCTTGACGCGAAGGGAATTTCAAAACGCCAGCACAGTCTTCGAGGGGCTTGGAACCGGCGGCCGGACGGAGGAAAGGATCGAAATTATTCATTTCCTCGGTTGGCGCGAATAATCGCGGCAAGCGCTTAATTAACCTCGTTACGCCAATAAATCCTTAATCAACATTCGATTAACTGAGCACCGTGGACCAAGACCAGAGGAGGGTGGCGTGCTCGCTATCCGGACGCTGTGTCGCCTGCGCTCGGACAAGCGCGGTGCGACCGTAATTGAATATGGGTTGATCGTGTCATTGATCGTCGTCGCCATCATGGGCGCGCTGTCGACGCTCGGCGGCGGCGCCAACGGCATGTGGGGCAAGCTCGATCGTGAGGTTTCGAACTCGATGTAGCCTAGCTGCGGCGTGAGCCGTAGACGACGATCTTGACCTTCTGACCCGGTACAAGTTGGCTGTTCGCGGCCAGGCCGTTCAGCGTCAGGAATCTATCCAGCTGAAAATTGCGGTACGCCATGCGGCTTGCCAGCGACTGGATCGTATCGCCCCTCTGGACGGTCACGACGTCAATCACCTTCGGACGGATTGCCGATGCCTCCGTCGGTGTGATGCGGCGAAGCGAATCCACCATCGAGGCGAAGGGTGACAGGCCTTGCCCCCCGCGGGTCAGCGTGACGAAGTGATAGATGGTGTTGGCATCCCATTGATAAGCGAACACACCCACGTCCACCGCGCCGGAAGAGGTGTTGGCTCGCCCGACCACATAGCTGGCCGGGATGCCATTAACCCTGGTCCGCTGGATCGGACCCATTGCCATCTGTACCCGTCCGCCCGTCAGCTGTTGGATCACCCGAGAGATATAGTCGTCGATTTCCGCCCGTATGACGGCCGCCTGAGAACTGGGCCTGTCCCCCCGATCCCTGGATGGTCACCGCCCGAGTGCCATTCTGCATCAGATAGCCGGTCGGGACGACGAACTGCATACCGAGGTCGGGATGGGCGAAGGTGCGCCCGTCGATGACTCCCTGCGCAGGATCATCGTCGACCATCGCGCCTTCCAGCTGAGCCAGATAGGCATCGCGATTGCGCAGACCCTGACCCGCCCGGCCGGTTTGCCTGGCCAATTGGCCAGCCTGGGCCATGCGGTTTTCGCTCAGCGGGTGAGTGCTGGCCCATTCCGGCGCGGAGCGGTTTTGATCGCCCTGCAGCCGTGCCTCCAGTGCGGCCGACCGGGTCAACTGGGACAACATCGTCGTGCCGGCATTGGGGTCATAGCCAGCGGCCGTGATGTAGCGGATGCCGAACACGTCGGCTTCATATTCCTGGTTTCGGCTAAAGCTCAGCAGACGCGCCTTGGAGAATTGCTGGGCACCCTGGGAAATTAGGCCGCCGAACGCATTGTTGCCGACCGCCGCGCCCAGGATGGAGCCCAGCACACCCCAAATCGTGCTGCTGCGCTGGGCCGATCGGCGCTGTTGGTGGTGGTTCGCCGCGATGTGGCCCGTCTCATGCCCGACGACAAAGGCGAGTTCGGCCTCGTCGTTGATAATGCCCATCAACTGGCGGGTGACGTAGACATAGCCGCCCGGCACCGCAAATGCGTTCTCGACCGCGCTGTTGAGCGCGGTGAAATGATAGACTTGGCCGGCGTTGGCGGTACCCGAATAAGCAGCAACGCGGCGGCCGACACTTTCCACATAAGCTGCCCGGGGCCCCGTTTCGGCGCCCCCGAATTCCTCGACAATTTCGGGATGCTGTCGCGCCGCTTCCTGAACCTCGCGAGGATTGAGGTAACTCAGTCGTGGCTGGGCCTGCGCCTGGACAAGCGCAGGCGTTACGATCACCGCAGCAGCGGCGAGCAAGGCGAGCGGGGTACGCATAACCAACTCCATGACCATTCTCGAATTTCCGCTTGATGAACGGGAAACGGGATGGAATGGTTCCGAAACGACCGCCGGTGTTTTAACCGATCGACAGGAACTTCTTGCGCCGTTGCTCCAGCAATTGTCCCCGGTCGTGCTTCGCCAGCCCGTCGAGCTCCTCGAGGATTGCCTTCTTCAAATTGCCGACGGCCTCGGCGGGATCGCGATGCGCTCCGCCGAGCGGCTCGGGAACCACCCGGTCGACGACGCCGAGTGACAGCAGGTGATTGGCCGTGACGCGCATTGCCTCGGCCGCGTCCGCCGCCTTGTCGGCCGTACGCCACAGGATCGAAGCGCATCCTTCGGGCGAAATCACGGAATAAACCGCATGCTCGAACATCAGCACCCGATTGGCCGCGGCGATGGCCACCGCACCGCCTGACCCACCCTCGCCGACCACGGCTGCGACCATCGGGACACCAAGGGACAGGCATTGTTCGGTCGAACGGGCAATCGCCTCGGCCTGGCCCCGTTCCTCTGCCTGAACGCCCGGAAAGGCGCCGGACGTGTCGACCAGGCTGACGACCGGAAGGCCGAACCGATCGGCCAGCTGCAACAGCCGGATCGCTTTCCGATACCCTTCCGGCTTGGCCATGCCGAAATTATGCTTGAGGCGGCTGGCCGTATCGTCGCCCTTTTCATGGCCGATCAGCATGACCTTTCGGCTGTCGATGCGGGCCAGGCCGCCGATGATTGCGGGGTCGTCGGCAAATGCCCGGTCGCCGGCCAACGGTATGAAATCGTCGGTTATGCCGGCGACATAATGTTTGAAATGCGGGCGCTCCGGATGGCGCGCCACCTGCGTCTTCTGCCACGGCGTCAGCTTGGCATAGGTGTCCTTCAGCAGACGCTCCGACTTGGCCTGGAGCCGTGCTACTTCCGGTTCGATATCGATATCGCCGGCACTGGCCGTTTCTCGCAGCTCACTGATGCGCTGGTCCAGCGCGGCGATCGGCTTTTCGAACTCAAGGTAAGTCAGCATCGGCGCGCGGCGTAAGCGGCAGGATCGCCCGCGTCAACGCCAAGCCCTAGCCAAGCCCGGTCGCCAGCGGGTGGCGGTTGTTGACCAGCTCGACCAACCTCGCCGCGTCGACATGGGTGTAGATCTGGGTGGTTGCGATATCCGCATGGCCAAGGAGCGACTGGAGGACGCGAAGGTCGGCTCCCCCTGCCAGCAGGTGCGTCGCAAAGGCATGTCGCAGCACGTGCGGGCTGACCCGGTCGGGCGCGATCCCCGCCAACGCCGCCATTCCCCGTACGAGCTGGAACAGACGCACCCGGCTTAAATGCGACTTGCCGCTGGGAAACAGCCACGGGCTCGTCTCGGCGACGTGGGACAACCAGTTCCGCACGGCAGCGTCGGCGCGGGACGATACGGGGACCAGCCGTTCCTTGTCGCCCTTGCCGCGCAGGATCAGGAACGGCTGGTCCGGTCGTACCGCCCGGCGCGGCAGGGATACCAATTCCGTGGCGCGCAGTCCCGACCCGTAAAGCAGCTCGAGCAATGCCAGGTTGCGCAAGGCGAGCGGCTCCCCGCTGGCCGCCCGTTCCTCCACCACCGTGAACATCGCTTCGACTTCGCTGCTGTCGAGGATCCTTGGTAACGGCCGCTGCAGGCGGGGCTTGGGAAGGGCGGAGGACGGGTCGTCCGCCCTCATCCCTTCATCGAGCAGGAAACCGTAGAAGCGTCGAAGCGCGGCTGACCGACGCGCCACTGTTGATGGAGCCAGTGCGATCCATGCCTCGCCGAGCCTGGCAAGGTCGGTCGTGCCGGCCCGTTCCAGCGATCCGACGGTTTCGGCTGCAGCTTCAAGATCCCGCCGATAGGCCAGCAACGTATTGCGCGACGCGCCCAACTCCGCCGCCATCATATCGCAGAAGCGGTCGACCAGCGCGCGGTCGTCGGGACTCACGTCCGCGCCAGCGCCTCGGCAGCGACCATACGCGCCAGATATTCCTGGCCCGTGCGCCGGAGGGCGTTGACCGCGTGGTAAAGATAAACTCCGCGGGTATCCTCGAAGGAGAAGCCCTGGAGGGCACTGGCGGTCAGCAGGATGGACGTACCGGGTTGGCGACGGCGCATCGCGCCGTCGATCATTCGAGTCCAGCCCGTTTCCGCGGCAAGACCGAGCCGGTATGCGCGATTCAAGTTTCCCGCGGTTGCCGCATCGATCCTGCCGAGCCCGGCAAGGCCGGCAACGAGCAGAGCCGTGCGCTGCTTGCCCTCGCTCTGGTCGCGATCGGCAAAATCCTCGATGCGGCTCGCGCTGACCGGCGGCTGCTGCCCTCCGGTGCGCCAAGGGCCAGCATTGCCCAGACGGCGTCACCAGGCTGGTCGTCCATTTCATCGACAACGCGGCGTCCAGCGCGCTGCTTCGCGGTCGAATCCGCCGGCGAAAAGCGATGCGACCAGGTCCGGCGCGTCCGATTGCAATTCCAGGCTCGGACCGACGTGACGCGCTGCACGGGACAGCAGGACCTGCGCCGCCACTCGGTCGAGCGGCGACTGGGCATTGCCCCAAATGGTCCGCATCGCTGACAGCCGCGCGTCGAGATCCCTGCCGATATAGGTCAGCCGAAGCTGCCAGGCCTCAGTCTCGCCCAGGGCGTCGGGATCGGTCGCATCGAAGGACGCCGAATAGAGGTCGATCAGGGCCTGGCTGGAAAATACACCAAGCGCGGCAGCCGTTCTCGCCAGCGGAAGGCGCTGGGCTGGCGAAAACATCGGAGCGCGCGCCAGCCAGGCCTGCGTCTGGAGGCTGGCGGCATTGATCAGCCGCTCGGGCGGCATCAGCGCCGTCGCCGTGGCAAGGCCGTAGCGCCAGCTATTGAGCTCCTCGACCGGCTCCCATTCAATGGTGACGGCGCGGGAGGTTTCGGCGCCGGCTCCGACCACCTTGTCGGCTAAAGCGATGTCGATCGGGCTGAGCCGTCCTCTCCGTCGCGCTGCCTCGATATCCGCCGCGGCTCGTTCCTCCTCACCGGAAAGGGAGGCACAAATCGCCGTGACCAGCGGCGCGACCCTGGGCTCGACGTCGGACAGTTCCGGTTCGACCGGGCACATCGCGGACGGGTCACCGCTGGCCAGCGCTGATTGCAGGGCGACTTGACGCATCTTCGGTGTGAAACGGTCGGTGTCCATGGTCGCGATCAGCAACCGCGCGGCGTCGGCCTCGCCCATCCGGAGCAACAACCATGCGCGCTCCGCTGCCCAATCGGCCGGATGTACGTCGGCCGGAGTCGGAGCTTGGGCCAGCAGCGCTCCGCGCAGGCCGATATGGGCCCAGCGAGAGGCAAGCGGCACGTCCATCCGCCGCATCAATATTTCGAGCGCCTTGCCGCTGGCCGCCCCCCACTGACTGGAGCCCAATCCAAGGGAAAGCGGGTCGATGGTGCCGGTAAAGCGAGGGTCGCGGCGGGCGCTGGCCGGATATTCGACCTGAGGCTCCGGCTCGGGTTCGACCATTTCGTCCAGGGCTTCCAGCAGGTCGACAATCTCGACCGGCCCGCCTTCTGCAGGTTCCCGCTGCGGCGGGGGAGTGTCGGTCGGCTGGCTCTCGTTGCTGACCGGTTGCGGCACGGGGTCCTCGAACGCTGGGGGCAGCAACGACTCCGGACGGTCCTGGCCCAGCGCCGGAATCGCCAGCGCAAGGCCAACAGCGGCCGAGCCGACGAGAATTAGCCTAGTTCGCAGCATTGGCGGTGACGTCGGCCTCGATGGTCTGCACCGGCACTTCTTCGGCGCTGTTGGACAGGAAGAATATTCCGCCAACAATGATGAGGATGATCAGGATCAGGAAAATCAAGCCTCGAGGCATGTTCGCTCCGCATGAGTATCAGGGGTAGGCGAAAGGCTTTTGCCCGACCTTGAGGCTGTCTGTATAGCCCCGCCCCGTGCAAAAGCTGACCGCCAAATTAGATCGTCCCATCGTACTCGTCGGGCTGATGGGCGCGGGCAAGTCGACGGTGGGCCGGCGCCTGGCCAAGCGGCTCGGTTTGCCGTTCATCGATAGCGATACGGAAATCGAGGAGGCGGCGGGAACGAGTGCGGCCGATCTGTTCGAGCGCTATGGTGAGGATGATTTCCGCGAAGGCGAGAGAAGGCTGGTTGCCCGCTTGATCGACGGTACGGTGCGGGTGATTGCGACCGGAGGTGGAGCGTTCGTGGACCCGCATACGAGGCAGCTGCTTAACGAACGCGCAATTACCGTTTGGCTCGACGCGTCGGTGGAGGTGCTCGCCGAGCGGACCGGGCGGCGCAATTCTCGGCCGCTGTTACGCACCGGCAACCGATCGGCGATTCTGGCTCGCCTCGCCGAACAGCGCCATCCGATGTATGCCGAAGCCCATATTCACATCCGGAGTGGCGACGGAGCTCACAGTGACGTCGTCGAGGCAATTGTCGCCGCCCTCAGCGAGCATCTCACCCAATGACGATCGTCAGAGTCGACGTTCCGCCACGCGCATATGAGGTAATGGTCGGCCCGCTCGCAGGCGGGATCGAGCGCATCCGTGACATCGGCCCCAAATCAAGACCGATTCTCATCAGCGAACCCAGGGTGTTTGGGTTGTACGGTCAGGCCGTCGCAGAAGCCTTGCAGGCCGATCCAATTCTCGTTCCGGAAGGCGAAGCGGCCAAGGATTGGCAACAGTTGCATACCCTGCTGGAAGCGATGGCCAGGCTCGGTCCGACCCGAAATACGCCGATTGTCGCGATTGGCGGTGGAAGTGTCGGCGACATTGCCGGTCTTGCGGCGGCGCTATTCAAACGTGGCTGTCCGGTCGTCCAGGTTCCGACCACGCTGCTCGCCCAGGCGGATAGCGCGGTGGGCGGCAAGACGGCGATCGACGCGTTCGGCGAGAAGAATCTGATCGGTACTTTTTATCAGCCTGCATTGGTCGTCGCGGACCCGACGTTGCTCGATACGCTGGAGGAACGGCAGTTGCGTGCCGGCTATGCGGAGGTTGTCAAATATGGGCTGATTGACGACCCGGTCTTCTTTGCCTGGTGCGAGGCCAATGGGCGCGGCATTCTGGCCGGTCATCCAGACCTGCGTCGCCAGGCCGTAATAAGCTCAATCCAATCGAAGGCCCGCATCGTCGCGGGCGACGTTGACGATCGATCGGGCAAGCGTGCGCTGCTCAATTTGGGTCACAGCTTCGCCCATGCGGTCGAAGCGGAAAACGGCCTTGGGAATGTTCTTCACGGCGAAGCCGTCGGTCTCGGCCTGTCGCTGGCATTCCGCTTTTCCGCTGAGATGGGAATTTGCCCCAAAGCCGACGCGGACCGCGTGACAGCACATATTGCGACCTCCGGGCTTCCCACCCGGCTGGCGGAGGTTGGGCTTGCCAGTCACGCCGGCAGGCTCGTCAAACGAATGGCCGGCGACAAGAAGAACATGGACGGCCGGCTGGCGCTGATCCTGCTGCGGGGAATTGGCAAGGCGTTCCTTGAAATGAATGTCGATGCCCGCAGGCTGACGGGCTTCCTGGATCGCGACGGCTAGCCGTCTCCCTTCGGCAGCGCCCGGTCGGGACTGAAGGAACGTTCGAGTCCGGCGCGCATGTCGCCGGTCGAGCTCTGCAATTCGAGCCTTTCGCAATCTCGCTTGCGGTATTCGAAATCGACGCGATTGATCTCTTCTTCTTTCACTCCCATGGCCTCTAGCGCGGCGCGGCCCATCTTCACCGCGCTTTCGAACGTCTCTCGCTGAGCGAAGGCTACGTCGAGTCCGTCGAAGGACATCAGATGGATACGATCGAATGCCCGAACCAGCACCGCGGCGTGGGGGAAGGCTTCGAGGACCCGCTTGATCCCTTCCCGGGTGAGGCCGCCGTCGCGATTGTCCTGGCAGAACAGGATCGCCTTCGCGGTCTCGGCGCCAGCCAGGCGTAACAGGTCGAGGCGCATCCCGTCGCCGTAATAGACCTTGGTGCCATAGCTGCCGGCAACCTCGATCATCTCCGCTTCGGTATCGATCAGCGTCACGCCGATCCGCTTTGCCATCAGCATCTGGGCCGCGGTCTGGCCAAAGCGGCCGTACCCGACCACGATGACACTGGTTTCCGGCGACAGCTCCGGCCCCTCGAGCCCCTCGGTGCTCTCCTCGCGCCGCTCGAGCCAGTCGGTCAGCCGCATCAGGAAAGGCGTTGCCGCCATCGACAGCGTGACCACCGCTCCGAACAGCGAAGCTGCCTCGGGCAGGATAAGGCGCGCGTCGGCTGCTTGTGCAAACAGGACAAAGCCAAACTCACCCGCCTGGCTCAGCAGTAAGCCGAGCCGGACGCTTCGCGGCCAGCTGTTGCCGAACATCCGCGCCAGGCCGGCGATGATCGCGGCCTTGATTGCGATTAGCGCAACCGCAATGCCGAGTATGAAAAATGGACGTTCGGCAATGGTCGTGAGGTCGAGCAACATGCCGACAGCGAGGAAGAACAGACCAAGCAGGATTGAGCGAAACGGGTCGACATCGCTCTCCAGTTCGTGCCGGTAAGGCAACTCCGCGAGCATGACGCCGGCCACGAAAGCGCCGAGCGCTACCGACAACCCCAGGGCGTGCATCAGCGCTGCAGAGCCGATGACCGCAAACAGGCCGGCGACGACGAACAGCTCGCGCTCGCCCAGCCGCCCGATCAGCCTGAACAAGGGGCTGACAACCCAGCGTCCTGCTGTCATCAGCCCGGCGACGGCCAGGACGGTGTATAATGCGAGGGCCCATCCGCCGGGATCGCTAGGATCCGGAGGAACGCGCGACATAACGGCGATGATCGTAATCATCGGCACGATTGCCAGATCCTGAAACAGCAGGATCGAGAAAGCGCGTTCCCCCTGCGGCGTGTTGAGTTCATTGTCCGAGCGAAGCATCGGCAGGACCTGCGCGGTCGACGACAGTGCCAACGGCAGGCCGATCGCCAGGGCAGCCTCAGCGCTGACCTTGAGAACCAGGTGGATGAACAGGCTGAGCGCCACTCCACACAGCACGACCTGCGCCAGCCCAAGTCCGAATATGTCCTTTCGCAGCCGCCACAGCCGCTGTGGCCGCAGCTCCAGGCCGACAATGAACAGCAGCAGGGCGATGCCGATTTCGGATATGCTGGCGAGATCCTCCGGATCTTGCACGAGGCCGAGCAGGTGCGGACCGATCAGCGCACCTCCGACAATGTAACCCAGGGTCGCGCCCAGCTTGAGCTTGCGGAACAGCGTGACGAATATCAGCGCCGTGCCGAGCATGATGGCGCCGCTTTCGAGCATCGCGCTGGTGGCTTGGGCGGCGGGGCTCGCGGTGCTCATCAGGCTTGCTCGATCGCGGCCAGCAGCGTGCGGAAAGGCAGCAGGATGGCACCGTGGCGGCCTTTACGTGACAGTGCTGGCGCAAGCGCTTCCAGGCCGGGCCATGAAGTCGGGATGTTGCCGTTGCCTCCGAGCCAGCCCTCGAGTTCCGCCAGGGTCGCTTCGACCTCGTCGGCGCTTCGACCCATGGCGTGACCGCCCATCAGCGCGGCTGACGCCTGACCATAGGCGCAGGCCTCCACCGCCTGGCGTAGTCGCACGATCCGGTCCGCCCAATCGAGCTCGACCGCCATCCGCATCCGGCTGCCGCATGTTTTGGAGCGAAGCTCGGTCGCGGAATCGAGTTCTTCGAACGGCTCGAGATAAGGGATCGACGCTGCCAGGCGCAGGATTTCACGAGTGTAAGGCGGGTTCTTCACGCCCTTCGCCATGTAGTGCCTGATGGGGCATCCTCAAGCACTACCCCTTCCGCTTTCAGTTCGTCGCGAATCCGGTCGGCCTCGGCGAAATCCCGCCTGGCCTTGGCTTCCGTCCGTGCCGCGATTCGCTCTTCGATGGCCGCCGCTTCGCCGCCTCCCTGAAACCATTCCTCCTTGCTCATGTTGAGCACGCCCAGCATGCGGGCCGCAGCTGCTGCGGAACGGAGCATGTCTTCACCGCTGCCCTGGAAGAATTCATACTCACCGCTGATCGGCTGCTGGGCAGAGGCGATGAATTCGTTGAGGACGGCAATCGCCTTCGGCGTGTTGAGGTCGTCGCTCAGCGCTTCCACGAATGGCCCGATGTCCCGATCGTCCGGCTCGAGGTCCCCGAGCACGCGGTACCAGCGGTCAAGGACGGCCTTGCTCTGGGCAATCAGGCTTTCCGTCCACGGCAGGGGCTGCCGATAATGCGCCGAAAGCAGGGCCAGGCGCAGCGTCTCGCCCTTGTGCCCTTGCGCCAGCAGGTCCGCCGGCGTGACGATATTGCCGAGGCTCTTCGACATTTTCTCGGCGCCCATGTCGACAAATCCGTTGTGGACCCACAGGCGCGCCAGCGGGATACCCCCGTGCGCGCAGCGGCTCTGGGCGATCTCATTCTCATGATGCGGAAAGATCAGGTCGAGCCCGCCGCCATGGATATCGATCGTCTCGCCCAGATGAGCGCGGATCATCGCCGAGCACTCGATGTGCCATCCAGGCCGGCCGCGGCCCCAGGGGCTGTCCCATCCGACCACGCCGTCATCGCTCGGCTTCCACAGCACGAAGTCGGCGGGATCGCGCTTGTAGGGCGCTACCTCCACCCGCGCACCCGCCAGCATCGCTTCCCGATCGCGCCCGGAAAGCACGCCGTAGGTAGGATCGCTCGGCACATGGAACAGGACATGGCCGTCCGCTGCATAGGCGTGACCAAGCTCGATCAGCCGCTCGATCATGGCGACCATCGCGGGGATTTCCTGCGTGGCATGCGGGGCAATGGTCGGCGGCTGAACACCCAGCGCGCCCATATCCTCCAGGTAGAAGCGCTCATAGCGTTCCGTGATCACCGAGGTGTCGACACCTTCCTCGCGCGCCGAGTTGATGATCTTGTCGTCGACGTCGGTGACGTTGCGCGCATAGACCAGGCTATTGTCCCCGAACTCGTGCCGGATCAGGCGCGCGAGCGTGTCGAACACCACCGCGGGGCGTGCATTACCGATGTGGGCGCGGCCGTAGACGGTCGGTCCGCAGACATACATGGTGATGCGACTGGGGTTGATCGGGACCAGCGGCCGCTTCTCCCGGGTCATGGTGTCATAGAGGCGGATCATGCTTCGTCTTCGCCCCTGCTCCGGGTTTCGACCCAATCGACGACTGCCCGGCCAGTCGCGTTAAGCAGCGGGTAGGTGCGCGAATCCGTCATCCATTCCGGCCGGTCGGCGTCGCCTCCATAGATCATGTCGGTGGCCAGGTTGGCGAGCAGGAAGAACAGCGTCGCGCCGATCAGCCCCTTCAGCATCCCGAACCCCCCACCAAGAAGCCGGTCGACCGGCCCCAGCACCGATCGACGCGCCCTGCCGCCGACCGCGCGGGCGAACAGCTTCACTGCAATATAAGCCGGCAGGAACAACAGCGCGAAGGCCAGCGCGCTCGCGCCGGCATCTGTCCCCACCGGATCGATCAGCCGCTCCTGCAACGGGGTATGGAACAGCTTGAGCGCCGCAATTCCGACGATCCATGCGGCGAGCGATAAGACTTCGTGGGTAAAGCCGCGCACGAAACCGACCAGCGCGGCGCCGCCGAGCAGCAGGATCACAAAGACGTCGAGAGCGGTCATACCGGCTCCGGCTAGCCGAGGAGGCGCGGCTGGGGAAGTGGGAAGGGACGCGAAACGGACAGGACCGGCCAGCGGCCGCCTCCGGCCCGTTGCGGACATTTCAGCGGGCCTGTGGTATCCAGCGACCAGACACGGGAGGCCAGACACGGGAGGAGCGCCATGCCCGAGTTCGTCATTGAAAAAGACATGCCCGGATTGGGTCGGCTTAGTCCGTTTCAAAGGGATCAATCAGTGCGGAGAGGCTGCTCGGCTCTTCACGGCGTCATGCCGGAGGTCGAATGGATTCGAAGCTATCTCACAGAGGATAAATGCTTCTGTATTTTTCGCGCGCCCAGCGCGAAACTGTTGTGGGATTATATCGAGAAATGGGATCTCGAACCGCCCCTCAGCATACGCGAAGTGCACCAGCTTTCGGGACCGGACATCGAAATCAAGGAAGAGTCGACGACTCAGCCGGCCTAGGCTGGTGCCCGCTGCCGGCCATCGCGCATCTGTGAAGATGGCCCGCTCCGAGGGGCTCGAACCCCCAACCTCCGGGTTCGAAGCCCGGCGCTCTATCCAGTTGAGCTAGGAGCGGTTGTGCGCATTGCCTTACGAATGACCGACGCCACATTCTAGTGGAAGCAGATAATAAGCGGCAAGAGTGAGGTTGCGCTTCCTGCCCGTTTCAGGGGCCTGCTGCTCAGCATCTTCTGGCAGCAGCGACGACTGCAATTCAACGGCAGCGAGTTCACCTCGCCAGGATCTGGTCGACCAACTCCCGAAGCCTTCCGAACCGCGTCGATGCAATGCCGTTCTGCTCTTCTGTCCCGGACGACACCCAGGCCCGATCGAAACCCAGCTTCGCCAATTCCTTGAGGCGCAGCCCGGCGTGAGCAATCGGCCGAACCTCTCCCGACAGCGCGATCTCGCCCATCACCACGGCGTCCTGCGGCACCGGTCGCTCCGACATGGCCGAGACCAGCGCAGCGGCGACCGCGAGGTCGGCTGCCGGATCGCTTAAGCGATAACCGCCAGCAACATTCAGATAGACTTCGGCGGTGGCAAAACTGATCCCGCAGCGCGCCTCGAGCACCGCCAGGATCATCGCCAGCCGCCCGCTGTCCCAGCCGACCGCGGCCCGGCGCGGAGTGGCACCGCTCGCCAGTCGGACCACCAGCGCCTGGATCTCGACCAGGACCGGCCGCGTGCCTTCGAGCGCGGGAAACACGCTGGTCCCGCTGACCGCCTCTCCCCGCTGGGTCAGGAACAGCGCCGAAGGGTTGGGCACTTCGATCAGCCCGCCGCCGTCCATCGCGAACACGCCGATCTCATCGGTTCCGCCGAACCGGTTCTTGGCGGCGCGCAGGATCCGATACTGATGGCTGCGCTCGCCCTCGAAGCCGAGCACCGTGTCGACCATATGCTCGAGCACCCGCGGCCCGGCGATGGTCCCGTCCTTGGTGACGTGGCCGACCAGCACCAGCGCGGTGCCCCGCTCTTTGGCGAAGCGGACCAGTTCCTGTGCCGAAGCGCGAACCTGGCTGACCGTGCCCGGCGCACCCTCGATCAGGTCGCTGTGCATCGTCTGGATCGAAATCGATAACCAACATCGCCGGCGGCTCGCCCTGGCCGACCGTCGTCAAAATGTCGCGCACCGAGGTTGCCGCCGCCAGCCGCACCGGCGCGCCGCCCAGTCCAAGTCTGATGGCCCGCAGCCGGACTTGATCGGCCGCTTCCTCCCCCGACACATAGACGACTTCGCGGCCCAATGCGGCCAGCCTGGCCGCAACCTGCAGCAGCAAGGTCGATTTGCCGATGCCGGGATCGCCGCCGAGCAGCATTGCCGACCCAGGCACTATCCCGCCGCCAATCGCCCGATCGAACTCTGCAATGCCGGTTTGCATCCGGTCCGGCAGGGCGACGACCGCGTCCAGCCCGACCAACTCGACCGCTCGCCCGCCACTGCGCAAATCATGCTTGGCCGAGAAGACTGTCGGCGCGGACGCTTCCTGCATCAGCGTGTTCCATTCCGCGCAATCAGGGCATTGCCCTTGCCAGCGGTGATGCTCCGACCCGCAGGCCTGGCAGATATATCGGGTCTTCAGCTTCGCCATGGCAGAACAATACACGAACATCATGAGCGGCAAAGCAAGAAATCAGGCCGCTTCCGCGAGGGTTCCAGCTTCATTATCATCGCACCGTGGCGGACATATTCCTTTCCTACGCGCGTGAGAGCGCCGACACCGCCACCCAGGTCGCCGGGACGCTGAGGCAACAAGGCTATTCCGTCTGGTTCGACGAGGAGCTGCCGGCACACCGCGCCTATGCCGACGTAATCGCCGCGGAGCTCGACGCTGCTCGCGCGGTGCTGGTCCTCTGGTCGGAGGAGGCCGCGCGGTCACAATGGGTTCGTTCGGAGGCGAACCGGGCGCGCGAGAAAGGCAACCTCGTTCAACTGCGGCTCGATGGCGTGCGTTTGCCCATGCCCTTCGACCAAATTCAATGCGCCCAGATCGCGGACGGGAAGGTCGGTGGTATCGGGTGGCGGTCCGTGACTACCGCGATCGACGCGCTCGTTCGCGGCGAGTTGGAGGCAGCGCCCGCATCCGCGCCTCGCCCACAAGCCAATCGCATTCCGTCGGTCGCCGTGCTGGCGTTCCGTGAGCTTGGCCCGGCTTCCGGCGACCATCTCGGCGAGGGGATCGCGGAGGAGATCGTGAGTTCACTGGCCCGGCTGCCAAATATTAGGGTGGCGTTGGGAACGGCCAGCGCGGCTCCACTGCAAGTCGACGCCCGTCTCGAAGGCAGCGTTCGCCGCGCAGGCGAGCGCGCCCGGATCAGCGTCCGTCTAGTGGACACGCAAACGGGCTTTGCTCGCTGGAGCGAGATGTTCGACCGCACCATGTCGGATGTGTTCGCTGTCCAGGACGAGATTGCTCAGTCCGTTGCGGCGGCTCTCGGCGTGGTCCTGCTCGACCGCGAGGCCCAGTCGATCGGTGCCGCGGCGAGCAGCGATGCGCGGGCCAATGATCTCGCGCTAAGGGCAAGGCACCTTGGCCGGCAGGAGCTGGAGGCGGAGCGCCGGACCGCCGCCGACCTCTTCCGCCAGGCGATCGGGCGCGATCCGGAGTTCGCGCTCGCTTATGCAGGTCTTGCCGATGTCCTCGTATCGATGGCCCGCTGGCATTTGCCCGACTGGAAGGAAATCGAGCGAGAGGCACTCGACGCCGCCCGGAAGGCCGTTTTGCTTGCGCCTGACCTCGCTGATGCGCAACTGGCACTCGGCGCCGCGCTCGCCCTGACCCATGATCGGGAAGCGCAAGCAGCCTATGCGCGGGCCCTCGCGCTCAGCCCGCACGATGCCGGAGTGCATTACCGCGCGGCCCGTTATTTCGTCCTTGCCGGCGACAAGGCCGGAGCTATTGGGCACTACGAACGCGCATTCGAATTGGCTCCGGACGACTATCGCTACATTGTCTATGCGCTGCAGGAATATCAGGCGCTGGGTGACGCGGCGGGGGAGCGAAGCTGCCTTCAGCGGTCCGCCGCCGCGATCGAACGCCACCTGAAGTTGTATCCGAGCGACGTCCGCGCGCTGGGCCACGGAGCTGGCGTGATGGCGCTTCTCGGCCGCGAGGACCAGATGCAGCAGATGATTGACCGTGCACTTGCCCTTCGGCCCGACGACTACGGCAACGTGGTCTCCTTGGCTTGTGCCGCCATGCTCAACAACGACGCCGATCAGGCGCTTGACCTGCTCGAACGCGCCGTGGCCACCGGCCAGGGAGACCGCGAGTGGATCATGCAGGACAATGACCTGAAGCCGCTCCACGGCAACCCGCGGTTTGACGCAATCATAGAGCGAATGCCGGACTAGCAAGTGCCAAGGCTCGGTCGATGAAACCTCTGTCCTACTCAAACGGCATTGGCTAGGCAGCGCCCATGATCCGCTGCACCAACCGCCTTGTAGGATTTGGTTCCGCGATAAGGTCACACCGGACACGCAAAATGGCGCCTCTCTCCGTGAACTTATTGAGCTTAAGCGCATGAGCCTCGTCCCAGCGCCACTGCAAATCCCCGATTATCGTGCATTCTGGCTTGCGAGGCTGACGACCACCATCGGCCAGATGGCGATGGTCATCGTGATCGGCTGGCAGGTCTACGACATTGCCCGCGAGACGATGGACATCCGCGACGCGGCGTTCCAGCTCGGCCTCATTGGCCTGGTCCAGTTCGTTCCGCTGTTCGTCCTGACCCCGATCAGCGGCTGGACCGCAGACCGGCTCGACCGGCGACAAATCGCCCGGGCGGTGATCCTCCTCGAGCTGATTTGCGCGCTGATCCTCTTCGCCTCGACGTGGGGCGGGTACATCGGCCTGCCGATCCTGTTCGGCGTGGCTGCGCTACTGGGAGTCGCGCGCGCCTTCGCCGGCCCGGCGCTCGGGGCCATGGCGCCCAACCTCGTGCCTCGTAAAATCCTGCCCAATGCCATCGCGTTGAGTTCGACGGCCTGGCAGACCGGGGCCATCGTCGGCCCGGCGATCGGCGGCATTCTCTACGACGTCACGGCGCACCTGCCCTATGCGCTCAGCGCCGGGCTGTTCGCCTTCTCCGCCATCTGCCTGTTCACCATCGGGCCGTTGCCCCGCACCGCTCTCAAGCCCGGCAGCCCGCTCAAGCAGATGGCCGATGGGCTTTCTTATGTCCGCCGCAACCGGCTCGTGCTCGGGGCGATCACGCTCGACCTGTTCGCGGTGCTGCTGGGCGGCGCCACGGCCATGCTGCCGCTCTATGCGCGCGACATCCTGCACGTCGGCGCGGATGGCCTGGGCCCGCTGCGGGCTGCCCCGGCCGCCGGCGCGACGCTGACCGCCATCTTCTTTTCGGTCCGCCCGCTCAAAACCGATGTTGGCGTCAAGATGCTGACCGCCGTAGTCATTTTTGGCGCGGCCACGGCCGTCTTCGGCATTTCGCGTTCCTATTTCCTGTCGCTGGCGATGCTGGCGCTGCTCGGTGCCGCCGACATGTTCTCGGTCTACATCCGGCAGTCACTGATCCAGCTTCATACGCCCGACGAGATGCGCGGACGGGTGGCCGCCGCCTCCACCCTCGCCATCTCCGCTTCCAACGAGCTCGGCGAAACCCGCAGCGGCTTCACCGCCGCCCTGCTCGGGCCGGTGACCGCGACGGTGGCTGGCGGCATTGCCGCGGTCGGCGTGACCTTGATCTGGGCCTTATGGTTCCCCGAGCTTCGCCGGGCGCGCACGTTCGAACTGGCCGAACCGCCGCCTGAAGAGGCTGCCATCGCCGGAGGCGTCTGACGGCTTGCAACCTATCGTTGCGCCCCCATTGTTGCCGAAAGGAGATGTTGAATGAAGGCCGCCAATATCCTCGAGACGATCGGCAACACGCCGCATATCCGGATCAACCGCCTGTTCGGCGACAATGCCGAGGTGTGGATCAAGTCGGAACGGTCGAACCCGGCGGCCTCGATCAAGGACCGCATCGCCCTGTCGATGGTCGAGGATGCGGAGCGCAGCGGCAAATTGAAGGCCGGCGGGGTGATCGTCGAGCCGACCAGCGGCAATACCGGCATCGGCCTTGCCATGGTGGCTGCGGTCAAGGGTTATCGGCTGATCCTGGTGATGCCCGACAGCATGTCGGTCGAACGGCGGCGGCTGATGTTGGCCTATGGCGCCGAGTTCGACCTCACTCCGCGCGAAAAGGGCATGAAGGGCGCCATCGCCCGGGCGCAGGAAATCCTCGAACAGATCCCCGCGTCCTGGATGCCGCAGCAGTTCGACAATCCCGCCAACATCGAAGTACATGCCCGCACGACAGCGCAGGAGATACTTGCCGATTTCAGCGACGAGCCGTTCGACGCACTGATTACCGGTGTCGGCACGGGTGGCCATATCACCGGCTGCGCGCAGGTACTCAAGCAGGCCTGGCCCGGGCTGAAGGTATTTGCCGTCGAGCCCACCCTGTCGCCGGTCATTTCCGGCGGCGAGCCGGCGCCGCATCCGATCCAGGGCATCGGGGCCGGCTTCATCCCGGTTAACCTCGATGTTTCACTGCTCGACGGAGTAATCCAGGTCGCTCCGGACGATGCCAAGGAAATGGCTCGCCGTGCGGCGCGGGAAGAAGGGATTCTGGTCGGAATTTCGTCCGGCGCCACGCTTGCGGCCATCAACCGGAAGCTTCCGGAACTGGGCGATAATCCGAGGATTCTCGGATTCAACTACGACACTGGCGAACGCTATTTGTCGGTTCCGGATTTTCTTCCCGAAGAACAGGGTTAAGGGTTTGAAAACAACGTCCATTTGATGTTGCATTAATCCTTTTCCGTTAATCCTCCGGCACTCAAGGGGAGTGTCATGGGAAATGCGTAGGGCACGGTTTGCCGTTTCCGAAGGTGACGGGATTGATCAGCGGGCTTCGGTCAAGGACGCGCTGACGTTTGACCTGAGGTCACCCGATACAACCGACGATGACAGCCTGGCTGTGCAACGCGTAGCCATGTTCGAGCTTGCGCCGGCGCTGCTCGGGGCGACCCATCTGGTGTGGGGTCTCGCTTGCCTGCTGATGCATCCGGCCAGCATCTTCCACCCGGTTTCCAGCAACCCGATTATTCCGGTCATCGCCGCGCTGCTGCTCGACGCGCTGGCCTTTGTCGGGATGTGGTATCGCGACAGGATCGGCATAGCACCGCGCAACGTCTCCTGGGCCCTGTGCGCCTATATCGGGCTCAGCGGCGCGCTCTGGATGTTCTACGGGCTGACCCTCATCTCCAACCAGCATCTGGCAAGCACGCCCTTCATCGCGCTGGCCTTCGGCGCGGGCCTCGGGGCGGCGACGATCGTCTCGATTTCGTCGCCTCCGGTCGCCATCCTCAATGCACTGGTCGCGATAACCGGCGCGCTGGCCGTATCGCGCCAACCTGCCGTGCTTGCCGGCATCGCCTTTCTGGCCATCATCAACATCGCCTACAGCATCGCCAGCGCCCGCACCGTCCTCACCAATGCCCGCGCACGCCTCAACCTGGAGGCCCAGGCGCGCAAGGCGTTGCAGTTCGTCGACGAGTTCGAGAACAGCGGCCGCGGCTGGTTTTGGGAGACGAATAATCTGGGCACTTTGTCCTATGTATCGCAGCAGCTCGCCGACGACTTCAAATGCAACCCCGAAGACCTGCTCGGCCGCCAGTTCACCGACCTCTTGTCGGTCGACTCCGGCTCGCCGGACAGCCTGCGCGAGGAGCGCACGCTCGGCTTCCATCTGTCCGCGCGCTTCCCGTTCAGTGACGTGATCGTCCGCGCCGCCAGCGATGAAGACATTCATTGGTCACTGTCGGGAAACCCGGTGTTTGACGAACGGGGACGCTTCCTGGGGTTCCGCGGCATCGGCACCGACCTTACCGAGCAGCGCCGCACCGAGCAGGAGGTGGCTCGGCTTGCCCGCTTCGATTCGCTGACGGGCCTGCCAAATCGCGCGCTCATGCGCCAAACGCTGGACGAAGCGCTGCGCAACGCCACCAACCGCCGCAAGGGCTGCTCGTTGTTCCTGATCGACCTTGATCGCTTCAAGAACGTCAACGACACGCTCGGCCATCCGATCGGTGACGCGCTCCTTCGCCAGGTCGGCGAGCGCCTGAAATCGGTGATGGGCGATCATGGCCAGGTCGGCCGCCTCGGCGGCGACGAATTTAAGGCGGTGCTTCCAGGCACGGTTGAGACCGGGCTGCTCGAAAGCCTGGCCCGAACCTTGATCGAGCAGGTCTCGCGACCCTACATGATCGAGGGTCATCGGGTGATTATCGGCGCCTCGGTCGGCATCGCCATTGGCGATCCGGGCAAGAGCTGCGCCGACCGCATGATCCGCAACGCGGACCTCGCGCTGTACGCGGCAAAGGCGGCGGGCCGCGGCAAGCACTCATTCTACGAGGCGTCGATGCACAGCGAGGCGGCCGACCGCCAGTTGCTGGAAAACGACCTCCGCCAGGCGCTGGACCGGGGCGAGATGTGGGTTGCCTTCCAACCAATCGTCACCGTTGCCAGCGAAGAAATATCCGGCTTCGAGGCATTGGTTCGCTGGAACCATCCGAAGCGCGGCCTGATCTCGCCCGACAAATTCATTCCACTGGCCGAGGAATGCGGGATGATCGGGCGGATCGGTGAGTTCGTGCTGCGAACCGCGGTGGCGGAAGCTGCCGGCTGGCCCGAGAACGTCCGCATCGCCGTCAACCTGTCGCCGATTCAATTCAACGATCCGAATATTGTCGACACGGTCGCCGCCTTGCTCGCCGAATATGAGTTTGAGCCTGCCCGGCTGGAACTGGAAATCACCGAAGGCGTGTTCCTGGCGGATAGCGACGCGACCGATGGCACTTTCGCCCGCCTGAAGTCGCTCGGTGTGCGCCTTGCGCTGGACGATTTCGGAACGGGATATTCGTCGCTGGGCTATCTGAAGAAAGCGCCGTTCGACAAGATCAAGATCGACCAGAGCTTCGTCCGCGGCGCGGCCTCGACTACCAAGCGCAACGGCGCGATCATCCGCGCCATCGTCTCGCTGGCCGAAAGCCTCGACATGGACACGACCGCCGAAGGGGTCGAGACGCATGACGACCTCTTCCTGATCCGCGAGCTGGGCGTCAGCCAGGTCCAGGGTTACATCTTCGGCAAGCCGATGCCCGCCGAAGAAGCGCGCGAAATGGCCAACGCCAGCCGCGTCGAAGCAGAGGGATATCAGTGTATCCGCGAGCCGCGCCATCGGCTGATGCGGCGGGCGATCGCCTCGATCAACGGCCGGGCCACCGAAATTCGGCTGCGCAACATTTCGGCCATGGGCGCACTGGTCGAATGCCCGGAGGTAGTCACGCCCGGTCAGACGATGACGATCGACATCGTCGGGGTCGGGCCTGTCATCGGTACGGTGCAGTGGTCGCAGTCAGGAAAGTTCGGCGTGCAGTTCACCGAGCAATTCGATCTTGGCCGACTGGCGACCAAGCGGCCAAACAGCAACGACGTCACGATGTTGCAGCCCTGGTATATCGCCCAGGCACCCACCAAGGCCGCGAACTAGGCCGTTAGAAGGCCTCCATCGGCAGCGCCATCAGGCTCTCTGCCCCAGCCTCCACCTTGCGGCGGAGGGCACCGGCGGCAACAAGCTCGCGCTCGGCGAAGAAGCGTGCGGTGGCGAGCTTGGCTTCATGGAAGCCTCGGTCCTCGCCGGCTTCGTCCATCAAGCCGTGCGCGACGCCGCGGCCATCTTGAGCCACATCCAGCCCAGGCTGACCAGCCCCATCAGCTGCATGTAGGCATAGGCGCCGGCGCCGGCATTGTTCGGATCGGCCATGCCATTCTGAGCCAGCCACATGGTCGCGGCCTGGAGATGCTGCAGCGACTTTTCCAGCGGCGCCGGCGACCCCGGCCGCATCGCCTGCGGCCTTGGCTTCGGCGATGTCCCGGCCGATCAGCTTCGAACAGCGACCTGACACCGCGGCCGCCGTCCTTGCCTAGCTTGCGGCCGACCAGGTCCATCGCCTGGACGCCGTTGGTGCCTTCGTAGATCTGGGCGATGCGGGCATCGCGGACGAACTGCTCCATGCCCCATTCGCGGATATAGCCATGGCCGCCGAAGACCTGCTGGGCATTGACCGCGGTTTCGAACCCTCGATCGGTGAGGTAGCCTTTGATCACCGGCGTCAGCACGGAGATCAGGTCGTCGGCCGCCTGGCGCTCCTCCTCGGTCTGGGCCTTGCGGCTGAGATCGACCTGCAGCGCGCCCCACAGGATCAGCGCGCGCGCGCCCTCGTTGAACGCCCTGGCCTCCATCAGCATGCGGCGCACGTCCGGATGGACGAATAGATTGTCGGCCTTGGCGTCGGGGTCGCGGTCCTCGGGCTTGAGCGCCCGGCCCTGCCGGCGGTCCTTCGCGTAGGCGACGGCGTTCTGATAGGCGACTTCGCCCTGGGCCAGCCCCTGCAGCCCGACGCCGAGCCGGGCCGCGTTCATCATGATGAACATCGCGGCGAGGCCCTTCTCGGGCTCGCCGACCAGCCAGCCGGTGGCGCCGTCATAATTGAGCACGCAGGTCGAATTGCCGTGGATGCCCATCTTGTGCTCGATCGAGCCGCAGCGACACGCCGTTGCGCTCGCCCAGCGAGCCGTCCTCGTTGACCAGGAACTTGGGCACGACGAACAGCGAGATGCCCTTCACATTGTCGGGCGCGCCGGCGATCTTGGCCAGGACGAGGTGGATGATGTTCTCGCGCAAGGTCGTGCTCGCCCGACGAGATGAAGATCTTGGTGCCGCTGATCGAGTAGCTGCCGTCGGATTGGGCTCGGCCTTGGTCTTCAACAGGCCGAGGTCGGTGCCGCAATGCGGCTCGGTCAGGTTCATCGTCCCGGTCCAGCGGCCGGAGACCATGTTCGGCAGATATTTGCGCCTTCTGCTCGTCCGATCCCTTGACCAGCAGCGAGGCGATCGCGCCCTGGGTCAGGCCGTTGTACATTTCGAAGCCATGGTTGGCCGAGCCGAGATATTCGGCGATCGCGGTCGGCGACGACTGACGGCAGGCCCTGGCCCGCCATATTCCTGCGGCGCATGCAAGTGTCGTCCAGCCGCCGGCGACGAACTGGTCCCAGGCCTCCTTGAAGCCCGGCGGAGTGGTCACCGATCCGTCGTCGTTGCGCTTGCAGCCCTGCTTCGTCGCCGACCCGGTTGAGCGGCTGCAGCACCTCCTCGCAGAAGCGCGCGCCCTCGTCAGGATCGCCTCGACCAAATCCGGCGTGGCGTCGGCGAAGCCCGGCAGATTGGAGTAGTTCTGGATGCCGACGACATGGTCGAGCACGATATTGCGTGTCGCGGACGGGCGCGGTGTAGACGGGCATCGATCTGCTCCTCTTGGCATTCGGCGTCTGCGCCTTCACCAGCGCGATGAAGCCTTCGAGCTCCTTGATCGTGGCGTCGATGTCGATCCGCTGGTGCTTGAGCGTCGTCGACCTGCTCCTGGCATCGCTCGATGGTCTTGAGCGCTGGGTGCGGCGGCCGTCGCCGATGTCGTAGAGGTCGAGCAATTCCTTGATGTCGGCCAGGCTGAGGCCGACCCGCTTGCCGCGCAGGATCCAGGCCAGCCGGGCGCGGTCGCGCTCGGAATAAAGCCGCTGCGTGCCGCGCCGCTCGGGCGCGATCAGCGCCTCATCCTCGTAGAAGCGCAAGCGCGCGCGCAGTGACGCCGAATTCGTCGCACAGATCGCCGATCGAATAGATGCGGTCGTTGGTGCTGAAGCATGGCTCGGCATCGCTACTTTACGTTTCCGTAAAGGTCAATCAGATGCGGATCGCCAGCAAAGTCGATCACCGGCGAGGTCCACCGCTGTCGCGCCCATGTCTGCGCGGTTGAACGACTTGCCGGCGATACGTCGCGCCCGGCCCGCAATAATAAGCGCAGGCCGCGGCACCTGCGCCGAGCGGATCGCGTTCGCCGTCGACCGTCAACGGAATGCCGGCAATCCCCTTCGCCGCGCGGCATCGAGCGCCCAGACTGCCCCGCGCTCGCTCGATCCTGCCGCTGGCCGAGCAATTGGCATCGCCCGTCGCCATAACGTGATCAAGCCCGCCCTGGAGCGCGCCGGCTTCGCCGGCGATGCACAGGCGCGTCGCGGCCCGTTGCCGGCGAAGATGCCCGGCGGCGATCGGGCCGGTCGGCTGGCTGCGCCTCCTGCGAGCAGGCGGCAAGCAAGCAGGACAGCGAGAGGATGCAAGGTCGCATCGCGGCCACCATGCTTCAAGCTTGCGGCAGGCGGAAGGCGACAAATGCGCCGACTGCTCTCCTATATGCGGCGCCAGACCCTCGAGATGGATTCGCGCGAACCATGCTGACCACCAATCCGTTCGACGACGACAAGCTGCGCGAGGAGTGCGGCATTTTCGGCATCTGGGGCGCCGACACCGCCTCGAGCTTCGTCGCGCTGGGCCTCCACGCGCTCCAGCATCGCGGCCAGGAAGCGGCCGGCATCACCAGCTTCGACGGCAGCCATTCCATTCGCACCGCGCGATGGGCCATGTCGCCGGCAATTTCGACCGCGACGACATCATCCGCAAGCTGTCCGGCCGGTCGCGATCGGCCATGTCCGCTATTCGACCACCGGCGAGACCGCGCTTCGCAACGTCCAGCCGCTGTTCGCCGATCTTGCCGAGGGCGGCTTCGCGGTCGCCCATAACGGCAATATGTCGAACGCCATGACGCTGCGCGCCGCGCTGATCCGCCGCGGCTCGATCTTCCAGTCGACCAGCGACACCGAGGTCATCATCCACCTCGTCGCGACCTCGAGCTATACGACCCCGCTCGACCGGCTGATCGATGCGCTGAGCCAGGTCGAGGGCGCCTATTCGCTGTCGTCCTGACCCCCGAAGGCCTGGTCGCCTGCCGCGATCCGCTCGGCATCCGGCCGCTGGTGATGGGCAAGCTCGGCGAAGCGACCATCTTCGCTTCGGAAACGGTCGCGCTCGACGTGATCGGCGCGACCTACCTGCGCGACGTCGAGCCCGGCGAGCTGATCATCGTCAACGAGACCGGCGTGCGCAGCTTCCGGCCGTTCGCGCCGGCCAAGCCCCGCCCCTGCATCTTCGAACATGTCTATTTCTCGCGCCCCGACAGCATCGTCGACGGCACGTCGGTCTATGAGGTGCGCAAGAAGATCGGCGCCGAACTGGCGCGCGAAGCGCCGGTCGAGGCCGATTATGTCGTGCCGGTGCCGGACTGCGGCGTCCCGGCCGCGCTCGGCTTCAGCCAGGAAGCGGGCATCCCGTTCGAGCTCGGCATCATCCGCTCCCACTATGTCGGGCGGACCTTCATCCAGCCGAGCCGAGGACGTTCGCCACCTCGGCGTCAAGCTGAAGCACAATGCCAATCGCGCGCTGATCGAGGGCAAGCGCATCGTGCTGGTCGACGACAGTCATCGTTCGCGGCACGACCGCGGTGAAGATCGTCCAGATGATGCGCGATGCCGGGGCCCGCGAAGTCCACATGCGCATCGCCTCGCCGCCGACGCAAGTCACAGCTGCTTCTACGGCGTCGACACGCCCGAGCGCTCGAAGCTGATCGCCAGCCAGATGAACGTCGAGGAGATGGCGCGCTACATCAACGCCGACAGCCTGGCCTTCATCTCGATCGACGGGCTCTATCGCGCGCTCGGCGACCAGCGCGACGCGACCGCAGCCGCAACGTTGCGACGCCTGCTTCACCGGCGACTATCCGACCACCCTCACCGACTGCGACAAGGACGGCAAGCTGAAGCCTTTTCGCTCGTCGCCAGTCGCTAAAGGGACTTCATGACCGATACGAAGCCGTTTGACGGCAAGCTCGCGCTCGTCACCGGGGCCAGCCGCGGCATCGGCGCCGCGACCGCCGAGGCGCTGGCCGCCGCCGGCGCGCATGTCATCCTTACCGCGCGCGGCGGCCCGGCCCTGGAGCAGGTCGAGGAGCGGATCCATGCCGCGCGGCGGCAGCGCGACGATCGCGCCGATGGACCTCACCGATCAGCGAAAACATCCAGAAGCTTGCCGCAGGCGGTCGCCGAGCGCTGGGGCAGCCTCGACATTCTGGTGCTCAACGCCGCCATGCTCGGCTCGCTTGTCGCCGGTCGAGCATCTTGATGCCAAGGAACTGGAGCGCGTCTTCAAGCTCAACGTCTTCGCCAACCAGGCGATCATCGCCGCCTTCGACCCGCTGCTCCGCCGCGCCGACAAGGCGGAGATCGTCGGCATCACTTCCTCGGTCGGCGAGGAGCCGCGCGCCTTCTGGGGCGGCTATGGCGCGTCCAAGGCCGCGTTCGATACGCTGCTTGGCGCCTATGCCGATGAGACCGCCTATGCCGGCAAGCTGCGTGTCCAGATCATCGATCCTGGTTCAACCCGCACCCGCATGCGCCAACTCGCCTTTCCCGGCGAGGAACCGGAGAGCGTCAAGCCGCCCGAGGTGGTCGCTGCAGCCATCGTCGAGCGGCTGCAGGGCGATGCCGAGACCGGCAGCCGCTATCGGGTGGACGACTAGGCCTTCGCCATAGTCACCTGGGCAACGTCAATTCCGCGCGCCGCGAAATCCACCCTCGCAATACATGAGATAATAGCGCCAGAGGTCGTGGAAACGGTCGCTGAAGCCATTCAGCCGTCCTTGCCCTACCGCCGTATCGTAGCGTTCGCGCCATTGCCTAAGCGTCTCGGCATAATCCAGGCCAAAGCCTTCCCGCCCCTCCCAGCTCAGGCCACGCTCGGCCGCCAGCGCCTCGAACTGCGGCTCGTCGAGCAGCATGCCTCCGGGGAAAATATAGGCCTGGATGAAATCGGCGTTGCGCGAATAGCCGTCGAAAAGCTCGGGTCGGATGCAGATGAACTGCAGGGCTGCCCGGCCGCCTCGGCTCAGGTTGCGGGCCATGCAATCGAGATATGCCGGCCACCAGCGTTGCCCCACCGCCTCGACCATCTCGACCGAGGCAACGGCGTCGAATTGCTCGCGAAATCTCGCGATAATCCTGCAGCCGGATCTCGATCCGGTCAGATAGTTGTACTTCCGCAATCCTTTTGTCTGCCCAATCTTTCTGCTCCGCAGACAAGGTCAATCCGACCACATGGGCACCCCGCCTCGCCGCTTCGATGGCCAGCGTTCCCCAGCCGCAGCCGATTTCCAGTAGCCGGTCGCCAGGCTGGATTTGGAGCCGCTCCAGCAACCGGCCTATCTTTCGCAGCTGGGCCTGCTCGAGCGTGTCGCCCGTGGCGAACCGTGCCGAGCTATAGGTCATGCTGGGGTCGAGCCATTCGGCGTAAAAATCATTGCCGAGGTCATAATGCGCGGCGATGTTTTGCCTGGCCTGCCCAAGTCCATTGTCGCGAAGTTGGTGCGCGAGCCGATTGATCCGGCGCATCAGTCCCTTGGCTCGCCCGACGTCGCCCAGCGTTTCGCCGTTCAGCATGAACAACTCGAACAATTGCACCGCATCGGGCGAGCTCCACTCGCCGGCGGCCCAGGCCTTGTACCAGCCGACGGAACCGCTGGTCGCCAGGCGTACCAGTGCCATCCAGCTATTCAGATGGACGACGGCGGTCGGACCCGGCCCTCGAAATCCAAGCCGCCTGCGCGTTCCGTCGGGCAGGATCGCATCGATCCCGCCATGCCGCAGACGGTCGTGGATCAGGTCGACGACCTGTTTGAATCCCGGCGCTGCCAGCCGGCCCAATATCCCGGCGCCCGTCGCAAAGCGGCGGTCGGCTCGAACCAAATGCTCGCCTCTCGTGGCCATGTCGGTTCTATCTTCGCCTCACGACCCCTTGGCAAGCGTCGGCCAAGTCTGCAATTGGACCGGCGCAAGGAACCGTGCGACCCGGTCCGGCGTCTTGCGACCAACGGTTCGCCGTTAACAACGCCAGTAATGGTTATTCTGCTCTGGTAACGAATCGTTTCATGATCAAACTGACGGCCAAGCTCCACGCCCCAGCGCGTGGAACACACTCAAGGGGAGCTTAATGCGGAAGACGATCCTGGCGCTGACCGCTACGGCGCTGGCTGTACCTATCGTACCTGTGACGCCTGCCTATGCGAACGATGGCCAATATCGAGGGAAAATCTGGCGGGATTCCGATGGGCGTTACCGCTGCAAGCGCCCCAACGGAACCACCGGCTTGATCGTTGGCGCTGCCGGCGGCGCCTTGATCGGTCGTGCGATCGACACCGGCGGCGAGCGCGCCACCGGCACGATCCTCGGCGCAGCCGCCGGAGCGCTGATCGGCCGCAAGGTCGACCGCAGCCGGGTGAAATGCCGTTGAGTCACTGAATTTCCGAGTTTGGTCGGCGCCCGACCCCACCCCCTGATACGGGCGCCGGCCATTCCACCGTTCCGCTGTATTGACACAATAATACACCTGTGCGACCCTGGGGCGCATCAGGGAGGTTATAATTCATGTACAGCCAGAATGATCTCGATGAGGCGGTCGCAGCAGGCGCGCTCAGCGCGGAAGCCGCCGCCGCCCTTCGCCACTATGTCGACAGCCAGCGCGCCTCGCCTGCTGTCGATGAAGAGAATTTCCGGCTCATCACCGGTTTCAATGACATTTTCGTCGCGATCGCATCCGCTATCCTGCTGTTCGCCGTGGGTTTCATCGGCCAATGGGTCGGCCAGCGCACTGGCCTCCTCATCGCTCATGACGGGCCCTCGCCGCTTGCGCCGCTGGCGGTTGCGGTAACCAGTTGGGGCTTGGCCCTGTTCTTCACTGCCAAGCGCCGGATGGCTCTGCCGTCGATCCTGCTGTTGCTGACGTTCGTCATCGCAGTGCTCGCGACTGCGGGAATCACCTTGGCTCTCGGCATCGGACCGGACGCTTTGGATAATAATCCGCAGCTGGGCGGCTCAATCGGGGCCGTATCGGCGGCGATTGCGGCTGCGGCAGCCTGGCTTCATTGGCGCCGGTTCCGCGTCCCGATCACGGTTGCAACAGGCGCCGCTTCGGTTGCGGGCATCGCCCTTGGTCTTCTCGTCGCGGCGTTGGGCAATAATGTCGAACAGGCCGAAAATCTCATCCTCGGCTTCCTGCTCTTCCTCGGCATTGGCACCTTCCTGTTCGCAATGTGGTGGGACGGTTCGGATCGTGCCCGTCTGACCCGTCGGGCTGACGTCGCCTTCTGGCTTCACCTGCTGGCAGCGCCCATGATCGTCCATCCGATTTTCACCCTGCTCGGGCTCAACGACAATAGCGCGACCATCGGCGAAGGCCTGATCGCAGTGCTGCTCTACGTCGTGCTGGGTTTGACGGCACTGGCGATCGACCGTCGTGCCTTGCTCGTCTCGGCGCTGGCCTATGTGCTCTATGCCCTGAACGAGCTGTTCCGCGAGTTCGGGGCGGTCGAGCTCAATGTCGCGCTGACGGCCCTCGTCATCGGCTCGGCCCTGCTGATGCTGTCGGCCTTCTGGACCCAGGCTCGCGCCGCAGTGGTGAAGCCATTGCCCAGCGGTCTTCGCCAGCGACTGCCGCTCGTTGATCGGACGGTGGCTACTCCCGCACCAGCCGCATGAGCCGACGCTCGATCGGGGCCAGGACGCCGTGAAGCTCGTGGCCCCGTTTGAGCACCATTCCATGCTCTGACACCAGCGCAAACGCTCCCTGCTTCAAGTGAAGCTGGGGGCGTTTTTCGATCCGGACGTCGGGCCGCTCCGCCGTCCGCCGGAAAGCGGCGAACACCGCCACTTCGGCGTCGAACCAAAGCCCATAGTCGCGCCAATGCCCAGCCGCCACCATGCGGCCGTACAGATCGAGAATGCGCTGCAGCTCGCCACGGTCAAAGGAAGTAATAGGACGCCGGTCCCGCGGATGCGGAAACGGCGTGATGACGCTCAAGCGCTTTTGACCTTGGGCCGAGCCTGGCTGCGGGTCCGCAGATCGGCCACTTCGCGCCGAAGCGCCTCAATCTCTTCTTCCAGTTCGGTCAGCCGCGCGCGGCTGGGATCGCAATCCTCGCCGCACGGAGTGCCATAAGGCACGAACCCAGGGCTGTAATGGACCGCATCGACCGGCACCGGCCTGGCCGGAATGCCGACCATGGTACTCCCCGCCTCGACGTCCTTGGTAACAACCGCATTGGCGCCGATCTTGGCACCTTCGCCCACCTCGATCGGGCCCAGCACTTGCGCGCCGGAGCCGATCACGACGCCGCTTTTGAGCGTTGGGTGGCGTTTGCCCCCAACGCCGGTCGAAGGGTTGGTCCCGCCTAGAGTCACATTCTGATAGATGGTGACATCATCGCCGATCTCGGCCGTCTCCCCGATTACCGTAAAGCCATGGTCGATGAAGAATTGCTGGCCGATCTTGGCGCCGGGATGGATGTCGATCGCGGTGATGGCGCGAGAAAAATGGTTGACCAGCCGCGCCAGAAAATAGAGCTGGCCGCCGTAAAGCCAGTGGGCAACGCGATGCAGACCAAGCGCCCACACCCCTGGATAAATCAGGATTTCCCAACTGGATCGGGCGGCGGGATCGCGCGCTTTCACCGAATTCCAGATACTCGACAACACCCGAAGCCAAGCCACGTATCCTTGTTGTTGCTGTCCCCAATTTAAGGTGTCAGCGGCGTAATGAAAAGCCGAATGGACCTTTTCATGCGCCGGAAATGCTTGCCGCAGCGCTGAATCTTGAGGCAGTTAAGGATCGGAACAGGGTGGAGAACGGGCATTTTTGCTGAGATCCTGACCGATCCATCGGTATTGGTGCCCTTCATCATGATCGGCTTCGCGGCGCAGTTGATCGATGGCGCGCTCGGCATGGCCTTCGGTCAAATCTCCACTACCCTGCTCATAACGATGGGCGTTCCGCCGGCTGCGACGTCCGCTGGTGTTCATACAGCGGAGACGTTCACCACTGCCGTTTCCGGCATCAGCCACGTCGCCCATCGCAATGTCGACTGGCAGCTATTCTTCCGCATCGCCGTTCCCGGCATCCTCGCCGGCATCATCGGCGCCTATGTCCTGACGCAGGTCGATGCTTCGACCGCCAAACCGTTCGTTCTCGCCTATCTGACGTCGCTCGGCGTCTACTTATTCTATCGCGGCGTCATGCACCGGCACACTGAACGGAGGCCGAAGATTGTCGAGCCCCTCGGTGCCATTGGCGGTTTCCTCGATGCGGCCGGCGGCGGCGGGTGGGGCGCAATCGTCACCTCCAACCTGCTCGTTCAAGGCAGCAACCCGAGGAAGACCATCGGCACCGTAAACACGGCCGAGTTCTTCCTGACCATTTCCATTTCCGCCACCTTCCTCGCGACCTTGACGCTGACCGGCTCCGACGAGGAACAGGCGTTCCTGCTCAAGGCGGTGGCCGGACTGGTGATCGGCGGCGTCCTCGCGGCGCCGTTCGGAGCGTGGATCGCCAAGCGGGTCAATCCGGACGTGCTGCTGACATTTGTCGGCGCCGTGCTGACGCTGACGAGCGGCTACGGGCTCTATCGCGCACTAATCTAGCGAGACTAAACGTCGCAGCCGCAGGTCCCTGGCATGATCGGGCAGCGCGTCGGCAAATTGCTTGAGACTGGACATGGTTCATCCTCCAGCGGCCTGGATGGAGCTCGTTCAACTGTTGGAAAAGGATGACGGCGGGGGCAAAATTAGGGGAGAATGCCCCCGCCGTCCTGCTGCCCGCATCGCGTCGGCAGCAGTTCTCGTAGGGCCGGTTAGGCAGCCGGCCTCAATACTTCCTCACCCTCGCTCCAGTTGCAGGGGCAAAGCTCGTCAGTCTGCAACGCGTCGAGCACGCGCAGCGTTTCGGCCGGATTGCGGCCGACGTTCAGGCCGTTGATCGTGATGTGCTGGATCACATTGTCCGGATCGATGATGAAGGTCGCACGGTAGGCGACGCCCTCTTCCGGATGAAGAATGCCGAGCGCCTCGGCCAGCTTCTTCGAATTGTCGGCGATCCAGGGGAAATCGGCATTGGCCAGCTGCTCGTCCGACTTGCGCCAGGCGAAGTGGACATGGCTGGTGTCGGTCGACGCGCCGATCAGCACGGCGTCGCGATCTTCGAAATCCTGCTTCAGTTCGCCGTAGCCGACGATTTCGGTCGGGCAGACGAAGGTGAAGTCCTTGGGCCAATAGAAGAGGACCTTCCACTTGCCGTCGGTTCTGCCCAGATCGAGGGTTTCGCCCGCGGGCAGCGCCGAGGCGCCCTGCTGGACGGGGACGGTGAGAGCCGGAAGCTTGTCACCAACGGTAAGCATTCAATTCTCCTGTTTCACTGCGGGCATCATATGTCGCAGCGCAGCATTTATGGTGCTGGCATCAATCGCACAAGTTGATTATACCCAGTATATTGATTGGAAATTTCGATTAGCGATGACCGTCCACCCGCCAACCATCAAGCAGCTCCAATATCTCGTCGCGCTTCGGCAGCACGGACATTTCGGGAAAGCGGCCGAGTCCTGCTTCGTCACCCAATCGACGCTCTCGGCCGGACTGCGCGAGCTGGAAACGCTGCTCGGCGTGACCCTCGTCGAGCGCACCCGCCGCGTGGTCCGCTTTACCGCCTTGGGGGAGAAGGTCTCCGACAAGGCCGTCCGCGTCCTGCGCGAGGCGGAGGAATTGGCGGAACTGGCCCGAGCGGAGGGCAGGCCATTGCACGGCGAGCTTCGCATGGGCGTTATCCCGACTATCGCCCCGTTCCTGCTGCCGGCCATGCTGCCGCGCCTGCGCCGCGAATGGCCCGAGCTGAAGCTCTACCTTCGAGAGGAAACCAGTCAGGCGGCGTGTGAAGCGCTGCATCGCGGACTGCTCGATTGCGTGTTGCTGGCGCTGCCTTATGGCTGCGGCGACGTGGACTCGGCGCCGCTGTTCGACGATCGGCTGTTCGTAGCCTATCCGCGGGGCGAGGCGCCGAGCGGAGCAATGGTCGATGTCGCCGCGATCGACGAGGGCCGGATGCTGCTGCTCGAAGACGGCCACTGCCTGAAGGATCACGCCCTGTCCGCCTGCAATCGTCCGGAGCTGCGCGCCCATGCGGCGATGATGGGTACGTCGCTCCACACGCTGGTGCAGATGGTCGACAACGGCCTGGGGCTGACGTTCATCCCGTCGATGGCGATCGAGGCCGGGATCCTCGAAGGCACGGGCGTCGATGCCAAGCCGTTGCGCTCCGAACATGGCTACCGCCAGGTCGCGCTGATCTGGCGCCGCTCGAGCCCGCGCGAGAGCGAGTTCCAGATGCTGGCCGACAGCCTGCGCTCGATCGTCAGGGACGTGGTTCCGAGCCAGGAAGTCCCCGCCACGAGAAAGCCCGCGCTCCACTGATGCATGTCGGCCGCCGCGGCACCGGGGCAGGAGGGGAGTAGGTAGTGCCGCGACGGCCTGTGCTTGTCCGGGCTAAATCCGGCTCCCGCTATTTCGCCATCGCCGGTTCGGCGATGCCGATCGGCTCGACGCTCTTCGGATTCTGCGGCACGTCGAAGCGGTCGGCATTCATCACCTTGGTCCAGGCGTGCACGAAGTCGCGGACGAACTTCTCCTCGTTGCCACGCTCGGCATAGACTTCGGCAATGGCACGCAGCTGGCTATTCGAGCCGAAGATCAAGTCGGTGCGTGTCGCGCGCCACTTCTGCTGCCGGCCGCCGCGATCAGAGCCGATGAATTCCTCGTCCCCGCTTTCGTCGACCACCTCCCAGAAGCTGTCGTTGTCGAGCAGGTTGACGAAGAAATCGTTGGTCAGCTGACCCTTGCGGTCGGTGAAGACACCCAGCGCTTCATCCTTGTAATTGGCGCCGAGCACGCGCAGGCCGCCCAGCAACGCCGTCATCTCCGGCGCCGACAGGCCCAGCAGCGACGCGCGGTCGATCAGCAGTTCCTCCGTCTTCACCGAATGTTTCGTCTTCAGATAATTGCGGAAGCCATCCGCCGCCGGCTCCATCACCGCGAAGCTGTCGACGTCGGTCCAATCCTGCGTCGCATCCCCGCGCCCGCCGGTGAACGGCACCTCGACGTTGAAGCCGGCATCCCTGGCGGCCTTCTCGACCGCCGCGGTGCCGGCAAGGACGATCGCATCCGCCATCGACATCGACCCGCGCAGCTCGTCGATCTTGGCGAGGATGCGGCTCAACTCCTCAGGCTCGTTGACCGCCCAATTGCGCTGCGGTTCCAGGCGGATCCGAGCACCGTTGGCGCCGCCACGATGGTCGGACCGGCGATATGTCGAGGCAGAGGCCCAGGCGGTCTTGACCAACTGGCCGATGCTGAAGCCGGCGCCGAGGATCTTCGACTTGAAGGCCGACACATCTCCGTCGGACGGCTCAGTTCCGGCCGGGACCGGATCCTGCCAGATCAGGTCTTCCGCCGGTACTTCCGGCCCGAGGTAGCGGATCTTCGGCCCCATATCGCGGTGCGTCAGCTTGAACCAGGCGCGGGCGAAGGCATCCTTGAACGCTTCATGGTCGTTGCGGAACTTCTCGGAGATCTTGCGGAATTCCGGGTCCATCTTGAGCGCCATGTCGGCAGTGGTCATCATCGTCGGCACACGCTTCGAGGGATCGTGTGCCGCCGGCGCCATGTCCTCTTCGCGCTGGTTGATCGGCTGCCACTGCTTCGCTCCGGCGGGCGACCTCACCAGCTCATATTCATAGTCGAGCAGCAGGCGGAAGTAATTCTCCGACCACTGGGTCGGGGTGTTCACCCACGCCCCTTCGATGCCGCTGGTGATGGTATGTTCGCCAAAGCCGCTTTCATGAGCGCTGGCCCAACCGAGACCCTGCAGCGCGATGTCGGCGCCTTCCGGCGCCACATCGACCAGGCTGGGATCGCCCGCGCCATGCGCCTTGCCGAAGGTATGGCCGCCGGCAGTGAGGGCGACCGTTTCCTCATGGTTCATCGCCATGCGTTCGAAGGTCACCTTGATGTCGCGAGCGGACTGGAGCGGGTCGGGCACGCCGCCCGGCCCTTCCGGATTGACGTAGATCAGGCCCATCTGGATCGCCGCCAACGGAAACTCCAGCTCGAGCTCTTCCTCGGGCATGATGCGGGTCTTGTTGCCTTCCTGGCCGACCCATTGCTCCTCGGTGCCCCAGTAGATATCGCGTTCCGCCTCGAACACGTCCGGACGGCCTCCGCCGAAGCCGAAGATCGGACCGCCCATCGACTCGATCGCAACATTGCCGGCCAGGATGAACAGGTCGGCCCAGCTGAGATTCTTGCCGTATTTCTGTTTGATCGGCCACAGCAGCCGCCGAGCCTTGTCGAGGTTGCCGTTATCCGGCCAGCTGTTGAGCGGGGCAAAGCGCTGCTGCCCGCTATTGGCGCCGCCGCGACCGTCGGCGGTGCGATAGGTGCCCGCGGCATGCCAGGCCATGCGGATCATGAAGGGGCCGTAATGGCCGTAGTCCGCCGGCCACCACGGCTTGCTGTCGGTCATCAGCGCGGTCAGATCGTCCTTCAGCGCCTGGTAATTCAACTTCTTGAACGCTTCGGCATAGTCGAAGTCGGCCCCCATCGGGTCCGGCGAGACCCCGCCCTGATGCAGAATGTCGATCGGCAGCGATTCCGGCCACCAGTCACGGTTTTGGCGGCCGAGCAGCGAGCGTACCGTGGTCGGCTGGTCCATTGGACAGCCCATCGATTTACCGGTTTTCGCATCCATCTCGCCGTCTCCTGTCCAGTCTTCGCACCAACGCTAGGCTGCGAGTTGAACGGGCGGAAACGAGATAAGTTCGTCAGTGAAAGTTGGAAAATCGATTAGTAGCGCCACAGGCGTGGCCGCTTGATCAGTCCATGTGCCGGAGGCCGGTACGCAGATAGTCGTATCCGGTATAGAGCGTGAGGGCCGCCGCCGCCCACAGGCTGACGATGCCGACGTCGTGGATCCATGCCTGCACCGGGAAGGCTCCACCAAGAATCAACGCACCGAGCGCAACCAGCTGGAAGGTGGTCTTCCACTTCGCGAGCGCGCTCACCGGCACCAGCACCTTGAGCTCCGCCAGGAACTCGCGCAGCCCGGAAACGATGATTTCACGAAGCAGGATGATCAATGCCGGAATGACGCTCCAATCCTGGATGATCGGAACGTCGCCGTCGGCCTTGCGGCTGGCCATCAGCATGACCAGGACTGCGGCGATCATGATCTTGTCGGCGATCGGGTCGAGAAACTGGCCGAGACGCGAGATGCGGCCTTGCGCCCGCGCGAGATAGCCGTCGAAATAGTCCGTGACGCCGACGATGCAGTAGAGAACGAAGGTAATCAGATAATCATAGGGCGCCGGCTTCCACAGCAGGAAGACGAGGATCGGCACCGCCAGGATGCGCGAGAGCGTCAGCAGGTTGGGCAGCGTCAGCATGGGACCATTGGCTAGGCGAAGCCAAGCCAGTTGCCCAGAGCCAAAAAAAGCGCCGCTTGCGGGCAATGGCAAAGCCGTTACAGGGGGCCGTACGACGATGCAGGACAGCGCACACCTATTACGAACGCGGCGCTTCCTGCCGATTTTCGTCACCCAGTTCCTGGGCGCCTTCAACGACAATCTGTTCCGCACTTCGATGGTGATGCTCGTGATCTACGGCATCTACCGGGACCCGCAGCAGGAAGCGACCTTCAGCGCCATAGCCGGGGGCCTGTTCATCCTGCCCTTCTTCCTGCTGTCCGCCCTTGCAGGACAGCTCGCCGACGAACGGGACAAGGCGAAGATCGTCCGTCTCGTCAAGACAGCCGAAATCTTGATCATGGTCGCCGGGGCGGCGGGGTTACTGCTGCACGATGTCCGGCTGCTCCTGTTGGCGCTGTTCGCGATGGGCGTTCATTCGACCTTCTTCGGCCCAATCAAATACGCCATTCTCCCGCAACATCTTCAGCCTGACGAGGTGCTGGGCGGCACCGGGCTCGTCGAAGCCGGCACCTACATCGGCATTCTCGGCGGGACCCTGCTTGGCGGCGTGCTGGTCGTGCAAACACCGGATGGCAGCTTCCACGCAGAATTCGCCGCAATCGCCGTCCTGGTGGTAGCGGCGATCGGCCGGGTCGCCGGCCATTTCGTCCCGCCCGCACCGCCCGCGCCCGATGCCCCGCCATTCCATTTCGACTGGCATATCGTCCGGGCGTCGCGCACGCTGGTCAGCAATACCCTCCACATCCCCCGGCTATTCCTGGCGATCATCGCCATCAGCTTCTTCTGGGCGATGGGTGCCGTGCTGGCCGCCCAATTCCCGCCCCTGGTCAAGAATGGGATCGGCGCCGATCAGACCGTCGCCACGCTGTTTCTCGCTACTTTTTCGGTCGGCGTCGCGATTGGTTCGGTATTGGTGAATTGATTGCTTGGGGGACAGGTTTCGGCCCGCTATTCGCCCGCCTCGGCCCTGTTGATGGGCCTGTTCGTGCTGGATCTGTTCCGCCGCGTGAAGGGCTGGCCGGAACCGGCCGCCGAACTTCGCAACCTCGAGACCTTTCTCACCCTCCCGAACAGTTGGATGATCGTCCTCGACCTGCTCGGCGTGGCCGTATCGGGCGGCATGTTCGTCGTGCCGCTCTACGCCTTCCTCACTACCACCGTGCCCAAGTCCGAGACGGCGCGAACCATTGCAGCCAACAATATCGTCAATTCAGGCTTGATGGTCGCTGCGACCCTGATCCTCACCGGCGCGGTGCAACTGGGAGTGACCGTCGCCGACAGCCTGCTGATTGTTGCCGGCGCAACGGTCATATCCGCATGGCTGGGATGGAAGCTGCACCTGGCCTGCGACCTGCCGCCCCGGCCGGCGTCAGGCGATAAAGATTGAAGTGAACAGGAATCCGCCGGCAAACGTCAGCGCGAACAGGCGGAGATCGTGGACGATGCTTTCAGGCGGACCGGCCGCAGCGCCGGCAGCAGCAGCAGGAAAGCTGCCGCCCAACTGGCGGGACTCCAATATCCGTTGCAGGCGCAAGTTCGACCGCATCCCAAATCCTTAACGCGACTTTTACCACGACATCAACGCCGTGATTTCGCGTTACGGTCCCTGCGTCCCATCGTGGGACGGCGCGAACCGCTGGGTCAACTGCGAGCTTTGAGACAGGGTTTGTCGAGTTGTTCGGTCGGCTTGCCGTAACGCGAGCGAAGCAGAGCCGTGGCCTGATCGGCGCTCATCGGCTTGCCGAAATACCAGCCCTGCCCGACCGCGCAGCCGAATCCGGCGACCGCGGCATGGGCCGCCGCGTCTTCGATGCCCTCGACCGTCACCGGCACGCCAAGGCCATCGGCCAGCGTCGTCACGGCGCGGATGATCGCCGAGCTTTCCGGATCGCGCGCCAGGGTCGAGACGAAGCAGCGGTCGATCTTGATCACATCGAACGGCAGCGAGCGCAGGTGAGCAAGCGAGGAGAAGCCGGTGCCGAAATCGTCGAGGGCAAGACGAATGCCCTGGTTCTTGAGGCTGGTGACGATGGCGCGGGCGAGATCCAAATCGGAAAACAGCGAACTCTCGGTAATCTCGACGACCAGCCGCTCGGCCGGAAATCCGGCTTCGGTCAGGAGCCGCACGATGCGCTGCGCCAGCCAGCTGTCCGCGAGCTGGGACGGCGAGATGTTGACCGAAAGCTTGATCGACGGGTCCCAACCGGCAGCCTCGGTCAACGCCGCCAAGATGATCTGTTCCGACAGCTGTCCGATCAGACCATGTTCTTCCGCGACCGGGATGAAGCGTTGCGGTTCGATCATCCCGGACAGCGGATGGTCCCACCGCGCCAGAACCTCGAACCCAATGATTTCGCCCGTCCGCAAGTCGACCTGAGGCTCGAAATAAGGGAGGAACTGCCCATGTTCGAGACCATAGCGAATGCCCTGCTCCAGCTCGCTGTGAGCAATCAGGGCCCGTTCCATGCCCAGGTCGAACCACACCGGCCGCGCAGAGCGCGTCGATTTTGCCCGGTCGAGCGCAATGTCGGCTCGCCGCAGCATGTCCGGGATCTGGCCCTCCTGGGGATTTGAGGAAGCAATGCCGACGAAGGCGCCGACCTGGACCAGCTTGCCTTCGGCCTCCAGCGGCCTGGTGACCGCTTTCAGCATATTGTCCGCCAGCGATTCCGCCTCGACGATCGATTCCCGGTGACGCGGCATAGGCAATCGCGAACTCGTCCCCCGCGAGACGCGCGACCAGCTTACCCGGGCCGGCGCACTCTTCCATGGCAGCGGCGATCAGCCGAAGGACCCGATCGCCGACATCATAACCGTGCCGGTCGTTGATCGCCTTGAAGCGGTTGAGCTGGACGGACAGGATGATGAGCTGCAGTCCCTCCGTTCCGGCTTGAAGCCGAAGCTCTTCGCCCTGGTCGGCGAAGCCCTTCCGGTTCAGCAATCCGGTCATGCCGTCGGTCGAAGCGATCAGCGCGGCGCGCGCTTCTCCTTCTTTGCGCATTTCGGTTTCGTGCTGAAGGTCGACGTAGCGGCGCCAGCCGAACAGGATCAGAGCCACGTTCAGCGTCAAGGCAATGAGTGCCACTTTGAGGCCGGGGCCCAGCCCCGTGCCGGCGTTGGTCAATCGCTGGAAGAATTCGCTTCCGTTCCAGATCAGCAGGAAGACGGCGGCAATCAGGATCGAAAGGACAAGCATGTCCCGTTGCGCGCTGGCAAGCGCCTTGTTTCGGTCCCGCGACACGGACCACTGCGACGAATTACTGCCCACAAGGCAACGGCCTAACGTGGATTGCTTAATTTTTTATCCACGACGGACCGTTTTCCGGGAATTTCCGAGGTAATAGAGTGCGCCTCGCCAATCCGCCAGATTGGCTAGGAGCGATGCTGGTGCGGACGGCGGGACTTGAACCCGCACGCCCAAAGGGCAGAAGATTTTAAGTCTCCAGCGTCTACCATTCCGCCACGTCCGCTGTTCGCCCTGGCACCCGGGAGGCGCCGGACAATATTATTCGGCAGCTTCGCCGTTTAAGTTCAGCCGCTCCCGCATTTCCTTGCCCGGCTTGAAATAGGGCACGCGCTTGGCATCGACCTCGACCGACTCACCGGTGCGCGGGTTACGCCCGGTCCGCGCGTCGCGCTGGCGGGTTGAAAAGGCGCCGAAGCCGCGCAGCTCGACGCGCCCGCCGCCGGCCAGCTGATCGGTGATGGAATCAAATATCGCAGTCACCACATTTTCGACCTCGCGCTGCGAAAGGTCGGGAAAGTCGCTGCACAACTTCTGCACCAGCTCAGAACGGATCATCGAGGCCCTCGGATCTTGTTGTCATGGCGCCGTCTCGGCGCGCACGCCTGTTCCCCTAACAAGCGAGCACCCGACCCCCCGGCGTTCGTGCCCTGCGTATCAGTCAGATGCATAAAGGAAAAGAGCGCAGATGCATTGCCGCATCCGCGCGCCCTCCTTTTGTGTCGCAGCGGGACAAAAAATGACCCACTGCCAATGGCTTACTTCGATTTACCGCCGCTGCCGCGGCTTACCGGCTGTTCGGCTCGAATCCGGAAAGTTTCAGCCGCACCAGCTGGTCGGCATCGAGATCCTTCATTCCGTGAGCCTGCAACTTTCTGGCATAGGCCGACGTGACACCGTGGATCTTCATCTGCACCAGCTCATCGGCGGTGAAGCCCTTGTAGCCCAATGCCGCCATCTCTCCGATGAAGCTGGCGCTTACCCCATGGATCGCCATCGACGTGACGTCCCCTGCCCGAGCGGCATGCGGCCGTTGCGTACGAAGGCCTGGACCATCTCCGGCTTGGCGCCGTGAATTGCGAAAGAGACCAAATCCTCGGCGGTGAGGGTCGCGAAGGCCGGGCCGATCGCTGCCATGCCCTGGACGAAGCCGGGCTTCACACCATGGATCTTCATCCTGACCAGGTCATCGGCGGCAAAACGATGGAATTGCGGACCGATGGCGGCGAGCCCGCGAATATAGTCGACGTCGACCCCGTGGATCTTGAAATTGACGAGCTCATCGGCGGACTTGAGCTTGTAGCCCTGCTGGGCCAGTTCACGAACGAAGCCGGGGAACGCCGTGAATGCCCATCGCGGATAGCTCGTTCGACATCTGGCCTTGGATAGTTGAGCCCTTCAGGGCGAGCACCAGCTCCCGGCCGACCTCGCTCATTGCCAACGTAAAGGCCTGTCGAGTGCTTGGCCGGCCAATCCCCTGCGCCGCGAGGAAGTCGGAGAAGCCGGGCTCCGCGGTGAAGGAGCAGGTGCCGTTGCCGACCAGCCCGCCGGCCGCCCCGCCGCAGTCGAGCCGCCCCGCTTCGCGAACGATCGCGAAGCGCACCGGGGCGTCGGACCGGTCACCTGGCTCGCACTGAGTCCCTGAAGTCGCCGATCGGCTGCTTGTGGGACCACATGCTTGTGTCGCCTGACCCCAGGTGGCTTCTCACGCTGAAGTGGACGACGCTGCCGTCCGAGGTGGCTGCCGTCGCGCTGGATCGTCCAGTCGATCTGGCCCGGTGTGCCGGATGGCGCTGCGGCCGGGGCGCAGGTGGCAAAGCTCAGGGCGGCAAGACAGGTGGCGATCAGGCGCATGACGAGGATCTCCAATTCACGGGAAAATGTCCGGGTGCGGGCAGATGCTGTCCGGTATCGGACAGTCCGGCGCGTCGCATCGACGGCCGCTCCGGAAGAAGGCTCTGCTCACGCCTCTTGAGTAGCAAGGCCCATGCCACATGCAGCAAGAGGGCGCGGATGCATTGCTGCAGCCGCGCCCTCCCATGTTACTGGCGGCGATCATGCTCGCCGCCGATGGCTTGAAGCCTACTTCTTGGTCTTCTTCTCGCCGGCTTCCTTGAGCGCCGCGCCGAGGATGTCGCCCAGCGACGCGCCGCTGTCGGACGAGCCGTACTGCGCCACGGCCTGCTTCTCCTCGGCAATCTGCATCGCCTTGATCGAGAAATTGGGCTTCTTGGAACGGTCGAAGCCGATCACCTGCGCGTCGAACTTCTGGCCGACCTGGAAGCGCTCCGGACGCTGCTCGTCGCGGTCGCGGCCGAGGTCGGTGCGCTTGATGAAGCCGGTTGCGCCGCCTTCGGCCACCTGGACCTCAAGACCGCCGTCCTTGACCTCGAGCACCTCGACGGTGACCGTCTCGCCCTTGTTGACGCCGCCCGCGCCGCCGGCGACCACGCCGCCACGCTCGAGCTGCTTCATGCCGAGCGAAATTCGCTCCTTCTCGACATCGACGTCGAGCACGACCGCGGTGACGGTCTCGCCCTTGCGGTGAAGCGCCAGCGCCTCCTCGCCGGAAACGCCCCAGGCGATATCCGACATGTGGACCATGCCGTCGACGTCGCCCGGCAGGCCGACGAACAGCCCGAACTCGGTCGAATTCTTGACCTCGCCCTCGACCGTCGAACCGACCGGGTGCTTGTCGGCGAAATCGCTCCATGGGTTCGACTGGGCCTGCTTGAGGCCGAGCGAGATGCGGCGCTTCTCGCCATCGACCTCGAGCACCTTGACTTCGACTTCCTGCGAGGTCGAGACGATCTTGCCCGGATGGACGTTCTTCTTGGTCCAGCTCATCTCGCTGACGTGGACCAGGCCTTCGATGCCCGGCTCCAGTTCGACGAAGGCGCCATATTCGGTGATGTTGGTCACTCGGCCGGTGAACGTGCCGTCGACCGGATATTTGGCGGCCGCGCCATCCCACGGATCGCTCTCGAGCTGCTTCATGCCGAGCGAGATACGCTGCGTGTCGCGGTTGATGCGGATGATCTGCACCTTGACCGTGTCACCGATGTTGATGACTTCGCTCGGGTGCTGCACGCGCTTGTAGCTGATGTCGGTGACGTGGAGCAGGCCGTCGATCCCGCCCAGGTCGACGAACGCGCCATAATCGGTGATGTTCTTGACGACGCCGTCGATCACCTGGCCCTCTTCGAGGCTCTGGATCAGGCCCGAGCGCTGCTCGGCGCGGGTTTCCTCGAGGATCGCGCGGCGCGACACGACGATGTTGCCGCGGCGGCGGTCCATCTTCAGCACCTGGAACGGCTGCGGCAGGTCCATCAGCGGCTGCACGTCGCGCACCGGCCGGATATCGACCTGCGAACCCGGCAGGAAGGCCACGGCGCCGCCCAGGTCGACGGTGAAGCCGCCCTTGACCCGGCCGAAGATCACGCCGTCGACGCGGTTGCCGGCCTCGAATTCCTTCTCCAGCTTGTCCCATGCCGCCTCGCGGCGAGCGCGGTCGCGGCTCAGCATGGCCTCGCCCTGCGCATTCTCGACCCGGTCGACGAACACCTCGACCTCGTCCCCGATCTTCAGCTCGGACTTCTGGCCCGGCGCGGCAAACTCGCGCAGCGCGACCCGGCCTTCGCTCTTCAGCCCGACGTCGATGACGGCAAGATCGTTTTCGATCGCGGTGACGATGCCCTTGACGACCTTGCCTTCGAAGGTCTCATTTTCGCCGCCGAGGCTTTCGTTGAGAAGCGCCGCGAAATCGTCGCGGCTCGGAAATGCCGTAGTGGCCATAAAATAATGTGTCTTTCAAAATAAGCGTTTCGGCCGCCAGCCGGACCACCATGGTCGGCTTTCCATCTGGCGGGCTTGGTGAAACCCTTGCCGCCCCCGCGGCCCCATGCCGTGGAAGCATCCTTCAGGCTGGAATTCGCGGTGGCACTCCGCACGGGCGAAAGGCGGGTCAGGAACCCAGCGTCATTTGGCTGGGAACCTACGCGCTCGCCAATGAGACGGGCCGCCGCGAGCGATCCTCACCCGCCGGACGGGGCGCGCATAGCGGAAGCTTCGTCCGGAGGCAATCCAACCCCTCTCCCAAGGCGAGAACGGACTACCCGAGCGCCCGCTAGTCCCAATTTTGGACAGATCGAATGATTAGCTCTTGTTATCGTTCGTTAATTGTCGATAGTTAACACCGATTTAACTGCGAATCGAGTCGCGTACTGGGGGTTTTGGACAAATGGCCACGAATACGGACGGCGGCACCACCGCCTCGCTGAGCAATACGCCTCAGGCGAAAGCCGACACATTTTACAGGAGCGAAGACCTTACCGGCGTCACGCTGTTGGACGTGATGCTTAATGATCTGGGCGGCAATGCCAAGATCCTGTGGTCAGTGGATGATTCCTCGACGGACGCTGCCGGGTCGACCGACCTGATCTGCACCGACGTCGGCAAGGTTGAATCCACCTCCAGCGACACCAGCGCAAACGGCGCAAAGATCTGGATCCAGGACGGCCAGGTGGCTTATCAGTCGGATAGCCTGAGCGCCGCCTTCAAGGCCGCGCTCCAGTCGCTGGCAGTGGGCCAGACCATCTCCGACACCTTCACCTACGCGATCCGCCTGTCCAACGGCACCTTGTCGTGGAACACCGCGACGATCGTCTTCACCGGCGTCAATGACGGCCCAATCGCCACGGCGGATTTCAAACGGTGGTGATGCTGTCGTCGAGGCCGGCGTCAACCCCGGCAACACCCCATATCCCGGAGATCCTTCGGCAAGTGGCAACCTGCTCGCCAACGACACCGACGTCGACAATGGTGCGGTGCTGACGGTCAAGGACGTCAATGGCTCTGCGGCCAATGTCGGCTCGGCGATAACGGGCACCTACGGATCGGTGACGATCAATGCTGACGGCAGCTGGGCTTATGCCTTGAATAATGGCGACGGCGACACCCAGCAACTGTCTCAGGGCGAAACCGTCACCGAGACGTTCAGCTATACGGTCACCGACCAGCATGGCGCGACAGCGACTTCGACCCTGACCATCACCATCACCGGCACCAACGACGGCCCGGTCGCCAATGCTGACACCGACACCACCGGCGAGAATGCGGTCCTCACCGTCGACGTGCTTGCCAACGACACCGACATCGACAACGGCGCGGTGCTGACCGTCACCGCGGCCAGCGCCCCGTCCGGCCAGGGCACGGCGAGCATCGTCGGCAACCAGGTCCGGTTCGACCCCGGCACCGACTTCGACGATCTGGCGGTCGGCGACAGCGAGGAAGTGGTGGTCAGCTACACCGTCACCGACGAGCATGGCGCAAGCTCCAGCTCGACCCTGACCATCACGGTCACCGGCACCAACGATGCGCCGGACCTTTCGGCTTCGCTCACCGGACACACTTATGTCGACACGTCCGCTGACGACTTATTCGGAAACGTGTCGGGAACCCTTTCCACGGACGATCCGGACAATGGCGACACGGCGGCCTATTCGGTTAACGGCGGCGTTGCCGACGACAGCCGCGCGGGTTTCGATACCTCCTCGTCAAGCGCCTATGGCACGCTCTACCTGGACAGCGCGACCGGCGCTTACGAATTCGTTCCGAACGAGGGCGCGATCGAGGCGCTGAAGTCCGACGATAGTGTCAGCTTCACCTTGACCGTCACCGATAGCCAGGGCGCGAGCGACAGCGAGACCCTGACCATTACACTCGATGGCGCCAACGATAAGCCCGATGCGCCGTCCACCAACAGCGTCTCGATGGACGAAGACAATCCCTCGTCCTCGACCTTGATCGGTGCCGGCGACCGCGATGCCGGGGATGTTCTGACCTATAGCGTAAAGGTCGGCGGCGAGCCGGAGCATGGCTCCGTGAGCTTCGACCAGACCGCGGGTTCCTTCGTCTACACGCCGGACGCCAACTATCACGGGGGCGACAGCTTCACGATCCTGGTAACCGACGCATCCGGCGCGACGACCGAGCAAGCCGTCGACGTCACGGTCAATTCGGTCAACGACGTTCCGACGGCCGCCGGCACCAACAGCGTCACCACCGATGAGGACAATCCATCCAGCGCGGTCGGAATCGGCGCCAGCGATGTCGACGGCGACACGCTGACCTACAGCGTCAAGGCCGGCGGCGAACCGGAACATGGCTCGGTCAGTTTCGACCCGGTTGCCGGTTCGTTCGTCTACACGCCGGACCCCGATTATAACGGCAGCGACAGCTTCACCATTGTGATCGACGACGGCAACGGCGGCATCCGCCGAGCAGCTTGTCAGCGTGACGGTCAACGCGGTGAACGATGAGCCGACCTCGCGAGCCGGCTCCAACTCGACCAACGAGGACGAGGTACTCAACGGCACGCTTCCGGCCGCGGCTGACGTCGACGGCGACAGCATCACCTATGCGCTCGGCATCGACGCCACCAACGGCACCGCGGTGGTCAACGCCAATGGCAGCTTCAGCTACACGCCGGACCCGGACTTCAACGGCTCCGACAGCTTCAGCTTCACCGTGTCGGACGGCAACGGCGGATCGAACACCTACACCTATGAGGTCACCGTCAATCCGGTGAACGATAACCCGACCTCGTCGACCGGCTCCAACTCGACCGACGAGGACGAGGTACTCAACGGCACGCTTCCGGCCGCGGCCGACGTCGATGGCGACAGCGTCACCTATGCGCTTGGCACCGACGCCACCAACGGCACTGCGGTGGTCAACGCCAACGGCAGCTTCAGCTACACGCCGGACCCCGACTTCAACGGCACCGACAGCTTCAGCTTCACCGTGTCGGACGGCAACGGCGGATTGAACACCTACACCTATGAGGTGACCGTCAACCCGGTCAACGATGCGCCGACATCGTCGAGCGGCTCCAGCTCGACCGACGAGGACGAGGTACTCAACGGCACGCTTCCGACCGCGGCCGACGTCGACGGCGACAGCGTCACCTATGCGCTCGACAGCGACGCCACCAACGGCACCGCGGTGGTCAACGCCAACGGCAGCTTCAGCTACACGCCGGACCCCGACTTCAACGGCACCGACAGCTTCAGCTTCACCGTGTCGCGACGGCAACGGCGGGTCGAACACCTACACCTATGAGGTCACGGTCAACCCGGTCAACGATGCGCCGGTGGCAGTCGATGACACGGTCTCGACCGACGAGGACAATTCGGTCCTGATCGACGTGCTCGCCAACGACGACGATCCGGAATCGGACGAGCTCAGCATTACCGCCGCGAGTGTCACGTCGGGACTGGGCACTGTGACCATCGAAGCTGGCCAGCTGCGCTACAATCCGGGAACTTCGTACAACGGCCTCGGCTCCGGTCAGACCGCAACAGTGGTACTGAGCTATACGATCGCCGATGGCCAGGGCGGAACCGACACGGCGAGTGTGACTGTCACCGTTACGGGCGCCGCCGACGGCGTTGCCCCGCCGCCGACGGAAACGGGTGCGGATCCGAATGATTTCGATGGGTTAGCTGGAGGCTTCACAGTCAGCGGCAATCATACAGCCACTAACGGTGCCGACACTTTCACTGGAGATAGCGGAAACCAGACCCTCATTGGGCAAGGCGGCAATGACACGATTTACGCAGCCGCCGGAAACGATACCGTCAATGGCAACAACGATAATGACACGCTCTATGGCCAAGCCGGTATCGACAATATTAGCGGCAATAATGGTTTGGACACGCTGTACGGCGGCAGCGACAACGACATTCTTGTAGGTGGCAACGACGGCGACACGATTTATGGCGGCAGCGATGATGACAACATCAACGGTTCTGGCGGGGATGACATTATCATCGGAGGCTACGGCTCGGACACGCTGACCGGCGGTGGAGAAAACGACACATTCCGCTACCTCAGCACGCTCGACACAAACGACGTCATCGTCGACTTCATGGCCTCCGGGAACGACCAGATCGATGTGTCGGCGATCGATGCGAACCCGGGCGGTGCCAATGACCCGTTCGCACTGGGGTGGCGATACGGCAACCGCGAATGGTCTGTGGTTCAGCTATGACGCGGGCACCAACACGACCGTCTTGTACGGTGATACCGACGGCGACACGTCAACGGCGGAATTCATGCTAACGCTGCAGAATTACAGCGGCCTCAACACGTTCAGTACTCCGCTGACGCCGCCGCCTGATATTACGCTGTGACGATCGGCAGGCTGGCCTGGCGCCAGCCTCGTCCGAACGGCGGGCGCGTCGGGCTCATTTTGTCTGTCCTACTCGCACTTGGAAGCGCATAGGCTGGGCGATGAGCGCCCGGCCTCTTCGCATCCCATCGGCAGGCCCATCCAATCGGCCAGCGGTGTACTTTGCGTGGAGGTGCGGCGTTGGCCAATTTGCCCACCCCGTCGAGCCCATGGTCAGTGCGAACATTGTGAACTTTCGTTCCATAAGTTCACACCGGCCCCTCGAAAAGACGCCTTTCTCCGTGAACTTTGTGAGCTTTAGCGGGGCGGCGCTGTCTCGACGCTGCGGCCCCCTGGACGTAGGAGGCTCCGCATGACGGTTGTCGCCCCCTGCCGCCACCTTGATGGACATCGCTGCCGCTGCGTGGGGTGGTTCTAGCCCTTGCGAACCGTCCGTGACCCCAATTGCCTGCTGCGCAGAGGGCCTGGCTGCCATTCGGGCGCAGTACCAGTTACCCGACGCCTTTCCTGCCGCCGTTGACGCGGAAGCCAATGAGGCGGCGCGGCGCAGCATCGAAGGCCATGCGGATCGCACCGCCCTCCCCTTTGTCACGCTCGACCCCGAAAGCTCGCGCGACCTCGATCAGGCATTTGCGATCGAGCAGGCCGGCGGCGACATGCTGCTCCATTACGCCATCGCCGACGTCGGCTGGTTCGTGACCGATGGCGGGGCGATGGACGGCGAGGCGTGGCTGCGCGGAACGTCGCAATATCTGCCCGACGGCAAGGTGCCGCTCTACCCGCCGATCCTGGGTGATGGTGCCGCGAGCCTGCTGCCCGACGGCGAGCGCCCGGCGATCATTTTCACCGTTCGCGTCGATGGCGGCGGCGGAGCTAGGCTCGACGGGGCCGAGCGGGCGCGCATCCGCAGTCGCGCAAAGCTCGCCTACGAGACGGTCGGCGAGGAACAACTGCCCGCGGGGTTCGCCGAGCTCGCCGGCCGCATCGAGGCTGCCGAGCTGGCGCGCGGCGCGGCCCGCGTCGACCCGCCCGAACAGGAGGTGGTCCGCGAAAACGGCTGCTATCGCCTGCAGCTGCGGCCGCAGAGCTGGGCGGAAGCGAACAATGCCGCGCTCTCGCTCGCAACCAACCTGGCCGTGGCCGAGGCATTGTACGCGGCGGGCACCGGACTGTTCCGGACCATGGCCGAACCGGAGGAGTGGGCCGTCCGGCGGCTGCGCCACACGGCGAAGGCCGTGGGCGTTGCCTGGCCCAGGCCGGAAAGCCTGCAGCAGCTTGAGCAGCGCCTGGACCCCGCCAGGCCGGCCGACGCGGCGCTGATGCTGGCCATCCGACGCGCCAGCCCTGGAGCCAGTTACCAGCCCTATCGCGAGGGGTCGCCGCCATGGCATTCGGCGGTGGCCGCCAGCTACGCCCACGCCACCGCCCCGCTGCGCAGGCTGGCCGACCGCTACGTGGTCGAAGCGGCCCTGGCCGTCGCCAATGGCGGGGCCGTGCCGCCACCGATCGAGTCCGCGTTCGAGCGGCTGCCTGACGTCATGGCGAAGGCCGACGGCCTGTCCGGCCAGATTGCGAGGGCCGTCGTCGATCTGGCCGAAGCGGCGAGCCTCCAGGGCCTGGAAGGCGAGCAGTTTGACGCGGTGGTGACCGATACCGACCAGCGAGGGGCGCGGATCCAGCTATGTTCGCAGCCGGTGGTCGCGCGCATCAAGTCGAACGGATTGAAGCCCGGAGATGAGCTGCGGGTGCGGCTCGACGGCGCCGACCCGGTTAGGCGCAGCGTCCGCTTTTCATTGGTGGGCTAGCCGTTGCTCGACCAGCTTGATCGCCGCTGCGATGGCGTCATCGATGCCCATGTCGCTGGTGTCGATCAGCTCGGCATCCTCGGCCTTGAGCAGCGGCGCGGCCTCCCGGCCGGAATCGCGGGCATCGCGGGCGCGAATGTCGACCAGCACGTCCTCGAGGTGCGCCGGCATGCCGCGCTCGAGCAGCTCGCGCACCCGTCGCTGGGCGCGGACCTCGGCCGAGGCGGTGACGAACAGCTTGACGGTGGCGTGAGGGGCGATGACCGAGCCGATATCGCGGCCATCGAGCACCGCGCCGCCGTCCTGCGCAGCGAAATGCCGCTGTCGGTCGAGCAGCGCGGCGCGCACTCCGGCATAGGTCGAAATCCTGCTGGCGATCGAGCCGACCACCTCGCTTCGCAGTTCGGAATCGGTCGGGTCGATCTGCGCCACGCCCTCGCAGGCCCGGACTGCCTCGAACTCACTGGCAGGGTCGCCGCCGAAGCGGAACATGGTCAGCGCCACCGCGCGGTACAGCATGCCGGTATCCATATGCGGCAGGCCGAAATGGCGGGCGATGGCGCGGGCGATGGTGCCCTTCCCGCTGGCCGCAGGGCCGTCGACGGCGATCAGCAACGGACGCCCATGGGAGCGGCTTTCGGCGGACATGGAGCCGCGCTTTGACAGGGGCGTCGCGCTATGGCAAGGCGCGCGCCGATCATGGCCGGGCCGATTTTACGCCCGCCACCCTCACATGGAGACATGACCCGATGGTCAAACCCGAATGGGGCACCAAGCGTAGCTGCCCCAAATGCTCGATCCGCTTTTACGACCTGGCCAAGGACGACCCGGTCACCTGCGTCAGCTGCGGCTATGCCTGGATGCCGGAGCCGGTGCTGAAGTCCAAGCAACCGCTGCCGTTCGAAGCGGTGGCCCCCGAGGTGGCGGTCAAGGAAGACGAGGACCTCGCAGCCGAGGAATTGGTGCCCGACGAGGACGAGGAGCCGAGCGCCGACGAGGAAGTCGATCTGGCGACCGGCGACGAGGATCTCGGCGTTGCGACCGGAGACGAGGACGAAGAGGTTTAGCAACGCGCCCGGGGTAAATTTTCCCGTTGGCAGACGGGAATGCTTCCCCTAAAGGGCGCGTCCGAACAGCAGCCCGTCGAAGTGCTACTTTGATGGGTAACGGACGGGGCCGTAGCTCAGCTGGGAGAGCGTCGCAATGGCATTGCGAAGGTCAGGGGTTCGATCCCCCTCGGCTCCACCATCCGTCCGACAAGTTGCGGAAATCTCATAAAGCCGGGTCTCATCAAATGGGCTCACGCGCTGCAAAAGCTGGCATGGCGACTGCTTAGGCCGCGGACGCGGGGCGTTAAGATCATGCTGTTCAATTCGGCCGGACAGCTGGTGCTGATCCGCAATGGCTACGGCCGTTCCGATCTGTTTGTGCTTCCAGGCGGTGGGGTGAGGCCTTTCGAGGAACCGGCTGCGGCCGCGAGACGCGAGATCAGGGAAGAATTGGGTGTCGCGCTGACCGGGTTGAAATTCCGGTCCCGCCATTGCAGCACCGCTGAGGGCAAGCGCGACGAAATCCACTTGTTTGAAGCTCTCGTTGATGGCGAGGTCAAGAAAGACGGCGCAGAAGTCCTGGAGGCTTGCTTCGCAAGCTTGGACAATCTTCCCTCGGCAACCTCTCCGGCAACCCGCCGCCGGATCGAAGAGTATCTTGGACGCCGCGAACCGGATGGCAGCTGGTGAGCGTCGCGAGGCGTCACGACGCCAGGCAGGTCTCGATCAGCGGTCCGATCCACTTCCCAGCAAAATTCCGACGCTTTCGTCAAAGTGCGCCGACATCCATTCCCGGGCGCCCTGCACGTCGCGGTTGGCGATCGCCTGGGCGAGCCCGCGATGGCGATCGACGCTGTCCCGGCGCTGATCGGCGGTCTGGCGAGTCTGCCAGGCCTGAGGAATTGCGACGTTCATCAGGGGAACGAAGCTGATCACGATCTGGTGGAACAGCTTGTTGCCGCTGGCTTCGGCGATCGCCAGGTGAAAGGCGATGTCGGTCTCGGTCGTCTGCTGGTCGGCATGGTCCTCCGCCTCCAGCTGCTCGGCAAGCTCGACGATGCGGTCGGCTTGCGCCTTTGAGGCGTTGGCCGCGGCGAGCATTGCTGTCCGCACTTCGATCGTGCGGCGTACATCCCACACGTCCGCGACCCGAATCTGGGCCGTGGAAATCGCGTGATCGAGCGAGGTGGCGATGACCGAACCGTCCAGCGCACCGACGCGCGGCTTGCGCCCATTGGCGACGTCAATCAGCTTCAGCGCGGCAAGTGCCTGGAACGCTTCGCGCATCACCGCCCGACTGACGCCCAGGCGCTCGGCGAAATAGCCTTCCCCCGGCAGCGTGTCTCCAACCTTGAGATTGGATTCCCGCATGTAGCTGTTCACCGCGTCGATCGCGGTCTGGACCAGCGACTTCGCGGTTGCGGCAGGGACGTTCATCAGGCGGCCAACCCACACGCCCGGAAGCCGCTTGGCGACAAGCCATAACGTCGCCCGAAGGCCCGCGTGAACGCGGCATTGTTCTGATAGCCGCTGCGGTAGCCGATCAGGCTGACGGGCAGGTCGGTCGAGATCAGCTGTCGGCGCGCCTCGGCCAGGCGGCGCTCGACCAGCGCCTCGGAGACGGAGCACTGATAGAGCTGGCGAAACCCGCGCGACAGCTTGCTTCGGTTAAGTCCGCAGCTGCGGGCGATTTGGCCGAGCGTCAGCTTTTCATGCCATTGCTCGTCGATCAGCTGGCGCGCCGCGGCAATGCGCTGCAAGTCGAACTGAGACAAGCTCGCCGTCCCGCTCGCGTGGGTGAGGTTCCCGGCACCGAGCGCCGCCATGATTTCGCACAGCAATTCGATGCTCTTCGCGAGCCGATAAGGCAGCGCGGCCGCGGCCGGCAGCGTGCAGTCGCGAATGGCAAGGGCGATCCCGCGCAGCTCGGCAGGCAGGAAGAATGTTTCGGCGTCGGCAAGTTCGAGCTTGGCGCCCAGCAGCCGTTCGCAGGCATCGCGCCCGACGATGAAGATCACCCGGGTCTCGCCATCGCTCTTCTCGAGCGAAGCCAAGGATGGTTGAAGATGAAACCGGAAGGTGGCGGGGCTGCCGTATTCGAACTCAAGCGCTACCGGCGATGTCGGCCATCGATGATCGCCCATGGCCCCAATGCCGACCAAAGTCAGCATCTCCGGCGAAACATCGATGGCCTCCATACGCTTGCGCCCCCGAAACTCTGATGTGTCGGCGGTAATAACCTATCTGATAGCTTTGTCCATACCTATATGACAGGTTGTCGTGATCGGCGCTCGTTTCATCGCGATCGCAAAGCCGAGCACGGAGATGACGCTGACCGCCGCGCCGACTATCGCCAGCGCCATTCCCAGGAACTTCTCGCCGCCCAGCGGCTCGCTGACGGCGGCCACCAGCGGCGGGGTAATGCCGAAGCCGATCAGTCCGGCGATGGCAATGAACGCGCCGATCGACAGGCCGCGAAGTTCGTTGGGCAGATACACGGTGAGCGCGACCGAGGTGACCAGGCCCGTCACCGTGCCGGCCAGCACCAGCACCCCCAGCATGGCGAGATAGCTGAACTGGTCGGGCATCAAGGGATAGAGCGCGGCGGGAATGCCAACAGTGGCGGCAACGACCGCGCCGATCAGCAGGCCCCCGCGCCGGCCGGATTTCTGACCCCAGTCGGCGACGATGCCTCCCAGAATCGAGCCGAAGATGCCGGTCAACAGCATGACCCCGCCCAGCAGGCCGGCGAATTCCTCCGGCCTCAGCCCATAATTGCGCTCGAGGACCGGCGCAGCCCAGATGCCGCCGGCGGCGTCGGCCATGACCACCGTCGTCTGGCCGACGAACAAGGGAATGAGGAAGCGGCGGCGGCTCCAAAGCTCGCGTAGCACGACGCGAAACGGCGCTTTCGGTCCCGCTTCGACCTCGTGCCGCGCGGGCTCGCGAACGAAAAGCAAGGGCAGGATCAGTGCCGCGCTGATGATGCCAAGCGCGACGTGCGCGCTCCGCCATGGCGCCATGTCGCCGAACCAGCGCGGGCCTGACACGGCGGCGAACAGGCCGATCAGCCAGCCGGCCAGCGCGAAGCCGGCCGCCTGGCCGAAACTCTTGCCGAGTGTCGGGATCAGCATCGCCCGGCCGCGCTGGGCGGGCAGGCACAGGTCCGCCGACGAGGGACAGCGCCGCGGTCAGCGCCCCGGTCGTGCCGATCCCGGTCAGCATGCGGGCCGAGAACAGTGACCAGGCACTTGGTCGCGAAGCGCCGTCCAGAAGGTGCCCATGGTCCAGGTCAGGGAAAAGGCGAGCATCAGCCGCATCCGGTTGGTGCGGTCGACCAAGATCCCGATGGGGATGGAGAAGAGCACTAGCGGTACGGCCGCGCTGACCCCCTGGATCACGCCCAGAGCTGCGTCGGACAGGCCCAGCTCCCGCTTGGCGGTCTCGGCGGCGATGCCGAAGCTGAGCATCATGGTGAAGCCGGAGCAGATCGCCAGCGCGATGATCAGCAATGGCAGCGATCGAGCGGCCGATCGACGGCGCGGGTGCGCTGGTCACTTCGAGATGGCTCAGCGGCGGCGCGCCGACGTCACAGCTGGAAAACCTTGCCCGGATTGAGGATGTTGGCGGGATCGAACGCCCGCTTGATCGAGCGCATCAGGTCGACCGCCTCGCCCAGTTCCTCGACCAGCCATTCCTGCTTGCCGAGCCCGATGCCATGCTCGCCGGTGCAGGTGCCGTCCATCTCGAGCGCGCGGCGGACCAGGCGCGCGTTGATCGCCTTCACTTCCTCGAGCTCGGCCGCGTTGTCGGGGTCGATCGAAAAGACGACGTGGAAATTGCCGTCGCCGACGTGGCCGAGGATGGTCGCCGGAACGCTCGAGCGTTCAGGTCGCCTTGGTCTCGGCGATGCATTCGGCCAGCCGGCTGATCGGCACGCAGACGTCGGTCGCCCAGCCGATCGCGCCGGGCCGCAGATTGACCGCGGCATAATAGGCCTCGTGCCGCGCCTTCCACAGCGCGTTGCGCTCCTCGGTCCGATGCGGCCCAGCGGAACTCGCCGCCGCCGTTGGCGCTCGCCAGCTCGCGCACCGTCTCGACCTGCTCGGCGACATAACGCTCCGAACCGTGAAACTCGAAGAACAGGGTGGTCAGCTCGGGCAGGTCCATCTTCGACCAGCGATTGACCGCGCGGATCTGCATGTCGTCGAGGATTTCGACCCGCGCCAGCGGAATGCCGAGCTGGATCGACTGGACCACCGTGTCGACCGCGCCGCCGATCGTCTCGAAGCTGCAGGTCGCGGCGGAGATCGCTTCGGGAATGGCGTGGAGCCGAACCGTCACCTCGGTGATGATGCCAAGCGTTCCTTCAGAGCCGACGAACAGGCGGGTAAGATCATAGCCGGCCGACGATTTGCGCGCGCGGCGGCTGGTGCGGATGACGCGGCCGTCGGCGGTGACGACGGTCAGCGCCCAGTACCGCGTCGCGCATCGTGCCGTAGCGCACGGCATTGGTGCCGGATGCGCGGGTCGAGGCCATGCCGCCGATGGTCGCGTTGGCGCCGGGATCGATCGGGAAGAACAGCCCCTGGTCGCGCAGATATTCGTTCAATTGCTCGCGCCGCACGCCGGCCTCGACCACGCAGTCGAAATCCTCGGCGTTGACCGCGACGATGCGCGGTCATCCGCGACAGGTCGAGCGCACGCCGCCCTGGACCGCCAGCGTGTTGCCCTCGACCGAGGTGCCGGCGCCGAACGGGATGATCGGCACGCCGGCTTCGCCGCACAGGTTGACCGATGGCGACGACATCTTCGGTGGACTCGGCGAACACGCACCGCGTCGGGCGGCATGGGCGCGAAATGGGTTTCGCTGCTTGCCCATGCTCGAGCCGGATGGCCTCGCCCTGCTGGAAGCGGTCGCCCGAACCGCTCGCCCAGCGCTGCCGACCAATCGTCCGGCAAGCGGCTGCGTCTGGCGTTGGTTGGCACGGCGCCCATGGCATCAGAACCTGAACGCGGGCCCGCACGCCGTAGCGGCGGCCATCGCCCATGATGCCGAGATCGGACGCCAGCGGTTCGCCGGTCGTGATGTCGAGCAATGGCCCGAAGATGTTGGCCAGCGTCGTCTTCTCGATGAAGGATTCGATAATATTTGTTGTTGAACGCGTTGTTGACGAACGCGCCGACTTCGATACCCGCCGATGGCGTAGGTGATCGCGCCGTTGACCAGGACATAGCTCTTCAGCACCGGCACGCGCGTTTCGCTGAGGCTGGCGCCGATGCGGCTGCCCTTGGCCGACGACGCCGGCGATGAAGCGTCAGGTCGCCCGTCGCCGACCGGCACGACATAGTCGCTGTTGAGGTTGAAGGTCCAGTCGGGCTGGAACGGCAGGCGCTTCGAGCCCGAGCTGGAGGCCGGTTGGTCTCGCGTGTAGATCGAGAGTCGGTGATGCGCGCGTGGACGTAGCTGGCGCCGCCGGTGAGCGTCCAGGCGCGGCGTCGGCTTGAAAGCGACCTCGAACTCGGCGCCGTAGCTCTCGCACGTCGCCGGTATTGAGGTCGACCGTCACCGGCTCGCTGTCGGTGCCGCGTACGAACTGGTTGAGGCCGATGTAGTCCTTGTAGTCGTTGTAGAAGATCGCGCCGCGATGCGGACAGGCGGCGGTCGGCCGAGGCATATTTGCTGCCCAGCTCATAGGTCCACACGCTGTCGCCCGTGTAGGTGCGGAACGGGCGCGGTCGGCCCGTTGAAGCCGCCGCCGCGGAAGCCCTTGCGAGATCGACGCGTAGGTCATCAGGTCGCTCGTTCCAGTGGCGTGGTGACCGTGAGCTTGGGCAGCAGCTTCGTCGAGTTGATCGTCGACCTGCTTCGATCGCCGTCAGCGGCGACGTCGGGCGCATCCGGCAAGATCCGATGGTGCCGAGCACGATAGTCTGAGCCCAGCGCGCCGCCCGCCGTCGCGCTTTTCATGGTCGATGCGCAGGCCGAACGCGGCTTCCAGGTCGTCGGACGGCTTGCAGAACACAGTGCCGAAGGCCGCATAGGTGTCGCCCTTGCGCTGATCCTCCGTCCCGTTGACCTGGCGTGGTCGGCAAGCCGACCAACGGAGCGAAGTGGGTCACCGGCTGGCCTTGCGCCGCGCAGCGTCTCATGGCTGTAGTAAAAGCCGATCAGGGTCGACAGGCGAGTCCGACCAACTGCTGTCGAAGCGCAGCTCGGCGGAGGTGGTCTTCAGCTTGTCCGTGTCGAGCGCTGGCGGCCGATGTCGACGGCGTTGAAGTCGACGTCGAGATCGGGCGTTGCGGCCGTCGCGCTGGTCATAGGCGCCGATCAGGGTGACGTCGGTGTCGATGCGGCCGATCGGCGACCTGCAGCTTGCCGTTGACGCCCTTATATTCGAAGAGACTGAATGTTCTCGGCGTTGAGGAAGACGTCGCGCGAATAATCGGTCGGGCCGTCGATGTGCGAATAGGGGATGTTCCCGCCCTTCACCCAGTCATAATAGCCGTTGACGGTCAGGACGACGTCGTCGACCGGCTCGGCGCGGATGGTGGCGTTGAGCTGTCCATGTTGAGCGGGTTGGCGTCGGTGCTCGAGCAGCTCGTTGCGGATGAAGCCGTCCTGCTCGCGGTGCGCGCCGGCGAGCGGACCTGCAGCCGGTCCTCGATGATCGGCCCGCTGACCGATCCGAACACGTTCCAGGCATTGTCCGGGCCGGCATAGCTGGCGCCGCCGCGGCCTTCGAAGCTGGTTGCTCGGCTGGCGCGTGATGACGTTGATCGCGCCGCCCAGCGTGTTCTTGCCGTACAGCGTGCCCTGCGGCCCGCGCAGCACTTCGACCCGCGTCGACGTCGACCAGCGGGTTGTTGAGATAGGACGTGTTCGGCTGGTAGACGCCGTCGACGAAGATGCCGACGCCCGGCTGGACGGTGCCGACCAGGGTCGTGCCGACGCCGCGGACGGCGAGGAACACGCGGCCGACCGAGTCGCTGTTGACGTTGAGGCTCGGGGTCAGCGCGGCGACGTCCTTGACCTGGATCGAGCCCGCGCTTCTCGATCAGTTCGCCGGTGACCGCGGTGACCGCGACCGGCACGTCCTGCAGCCTTTCCTCGCGCTTGCGGGCGGTGACGACGATGGTTTGGTCGCCTTCGGCGCGGCTGCTGTCTGCAGCGGGCGCTGCCTCCTCGCTGCGCTGCCGGCGTCCTGGCGACGGGCTCGGCTTCCTGCGCAAAGGCAGGCGCGAGCACAGCGCGATGAGGCTGGCGAAGGCAAGCAGCTGGCAACGTGCGAAACATCAGGCATCCTCTCCAATGGCTTCCGACTCCTGCGCGGGTCTGTCGCCCGTCGTTAGCGAGCTATCTGATAGGATAGATCAACCTATCTGAAAGGTCTGGCAGCTATGCCGATCGACTATGAGCTTAGCCGATCGGGGCTCACCAGCAGCTGTAGCCGCCGTCGGCCAGGACGATGCTGCCGGTCATCAGGCTGGCCGCGTCCGAGGCGAGGAACAGCACGACCGACGCGACTTCTTCCGGTTCGCCCAGCCGGCCCATCGGCGTGCCGTCGATCCAGCGCCTGATACATCTCGCTCGCTGGTCGGCGAAGGCGTTGAGCGGGGTGGCGATATAGGTCGGCGCGACCGCGTTGACCCGCACGCCGCGCGCCGCCCATTCGGCGGCGAGCGATTGCGTCAGCTGGTGCACCGCGGCCTTGGAGGCATTGTAATAGCTTTGCGGCTGCGGGCCGGTTGACGATGAATCCGCTCATCGAGCCGACGTTGACGATCGCAGCCGCGGCCCGCCGCCAGCATGTGCCGGCCGAAGGCACGCGCGCACCAGAAGCTGCCGTTGAGATTGACGTCGAGCACGTTGAGCCAATGCTCGTCGGCGACGTCTTCGGCGGCGGTTTCGCTGCGCGCGATGCCCGGCATTGTTGACGAGAATGTCGATGCGGCCTTCGCGGGCCGCAACGGTCGTCCGCGGCGGCGTCGACCGCGCCGCTGTCGGTGACGTCGAGCAGTTCGAATCGGCGCGCGCACCCCGTCATCGCTGCGAGCGCCGCGCCGGCGTCGGCCAGCGCCGCCGCCATCGAGATCGCCGATGGTCACCGGCGCGCCGGCCTCGGCACAGCGCCTCGGCGACGGCGAGGCCGATGCCCTGCGCGCCGCCGGTGACGAAGGCGACGCGGCCGTCGAGCCGGAATTTCTCGAGATACATGGCGGTCACTAGCGAAGCAAGGCGGCGGCCGGCATGATCGGCTCGCTGACGGTTTGGTCCGGCCGCGAGCAGATGGACTAGCCGGCTTTGCGGTTCGAACTCGGGCCAGGGCAGGGTGCCGTCGCGTCGCAAAGTCGACCCAGATGCGGTGGATCGCGGTCGGCCAGCTCGCTGCGGCGGGTCTTGCCCGGCAAAGCCCGCGCGGGCCGGTCGCCGTTGTCCAGCGTGTCGAACACGAACGGCAACTCGATCCCGTGGCAGGCGCCGAGCTCGCCGCCGCAGGCCGGCGAGCGCCAGTCGAATTCATAGACATGGGTGCGGCCCTGATGCCCCTCGGCGAAACGCCGCGCCGGCCAGCGGAACACCAGGTCGGTCATCGCCTCGGTCATCGCTCGACCGGGCCTTGCCTTCGCGCCGAGCCCGTAGGCTTCGAGCATTCGCTTCGCGCCGCGGGGTGCGACCTGCCGAGCAACCAGCTGGCAAGGAAGCCGGGAATCTTGTCGCGCACCTTGGTCGGAACGAAATAGAGGTTCATCTCCTCCGCATTGGTGCCGATCAGCAGGTCGACATCGCTTGCCGGCGCCCTTCTTCAGCGCATCGATCGGCCGTTCGGGCAGAACATCGTCGCCGAACACGGGGATGAACCGGCTGATGCCGAACACCGGCTCATGAGCCCGCCGCGTCGCGCAGGTCGATGCCGGAAACGGCTTGGCGACCTTCTCGATCGCCTTCCATGCCCGATCTGGATCCACCGTCGCGGAAGCCATCGGCGGTGGGTGCGATCCTGAGCAGCCGGGCAAGCTTCTTGACCAGCCGCTGGGCGATCGGGATCTCGCGCACCATCGCGCCATGGCCGCTCTGGACGATCGCGCGCCGGAACAGTCCGTCCGCAGCGGCGAGGTGACCAGGTCGGCGATCGCCATCGCCCCGGCGGATTCGCCGAACACGGTAACGTTGATCGGCGTCGCCGCCGAACTCGGCGATATTGGCCCGCACCCAATGAAGCGCGGCAATCATGTCGCGCAGGCCCAGGTTGGTCGGCACGTCCGGGATGGGCAGGAAGCCGTCGATGCCCAGCCGGTAATTGATCGCGACGCACACCACGCCCGACCGTGCAAAGGCGGTGCCGTCATGAATTGGGGCATCCTTGCTGCCGACCAGGAATCCGCCGCCATGAACGAATACCATGACGGGGCGGCCGCTCGCGCCCTCCGGTGCCCAAATGTTGAGGGTCAGATAATCATCGCCCCGCTCATCGCCGTCGCCGACCAGCGGGACGATGTCGATCTCCGGAAACGGGCGCAGCTTCTGCGGCGCGCTGGGCCCTGGCCGGGTGGCGTCGCGAGTTCCTTCCCAGGGCGCGACCGGCTGCGGCTCACGGAACCGATTGGCGCCGACCGGCGGCGCGGCATAGGGCACGCCGAGGAAACCGCAGATGCCTTCGCGGCAAAATCCCTGTACCCGCCCGGCCTGCGTCTCCCGGACATGGTGCTGCGTGGGATCGAGATCATCGGACCGCGCGCTCATCCGGCTCGACCTAGAGGAATATCGAAGTCCGCTGTAGCATTTATGCTTTGCCGATCGAGTTTCGCAATTTGCTGCGAGGGCTGGCGGCGTTCGACCTTCTGCGGCACGACGGGCGATGAAGAGTGTAGCTATGACCAAATTGGCCCGTGCCAATAATATTGCCGATCTTCGCACCCTGGCCCGGCGCCGGCTGCCGCGTCCGATATTCGATTATATCGACGGCGGCGCGGATGACGAGGTTACGCTCAGGCGGAATTCGACGGCCTTCTCTGATTACGAGCTCGTGCCCGACGTTTTGACCGACGTGTCTTTCCTTAGCACCGCAAGCAACTTGTTCGGGCAGCAGGTCAGGTGGCCGCTGATGCTTTCCCCCACCGGGCTCACGCGCATGTTCCACCCCCAGGCGGAGCTGGCGGTGGCGCGGGCCGCCGCCAGGCATGGGCTGCTCTATTGCCTGTCCACCCTGGGTACGACGCGACTCGAGGATCTGGCGAGTGCGTTCGACGGTCCCAAGGTTTTTCAAATCTATGTTTTCAAGGATCGCGGACTAACCGCGGAATTCGTCTCGCGCTGCAAGGACTCGGGATTTCACGGGCTGGCACTGACCGTCGACACGCCTGTCGCCGGCAACCGGGAACGCGACCGGGTCAACGGGCTGTCGATTCCACCTCGTCTGACGCTCAAGTCCCTATTGAGCTTCGCGTTGCATCCCGGCTGGTCACTGCCGGCACTGACGGGTTCCAAGTTCGACCTGGCGAATGTCAGCCACCGGGTGGATGCATTGGCATCCGGGCCGATGAGCCTGTTTGACTATATCGGCCAGCAGTTCGACCGCAGTGTCACGTGGCGCGATGTGGAGTGGCTTGCCGCCGAGTGGGGCGGTCCGCTGGCGATCAAGGGCGTGATGACGCCGGACGATGCCAGGCGAGCGATTTCCTCCGGTGCCACCGGCGTCATGATCTCCAATCACGGCGGGCGACAGCTCGACGGCGCACCTAGTCCGGTCGATCAAATCAGCAGCGTTCGCGAGGCAATCGGCAGCGGCCCCGACCTGATCTGCGATGGCGGCGTCCGGCGGGGGTCGGACATGGTGAAGGCGCTTGCCATGGGCGCAACGGCCTGCTCGATCGGCCGGCCCTATCTTTACGGCCTGGCGGCCGGCGGCGAGGAAGGGGTCGATCGCGCGTTGTCACTGCTGCTCGGGGAGTTCGAGAGGACCATGATCCTGGCCGGCGTCAACGATATCGCGCGGCTCGGCCCCAGGCACGTGCGGCGCACTGCGATCAGTTCGACGAAGGTTTCGGATCCGCGGAGGGAATAGCGCAGACCTGAACGAGGCCGGGACCTTACCCCTCCATCTGCTCCAGCTCCTTGCCGCGGGTTTCCTGGATCAACTTCTGGACCAGGAAATAGGAGACGAGCGCCGAAGCGGCGTAGAAGCCGTAGGTCACCGGCAGGCCGATGTTTTGCAGCAGCCAGGGGAAGCTGACGACGATCGCGAAGTTGGCCATCCATTGCGCGAACCCGGCGACCGCCAGCGCAGAACCACGGATCTGGTTGGGGAACATTTCGCCCAGCATGACCCACATCACCGGGCCCCAGCTGAAGTTGAAAAAAGCGGCATAAGCGATGGCACTGACCAGCGCGACGCGGCCGATGCCCGGATCCATCTTCAGTGTCCCCTCCGCATCAAGCGAGCCGGTCGAGAAGGCGTAGGCCATCAGCGCGAGGGTCACGGCCATGCCGGCCGAGCCGATCAGCAGGATCGGCTTCCGGCCGATCCTATCGATCAGCGCGATCGACAGCAGGCAGGCGAGGATCGAAACCGAGCCGGTGATGATGTTGGTCATCAGCGCGTCGGCCTCCGTGAAGCCGACCGCGCGCCACAGCGTCGCGCCATAGTAGAAGACGATATTGATGCCCACGAGCTGCTGGAACACGGCCAGCATGACCCCGGCCCAGACGATCGGCCGGATGGCGCCGCCCGGGCCCTTGAGGTCGCTCAGGCGTGGCCGATGGTCGTCGGCCAGCGACGCGCGGATCTCGGCCACCTTGGCCCGGGCGACGTCCTCGCCGAACAACCTGCTCAAAACGCCATGCGCCTGTTCGTTGCGGCCCTTCGACACCAGGAAACGCGGGCTTTCCGGGATCAGCAGCAGGCAGACCAGGAAGATGGTCGCTGGGATGATCTGCATCCAGAACATCCAGCGCCAGGCCGGATAGCCGAGCCAGAACTCGCCGGTCGAACCTAGTGCCCATTCGGCGAGCAAATAGTTGGCGAGGAAGGCCGCGGTCAGGCCGACGATGATCATGATCTGCTGCACGCTCGACATCCGGCCGCGGATCGCCGCGGGCGTAACCTCGCTGATGTAGGCGGGCGACAGCACGCTTGCCGCGCCGACGCCGAGGCCGCCGATGAAGCGGGCGAGGATGAACAGCTCCGAGCTTCCCGCGGCGCCCGTACCGATCGCGCTGATCATGAATGCGACCGCCGCCAGCAGCATGACGCTGCGTCGTCCGATGACGTCCGCCAGCCGGCCCGCCGCGAAAGCGCCGCTCGCACAACCGATCAAGATTGCTCCAACGTTGATGCCCGTACCCAGCGCGCTCAGGTTGAACGCCCTCTCCAGCCCTTCCTGGGTCCCGTTGATGACCCCGCTGTCATAGCCGAACATGAAGCCGCCGATCGTCGCCACCGCTACGATCAGGCCGATGAAACCCATGTTTGCCCGTGCCGGACTCGCCTCGGTCATGTCATCCTCCCCCTCCCCCAAGCTAAGAAGTCGGGTTCACGTCCCCAAAGTTTGGGTCGGTCGATGGCGAGGGTCAACCGATCCGGCGATCACCGGGCTTCCTGGCGAGATGCCGGATCATCCCGGCCAGCCCCATTAGCTAGCAAGGTCGGTCGACCAGCACGCGTCGCGCCATCAACAGCGCGCCCTGAAGTCCGGCATTTTCCAGCATTGCAGGCGCGCAGAAGCCGGGCTGCGTCGCGGCAGGGCCGGCGCCGTATCCGCCAAGTGCGGCTATCAGCCTGCGCTCGATCCGCGGAACCAGGGTCGAAGCAGAGACGACGCCGCCGCCCCACACGATGCGGTGCGGCGACCAGGCCATTACCAAGGCCGCCCCCAGTTGGCCGAGATAGTCGGCGACCCGCTCGAGCGTTACCGGGTCGTCGGAGAGATCGCGCCCCTCTCCCAGCCTGCCGCGGACGGCAGGTCCCGATGCCAGCCCTTCGGCGCAGTGAGCGTGGAACATGCAGACGCTTGGAAAATCATCCTCTGGAAGGCGGATGACCGGCAAATGGCCCGCTTCGGAATGGAGGGCGCCCTTGAGGCTACGTCCCTCGATTGCCAGTCCCGCTCCTATCCCGGTGCCAACTGTGACGTAGGCCACGCTCGACAGGCCTTGGCCGGCGCCAAGCTGTTGCTCGGCGATCGCGGCGGCATTGACGTCGGTATCGACTGCGATCGGGATGCCTAATCGTTCCGCGAGGGCGCTTCGCAGGTTGCTGCCGGTCCAACCGGGTTTGGTCGTCGCCAACATCTGCCCATAGTCGGGCGAAGCAGGATCGACGATCAGCGGTCCGAAAGCGGCGATGGCACTGCCGACCAGCCGGCAACCTGACGGCGCGCTGGACAGGAATGGCTCCAGGTCGGCCACTGCTTGGTCGGCCGATCCCGTTGCCCATCGCGCTTGCGCGACTGGCTGTCCTTCGAGGGTCTGGATGCTCGCCAGGATCTTGGTCCCGCCGGTTTCGATCCCCGCAACCAGCTCCCTGACCATTGCATTCCCTCTGGATGATCCTGCGTCGTGCGCAGCGGGATAATGCGGGATCGAGGCACATTCCAGCCGTTTGGCGCTGAAGTTTCGGCCGCGGCCGCGGCAAAAGAAAGGGCGGCGCCTTTCGGCACCGCCCCGTTTTGCCCAAAGGCAGTTTGCTTAGAGCTTGGTCGCAACCTCGTTGAAGGTGCTGCCCAGCTCATTGCCGATGTTGCCCATTGCGGCAATCGCGGCAACGGCGATGAGGGCGGCAATCAGGCCATATTCGATGGCGGTTGCACCCTTGTCGCTTTTGATCAGCTTCAGAAACTTCGTCATCCCTGGTCTCCTTTAGATTCCACCCGAGGGATCGACTGCCCCCCACCGCCGCAAAAAAAACGCAATGCGCGCCGGATTGACCAAGGCTACGGGCCTACCCTTGTGAAAAGGTTAAACTGACTGGTTAAGATTTTTGCCATTCCCCTTCGATCGATGCGCCAAGGGCCGGGCGGAGCAACAAAGAAAAGCGGCGGCACCTTCCGGTACCGCCGCCTGTCTTTGCGATCTTGCGAGCGCTTAGAGCTTGGTCGCGACCTGGTTGAAGGTCGTGCCCAGCTCGTTACCGATGTTGCCCATAGCGGCAATCGCGGCAACGGCGATGAGAGCGGCAATCAGGCCATACTCAATCGCGGTCGCACCCTTGTTGTTCTTGATCAGCTTCAGAAACTTGGCCATCTCTGGTCTCCTTAAGGCTCCACAAAAGGGATCCACTTACCCCTCACCTCCGCGGAAAATGGCGCGTCGGTTGCGGAAGGAATTACGACCTCAAGGGTTGAAAAAGGTTTAAAGCCGCCGGTTTCCGGCTTTTAACCATAAAAAATTCGGGTCCGATCAATTTTCCTCGATCAGGCGTTCAACCATCTCCAGGATTGATCGGATAGTTTCTCCGCCCTCGCTCCACTCGTCGGGAAGCGGGCTCTTCCGCTCTTGCCTGCGTTCCGGAATCCGGAACTCGGCCGGAAGCGGCGGGCCGCGGCGACCGTCGATTGCGATGGCGGACGCCATGAACTGCCGCCAAATGTGGGCCGGAGCGGTTCCGCCGGTAATTTTCCCGAGCGACCGATTGTCGTCATGCCCGACCCACACGCCGACGACCAGGTTGCCGGCAAAACCGATGAACAGAGCGTCTCGATTATTCTGCGTGGTACCCGTCTTTCCGAATGTTGGCGTCTTCAGGGCGGCCCGGCGGCCGGTGCCCTCGTTGGCGGCCGCCCAGAGTAAATCCAGCATGGGAGACGATCGCGCCGGTCGACGAGCTGCCCGCCCCGCGCAAAGAAGCTGGACAGGCCCCCTTCCCCTTCTTCGCTCAGTGGCAGGCCGCGTGGTTCGACCGGGTAGCGCCCGCCAGCCACGGCTGCGTAGGCAGCGGTCAACTCAAGCAAGCTCACCCCCGACGTCCCGAGAGCCAGGCTCGGCCGATCGGTCAGGGGCGAATCGATGCCAAGATCGCGCGCGGCCCGGATGACATTCTGACGGCCGACCTGTTCGGCCAGTCGAACGGTTGCGGCATTGCTCGAGCGCGCGAACGCTTCCCGCAGCGTGATCGACCCTCGATAGACGCCGTCATTGTTTCCCGGTGACCAGCCGTCGACGTTGATCGGCTTGTCCTCGATGATGCTGGCCGGCGTGTAGCCGGCGCGAAGAGCCGCGAGATAGACGAACAATTTGAAGGCGCTGCCGGGCTGGCGCCGGGCCTGGGTCGCGCGATTGAACGGGCTCTTGCCGTAATTGCGGCCGCCGACCATCGCCACCACTCGCCCGTCGGGGCGCATCGCAACCAGGGCCGTTTGCGCATCGCCGATCCGGGCGTTCGCGATTGCTCGTACGGCGAGGCGCTGCAGATCCGCATCGAGCGTGGTGGGAACCCGAACTTCGCCATAATCGGCGTCGAACGCCTGGGCAGCCTGCGGCGCGACCCAATCGGCGAAGTAAGTGCCGGTCGGAACCGAGCTGTTGCCGCCGACCGGCCGTGCCGATCGAGCCGCCTCGGCCCGGGACTGCGTGATATATCCATTGTCGGCCATCGCCTGCAGGACCAGCCGGCTCCGCTTTTGCGCCGCGGCCAGATTCCGCGTCGGGGCCAGCCGCGACGGCGCCTGGACCATTCCGGCCAGCATTGCCGACTGCGCCAAGGTAAGACGCTCCGGTTCACGGTCGAAATAGTGGCGCGAAGCGGCGCGCAGGCCATAGACCGCATCGCCGAAATAGACCGACGACAGATAGCGCGACAGGATCTCGTCCTTGGTCAGCCACCCTTCCAGCCAAAACGCGATGATCACTTCCTGCGCCTTGCGTTTCAGCGACCGGTCCGATGACAGGAAGCTGGTCTTGGCAAGCTGCTGGGTCAGCGTGCTGCCGCCCTGGCGCACACCCCCGGCCTGCACGTTGGCCCACATCGCTCGTCCGATGGCGCGCGGATCGATGCCCCAATGGCTGCGGAACCGCCGGTCCTCGATGGCGATAAAGGCGGCCGGCGTCATCGAGTCCAGCCTGGCGACGTCGACCGGTTGATCCTTGATCGCGCCGCGGCGGGCGATCGGTCGTCCCTCCGCCGACACCAGCAACATCGCCGGATCGTCGAGCGGTTCCAGCGCGCGGCTGAGGGGCGCCGTGACGATCAACCACAGCAAGGTAAGGAGCACGGCAGCCCCGAAGGCAGTAAAGCCCCAGCGCAACCACCGGCGTCCCGGGCGCGCCAACTGGTCTTGCGGCGGACCGTCCTCCGGAGGGGCGAATTGGGCAAAAGGATCGGGCAGATGCTCGATGTCGGCCCCGCCGCGCTGCCAAACGCCATGATCAAGGCCGTGGTCGTGCGCCATTTCTCCCCTTCCGGCCGCTGAAACGACGGCCGCACTGCTTTACATGACTAAAACAGTTGGTCTCGAATATCCAGTGGTTGATGAACCGTGCTTTAAGGCTAAACCGCGTGTCGATGGGCGATCACCGCATCCGCCGCTGCATAGCCACCGCGTTGCTTGTCGCGGCTGTTTCGCTTGGCTCCTGCGGACGGAACTCCGGCGAGGTTTCGCGAGTCGGCGTGGTGGGGCCCGATCCGCAACTTGTCGAGACGGTGACGGCGGGGCTGTCCATCGGCGAAGCGCTGATCCGGTCCAACATGGCCCAGGGCCTGGTAAGGCTGGATGCGCGCGGCCAGGTCGTCCCCGGTCTTGCGGAACGTTGGAACGTCAGCGACGACGGGCTCAGCTACATTTTTCGGCTACAGACCGGCGATTGGCCCGACGGGCGCAAGATCAAGGCCGAGGATATCGCGCGGATCTTGAGCCGGCAGCTTCGGCCAGCCAGCACCAACCCGCTCAAGGACACGCTGGGCGCGGTCGACACGATCGTGGCAATGACCGACCGCGTGATCGAAATCCGCCTGAAAGCCCCGCGGCCAAATCTTCTCCAGCTGCTTGCCCAGCCGGAGTTCGGCTTGGTCAGGGCGGGCGTCGGCACCGGACCGTTCCGAGTCCCGACGGTCGAGGAACAGGCGCGCATTCCGCCTGCCGAACTGCAGGGCCAAGGTTTGTTCATCACCCACCGCGTCAGGATTCCCGATGCGGAAGATCCTATCGAGAAGGTGCGGATAACCGGCGGCGAAGCGGCCAAGCTCGTCGCCGCCTTCGCCAACGGCGATCTCGACCTCGTCCTGGGAGGCACCGTTGGCGACCTTCCCTATGCGCTGGGTGCCAAGGTACCCCGGGGGGCTCGTCGCTTCGATCCGGTAGCCGGGCTGTTCGGCCTGGCACCAACGGCGCAAAGCGAAGCTTTGCAGGAGCGGGAGTTGCGCCGCCTGCTAAGCCTGGCGATCGATCGGCAGGCGCTTATCGCGGGGCTGCACGTCGGCGGGCTCCAACCGCGCGCGACATTGCTCCAGGCAGGCCTGGAGGGAATTGGCATTCCCGCGCAACCTGGCTGGCTCAATCAACCGGCGGTGGAGCGCCGGCGCGCCTTGATGGCAGAATCGAACCGCTTGTTCGGAAACACCGACAGGCCGAAACTACGCCTGTTCCTGCCGGGTGGTCCGGGGGGCAATTATCTGCTCGCCCGGTTGCGCTACGACTGGGAACCGATCGGCATCGGCGTCGAACGCGCCAATTCCGCTGCTTCGGCCGATCTTGTCTGGATTGATGAGGTGGCGCCGTCCTCATCGCCCGCATGGGTGCTGCGCCGCTTTCGCTGCGGCGTCGCCCCCATTTGCGTCGAGGATGCCGAGCCGCTTCTTGCCGATGCTCGTGCCACGCTTGACCCGGTGCAGCGCGGCCAGCTGTTCCTGGAAGCTGCACGCCTGATGGACGAGGCGCAACTTTTCATTCCTGTTGCGGCACCCATCCGATGGTCATTGGTTTCCGGCCGGGTGCCGGGGTTCGCCGAGAACCCCTTTGGCCGTCACACGTTGGTTGGTCTGAGCGATTCCAGGCCTGGAGGAACACTTTGACCGACATGATCGAACCAACGCCGAAACTGCGCCGGGACAGGCCGGGCTTCGGGACGGATCCTGCCTCGGTGCGGCAACGGATCGAGGCGATGGAGAAGGTCCTCGAACGGATGTTCGTCATTCCCGGCATCAACAAGCCTGTCGGCCTCGACGTGGTGCTTGACCTCGTGCCCGGCCTCGGCACCGTCAGCGCGGCCGTGCTGGGAAGCTATATTGCCTGGGAAGCCCGCAATCTCGGCCTGTCGAAGTGGCAGATCGCGCGGATGGGAGGCAATATCGGGTTCGACATGCTGCTTGGCGCAATCCCCTGGATCGGCGCCATTCCCGACTTCTTCTTTCGCTCCAACACCCGCAACCTGCGGATCGTCAAGCGCCACCTCGACAAGCATCACCCACAGACTGGGACCATCGATATCGAGGCCCGCAGGACCTAGATCGACAACAGCGCCATCCCGGCGACGGCGGCCGCCATCAGCAGCGTTGCCAGCCAGCCCAGCCAGTGCAGCGGTCCCCTGACGGTGAAGCGGCCCATGATGTCCCGGCGGCGGGCCATCAGCATCATCATCGCCATTACCGGCACGGCGACGATCCCGTTGATCACCGCCGCCCAGTACAGGGCTTCGATCGGGTCGATCGGGGTAAGGTTGATGCCCGCGCCAACCAGGGTCGCGGCCACGATCGTTGCATAGAAGGTCTTGGCGTTGCGCGGCTTCTTGGCGAGCCCGACCGGCTTGCCGACGGCCTCCCCCAGGGCGTAGGCGGCCGACCCGGCCAGGACCGGAACGGCAAGCAGCCCCGTGCCGACGATTCCCAGCGCAAAGATGGTCGAGGCATATTCGCCCGCGATCGGCCGCAGCGCTTCCGCCGCCTGGGCGGACGTCTCGATATTGGTGATGTTGGCCGCATGCAGCGTTGCCGCCGCAGTCAACATGATGGCCAGCGCAACCAGGTTCGAAAATCCCATCCCGATCAGCGTATCGAGTTCGATCCGCTCAAGCTCGAACGGGGCCTGCTTCGGGCGCGCATTTCAGCGGATCGCTGTCGGGATCCTCGGCCACATCCTCCGCTTCTTCCGACGCCTGCCAGAAGAACAGGTAGGGGCTGATCGTCGTTCCGAGGACGGCGACGATCATCGTCATATATTCGGGGGTCATCGAAATCGGCGGGACAACCATTGCCCGGAGGGCCTCCCCCCACGGAACGCGGACCATGAACAAAGTCGCGACATAGGCGAACAGCGCCAGGGTCAGCCATTTCAGCAGCCGGACATAGCGCTTGTACCTGGCGAACACCTCCGTCAGCGCGCAAAACAAGGCGAAGACAATCAGATAGGCATGGACCGAGCCGCCGAACACAAGCTTCGTGGCATCGGCCATCGCGCCCAGGTCCGCGCCGATGTTGATGGTGTTGGCCATCACCAGCAAACCGACCATCGTCACCAGCAGCCAGCGGGGATAACAGCGGCCGATATTGCCGGCGAGGCCGCGTCCCGTCGTACGGCCGATCCGGGCGCTGATCATCTGTACCGCCGACATCAGCGGATAGGTAACGACCAGGCTCCAGCACATGCCGAAGCCGAACCTGGCGCCGGCCTGGCTGTAGGTGGCGATGCCGCTGGGGTCGTCGTCCGAGGCGCCGGTGATCAGGCCAGGGCCCACGCAGCTCCGCCACGACAGCTTCCGCCGCACGGATGCTCTAACTAATTGGTCCAATGTAAACGCTCCGGCTAACTCGGTGCCCGGTAGAACACCGAGACCCCGGCAGCGTTCCGCTTATCAAACGACTTGCCGGCTACTTTTGGCCGATCTCCCTGGTCAGGAACGCCCACAGCAAGGCCGCGCGCATCGCATCCTCGCTGCGGTCGGCGCCGACCGAATGGCCGCCTTCCAGATATTCGTGGAAATAGATGCGGTTGCCGCTGGCGCCAGCTTCGCGGCCATCTTGCGCGCATGGCCGGGATGCACCCGGTCGTCCTTGGTCGACAAATAGAAGAAGGTCGGCGGATAGCGAACGCCTGCCTTCACATTCTGGTAGGGCGAATATTTGGACATGAACGCCCAGTCCGCCGGCTTGTCCGGATCGCCATATTCGTCGATCCACGACGCGCCGGCGAGCAGCTGCGAATAGCGCTTCATGTCGTGCAGCGGCGAACCCGAGATGACCGCCGAATAGAGGTCCGGATGCTGGGTCATCGCCGCGCCGACCAGCACGCCGCCGTTCGAGCGGCCCGAGATGGCGACGCCGTCCTTGCGCGCCACGCCGGTCTTGATCAGGTCGCGAGCGACCGCTTCGAGATCGTCGAAACTGTTCTGTCGCTTCTCGCGCAGCGCGTCTCGTCACCATTCCGGCCCATATTCGCCGCCGCCGCGGATGTTGGCGAGCACGAAGGCGCCGCCGTCCTCGACCCAGAACAGACCGAGCGGGCCGGAGCGGTAGGGCTGCGCGGTCAGATAGGTCGGAGTCTGTGCGGCGCGGAACCCGCCATAGGCATGGATCAGCGCGCCGGTCGGGCTCGGTGACGCCCTTCTTGCGCACCAGGAAATAGGGCACGCGGGTGCCGTCCTTCGATGTGGCGAAGCGCTGGTCGACGGTGAATTTCGAAGCGTCGAACTGGGCCGGCAGCGCCTGCACGGTGCCGGCCTTGCCCGTCCGCATCGACCGACATCAGCGTCGTCGGGGTCAGCATTCCCTCGACGGTGGCGAAGGCAATGTCCTGCTTGTCCGCGGTGGCGGCGATTTGGATCGTGCTGTTGCCGGGCAGCGGCATCGCCTTCCTCGACCAGGTGCCGTCGGCCTGGCGCCGAAGCGCGAACAATTTGCCCGACACGTCGTCGAGCGCCTTGATCCACAGCACATTGTCGCTGGCCTGGACCTCCTCGATCGCCTGGCTCTTGGTCGGCGCCATGACCAGCGTCGGCGCCGGCTTCTGGCCCGCGAGCATTTGCGGCAATGTCGAATGCGACAACCGAACCTGGCCGGAATCGCCCGAGCGGCTCGACCAGTTTGACGATAGCCTGCCCTGACACATCGGCGTCGAAGCTCGCCGTCTCCGGGATCGGCAGCTCGACCCAGCGGCCGTCCGGCGCGCGCATCGACACGCGCGCTTCATAGAAGCCGACGCCGCGACGGATCGCGACGCGGCGGATGTCACCGTCCATCACCGCAAAGGGGGCGATGCCGATGTCTTCCACCGTTGCCTCGGCGACCTTCATCGCCGCGCTCCACGGCGTGCCGCGCTTCCACTCCTTGACGATCCGCGCGATAGCCGGAGCGGGTTGCCGTCCCCTCGCCTTCGGCCATCGCCACCAGCAGCGTGTCGCGGTCGACCCAGGTCGCGTCGTTCTTGCTCTCGGGAACGGTGAAGCCGTCCTCGACGAACTTGCCCGTGGTGAGGTCGAACTCGCGCACCACGTCGGCGTCGCTGCCGCCGGGGCTGAGCGACACGAGGCAGCGCTGATATTCGGGCGGCAGGCAGTCGGCGCCATGCCACACCCAGCTCTTGCCTTCGGCCTTGCCGAGGGCATCGACGTCGATCAGGGTCCGCCAGACCGGCTTGCCGGCGAGATAATCGGCCAGCGGCGATACCCGCCACAGCCCGCGCTTATGTTCGGCATCGACCCAATGGTTGGCGACCAGGTCGCCCATAACCTTGCTTGGCGTGGCGATCTGGTTGGGATCGTTGAGGATCGTCAGCGCCCGCGCCCGGCGCTCCTCGAAGCCCGGCAGCGCGGTCAGCGTGGCCTCGGTCTCGGCATTCCACTGCTTGACCTGCCCGATCGCCTGGCTGCCCTCGATCTCCTCCAGCCAGAGATATGGGTCGTCGGCCTGCGCGACGGCTGCGGTGGCAACGGCCGCGGTGGCGGCGGCGATGATTAGTTTTTGCAAGGGACCCCTCCGGAATTTTGATCCGGACGGTGGCGGCACGAGGCGCGAGCGTCAACGCTTCGTTCGACCAGCCGACGAAGGGAAGACACTGGTGTCCGTTATCAGCCCATTGCGGACATTGGGCTCGATACGCCGGCTGCAGAACTGAAAGGCGTCAGCAGTTATATACGCCCGCAGCGCAGCGCCGCGTCGTACGGCGGGCGACGCCGGCGACGCTGACCGGCGTCAGTGGGCGCCCCACTCTCGCTTCGGCAGGAGAGACGATGCTGAACGATTCCGCGCCAGCGATCTGGTTTGCCGCCTCCGACCCCACAAGGCCGACCAATCCTGCCAGCAGCACGATCTTCAGTTTCCTGGAAAGGGTCATTGTGATTCTCCGATCTTGTAATTCTCTGGCAGGTCGCTTGTTTCCTTCAGCGTCTGGATATCCTTGGCATCCAGCAGCTTGGCGCCAGCAGGCGGCTTGAAGGCAAAATCAGACTGAGCGACTGCACCGCCAGCCTTCCAGTCTCGAACGACCAGCGTAAATTGCGGCGCCTGATCGACTTCCTTGCTGGTGATCACATAACGGCAGGGATAGGGATCTTGGCCCTGCGCGATCCAGATTTGCCAGTCGGTTTCCTTGGTTCGGAAGGCGAAATGATCGCACTCCGTCCCGCCGATTACGCCGCTGCCAAGATCCTTTACGTCCGTTACGTCACCCGTCAGCTCGCCGTAGACATTTTGAAGCAACAGATCGGCGCCTGGAATCTGCCTTTGAAACCGATCCCGCAACTGATTGATCAGATTGTCGATCGTGCCTGGCACTTCCGCCTGCACATAGGCATTCTGGCCCTTGCCGAGGATCGACAATGTCTTCCCGTCGAAGACCATCTCGGTATCGGCGAAACCGGACTGGCGGGTGGTACGGATCTTGTCCGGCCGGTTGAGGACAATAGTTCCGGAGGTTACGATCTGAAGCTTCTGCTTATCATTGGTGACCACTTCAAAAACCGAGTCATAGCCCAGGGAAATGGCCTTCTGTGCCGCGAGATAGTCCGACATCGCCTTGAGCCGGGCCTTCGCATTCTGCACGGTTGGATCTTGCTCATTCGTGACTGGCGCGCTCGCTGTCTGCTCGGTCGCCTCCGGCTCTCCCGCCTTTTGCTCAACCGCGTTCTGCTCAGCCGCATCCTGCTCACCTGCCGGCGAGCAGGACGACAGGCCGAGACCAATGATCAAGGCCAGTGCGGCGTCGGAAACCATGGCGGTAGGGGATCTTTTCGCCCTGCGGATCATGTTCATTGCTCAAAGCTCCTCTGTCGTGGTTCCAGGAGGTCGCTAACGGACATGTGAGCCTCTGGAGGGGTCGGCCGGTACGGTCGGTCGGCGACATTAGGCGGCTCATCGGGGCGGACAATCAGGGGAATTACCCCCGGCTGATGACCGGAGATCCACGGCCAGCTGGTCATGTCTGGCGCAGCGCGGCTGGAGGGCGAGCCTTGACTGCTAAATGTCCGCTTTCGACGCATTGCGGTCATTAGCGGGGCGTCAGCCGAGCAACGCAGCGACAAACATCCGCCTGCAGGAGCTTCAGGGGCCGGCCCGGTTCAGAGCCGGCCCGCTTACCGTCGTCCGCGCCCTATTTAGACGGGAACCGTGCCAACAGCTTCGTCAGGGCCGCATCGGCCTTCGCCGGGTCCGGCTTCTTCGGGTTGATGACGTCCGTGATCTTGCCGTGCCACAGGGCCTTTTTCGTCTTCGCGTCGAAGGCGTCGAGCGCCACCTCGCCTTCGGTCCGCGTATAGGCGTCACGATAGCCGTAATGATGCCATGTATCGAGGTCGACCTTCTGCCTCTTGCCGACCGTAAGCGCGAGCACGAAATCGGCTGGCTGAGCATGGCGATAGCCCTTGGCCGCCATCTTTGCGTTGATGTTTTGTAGGGCGCGCTGGTACCGGACGGAATTGTATCCGGGCGGCGGACTCGTCTTGACCCAGGAATAGTTCTTGTACTTGCTGAGGTCCACGCCTTCCGCCGCGTCGACCGTGAGTTCCGGTTTCGCGTGGGCGGCTGCGGCGAAGACTAGCGCGCCCGCAATGCCGAGCTTCAGGAAGTGCTTGCGTTGCATGTTCTTTCCTCCCTTTTGTGGGGAACCCTGGGGAGCTAAAGCAGCGGGGCCATCGCGTCTATTGGGCCAAACCCCGACGAACAGCCGGATTTCCCCGAAATGTCCGCTTTCCACCCATTCCCGCCATTGGCGGGGTGGCAGACTTCGACCCTTGTCAGCCAATTGGCCGCCGCTCCTGAACACATTCCTTCGCCGCTCGTTAGGAGATCTGAGGGGCAATAGTGGCGTTCGGGGCTACAGCGGAGAAAAGCAATGATACCTTTGGACGCCATAACGTTCGAGCGCGGCGAATTTCAGGATGCACCAACTTTCCTGAAGTCCAAGCGCGATGGCTCGATCGCAGTCGTTAGTCGCCTGGGCGATGGTGGCGTAGGGCTATTCTGGCTCACTGGCTCCGAGGCCGGCAAGCCGAGCAACTTGGAAGAAGGGGCAGGATTCTACGTCCGGGCCAATCACATCGAAGTAGATATCGATAGTTCGGTTCCGCACGGCGAGACTCCCCCGGCTGGTTCGCTCCTGAAGAGCGGTGATGCGCTCGCTCTGCGATATGAGACGTCCGACGGGGCGACGAAAATCCTTCCGATTTCGGGCAGCGAGCAAATCAGTGAAAACAATTTTGCCGCATTTTCCAACTGGAGGGCTTACGCAACCGATCGGGCGGGGGAAAAGCCTATCCACACGTTCAACAGCACAATGGAAGGGGCGATCTAGAGGGATGGGAGCGCGCGCACGAGAATGTCCGCTTTCCACCCAAAGTTGCCGCGCCAGACTGACGGCAATCTCCTCGCAGGTCGCAAACCGAGCGGTGGCACTTAAGCTCACCAGAAGGCGAATGCGAGTGCGGATCCCACCACGAGAATGGTCAAGGCGATTGGTGCGAGGCTCGTGTTTTTCACAGTGCTGCACCATGCGGCGCTTCGACGATTGGGTCAGCTATTGTCGGGTCGCAAGGGTCTTTGACCACAAAGTCGGCAGGAATCTGCGCGACGACCAGCCCAACACGGGAAGCTGCCTCGGCCTGGTCGGCCTTTGCACCATAACGATCCGCTAGTTGCTGGTGGGCCAGTCGGGCCTCGGGCGAATTCGCGCAGCGGGCCATTTCGATTTCCACACGCTTGCGGGAAGTCCAATAGTCTAGTTCGACTTCCACTTGGCTAATCCTTCTTGTTGAAGCGGCCTGCGCCCCCCCGGCGCAGGCGGGACGAGGCTTTATCCCCGTCCCTGACAAAACTTAGGCGGCCCGAAGGTTAACGGCACATTCGGCGCCCTGCGGGTTCTTGCCGATCTCGTAGGACAGGCGGCGATCCGTCTTTGGAGTCTCTGGCCTCGCCCCAGGTTACTGCGCTCTTCTCGAAATGCAGAACGGCATTGCCGTTTTCCGGCTGGATCGATCCGACGCCCTTGATTTCGTCAAAATTCTTGATGGTTCCAAACAACATGGTGAGTTCCTTCGAATGCCGAAGAGACCGGCATTGGCCTCCTCGAGGCTAGGAGACGTCAAAGATAGGGGAAGGTGCGAATTAGCGCCTAAACCGTCGATTGCGACTGGTAGCCAGATAGATATGCACGCAATTTGAATAATATGATAGCTGTATGGCGAAAATAAATCCTGAATGTGATATAGAGTGTTTATCACAAGCTTTTCTTTCCAAGCCCGCTTGAGACTGGGAGTCTAAACGCTACCGCTTGCCGCAGGACATCGACATGACTTCAAAATTGCAAGGACTCAGTGGCGCGACAGCGCGTTGGGAGAACGAAGGTGGACACTCTGGTTCGCCATCAAACCCTTCGTTGGACGACCTTCAATTAGAGCTTCAGCAATATGGGATCGTTCCCGTTCCGCTGATGGTCTTCGATTGGAGCGGTTATCGTTATTCGAATGCACGGGACGCGATTGCCGCTGCGAAGCGGCTCGTCGGATGAATGACCCCCAGCCAAGCCTGCAGCCCGACAATGATCGTCTGGTCTCACGATGTTGGCAGGAGTGGGAGATTTCAGGGCAAGAGCGCCGCATCGTGCTGTGTGTCGAAACGGCCTTGGAAATGCGTCCCGGCTTCGCGGGATTCGACCCTGCGAAGCTTGATATGCTCGTCCGCGAAGCAACGGAACTCATGCACGCCAGCGCGAGCTCGATCGACTCGATCCGCATCATTCCTCAGCGCTAGTTCACGAATGAACCGAGCTTCAGTAATGTCAGCTTTCTACCGTTGCAGGCGGCTATCTTGCCGGTGTCAGTCCGACACGCGCCGGTTCCAGCAGCTCTGGGCCTCCCGCGGCGAAGAGTGCCGGGGCCCTTGAGCGCCGCATACTTTGCAGTCGACGGCGAAGAGCTTCGCATAGGTATATTCGTATAGGATTAAGTGCGTTGCTGAACAGAATGGGCATGGACGCAGCTTAACGTCGTCAGCAAGATCCAATGACCGACGCGTCCACAAGGGCTCATTTTCTGGGCGCTCGGGCATTGGCCGCTACATCTGCTCACTCACGGCAGGAAAAGCCCCGCCTTGGTCAACTTATCTCAGACCTGGAGAGCAAGCGAGCTAATGTCCGCTTGCCACCCATTCCTGCCCTTAGCGCAGTAGCAGCTTTCGACCCATTGCGGCCATCAAGGGGTCGGATCATTCTTTAGCGAATGAAGAGGATGATTTGCTTGAACGTCGCTACGCTCGCGCTTCCATAATGACGTGGCGGCAAGCGCTAGGCACCCGCCTGGCTACAGCGTTTACTTTCCATTGAAACCGTTGAATTCTTTGGTAAATTGGCTTCGCAAGGGGGCTCCTCTGGCGAGTCGGTGTCGGCGCCCGCGAGTTTGATTGTGTTAGTTTTAAGTGGGATGGACCGCCATGCCTAAGCCAGCACCACAACCGAAGCCGTTGAATCTGAGGGGCACTGCCAGGAACGATACATTGGAAGGCGGGTCGCTCGGAGATAAGATCAAGGGCGGCAGGGGCGATGATATCCTGATCGGCAATGGCGGCGCTGACAGGCTGACGGGCGGTGATGGAGCCGATACCTTCAAATACACTGCCCTTACGGATTCTGCCTGGTCGCCGTTCGACATGTCGCTTGTTGACCGGATTAAGGATTTTAGCTCTGTCGATGGAGACAAAATCGACCTGTCTGCAATCGATCCCAACCCCGATCTCGCGGGTTTTCAGGAATGGCTCTTTGTCGGCGTATATCGCTTCGACGTTTTGGATAAAGGGCAACTTGAACTCAGAAGCAACAGCGACGGCACATACACGCTCAGTGTCTATGCAGCCGGGGATAGCAACCCCCATATGGCAATATTGCTTAATTCAAGCGTCACGACATCAGATTTCATTGGAAACGTCACCGCAGCGCCGCCTCTTGTTCGCTATCGAGACGCTACAGTTAACGAGGGCGACTTGGCTACCATCAATTTAACTCGGTATGGTGACCTCACTAGCTCGACGACTGTCGCCTATTACACCCGCAGCCTGGCTGCCGATGAGACCGATTACACCCACGTGGCGGGAACCGTCACCTTTGCTCCGGGTCAAAGCACCGCGCAGATAAGCGTCCAGACTATCAGCGACAATGAAGTTGATGAATTCGGGGACGAAACTTTCTTTGTCCAACTCGAAGTGACCAATGGTGGGTTACTCGACGTGGATTTGGATGGCCGTGATTTCGCCGTGGTGATCATCGAGGACGACGACAGGCCGACCGAGGGAAACGACAATCTCACGTTTCAGTTCGCCGATGGTGATTACATTACAGCCTTCGGAAGCTTCACTCCCGACGCCGGAATCTAGCTTATTGTCCTCTGCGCCCGAGCGGTCTGCCCGTTATTTGATCAAGTTCCGATGAAACTGACCTAGCGACAAGGATTGGGCCAGGAACGAACTGGCAAAGCGAATTGCCGCACAGCTCGACAACGATAGCAGCATGGTTGTCGTAACAGAGATTCTAAAGCTGTTACCCTATGATCGGCGAGGGAAATGGGGCGTGGATGATCCGGCGCTATGCGATTGAGCTAATGGCGGGAATCGGCCAATTGCGGACATGCGTGGCTTATTCAGACGCCTGGAGCGCGGGGCGAAGTGACAAGATTTTGTCGTCGTTGGTAAAACCATAAAACTGGTTTCTTGTAATTGGACTTGCCTCGGGCCGCGCTAATTCGCGGCTGGGATGATCATCTGGGGAGAATGATCGAGTTCAGGCGTCGGGGAGGGCGGCTGGCATGATCATCTGGGGAAGAATGATCGAGTCGATGCGTTGGGGAGGGCGTAGCGTTTGCCCCTTTTTTCGTTTCGCCCTCCCCACTGGTTTACGCGACCCGGGCAACTATCCGGTCATTAATGGCGGCATGGCAATTGCCTGCGCAAAGGGTTTGCCATGTCGAAATACCTGAGCTGGCGGCCGATACTCGGCGCGGCTGGAATGATTATCATTCTCTGGTTGCTGATTTGAATGGTGCGCACGGACCCTTGTCCGCCTTTCACCGATAGCGGACGTCAGGCTGATTAATCCCCGCTGATCTTCGGCATTCCCACGTCGCCCTGCCCGACCGTGCGGCCCGCCATGTCGAGCATCCGCTCGAGCGGCACGCGCGCCTTCTCCATCACCTCGTGGGAAAGCTCGATCCGCGGCTGCAGGTCGCGCAGCGCGACGTAGAGCTTCTCCAGCGTGTTGAGCGCCATGTAGGGGCACATGTTGCAGTTGCAGTTGCCGTCGCCGCCGGGGACGCCGATGAAGGTCTTGTCCGGCGCGGCCTTTTCCATCTGGTGGATGATGTGCGGCTCGGTCGCGACCAGGATGGTCTGGCTCGGCGAGTTGATCGCAAAATCGAGGATCGACTTGGTCGAGCCGACATGATCGGAGTGGTCGATGATGTGCGGCGGGCATTCGGGGTGCGCCGCGACCGGAGCGCCGGGATGCTCGGCCTTGAGCTTCAGCAGTTCGGTCTCGCTGAATGCCTGGTGGACGATGCAGATGCCGGGCCACAGCAGCATGTCGCGGCCGGTCCGCCGCGCGAGGTAGCCGCCGAGGTGCCGGTCGGGCCCGAAGATGATCTTCTGTTCCTTGGGGATCTGCTTGAGGATGACGTCCGCTGACGACGAAGTGACGATGATGTCGCTGAGCGCTTTCACCGCCGCCGAGCAATTGATGTAGGTCAGCGCGATATGGTCGGGGTGCGCCTCGCGGAACGCCTTGAACTGGTCGGGCGGGCAGCTGTCCTCCAAGCGAGCAGCCGGCATCCATGTCGGGCAGGATGACGATTTTTTCCGGCGACAGGATTTTCGCGGTCTCGGCCATGAACCGCACGCCGCAAAAGGCGATCACCTCGGCATCGGTCGCCGCCGCCTTGCGCGACAGGTCCAGGCTGTCGCCGACGAAATCGGCCAGGTCCTGGATCTCCGGCTTCTGATAATAATGGGCGAGGATGACCGCGTTGCGCTCCTTCTTGAGGCGCGCGATCTCGCTAGGAGATCGAGCCCCTTGAGGCTCTCGGTCTGGGCGGTCATGGCGTTGCTCCTCTAAGCCAGCGGCGCGTCTTCCAAGGCTCAGCGCGCCTCATTCAGCACATCGTTATAGGAACGGCTGTGGTCAAGGGGCTCGCGTCACCGGCGAACCTTCGGTCGGATAGCGCGCCACGACCTTTGCATTGTCGAAACCAGCGGCCTGCAGCGGCAGCGCAAAGCTGCGCTCGACCGCCTGTCGCGCCAGCTTCGCGGGCAAGCCGCATCGGCACCGAGGCCCCGGCCTGCTTCCTGAGGTCGGCGACGGCACGCGCACGATTGTTGCGGTCGAGCGCTTCGTCGGCGTTCGTCACCGACGAAGCACGCCATTTTCCCCATATTCGCGTGCGGCCGCGAGATCGACTTCCGGGCCCGCAATCTCGATTTCGGGCAGGTTGACGCCAAGCGTGTTGCTTGCAGCATCCCAGCGCACATCGTCCGCGTCCAGCTTGGCGAGGTCGAGCTCGTAGCGGACGTCGCCCGGCAGGACCAGCGTCCGCTCCGAGCTGACCAGTCCGCCGAGCCGCTCCTGCCGGCTGCTGACCGACCGAAACATAGCGTGCGACGAACGGCACCAGCCGGTTCTGGGCCCGCATCGATTGCAGCGCCGAGGAGGCGACGGTTTCCGGGTCCGGGCCGCCGAACAATCGCTTGCCGATATCGAGCGCGCTGCCGACCACCAGAGCCCAGCACCAGCGCAACGCGCAACGGCCGCCAGCGCCAGCGGCTTGTTCAGGCGGCTTTGGCCTTCATCCATGTTTCACCCTCTCCCGCCTCAACGAGCCCGCGCTTTTGAAGGTCCAGCAGATGCGCCAGCACCGATCCGCCCGCCGCCGGCACCAGCCGCTGGTCGAGCCCGGGATAGGCATTGGCGACGATGTCCGGGATGTCGCGCGGCCGCTCGCCGACCAGCTTCAGGATCTGCCGCTCGCGCTGCATCCGGTGGCCGATCATCCCCCGCACCAATTGCTGCGGCTTGGTCACCGCCGGCCCATGCGCCGGATAATAGATGCGGTCGTCGCGCTGCCGAGCAGCTTGTCGAGGCTGCGCATATACGCGGCCATGTCGCCGTCGGGCGGTACCACCACGGTGGTCGACCAGCCCATCACATGGTCGCCGGTGAACAGCGCGTCCCCGAACGCGAAGCAGAGATGATTGCTGAGTGTGCCCAGGCGTCGCGACCGCGATCAGCCGCTTGCCGCCGTCGAACTCGATCGCCTCGCCGTCGGCAAGCACCCGGTCCGGCGCATAGTCGCTTGTCGAAGCTGGCATCGGCGCGCGGCCCGATGCTTTCCAGCGCCAGCGGCGCGCAGCCGATGATCGGCGCGCCGGTCGCCTCCTTCAGCGCGCGGCTGGCCGGCGCATGGTCGCGGTGGGTGTGGGTGCAGGCGATCGCCGCCAGGTTGCCGACCGTCGAGCGCGGCGACGATCGCCTCGACATGCTCGGGCAGGTCGGGGCCGGGATCGATCGACCACCACTTCCCCCTCGCCGACCAGATAGGTCTGCGTGCCGAAATAGGTGAAAGGCGACGGGTTGCGCGCCAGCAACCGGGCGACTCCGGGCTCGAGCTGCTCGAGCAATGGCGTAGGGCGCGTCCACGGCGGCTCTCCACCTGCCATGGAAGTCAGGCGTTCGCCAGCGCTCCCGTCCTGGCTTCGGCGGACGTTTCGGCCCGAGCCGACGCTCGAGCAAGCGCGGAACGGCACACCCGGCCGAACAGGCGCTCCATGCTCTGGTCCCAGCTGAACTGCAGAGCATGGGCGCGGGCGACGCCGGCCCATCGCCGCCAGGTCGCCCTGCCAGCACCGTCGATGATGTTCGCGGCCATCGCCGTCGACGTCGTCGACCTCCCCGACCAGGCCGAGGCCGTGCGGCACCCGGTCGACCATCGCGCCGGCCGCGACCCCGACCACCGGCAGCCCGGAGGCCTGCGCCTCGATCACCGAAATGCCGAAGGTCTCGTCGGCCATTGCCGACACATAGAGGTCGGCGCTGGCCAGCCAGGCGGCAAGATCGTCGCGGTCGAAGCAATAGCCCGGCGCGAAGATGCGCTCGTCCGTCAAGGCCGGCGAACTGTTCGCGCAGCGGCCCGTCGCCGATCAGCAGCAGGGCCGCGCCGAGCGATTGCGGGCAGCCGGCGGAATGCGTCGACCACGACCTGCGGCCGCTTTTCCATGTCCAGGCGGCCGACGTAGATCAACAAGGGCTGCGTGCTCGGTCAGGCCAAGCCGGCGGCGCAGGGCGGGCTGGCGTTTCTCCGGGGAGAATTGGCCGAGCTCGACGCCCAGCGGCACCACATCGACATCCGGAACGCCGAGCGAGCGAAGCTTCGCCGCGCCGCCGTTTTCGCTCATTGCAAGACTGCATCGAACCGGCGGTAGAGCTTGCGAGCAATAGCCGTAGCAGAGACGCGAAGCCGCGGCGCCGACTGGCCGCCCGAGCCATTTCGCGAACGGCCGATCCACATAGACCGTCGGGAAGTCGGTGCAGTAGGCCGCGACCAGGGCGGTGCGTGGGAATTGCCTGGCGATGGCCGATCGCCGCCCATGGCAGGTTGTAGGCGTCCTGGCATTCGATCAGGTCGGGCCGATGCTCAGCCAGCACCGATCGCACCGCCCAGTTCCGAAGCATCAGGCGGTAGTGGGGGCTGCCCGGCACCTTGGGCGAAGCGATGGTGACGGTCATGCCGCGCCCGTCCGCTTCGATGTCCAAGTCATCGCGTTGCCCGGGGACCACCAGCAAATGGCGATGCGGCGTGTTGTCGAGAATGTGCCGCCGCTTGTGGCGAAGATAGGTGCGCACGCCGCCACCCACCTCGGACCAGCTTTGGGTAACGTCCGCGAACAATAGGCCGCCCGGCGGATCGAGAACGGGGTCATAGAGGGCCATCGGCCTTCAAACCCCGCTAAAACGATTTGGTGCCATGGCCATGGCGGTGCCCGTAGCGAATTCATTGCATCGATGGAATGGGACGCCCGCCGCCGCCTCCCGGCAGCGGGCGCCCTGTCGACGCAAGGCTCATGCCATGCGCCGCTTCGAGCTCAATAGTCGGTCGGGGTGGATTGGGCCGCGATCACCGATGCGGTTCACGGCAAACCGTCCCCCACGTTCGCCGGTTACTTGCGGTCAGGCGCCCCGCGGGCGCGCGCCGAACTTGAAGGGTTACTGATCGTCGTCCTCGAACTGCTCCTCGAGCCGATCGATTTCCTCCTGGGCACGCTCGACCGACGCCTCCGCCGCAGCCACGCTGGCCTCGATCGCCTTGGGGTCGACGGACGCCAGCGCCTGGCGGTGGATCGCTTCGACGTCGATCGCCTCGACCGACTTCAGCGAGGCGCGGATGGTCGCCTTGATCTGGTCCGGATTCTGTCCCGAACGACGGATCTCGACCACGTGCGCATCGACTTCGCGCATCGCCCGCTCAATCTCGTCGCGAGCTTCGGCCAGGTCGCGACGGAGCTCGTCCTTGTCGAGCTTGGACTCGGCAAGGGACGCGCGAACTTCACGATCGATCTCCGCTCGATCGATACGGGTCCGCGCCAGCTCGGCCTTCGCGCGAGCGATCTCCTGGCGCACCTGGGCCTTTTCCTCTGGACCCAGTTCCCGCCATGTCCTGGTCTTGCCGTTGATGTTGATCGTGCCCTCTCCGTCAAAGTGAACTGACCTGGCCGGCCGCACGGGAGCCACCGGCGCGACCGGGGCAACCGGGGCTACCGGCGCGACCGCCTCAACCGGGGCAGCAGGCGCCAAAGGCTCCACGGCAGGAGGCTCCTGGACTGCCGCCGGTGACACCGGCACGTCAACATATTCAATAGCCCGCGTCGCCGTTAGCGGCACGGCGACGGCGATGGTGGCAAGCACCACCATTCGGCCTGAGATACGGCGGCCGGAACTAGGGTTGGAAAGCATGGACTTGAGCCTCCTGTGGAGTGTGTTGCGACGATCGAGGGCGGATGCGAACAGCAGCGCCCTTCCCGAAGCGGCCTTGGCGATCGCCCGGCCATAGTCGGCGCGATCCTGGGCCTTGACCTTGTCCAGCACCCGGGCGTCGCACGCCGCTTCCTGGTCGAAGCGAAAAGCAGCGTGGGCGATCCAGGCGAGCGGATTGAACCACTGGAGGCAGAGGAGGACAAAGGCGAAGAGGTTGACGATGAGGTCGCCGGAACGGTGGTGGGCCACCTCATGCTCGAGCGCCAGACGGCGTTCGTGAGGCGCGTAGAGCAGCTCGAAGTCGGCGGGAACGGCGATCACCCGCTGGAATATTCCGAATGCGACGGGACCGCTGACCGCGGCCGACTGGATCAACCGGATCGAGCCGATCCAGTCGAGCTCCGTCGAATCGTCGATGATCACCGCCCGCTCCCGCCGGAACGCGAGCATCCGCGCCGCAAACAGCCCGGCGGCAACGCCAAGCCAGACGGTCAGCAGGATCGTCGGCCAACCGCCAAGCTGGTCGATCAGCGATGTCTCGGCCGGCGTCACGCTGCTCAGCAGCAGCGGCTCGGCAGTGATCTGGCTGGTGATCAGCCGAGGCGACACCGTCATCGACACCGGGCGCTCGACCGTTTCGGTCAACGTCGGCATCAACAGCCGCGCGGCGGGGATCAGCCACAGACTATAGGCGACGCGCGCCCCGAAATGGCGTCTCACCGGCTCGCGGATCAACAGGACCAGGACGATCAGTCCTGACGTGGCGAACAATGTGCCAAGCAGCCAGTCGGTCACGACTTCAGCTCCTTCAACAGCGCCTCGATTGCGGCAATGTCTTCCTTGTCCAGCCCATCCTCTTCCGCCAGTCGAGCGACCAGCGGCGAGATACGGCCTCCGAACAGCTTTTCGACGAATCGCCGGGATTCATTCCCGACATAGGCTTCGCGCTTGATCGCCGGAGAATAGAGGAAGCGGCGGCCATCCTCGCGGTGCATGAGCGCGCCCTTGGCGGCCAGCCGGGACAGCATCGTCTTGACCGTTGCCAGCGTCCAGCCGCGGTCCGCATCGATCCGGTCGGCAACTTCCGCGGCGGTCAACGGCTGACCGGCAGCCCACAGGACTTCCATCACGTCAAGCTCGGCATCGCTGATTCGAACGTCCATCGGCGCGTCCTTTCGATTACAGACGTAACCGAAGCGACTACATTTGTAAACAGCCGTTTGTCGAATCCGTCGCCCGTTGGCGAAAATCGTCGGATTTTTTTACGATCGGGTCGATGCCCGCTTGAACGTCCTGCCAGATTTATCCCGGTTTTCTGGGCTTTTCGGCAATTGGCACACGGGTTGCACATATACTATGTCCACTTGGTTCCACGCCAACACAAAGGGGACGGCAACAGCGGTATTCTGGTCCCGCGTTCGCCGTCCCCTTTTCGTTTTGGGGTTGCGCAATGCAGCTCGGGGGCGGCTCCCCTTTCGCGGCCCCCTGCACGAGAGGGGAGCCGATCGGGTCTCAGGCCTCCGCGCCGATCAGTTGCTGCAACTCGCCGCTCTCGAACATTTCCATCATGATGTCCGATCCGCCGACGAACTCGCCCTTCACATAGAGCTGCGGAACGGTCGGCCAGTCCGAATATTCCTTGATGCCGGCGCGGATTTCCTGGTCCTGCAGCACGTCGACCGTTTCGAACGGGACGCCAAGGTGGTCGAGGATCGCCACCGCCCGGCTGGAAAACCCGCATTGCGGGAACAAGACGCTGCCCTTCATGAACAGCAGCACGTTATTGCCCTTCACCAGGGCGTCGATCCGCTCGTTTACTTCACTCATCGGTCATTCTCCGTGGGCACTGCGGTCTCAAGCTGCAGTGCGTGTAGCTCTCCGCCCATTCGTTGCCCAAGCGCCTGGTAGACAAGTTGGTGCTGGCGAACGCGGGTCAACCCCTCGAACCGCTTCGAGACGACCCGAGCCGCATAATGATCTCCGTCTCCGGCCAGATCGCGGATCTCGATAACCGCATCCGGCAAGGCATCCCGGATCAGCTTTTCAATGTCACTTGCCGCCATCGGCATGGTTGATTCCCTAAAGGTTTGACTGCTCGATGATCTGGCGGCGCGCTTCGACCAGCTTGAGGCCAAGCGTCTCCCGGATCTGGCCGTCATCGCAATCGACGCCCGCGGAAGTCAGGTCGCCAAGCACCTTGCGGATCACATCTTCGTCGCCCGCTTCTTCGAAATCCGCCCGCACGACATCCTTGGCGTAGGACTCGGTCTCTACTTCCGAAAGTCCCATGAGCCGCGCCGCCCATTCCCCCAAAAGCCGGTTGCGGCGGGCCAGGATGCGGAACTGCATCTCCTCGTCGCGCGCAAACTTGGCTTCGAATGCGCGCTCGCGATCGTTAAACTGGGTCATTACAAATCCTAGCTGTTTCCGCCGAAATAGGTGCTGCCGGCCGCTGCGTCCAGCGGCGGCGGATCAGCCGGCGCGGCGAATCGGTTCGGGCGGATCGAGCAGCGCGGCTATGTGATGCGCCAGCCCGCCCTGTTCGTCGTTGGCATGGCGTGTCAGCTCGAATGCATCCGCGACGGACCCGGCATTCCGGTCCGGCAGGACTTGCGTCAGATGATCGTTGTGCGGGTGCCCGATCAGGACCCTGACCGGGCTCCCCCGCGTTTCGGCGGCCAGCGCCGCGCACAGGCGCTGAAAAGCTTGCTGCGAGCTGGCGTAGGGGAAGATCGCTGCCTTGGCATCCTCCTCGGCCGGCGGGATGTTGACCAGCATGTTGTGGACAATGCCCTGGCGCAGCGCCGGGAGAAGCGCTCGCGAAACGCGATACATGCCAAGCGTCCGCTCATATCCGCCGCCGGCGGCGTTGATGATCATGTCCAGCGCGAGAAAGCGCTCGAGAATGTCGGCCGCGAAAACGGTCACGCTGGCTTCCGACGCGACATCGCAGTACCGGCCGGTTGCGCCAAGCTCGTCGCTCAGTTCTTTCAGTGAATTTGTATCGATGTCCGCCAGGATCAGGTCGGTGCCGCGCTTTGCAAGAATCTCGGCGCATTCCCGGCCCACGCCGCGGCAGGCACCGGTGATCAGCACGCGAGGGCGAGCGTCAGGCACTTTAAAAGTCTCCAGTCGTTCGGTTTCCCGAACTGCTTGCCTCTTGCCACGAAATTAGGGCTTTGTAAGCTAAAGCAACGACTTGTTGCATTTAAAGCCCCTAAGTCGGGGAGTCAACATTGTCCGAACCGGTGCAGATTGCGGAAGCCATCCGGCATAAGCGGCCCGGCGGGCGCACCGCGGATGTCACCCGGCGGATCAATCAGGCGATCATCGAGCTGCTTGCCGAAGGCGGGCTGGAAGCCTGCACGTTTCAGAATGTGGCCCGCAAGGCCGGTATCGAACGTTCCACGCTTTACCGCCGCAATCCGGACCGATGGCCGACCATCGTCGATGCCATCATCGAGTTTGCCAAACAGGAAACTGCACCCTGCGATACCGGGGCGTTCCGGACGGATCTGGAAGCAACCCTGATCAATCTCACGAGGGTGCTGGAGAGCCGCTTGGGGCCGCCGTTGATCGAGGTCGCCGGAGCGCTGCAATCGGGCGCCGCACCTGGCCAGGCGGAGCGGTTCTGGAAAAGCCGGCAGCAGCACCTTGCGCCGATGTTCGAGGCCGCGATCGAACGCGGAGAATTGGCCGCCGACGTCGACCGGGACGAGTTGTTCTCCATGGCCGGGGGGCCGATCTATTTCCGCAAGTTCATCGCATCCCAACCGCTGACCGACGCATGGGTTCGCAAGGTCGTTGGCCAGGTCTGTGATCGTTATTGCCTGAAGAAATAGCCCAGGGTCGGCACACACTGTTCATCGTCTCGGCTGTGGCATCACTGACCGCAACCAGGTTCGCCGGCCGGTTCGCGAGTGGCTAGTCCAGCGTCACGACCAGCTTGCCGATCACTCTTCGCGCCGCCATCGCGGCGATCGCCTCGCCGCCTCGTTCAAGCGGATAGGTTTCGCTGACGCGGGGATTGATCTTGCCTTCGCTCCACAGTCGGAAAAGTTCGGCGACATGGGCCGCATTGGCCTTCGCATCGCGTGCCGCGAAAGCGCCCCAGAATACGCCGCACACGTCGCAGCTCTTGAGCAGCGTCAGGTTGAGCGGAAGCTTGGGGATGCCGGCCGGAAAACCCACCACCAGATACCGTCCCTCCCAGGCGATGCTGCGCAACGCGGGTTCGGCATAATCACCGCCGACCGGGTCGAGGATCACGTCGGCGCCGGCCGGCCCGACCGCGCCCTTGAACAACTGGGCAAGCGATTTTTGACCATCCTTGTCGAACGGACCCGTCGGATAGACGATCGCTTCGTCCGCCCCCGCCTCTCTTGCGGCCGTCGCTTTTTCGTCCGACGAAACCGCCGCGATAACTCTTGCGCCCCTCGCCTTGCCAAGCTCGATCGCGGCAAGCCCGATGCCGCCCGCGGCGCCCAGCACCAGCAGCGTTTCGCCCTCCCGCAGGCGCCCGCGGTCCCACAGAGCATGGATGACCGTGGCATAGGTGATGAGGAGCGTGGACCCTTCGACGAAGCTGTGGCGGTCGGGCAGCGGGAACGCATGGGCGGCGGGCACGGCGACCTTTTCGGCCAGCCCGCCATGGCCGTGGTAAGCGATCAGCCGGTCGCCCACGGTCCAGCCGTCGACGCCGTCACCAACCGCTTCGACGATCCCCGCCACCTCGCCGCCGGGCGCAAACGGCCGGGGCGGCTTGAACTGATATTTGTCCTCGATGATCAGGACGTCCGGATAATTGATGGCGCAGGCGCGGACCCCGACCAGCAGTTCGCCCGGGCCGGCAACCGGATCGGCGACCTCGCCAAGCTGCAGCGTTTCCGGCCCCCCGGGCGTGTTGGAGAGTAGGGCTTTCATTCCGCGGCCGCTGGAAAGGCCGGCAGCTTGGCGATGTCGTTCGGCTCGTGCTGGATGATGACCTTGGCGCCGGTGCTCCTGGCGATCGCCTGGAACCGGTCGAACGACGCCAGCGTGTCGGCGCGGTTGGTGTTGAAGCTAGGCACGCCGCGGTTCGCGACCTGCTCGGTTGCGTGATAAAGGTCGCCGGTCAGAAGCACCGGCCCGCTCTTCAGTCGGACCAGCAATGCTTTATGCCCGGGCGTGTGGCCGGGCATGTCGAGAATGGTGACGCTCCGGTCGCCGAACACGTCCTTGTCGCGATTGACCGGCTCGACCTTCGACCCCCCCGAGATCCAGGGCGTGAAGCGGGCGGCGGTCTCCGGCCTGCCCTTGATCGCCTCCCAGTCCCCGGCGCCGATCAGCAACGTCGCCTTGGGAAAGTCGGCCGCCTGGCCGGTATGGTCATCGTGATAGTGGCTGATCCCGACGTAGTTGATGCTGGCCGGCGCCACTCCGATGCGCTTGAGCTGCTCCGTCACCCGTTCCTTCAAGGTGATGGTGAACACCCACTCCTTGGCTGGCCCGGCGACGCCGCTGTCCCACAGCATATATTGGTCGCCATGTTTGATCAGGTAGCAGCTGGCGGTCAGTTGCTTCGGCTGGCCAGGATAGAGGTAAGTGTCCGTGAAAACGTCGAAGTCGCTTACGTGGATCGACCCGCCATCCAGCCGCCATAGCTTCAGCTCGGCTGCCGGCGCCTGGGACGCCGCGGGCGTTGCAACGGTCAGGGCCAGCGCGGCTGCCATCCACTTCAGCATTGCTTGTTCCTCCCTCATTCCGCCGCCTTGGGAAAGACAGGCAGCTTGGCGACGTCGGCAGGCTCGTGCTGCAAAATGATCACCGCGTCCAGCTTCTCCGCCATCCGGGCAATGCGTTCGCGAGAAGCAATGGTTTCGGCGCGGCCGGTGTTGAAGTCCGGCATGGTCGCTCGAAGGGCGTCGGAATGGCTGAACCACAAATCACCGGCGAGGATCACCGGGCCGGTCGTAAGCTTGACCAACAGCGAGCTGTGGCCCGGCGTATGCCCGCGGGTCATGAGTATCGTGACCCGGCCGTCGCCGAATACGTCCCGATCGTCCACCAGGGGTTCGACCGTCGAGGTCCCGTCGATCCACGGCTGGATGTGCGAAGGCGCTGATCCGCCCGGCGGGGTTTTGCTCCTGAGCGCCTCCAGGTCGCCCGCGCCGATCAGGAGCTTGGCCTTTGGAAATTGCGTCGCCTGGCCGGTGTGGTCTCCATGATAATGGCTGATGCCGATGAATTCGATCTGTTCGGGCTTCACGCCGATCTCGGTCAGCTGTTCGGTGATGGTCCGCTCGAGTTTGGCGACCGGATGATTGCCCCCGATTGCGCGTCGTGACAGTCCGGTGTCCCACAACAGGTAGCGGTTGCCGTTGGCAATCAGGAAGCAAGGCGTGGGGGTGGGAAGCTTCTGCCAGGCCCATGGCCGTTCCCGGTTCTCGTCGAGCCGCCCGCAATCCAGCCGCCACAGTTTCAAGGGCGCCTGCGGGGCCGCCTTGTCGGGCGCTTGCGCCGCGGCAGTTCCGGAAATCAACAGCAGCCCTGCCAGGATCCGTTTCATCTGCCCCTCCCGTTCGTCAGCCGGGGACAGAGGCTAAACAGCTGCTTCCAAAAGCAAACCGGCTCATCTTGCGTTGGCAGAAATTGCGGCATCGCCCGTCGAATAAGGACCTATTCAATTCCCCGCGCCTGGGCGTCCGCCACTACGTCGAACGCGGTCATCCCGTTATAGGCTTCGCGCGCCGAGGCCTCGAGGTCTCTGGTCGAATAGCGCAGCCCGCCCGGGTTGCGCAGCGCGGCATCGAACGTCAGCCGGTGCCTGATCGGCAGGTCGCGCCGCGCTTTCTCGGCGGTTTTGTGAAACGCCTCGGGGCTCGACCCGTCGATTACGGTCGGCGCTTTCGAGCAACCGAGAGCCAGCAACGCGGCGGACAGGAGGATGGCGGCGCCCCTCATGAGAGAAGCTTCGCCGCCCCCGCCGCGCCGGTCAACGCCTATTCGACGTAGCTGGCCGTCGTCTTGGACCGCACTTCCTCGGCAGTCACGCCGGGCGCCAGCTCGATCAGGTTGAACGGCGAGTCATGGTCGGGCCGCTGGAACACCGCCAGGTCGGTGATGATCATGTCGACCACATTCTTGCCCGTCAGCGGCAGCGTGCATTCCGGGATGAACTTGGGATCGCCGTTCTTGGAGACATGCTCCATCACGACGATGATCTTCTTGACCCCGGCGACCAGGTCCATCGCCCCGCCCATGCCCTTGATCATCTTGCCCGGGATCATCCAGTTGGCGATGTCCCCGCCCTCGCTCACCTCCATCGCGCCGAGCACGGTGAGGTCGATATGCCCGCCGCGGATCATCGCGAAGCTGTCCGACGAGCTGAAATAGCTCGAACTCGGCAGCTCGCTGATGGTCTGCTTGCCGGCGTTGATCAGGTCGGCGTCGACCTCGTCCGGATAGGGGAACGGCCCGATGCCGAGCATCCCGTTCTCGCTCTGCAGCGTGACCGTCATGCCCGCCGGGATGTTGTTGGCGACCAGGGTCGGGATGCCGATGCCGAGGTTGACGTAATAACCGTCCTTCAGCTCCTTCGCGGCCCGCGCGGCCATCTGATTGCGGTCCCAAGGCATCACTGCCTCCCCTTCGTAAGATCGGTCCACGCGTTCCAGGTCCCGAGGGCGTAGGCGACCCCGAAAACCAGAATGATCGAAGAGGACCACATGTTGAATTGCGAGATACCGTCGGCTTGCAGCGCCATGATCGGAAAGCCAATCGCGCGCAGCAAATAGATTGCCGATATCGTAACCAGCGCCAGCCGCATCAGCGGAAGGCGTCGGGTCAGGCCTGCGCCTGCAAAAGCATATAAGGCTGCGACGGTGAGCAGGGCAGCAATCGCGAGCGTAATCAGCGCCGGCCACCAATTGCCGCGCTGGTCGGCCATGGCCATCTGCTCGCCCGCGCCGAAGAAGCGGTACCAGTCCGGTCCGCCGACGACGATCAGCAAATGGAGAACGGCCGCGCCAAGGCTCAGGCACCCTCCCGCGAGAAGCCATGGATTGGTTGCGGTAAGCCGACCTGAGTCGAGGCGGGTCCGCGCGATCACGCCTCCCGCTCCCGCACGGTCCGGAACTCGATCTTCTTGTCATAGGGCGCACCGAGGACCAGGCGCTTCACGTAGATCGACGGCACATGCACGCAGTCGGGGTCGAGGCTGCCGACCGGCACGATCTCCTCGACCTCCGCGACGCAGACCTTGCCCGAGGTCGCGGCCGGCTGGTTGAAGTTGCGCGCGGTCTTGCGGAACATGAGGTTGCCGCTCTCGTCGGCCTTCCAGCCCTTGATGATGCTGAGGTCGGCGCGGATGCCGCGTTCGAGGATATAATCCTCGCCGTCGAAATTCTTGACCTCCTTGCCCTCGGCGACCTGGGTGCCGACGCCGGTCTTGGTATAGAAGCCGGGGATGCCCGCGCCGCCCGCCCGCATCCGCTCGGCCAGCGTGCCCTGCGGGCAGAACTCGACCTCCAGCTCGCCGGCCAGATACTGCCGCTCGAACTCCTTGTTCTCGCCGACATAGGAAGAGATCATCTTCCTGACCTGGCGGGTCCTGCAGCAGCTTGCCGAGCCCTTCATTGTCGATGCCGGCGTTGTTGGACGCGATCGTCAGATCCTTGACGCCGGAGGCGACGATCGCATCGATCAGCCGCTCCGGAATCCCGCACAGGCCGAACCCGCCAGCGGCAATCGTCATGCCGTCGAACAGCAGCCCGTCGAGCGCGGCTCCGGCATTGGGATAGATTTTCTGCATTGGCGCTCCCTAGCTCCTTCTCCCCGGCGGGGAGAAGGCTGGGATGAGGGGGCTCTCACGTTTGCAACCAACCGCGAGTGTCGGACACCCTCACCCTGCCCTCTCCCTCGAGGGAGAGGGTATTAACCCCGCAATTTCGACAGCACGCCCTGCAGCTGCATCGCGTTGCCCATGTCGCCCTCGACCTTGAGCTTGCCGGTCATGAACGCGGTCATCCCGTCGAGCGCGCCCGACGCCATCGCCTGCCAGTCGTCCCAGCTGACCTTGATGGTCGTGTCCGCCGGCTTGTCGGCATCGCTGACCAGGCTGTTGGCGCCGTCGAGCAGGATCACGCCCTCGTCGCCGCCAAAGTCGATCTTGACCGTCTTGCCAGGAAGCCAGGCTCCCGAGTCCTGCATTTTCGCCACCAGTTCAGACTTGGTCATCGAAGCTCTCCTCTCGGTTTTGAGTTGCGACTAGCGACGCAATGGGTTGGCGACAAGCGGGGAGAAGCCTATCTCGCTCGCCATGAGCTACGACACCGACCTGCAACTGTTCATCGACGGCGTATGGAAGAGCGGCGAAGGCCGCGACGCCCATCCGGTCCTCAACCCGGTCACCGCCAGCGCCATGGCCGAAGTGCCCTATGCCACCAGGGCCGACCTGGAAGAGGCGCTCGCCGCCGCCGACCGCGCCTGGCCCGAATGGCGCTCGACGGAGGTCGAGAAGCGGGGCGCGATCCTGCACAGGATCGCCGCTTTGCTGCGCGAGCGGGCCGACCATATCGGCGCCATCCTGACGCAGGAGCAGGGCAAGGTGCTGGCCGAGGCCAAGACCGAAATTCTGGCGTCGGCCCAATTGTTCGACTGGTACGCCGAGGAAATCAAACGCGACTACGGCCGCACCCTGGTGCGTCCCGCCGGCCAGCTGTCGCGCGTGATCCGCCAGCCGGTCGGTCCGGTTGCCACGTTCACGCCGTGGAATTTCCCGATCTACCTGCTCGCCAAGAAGGTATCGGCTGCCTTGGCCGCTGGCTGCACCGTCATTTCGCGGCCGCCGCACGAGACTCCAGGCTGTGCGACCGAAATGTTCCGGGTGCTTGCGGACGCGGGTATTCCGAAAGGCGTTGCCCAGCTGGTCCACGGCGATGCCGACCTCATCAGCCGCACTCTGATCGGCAGCAAGGAAATCCGGAAGATCAGCTTCACCGGCTCGACCGCGGTCGGCAAGCATCTGATGAAGCTTTGCGCCGACAGCATGACGCGCGTCACCATGGAGCTCGGCGGCCACGCGCCCGTGCTGATCTTCGACGATTGCGACCTTGAAAAGACGCTCGACATGGTCGTGCCGCAGAAGTTCCGCAATGCCGGACAGGTGTGCACCTCCCCGACCCGCTTCTACGTCCAGGAATTGATCTACGAGGCCTTCCTCAAGGGCTTCGCCGAGCGCACGGAGAAGGTGAAGGTCGGCAACGGTCTTGAAGCGGACACGAAAATGGGCCCGCTCGCCAACGAACGACGTCCGGAAGCGGTCGGCGCCCTGGTCGAGGACGCCGCGGCCAAGGGTGCGCGCGTTCTCGCCGGCGGATCGAAGGGCGACGGCGGCTTCTTCTTCCAGCCAACGCTGCTGGCCGACGTGCCCAATGAGGCCAACATCATGAACGAGGAGCCGTTCGGCCCGGTCGCGGTAACCCGCGCCTTCTCGACAGCTTCGATGAGGTGATCGAGCAGGCCAACCGACTGCCCTTCGGCCTCGCCGCCTTCGCCTTCACCGAGAATGGCCGCCGCGCCAATTTGATCGGCGATCTGATTGAAAGCGGCATGGTAGGCATCAACACCTTCGCGATCTCGGTCGCCGACGCGCCGTTCGGCGGGGTCAAGGATTCAGGGTTCGGCTCCGAAGGCGGGAAAGAAGGTCTGGAGCCGTACCAGGTGGTCAAGGCGATCCATCAGGCCTGAGCCCGGAAAATCGGGGTCATTCGATGCTGCCCGCCTGCAAGGCCGGTCAGGGACGTTTCCGATACACAGGCGAAACGCTAGGCACGCAAGCTGCTCCGTGACGTTTTAACTGCATGGACCGAGAGCGTGTCGTTGCGGTTGGTTTGTTGACCGAGCAGGATCTGAACCTGCTCGGGCCGACTTTCACGCGGGTTTGGCCGGTCGATGAAACGCCCTGCTTCACCGGGCTGTTGGAGGCGATTAACGAGGCCGACCGCGAATTCCGGGAATCAAAAGGGCCTGCCGATTTCGTCGGTCGATTGACGGCCCTGGCGCGTCCAGGCAGTTGCTTCCGCGAGAACCGGATGCGCGGTTTCTGTCCGCAACGCGAAAATTGACCACCCCCATTTTAACCCTTTGGTAGAACCACGAGCGCACACTCCCCCGAACTCGTCGAGGCGGAGGTGTATAATGGGTGCGCCCATCCTGAAGGTGGAGGCGGTCGACAATCGAACGGCCGAAGCGCTGCTGAGCTCCCTGGAGGGCATGGCGGCCGTCGAGCGGCGCAAACATGCTTCCATCTTCAACTATTGGCTTTCGATCCGCGGAGACCGCCAGTTCCCGCCGATCCGTGATCTCGACCCGCTGGAAATCTCCGATGCCGGGCCGTGGAGCGTCCTCCTCGAACTGATTGGGGCCGGCGACAACGCCGTGATCCGCCACCTGGGCCAGGCCATCAAGCTGGGCGTTGACGCCGAGACGATTACCAGGGTGCCCAAGTCATCGCTCCTGGCCTGCATCCACGCGAAATTGCCGGTCGTTGCCTCGTCCATGCAGGCCCTCGCCTTCGACGATTCGTTCGAAACGGACGGCGGAACAATGCGCTGCTGGGTCACCCTGCTTCCATTCAGCGCGTCCGGCACATACATCGACTATGTCTACGGCTTCGTCAGTCTCGACACCGGCGAGCCAAACGCCGTCGAGGAAGAGGCCGTGGAAGCCGATGTGGCGCTGCGCCTGCAGAGGAAATGGACTCGTTCCAGGTTCCGCTTCGCCCCCTGGATGAAGAACCGGAAGCGGCGGCAGCCGATATGGCGCCCAGTGGCGCGGCCGCGGAAGTAGTTCCGCAGGAAGTCGAGCCTGAGACCGCTTCGAGCCCGAGCCGGAGCCGGACGCTGAGCCTGAAGCCGCGCTTGAGCCGGAAACGATCGAACCCGGAATGCGAGCCGCTGGCGTCCGTCGAACCCGATGTCGGTTCCGAGCCGGAACGCCGAGCCGTGAGTCGAGCCTAGCCCGAGCCACGAGCCTGAGCCCGAGCCTGAGCCCGAGCCTGAGCCTGGAGCCGAGCCGATGAGCCTGAGCCTGAGCCTGAGCCCAGTGCCCCTCAAGTGGCTGAATTGCAGCCGCCTGCCGAACCGCAACCCGAACCCGTGAAAATGCTCGAACTCGAAGCTGATCTGGAATCCCTGCCGGAACTGGACGGCGACGAGCAGCCGCCCAAGGCCGGCTTCTCGTCCAAATTCCTGGAGAGTCTGGCCAGCGTCGGCGGCTTCTATGGAAGGGTGGTGCACGCAGCACCAGGCGATCCGGTCGATCAACCCATCTCGACCGAATTCGGCGAGGAGGCTGTGTCAGACGAAATCGACGAGCCGGTCGAGGGACCCGCGCCGGATGGTTTCAGCGATTTGGCCGATACGCCGATTGAAGACAATGTGGCGGAACCCACTTGCAAAGCGGAGGGAACCTTGCAGACCAAACTATCCGATGTCCGGGCGATGGCCGAAGAGGCCCGCCAGGCCCAGCTGCGCAGTAACCAGGCCCTCTATGCGGGGCTGAGCGCGGCCTATGATTTCGCGCTGGATGCCGAGTCGGAGCCGGAAGAATATTTGCGGCTGGTCGAGGGCCAGGGGCTCAAGATCCAGCTCCGCTCGCCGATGAAGCCCGTCGTCAAGCTGGCCTTCGCCGATACCTGCGACGAAGCGACCATTGCCGAGCTGGAGTCGGTTCTTGCCTGGGCGCTGAAGATGGATCTGCCGCGCGGCTCGCTGGGCGAGCGCATCGAGGCCGAGGGCGGGATCGGCCCGATCCTCAACGGCCTCGGCAAGGCGGCTTGAGAGGTGCAATCCTGATGAGCAAACCCGTCAAGACCGATTGCGACCTCGATCGGCGCCGGGCGCCGCGGGCCGCGCTGCGCCTGAGCGCCACCATCCGGGAACCGGGCCGGAGCCGGGTTGGGGTCCGCATCATCGACATGTCCACGCATGGCTGCCGGGTCGAGGCCAGCTCGGGGGCCCCGGCCGAGGCTTGGGTCTTGCTCAGCGTCGCCGGCCTTGAATCGCAATATTGCCGCATCGTGTGGCGGGCGCACGAATTCGCCGGCCTGGAATTCGCCTCTCCGATCGCCGAGGCGGTGCTCGACCGGCTGCTGCAGGACCAGGATCAGCAGACCGAGTCGACGGTTAGCGAGCTCCGCAGCATCGCCAACCGGACGCACCGGCTGGCCACCTCCGAAGATCAACCGGCGATGAAAGCAAGAACCCTTGGTCGAGCTCTCGCACAAATGCGCGGTCGACGCGGTGGTCGAGGGCCTCCGGCTGGGCGATGCCAAGCACAGCGGCCCTCGCTAGCTCACCCGTCGATATCCCAACCCAGCGCCACCGTCCGGCCAGGTCGAGCTGCGGCTTTTCCTGCAGCGGATGGAAGCGCGCGGCCTGCACGTCGCGGAACGCCCGCTCGAGCCCGGTCTTGCGATAGAAGGCCGCGCCGCCGGCGACCTCCATCGCCTTGGCGACCGTGCGCGATCGCTGCCTGGCCGGCCAGCGTCCGGCAAGCCATCGCCTCGCTGGTCGTCTCCGGCCCCGGCGTGCCGGTCTCGGCGATCTCGACCATCCGCCGGTGCGCCAGCCGCGCCGGCAGCAGCTGCATTATCCATCTCGCCGGCCAGCTGCGCCAGCAGCGGGTCGGCCGGCCGCTTCCTGGCCATTCCAGCGCCCGCGCCCGCGCGCCCTCGGCGACGCCGACATAGGCGGAATAGATCAGCGCAAAGGCGATCATGCTGATGATGTGGAACAGCATGTGCCACTTGCCCTGCGGCCGCTTCCCGGCGATCGCCGCGTCGGGGATGAACACGCCCGTCGAACACCACGTCGTGCGATCCGGTGCCGCGCATGCCCATCGTCTGCCAGGTCGGCGCGATCGTCACGCCCTCGCCCTTCAGCGGCACAGCGAAATGCAGCACGGTCGGCCCGTCCGCCGGGTCGTCATAGACGGCGCTGGTCATCAGCAGGTCGCCGACCGGCGAGCCGCTGGCGAAGGCCTTCCGCGCGGTCATGCGAAAGCCGCCCTCGACCTTCTCCATCGTGCCGGCGCTCTTCAGCCAGTCGGAGCCGCCGCTCGAAACCAGCTTCAGCTTCTCGGCCGCGACGCGCTTCAGCAGTCCGTCGGTCGGCGCGCCCTGGTTCTTCCAGCGCCACGCCGCGACCGCGACGATATGGCTGTGCATCGAGCAGCCAGCGCGGTCGAGCCGCAGGCCGCGCCGAGCGATTCGGATGCGCTTCGCAAATCTCGCCGATGCTGGCGCCGCCGCCGCCGAGCTCGGCCGGCACCAGCGCGGTGAAGAACCCGGCTTCCTCCAGCGCGGCAAAGCCTTCCGCAACGAAGCTGTCGTCGGCGTCGTGCCGGGCGGCATGCGTCGGCAGATCGCCAGCGCGATTTCCTCGGCCTTCTGCGGTCCAGTCGGTAGTCATTGAGCCTGCTCGATCACGCGCCAACATCGACGTTCCTTTCATTCCTGCAATTTGCCTGAGATGGGAAGGCGCATATCGCCATGGCGCCGCAGGCCCATCCAGTTCAGCAACTGAATCGGCCCGGTACAGAAACTGAAGTGGCGTCGTTGCGCGCCGGGCGTAAGATGCGAATGGAGGACGGCCGCGATGGAACGCAGCTACAACCAGTTCTGCCCGGTGGCGATGGCGGCGGAGGTGCTCTGCTCCCGCTGGACGGTCGTCCTGCTGCGCGAGCTGCTGGCCGGCTCGACCCGCTTCAACGATCTGCGCCGCGGCCTGCCGCGCATGTCCCCCGCCCTGCTGTCGCAGCGGCTGAAGGAGCTGGAGGAAACCGGGGATCGTCGAGCGCACGGCCGGTCGCCGGTGAACCGGCGATCCACGAATATGCGCTGACCGACGCCGGCCGGGAGCTCGAGCCGCTGGTCGAATCGCTTCGGCAAATGGGGCCAGCGCTGGATCCCCAGCAACCTGTCGCTCGAGCAGCTCGATGCCCAGCTGCTGATGTGGGACATGCGCCGCGGCCTGCGTTTCGATCCGCCGCCCGATCAGCGCCGCGTCATCCAGTTCCAATATCCCGACGCGCCGGCAGCGCGAGCGTAACTGGTGGCTGATCGTCGAGCCCGGCCAGCCGGTCGACCTGTGCTCGGTCGATCCGGGCCATGACGTCGATCTTTATGTCACCGCGACCTCTGCGGACATGACCGCGATCTGGATGGGCATCGAGACGGTCCGCGAAGCCGCGCCGACGGACCGGCTGATGCTCACCGGCGATCGCGATCTGGCCGACACGATGGAGCGATGGCTGGGACTCAGCCCGTTCGCCGGCGCAAGAGCGGCAGGTCGCCTGAACGTTACCAGAGCGGACGCGTCGGACGATGGCGGGTGCGGACGACGTCGCCCTTGAGCAGCTTGGTCTTGAGCTTGGTGCGAAGGCGCTCGGCACCCTCGCCGCTCATCGTCACCAGGCGCACGCCGCCGGTCGGCAAGGCTTCCAGAGCGGATACGCCGATTGCCAGCCTGTGGCATTCGTCGGTCGCTGCCTGAGCCGACATGTCCAGCAGCAGGACGCGGCTCATGCGGTCACCGGCGGGAATGGGCTGCGGGCACCAAAATGATGATTGATGATCCGCCGGATCAATTGGGCATCGGCCCGGTGTCCTGCGCGGCGCGACGCGCTCGCGGCCGTCCGCGCGCGGTGGAGTGCAATCTGTTCTCGCATCAGGTGCAAATTGAGATCCATATTTCGGTCGTTCCTGCGGCAAAGCGAGAGCACGCAGAGTCTCTCAGTCACAGGAAAGCTTCGGATGGGGGATCGAGTGATGCGGCCCTCCTAGCACAGTCGGGACGAACTGTCCGATTTATCTCGAGCGGTCGTGTCACGACGGCGTCAGCGATAGGCGCCTTCGCGCAGGTTGATGCCATGCTCGACCCACATCTTCAGCGCGGCGAGCATCTGCGCCCAGCCCATGCAATTCCCATAGCTCGCCTGGAGCCCGGCCTGCGCTGTCGCGCCAGCCCTTCTCCTCGATCTCGACCAGGGTGCGGTTGTCGTCGGTCGGCTTGAACCAGATGGTCACCGTCGTCTGGTAACCGGCGGGCCCTTCGCCGCCTCGTTGGCCTCCCAGCGAAACCTGATCCGCTCGTTCGGCACCACCTCGTCGACTTCGACCGGAAAGGCGCCGGGAAAATCGTGGAAGTCCCACATCACCGTCGCCCCTTGTTCCAGCCGCGCGCTGGCTCCGCCGGTGGTGAAATAGGACGACAGCTCCTTGGGGTCCGCGACCGCCTCGAACACCTCGCCGACCGGGCGGCCGACGTGGATCATCACCTTGAACTTAAGGTCCATCGACTCGCCTCCTCTCTTGCATGGCCGACAGATATGTTATAAATCTATAACATGTCAAATGTCCGCCGCATGTGCCAATTAGCGAGCAGCAGGACCAGGTGTTCCGCGCCCTGGCCTCCCACCACCGCCGCGCGATCCTCGACGTCCTCCGCGACCAGCCGCTGACGACCGGCGGCCTGTGCACGCAGTTCCCCGATCTCGACCGCTGCACCGTGATGCAGCATCTGAAAGTGCTGGAAGCCGCGGACCTGGTCATCGTCGAGCGCAAGGGACGCGAACGCTGGAACCACCTCAACCCCCTGCCCATCCACGCCATCCACGAACGCTGGATCGGCCCCCACGCCGAGCGCGCGGTGGCCATGCTGGCCAGGCTTAAGCGCGACTTGGAGGTGGGTTAGAGCTGGTCGAGGTCCGGCATGTTGTCGGGATCGAACTTCATGTCGGCGATCGCATGTTTGTGATGCAGCCGCGCATTCAGGCACGGCAGGTGCAGCCAGCGGCCCTGGCCGATGCTGTTCATATTGTACGCGTCATAGATGCTGATGCCCCACAATTCCTTGCGGGCAACGGGCTCATTGCAGAAAGCGCAAGTGCCGCCCGTTTCGGCTAGCGAAGCGCCGACTTTCGCCTCGATATGGTCCTGACCCCACGGCTCGAATTCAACCTCGGGGTTCAGCCGGTCGATAAGCCGGGTGAGCTCCATCAGCCATTCATTGGCTTCGGCGTCAGGGGTGGCCTCCTCCCAAAGTTCAGCCAGCTCGGAATGGCGCATCACATGCAACACGGCGTTGCGTGCCTGGTGAAACAGCAAATTGTCCGGTTCCCCGGCAGCTGCCAGACGTTGCGCCAGATCTCCGGGGAAGTCCGGGATTTCGACGACCCAGCATCATCGCGACCGTCTCGGCGGCAGCGAGCAGCTCACAAGCGAAATCCGAATCCAGGTGCAACTCACCCTCGCCGGAGTAAGAATCGGTGTCGCGCTTCAACCGTTCGAATGGCGCCCGCACGTCGTCTACTGAATGAACCGAGGCCGCCCAGTCCATCGCCGTGTCATTCTCGAAACTCCCGCTTCCCCACGCACCCATACCGCCGCTCCTTCCGTGTCCGAGACTATGCAGCTCATCGGCTTTGTCAAAAAGCAGCGCTGTCGCTAACGCGTCCCGCATGACCACACGCACCGGCGGCCAAATCCTTGTCGAGCAGCTCAGGATCCAGGGCTGCGACCGCATCTTCACCGTGCCGGGGAAAGCTTCCTCGCCGTGCTGGACGCACTGCACGACGCCCCGGAAATCGAGACCGTCGTCTGCCGTCAGGAAGGCGGGGTAGGCTACATGGCCGATGCCGACGGCAAGATGACCGGCAAGCCAGGCGTGGCCTTCGTCACTCGCGGGCCCGGCGCGACCAACGCTTCCGCCGGAGTCCACGTCGCGTTCCAGGAATTCAACTCCGATGATCCTGTTCGTCGGCGACCTCGACCGTAGCGACCGGGACCGGGAGGGCTTCCAGGAAATCGACATGGCCGCCTTCTTCGCTCCCATCGCCAAATGGGCAGCGCGGATCGACGATGCGCGGCGAATTCCCGAATATGTCGCCCGCGCCTTCCGCGTTGCCACCGCCGGCCGCCCCGGCCCGGTGGTGCTTGCTCTTCCCGAGGACATGCTGCGCGACGAGGTTGAGGCGGTCGACCGCCCGAAGATCGCGCCGATCGCCCAACCGCCCTGCGCTGGGGCGATGGAAGCGATGTTCGGCCTGCTCAAAGATGCAACCAATCCGGTGGCGATCATCGGCGGCGCCGGCTGGGATCGCGATGCGGCGCATCATTTCGCCACTTTCGCGTTTCGGTACGGAATCCCGACCGCCGCCGCCTTCCGCCGCCAGGATTCCATTTCCAACGAATGCGGCGCCTACGCTGGCCAGCTCGGTTACGGCCCCAACCCGAAGTTGCAGCAGCGGATCCGCGAGGCGGATGTTCTGCTGGTGGTCGGCGCCCGGCTCGGTGAGGCGACCACCGACGGCTACAAGCTGGTGAACCCCGACCATCCCAACCAGTTGCTGATCCATGTCCATCCAGACCCCAACGAGCTCGGCCGGGTATTCAAGGCGGATCTGCCGATTTGCGCCGACATGGGCGAATTCGCCGAAATGGCCGCCGATTGGCACGATCCGGAACTGGTCCGCTTCTCGTCGGGCGAAGAAGCTCACCGCGAATGGCTGGAGTGGAGCGAGCCGGCCGCCCGCAAGGACGTCAAGCTCGACCTCGGCCCTTGCGTCAAGGCGATGCGCGAGACGCTGCCGGCCAACACCATCATCTGCAATGGTGCCGGAAACTTCTCCGGCTGGTGGCACCGCTATTGGCATTACGGCCCGCTGCCGACCCAGCTCGCGCCGACCAGCGGTACGATGGGCTATGGCCTCCCCGCCGCCGTAGCGGCCGCGATCCGCTTCAAGGACCGGCCGGTAGTCTGCGTCGCCGGCGACGGCGATTTCCTGATGAACGGGCAGGAATTGGCCACCGCCGCCCAATATGGCGTCGACCTGCTGGTCATCCTGGTCGACAACGGCGCTTACGGCACCATCCGCATGCACCAGGAGCGCGACTACCCGAGCCGGGTCAGTGCGACCGAGCTAAGCAATCCGGATTTCGTCAAGCTGGCCGAGGCCTACGGCGGATCGGCCGAGCGGGTCGAGACGACGGAGGAGTTCGCGCCCGCGCTGGACCGCTCCCTGAAGCGCAAAGGCATTCGGTTGCTCCACTGCGTGACCGACGTGGAGGTTATTACCAATCAGACAACGATTTCGGCGCTCCACGCGCGATGACGGAGCAGCCGAGTTTTTTTCCGGCGTGGGGGTGAATCTAGAGGCCGAAGGGCCAGGTTTCGTCGGCGCTTCCTTGCTCGCCGGGGCGGGCTTCGCCGGGCAGCGGCGTGATCGCAGCGGTTTCGTCAAACCACACCCACCCGTCGAACTGGTCAGCCAGGATCGCCTGAGAATAGTGGCTCCAGCGCTCGGTTTCGGGCCGATAGATCACGCCGATAAAGCGCTGAAGGCGAGGTTCCATCAGCTTGGCCGCCACTTGGCCATTCTTACCCTCGCGCAGATCGAGGAGGAACCTCGCTACGCCGCTGTCGTGGCTTAGCCGCTCATGACTTTCGTCGAGGGATGGCCGGACCGTTTTGACCTTCATCGGTGAATCCCAGTCGTCGGCCGCCGCGACGGTGCCGGCATGCGTGCCGAACCCGATGCATCGCGCTTGCTTGCCGAACTTCTCCTTGGCCAGCTGTCCGATATTCAGCTCGCCCCGGACAATGCCCATTTCCGTGTACCGTGCATCGCCGATGTGGCTGTTGTGCGCCCACACGATCGCCTTGGAGTCCGGTCCGCCTGCGTCCAGAAGCGCGCAAAGCGTCTCGAACATATGCGTGTCGCGCAAATTCCAGCTTTCTTCCGAGCCTTCGTACATGACGCGGTAGTAGGCCTCGGCATTCTTGACGAGCCGTGCATTGGCGGCGGCGTCGAGCCACTCCTCGCCGTCTGCCGCAGCATATTCTAGCTGCTTGCCAAGAAGGTCCTTGAGCATCGCCACCGCGTTGTCTCGGCAAAAGGCGTAACCCGACGACATGGCGAGCCGGCCATATTGAGCCGGGTCGCGGCTGAACGGTGCTAGGCATCGGTAACGTTCGCGCGCTTCCGCCGCGAGTTTGGGATCGACGCTTTCCAGATAGTCGATCACCGCGCGCATCGAGGCGCTGAGGTTATACAGGTCGAGCCCGAACAACCCGGCCATTTCTTCGGGCGCCCTGCCTTCATTATGGCCATGCAGCCAGCGGACGAAGGTGTCGAACTCGCGATTGCGCCACATCCAGGTCGGGAACCGAGCAAACGCTCGCTCCTCGCCTTCCCTCCGCCCTCGGTGGCGAACGATCCGGTCGAGCGTCGCCGCGTCCGGCCAGTCGGCCTCCAGCGCGATGATGTTGAAGCCGTGCCGCTCGACCAGCCGGCGCGTGATCGCGGCCCGGGCGCGATAGAATTCGGATGTGCCGTGGCTGGCCTCGCCGAGAAGCACCACGCGCGCGTCCGCGTAACGCTCGAACAGCGTGGCGAAGGCTGGGTCCTCGACTTCGGGGAGCGGCTCGGCCGCCTCGGCGATCTTCTGCGGCAGCGTGGCGATCAGCGCCTCGCTGCCGCCGTCTCTAAAACCCTCTTTGCCGATCAAGGGTACGAACCGCACCCCCCCAAGGTCCTCGCTGTGAAGTGTCCCGTCTTCATCCTTGGTTACCTTGACCAGCGACTGGGCGGCATGCGGTTCGCCGATCGGCATGACAATCCGTCCACCGGGCCTGAGCTGTGCAAGCCAGCTTTGCGGCACATGGCTGCCGCTCGCGGCGGCGACGATCGCGTCATAGGGCGCCGCCTCGGGCCAGCCGAGCGTGCCGTCTCCCTCGACGATCGAAACATTACCATAGCCTAGCTGGCGCATCCTTTTTTGGGCGATCTCGACCAGTTCATGATGCCGCTCGATGGCGATCACCTCGCCGGCGATCTGGCCGATCACCGCTGCCGCATAACCGGAGCCGGCGCCGACCTCCAACACCCTGTCGCCGGGCTTGATCCGCGCGGCGTCAATGGTCAGCGCGACGATGTAGGGTTGGCTGATGGTCTGGCCGCTTTCGATGGGCAGCGGCGAATCCTGATAGGCGTAGTCGGCATAATCGCCGCTGATGAAATCCTCGCGCGGCACCGCGCGGAAGGCGGCGAGCAGCTTGGGATCGTGGAGGCCGCGTCCGGCGATCTGCCGGTCAACCATCCGCTCGCGCAAGGTGGTGAAGTCGCTCATCGCGTACCTCCACCCGTCCAAACTCTTGGGATTGCTGAGGCGTTCCTGCTATTGCGTGCGAGATACTGGAGAACGCAAATGACGGCGACGGACATCGTTTTCGCCGGATCGATCCCGGCGATCTACGACCGATATATGGTTCCACTAATCTTCGCCCCCTATGCCCGGCTGGTTGCGGAACGAGCGGCCGAGCTTCAGCCGCACCGCATCCTTGAAACCGCGGCCGGGACGGGCGTGGTCACCGAGGCGCTGCATCGTGCACTGCCGGACGCGAAAATCGTCGCCACCGACCTTAACGCGCCGATGCTGGAGCAGGCGGCGCGCCGGCTCGATCGCGTCGAATGTTGAATTCCGGCCGGCCGATGCGCAATCGCTACCGTTCGAGAACGACAGTTTCGACCTCGTCGTCTGCCAGTTCGGCCTGATGTTCGTGCCCGACAAAGTGCGGGCCAATTCGGAAGCTCGCCGCGTCCTGCGGGAAGGTGGGCGCTACCTGCTCGTCATCTGGGACCGCATCGAGCATAATCTGGCGACCATGACCGCCGGACGCGCGGTGGCCGGGCTGTTCCCGATCGAGGCCGCCCGCTTCTACGAGCGAGTTCCGTTCCGCTATCACGATGTCGGCTTGATCGAGCAGGACCTGCTGGCCGCCGGCTTTACCGACATCGAATATGAAACGGTCGAACTGCGCAGCCAAGCCGCTTCCGCTGACGATGCCGCCATCGCCCTGGTCCAGGGTACGCCGATGCGCAGCGACATCGAGCAGATCGATCCCGCCATGCTCGGCCGGGCCACTGACGCAGCCGCCGAGGCGCTCCGCGAATATGAGGGTCCCGATGGGTTCGATGCGCCAATGTCGGCTCGCCTGGTGACGGCGATCAAATAAGACCAGCGAGCGGACTCGACGGATCGGCGTAACGGCGCTTGGCCATTCGCCCGGCCAGATAGGCCAGCCGCCCGCCCTCCACCGCCAGCTTCATCGCCTGCGCCATCGTCACCGGATCCTTGGCTTCGGCAATGGCGGTGTTCATCAGCACGCCGTCGCAGCCCAGCTCCATCGCCACCGCCGCATCACTCGCGGTGCCGACGCCGGCATCGACCAGGACCGGCACGTTGGCGCCTTCGACGATCAGCCGGATGGTGACCAGGTTCTGGATGCCCAGGCCGGAGCCGATCGGCGCGCCCAGCGGCATGATCGCCACCGCCCCAGCCTCTTCCAACTGCTTCGCGGCGATCGGATCGTCGACGCAATAGACCATCGGCTTGAAAGCCTTCCTTTGCCAGCGTCTCGGTCGCTCTCAGCGTCTCCCGCATGTCCGGGTAGAGCGTCTTGGCCTCGCCCAGCACCTCCAGCTTGACCAGGTCCCAGCCGCCCGCCTCGCGCGCCAGCCGAAGCGTGCGGATCGCCTCCTCGGCGGTAAAGCAACCGGCGGTGTTGGGCAGATAGGTGATCTTCTTCGGGTCGATGAAATCGACGAGCATCGGCTGCTTGGGGTCGCTGATATTGACCCGCCGTACGGCGACCGTGACGATCTCGAGCACCCGACGCCTCGACCGCCGCCGCATTCTGCTCGAAATCCTTGTATTTGCCCGTCCCGACGATCAGCCGCGAGGTGAAGGTGCGGCCGGCAACGGTCCATGTGTCAGTCAAAACTCAACCCCCGCCGACGAAGTGGACGATCTCATAAGCATCTCCGTCCTCGACCATGACCTGGTCCGAAGGTCGAGCGCGGCACGATCTCCAGGTTCCGCTCGACCGCCACCCGCTGCGGATCCAGCCCGACTTCGGCGATCAGCTGCGCCAGCGACGTGCCGGGCGGCAGCCGGCGGTGCTCGCCGTTGATGATAACGCCTGCGGTGCCGTCGACGGACATTGAACCCTACGCTTTCGCTTCACGGATGAACTTGGGGCCCATATAGGGGCTCCCCATGGCGACGCCACCGCTGATCTTCGTTCTCAATGGGCCGAACCTCAATTTGCTGGGAACGCGGGAGCCCGAAATCTACGGATCCGACACGCTCGACGATATTGCAGTCAGGCTCGTCAAGCAGGCGGCCGACCTGGGTGTAGAGCTCGACATCCGCCAGTCGAACCATGAAGGCCATCTGATCGACTGGCTGCACGAAGCGCAGGACAGGAAGGCCAAGGCGGTGATCCTCAATCCGGGAGGATATAGCTCATACGTCGGTGGCGTTGCACGACGCGGTCAAGGCGATCGCGACTCCGGTGATCGAGGTTCATTTGAGCGATCCAGAGACCCGCGAACCCTTCCGTCATGCCGATCTTGTCGCACCGGTCGCGGCCAAGCTGATCAAGGGCGAAGGCGCACGTGGATATTCACTGGCACTGGACGCGGCGGCCCGGCTCTGACAGAGGCGCCGCTACGGAAAACAAGGGGTTCATGATGGTCGATCCGAAGGTACAGCAGGCGATGCGCGTCGACAGCGCGCTCGTGAAAGAGCTCGCCGAGCTGCTGTCCGCCAATGAGCTGACCGAGATCGAGGTCGAAGACGGCGACCGCAAGGTTCGCGTGCGTCGCGACGCTGCGCCGGTGATGGCCTATGCACCGACGGCGCATGCGGCGCCGGCCGCAGCCCCAGCTGCGCTTGCCCAGGCCGCCGAGGCCGCCCCTGCAACAGCCGCCGTCGACGCCGTCAAATCGCCCATGGTCGGTACTGCCTACCTGTCGCCGGAACCGGGCGCCAAGCCGTTCATCGCCGTCGGGGCCCCGGTCAAGCAGGGCGACACGCTGTTGATCATCGAGGCGATGAAGGTGATGAACCCGATCACCGCGCCCAAGGCGGGCAAGATCACTCAGATCCTGGTCGGCGATTCCCAGCCGGTCGAGTTCGACCAGCCGCTCGTCGTAATCGAGTAGGTCAGCATGACGATCCAGAAGCTCCTGATCGCCAATCGCGGCGAGATTGCATTGCGCATCCATCGCGCTTGCCACGAGCTGGGCATCAAGACAGTGGCGGTCCATTCGACGGCGGACACCGACGCGATGCACGTCCGCCTGGCCGACGAGGCGGTATGCATCGGCCCGCCGCCGGCCAAGGACAGCTATCTCAATATCGCCAACATCATTTCGGCCGCCGAGATCACCCACGCCGACGCGATCCATCCCGGTTACGGCTTCCTCAGCGAGAACGCCCAGTTCGCCGAGATCGTCGAGAGCCACAATCTGATCTGGGTCGGGCCGAAGCCCGAGCATATCCGGATCATGGGCGACAAGATCGAGGCCAAGAACACCGCCCAAAAGCTTGGCCTGCCGCTGGTGCCTGGTTCGCCCGGCCCGCTGCGCAGCGTCGAAGAGGCCCGCAGGATCGCTGGTGAAATCGGCTATCCGGTGCTGATCAAGGCGGCCTCCGGTGGTGGTGGCCGCGGCATGAAAGTCGTGCCTGACGAAGAGCAGCTGGAAAGCCTGATGGGTCAGGCCAGCTCGGAAGCCAATGCCGCGTTCGGCGATCCGACGGTCTACATGGAGAAATATCTCGGCGACCCGCGGCACATCGAATTCCAGATTTTCGGCGATGGTACCGGCAAGGCGATCCACCTCGGCGAGCGCGACTGTTCGATCCAGCGCCGCCACCAGAAGGTCATCGAAGAAGCCCCCTCGCCCGTCATCTCGGCCGAGCAGCGCTCGGAGATGGGCGGGCTGGTCGCGCAAGCCATGGCGGAGATGGGTTATCGCGGCGCCGGCACCATCGAGTTCCTCTATGAGGACGGCCAGTTCTACTTCATCGAAATGAACACCAGGCTCCAGGTCGAACACCCGGTGACCGAGTTGATCAGCGACATCGACCTGGTCGCCGAGCAGATCCGCGTCGCCCAGGGAGACGGGCTGTCGGTCACCCAGGACGAGGTCAACCTCCATGGGCATGCGATCGAATGCCGCATCAATGCCGAGGACCCGCAGACGTTCGCGCCCTCGCCAGGGCTGGTGAAGAATTATGTCGCGCCGGGCGGAATGCATGTCCGCGTCGATAGCGGGCTCTACGCCGGCTATAAGGTCCCGCCCTATTACGACAGCATGATCGGCAAGCTGATCGTGTACGGGACCAGCCGCGAGAATTGCATCCGCCGTCTGAAGCGCGCGCTGGAAGAGTTTGTCGTCGAGGGGATGAAAACCACCGTCCCGCTGCACCAGAAGATAATCGCCGACGAAGCTTTCCTCAGCGGCGACTACACCATCAAATGGCTCGAGCGCTGGCTCGACGAAACCAAGCAGGCGGAGGCGGCTGAATAGCCGCATCCAACCTGGCTCTAAACGCGTTTCGGCTTCATGCCCGGATATAGCGCCGAACCGACCCGGCCCGACAAGGTCAAGGCGTTCGCAGGCATAATTGTCGTCTACGCCATGATCGTCGGCGCGGCCCTGATGATGCCGTCGAACTCGCCGCTGCGCATCGGCGAAAGCACTCCGACCGTCCTGATCGACGTCAAGGAAATGCCGGAGCCGCCGCCGCCGCCGACCCGAAGATGCCCGGAAAGGCCGAGGAAGAAGAAGGCGCGGCGGGCAAAAAGGCCGAGCCGACGCCCGGTCGTCGCGCCCAAGCCGAGGATCAGGCTACGCGCCTAGTCCGCCGGTCGCCGCGGCGCGCATTGCCGGGCACGGCAGTGCTGCCACTGCCGGAGCGGCAACGACGGGTACAGGCCCCGGGGCTGGCGGTTCGGGCACCGGCCGAGGCGGCGGGGGGAGCGGCGGTGGCGGTGGTATCGGTACCGAGGCCCGGCTGCTGGGCGGCAATTCGTCCCGGCTGCCGTCGTCCTTGCTGCGCATGTTCGTTGCCGATAGCGGCTTTGGCTATCTCTGGCTCACCGTATCCGAAACCGGGCGCGTCACCGACTGCAGCGTGATGCAGACGACGGGCGATCCCGAGGTGGACGAGGCGCTATGCGACCTGATGATCCGGCAAAGCCGATGGGCCCCGGCACTCGACCGTCAGGGCCGCCCAATTGAGGTCAAGGTTCGTTATACGGCGACATGGAGCAAGATATTAGCGGACTGCGACGTGTGATTGCGCTCGAGCCGGCCAGCATCGAGCGGTCCTTGCCGTAAATGTCCTGGTAGAAGACAATGTCATCTCCGCTCGGGACGGCGGTCTGGTAAATCAGATAGACGGGCATGGGCGTCGGCAACTTCACCGGCTGTTCGGTGCTCGCGCCTCTCCAATTTAGCGGCATGCCGTAGATCCATTTCGCCAGCCGCTGCGCATCCTCCAGCCGCACGCAACCGCCACTGAACAGCCTGGCATCTTCGTTCAGCAGCTCCTTGTTCGGGGTGTCGTGAAGATAGATACCTTGCGGATTGGGGAACATGAACTTCATCCGCCCCATCGCATTGTTGGCGCCCGGATTCTGGCGCAGGCGGACCAGCACCTTGCCCGCCGCGACCGCTTCCCAGTCGACCGATGACGGATCGACGGGTTGCGCCTTGTCGCCCCAATCGGACAACAGGACATAGCCGTTGTTGGTGAGATAGCGGAGGCCTTGCTTGACCACATGCGGCGCGACGCGCTCGGCGGCGAGGTCGGCGGGCACCTGCCAATAGGGATTGAGCGCGGTGAACTTGATGGTCGCCGCCATCATCGGTGTCGGCTGGTGGGCCTTGCCAACCACCACCCGCATCTCGTCGACGACCTCGCCGTCCTCATACATGTAGAGCTTCTGGGCGGCGATATTGACCAGCACGTAACGGCCGTCGGCCGGCAGGAAGCGAACGCGCTGCAGGTTGAGCCGAAGCAGATCGGCAGACCGGCGATCGCCCTGCTCCTCGGCGCGGGCCAGGGCGCTGCGCAAGCCCGGCATAACTGTGGTGCATGAAAGGCATGGCTTCAATCCATGCGACAAGCGAGGGAGATGACCGCCGCATCCGCCAGCAACTTGTCGGCCGATGGCGGCGCCGGAACCGCTTCGCGGTCATTGATGATCCAATCGCCGGTTGGGCCCGGCCGCAAGGCCGTTGCATAGGCAATCAACGCCCGATCGAGCAGGTCATTGGCCCTGTCCACCGCCGATAGCTTGCCGCTTTGGGCGGCACGCACCGCCCGCTTCAATTCCCTGATCCTGAAACTATTGGGGTCGATCCCGTCGAGCGCGGAGCTTTCGAGCAACCCGATAAGGCGCATGGCCGCGCTCTCGTCGCCAAAGGCGAACCACTGCGGCCGGGCAAAGTCCGTCCGACAACGTCTGCGATGCCGTCGCGGCCGCGAACACCGGTTCGGCAGGCGCGGCCACCAACAGTGCGCCGGCGGCCAGAATGGCGAAACCCGCCGGGCGCACGAGGCGTCCGACGGGCTTCGGGAAGGATCGTGAAACGATCTTTGCTTCCATTTAACCCCGCTCACCCGGCATCGGAGCAGCGGGCGGAGCCTCGGTCGGCGCATAGCCGGACGGCTGGCCCTGGTAATATTGGCCGTTGTAGACATAGCCGTCGGCCTGTCCGTCACGGTCATTGTCGGCCCAGATGGCGCCGGCAAGTCCGCCGACCGCCGCGCCGATCACGGCGCCCGTGATCGGGCTCAGGCCGCCAATCACCGCGCCGGCCGCGGCGCCGACCGCCGCACCGCCGAGCGCGCCGGTCGCGACGCGACGAAGCGTCGGGTCATAACCCTGCGGAGTGCCCGAATAATAGGTGCCGTTCTGGACATAGCCGTCTGCATAGCCGTCCTGGTTGTTGTCGGCCCAAACCGCGCCGGCGAGACCGCCGACCGCCGCGCCGATGGCCGCGCCTTCGATAACATTGACGCCCGGAACAACCGCGCCGATTGCGGCGCCGCCTGCGGCGCCTACTGCCGCGCCCTGCGCAATATCGCCGGCGGTCTGACTGTCGGTTGCGCAAGCGCTAAGCGACATCGGTACCGGCGAGCAGGATTGCGATCATTGATTTCCGCATCTTCTGACTCCCTTTTCAAACTGCAAAATATGGACCGTGCCCCAGGACCCGACGCCCCCGGCAGCGGTGCACAAGTCACGTCCGCCAAACGACAGAGTCGAACAAGGAGGTTCCGCATGTTCAACGATTCAGGCACTTCCGCTGACCGTTACCGTTGTTATGCCGCGCCTCTCTGTGGCACCATTGAAAACGCGCAATTGAATGGGGATCTCATGAAAGCGACAATCTATCATAATCCGATGTGCGGAACGTCCCGCAAGACGTTGGAAATCCTCGAGAATGAAGGCGCCGACGTGACCGTAGTCGAATATCTGCAAGCGCCGCCGGGCCGTGAGGAGCTGAAGCGGCTTTACGATCGTGCCGGCATCACGCCGCGGCAGGGCTGCGCGCCAAAGAAGACATTGCGGAAAAGCTCGGTCTCGACCGGCCCGGACGTCGGCGACGAGGAGATTTTGGACGCGATGATGGAACATCCGATCCTGATCCAGCGTCCTTTGGTCGAGACCGAAAAGGGCGTGCGCCTTTGCCGGCCGCAAGAGGAAGTGCGCCAGATTCTGTGAGCGAAGGCTTGGATCCGCGAATGCTGCTTCAGGGGCTATGCGGCCGGCATATTCCCAATGGCCGACAGCCGCGACGCCGGCGATATATTCTGGGTCGAGCCGCGCAGCCGCGCGATCATTCCGCTCGACCATTTCCACCTGTCCCGTTCGCTCGCACGGCGCATCCGCTCGGGCCGGTTCACACTCACCCGCGACCAGGCATTTCAGCAGGTTCTTTCGGCCTGCGCCGATCGCGACGAGACCTGGATCAACTCGGTCATCGAGCGGGCGACGCTTGGCCTGCACGCCGTCGGTCATGCCCATTCGATCGAATGCTGGCACGAGGACCGGCTTGTCGGCGGCCTTTACGGCGTGAAACTGGGCCGGGCCTTCTTCGGCGAAGTCCATGTTCAGCCGGATGACCGATGCTTCGAAGGTCGCATTGGCCTGGCTGGTAGCGCGGCTGAGAGTCGGCCATTTCACCCTGCTCGACTGCCAGTTCATGACGCCGCACCTCGCTTCGCTCGGCGCGACGACCGTGAGCCGCGACCGTTATGTCGGGTTGCTGGGTTCCGCATTGTCTTCCGACGGGGTTTCGGGCGGCGGTGCGGTTTCTGCCGGTGGAGCCGGATCGATGTCGGCCGGAGAGCCCTCGACCCTGTTGCCGCCCCCGGAGTTCGAAGCGCTCGACCGCCTGCTGGAAGCTCGAGGCGCCGCTGGTGCCGCTGGTGCCGCCGGCCCAGCCGGCCAGCTCATCGCGCAGCTTTTGGGCCAAACGTCGTAAACCGGATCCTCGACGACGTTGAGCGACGGACTTTCCTTGTAGAGCCAGCCGGAGAAGCGACGGACCCACTGCCCGTCCGACCGCAGGCGGTCGACCTGGACGAACGCACCGGTCAGCTTTTCGACTTCCCACGGGGCGGTCGCTTCGCAAGCCCGCAGCCGCACCGTGACATCCTTGACCCGCATCGCCTGGCCGGGCCGCAGCGTGAGATCGCGGACGATTCCGTTGCGCTTGTTGAGCAGGCCCAGCACTGCCACGCGCTGGGCCATGGGCGTTACGCCGGGCTGCTCGGCCGCAGCGCGCGGCACGTCGATGGTGACGGTTGATTTTGCGGTTCGGCGGATTGATCGCGGTCGCACCCGCCCGCGACCAACAGCAGTGCAACTGGACAGGATGGGGGCGATCCGGGTCACGCCTGATCGGGCTTCCACGCCTCATAATCCCCGGTCGAAGCCGGCCGGATGCCTTTGGATGCCAACGAACCGCCCAGGCCGATAGGCGGCCATCGTGCCCGTCAGATTCGGCTGCGGCGACTGCTCGAATTTCCGCCGTTCCGGCAGCGCCTTGTCCGGCAGTTCGTCGATCGTGCCGCGCAGCCAGGCGTTCCAGCCCGGCGGAACCCGGCTGCTGTCGTTAGAGCCTTGATAGATCACCCAGCGGCGCCGCGGATCCTTGCGATGCTGAAAATAGATATTGCCTGCGTCGTCCCGGCCGACTTCCTCGCCGTGACGGCTGGAGTTGAACAGCGTCCCCCATGAGGCCCCGTTCCACCAGGTGAAGGCGTTGGCAAACAATCCCATGGCCGCGCCTTTGCCGCGATCTGTGCTGCTAGGCAAGTGCAACTCTAGCCTGTCGGGGAGACGGACGCGGGCGTGCACTCGTGCGATAGCTTGCCGGCGGGACAAGCTACTTCGACATCCTCCACTGGACCTTGTCGCCGGGCTTGATCCCCAGCTCGGCCGAACGACCACCCGCAATTTCCAGTACTGCCGCGACCGGCTCATGGGAAAGCACCGGCTCCTCGGACAGCGGAACGGTGTTGGCCTCGATATTGGTGATGCTTCCGTCCGCGCGGACGAAGATCATGTCCAGCGGGATTAGCGTGTTCCTCATCCAGAAGCTTGCCACCCGTTCCGCCTCGAACGGGAAGATCATGCCACGGTCCGGCGCCAACTGCTGGCGATTCATCAGGCCGACCCGCTGCTCCTCGGGGGTTCGCGCCACTTCGACGGTAAAGCGATGGGTTCCGCTGCTCGAACTGATGGTCAGCGGCACTTGCTCAAGTCCGGCTGGCGAGCGGCCCAGGTCCACAGCGTTGGAAGCGCCCGGTTGGCATGCGGCAAGGCCCGTCACCAGCCCGAAAGCCAGGGCCCGAGCGATTAGGGCTCGCGCAGTTCGACCGCGGTCAGGCCCTTGCGGCCCTCCGCGATCCGCGCCTCGAGCTGCTGCCCCGGTTGAAGGTCGACGACCTGCGATTGGCGAACCGTCTCCATATGGACGAAGATATCCTCGCCCTCTTCGCCTTCCCCAGCCCGGTTGAGGAAACCGTAGCCCTTCACGCGGTTGAACCATTTGACCTCCACCGGCTCATATTCGCCCGCGGCATCGGCCAATGCCTTGCGGTCCGCGCGCTCGGCGGAAGGATGGACCGGACGGGGCGCCATCGGCAAGGCCGTTGAAAGGTCGATCGACAATATCTTGCGCGCCTGGAAACCGCGATCCTGGTGAGCGGCAATGCATTCCACCGTCGCACCCTCCGGCAGCGATCGCCGGCCATGTTCCTTCAGCACGCTGAAATGGATGAGGATGTCCCCGTCGCAGTCCTCGGAAATCAGGAATCCGAAACCGCGGGTCGCGTCAAACCATTTGACCCGGCCCGTGCAAAGCAACCCTTCAGGAAGAGATTCGGCTGCGGTGGACATGCTCGCCTCCGCCATTTCCTCCTGAGTCGTTTCAAAACTCAAACGCTGCACCTCCTTCCCTTACCATCATCCACTCTGTCGTGGAACCGACATACGGATAATTAATGCAGATTAAGAAGCACTTCCGGGTCGGGATTTTCACCGGGTTTCAAGATCGACGATTGCGCGGGCGATGGGAAAGCGGTGGCCGGCGCGGATCATGGCCGCCAATGCGCGCTCGCGGCGGGCCTGGTCGGGCGGGTCCGCGGCAAAGGGACCGATCGCCCGGCGCTGCGCGAACCGCAGGGCTGCCGCTATCGCTTCCGCTTCGGCAAGTTCGCGCGCATCCGCTTCCCTCCTCCTCGCCGATGCCGGCCAATGCCAGCGCCTGCTGCACCCTCCGTTCGCCATAGCCGCGGCCGGTCAGCGATCTTGCTTTCGACAATGCAAAAGCGCGGTCGTCGATGTAGCCAAGCCGCACCAATCGGTCCGCCAGATCCTCCACGCCGGGTGTCCCGGCTCCATCCCATCCGCGTTCGCGAATTTTTCGCGCCAGGTAAGCGATCAATTTTGCGCGGCTGGTGGCGAAGCGACCCACATAGTTCAGCGCTAGCTCTTCCAGCTTGCCGGCAGTCAGCGGAGGGCGGCTTTTGCGCCTTTGTTGCATCTCCATGGCCATGTTTGTGCCACAGTCCCCCACCATCACGCAAAAAGACCCGCGGGGACACGGGTTTGCCGGCGGCTGCCGCCGGTTCCAAAAGACCAGACAACAGGAATTTCCGAGTGCTCGACCGCCAGGACAGGATCGCTAGCCTCGCACGCGAAGGCTATACTCCGACCCTCGACCGCTTGCCCCGGCGCATGGCCGATTTCGCGACGCTCGGCGAGGCACTGGATTATGCTGCTCGCGGCAATCGCGGCATGAATTTCCACGACGCGCGCGGCGTATTGGTTCGCGCTTATCCTTATGCCGAGCTGCGCCAGGATGCCTTGGCCAATGCCCGCCGGTTCATGGCGCTGGGCCTGAACAAGGGCGACCGCCTGGCGTTGATTGCGGAAACGGGTCCTGAATTCGCCGCCTGCTTCTTCGGCGCAATCTACGCCGGCTTGTGGCCGGTGCCGCTGCCCCTGCCGACCAGCTTCGGCGGGCGCGAGGCCTATGTCGACCAGCTGGTCGTCATGCTGACCAGCAGCGACCCGCAACTCTTCCTGTACCCCGAGGAGCTTGCCGAATTTGGGGCGGCCGCAGCCGGCCAGCGCGGCGTCGCCGCACAAAGCTGGGAGAGCTTGGTCGAGGTCCATGCCGGCCGATGTGCCGGAGCTGCCCGCGGCGTACGAGAACGAGATCGCCTATCTCCAATATTCGAGCGGCTCGACCCGCTTCCCGCACGGGGTCGTGGTTACCCACCGGGCGCTGCTCGACAATCTTCACGCGCACGGGGTGGCGGCCGAAGTCCAGGAAACCGACCGCTGCGTGAGTTGGCTGCCCTGGTACCATGACATGGGCCTGGTCGGCTGTATGCTCTCACCGGTCGCGCTGCAGGTGTCGTCCGATTATCTGAAGACCGAGGACTTCGCCCGCCGACCGCTCGCCTGGCTCGATCTGATCAGCCGCAACCCGGGCACTTCGCTGTCCTATTCGCCGACCTTCGGCTACGACATTTGCTCGCGCCGAATGAGCTCGCAGACCCGCGCCGCCGACCGGTTCGACCTGTCGCGCTGGCGGCTGGCCGGCAATGGCGCCGACATGATCCGCCCGGACGTGATGCAGGCGTTCGTCGACAGCTTCGCCGACGCCGGCTTCAAGGCAGCGGCGTTCTGCCCGAGCTATGGTCTGGCCGAAGCGACGCTTGCGGTTTCGATCATGCCTCCGGGAGAGGGCATCCGCCTCGAACTGGTCGAGGAAAGCGAATTGTCGGGCGTCGGCACGCCGTCGCAGGAAAGGCCGCGGCGCTACCGGGCGATCGTCAACTGCGGCAAGCCCGTCAAGGGCATGGAGATCGAGGTCCGTGGGGCCGACGGCGAGCTGCTGCCGGAACGCGGGATCGGCAAGGTCTGGGTGCGCGGGTCGTCGGTCATGGTCGGCTATTACCGCGACGAGGCCGCCACCGAAGCATGCATGAAGGGCGATTGGCTGGACACCGGCGACATGGGCTACCTGTCGGGCGGATACATCTACATCGTCGGCCGCGCCAAGGACATGATCATCATCAACGGCAAGAACCACTGGCCGCAGGACATCGAGTGGGCGGTTGAGCAGCTTCCCGGGTTCAAGTCGGGCGATATCGCCGCCTTTGCGATCACCGGGCCGTCCGGCGAGGAAACGCCGGCGGTGCTGGTCCACTGCCGGGTCAGCGACCCGTTCGAGCGCGGTCGCCTGCGCGACGACATCCGTGAGCGCGTCCGCGCGATCACCGGGATCTCCCCGGTGGTGGAACTGATCCCGCCGCGCACCCTTCCGCGGACTTCGTCGGGCAAGCTGTCGCGCACCAAGGCGCGCAACTTGTACCTGTCAGGGGAAATCCAGCCCTACGACATCGCGGCTTGACCGCAGCCTCGGCAAGCAAAGACTGACCTCGCCGATTTACTCCGGGACGGCCCTTGCGCGGCAACGAAAGGCGCATCTAGGTCGCCCACCGGCCTAGGGGTATAGCTCAGTTGGTAGAGCATCGGTCTCCAAAACCGAGGGTCGTGGGTTCGAGTCCCTCTGCCCCTGCCAGGCCTGAGGCGCCGAGCGTAGCGTAGCAGCGCGCAGAGCCGCCGAAGGCCGGCCGGCCTGCCGCGCTGCGGACAGGTCCGACGTCACGGGATTTACTCCCGTGACTGCCTGGTTTAAGGCGCTCCGACACGAGGTCCGGCGGGGTGTCCGCGGACCTCGTTTTTCTATCTCTTTAAGGGCATTGTCATCGTGGCAAAGGTTACTCCCGGCGAATTCATCCGGCAGGTGCGCGCCGAAGGCAGCAAGGTGGTCTGGCCGTCGATGAAGGAAACCCGCACCACCGCGATCATGGTGTTGATCATGACCTCGCTGCTCGCGCTCTTCTTCCTGGGCGTCGATTCGGCGTTCAGCGCGATCGTCCAGTTCCTCCTCGGCCTGCTCGGCTAAAGAATATTTGAGGATAAGCAAATGTCCCGCTGGTACATCATCCACGCCTACTCCGGCTTCGAGAACAAGGTCCGCGAGTCCATCTTGAGCGAAGCCAAGCGCCTTGGTCTTGAGAGCCTGGTCGAGGCGGTCGAGGTCCCCACCGAAACGGTGACCGAGATCAAGCGCGGCAAGAAGGTTCAGTCCGAACGCAAGTTCATGCCCGGTTACGTGCTGGCCAAGCTTGGCATGAACGACGACGTCTATCACCTGGTCAAGAACACGCCGAAGGTGACCGGCTTCCTCGGCCCCAACGGCAAGCCGCAGGCGATCCCCGACGCGCAGGCGCACCGCATGCTCGACACCAAGGAAGAGGCTGCTGCGGCGCCCAAGACCAAGGTCAAGGTCGACTATGAGATCGGTGATGCGGTCAAGGTTCTGGACGGTCCGTTCGCCAGCTTCAACGGCGTCGTCGAGGAACTCGACTTCGACCGCGCCCGTGTGAAGGTTTCGGTCTCCATCTTCGGCCGCGCAACACCGGTCGAACTGGAATTCGAGCAGGTCGAGCGAGTGAAGTAACAGGTCTCGATACCGAGCTTCGAAGGGCCGGCGCGATGCGTCGGCCCTTTTCATTTGCGCAAACAAAATTCCGCTTGCGATCCGATCGTCGATTAAATAACTGACCGGTCAGTTAGGAGCAACTCGTGAAGCACCAAGTTCCAAAGGCGAGCCGAGGACCGGCCGCGCGAGATTTGCGCCGCGGCGCTCGAGGTGTTTGCCGAGAAGGGCTTTGCGGCCGCCAGGCTGGACGAAATCGCCAGGCGCGCCGGCGTGTCGAAGGGCACGCTCTATCTCTATTTCAAGGACAAGGAGGAGTTGTTCCGCGCGGTGGTGCGGGACAATGTGTCGCCCAACATCGACCATATCCGCGATGCGATCATGGCGGCGGACCTGCCGTTCGCTGAGATTGTCCGATGTTCCTGGCGCGCTTGTCGAGGTGGCGGACAGCATGCCGATCGGCGCGGTGGCCAAGATGGTGATCGGCGAATCGCGCAATTTCCCGGAGCTGGCCAAGGTGTGGCACGACCAGGTGGTCGCAAGGCGCTCGGCGTCATCGTCGCCCTGATCGAGAAGGCGCAGGCAGAAGGGCGAGGTACGTGCCGGCGATCCGCGGCTTCACGCCTTCACGCTGATGGGGCCGATGCTGATGGGTCTGATGTACCGCGAGACTCTGCAGCCGGCCGGCGGCGCCCCACTCGACCTCGACGGGCTCGCCCGGCAGCACTGCCGAGACCGTGCTGGCCGGATTGCTGGCGGAAGGCGCGCGATGAGCAGGCCGCGCAGACTATCGGGCGTCCGTCGAGTATTGCGCTGCCGATCGGCCTTGCCTTGCTGGCCGGCTGCACGACTGTCGGGCCCGACTATCGCGAGCCGAAAATGGAGGTGCCTCAGGCGCTACCTCGAACCCTCGGCAACCGGCGAAGCAAGCCTGGACAACTGGTGGGAGGGTTTTGGCGATACGCAGCTGACCGGCCTGGTCGAGCGGGCCCTGCGGCAGAATCTCGATATCGCAATGGCCTCGGCACGGATCCGCGAAGCCCGGGCGCAGGAAGATGTGGCTGGCGCCGGTGCATCGCCGCAGGTTGCCGCCGAGGCTTCGGTCACCCGCCAGCGGATCAGCGAGAATGCTATCCCGGCTCCGCCCGGCTCGGGCGGCGGTGGCGGCGCGGCGGTTCGCACTTCCGGGCAGGAATTCACCACCTGGCGAACCGGCTTCGACGCCAGCTGGGAGCTGGACCTGTGGGGTCGCAACCGGCGCGAGCGAGAGGCCGCCACGGCCCGAACCTCCGCCGCGGTCTGGGACAGGCGCGACGTCGAGGTAACCGTCGCGGCCGAAGTCGCCGGCGCCTACCTGCGCCTGCGCACCTTGCAGTCGCAGATTGCCAATGCGCAGGCCGAATTGGCCCGCCAGCAGCGATTCGAGCAGCTCGTCGAGGCGCGGGCGCGCGGCGGGCTGGTCACCGGCCAGGACCTGGAGCAGCAGCGGTCCGAACGGTCCGTCGCGGCGGCGGTCATCCCGACTCTGCAGGCCCAGGCCAAGGCGGAAATCCACGCGCTCGGCGTGCTGACCGGACAAACGCCCGACGCACTCGCAAATCGGTTGGCAGCACCGACGGGGCAAGCTCCCTCCCCGCCCGCAGTGCTCCGCCGGCCTGCCGTCGGACCTGCTCCGCCGCCGCCCCGACATCCGTGCCGCCGAGCGCGAGCTGGCGGCGGCGACTGCCGACATCGGCGTTGCCGTCGCCGACCTCTATCCGCGCATCTCGCTGACCGCCGCCCCGGCACTCGTCAGCACCGCACTCGGCTCCCTGCTCGAATGGGGCAGCCGCAGCTTCGCAGCCGGCGCGGCGCTCGACTGGCCGATCTTCGACGGCGGCCGCCGCCGCGCCAACATCGAGGTCCGCAATGCCCGGCAGGAGCAGGCGATGATCGCCTATCGCAAGGTGGTGCTGGCCGCGCTGCAGGACGTCGAGGATGCGCTCGGCCGGGTTGACTGGCGACCGCCGCCAGCTTGCCGATCTGGAACAGGCTCAGACTACCGCTGCTCGCGCCGAAGAGATCGCCCGCACCCGCTATCGCGGCGGCCTCGTCACCCTGTCCGACGTGCTGCAGGCGCAGCAACGTCGGCTTTCGCTGGAGGAACAAGTGATCGAAACCCGCGGCGCCTTGGCGCGCGACACGGTGGCGCTGGTCAAGGCGCTGGGCGGCGGCTGGCCAGGAAGCTCGGCCATGAACCGCGCGCGGCCGATCATTGTCGTCATCCTGCTGATCGCGGTCGCGGCGCTCGCCTGGTATCTGCTCCGCGGCTCCGATCGCCGAGCGGCTGCTGTCGGGCTATATCGAGGGCGAAAGCCTGTTTCTCGCCGCGCCGGTTGCCGGGACGGTGAACTCGATCACCGCCGAGGAGGGTCAGCAGGTGGCGGCCGGCGCGCGGCTGTTCACGATCGAGCCCGCCACCCTCTCGGCCCAGGGCGAGCAGGCCCGAGCGCAGGTCACCGAGGCCCGGACCCAGATCGCCGCCGGCTGAAGCCGATGCCCAGCAGGCCGAGGCGGAAGCGACGGCCGCCGGTGCCGACGCCGACCGCGCTCGCCGCGACCTCGATCGCCTGCTCTCGGTCCGTCGCGAGGATTCGGCCGCGGTGGCCGGCAAGGACATCGACGCCGCGCAGGCGGCCGTGCGCGAAGCCAATGCCCGTCTGAACGCAGCGCGCGAAACAGCTCGGGCGCGCCGCGCGCAGATCGCCGCCGCCCGCGCCCAGGAAAACCAGGCCCGCGGCGGCGAGCGCGAGGTCGCCATCCGGGTCGGCCAGCTCGCTCCCCCCGCCCCGTCCGCAGCGCGGGTCGAAGAGGTCTTCTACCGGCCCGGCGAATGGGTCGCCGCCAACCAGCCGGTGGTCAGCCTGCTGCCCGACGACCGCGTCAAGGTCCGCTTCTTCGTGCCCGAGCAGGAGGTCGCCCGTTACCGCCCCGGACGAGCGGTGCGCTTCTCCTGCGACGGCTGCGCGAGCGGCCTTTCCGCGAAGATCAGCTACGTCAGCCCGCGGCCCGAATTCACGCCGCCGATCATCTTCAGCCGCGACAGCCGCGACCGGCTGGTGTTCATGGTCGAGGCGCTGCCCGCCAGCCCGGCCAGGCTGATGCCGGGCCTGCCCGTCGACGTGGAACCACTGCCATGACCCTGGCGATCGACGTCGAGGGCTTGAGCAAGCGCTTCGGCTCGCTCCAGGCGGTCGACGACGTCTCGCTCCAGATCGAGCAGGGCCACATCACCGGGTTTCTCGGCCCCAACGGCTCGGGCAAGACGACCAGCCTTGCGCATGCTGTGCGGCCTGCTCACCCCCGACAGCGGCAGCGGCCAGGTGCTCGGGCTACGAATTCCCGCGCGAAGCGGAGGCGATCAAGCGCCAGACCGGCTACATGACCCAGCGCTTCTCGCTCTACGAAGATCTGACGATCGAGGAGAATCTCGCCTTCATCGCCCGGGTCTACAGCCTCGACCGGGTCGACAGCGCGGGTCGACGAGACGCTCGACAAGCTGGGGCTCGACCATCGCCGCAAGCAGCTGGCCGGGCACGCTGTCGGGCGGCTGGAAGCAGCGGCTGGCGCTCGCCGCGGCGGTGATGCACGAGCCCAGGCTGCTGCTGCTCGACGAGCCGACCGCCGGCGTCGACCCGCAGGCGCGCCGCGATTTCTGGGACGAGATCCACCGACTCGCCGACGGCGGCATGACCGTGCTGGTCTCGACCCACTACATGGACGAGGCCGAGCGCTGCCACGAGATCGCCTACATCTTCAACGGCGGGCTGATCGCCCGCGGCACCGGCGATGCGGTGATCGGTCAAAGCGGGCTGGTCACCTTCGAGGCGGAGGGGCCGCGCGCCGACCGCCTGGGCCGCGAGCTGGCGGCCAAGCCGGGCGTGGAGATGGCCGCGCCGTTCGGCCAGGCGCTGCACGTCAGCGGCACCGATCGGCGGCGCGCTGGAGGCCGCGATCGCGCCCTACCGCCGCGACCCCTTCGCTGGACCGAGGTCCAGCCGACGCTCGAGGACGTGTTCATCCATCTGATGCGCACCCACGCCCCGACCGCGAGCGAAAGCGGCATGATGGGCCTCTCCCTCTCGCGGATGATGGCGGTGCTGGCCAAGGAGTTCACCCAGCTGGTCCGCGACCGGCTGACCTACGCGATGATCATCGGCATCCCGGTCTTCCAGCTGCTGCTGTTCGGCTATGCGATCAACACCGATCCCAAGCATCTGCCGACCGCCGTGCTGGTCCAGGACCAGGGCCAATTCGCCCGCTCGGTCATCGGGTCGCTCCAGCGCAGCGACTATTTCTCGATCGACCATGTCGCCCGCACGCCGGCCGAGATGGACGAGCTGATCGAGCGCGGGGCGGTCCAGTTCGCGATCACCATCCCGGGCGACTTCACCCGCCGCGTCGTCCGCCGCGACAAGCCGCAGATCCTGGTCGAGGCCGACGCGTCCGATCCCGCCGCGACCGGCAGCGCGGTCGCCGCGCTCGCCGCGCTGCCGCAACGAAGGCGCTCAAGCACGACCTCAAGGGCGCCGCTCGCTTTCCCGAACGGGCCCGCCGCGCCGTTCGAGGTGGTCGATCCAGCGCCGCTACAATCCGGAGAACATCACCGCCTACAACATCGTTCCGGGCCTGCTGGCGACCATCCTGACCATGACCCTGGTGATGATGACCGCGCTCGCCATGACCCGCGAGACGGAGCGCGGGAACGATGGAAACCTTGCTGGCCACCCCGCTGCGCCCGATCGAGGTGATGGTCGGCAAGCTCACGCCGTTCGTGCTGGTCGGCATCATCCAGGCCACGATCATCATCATCGATGGCGCGGCTGTTGTTCGGCGTGCCGATGGCGGGCGGCTGGGCGGCGCTGATCCTCGGCCTGTTCCTGTTCATCGTCGGCAGCCTGGCGCTGGGCTTCCTCGTCTCGACCGTGGCCCGCAACCAGCTGCAGGCGATGCAGATGAGCTTCTTCTACTTCCTGCCGTCGATCCTGCTGTCGGGCTTCCTCTTTCCCTTCCGCGGCATGCCGCGAATGGGCGCAGTGGCTCGGCACCATCCTGCCCGTGACCCACATGCTGCGCGTGGTGCGCGGGGCGATGCTGAAAGGGCGTCGGCATCGTCGAGGCGGCGCCCAGCCTCGGCGCGCTGGCGCTGTTCGTGGTGCTCGTCGCCGGCATTGCCGTGAAGCAGTATCGGACGACCCTCGACTAGGCCCGGAGGCAGTCGAGATAGCCCCGGAGCTGGTCCACGGCGCGGTCGTAATGGCCGATATCGCGATAGGTCCGGGTCTGCATCACCGCCCCCTCCATCACCGTCAGCACCAGCTCGGCCAGCGCCTGCGTGTCGGTCCGCTCCGCCAGTTTGGCCCGGTCGAGGCAATCCTTCACGGCCGTGGTCCAGGCGGTGAAATTGGCGGCGATCAGCTCGCGTACTTCCGGGTCCGGCTCGTGCAGCTCCAGCGCCAGGCTGCCGATCGGGCAACCGTAGAAACAATCGGTGTCGGCCAGCAGCCGGCGATAGGTGCCAAGCAGCGCGAAGATCTTCTCGACCGGATCATCGATTTCGCCCCAGCTCGGCTCGAGCAGCATCGGCCCGATGCCAGCGCGATAGGCCTCGAGCACCGCGACCAGCAGCTCCTGCTTGCCCTTGAAGAAATGATAGAGGCTGCCGCTGTTGACCTGGGCGGTCTCCAGAATGTCGGCGATCGAGGTCGAGCCATAGCCCTTGCGCCAGAACAGCTCCATCGCCGCCTGGACGATCCGGTCGCGGGTCGAGGTCGCCGGCAATTCCATGATGCGCTTGTTGATTGAACGTTCAACTAGGTCAATAGTGACCGGCATCGGTCGCATGCGCCCCGATTTGGTGGATCGCGGGCCGAACCCGTCAGGCAACCGAAGACTTTCGAAGCTGTTATTCCGCGATGCAGAGCAATTCTCCGAGGGATAGCGGTCGTTGGTGGACGGTTCAGCGCGGCCCCGGGCCGATCGTGGCCACGGCGATCCACGATGGGCACGAGCTGCGGCCGGAAGTCGCCGAGGTCATCCGGCTATCCAAGGAGCGAGCGGCTGCGCGAGGAAGACCCGTTCACCGGCCAGGCCATCCTTGACGTCCCAACCCATGTCATCGCCCATCGTTCGCGCTTCGAATTCGACTTGAACCGCGGCGCCGACGAAGCCGTTTATCTGACTAGCGAACAGAGCTGGGGGCTGGATCTGTGGAGCGAGCCACCGCCGCCGGGCATGGTCGAGCGTTCGCTCGCCATCCACGCGGCTTATTATGCGATGCTCGGGCAATTGCTTCAGACTGTCGCGGCCCACCACGAGCGCTTCGTGCTGATCGACGTCCACAGCTATAATCACCGTCGCGACGGGCCGGAGGGAGAGGCGGCTCCGCAAGAAAAAGCGCCCGACATAAATATCGGTACCTTTTCGATGCCGCGCGAGCGAATGGGCCTTTTTGCTCGACCCCTTGATGGAGGCAATGCGCGGCTTCGACTTCAACGGGCGGCGGCTCGACGTGCGCGAGAATATCGCCTTTCAAGGCAAAGGCGAGCAGACCCGGTTCGTGCATGAGAAATACCCCGGCCAGGGCTGCGCGATCGCGCTGGAGTTCAAGAAATTCTTCATGGACGAGTGGACGGGCGCGCCGGATGCGCAGGAGCTGCAGGCGATGCGGCGGTTGATCGACTTCACCGCGAAGACGGCCGAGCGGCTCCTGCAATGAATCGCCGCCGCGCGGGGGACAGCCCGAGAAAATCATTTGCGCCCGAGTTCGGTCCTAACGGCTCGCTTCGTCAAAAGGTCGGCCATCGGGGGCGGGTTCATGTCGATCGGTGGCTGCCGTTCATCATCCTTCATCGCGGCGATCAGGAGCGGGCATCGCTGGCGAGGCGCATCGCAATCGAAAGCCCCAGCTATTTCGTCTGGTCGCCGGACGGCGATGCCGCGGCGCTCGACGCGATCGAGGCGGTGATCCCGGCCATGGCGTCGAAGACGGGCCGGCTGCTCGTGGTTTCGCTGGACGACCTGCAAGTGGAGCATGAAGAGGAAGGCTCGCAGGCACTGCCCGAGTTCGCCGCACAGCTCGGCGCGGGCGACAAAGGCGACGTCGGCAGGGCAGCCAGCGCGCTTGAAACGGCGATGCGCGCCTCACCGTCGACCTCCGCCACTGCAAGGTGGAGCGAGTGCCGTTTGCGCCTCTGCTACCCAAGCCATTCGATCGGCGCGCTCAACAAGATCGAGCGGGTCGACCGGCTCACCCTGCGCGTCCCCCAAATCCATCGGCGGCCTGACGGCGGCGAATTTCCGGCGATTGCGCACGAGCTGTCGACCAGCTTCGGCGATGCGATATTGCGCGCGGCCTGCGCCTTCCTCGACGACGGCAAGGCCAAGGCCCCGGCCATTACCGGGCGCTGGGCCGAAGCGCCTATCTGGCTGCGGCTCTCAAGGCCGATCGCAAGCTCGACCGTGTCGCCCGGAGCTTCGACTTCCTGCTGTCGGTCTCGCCGATCGACACGGACAAGGCCTTCGACCGCTTCATTGCCGAAGGGGAAGGCAAGCCGCCGCACTTCCATTACCGCCCGCTGACGGTCGACCCCGACGAGGCCAAGCGCCAGCTTTACGCAATCGATTTCCGCGCGCTCGAAGATCCGCTGCTGGAGCGGCTATTGGGCGAGAAGCGCCATGAGCTCGACGCGCAACTGACCATGCTGGCAACGCGCAACACGCCGGCTTTCCGGTCGGCCTCGATGTTCCTTTACGGCGCGGTCAGCGCGGAGCTGCTGGAGGATGCGGTGGCGATTCTCGCCGCTGGAGGCAGCAGGCCGCCGCGCGGCGAAAGCGTCGGCGCGCGGCGAAATCGCGACCGCTGCCGCGACGCTTGCCGCGACCTACCGGGCGGTCGACCCGGCCTTCGCGCCGGACATCCAGGTCCGCGACGACATTGCCGGCTTGATGGTGTCGGGCAAGAAGCTGTTCGTCGGGACGAACACGGTCGTTCCCGCAAACCGGGTCCAGGCATTGCTGGCGCACGAGGTCAGCATCCACCTGCTGACCCATTTCAACGGCGCCGCGCAGGGCCTTGCCATCTTCCGCACCGGCCTTGCCGGTTACGAGGGCATCCAGGAAGGCCTGGGCGTGTTCGCCGAGTGGGCAACCGGCGGGCTGACCCGCACTCGCCTGCGGCTGCTTGCGGCGCGGGTGGTCGCGGTGGCGGCGATGGAGCGGGGAGCAAGCTTCATCGAGGTTTACCGAAGCCTCACCCGCGACCATGGCTTTTCCAGGCGCGGGGCGTTCGGAATCGCCGCCCGGGTGTTCCGTTCGGGCGGCTTCGCGAAGGACGCCATTTATCTGCGAGGGATTTCGGGCGGTCACCAGCCTGGTAGCCGCCGGCGCGCCGCTCACCCCCTTCTGGCTGGGCAAGATCGCCGTCTCGCACGTGCCGGCGATCGAGGAACTGCTTCAGCGCGAACTCGTTCAGCCTCCGCTTTTCAAGCCATTGTTCCTTGAGGATGAAATGGCGGCGAAGCGCATCGCCGATCTGCGCCGAGCCAAAAGCTTTCCCGAGATTGTCAGGAGCCTAGCGTGCTGGTCGCATTTTTCGTTAACGACTTGGAGCGCGAGCATCCGGGCTACACGACCACCGTGCTGGCTCACCAGGCGGCCATGCGCGGCCACCGGGTCTGCTACGTCACCCCTTATGATTTCGTGCTGCGGCCCGACGACACGCTGTGGGTGCATGGACGCCGGCTGCCGAAGCGCAAATATAAGGATCGCGAGGAATTTTTTGCGACGCTGAAATCGTCGAAGACGCAGGTGGAAGCGATCGACATCACCGACATCGACGTGCTGATGCTGCGCAACGACCCTTCGATCGATTCCGAGACGCCGTGGGCGATGGAGGTCGGAATCTTGTTCGGGCGGGAGGCGGCCAAGCGCGGTGCGCTCGTCCTCAACGATCCCGATAGCCTCGGGCGGGCGATCAACAAGCTCTATTTCCAAAGCTTCCCGGCCGAAGCGCGGGCGGAAACGCTGATCACCAAGCATGAAGCGGACATCAAGGCCTTCGCCGAGGAGCATCGCGGCAATATCATCCTGAAGCCGCTGCAAGGATCGGGCGGTTCCGGCGTGTTCAAGCTGGAGCCCAGCCAGAAAACCAACCTCAACCAGATCATCGAGGCCATCGGGCGCGACGGCTACATCATTGCCCAGGCCTATGTGCCTGCCGCGAAAAAGGGTGACATCCGCTTCTTCCTGATGAACGGCCGGCCGCTGCAGCTGGGCGGGAAATATGCCGCACTCCGGCGGGTGGCATCGCCCGACGACATCCGTTCCAACATTCACGCCGGCGGCAAGGCCGAAGCCGTCGAGATCGGCGAGACCGAGCTGCGGGTGGCGGAAATGATCCGTCCGAAGCTGATCGCCGACGGCATGTTTCTGGTCGGGATCGACATAGTCGGCGACAAGATATTGGAAGTGAACGTCTTCTCGCCCGGCAACCTCAACAGTTGCTCGCGGCTGGCGGGTGTGGATTTTTCGGTTCCGGTTATCGAGGCGATCGAACGGAAAGTGGCCATCGCAGATCAATATGCGCACCGCTTCGATAACCGCCAGCTAGCCGTACTGTAAGTCCTCATCGGAGAACTGCTGATCGAGCCGTTTTGGGAACTGAAAGTTCGAATTTCCTGTCCTACAGCGACCGAAATCACCATAGGTTCGGCGGTGACCGGTCCATCGCTCCTTTGCCGATCCCGCCGTGCTCCTTTTCTCCGGCATCGTCCGGCATCTCCCGCATACGTCAGTGCGAACATTCGTGAACATTCGGCTGCGAGGCCCGTCGGAATTGAGGCTTTCATAAGGTCGCACCGGACAGGCGAATTGGCGCCTGACTCCGTGACCTTAGTGACCTTAAGGCCCGATCCCCCTTCCCTTTCCCAAGCCGATCGGCTAGTGGCGCGCGCTTCCGAGCAATTGGAAATGTTGCGGGAGGGCTTTCTTCGGGGAGCCCGATTGGACCGCTAAACTTGAACGGACGCGTCGGGGCCTGCCCTGCCCGTCCACTACAGAGTGAGAAAAATGGCTAAGAAAATCACGGGCTATATCAAGCTCCAGGTGCCGGCTGGCACCGCCAATCCGTCGCCGCCGATCGGCCCCGCTTTGGGCCAGCGCGGCGTCAATATCATGGAATTCTGCAAGGCGTTCAACGCCGCGACGCAGGACCTTGAGAAGAGTGCGCCGATCCCGACGGTAATCACCGTCTACGCCGACCGCAGCTTTTCCTTCACCACCAAGACCCCTCCGGCGAGCTTCCTCCTCAAGAAGGCGGCCAAGCTGCAGTCGGGCTCGAAGGAGCCGGGCAAGATATCCGCCGGCACCATCAAGCGCTCGCAGCTCGCCGAGATCGCGAACGTCAAGATGAAGGACCTCAATGCCAACGACATTGAGGCCGCGACGAAGATCATCGAAGGCTCCGCTCGCGCGATGGGCCTCCAGGTTGTGGAGGGCTAACGACATGGCGAAGCTCACGAAAAAGCAGAAGGCGCAGGCCGGCAAGGTCGATCCGAACACGCACTATGGCGTCGACGAGGCGATCGGGCTGGTGAAGAGCCTGGCGACGTCGAAGTTCGACGAAACCGTCGAAGTCGCCATCAACCTGGGCGTCGACCCGCGCCACGCCGATCAGATGGTCCGCGGCGTGGTCAACCTGCCCAAGGGCACCGGCAAGGACGTCCGCGTCGCGGTGTTCGCCAAGGGCGACAAGGCCGAGGAAGCCAAGAAGGCGGGCGCCGAGATCGTCGGTGCCGAGGACCTGATGGAAGCTATGCAGGGCGGCGACACCAACTATGACCGCGTCATCGCGACGCCGGACATGATGGGCGTGGTCGGCCGGCTCGGTAAGGTGCTGGGCCCCAAGGGCCTGATGCCGAACCCCAAGCTCGGCACCGTCACCCCCAACGTCGGCCAGGCGGTCAAGGACGCCAAGTCGGGCCAGGTCGAATTCCGCGTCGAAAAGGCCGGGATCATCCACGCCGGCATCGGCAAGGCGAGCTTTCCCGAAGCCGACCTCAAGGCCAATTTCGATGCGTTCGTCGACGCGATCGTCAAGGCCAAGCCGTCGGGCGCCAAGGGCAAGTACGTCAAGAAGATCGCCATCAGCTCCAGCATGGGGCCGGGCGTCCGTCTCGACATCGCCGAGGTGCAGGGCGCCTAAGCCGGTTCCTGCAGGCTGAGATCAAGGGCTGGAGCGGCGACGCTCCGGCCCTTTTTCTTGTCATGTTGGATTGTGTCTGCCAGCGTCGGTCGTCGAGGGGGCGTTCGATGGGGCAGATCAGCCAAGAGGATTATGAAAGCGCGCTCGAGCCGCTGCTCCACGAGTTGAGCGATGCGGCGCGGTGGATCCAGGAGACCAGGCAGCGGCTGGTGGTGGTCTTCGAAGGCCGCGACACCGCCGGCAAGGGCGGCTCCATCCACATGTTCGCCAGCAACCTCAATCCCCGCCAATGCCATGTCGTCGCGCTGCCCGCCCCCTCGGAGAGGGAACGCGGCCAATGGTATTTCCAGCGTTACGTCGAACATATGCCTGCCCGCGGCGAAATCAGCCTGTTCGACCGCAGCTGGTACAACCGCGCCGGGGTTGAAACCGTCATGGGCTTCTGCTCCTCCGAAGAGGTTTCCACTTTCCTCAACGCGGTGCCGGACTTCGAGCGCCAGCTGGTCGATGACGGCATCTACCTGTTCAAATATTGGCTGTGCTGCGATCAGGATCAGCAGGAGGAGCGCTTCGCCGCCCGCCTCAACAATCCGCTGCGCCGCTGGAAGCTGTCTCCGGTCGATCGTCAGGCACGCAACCTCTATCAGGCCTACACGGACGCGCGCGAGCGAATGCTCAAGGAAACGCACACGCCTTACGCGCCATGGACGCTGGTCGATTTCAACGACCAACGAATGGGTCGACTGACCCTGCTGCGCGACTTGCTCGACCGGCTGCCCGATACCAAGCTGCCGCTTGAGAACATCCCCTGGCCGTCGCTCGACCACGACCCGATCGAGGAGCGCTATGGGGTCATCAAACCGCTCAAGCCCTATCGCTGGCGCAGCGAGAACGATTAGCCTAAACTGTTAACCGTCGACGATGGGAGAGCCGATGAAAGCGTTCCAGCTGTTCGTAAGACTTACCGCATATTATGCGGCGATCGGATTGGTCATTTTCGTGGCGCTCAATGTTTTTCCCGCGTTGCGGGAATATCTGCCGATCGGTGGAGTTGAAGCCTTGATCAGCCAGCCGGACAGCAACCCGCTGGAAGGCTCGGCTCGGTCGGTAACGGCGCAACAGGTCGGGTCGTTCGGCGAAAGCCTGTTCTGGCTGGCGGCGGCAATCGTCGGCGCGTTTTTGACCGCCCTTCCCGTCAGCTGGGTCTACATGGGGATCCGCACCGGCGAGGAATATGACCAGTCGCTGATCAGCACGATCCTGATCCTGCCAGTGGTCGTTACCGGTATCGTCATCATCGTCCAGAACAGCCTGGCACTGGCGTTCGCCCTGGCCGGCATCGCCGGCGCCGTCCGGTTCAAGAACAGCCTGAAGAGTTCGGGCGACGCTCTGTTCATTCTTATCTCGGTTGGCACCGGCCTCGCAGCCGGCATCGGCGCCGTCGAACTGGCGATCGTGATGGGCCTCGGCTTCAACTATGCCTTCCTGGTGCTGTGGGCGACGGAATATGGCGAGCGGGAAGGAATGAAGCGCTACATGGCAGACCTCGACCCCGTCGAATGTCCGCCAATCGTAACGGCCGCGGCGCCCACCGCTGAGCCGGCCGCGGCACCTCCTTCGGGGACTATGCCGCCGCCCTAACCGCCGAGGCAGTCCTTCAGAAGATTGGCGCGAACCGCTTGGTCGGTCGCGATTTCCTGAAAGAAGCCGGCCAGATAGGACAGCGCCTTGCGGCGGGTTCGCTCCTCCATCCCGGGGATCTGGCGAATACACCGCCTCCAAGGCGGGGCGCCTGCGCGCGCAACTCGGCCGCGGCCGCCACGACTTGCGGGTTGTGGCGGCAATATCCCTGGTAGAATCGCTGACGGACGCTTCGCACGCGAATCTGTGCGGGAGGGATCGCGTAAGGCGCGTCGACCAACCCGGAATAATCGAAATCATAGGCTACCGGGACCAGCGCCGCTCCGCCGCTCAGCAGGCGGCTATTATGGCAGCAGCCTTCGCCCTGCGGGCCGGCCCGCATCGACCAGTCGAGATTGCCGATCATGTACATGAACAGGGCGACACGCGCTGCATGGGCGGGCTCAAGCTGGCTCGCGCTGATGCGATCGGCCACGCGTGCCTCGCTCAGCCCATTGCGCTTGGCCATGTCGTCCAGATCCTCGATGAAGAAGCCCGAGCGCGAGATCGAGACTTTGCCGTTGGGCTCGGCATAGTCGACCGTTGCCAACCGCACCTTGTGGCTCACGGGAGTCAGTTCGTTCAGCAAGCGATACGCCGAATATTCCAGCAAGACATGCTGCTGGTGCCCGGCCGAGGACTTGCAATGGGTAACCAGTTTCAAGCGCCGCTGGCCAAGGAATAGCGACGAGGCTGCGGGCGGTTGCGTGAATTCGACGCGAAGCGGCGGAAAATCGCAGAATTCCGCCGGTGCGCCGCGACAAGCCGCGCGGGGAAAGGCGGATCGGATGAGATTCCGCGGGCGCCGTCATGCTTAGCGTCGCGGCTTGGGGCTCGACCGATTTGGCCGCTTTTCGCGCGATGGAATTGACCGGGCCCTGGATCGTAAACCGGATCGGCGCGTCGCTGCTGAACAGCGGCTTGGGAGCGCCCTGGGCTACGGCGGCCGACGAAGTGGCCAGAACCGCAAGTGCGAAAATTCCCCTCATTGTGCGCCCCATTCCTTGCCGGCGGGTCGCGGCACATTATGCGCGGTGACCTTGTCGCCGACGATCTCGAGATAGGCCGGCGTGCCACCGTAGGCCCGGCTGATCGCGCTATCGACCCGCCACAGCTTCCCCCGCCCCGCCGATTATTCCCTGGCGCGAGGGCGTATGGGCGACGACGATCCGCTTTACGCCGAAGCTCCTCAAGACCAGGTCCAGCTCCTGATCGATGGGAAGCGGCGCGGTGGCGCCGAGAGGCACTGGTGCCACCGTCGCATCGTCTCCGTCGTTACGGATAATCAGCCCGCGGTACCAAAGCGGGCCTTGGGGATGATTGATGATCGCCGTCCGCGTTGAATCTTGAGCCTGGAGCGCGATTGCTACCTGCCGGTTGATCTCGTCGATGCGGCAAATGCGCGTAGGCCGCGCTAATCCCGCCGTGCACGAATAGCGTATCGCCCAGCTTCACCACTGCGGGATTGGCAAGCGCCCACTTGCCGAGTTCGCCGTCCGGCCGCCACGCCAGCTGATATTCGATCTTGCCGAGCGGCATGGTCTTCAGCCACTCATCCTTGATCGCCTCCGGCGGCATCTCCGGACTGCGCGACCGGTAGGCGGACTGGACCACTGCTCTGTTAGCCTCGTACACCCGGTCGCGTCGCGCCTTGCTTTCGCGGGTCACAAAGACAGCGTATTCGCCCGGGTGCACGTAGCGCAGGTCACTTGTCATCATCATGGCTTCATGATTGCCGAGCAGGACGATGACCCTTCCGCCGCGCTTGGGCGCTTCCCGCTGCAGGCTCATCAGATCTCGAATGATCTTGAGGCTGTCTGGACCGCGGTCGACGACATCGCCCATTTGCACCAGCGTGGCGTTGCCGGCTGCCCATTTGCCCTTCGCATCCACCAGGCCGGCCGACCTGGCGATTGCGCGCCAGGCATCGTGATCGCCGTGGAGGTCGCCGATTGCGACAATGCGTTGCGGCGCAGCCTGGGGACGCGCGCCGGCGGGAACCATGGTGGCGGCGACAGCAATCATGAGCCAGAACCACCTTAGCATCGGCACTCCCCGGCAGCAGCGCCGCCAAGGGGCACCCAAGCCGCTACTTTGTCAAGCAACGGCATTCACCGCCGAAGCGTTGTCCCGCGGGAGGAGTGGCAACCATGCGTTACGCTTTCCTGTTAGCGGCACCGATCGCCCTGTTCGGGGCGCAGCCGGCGACGCCTCAAGCCCCGGCGGTCGTCAATGTCCAGCTGTCGAACTTCAAATTCACACCCAGGACTATCGTGCTCGACCATGGCCGGGCTTATGTGCTGCGGCTCTACAATGCCTCGAGCGGCGGCCATGATTTCACGGCACCGTCATTTTTCAGCGCGGCGACCATTGCGCCGAGCGATCGCCGTTGGGTAACCGGCGGAGAAGTCGAGGTCCCGCCGGGGCAATTGCGAGAAATACGGCTAACCGCTCCGGCCGCCGCTAGCTACAAACTCAAATGCACCCATAGCTTTCACAAGATGCTAGGCATGAGCGGCAAGATCGTCGTCCGCTAAACAGTTCAAAGCCTTGACTTTCGGCCTGCCGCCTGTAGACGGCGCGCGGTCGCGGCCTTCGGGTCGTGGCGCTCGTCCGAGACAGTCGCTGGGGTTCGCCCCTTAATTTGCGGCCTAGACGGGGATAAGGAATTCAGGAACGGGTCGCCTCAGCGCTCCCGTCGTGCGCTGGCATACAGCGCCTCTCGATCCATCCCCCGGACATCTCGGAGTTGCGGTTTTCGCAGCTCCAACCGCATGCCGGATGGTCCGGCAAGTGGAATGACTAGGAGTATGGCATGGATCGTTCGCAAAAAGCCGATCTGGTTGCCGAGCTGAAGAACGTCTTCAACGAGACCAGCGTGGTGGTGATCACCCGCAATCTCGGCCTGTCGGTCGCCCAGTCGACCGACCTGCGCCTGAAGATGCGCGATGCCGGTGCCCAGTTCAAAGTTGCGAAGAACCGGCTTGCCAAGATCGCGCTCGAGGGCACCAGGTACGGATCGATCGGCGACATGCTGACCGGGCCGACCGCCTTGGCCACCTCGATCGACCCCGTCGCGGCTGCAAAGGTCGCGGTGGAGTTCGCCAAGACCAACGATCGTCTCGAGATCGTTGGTGGCGCGATGGGCGATACGCTGCTCGATTTGAACGGGATCAAGGCGCTTGCCGAACTTCCGTCGCTCGACCAGCTGCGTGGCATGATCGTGGGCCTCATTCAGGCGCCCGCGACCAAGATCGCACGCATTGCCAAGGAGCCGGGTGGCCAGCTGGCGCGCGTTCTCGCCGCCAAGGCCGCAGCTTAAGTTTTTCGTTTCAAACCACGCACGAAATTGGGGCCGATTGGCCCTCTAGGAGACTAAAATGGCTGACCTGAACAAGATCGTCGACGACCTGTCGGCACTGACCGTCCTCGAAGCTGCCGAGCTTTCGAAGCTGCTCGAAGAGAAGTGGGGCGTTTCGGCCGCCGCTGCGGTTGCCGCTGCGCCTGCCGCCGCCGCCGCCGCCGGCCCGGCTGCCGAAGAGCAGACCGAATTCGACGTGATCCTCACCGGCGACGGTGGCAAGAAGATCAACGTCATCAAGGAAGTCCGCGCCATCACCGGCCTGGGCCTGGGCGAAGCCAAGGCGCTCGTCGAAGGCGCTCCGAAGGCCGTCAAGGAAGGCGTCAACAAGGACGAGGCCGAGAAGATCAAGAAGCAGATCGAGGAAGCCGGCGGTACCGTCGAGCTCAAGTAAGCTTCTAAATCGGATTTCGTGGGTGTCTTGAAGCGCCTGCGGATGGGAAGGGCGGTCCGGCAACGGGCCGCCCTTTTTTTGAGTTCAGGCCGGCATCGGCTTTATGCCAGGCGCGGCCGGACGCTTGCCCGCGACCCAGCCGGCCCAGCCGACGGCCGCGCCTCCGATGGCCGCTGCCAGCGCCATGGGCAGAGCCGGGATAGTCGCCGCGTGGACGTACAGCGCCTTCCAGGCCGCCGTCCCGCCCGGCATCTCGAACAGAATCGAGGAAAGCACGATCAATAGCCCGGCCATGACGAACGGCTTACCCTTCCGCCCTGCGCGCCAGGCAATGACGAAGGCGATCAGCGCCGACACCAGATTTCCGAGGTGAAAGCCGGGGCCCATCTGCGCAAAATTCTCCGGCTTCGCGAGGTCGAGGCCAAGCGGAAGCGGCGCCAGGCGGCCGAAGATCGGTGGCATGAGGAAGATTGCAGTGGCCAGCAGGTAGGAGGAGTGCTTGCCGACGAAGCGGCGGTTTTTCAGCGCCTGGAAGTAAAAAAAAGCCATCCCGCCCACGGCGACAAAATCAAGCCAGGCGAGATTGGGCGGCCAGATCGCATGGAACGGTGTTTCAGCCGCGACATAGCGCTGAGCCATTCCAACAAAAATGGCCGCCCCGCCCGCCAGGAACAGTGGGAACAACGCAAAGCTCACCAGACCGTTGACGCGGTGAAATGCGCGATGACCGTGATGGATCGACCAACTCTGGATCGCGAGGAGGATCAGCCACAGCGAGGCGGTGATGCCATGAAAATGGTAGGAAGCCGGGCTGGTCGAGAGCACTGACAAATAGTTGAACCAGAACGCCAACGCGGCGATCGGAAACAGCGCCAGGATCCACCAGTGTGCGTGACGATAAGGCATGCCCCGAGCCTCCTCCTGTTAAATTCGAAGCTACCATGGCCTGCTGCGGCGGCAAGTGGGGAACGCTCGTACGTTGAGCGGGTTGAAAGGCCGAACGAGCAGGAAAGGATCATTCGATGGGCCGCAACGTGACCATGAGCATTGGCGCGCTGATCCTGATCATCATCGTCGTTGCGCTCATCTTCTAATCGACCAGCGCGGGTTCAGCTGCTCGCTTGGACCGAACCAGACAATATTGTGGCTGTGATCGGCGCGGCGATCACTTCGGGCGGGTCGAAATCGACATGGCGTGGAAGTCGCAGATCTTCGGCTTGGACATAGGATCTCCTTTGCCCGCTAGCTCGACGCCGGGCGCCGCAAATTCAAGTCACCGATGCCGGTAAGAAACCGCAGATTCCCCGCGTTTTTATGAGCATTTGTTCGCACAGCCGAGGAACCTGCCTGCGCGCGATGCATTATGTAGATCAAAACGAGGATAGGATAATGTGCGCGTTAAAATCGAAGCCGAGGGGCTTGCTCTCGGCCTTGATGGCGATCGGGCTGATGCTCTCTGCGACGCCCGCTGCCGCTTCGATCGAGACACCCGAGGCCAGGGCCGAGGCGAGCGATGCCGCCTTCATGGCGCGCCTCCACATGGAAGAGGTATTCGGGCCAAAGGAGCTCAAGCCGGGTCAATATGTCTGGCGCAAGGGCAGTTTCGAGGGTGATCCTCGGGTGGTCGTCAGCCTCTCCGAACAGCTTGCCTACCTCTATCGCGGCGAACAGCTGATTGCGGTCGCCGCGGTCTCGACCGGGACGGACGACCATCCAACCCCGACCGGCATCTTCTTGGTGCAGCTGAAGAAGCCTATGCACCGGAGCATCAAATATGAGAATGCCCCGATGCCGTTCACCCAGATGATCGACAAATATGGCACGGCACTGCACGCCGGACCCAACCCCGGTCGCCCGGCCAGCCATGGTTGCATCCGGCTGCCGTCCGAGTTCGCCAAACGGCTCTATGCCGTCACCGAGGTTGGGGCCACTGTTATGATCGGGGCGTAGCCGACCCCTTGCAACCGCACTGAAAAGGCGTATATCGGCTCAATCCAACAAAAACCGGCTCCGCCGCACGGACTCGTGCGCCCGGAGCTTTTCCCGTCCTCACCGGGACACGGGCCGAAAACGCGCAACGGTCCGAACGTATGGTGAGGAATTACGGGAGCCGCGCCGGACTTCATCAAAGGGCCGCGTGCCTCGACGCGCGCCCGGAGCGCAAGGACTAAGATGGCCACCAAAGCGAAAGACGTGCCGACCATGGCCCGCAACCAATATTCGCGCCGTATCCGCAAGATCTTCGGAAACATCCACGAAATCAGCGAGATGCCGAACCTCATCGAGGTTCAGCGCGAATCCTACGAGCAGTTCCTTCGCTCGGACCCGTCGGTCGGATACGTCTCTGGCCTCGAAAAGACGCTTCGCTCGGTCTTCCCAATCCAGGATTTCGCCGGCACCGCGCACCTCGACTTCGACCGCTACGAGCTTGAGGATCCCAAGTACGACACCGATGAGTGTCGCCAGCGTGGCCTGACCTTTGCCGCGCCGATGCGCGTAACGCTGCGCTTGACCACGTTTGAAATCGATCCCGACACCGAGGCCAAATCGGTGATCGATATCAAGGAGCAGGACGTTTACATGGGCGACATGCCGCTCATGACGGGGAACGGCACCTTCATCATCAATGGCACCGAGCGCGTCATCGTGTCGCAGATGCACCGCTCGCCGGGCGTGCTGTTCGACCATGACCGCGGGAAGACCCATGCCTCCGGCAAATATCTCTTCGCCGCCCGGGTCATTCCCTATCGTGGGAGCTGGCTCGACTTCGAGTTCGACGCCAAGGACATTGTGAACGTGCGTATCGACCGCAAGCGCAAGCTGCCGGTCACTGCACTGCTGCACGCGCTCGGCCTGTCGAGCGAGGACATCCTCAACACCTTCTACAGCCGCCTGACCTATGTCCGCGGCAAGAACGGCTGGCAGATCCCATATTCCGCTGATGCGTGGCGCGGCCAGAAGCCGAACCATGACGTGGTCGACGCCGACAGCGGCGAGATCATCTTCAAGGCGCATGAGAAGATCACCCCGCGCAAGGCCAATGCCGCCGCAAAGGACGGCCTCAAGAACCTCATCATCCCGACCGAGGAAATCTTCGGTCGCTTCTCGGCCTATGACCTGATCAACGAGAAGTCTGGCGAGATCTATGTCGAAGCCGGGGACGAGATCTCGGCGGAGAATCTCGCGGAACTCGACAAGGCCGGCGTCGACCGGCTCGAGCTGCTCGACATCGATTACGTCAACACCGGTCCCTGGATCCGCAACACGCTCAAGGCCGACAAGTCGGAAGACGGCGACAGCGCCCTGGCAGATATCTACCGGGTCATGCGCCCCGGCGAACCGCCGACCCGCGAGACCGCGGATGCGCTGTTCTATGGCCTTTTCTTCGATCCGGAGCGCTATGACCTGTCGGCCGTCGGCCGGGTCAAGCTCAACATGCGCCTCGGCCTCGATGCCGAGGACACCGTCACAACCCTGCGCCGCGAGGACATCATTGCGGTCGTCCAGGAGCTGGTGAACCTCAAGGATGGCAAGGGCGAAATCGACGATATCGACAACCTGGCCAATCGCCGGGTCCGCTCGGTCGGCGAGCTGCTGGAAAATCAGTATCGCGTCGGCCTGCTGCGCATGGAACGCGCGGTCAAGGAGCGGATGAGCTCGGTCGACGTGTCGACCGTCATGCCGAACGATCTCATCAATGCGAAGCCGGCGGTCGCCGCCGTGCGCGAGTTCTTCGGTTCGTCCCAGCTGTCGCAGTTCATGGACCAGACCAACCCGCTGTCGGAGGTCACCCATAAGCGTCGCGTTTCGGCCCTCGGGCCGGGCGGCCTGACCCGCGAGCGCGCGGGCTTCGAAGTCCGCGACGTCCACCCGACCCACTATGGCCGTATCTGCCCGATCGAAACGCCGGAAGGCCCGAACATCGGCCTGATCAATTCGCTCGCCAGCTTCAGCCGGGTCAACAAGTACGGCTTCATCGAGACGCCCTACCGCAAGGTGGTCAACGACCAGGTGACAAACGAGGTCGTCTATCTGTCGGCGATGGAAGAGGCCAAGCACACCATTGCGCAGGCCAACGCTGAGCTCGATACCAAGGGCGGCTTCCAGGAAGAGATCGTCTCCTCGAGGCGGAACGGCGACTTTCTGATGGCGCCGCGCGACACCATCACCCTGATGGACGTCAGCCCCAAGCAGCTGGTGTCGGTTGCGGCCTCGCTCATTCCCTTCCTGGAGAATGACGACGCCAACCGCGCGCTGATGGGATCGAACATGCAGCGCCAGGCAGTTCCGCTGCTCCAGGCCGACGCTCCGCTGGTCGGAACCGGCATGGAGGAAACGGTTGCGCGCGATAGCGGCGCGGCGATTGCCGCCCGCCGTTCGGGCATCGTCGACCAGGTTGACGCGACCCGCATCGTCGTGCGCGTCACCAGCGATCTGCGCGCCGGTGAATCGGGCGTCGACATCTACACGCTGATGAAGTTCCAGCGCTCCAACCAGAACACCTGCATCAACCAGCGCCCGCTGGTGAAGGTCGGTGACATGGTCGAAGCCGGCGAGATCATCGCCGACGGCCCGTCGACGCAGTTCGGCGAGCTGGCGCTGGGCCGCAACGTGCTCGTCGCCTTCATGCCGTGGAACGGCTACAATTATGAGGACTCGATCCTCATTTCCGAACGCATCGTGAAGGATGACGTGTTCACCTCGATCCACATCGAGGAATTCGAGGTAATGGCCCGCGACACCAAGCTCGGGCCGGAGGACATTACCCGCGACATCCCCAACGTCGGCGAGGAAGCGCTGCGCAACCTCGACGAGGCGGGCATCGTCTACATCGGCGCCGAAGTTGAGCCGGGTGATATCCTGTGCGGCAAGATCACGCCGAAGGGCGAAAGCCCGATGACGCCGGAGGAGAAGCTGCTGCGCGCCATTTTTGGCGAGAAGGCTTCGGACGTCCGCGACACCTCGCTGCGCCTGCCGCCGGGGGTGTCGGGCACGATCGTCGAGGTGCGGGTGTTCAACCGCCACGGCATCGACATCGATGACCGTACGCGTGCCATCCAGACCGAAGAGAAGGAGCGGCTCAAGAAGGATGCCGACGACGAAAAAGGCATCCTCAACCGCGCTACCTTCGCCCGCTTGCAGGAAATGTTGCTGAAGCAGACCGCGACCGCGGCACCGAAGAGCATCAAGAAGGGATCGACGATCGACGAGGCCGCCCTCGAGGCGACCGAGAAGCACGAATGGTGGAAGATCGCCGTCAAGGACGACAAGCGCCAGTCCGACCTCGAAGCGCTCAAGGCGCAGTATGACGAGGCGATTGCTGTCATCAATCGCAAGTTCGAGGACCGCGTCGAGAAGCTGGAGCGCGGCGATGAGCTGCCACCAGGCGTGCTGAAGATGGTCAAGGTGTTCGTTGCGGTGAAGCGCAAGCTCCAACCGGGCGACAAGATGGCCGGCCGGCACGGCAACAAGGGCGTCATCAGCCGTATCCTGCCGCAGGAAGACATGCCGTTCCTGGAGGATGGAACGCCGGTCGATATCGTCCTGAATCCACTGGGCGTGCCGAGCCGCATGAACGTGGGTCAGATTTTCGAAACCCATCTCGGCTGGGCCGCCCGCGGACTCGGCAAGCAGATCCAGGAAATGCTGGAGGGCATTCATGCCAGGGGTGCCGATCTGGCCGGCAAGGACGTCAAGGATGTCCGTGCCAAGCTCAAGGACATCTACGGCGATGGCTATGCCAAGGACATCGACGCTCGCAATGACGAGCAAGTGATGGAGCTGGCCCAGAACCTCGTCGGCGGCGTGCCGATGGGTACTCCGGTGTTCGACGGCGCCCGCGAGGCGGACGTTTCGGTGATGCTGGACAAGGCCGGGCTCGACAAGTCTGGCCAGGTGACGCTCTACGACGGCCGCACCGGCGATGCTTTCGACCGCAAGGTGACCGTGGGCTACATCTACATGCTGAAGCTCCACCACTTGGTCGACGACAAGATCCACGCGCGTTCGATCGGCCCCTACAGCCTGGTCACCCAGCAGCCGCTGGGCGGCAAGGCGCAGTTCGGCGGGCAGCGCTTCGGCGAAATGGAGGTGTGGGCCCTGCAAGCCTATGGCGCCGCCTACACGTTGCAGGAAATGCTGACCGTGAAGTCGGACGACGTGATCGGCCGCACCAAGGTCTACGAGGCGATCGTCAAGGGCGACGACACGTTCGATGCCGGCATCCCCGAAAGCTTCAACGTGCTGGTCAAGGAAATGCGTTCGCTCGGCCTCAACGTCGAATTGAATTCGATCGAGGACGAGAGCGACGAACCGACCGCCATCGCCGCCGAGTAACCGATTAACTCAGCCCCTCCCTGGTCAGGGAGGGGATTGGAGATTTGAAATATGAACGAGCTGACTAACTTCGCGAACCCGGTGGCCAAGCCGGAAATCTTCGACCAGATCAAGATCGGCATCGCCTCGCCGGACAAGATCCGTTCCTGGTCGTTCGGCGAAATCAAGAAGCCCGAAACGATCAATTACCGTACGTTCAAGCCCGAGCGTGACGGCCTGTTCTGCGCCCGCATCTTCGGCCCCATCAAGGACTATGAATGCCTGTGCGGCAAGTACAAGCGGATGAAGTACAAGGGCATCGTCTGCGAGAAGTGCGGCGTCGAGGTGACCGTGTCGAAGGTCCGCCGCGAGCGGATGGGTCATATCGAACTGGCGGCGCCGGTTGCTCACATCTGGTTCCTGAAGTCGCTGCCGAGCCGCATCGGCCTGCTGCTCGACATGCAGCTGAAGCAGCTCGAGCGGATCCTCTACTTCGAGAGCTATGTGGTGATCGAGCCGGGCCTGACCGCGCTCGAGAAATTCCAGCTGCTCACTGAAGACGAGCTGCTGTCCGCCCAGGACGAATATGGCGAGGATGCTTTCTCGGCCGGAATCGGCGCCGAGGCCGTCAAGCAGATGCTGATGGACCTCGACCTGGCGGGCGAGCGCGATGACCTTCTGAAGGAGCTGGCCGAGACCAAGTCGGAGCTCAAGCCCAAGAAGATCATCAAGCGCCTCAAGGTCGTCGAGAGCTTCATCGATTCCGGCAACCGGCCGGAGTGGATGATCCTCGAGGTGATCCCGGTCATCCCGCCCGAGTTGCGCCCGCTGGTCCCGCTCGATGGCGGCCGCTTCGCCACGTCGGACCTCAACGACCTTTATCGCCGAGTCATCAACCGCAACAATCGTTTGAAGCGGCTGATGGAGCTGCGCGCGCCGGACATCATCGTCCGCAACGAAAAGCGCATGCTGCAGGAGGCGGTCGACGCGCTGTTTGATAACGGCCGCCGCGGCCGCACCATCACCGGCGCCAACAAGCGTCCGCTGAAGTCGCTGAGCGACATGCTCAAGGGCAAGCAGGGTCGCTTCCGCCAGAACCTGCTCGGCAAGCGCGTCGACTATTCGGGCCGCTCGGTGATCGTGACCGGACCGGAGCTGAAACTCCACCAGTGCGGCCTGCCGAAGAAGATGGCCTTGGAGCTGTTCAAGCCGTTCATCTACTCGCGCCTCGACGCCAAGGGTCTTTCGATGACCCTGAAGCAGGCCAAGAAGTGGGTTGAGAAAGAGCGCAAGGAAGTGTGGGACATCCTCGACGAGGTGATCCGCGAGCATCCCGTGCTCCTCAATCGCGCTCCAACGCTCCACCGGCTTGGCATCCAGGCGTTCGAGCCGGTGCTGATCGAGGGCAAGGCGATCCAGCTTCACCCGCTGGTCTGCGCCGCGTTCAACGCCGACTTCGACGGGGACCAGATGGCCGTCCACGTTCCGCTGAGCCTCGAGGCGCAGCTGGAAGCGCGCGTGCTGATGATGTCGACCAACAACATCCTCTCGCCCGCCAATGGCAAGCCGATCATCGTTCCGTCGCAGGACATGGTGCTCGGCCTCTATTATCTGTCGATGATGAAGGAAAGCGAGCCGGGCGAAGGCATGATGCTTTCCGACATGGCCGAGGTTCACCAGGCGCTGGCCGCCGGAGCGGTGACGCTGCACACCAAGATCGTCAGCCGAGTTCCGCAGACGGACGAAGGCGGCAACACCTACATGAAGCGGTTCGAGACGACCCCGGGCCGGATGCTGCTCGGCGAAACTCTGCCGAAGAGCCACAAGGTGCCGTTCGAGACGGTCAATCGTCTCCTCACCAAGAAGGAGATCGGCGACGTCATCGACACCGTCTATCGCCACACCGGCCAGAAGGAGACGGTGCTGTTCGCCGATGCGATCATGGGCCTCGGCTTCCGCCATGCGTTCCGCGCCGGCATTTCCTTCGGCAAGGATGACATGGTCATCCCCGACACCAAGATCGGGCTGGTCGACGAAACCCGCGCGCTGGTGAAGGACTATGAGCAGCAGTACCAGGACGGCCTGATCACCCAGCAGGAAAAGTACAACAAGGTGATCGATGCCTGGTCGCGTTGCGGCGACCGCGTGGCGAGCGAGATGATGAAGGAAATCTCGTCCGTGAAGAAGGGGGACGACGGCCGTGAGCTGCCGATCAACTCCATCTACATGATGGCCCATTCCGGCGCGCGTGGTTCGCAGGCCCAGATCAAGCAGCTGGCCGGCATGCGGGGCCTGATGGCCAAGCCGTCTGGCGAGATCATCGAAACGCCGATCATCTCCAACTTCAAGGAAGGCTTGACCGTTCTTGAATATTTCAACTCGACGCACGGCGCCCGCAAGGGCCTCGCCGATACCGCGCTCAAGACGGCGAACTCGGGTTACCTCACTCGCCGCCTGGTCGACGTGTCGCAGGACGCGGTGATCGTCGAGGAGGACTGCGGTACCGATCGTGCGCTTGAAATGCGCGCCATCGTCCAGGGCGGCTCGATCATCGCTTCGCTGGCCGATCGTGTGCTGGGCCGTACCACGGCCGAGGATATCGTCGATCCCAAGACCAACGAAACGGTCATACCCGAAGGCACGCTGCTGGACGAACCGATGGTTGCCCAGCTCGAGGAGATCGGACTTCAGGGGATCAAGATCCGTAGTCCGCTGATCTGCGCTTCGAAAATGGGTGTTTGCGCCAAGTGCTACGGGCGCGATCTCGCTCGCGGTACGCCGGTCAACATCGGCGAAGCGGTCGGCGTTATCGCCGCGCAGTCGATCGGCGAGCCGGGCACCCAGCTGACGATGCGGACCTTCCACATCGGCGGCGCGGCGCAGCTCAACGAGCAGTCGAACCTCGAGGCGCCGGTCGACGGCACCATCGAGCTGCGGCGACATGCCGACCATTACCGATCCGCGCAGCCGACACCTGTCGCTATCGCGTTCGGGTGAAATCGCCATTCTCGACATGGATGGCCGCGAGCTGTCAGCACGCACCGTATCCCGTACGGCGCGCACCTGATGGTCGAGAACGGCCATATCGTCAGCCGCGGCGACCGTATCGCCGAATGGGACCCGTCGTTCAGCCCGGTGATCACCGAGCGCGCCGGCACGGTGAAGTATCAGGACCTGATCGAGAACCGGACACTGGTGGAACAGACCGACGAGTTGACCGGCATCTCGCAGCGCGCAGTGATCGACGACCTCGCCAAGTCGAAGAAGGAGGACCTTCGTCCGCGCCTGACCATGACGGGCAAGGGCGCAGAAGAGGCTGGCGTCTATCGCCTGGCTCCGGGCGCGGTCATCGCGGTCGAGGACGGCCAGCAGGTCGAAGCCGGCGAAGTGCTGGCCCGCATGCCGCGCGAAGCCGCTCGAACCCGCGACATCACTGGCGGTCTGCCGCGGGTCGCGGAACTGTTCGAAGCGCGCAAGCCCAAGGAAAACGCGATTATCGCCAAGGTCTCGGGCAAGGTCAGCTTCAAGAAGGACTATAAGGCGAAGCGCAAGATCGCGATTATCCCCGACGACGGGTCGGATCCGGTCGAATATCTGGTGCCCAAGGCCAAGGTCATCGACGTGCAGGAAGGCGATTACGTCAAGCGCGGCGACAATCTGGTCGGCGGCTCCCCCGATCCGCACGACATCCTCGAGGTCCTCGGCGTCGAGGCACTCGCGGAATATCTCGTATCGGAGATCCAGGAAGTCTATCGGCTCCAGGGCGTGAAGATCAACGACAAGCACATCGAGGTGATCGTTCGCCAGATGTTGCAGAAGGTCGAGATCACCGATGGTGGCGACACCACCCTTCTGGCCGGCGAACAGGTTGATCGCGAGGAGATGGAAGAGGTCAACTCCAGGCTCGAGAAGAAGCAGAAGCCCGCGGAAGGCAAGCCGGTGCTGCTCGGCATCACCAAGGCGAGCCTGCAGACCCGCAGCTTCATCTCGGCCGCCTCGTTCCAGGAGACCACCCGCGTCCTCACTGAGGCGTCGGTCCAGGGCAAGGTCGACACGCTCAATGGGCTCAAGGAAAATGTCATCGTCGGCCGCCTGATCCCGGCGGGCACGGGCGCCGGAATGAACCGGATGCGCGTTGCCGCCTCGAGCCGCGACGCCGCGCTCCGCGCCCAGCAGCGCAAGCTGCAGGAAGCGCTGATCGCGCCGGCCACTGCTGCCCAGGAGCATGCCGCCGAACTGGCCCAGGGTCCGGAAGCAGCAACCAATGCGCGATCCTCTGGCGGAAGTCGCTCCGTCGGGCACCGGCACCGATGCGGATGCCGGCGAGTATCTGAACGACTAGGCTGGTCGCCGCTCGGCCAGACAAAAAAACCCCGCCGGAGCGATCCGGCGGGGTTTTCTTTGTTAGTGCGACGCTAAGATCAGCAACTGCCGCCGTGGATGGCGTTTTCGGTGCAGTTGGCCGCCGAAGATACATCCGCGCCGGCGCCACGAACCGTGTTGCACGCCGCGATCGCGAGCGCTCCACCGATCAACAGCAACGTCGTCACCTTACGAACCATGGTCGAACTCCTTTTAATGGCGTAACGACCATGGCCGAAATCAGGTGGCGTTGTCGACTGCGTTCGCCGCTGAATTCACGTCCTCGGCCGCGCCGCGAACGGTATTGCAGGCTGCGACGGCAACGCTGCCGCCAATCAGCAATATGGTCACTACCTTGCGAAACATGGCAGAATCTCCTGTCTTGCGGCTGAACGAACGCCGCAATCGACAATCGGTGCCATCACGCAGGACGAAATGTTCTCCAGACCGCGACAGGCGCGGAAATGTGCGGATGAGGGTCGTAGGCTTCGAACGCGAAATCCTCAGCCTCATAGTCGAAATCGCCCTGCCCCGATCCTTCATCACCAGACGCGGCAAGCGGCGCGGATCGCGGCTCAGCTGCAGCCGCGCCTGATCGAGATGGTTCGAGTAGAGATGAACATCACCGCCGGTCCACACGAAGGTGCCCGGCTCCAGCCCGCATTCGCGCGCCAGCATATGGGTCAGAAGCGCATAGCTGGCGATGTTGAACGGAACCCCCAGGAAAAAATCGGCGCTGCGCTGGTAGAGCTGCAGGTTGAGCCGGCCCGCCGGCGACCTGGGTCTGGAACAGGCAGTGGCAGGGCGCCAACGCCATCCGATCGATCTCGCCGGGATTCCAGGCGGTGACGATCTGCCGCCGCGAGCCGGGATCGCGCCGGATCAGGTCGATCGAGATTCCGCGATCTGGTCGATATGGCGACCGTCGGCCGTCTCCCAGTCGCGCCATTGCTTGCCATAAACCGGCCCGAGGTCGCCGTGCTCGTCGGCCCATTCATCCCAAATGCTGACCTTGCGTTCCTGCAGCCAGCGGACATTGGTGTCGCCGCGCAGGAACCACAGCAACTCGACGATGATCGATCGCAAATGCAGCTTTTTCGTCGTCAGCAGCGGGAACCCTTGCGCCAGGTCGAACCGCATCTGCGCTCCGAAGAGCGAATGGTGCCGGTGCCGGTGCGGTCCATCTGCTCGACGCCCTCGTCGAGAATTCGCTGCATCAGATCGAGATATTGGCGCATGGTTCCACCCTAGCCTGCACCAGCGGCCGTCCAGCGCGAGTTGACGGCAGATTGCGATCCGTATCGGATTTTGTTCGCTTAGGCGGTCGCCGCGCGCTCCCCTTAGTTTCGCGCATGCGGATTCAGCGCGCAGAATTTCCGGCGATCCTCAATGGCCATGACGCCGCGCGCCGGTTTTTTTCGGCTTGCTTCGATCCGAGCGAAGCGGTCCGCGAGAGCCTGTGGGTTGCCCATGTCGATGACAGGCGCCCGCTGCCTTCATGTCGAATGTTATGACGGGCGAGCCGGACTCCGTGGCCATGCCGGTGCGCGAAATCATGGCCGATGCCGCGCGCTCGGCAGCCCGGGGTGGTTCTGGCGCACAATCACCCGAGCGGCGACGCCCAGGCCCAGCGCCAGCCGACTGCCGCGCAACGCGTCGGCTTGCCCGCGCGGCCGAAGCGCATCGACCTGGCCGTCCTGGACCATCTGATCTTCGCCGGCGGCAACTGCACCAGCATGCGACGGATGGGGCTTGCTTTAGGCCTGCTCGACCGTGCACGGCTTGATCGCTCCGGGTCGCCGGCCGCGGCGCGGCAATCCTGAAAGCCGCGAAATAGGCGTCGCTGCCGCCAGCGGCTGCGATCTTCAGCGGCGCCATGCCCAGCGCAGCGAATTCGCAGATCAGCTGCCGCGGCGGCATCCCATGCCGCTTCACCGGACGGTCGGAATCGACCACGATGACCATGCCGTCGGGCTTAAGGCCTTCGCGCAAATTCCAAAGGAATTCATAGGGCTCGTTCACTTCATGGTACATGTGGACCAGGAAGATGCGGTCGAACGAGCGCTTCGGAAGCATCGGATCGGCCGGCTGTCCGAGCTTCACCGCGACATTGTCCAGATTTTCGCGCTGGACGCGCTGCAGCCAGCGATCGCGCGTCTCGGGCGACGATGTCCTCGGCCAGCACCCGGCCGCGCCGGCCGACATCGGCGACAGGCGCACGGTATAATAGCCCTCGCCGGCGCCGACATCGGCGACCGACATGCCAGGCGTGACGTCCGCGGCGCATGACCTCTTCGGCTTCGCCCAGCCGGTCGCGGGCGTCTTCGGTCGAGAAGCTTTCACCGACAATCGGCGCAACGACACGCCCAGCCTCGGGAAACTCGTGCGGCTCGGGCTCTGCCCGGCAGGCGGCAAGCTGCCGATCAGCGATCAGCAGGTCAACGCCCGTCCCCCGCATGGGGGTCGCTTACTCGACATCCTCGACTTCAACCTTCTCGCCGGTGACCCGCTGCGACAGCGCGGCTGCCATGAACCGGTCGAGGTCGCCGTCGAGCACGTCGGAAGGCGCGGTCGAAGTGACTCCGGTCCGCAGGTCCTTCACCAGCTGATAGGGCTGCAGGACATAGCTGCGGATCTGGTGGCCCCAGCCGATGTCGGTCTTGGCAGCGTTGGCGGCATTGGCCTCGGCTTCGCGCCGCTGCAGTTCGGCCTCGTACAGCCGCGCCTTCAGCTGCTTTATAGGCCTGGGCGCGATTCTTGTGCTGCGACCGTTCATTCTGGCAGGCGGCGACGATTCCGGTCGGGATATGCGTGATGCGCACCGCGCTGTCGGTCGTATTGACATGCTGCCCGCCGGCCCCTGAGGCGCGGTAGGTATCGATGCGCAGTTCGGACTTCGTTGATCTCGATGTCGATGTCGTCGTCGACCTCCGGATAGACCCAGACCGAGGCGAAGCTGGTGTGGCGGCGCGCCGAGCTGTCGTAGGGGCTAATGCGGACCAGGCGGTGGACTCCGCCCTCCACCTTGAGGTTGCCATAGGCATTTTCGCCCTTGATCAGCAGCGTCGCCGACTTGATCCCGGCCTGCTCGCCGGCATGGAAATCGACCAGCTCGACCTTCATCCCATGCCGTTCGCCCCAGCGCGTGTACATCCGCTGCAACATGCCGGCCCAGTCGTTGCTTTCGGTCCCCCCCGCGCCGGCATTGATTTCGATATAGCTATTGTTGGCATCTGCCTCTCCCGCCAGCAGCGCCGCAACCTTGTCCTTCTCTGCCTGATCGGCCAGCTCGCCAAGCGCGCGCACGCCATCGTCGACCAGGGCAGTGTCGCCTTCCAACTCCGCCATCTCAATGAGTTCGACCGTGTCCTTGAGCTCGGTTTCGATCGTCTGCGTGGCGCCGATGGCCTCTTCCAGGCGGCGGCGCTCGCGCATGACTTCCTGAGCCGCCTTGGGGTCATTCCACAGCGTGGGATCCTCGACCTTGGCATTCAGCTCGCCAAGGCGGCGCTGGGCCTTGTCCCAGTCGAGAAAGCGGCGCAGCAGCGCGGTTGCGGCATTGATCTGGTCGATATGGCTTTGCGCTTCGGCGCGCATGACAATGACTTTCCAAGCGAGATTGAGGTCCGCCTAGTAGATGCCGCCCTGCCTTTGCAAGAATTCGGCGCTGTCGGCTGGGGCGCGTCTGCTGGGCCGGCGGCCGTCGCTGCGCCGTCGCACGCCTCGGCGGAAGCCTGGCGACGTCTTCGCGGGCGCTGGCCAGCTCGATGCTTCGCCGGAACGCCCGGCGCGGCTCGGTTTCGGGCTGGAACGCCTCCCAAATCACGGACGACTTCGGATCGACCGTCGTGGGAAAGTTTCCGAACACGCGCTTGCCGGTCGCCCGGTCGATCCGGACCATGCGGATGCCGGCAGGAGCGACAAACGGAATCTTCGGCATGTCGCGGAACGCGGCCTGCGCGAATTGCTTGAAGATCGGCGCCGCGACGCGACCGCCTTGGGCCGCATGGCCCATCGGCCGCGGCTGGTCATAGCCGATGTAGACCCCGGCAACGACTTCCGGCGTTCCGCCGATGAACCAGACGTTGGTCGGGCCGGAGGTGGTGCCGGTCTTGCCGAACAGCGGCCGGTCGAGGTCGCGCAGGACCGTCGCCGTACCTCGTTCGACCACGCCCTCAAGGATGTGCACCATCTGGTAGGCCGCCTGGGCATCGATCAGTTGCTTTTGCCGTGAGGGTGGACGGGGCATGACCTTGCCGTCCCAATCGGCGCCGTTGCAGGCTCCGCCACTGTCAGCTTCCATAACCTGGCAGCGATTGTCGGTCCGGAAGATGACCTTGCCGTTGCGGTTCTGCACATAGTCGATCAGCGTGGGGGTCACCGACCGGCCATTATTGGCCAGGATAGCGTAGGCATTGGTCAGTTTGAGCACGGTCGTGTCACCCGCACCAAGCGCGATCGACAGATAGCGCTCATAATTGCCGACACCCAGCTTGTCGGCGTTGGCGACGACCCTTTCCATGCCGGTTCGGGCTGCGGCGCGGACCGTCATCAGGTTGCGCGACTGTTCCACGCCCCAGCGCATGGTCTTGGCGCCCGAATATTTGCCGTCAAAGTTGCGGAAGCATTTGTTGCCTAGGCCGGCGCCCTGCCAGACGCAGAATGGCGCATCGACGATGATCGAGGCCGGGCTCATGCCATTTTCAAGCGCGGTCACGTAGACGACCGGCTTGAAGGCCGATCCGGGTTGCCGCTGTGCTTGCGTGGCGCGATTGTAGGAGGAACCGATGACATCGAAGCCGCCCTGCAACGCCATCACCCGGCCGGTGTGGACCTCCTCGGCAACGAAACCACCGCCGACTTCCGGGATGGACCGCAGCGCATAGCTGTCCAGGCCCAGCTGCTTGACGATGATGATCATGCCGGGACGAAGCGCTCCGAACGCTGCGCCGCCTCCGCCGCGCACTGGTTGCCGGGCGGCGGATCCGGGAGATTGCCGGTCGAGCCGTCGGAGAAGCCGATCCGCGCGCTGGAGCCGGCTTTGGACAGGACGACCGCCTTCCTCCAGTCGGGAAAACCAGTACCGAGGGCAGCAACGCGAAGCTGCGTTTGCCAGTCGCTGCCTACATCGATGCTGAGCCCCGTGTCGCGCCAGCCGCGCCCTCCGTCGAATTTGGCGAGCCCTTCGCGCAACGCCTCGGCAGCCGCGTCCTGCATCTTCGACACCATGGAGGTGCGGACCCACAAGCCGCCGGCATAGACGCTGTTCGGGCCGTCGTCGGCCACCTCGCCGAATTTTTTCATCAGGTCCCGGCGAACCTCTTCCATGAAATAACCGCCCTGGTCGCGGAACTTGGCGCTGCTGCCGTACCGGATGGTGCCGAGCGGCACCGCAGCGGCGACCGAGCGCTGCGCTTCGGTGATGTAGCCGTTTTTGGCCATCTCCCGCAGCACATAGTTGCGGCGGCCAAGGGCGCGGTCGGTGGCCCGGACCGGATCATAATTGCTGGGCGCCTTGGGCAGGACCGCGAGATAAGCGGCTTCCGGCAAGGTGAGGTCGGCGACGTCCTTGTCGAAATAGGCCCGGCTCGCCGCCTGGACGCCGTACGCATTGCGGCCGAGGAAGATGGAATTGAGATAGAGTTCGAGGATCTGCTCCTTGTTGAGCGTATCCTCGAGCCGGAAGGCGAGGATCATCTCGCGGATCTTGCGGCTGACGGCATATTCATCGTCCTGCAGCAGATATTTGGCGACCTGCTGCGTGATGGTCGAGCCGCCCTTGGCGCGGCCGCCGGTGATGGACTTCGTCGTATAATCGACCACCGCGCCGAAAAGGCCGGGATAATCGAGTCCGCCATGGCTGAAGAAAGTCTTGTCCTCGGCGGAAATGAACGCGTTTACGACCAGCGGCGGATATTCGTCATAGGCAAGCTCCACCCGGCGTTCCCGCGCGAAAGTCTGGACCGGGTTGCCGTCATAGCCGCGTACGTTGGTCGGCAGCGGCGGCTGGTAGGCCAGAAGCTTCTCGGAGCTGGGGAGGTTGCTTGCGAAGACCACGAAAACCACGGCCACCAGCATCAGCCCGCTGAACAGGACCCATGCCGAACGGCGTGCCCATTTGCGGTCGAAAAAGGGATCCAAACGTCGGCGGAGCCGATGATTGAAGGCGACGAGGTTGGGAATCTGGAAGCTGGGCGATCTCATTTTCGACCTCGGTTTAGCCCCTTCGCGCGGCGGGCGGAAGAGCCTCCGAGCAAGGCCATGCTGAGTGGCAGGGCCGGCTCCGTGCTATTTACTGCCCTCCGCGAGCAGCAAGGTCGGCTTCGACCGACTGGGCCAGCGCCAGGACTAGGGGTGCCCTGCCCTCTTTGGTCATCAGCTTTGCTTCGTCCTCGGCATTGCTGATGTACCCAGCCTCGATCAGCACTGCCGGGGTTTCGGCGCGGCGCAGCACGTGGAATGCGGCAAATTGGTGCGGGCGCGGCCGAAGCTCGACCCGGCCGGCAGCGCGCCGGAGCAATCGTTCGGCAACGCCCGCGGACGCCTCCATCTGCTCCCTGAGCGCCACGTCGGCCAGCAGCGCCCGGACACTGTCGTCCGGTTCGCTCGACAATGCGCCGCCTGCCGCGTTTTCGGCCTGTGCGAAGTGCGCCGCCTCGGCGCTGGAAGCGACGTCGGACAGCGAATAGATCGTAACGCCCATGGCTTGCGGATTGGGCGCGCTGTCCATGTGCAGGGACAGAAACAGGCCGGCCTGCAACTGCCTGGCAATGGCCGCGCGCTGCTCCAGCGTGAGATATTTGTCGTCTTCGCGAGTAAGGGCGACGCGGACCCGTCCGCGTTGCTCGAGCAGGTCGGCCAGTTCCTTGGCCATCGCCAGAGAAAGGTCCTTTTCCTTGGTCATTCCGGAAACGCCGGGGGCGCCCGGATCGCGGCCGCCATGCCCTGCGTCGATCAGCACGATCGGACGGCCCGGCAACCGCGCCTCGCGGACTCGGCACGTCCGCGACCGCCTCCGGCAGCTCAAGCCTCACCCGGCCGGTGCGAGCCTCGCCGATCAAGGCGATTGCATCGCCGACCACGCTCGTCTTCACCCGCCCCGCCGCGACTGCCACCACGCCGATGACGAGCAGGACGGTGCCGCCGATCGCCAGCCCAATTTTGCGCTTCCGGTCCACAACCATGACGTTAGGGCACCGTGTGGCATTTCGCCAAGCTTGGGTTTGAGCGATTTTTAGGCCGTTGCAACGGTTGCGGCGGGCCGGGGCCAATGCTAACCGGAATTGTCATTCCGATTTTCGGAAAGACAGGGCCGCACCGTTCAGGTTGGCGGCATTCAAGGTTGACGCTGCATGATGCCACAAGACGCCCCCGCCACGCTCCAAGCCGAGCGTGGTGACGCGTCGTTCGCGACAAGGATCGCGAAGCGCCATGCAGCAGAGGCATTTTCTGCACATCGTGCCGGCGCCAACCATGCGCTGGCCCAGACTATCGCGCGCCGCCGGTCAGTGACGGCCGGCCTGCGCGCCTGGAGAATTTTCAATGTCCATGCGCATGCTAATCGACGCGCGCCACCCGGAGGAAACCCGGGTCGCAGTCGCCAAGGGAAATCGGATTGAGGAATTTGATTTCGAATCCTCCGAGCACAAGCAGCTCAAAGGCAATATCTATCTAGCCAAGGTTACGCGGGTCGAGCCGTCGCTTCAGGCGGCGTTCGTCGATTATGGCGGCAACCGGCACGGGTTCCTGGCCTTCAGCGAAATCCATCCCGATTATTACCAGATCCCAAAGGCCGACCGCGACGCGCTGCTGGCCGAGGAAGCGGCCCACGCGGCTGAGGAAGAACGACTGCGCACCGCCGAATATGAGGCGGAGGAAGCGGACCTGTACGAGGATTCCGGCGAGGATGCAGGCGATCACGACCGTGATGTGGAGACGGAAGGCGAAGATGCGGCCGAGGTAGGTACCGGCTCGGCCCGTTCGCCGGTCGACGAAAGTGCTGCCGAGGAGCTTCGCAAAAAGCGCCAGGCGCTCCGCCGTCGCTACAAGATCCAGGACGTCATCCAGCGCCGCCAGGTGTTGTTGGTCCAGGTGGTCAAGGAAGAGCGCGGCAACAAGGGCGCCGCCCTCACCACCTACCTGTCGCTGGCCGGCCGCTACTGCGTGCTGATGCCCAATACATCGCATGGCGGCGGCATCAGCCGGAAGATCTCGAACGGAGCCGATCGCAAGCGGTTGAAGTCCATCATTTCGGATCTGAAGCTGCCCTCGACCATGGGCCTTATCGTCCGCACTGCGGGCCTGCAGCGCACCAAAACCGAGATCAAGCGCGACTTCGACTATCTCGCACGCCTGTGGGACGAGATTCGCGAAAAGACGCTGGCATCGTCCGCCCCAGCGCTGATCTACCGCGACAGCGACCTTATCAAACGCGCCATACGCGATCTCTACCACCGTGAGATCGAGGAAGTCGTGGTCGAGGGCGACGAAGGCTATAAGGCCGCCCGCGGCTTCATGAAGCTGCTGATGCCAAGCCACGTCCGCCGGGTGAAGCCGTTCAGCGATCCCACGCCGATCTTCCAGCGTTATGGCGTCGAGGACCAGCTGACTGCGATGTATCAGCCGGTGGTCCAGCTGAAGTCCGGCGGATATCTGGTGATCAACCCGACCGAGGCGTTGGTCAGCATCGACATCAATTCGGGTCGCTCGACGCGCGAACATAATATCGAGCAGACTGCCTACGCCACCAACCTGGAGGCCGCCGCCGAAATCGCCCGCCAGCTTCGCCTCCGCGACATGGCTGGGCTGGTGGTCATCGACTTCATCGACATGGAACAGTCGAGCCATGTTCGGAAGGTCGAGAAGGCGATGAAAGAGGCGCTGAAAAACGATCGCGCCCGTATCCAGGTGGGCCGAATTTCTTCTTTCGGCCTGATGGAAATGAGCCGCCAGCGCCTCCGCACGGGAGTGCTCGAAGCGTCGACCAAGGCTTGTCCGCATTGCGAAGGCACCGGCCTGATGCGCACTGCATCGTCCGCGGGTCTCAGCGCACTGAGGATTATCGAGGATGAAGCGGCCCGCGGCCGTGGCGACAAGATCCTCCTCCGCGCCGGAGCCGAAGCTGCGATCTACGTTCTCAACAAGAAGCGGGACGAACTCGCCGAGATCGAGGAACGCTATGGCGTCACTGTCGAAATCGCGATCGAAGAAGTGTTTGAAGGCGCGCGGATGACGGTCGAGAGCTCCGGGCCACGGCCTCAGCCCAAGGAGCGTCCGGCGGCACCGCCGGTCATGATCGAGGAAGACGAAGAAGAAGAATATCTACCGGAGGAAGAAGAGGCCGAGGCGGAAGAGGCCGAGGCGCAAGAGCCCGAGGTCCGCGCCGAGCGCGAGGAAGAGGGTGAAGGCGGCCGACGCCGCCGGCGCCGTCGTCGCCGGGGCGGCCGCGGTCGCCGCCGCGATGGCGAGGAGATCGAGGCCGACGCTGAACTGCCTGAAACCGCGGAGCAAGCGCCCGAAGCCGAGCAGCTCGGTGCCGAGGAGGAGGCGGAAGAGGCAGCCGCAGCAAGCGATGCGACGAAGTCGGGTCGGCGTCGGGGCGGCCGCGGTCGAGGCCGTAAGGGAGCGTCGGGCGCAGCATACGCTGCAGACGCACAAGCGGAAGAAGTCGCGAGCCAAGTCGCGCCGGAAATCTCACCCGACGAGCCGCCGATGGCCGACCTTCCGGTCGCGGAGGAGCCGGCCGACGGTGTTGAGATCGAAGAAAAACCCAAGGTTCGCCGTCGCCCTCGTGCCCGCAAGGCTGACTCCACCGCCGTCGAAGGAAAGCTTGATCAGGATCCGCACCCGTGACGGCCCCAACCGCGCGACCGCTGGAAGTCGAGCAGGCCGTCGAGGAGCCCTATCCGACCGTCGATGCGGCGGCCGAAGAAGCGCCTGGCCCGAGCAAGACCGATGGGGCAAAGCGCAAGGCGCGCCCCCGGAAAAAGACGGAAGACGCTCCGGTTGAGCCAAAGCCAGCCCGCAGGAAGACCGCTTCGACGCCAACTCCTGAACCCAGCAACGAAGACGCTCCGACAGGGCCGCGCCGCGGCTGGTGGCAGCGGACCTTCGGCTAAGCGGGGCAATTCATCGATGAAGCCGGCCCTCGCGTCAGCCTCGTGGGCCGGCTTTCATTTGCCGTTCAGCCTGTCGGTGGGACAGGGTGGCATGACCCGCGTGATCCGGCTCCTGATGGTCGGCATATTGCTGTTTTTCGCCGCCGCTCGTCCGGCGCTGGCGCAATCCATCTTGCGCGACAGCGAGACGGAGTTGCTGTTCAAGGAGATGAGCGAGCCGCTGATCGAGGCTGCTGGGCTCGACCCCAAGAGCGTCAAAGTAGTTCTCGTCAACGATTCGGAAATCAACGCATTCGTCGCCCAGGGCCAGGTCGTCTATATCCACAGCGGGCTGTTGGCGGCGTCGGATAATGCCAATCAGGTGCAGGGCGTGATCGCCCACGAGCTGGGCCATGTCGCCGGCGGCCACGCCATTCGCATTTACGAGGGTCTCAACCGGGCCACCGCCATCACCATTCTCAGCCTGGTGCTGGGGGCGGCAGCCATGGCCGCGGGAGCAGGTGACGCCGGCATGGGAATCTTGGCCGCCGGGCAACAGGCCGCCATGGGCTCCTTCTTTTCGTTCACACGAGCCCAGGAGGCCAGTTCCGACCAGGCCGGAGCGGCCTATCTGGCCAAGGCCGGGATCAGCGGCCGAGGCAGCATCGAGTTTTTCAAGAAGCTGCAGAACCAGGAGTATCGCCTCGCGATCTACGCCAAGGATAGCTACGACCGGACCCATCCGCTTTCCAACGAGCGGATCGCCGCCCTCACCGAAATCTACCAAAAGGATCCGGCGTGGGCTCGCAAGACCGATCCGGCGCTGGAGGCGCGCTTCCAGCGGGTAAAGGCCAAGCTGGTCGGCTTCGTCACGCCGAAGGACGCGGTCCGCCATTACCCGGAAGGCGACCAGAGCATCCCGGCCCATTATGCGCGGGCTTACGCCTACCATCTTGGGGCCTATCCGGACAAAGCGAACAAGGAGGCGGACGCCCTGCTCGCCGCCAATCCGGAGGACCCCTTCTTTCTCGAGCTCAAGGGACAGATCCTGCTTGAAAGCGGTCGGCCGAAGGAGGCGATCGCCCCGCTTCGCAATGCGGTGGCCAAAGCTCCGGACATGCCGATGATTGCGGTCATGCTGGGCCATGCGCTGATCGCGTCCGAGGAGCCCAAGAATTTCACCGAGGCCAAGCAGGTGCTCAAGAACGCCGTCAACCGCGACAATGACAACCCCTTCGCCTGGTACCAGCTCGGCATCGTCTACGACCGGGAAGGCGATCAGCCGCGCGCTGCGCTGGCGACCGCCGAGCGAAGCAATCTCGAAGGCAATAACAAGCTAGCGCTTGCCAGTGCACGGATGGCCATGGCCGGGCTGCGGCAAGGAACGCCGGACTATCTTCGCGCGCAGGATATCGCCATGGTGTCCGAAACCGCGTTGAAGAAGGACAAGGGAAAGCGTGAGCGACAGCAATAGGACGTCGTGGTTGGCGGCAATCGGGGGCGGAATTGTCGGGGCCGCATTGACCGCTGGCGGACTGATACTCGCCGGACCTTCACTGCTTGGCGAGCGCCTGGTCCGCGACGCCCTGGTGTCGCAGCCGGAGATCATCGTCGAAGCCGGTCAGGCATTGCGCGACAAGCAATATGCCGAAACGCTCGGTCCGATCCGCGCCTCGCTGGAGCGGCCGTTCTTTTCAAGCTGGAAAGGCGCCGAGAAGCCCGACGTCACCCTCACCTACTTCTATGATTATGCCTGCGGCTACTGCCGGGTGAGCAACCCGGACATCGAGCGGCTGCTCAAGGAGGACAAGGGACTGCGGGTCGTCTATCGCGAGTTCCCGATCCTTGGCCCCGAGAGCGTCGCCGCGGCGCGGGTCAGCCTGGCGGCGTCGAAGGCGGGCAAGTTTGCCCAATATCATGACGCCCTCTACGCGGCAGGGCGGCCGGGGCCGGAAGCGATTGCCTTGGCGGCCAAGTCCGCGGGAGTACCGGCCCAGCCGGTCGAGGACCCGGCCCAGGAAGCCGAGCTTCGAGCCAACATGACCCTCGCCAGCCAGCTTGGAGCAACCGGCACGCCGCTGTTCGTGATCGGCGACCGGGTGATCAACTCAGCGGCCGGCTATGAAGTGCTCAAGGAAGCCGTCGAGGCCGCGCGCACAAAGGGTTGATTCCGTAGCGTACCGGTCAGTTGAGCGCCCAGGCATCCCACGGAATCGCGAATGCCTCCATTGTGGATGTCGCTATGTGCGGGCGGAATAGGTCGTCTCCGGCGAAATCCGACCATCGAGTGGGTGGCTGAGCAATCTGCTCTTCCGTCAGCCATTTTTCCGACTGCAAGTCGAAGCCCGATGAGGCGGTTTCCACGCCGGCCAGCATCGCGCTGCTGTTCGCTTCGCTCTGGACCACCTGCAGCGTTTCCGTCACCCGCGCGACCGAGAGGTTCGTCGTGGCCCCGCCTGACAGATAGCGGACAGTTACCGCCCCGCCGCTGTTGATGGTGCTCAGAGTGACCCAGCCGTTCCCCCCGCCGTCCATGTCGACCTGGATCAGCCCGCTGGTCGTCACTCGCAGATATCCAGCGGTGACCGGGTTGGTTCCGGATGCCACATTGAGGATCTGGCGAATGTCGATGACGTCGCTCGATCCATAATCGGTAATCCGGTCGATGTTTGCCACGCCGGGATCGAAAATCGCGGCGCTGCTCAATACGAATACGTCGCTGCCCCCGCGGCCGGTCAGCACGTCGCTTCCGGCCTTGCCCTCCAGGACATTGCTCGATGCATTGCCGATAATCGTCTGGTCGAATTCGTTACCGGTGAGATTGATGGCGCCCTTGCCCTTGTCGTTGGTGGTGCGAAGAACCTCGATCTCGCTGCCTTCACTCAAAACATAGCTGACGCTCGCTCGGACAGTGTCCTGTCCAACTCCGCCCGCACCTTCCAGCACAACCGTGCTGCCACTGTTGATGGTGTAACTGTTGCCCGCCGCCATCGCGGCGCCGCCGATGACCGCCGCTTGCACCACATAGGCTCCGGTTGGTGCCCCGGTGCTCAGCAGGTTCACGGTGTAGTTGCCCGTGGTCGCCGCAACGAAGGTCAAGGAAGCGTCGAAGCCGACACCCTCGTCGAGGCTCGCAGCGATGAGGTTGCCGCCGGGCCCGAGCAGACGCAGCGACGGATCGGCCAAGCTTCCGGCCGTCCCCAAGGAGCTCACTCCGAGCATTTCCAGCGTGTAGGTCGTGCCTGCGACCAGCGAGACGACCAGCTTGTCGATCTCTCCGGCAGCGGCGATTGTGGCGATCGTCCGATAATTCACGTCCGCGGTAGCCAGGGGAAGCGTCTCGATCCACGGCGAGCCGCTGATCTGAGCATGCATATAGGCGCCAAGCAACGCATTGGCCTGGGCATTGGGATGGACGTGGTCGAAAAAGATCAGCTCCTTGTACTGGAGCAGATTTTGCGACAGCTCTTCGGTCGTTAGGCCATGCAGCGCCGCGATCGTCGGCAGGTTTGCGTTGAGGGCGCCGGTGATGAAATTGCCCGCCCCGTCCACATAATCCATCAGCGGCACATAGGTCACGTCAGCACCTAGCGCTTCGAGTGCCGGCACCACCTCGTTCCGGATCAACACGTCCAGATAGATTGAATAATCGGTGGCGGCGGCGCTGCGCATCGCCTCGGTCGCGTCGAGCAATCCATTGTCGTCGCGATCGTAGCGGGGGATCAGCCCGACATCGGGAATGCCGGTGATGACCAGGTGGTGAGCCCCGATCTCCATCAGCTGTACCAGCTCGTGCAACAGCTTATCGGCCGCAGCGTCGAGTGCCTGATAGGCATCGGCCTGGGACACCGGGTTGCTCCCGGTTGGGGCGAGATCGCGGATATCATTGCCCCCGTGGTGATCAAATAGAGAGCATTGGGATCGGCTTCGAAATCAACGGCGTGCCGAAAGGCATCGGTCTGCCCATCGAGGTCCGGGACAACTTCATCCCCTTGGATGATGTGCGAACCGCCGTAAGCGAAATTCAGATTATTGCCGCTTGGATCGGAGGCGAACGGGGCAATGGGCACGCCGAGCCAGGGATCCTCGAATTCATAGGGAATACTGGCTTGGTCACGAGGCCGATTGCCTTGTTCGTCACCAGATCGGCAAAGGTGTAGCCGTTTGAGAAACGCCCCTTGAAATAACCATCCGCTTCGGTTGGAGCGCCTTCAGGCAAGTCAGTAAAAGGGAGGCCGCCGTACCATTCCGCCAGTTTCAGCGCATTTCCGGGATCGACCAGACTATCCCCGAATACATAGACAGCCGAATACGCCATGACGCCCTCCTACGCAGGGCAACACTGCTGCGATCTCGGCTCTTAGACTGGACCAGATTCATCCAGAATTTGGGCCAGTCAACTCGCAGCTGCCCCCTTACAATCGACTCAGGGTCTTCCAAATCGGGTGGAATAACAATGGGATAAATGGTTAACAACGCGGTCCCTGCTCAAACTATTGGGTGCAGCAGTCGGCTGGCACGAGCAGCGCTGGTTTTCGCTCCGTCACCGCGAACAACGGCAGCATGCGGTGAATGATGGGGCCAATCGTCACGGCATAGATCAACGTGCCAATTCCAACCGTGCCCCCCAACAGCCAGCCGATAGCGAGCACGGTCACTTCAATGCCGGTGCGGATAACGCGCACCGACCCTCCGGTCCGTTTGACCAGCCCGGTCATCAGACCATCCCGCGGCCCCGGCCCAAGCCCCGCGCCAATGTAGGCGCCCGTGGCGACGCCGTTCAGAAAGACGCCAGCGAGAAGCATGGCCCATGCCAGCACAAGCGATTCGGCAAGCGGAATCAACCACAGGCTGATGTCGGCCCAAATTCCGATCAGGAAGACATTGGCGATCGTCCCGATTCCCGGCCGCTGACGGATCGGAATCCACAACAACAACACGACGGCGCCTACGACGTTGACGATCATGCCGAAACTCAGGCCGATGTGCTCGGACAGCCCCTGGTGGAAGACGTCCCACGGGTCGAGGCCGAGGTCCGATCGAACCATGAGACCGATCGAAAAACCGTAGAGGGCGAGGCCAAGGAATAGCTGGATCAATCTTCGGGTCATGCCTATAGGCTGGCGAAAAGTGGCATTGATTCGATATAGCCACTTTGCCAAAGGTGGCCCCATGACCGCACGGAAAATTGGCGCTTCGTCGCTCAATCGCTTGTTGGGTGGCTGGTATGCCCATTCGTCCCGAGCGCCTACCTATCGCCAGTTGGAAGAGGCCCTCCGGCTGCTGATTTTAGACGGCGGGCTGCCGATCGGAGTGGGCCTTCCTGGCGAGCGGCAACTGGCCGTTGAACTGAGCGTCAGCCGGACGACCATCGCCGCCGCTTACTCGGCGTTGCGTGACCAGGGCTTCCTCGCAAGCCGTCATGGCTCCGGCAGCGTCACGCGCCTCCCTCGCTCGGCCCCGACATCGTCGTCAACGAATGTCGATGAATTGGAAATCGACTTTTCAATCGCTGCCCTTCCTGCGCCGAAAGCCGTTCATGGCGCCTATGCAGAAGCGCTTGCCGAACTACCCCGGCACCTACCCGGCATCGGTTACGAACCGGCTGGACTGCCGGACCTCCGCGCAGCGATCGCCGCCCATTATGCTCAGAGGGGCCTTCCAACCGGACCGGAGCAAATATTGGTTACCCAGGGCGCCCAACATGGCCTGGTTTTGCTGCTCAGCCTGTTGGCCCGGCCAGGCGACAGGATCGCGGTTGACCACCCTACTTATTCCAAAGCGCTCGAGGCGATCCGCAATGCTTCGTGTCTTGCCGTTCCGGTTCAATTGCCGTCGATCGGATGGGATCTGGATCAGCTTGAGGCCGCAATCGACCAGACTGGGGCCCGACTGGCCTACTTACTGCCGGATTTCCACAACCCGACCGGCCGCCTGATGGGTGCGGAGAGCCGGCAGCGCGCAGCGGATGTTGCGGGCAGAACCGGGTGTCGCATGATCGTCGATGAAACCATGGTCGACCTTTGGCTCGATCAACGCCCGCCTCCGCCGCTCGCATCCTTCGATCGCGCTTCCAGGGTTATTTCGCTTGGATCAATGGGCAAGAGCTATTGGGGCGGGCTCAGGATAGGTTGGATCCGCGCAGACCGGGAACTGATCGCCGCACTCGGCATGGCACGAGCGGCGGTCGACATGGGCAGCCCGATCGTTGAGCAACTCGCCGCGACCATCCTGATCCCGGATCTGAGAAAATTCGCTCCAGCTCCGGCGCAGCGAAATCCGCGAGCAGCGCGATCACTTGCTTGGCTTGATGGGCGAACGATTGCCCGAATGGCGGTTTCAATGGCCTGCGGGGGGACTTTCCGCCTGGGCCGAGCTGCCGGCTCCGGTCAGCACCGCGCTGGCGGCTGCGAGCCACCGGCTGGGTGTCCGCATGGCCCCCGGCAGCCGGTTCGGAGTTGACGGCGCTTTTGAGCGGTTCATCCGCCTTCCCTACGCCTTGCCAAAGGCGACCTTGTCGGAGGTAGTCGAACGACTGGTACAGTCATGGAGTCAGGTCGCGTTGCACGCTGGCCAGCGAATTTCAGCCAGCGCGATCCAACTGACGGAGGCGATCTGATGCCAAATCTTCTGGATTATTACCGCCAAGCACTCCAGCCCATAGCGCCAACAGCTCCAACCAGTAGCCGTAGTCGGAGAGCCGGCCGTCGTAACGCTCCAGCCTCTGTCTCGCGCTCACTCCGCAGCTTGGCTGACTCGCCCCTTGAAGCCTTGGGCGATGACGTACCACTCGCTCGAAGTCCTTGCGGCTCGCCGGTGGCTTGGCGTGCTTCACCGTCGCGAAATGGCGCTTGAGCGCGGCCACTAGATTATTGTCCGCACCGCCCGCCAGCACCTTGGCGACATAGGCCCCGCCCGGCCGCAACACGTCGGCCGCAAATTCCATTCCTGCCTCGACCAGCGACATGGTCCGCAGATGATCGGTTTGAGGGTGGCCGACGGTGTTGGCTGCCATGTCCGACATAACCAAATCGACCTGGTCGGTGCCGATCGCTTCCCTGAGCCTCATCGGCGCCGTTTCATCCATGAAATCCATCTGAAGGATGGAAACTCCGTCGAGCGGATCGGTCGGCAGAAGGTCGATGCCAGCAACTTTGGCGGAAGGGACGCGGCGTCGAACGACCTGGCTCCAGCCGCCTGGAGCGATGCCCAGGTCGACCACTGCCTTGACTCCCTTAAGCAGGCCATATCGCTCGTCCAGTTCGAGCAGCTTGTAGGCGGCGCGGCTGCGATAGCCCTCAGCCTTGGCCTTGCGGACATAGGGATCGTTCAATTGCCGCTCGAGCCAGCGCGTCGAGCTTACCTTTCGCCCTTTGGCGGTTTTCAGCCTCTGCTTGGGCCCCTGCCCGCTTCTGCTCACAGCTGGTACCCGTCGCGCGCCATCAGCGAACGAAGGATGCCCTCGCGGATGCCTCGGTCGGCGATCCCCAGCGTGTCGGCCGGCCAGATGTCGAGGATTGCCTCCAGGATGGCGCAACCGGCGACGACCATGTCGGCGCGTTCCGTGCCGATGCATGGCAGGCCGCTGCGCTGTCCGAAGTCCATTTCGGCGATCATGGTGGAGATGCGCCGCATATCGCCGACCGGCACATGCAGTCCGTCGATCAGCCGGCGATCATAGGCCGGCAAGGCCAGATGGACGCTGGCCAGCGTAGTTACAGTGCCGCTCGTGCCGAGCAGCCGGACATTCTCAAGCTTGTCCGGCAGCATTTCGACGAAGTGCGCGAAGCTGCGCAATACGCGCTCGCGCATTCGGCCGTAGGCAGCGACGCGATCATCGCCTTCGATGGCCACCTTCCCCTCGCTTTCGGTCAGCGAGACCACGCCCCAAGGGGCAGACCACCAGGCCCTGATGCGCGGTTGAGTTTCACCCTGCTCGACCAGCACCAGCTCGGTTGAACCGCCGCCGATGTCGAAGATCAGCGCGGGACCATCGCCCGGTTCCAAAAGCTTGTGGCAGCCGAGCACGGCGAGCCTAGCTTCCTCCTGCGGCGCGATAATTTCCAGCGCGATGCCGGTTTCGCGTTTGACCCGGGCGACGAATTCCCGGCCGTTGGCGGCGCGGCGGCAAGCCTCGGTTGCGACCGAACGGGCCAAGGTGACATGACGTCGCCTTAGCTTGTCGGCGCAGACCGAGAGGGCCTCTACCGCCCGGTCCATGGATTCCTGGCTTAAAATGCCACGGACCGACATGCCGTGCCCAAGCCGGACAATTCTCGAAAAGGCATCGAGGACAGTGAAACCGCCGTCGCTCGGGCGCGCGATCAGCAAGCGGCAATTGTTGGTGCCGAGGTCCAGTGCTCCATAGATGTCGCGATGATGTCCCCTTCTGGGGATTGGCGGTTCCCCGCCGGCCGGTCCCGCGAAACCGGGACTCGGCGCACTGGCGACCTGCTGCGCCATACTCACGCCCATTCTATCCTTCACCGCCCGGAGAATACCGTGCAGCTGACTTATGCACAGCTTAACCTGAATAAGCTTTTGGACGCAACCGCCTGTGGCTGTATCCTTTATCCGGCCATGGCGTTGACACGCCGATGCGGGCTTTCTATCTGCCCGCCCGGCACAGCGTTGCCCGATCGTCTAACGGTCCATTTCAGGGCGCATGACCTCGACCGCAACAAGGCTTGGGCAGCGACCATCGAAGAGGTTTATCCTAATCGCCGACCGCTGCATCCCGCACCAGACGGAAGGCCCAGCAACTGTTCGAGCTTTCCGAGGTCATTGCGGACGTATTAGTTACGTCGAGTTTGGATGCAGAAGGGGAGTATTGTCCCGACGCTGTACTATCGCCAAAGGGTGCATGACGACCAACCTTCGAAAGGCGCGTGAAAAAGGCGAGCTGGCAGAATTCGTTGCCGATCGCCAAGCCCAATATTTGCCTACGACAGATAGCTATTTGCATCTGGAATTTGCCAGCCCGCTTATTTAGCCGAACGCGATGAGCTACATATTGCGCACGGCGCTCAGGGACTACGGTTCGAGAACCCTCAGCCAGAATGACGAGGACGGCATTATCGCCGCGATCTTCGAGGACATTCCCCCGCCTCGAAATACTTCGTCGAGTTCGGGATCGGACCAGACCGGAGGGTCCAACGATTACTCCAACGGCCTTGAGGGCAACTGCGTGTTGCTCAGGGAGCAGGGCTGGCAAGGCCTGATGATGGACGGCGGGGACCACCCCGGGATGGACGTCCGCAAGGAGTTCGTCTCGCCCTTGAACGTCAACAGTCTGTTCCGAAAATACGATGTTCCCCACGACCTCGACATTGTGTCGATCGATGTCGATGGCCAGGACTTCTGGATCTGGATGGCCTGCGGTATCGGCCTGCTCTGTTCATCATCGAATATAACGTGAACTTCGTCAGCCCGTGGGAATCGTTCACGATCGAGTTCAACCCGCATCACATGTGGGACCGCACCCGCTACTACGGCGCCAGCCTGGGGGCGATGTTGAAACTGGCAAAAGACAAGGGCTACACCCTCGTTTGCGGAGAACGAACTCAATGCCTTCTTCGTCAGGACCGATCTTCTGTCCAATGCCTCTGACTTCAACCACTTAGTCTACATTGAAGCTGCCGAGCAACATCCCAGCGACAAGAGGAATAGGAGCTGGGTGGCAGTCTAGAGGCCTGCTCTGCCCCTACTTCACCCCATAAGGCATTTCCGTCTGCCAGGCAGTCGTCTCGGCCGCCCGCATGGTTTCCATCGCCACAACCCTGTACGCCAGTATACCGCCGCGGCCCGCTGCACGGTCGTTAACTTTTTGTCGCACGTGCGACGCGGAAATCATCGCACGCTTTCCGCTAATGGCGAATTGACTATTGAAAACCAGCCATTAATTGGCTGCTCACACTGCCCGATCGTCTAACGGTAAGACTACAACTCTGACTCCGTCAATCGTGGTTCGAATCCACGTCGGGCATCCATTTCCAAGCTAGAGCAGAACCAGCCGGATCAGCCAGGCGACGATCCCGATCGCGGCGACCGATAGCGCCCAGATTAATACGAACCAGCCCAGGCGCTCGGTTAGAGGTTTCGGCGGCTCGTCGGTCAATGGTGATAGCCTTCTGTCCCGACCTTGCCGCGGAACACCCAATAGGCCCAGCCGGTGTAGGCGAGGATCAGCGGCATGATGACCGCCACCCCGACGAGCATGAAGACCTGGCTGCTCTCGGGCGCGGCGGCGTCCCAGATGGTGATGCTGTCGGGCACGACATAGGGCCACATGGTGACCCCGAGGCCGGCCATGCCGAGCGGAACAGCGCCAGCGACAGCAGGAATGGGCCGGTCTCGCCGTCGCGCGCAGAGGCTCCGGAACAGCGCGAAGGCGGTGATCGCGGTCAGCAGCGGCACCTGGCTGGCGAACAGCAGGTTGGGCATGGTCGAACCAGCGTTCCCGATACTGGCCGAGCAGGAACGGCGTCGAGGCGCTGACCGCGGCCATCAGCAGCAGCGTAGCGATAGCCCGCGCGCGAGGCGCCAGGCGATAGGCGCGCGTCCTGGACCTCGCCGTTCAGCTTCCAGATCAGCCAGGACAGCGCCGAGCAGCGCATAGCCGGCGACCACGCCGAGCGCCGGTCAGCAGCGAGTAGGGCGTCAGCCAGTCGACCAGCCGCCGGCATAGGCGCGGCCGTCGACCGTCGATGCCCTGCAGCAGCGCGCCCAGGATCATGCCCTGCGCCAGGGCGGCGATCAGCGAACCGCGCGAAGAAGGCGAAGTCCCAGAAGCGCTCGGTGGCGCCGGGTCGCGCCAGCGGAACTCGAACGCGACGCCGCGGAACACCAGCCCCAGCAGCATGGCGATGATCAGCGGATAGGTCGCGGGCAGGATGACCGCATAGGCCAGCGGGAACGCGGCCATCAGCCCGCCGCCGCCGAGCACCAGCCAGGTCTCGTTGCCGTCCCACACCGGCGCGATCGAGTTCATCGCCTGGTTGCGCTCCTGGCCGACGGCTGGAACGTCGGGAACAGGATGCCGATGCCGAGGTCGAACCCGTCCATCACCACATACGCGAACACCGCGAAGGCGATGATGAAGGCCCAGACGACGGTGAGGTCGATTGCGCATCCTCCCGCTCTTCACGCGGCGGCGGGTCGTCGGCCGGTGTTCTGCGCCGGGCCGCGGAGTGATCCCGGCGGTGCGGATCGGCGCCGTCGGCTCGGTGCTCGCCGGGATGCGGCGGCTGGCCCATCAGCCGCAGGATGTACCAGGTGCCGACCCCGAACACCGCGAAATAGACCAGCACGAAGGCCAGCAGCGACGCCGCCACCGCCGGCGCGGCGAGCGGGCTGACGCTGTCGGCCGTGCGCAGCAGGCCGTAGACGGTGAAGGGCTGCCGCCCGACCTCGGTGGTGATCCAGCCGGCGATGACCGCGACGAAACCGGACGGCCCCATCACCAGCGCCGCGCGGTGCAGCGACGGCCAGTCGTAGAGCCTTGCCGCGCCATCGGGCGAACAGGCTCCACAGCCCAACGCCAGCATCAGCAAGCCGAGCCCGACCATGACCCGGAACGACCAGAAGACGACCGCTACCGGCGGCTGCTCGTCGTCGCGGGATGGTGTCGAGCCCGGCCAGCGGCGCGTCGGGATCGTGCTTGAGGATCAGGCTGCCGAGCTTGGGGATGCCGACCGCATAGTCGAGCCGCTGTTCCCGATCGTTGGGGATGCCGAACAGGTACAGCGGCGCGCCTTCGGGATGGCTTTCGTAATGGCCTTCCATCGCCATGACCTTGGCCGGCTGATGCTCAAGGGTGTTGAGCCCGTGCTGGTCGCCGGCGAAGATCTGCACCGGCGCGACCAGCGCCGCCATCCACATCGCCATCGAGAACATCGTGCGCGCGTGGTCGTTCGGCGCGGTCCCGCAGCAGGTGCCAGGCGCCGACCCCGCCGACCACCAACGCGGTCGTGAGGTAGGCGGCCAGTCACCGTGTGCGACGAGGCGAAAAGGGAAGCTCGGGTTGAAGATGATCGTCGAGCCAGCTCTCGCCGGGCAGGAACTGGCCGTTCGGGCCGATCACGTGGCCTGCGGGCGTCTGCATCCAGCTGTTGACGCTGAGGATCCAGAAGGCGCTGATGAACGTGCCGATCGCGACCATCAGCGTGGCGGAGAAGTGCAGCCGCTTTCCGACCTTGTCCATGCCGAACAGCATCACGCCGAGGAAGCCGGCTTCGAGGAAGAAGGCGGTCAGCACCTCATAGGCCATCAGCGGGCCGATCACCGGCCCCGCCCTGTCGGAGAACACCGACCAGTTGGTGCCGAACTGGTAGGACATGACGATGCCGCGAGACGACGCCCATGGCGAAGGCGATGGCGAAGATCTTCAGCCAGTAGCGGAACAGGTCGAGGTAGAGCTGCTGTGCCGGTCTTCAGCCAGCGCCCTTCGAGCACCGCGAGATAGCTGGCGAGGCCGATCGAGAAGGCCGGGAAGATGAAATGGAAGCTGACCGTGAAGGCGAACTGGATGCGCGCCAGCAAAAGCGCGAGGGCGTCGGCTTCCATCGAAAGCTCCAAACTCGGGTGCCGCGCCTATAGCCGCGCCCCTTTACGGCCACAACGTGCCGGAGCATGCTCGCCGCCATGAAGATCATCGGCAGCTATGTCAGTCCTTATGTCCGCAAGGTGCTGGTGTGCATGGAGCTTAAAGGCCTCGAATATGAGGTCGATCCGATCACACCTTTCTTCGGCAATGACGAGTTCCGGCGACTAAGCCCGCTATGCCGGATTCCGGTACTAATCGACGACGGACTGGTCCTGACCAATTCCAGCGTCATCGCTGAATATCTGGATGAACAATTTCCCGAACCCAGGCTAATGCCAACCGAGCCGAAGGAGCGCGCTCGGGCAAGGTGGCTGGAGGAATATCGCCGACACGAGGCTCGGCGACCTGTTCATCTGGGGGCTATTCTATCCAAAGATGGTTCATCCTCGAGTCTGGAACGAGCCGGGCGATCAAGGCCGTATCGACCGGACATTGACTACCGGCCTTCCAGCCGCGCTCGACTATCTGGAGGGCGAACTGCCCGATAGTGGCTATCTGTTCGGGGAAATGGGCATCGCCGATATTGCCATCGCCAGCTTTTTTCGAAACGGCTCTTACGCGGGCTTCTTGCCCGACGCTGCCCGATGGCCGAAGACGGCGCGTCATTCGTGGGATTGGTGCTTCGCCATCCTGCATTTCAGCGGCTTCATCAGCTGGGGATGATCCAGCTATCGACGACAATTGAAGGTCGTCGGCAGGCATTGCTGGATGCCGGCGCCAAGCTCACGGAAGAAACTTACGGCCAGCGCGAACCGCGCAAGGGGATAATGCGCCTGTAATCCATGGCGGATGGCCGGATGATACCGATCCCCCGGACGGCGCCATCCGGACACCAACGCTGCCTTCTCCTCGTAACGCCAACGGTGGGGACCTTTTTCCTTGGCTCAATGCTGAGTCCCGGCAATCCAATGCTCCAGGCGGGTCTTAAGCGAGCGTTTCGAGGGGATGAAGCCGGGCTGCTGCTCGGCCCCGTCCTCATCGACCTTGTCGTAAAGCGTCAGGTTGACCGGCATTTTCGGGCGAGGGCCTCGCGTCCGCGCATGATGTCTTCCGCCGCGGCAAGGCTGCGATGGATGTCCTCGGCCGTGAAGGGCTTCATCAGGCAGCCAAGCGCCAGGTCGGGCATCGGAAAATCCGGAGCCTTCCCGGTTATGAAGAAGCAGGGAATGTCGAAATCGCCCATCCGCACCGCGACCGAGAAACCGGTCGTGCCATGGGCCAGGCGAAGGTCCACGAGTGCGAGGTCGGGCAAATGTTCCAGTGCGGCGGTGACCGCACTGTCGAGATCGTTGGCGGTGGCGATGACCCGATAGCGCGGATTGTCTTCGACCAGATATTTGAGCGTCGTCGCCAATTGGACGTCGTCTTCGACGATCAGGATCTTCAGCACCGCCCCAGGCTCCCCTCCAATCCAAGGAAAATCCTTGTCTTGGAAAGAGATGGTGCTTGAGACGAAGCCAAACGCAAATCCCCTGTGAACGGGGTTAACGCCGGGATGGATTAACAATGCGGCGAGCCGAGACCGAATCGGCCGGGATCAGGAGCGGTAAAAGATGTGCGCGCCGATCTTTTCAACCCGAGTCAGCCGCCGGCCCCACGATGGAGCCACATAATCGGCATGGTACCAAAGGCAATCGGACGGCACGCTCTGAACCGCGTTGGCGACCGCCAGGCGAGTCACTCCAAGCGCTTTCCGCCACGAGGCCGAGTTCTGGTCGACGGACGGCATATCGCCGCTACGCGGGTTCACGAAGGAGAATTGCCATGGCTGCTTGACGACGCCGCACCAGCTAGTCGGATATTTGCCCGATGCAGCACGGTTCATGATGACCTTGGCGACGGCGAGCTGGCCTTCCAGGCTCTCGCCCCGCGCTTCGTGATAGACCGCGACGGCAATGCAGTTCGCTTCATCGGTCAGCGGAGAGCCGGCGCTAAACTTGTCGACCAGCGCGTAAAGCGGCCAGCCATCGCGCTGCAGCAGGCTCGCCTCCCGGGCAAGCGGCGCGACACTCGCGACCGATGCCGTCGGAACCACCGACGGTGCAGTGACCGCGGCTGCGTCGACGTGGTTTTCACCACCGCTTGGATGACCGGAAGATTGTTTACCTGCTGGGCCAGGGCCTGGCCTGAACCACCCACGCTAAGCAACATGGCAGCAGCGATCACCGACGCGCTGCCGGTACCCAAAAATTTCTTCAACACTTACTCTAGATTATGGCGGCCGGCCGTCCATCGATCGCGTAACTTAAGCAACAAAGCGCTTACTGGCGATCGCGAAGGGCTCGTCCGTCTTGCCCTGGGATCCGGCTTCACTGCGAAGCACCGCGGATCCACCCGCTCGTTAATTTGTTGCAGTGCACATAAGCGATCTCGTCGACGCCACAACCAAGCCAGCGATGAGTTGAGTCGGTCGCGGGGTGAACGACGGGAACCTTGACAAATTGACAGATTCTTGGCTTTTTAGCTGGTACTTGCCTTGCAGCAGGTCTAATCGCTAGGCGCGGCGCAAAGGAGTAGATTCAAAATGGCCTATTGGCTGATGAAATCGGAGCCCGGCAGCTACAGCTGGGACGACTGGTTCGTGACGGCGGCACCATGTGGGACGGGGTACGCAACAACGCCGCGCGACTGCATCTTCGAGCCATGAACCCGGCGACCAGGCATTTTTCTATCATAGCATGGATGAGCGGGCGCGTGGTGGGCATCATGCGGATCACAGGCCGCGGTCAACCCGACGGTGAAGACGGCAGTGGGTCAAGGTACCCGTCGAACCGGTTAGACCGCTGCCCAAACCGGTCACCCTCGCCCAAATCAAGGGAGAACCAGACTGTCCAAGATGGAATTGATCCGCCAATCGCGCCTGTCCGTCGCGCCGGTGCTCCGACGAGGAATGGAACCTGATCCTGGAGATGGCGAAGTGAGTGATTTATTGCCGCATGCATTTCTCCTGACCGCCGCTGCTCCCGCATCCGCAACAACTGGAAGCTGACGCCGGCTGGTTGGGGTCCGGTCCGCATCGGCATGACCCGCAATCAGGTGACGAAGGCGCTCAAGTCGGAGCTCGAAGGCGACGCATTCGACAATGACGGCAGCTGCATCGAGCTGTTCCCCGTGCGCGAAGATCTCAAGGGCACCTATTTCATGTTTCTCGACGGCAAGCTCAGCCGGATCTCGGTCGTCGAGGCCGGCAGTATCAGGACGCCCCGCGGAATCCACGTTGGCTCGGCAGCCAATGAGGTCCGCGCCGCCTATGGCGGAAAGCTGCAGGCCGAGCCCCATCACTATCTCGATCCGCCGGCGGAATATCTGACGTATTGGCTGAAGCCCAAGAACGGGGGGGTCCGGTTCGAGACCGACGCCGAGCGGAAGGTCCAGACGATCCACGCGGGGAACGATAGCATCCAGCTGATCGAAGGCTGCGCTTGACCGGCCAGCATCCTGCACTTTCGATAACTACAATGTAGATTAACAAACTGGCACAGCCGCCCGTCCCGACTCCAATCGGCGACCCGCGCGTGTCCCATTACAACGGGGAGGCTTCCCATAAATCACCTTCGATCGATCTCCATCGGCGCGATCAGTGCGTCGCTAGCCACTGCTGTCCTGTTTGCCCCGGCGATGGCGACGCCCGGCAACGGTTTCGCGCCGTCGCCGATCGTCAACGGGCATTTCGGCACGCTCAATGAGAACACAGCGGGAGACAAGACGGACAAGTGGGGCCTGCATCTTAAGACGCTCGACGATACCGATATCGGCGCCGACCGGCTGACGGTGCAGCCGAATGGCTTTAGCGGCTGGCATGCCCATCCGGCGCCAGTATTTGTTACCGTAAACTCAGGGCAGCATCGTCTGGGTCGACGGTTCGGACGGGCTTTGCGCCGAGCGCACTTTTACCGCCGGCAAATCATTCATCGAGCGCGCCTATGGGCCACACGATCTCCGCAATCCCTCGGATACGGTCACGGCGGAATACATTGCGATCGTCATAAAGCCGGAAGGGTACGTCGGGCCCGCTTTCCGGATCGACCGGGATGAGCCTAACAACTGCGCGTTCTAGCGGAAGAGACGGAGGCGGCGAGCCGCCTCCCCTTTCCCGACGGCCGCTTTGCCTCGTCAATCGGAAGCAGCCACCGAAGTGCCAATTGGCTACGCCCTGGCCCGGCTGCCTTGCCGATCTCTTTGGAAACGCCAACCGCAAAGGGTCAGCGAAACAGTCTGGGCGAAGCCTGATGCTCAGGCTGCTTCCATCTTCCGGGATTGGCGCTTGCGCTCGTGCGGGTCGAGGAAGCGCTTGCGGATGCGGATCGCCTTTGGCGTTACCTCGACTAGCTCGTCGTCCTGGATGTAGGCGATGGCCTGTTCCAGCGTCATCCGGCGCGGCGGAGTAAGGCGGATGTCCTCGTCCTTGGGGCCCAAAGCGCGGAATCCGACCACCTGCTTAGACTTTCAGCGGATTGACCTCGAGGTCCTGCGTCTTGGCATTCTCGCCGATGACCATGCCTTCGTAGAGCATTTCGCCCGGCGTGATGAACAGCACCCCGCGGTCCTCCAGAGCGCTCAACGCATAGGCGACGGCCGGGCCCTGCTCCATCGAGATCAGAACGCCGTTTTGACTGCCCGCTGATCGGGCCCTTGTACGGTCCATATTTCTCGAACAGCCGGTTCATGATGCCGGTGCCGCGGGTGTCGGACAGGAATTCGCCGTGATATCCGATCAGGCCGCGCGACGGGGCCGAAAAGGTCAGGCGGGTCTTGCCGCCGCCGGACGGGCGCATGTCCGTCATCTCAGCCTTGCGCATCGCCCATCTTGTCGATAACCGTCCCGGAGAACTCGTCGTCGACGTCGATGACGACGGTTTCATAGGGCTCTTCGCGGCCGCTGGGCCCCTCCC